>CAWFEO010000016.1:0-199399 GCA_963814885.1 uncultured Alphaproteobacteria bacterium | reverse complement strand
GGTCCATCAGATAGGCGCCCATCCACAAATTCTCTTCCACCGTCATGCCGGGGAAGACCGACTTGTCCTGCAGGATGTAGGCGATGCCGGCCGTGTGCAGCTTCTCGCTCGACGAAAGTCGTGTCACGTCCGTCGGCTTCCCGTTCATCTTGGTGACGACCGCGCCCGAATAGATGTCGGTGAAGCCGAAGATCGAATGCAGCACGGTCGATTTGCCAGCGCCGTTCGGGCCGATCATGCAAAGCGCCTGCCGCGCGGCGACGCGCAAGCTGAGGCCGTGCAGAATCTCCATCTGCCCGTAACCGGCGTGCAGGTCGTCGATGCGCAGATACGGGTCATTCCCGGCGAGCGCGTCGAGTTCCTCGATTTTGATCTCCTGGGCTATCTCTTCGGCCTGGCGCGTGACTTCCTCGACGGAGATCGCCGGCGAGATGCCGCCATGGAAGTCGCCCGAGGCCGGCTCAAAGCTCGACATCAGCTCTCTCCGAGATAGGCATCGATGACGCGCTGATCGCGCTGGATTTCGCCGGGCTCGCCTTCCGCCAGCATCTCGCCATGCGCCATGCAATAGATTTTGCTGGCGATGTTCATGATCACGCGCATGTTGTGTTCGATGATGAACAAGGTGATGCCCAATTCGCTGTTCGCCCGCTTTAGGCGGTCGAGCAGGCCGTTGATCAGCGTCGGGTTGATGCCGGCGGTCGGTTCGTCGAGCAACAGCACGGTCGGCTCGTTCATCAAAGCCATGGCGAATTCCAGCAGTTTCTGCTGGCCGAAGGACAGCGAGCCCGCGCGCAGGTAGCGCTTTTCATAAAGACCGACGAAGGCCAACAGGTGGTCGGCGTGCTGGGCCACTTTCCCGGAGGCACGCGAGAACATGTCCGAATACCGATCCTCGCGGTGTGGGACCGAGATCAGCATGTTCTGCATGCAGTCCATCTTGCCGTAGATGCGCGTGGTCTGGAACGTGCGCAGCAGGCCGAGCCGCGCGATCTCCTGCCCCTTGAGCTTTGAGATTTCCTGGCCGTCTAGGCGGATCGAGCCGGAATCGATCGGATGATAGCCGACGATGGAGTTGAACAGCGTCGTCTTGCCGGAGCCGTTGGGGCCGATCAGGCCGGTGATGCGGCCGCGCGGCACGGTCAGCGACACGGCGTCGTTGGCGACCACGCCGCCGTAGGATTTGGTCACCTTGTCGACCGCGATGATGGCGTCGTTCATTCGGCGCCCCCCGGATGCGGCGCAACGCGCACGTCGAGCGCGGTTTCCGGCGCGCGCTTGGCGCTACCACGCGGCGCGAACAATTTTGGATATTTTTCGGCGATCCAGCCGACAATACCCTGCTGGAAGTAGACGATGGTGACGACGATGAGCACGCCGAGCGCAATGAACTGCCAGCCGAGAAAATAGGTCCAGGTCACCTCCTTAACGGTGTGGAAAATCACCGCGCCGATCACCGGCCCCCACAACGTCCCCTTGCCGCCCAGAAGCACCATCACCACCATGAACAGATTGAAGGTGGCGACGGGAAAGGCGATGTCGCGCGGCTCGATGAAGCCGTTCATGTTGCCGAAGATGGCGCCGGCAATGCCGAGGAAGACCGCCGAAAGTGCCCAGGCCGTCCGCTTGTAGCGGTTAGTATGCAGACCCATGGCTTCCGCTTTTTCCTCGTCGTCGCGGATGGCGTTAAGCGCCAGGCCGAAATTGGTGGAATAGAGCCAGCGCACGAAAAGCAGCACCGCGAAAGCCAGCGCGAACAGCAGGAAATAAAAGAATAGCCTCTGCACACCCGGCCCGCCCGGAAACACCGGCATCGAAATGCCGCTGGCGGCGCCGACCAAATCCCACGAGGCCATCAGTTCGCCCGACGCGACGGCAAGGCCCAGCGTGCCGATCGCGAAATAGGGACCGCGCAGGCCGAAGACGATCCAGCCGGCGATGATGGCGATCGCCGCGGCGCCGATGCCGGCCACGACCAAGCCGATCGCGAAACCGGTGAAATATTGGCTGTTAGTGAAAACGATATGGGTGGTGCGGGCGCCCGACGTGTACATGCCCACGTCGTAAAAGAGGCCGATCTGAATGATGGCGCAGATATACATTCCCGCGCCGAAGAACACGATGTTGCCGAGTGAGTTGTAGCCCATCTGGCCGCCCAGGATGTCCCAGGTCGAGGCAAACACGATCATCAGCCAGAGTATGGCGATTTCGTTCATGTAATCGGGGAACAGAAACGGCGCCGCGACGCCCGCCACGAGGATAAGCACGAACGGCAGATTCTGTCGGGACGCGAGGCTCATTGGACCGCTTGTCGTACGCGCAGATACTGAATTTGCCGGTAGGACAGCACAGCCAGCAGCAGCAGCACGATCAGCGCCTGCTGGAATTCGGCGCCGAGCAGGAAGCCGCCGAACTGCTCGACGACGCCCATGCCGAATCCGGCGGCGATGACGCCCGGCAGGTTGCCGAAACCGGCGGCGGTGACGATGACGAACAGGCGGATCGAATAGGTGGTTCCGTAGAACGGCTGGATATTCCACACCAGCGCCACCAGGGCGCCGGCCGCCCCGCAGATCGCCGCGTTCAAGCAGAAGGTGAATGAATAGACTTTCTCGGTGTCGATGCCGAGCACGCGGGCGGCGCGCGCGTCCTGCGCGGTGGCGCGGATCGCCTGTCCCATGCGGCTGTTCTTCATGAACAGGATCACCGCCAGCGCCAGCAGGATCGCAAGCCCGAATCCGAGAACACGGGTGGACGGAATGGTGATCAATCCGCTGGCAAACTGCCAGGTCGGCAAGCCGGAATGGGCCGATTCGGTATCGGACCCGAACGCCAGGTTCAGAGTCTGCTGAATAATGATGGCGATGCCGAAGGTCGCCAGCAGCGACGTGAACAGGTCGCGGGTGATGACCTTGCAGATCACCAGCCGATAGATGACCCAGCCGATCCCCCACAGCAGCACGAAGGCGACCGGAACGCCCAATAGCGGACTGATCCCGTGGCGGCCGAGGCTCCAGGCGATGTAGCCCCCCAGCATGATGAAATCGCCTTGCGCCAGATTCTTCACGTTCATCACGCCCCAGACCAGCGCGAGGCCGTAGGCCGCGAGCGCAAAGATCGCGCCGATTAAAATGCCGTCGATCAGCAGCCCGGCGTTGAGCACCGGCGCCGCCGTGAGGATCGAGAGATTGCTTAAGATCGTTTCCATCGTGGATGACCTCGGCCGTGCCGAATCACAGCAGCGGGCGGTCTGGCCGCACCGCGATCGGACCTTGCCCGGCTAAAGTAGAGAAACGGGCGGCAGTGCCGCCCGTTTCCATTGACTATGCTCAATACTGCGCTTCGCGCGGATATTGAATCTTGGCCGCAGCGACCTCGGCCGGCCACACCAGATTATATTTGTTGTTCTGAATCTGGCGCAGGAGGATTTCCTTGCCGGGGTTGCTGCCGTCCGGGGCAAACTTGACGTTGCCGTAGAAGGTCTTGAGGTTGGTCTTTTTCAAAGCGGCGCGCAGCTTTTCCTTGTCGAGCGAGTTGGCCCGCGCGAACGCGTCCTTCCACACATAGACCGCCGCGGAGGCCTGCGCCGTCTGGTAAGGCACGACCTTGTAGTTGGCAAAGGCCTTCATTTCCTTGTTGTACTCGGCCCCGGTGCCGAACAGCGGGTCTTTCGCCTTCATGGTCTCGTCCCACTGGGTCGGGCAGACGAAACCTTGGGCGACCTTCGCGAAATCCTGGGTGACCTTGCCGGCTTCACAATGCGTCATGCCGACCAGCGGCACCTGCACCTTCAATTCACCCATCTGGCGTGCGGCCGTGACCGCGCCTTTTGCGTGGCCGGACACGATCAGCACGTCGGCCTTGATCGCCTTCACCTTGGTTAGGAAGCCGGTGATGTCGTTCAGGTCAGGCGGCATGCGGTCATCGATGGCCGCTTTCATGCCGTATTTCTTCATCTGGTCGACGACGCCCTGGCGCACGTCGAGCGAGAAGGGATCGTCCTGAAAGATCATCGCGACCTTCAGGCTCGACGGCTTCTTGCCGTTCTTTTTGGCGAGATCGGCAGCAAGGTCGATGGCCGGAGCGAGATACTTCTCGGAGGTCGCGAGGACGGCGAACTGGTATTTATAGCCTTGCGTAAACAGCGAACGCGAGGCCGCCTCGGCTTGCACCATCGGGATCTTGTTCTTCTCGATGACCGGCAGCATCGCCTTGGTCATGCCCGAGCTGTAGGGCCCGAGAATGTATTGGATCTTGTCCTGGTTGATCAGGCGATCGATCAGCTGCGCGCCGCGCGCCGGCGTCGACTCGTCGTCGTAGTACGTGACCTTGAAGTGATAGCACTTGCCGCCGACCTTCACGCCGCCGGCGTCATTGATCTTCTTGACCGCGAACTCGTAGCCATTCTTGGTGTTTTTGCCGTTCGAGGCATATTTTCCCGTCAACGACAATGAGGCGCCGAGATTAATGGTGCCGCAATCGGCCGCTTGCGCGGAAATCGGTGCGAAAGCGAACGCCGCCGCCGCTACCGCTGAAGCAATTCCTGCCCTGTAGAGCATGTCCGTGTCCTCCCAGTTTCGTTTCGTATCCCTTGGCTGCAGCGTCTCGTGCGGAATTAAAGCGTTTCCGCCAGCCTGAGGCTGAACCGCCAACCGATATCCCTGGCCGACGGTCCGGACGCCACTTGTCAAAATCATAACATTGAATATTCCGCCGTGGCCAACAGTAATTGTGGTGTTTCTCAAGCGCGACCCAAGGCCGCAGACAGGCTGCAGACAAGGCCTCAGATAAGGCCGCGGAATCAGGAGGCTTACGGCACATTGGCGGCCCATCGCGCCGCCGCCTATTCCTTGCGCAGTGCACACATCTTTGTTGACTCCGCAGGCTAAACCGGTCCGCCGCGTCGGGGCGGACGAGTGGCCGCGCCGCGCCTAAAGTGCTAATGCATCGTCCGACGAAAGTTGAAGGTTAACGAAGGGGTTCGCATGTACACCGAGTTGGGTCTTTTCATCGACGGCAAATGGCTTAACGGCGAAGGCCGCAAGAGCGAGGATGTGATCAATCCGGCGACCGGCAAGGCGCTGGGGCGTCTGCCGCACGCCAGCAAAGCCGATCTCGATGCCGCGCTGGCCGCCGCTGAAAAGGGCTTTGCGGTGTGGAAGGCGACCTCTGCCTACGATCGCTCCAAGATCATGCGCAAGGCCGCCGACCTGGTGCGCGAGCGCTACGATCATATTTCCAAGGTGCAGACCCAGGAACAGGGCAAGGTCTATCCGGAATCGCGCGCGGAAGTGCTCACCTCCGCCGATATCATCGATTGGTACGCCGAGGAAGGCCGCAGATTATATGGCCGCATCGTCCCCGGCCGGCAGAAGGGCGTGCGCCAGCTTGTTCTGCAGGAGCCGGTCGGCATCGTGGCGGCGTTCACGCCGTGGAATTTCCCCACGCTCACCCCGATCAGAAAAATCGCCGGCGCGCTGGCGGCCGGATGCGCGATCATCATCAAGGCCTCGGAAGAAACGCCGGGCGGCTGCGTCGAACTGGTCAGATGCTTTGCCGACGCTGGCCTGCCGGCGGGTGTGCTCAATCTCGTGTTCGGCGTGCCGGCGGACGTCTCCGAGCATCTGATCCCGCAGAAGTCGGTCAAGAAGATTTCCTTCACCGGCTCGATTCCGGTCGGCAAGCATCTCGCGGGCCTCGCCGCCAAGGGCATGAAGCGCGCCACCATGGAGCTGGGCGGTCACTCGCCGGTCGTCGTGTTCGCCGACGCCGATCCGGAGAAGGCCGCCGACACCATCGCCGCCTTCAAGTACCGCAATGCCGGCCAGGTCTGCATCTCGCCGACGCGCTTCTACGTGCAGGAGCCGTCCTACAGTAAGTTCGTGGCGCGCTTCACCGAATACGCCAAGGGCATCAAGATGGGCGACGGGCTGGAGAAGGGCATCACCATGGGCCCGCTGGCTAATCCGCGCCGCCTCGATGCCATGGAGTCAATCGTCAACGACGCCAAGGACCGTGGCGGCAAGGTGCTGGCCGGCGGGTCGCGCCACGGCAACCAGGGCTACTTCTTCCAGCCGACGGTGATTACCGAGGTGCCGGACGATTCCAAGGTCATGACGCACGAGCCGTTCGGTCCGGTTGCACCCATCGTGCCGTTCAAGACCTTCGACGAGGTAGTCGAACGCGCCAATTCCCTTGAGTATGGTCTCGCCGCCTATACCTTCACCAGCTCGGCCGCCACTGCGACGGCCATCGGCGACGCCATCCAGACCGGCATGGTGGGCGTCAACTCGGTCGCCATCTCGACGCCGGAGACGCCGTTCGGCGGCGTCAAGGAATCCGGCTACGGCTCGGAGGGCGGCATCGAGGGGCTTGAGGCCTACACCAACATCAAGTTCATCTCGCAGGCTTAAAGCCGGAAGCCGCATCACATACCGCTGTCATCGCCCGCGCAGGCGGGCGCTCCAGTAATCACTGAACTGTCTGTGTGCACTGGGTCCCCCGCCTTCGCGGGGGACGACACCTGAATATGCGGCTATTTCGCCTGCGCCTTCTGGCACGCCTCCCACACCTTCGCTGGCGTTGCCGGCATTTCCATGTGGTCGGCGGCGCCGTTGGGGATGGCGTTGGAGACCGCGTTCATCACCGCCGCGATCGCCGCGGTGGTGCCCGCTTCGCCGGTGCCCTTGACGCCGAGCGGATTGGTCTTGGCCGGCATCGGCCGCAGCGCCTCGCGCAGTTCGATCGGCATGATCTCCGCGTGCGGCATGCCGTAATCCATGAACGAGCCGGTCACCAATTGCCCGCTGGCTGAATCGTAGACCGCATTCTCCACCAGCGCCTGGCCCAACCCTTGCGCGATCGAGCCGTGCACCTGGCCCTCGACAATCATGGTGTCGAGCGGATTGCCGCAGTCGTCGACCGCCGTATAGGTGACGAGGTCGACCAGGCCGGTATCGGGATCGATCTCGACCTCGGCGATGTGGCAGCCGTTGGGGAAGGTGAGGTGCGTCTCGGTTTTGTCCTTGGTGTCGAGATTTTCGCCTAGTTCCTTGGCGCGGCGCGCGGTCTCGAACAGCGAAATCTTGCGATCGGTACCGACCACTGCGAATTGCCCCGCGTTGTACTGGATGTCCTGCTCGGACGCCTCCAGCAGCGCCGAAGCGATCTTCTTGCCCTTGGCCAGCATCACGTCGGCGGTGTGCACGATGGCATTGCCCGCGCACATGGCCGAGCGCGAGCCGACCGAGGCGAAGCCGGTGACGCCCATGGCGCTGTCGCCGTGGCGGTGTTCGATCTTGCCGGCGTCGATGCCGAGCTTGTCGGCGAGCAGGTGCGGGAAAACGGTGGCGTGGCCCTGGCCGGTCGATTGCACGTTGCAGCCGAGTATCAGTTTGTCGCCGCCGGGAAAGGTAAGCGCGGCCTCTTCCGCCGGCATCGCGCCGGCGTGCTCGAGCATGCATGAGATGCCGATGCCGCGGTATTTCTTGCGCCGCGCCGCTTCGCGCCGGCGCTTGTTGAAACCGGCGTAGTCGGAAAGCTTGAGCGCGGCGTCGACGATGCCGGGGAAATCGCCGCTGTCATAGGTGTTGCCGATGGCGGTCTTGTGGGGCATGGCCGACGGCGGGATGAGGTTCTTCTTGCGCAGGCGCAACGGGTCCATGCCGACGACGCGCGCGGCTTCTTCCACCACACGCTCGAGCGCGTAGTTCGCTTCCGGCCGCCCGGCGCCGCGATAGGGGCCGATCGGCACGGTATTGCTGAAATAGCAGGCGATCCCAATATCGACCTTCGGGATGCGGTACATGCCCGGCAGGCAGCGCGCGAAATTATTGGTATTGATGCCGACGCCGGCGGTGCTCACGTAGGCGCCCTGATTGCAGTGGTGGCGCACGCGCAGCGCCAGGAACTTACCTTTTTCGTCGAGCGCAAGTTCCGCGTCGGTGGCTGTATCGCGCGCCTGCGTGTCGGTGACGAAGGCTTCCGAGCGTGTCGACTGCCAGTGCACCGGCCGCGAAAGCTTGCGCGCGGCCACCAGCAGCGCCGCATATTCCGGATAGGGCGGCGTTTTCATGCCGAACGCGCCGCCGACGTCCTCGGTGATCACCCGCAGCTTTTCGTTCGGCACGCCCATGACGGGGGCGACCAGCGTGCGCAAATTATTGGCGCTCTGCGAGCAGGCGTGCAGGGTGTAGCTGTCCTTGGCGGCGTCGTATTCGCCGGTGGCGCCGCGCGTCTCCATCGAGGCTACCACCATGCGCTGGTTGAGAACGCGAACGCGCGCGACCTTCGGAGCCTGCGCGATAATCCGTTCAACCTCGCGTTCGTTGTCCTCGCTCGGAACGGGGCCCGGCCAGTCCACGATCAGGTTGCCGGGCGCTTCCGGGAAGAGCTGCGTGTCGCCCTTCATGGCGTCGTCGAGCGTGACCACCGCCGGCAATTCTTCGTAGTCGACCGCGACCAGATCGGCGGCATCGAGCGCGGCGGCCAAGTTTTCCGCCACCACCATCGCCACCGGGTCGCCCACATGCATGACCTTCTCGCCGGCCAGCGCGGGCCGATAGGTCACGATCATCGCCTTGCCGACGCGGCCCTGCACCGGCGGATGGCGCGACACGCTGCCGACGCCGGCCGCCTTCATGTCCTCGGCGGTGAGCACGGCGAGTACGCCTTTCGACTTGCTTGCTTCCTCGGTCTTGACCGACAGCACCCGGGCATGGGCATGCGGCGAGCGCACGAAAGCGGCGTAGGCCTGGTTCGGCAGTCGCGGGTCATCCATGAAACGTCCGCTGCCGCGGACCAGGGCATCGTCCTCGACGCGCGGTTGGTGTTTGGCTGGGCTGGTCTCAGTCATGGGAACATCCGGCGGGTGGGGGCAGTGAAGGGCTGTTTATAGCCGAAACGGCCGGGGACGACAGGGGCTTGCGCCGGCCTCGCGGGTGCGGCACTCAAGCGCTCCCAATCCTCACGCGGCCGGCGTATCGCGCGGCCCATTTCAGAGGGCGAAATGAGTAAGCCGCGCAGCATCGACGTCCACACCCACGTTCTCACCGAAGAAACCGCCGCCCTACTGAGCAAGGAAGCGCCCAAGGTTCCGGTCACCATCACGCCCATCGACGCCGACGCCACCGTGCTCGACGTGGGCGGCGTCGCCTACCGGCCGTATCCGCGCGGCGGCTTCGATCTTGCCCACCGGCTGCGCGACATGGACGCAGCCGGAGTCGACGTGCACGTGCTCTCGGCCACGCCGCAGACCTATCTCTACGACCAGGAGCCGGCGCTTGGCGCCGCCACCTCCGGCATCCAGAACGACCAAATGGCCAAGCACATCGCGGCCCACCCCGACCGTTTCTGGGGCATCGCCACGCTGCCGCTGCAGGACCCGAAGCGCGCCGCCGACGAGCTCAAGCGCGCCATGACCAAGCTCGGTTTGCGCGGCGCCATGATCGGCTCCAACGTCATGGGCAAGAATCTCGACGATCCCGATTTCGAGCCGCTATGGGCGACCGCCGAGGAGCTTGGCGCCTTCATGTTCATTCATCCGGCGCATGTCGCCGGTGCCGACCGGCTGAAGTCCTATTACCTGCGCAACTTCATCGGCAATCCGCTCGACACGACGATTGCCGCCGCCTGCCTCTATTTCGGCGGCGTCATGGACCGTCATCCGAAGCTGAAAGTCTGCCTCGCACACGGCGGCGGCTTTACGCCCTATCAGGCGGCGCGCTGGCAGCACGGTTGGCAGGTGCGGCCGGAGCCGAAAAAGAACATCGCCAAGCAACCGCAGGACATTGCCGGTTGTTTCCTCTACGACACCATCCTGCATTCGGCTCCGGTGCTCGAATTTATAATCGGGCACGTGGGCGCCGATCATGTGATGCTCGGCAGCGATTACCCCTATGACATGGCCATGCTGGATTGCGCCCGCCATGTGCAGGGCCTAAACGTTGCCGATAGCGCCAAGACCGCAATCCTCGGAAAAAATGCCGAAACACTGCTGCCGGTGAAATCATGAAGGCCGACACCAAACCACAATCCGCCCGCGTGCCGGTTTCGGCCGTTACCGGCCTGATCGCCGACGCCATGGTCAAATCCGGCCTGACGGCGGAGGACGCCGCCAAGGTGGCCGAACTGATGGTGGAAGCCGATCTCTCCGGCGCCGACGCCCATGGCGTGTTCCGCCTGCCGCAATACGTCCATCGGCTGAAGGTCAAGTCGACCAACCCGCGTCCCAACATCAAGGTCGAGCGCACCGCGCCTGCCGTCGCGCTGGTCGACGGCGACAACGGCATGGGCCATCTTGTGGTCGGGCGCGCGGTCGAAACCGCCATCGAGATGGCGCGCGAATGCGGCGTTGCCTGGGCCGGCGTGCGCATGTCGAACCATGCCGGCGCCGCCGGCGCCTATGCCGCGCTCATGCTGAAAGCCGACATGATCGGCATCTATGCCGCGGTCGCCAATGCCAATCACATGCCGCTTGCCGGCGGCTCCGAATATTTGCTCGGCACCAATCCGCTGGCGATCGCGATCCCGGCCGGCAAGGAGCCGCCGCTGGTGCTCGACATCGCCACATCGATCGTGTCCTACGGCACCATCAAGAACCATCGCTTGCAGAACATTCCGCTGCAGCCGGACTGGATGGTGGATCCTGCGACCGGCGAAGCCGTCACCGATCCGCAGAAGACGCTCAACGCGCTGCTGCTGCCGATGGGCGGCTACAAGGGTGCCGGGCTGGCGATGATGATCGGACTGCTGGCGGGCGCGCTCAACGGCGCGCTGTTCGGCCGCGATTGCATCGACTTCAACGCCGAGCCGGGCAAGGTCACCAATACCGGCCAGTTCGTGATCGCGCTCGACCCGGCGCGCTTCCAGCCGATCGACCAGTTCAAAGCGGAAGTCGACCGCCACAGCCGCGAGTTGCGCGCATCCAAGACACTGCCCGGCCAGACCGTGCGGCTGCCGGGCGAGCAGCGCGCCAAGCGGCGCGCGGACCGCCTGGCCAACGGTCTGCCACTGGCGCCCGAACTGCTGGCCGAGCTCGACAAGCTGGCCGGCGCCTTGAAGATAAAGCCACTGGCCGCGCGCTAGCCTGCCGGCTTATCGACCTCCCCATGGATCGCGCGCATTGAGTCGGCTCCGGCGCCGCGCGCCCGGCGCTTGGATTGTGATTAACAAATCCTTTTAAAATTTGTTCCGCTGTTGGTTTTTGCCTTAAGCGGGGCCCCATTTTGTTTGCGTAGTTTCTTGCGCAGCATGATGTTCCCCGCACTGATCCAAGAACTCGACACTGCCGTCACCAGCGGCACGCCGGCGCGGCGTGCCGAGATCCTCGCGCGCATCACCGATATTTTTGTGACCGGGTCGGACAATTATTCCGCCAATCAGGTCGAGCTATTCGACGACGTCTTCGTCCGAATCGCGACGGTTATCGAGCAGGCGGCGCGCGCCAAGCTGGCGAACCGGCTGGCAAGAATGCCGCGCGCGCCGTCCATGATCAGCCACGTTTTGGCGTCCGACGATGAGATCGACGTGGCCGGCCCGATGCTCGAACAGTCGCAGCGGCTTCCCAATGAAATCCTGGTCGCGACCGCGCGAACAAAAAGCCAAAGGCATCTGCTTGCCATTTCGCGGCGCACCTCGCTTGCCGAAGCGGTGACCGATGTCCTGGTCGAACGCGGCGACAAGCCCGTTGTGCTCAGCACGGTTTCCAATCCGGCGGCGCGATTTTCCGACGGCGGCTACGCCACCCTGGTCAAGCGCTCGGCCGGTGACGACGAGCTCACCACATGCGTTGCTTTGCGCGCCGATATTCCCCGCGACCATCTCTTGCGGTTGCTGGTCAGGGCTTCCCACGACGTCCAGCTCAAGCTTGAGGCCGCGCATCCGGCGATGGCGAACCTGATCCAGTCGGCGGTCGCCGATGCCGCCACCGCGATCCTGGACAAGAGCAGCACGCTTTCGCGCGACTATGCCGAAGCGCTCGCCCATATCGGTACGCTGCATGACGCCGGCCAGCTCGGCGAAAATCATGTGGCGGCCTTTGCGACAGCGGACCAGTTCGAGGAGACCGCGGTCGCGCTCGCGCTGCTATGCGGTCTCCCGATCGAGGCGGTCGACCGGGCGATGGTTCAGGAGCGGCCGGACGCCGTGCTGGTCATGGGCAAGGCGATCGGAATGTCCTGGCCCACGACCAAGGCGATCCTGCGCATGCGCGCCGGTGCGCGCGGCATTTCACCCGGCGAGCTCGACGAGTGCCAAAGCACGTTCTCCCGCCTGAAACCCGCGACGGCCCGCCAGGTCATCGAATTCCAGATCAAGCGACCGCAAGGGTCGCGGTTCGGCCGATCCGCCGCTTGATGCGTGTCCGCGCGCCGCGCTAGGCCGCCGCCTTCATGTCATCGGGATCGAGCGGCAGCTTTACCGGCGCCTTGCGTTTCGCGGAAAGATCCAACGCCTTGGTCAGCATCAGGTTGCGGTGGGCCTCCTCCACCGTCGCCGCCGGCGTCGGCAAGCCGAGTGAGACGCGGTTGAGCCAGCTTTCGGTCTCCAGCGACATCGGCCCGCGCAATTCGCCCAGCGCCATGTCGCCCGGCGGATAGCTGCCCATGAAATCCACCAGCCGCGAGGGGTCGGGGTTGTAGCCTTCCGATTGCCCCTTCGAGACCGCCAGCACGATATCGCTATGGGTATCGTCGATTGTCAGGATGCCGGTGGTGCCGGAGATGCCGACCGCGAGCGAATAGACCGCCGCCGGCCAGGTCACCGGCATCGCCCACGACATGCTGAGATGATAGACGGTGCCGTCGTCGAAGGTGATCATGCCGGCGGTGGCGTCGATGCCCTTGTAGAGCGGGCCCAGCACCTTGTCGATCGAGCGCGCATAGACCTCGACCGGCTTCTTGCCTTCCAGGCACCACATGCAGATGTCGAGCGCGTGCGTGCCGGAAATCACCATCGGCGAAATGGTGGAAGGGTCGTCGGTGCGCTTGTAATTGTCGATCGCCACCAGCCGGTTCATGAAGGCGCGCGAGGTCACCAGCGTGACGTCGCCGAGCGCGCCCGTGCGGCATTTCTCCTTGGCCGCCAGCCAGCGGCGGCGGAAGCGCTGAGTGTAGCCGACCACGGCGTCGATCTTGGCGTCCTGGATCAGCTTCAGCATCTGCGCCGATTCCTCGAGCCGCGTCGCCAGCGGTTTTTCGATCAAGAGCGGCAGCCCACGTTCGACCGCCGCGCGGATCGGGCCGACGTGCAGGTGCTCATCGGTGGCGACGATGCAGGCGGTCACCTCCGGCCGGCTCAGCAGTTCGTTATAGTCCTGCGTGACAAAGTCGGCGCCGATCTTCGGCGCCACTTCGCCGGCGCGGTTGGGATTCTTCTCGGCAAGCCCGATCCATTCGACCGACGGATGACGGTTGGCCACTTCGCCGCGGAACAGACCGACCCGTCCGCCGCCGATGATGGCCAGCCCGACGCCCTTCGCTGATTTCTTCATGGATGTGCTCCCGACATGTTCTTTTTCTTCAGATCGGCCACCTGCGACATGGCTTGATTCGATAGCGGCAGGTCGACCGGCTCGCCCAATTCCGCCGACAGATCGGCGGCGGTGTAGGTCTCCATCACCATGCGCGCGCTCTCCGGCGTCACCATGGGCGGCTTGTTGAGAATGCAGGCCTCGAGGAAGTGGATTGTTTCCGGCCCCATCTGACCGGCGAATACGTGATCGACTTGCTCGCCCGGCATGGTCGACATGGGAAACTGCTGGCCGTCCTTTTGTGTGTTCAGCCAGTTGTCGCGGTGGGTGTCGTCGAGAACGAGCGAGCCTTCGGTGCCGAGCACTTCCACCCAGGTGGCACAATAGTTCGGATAGCTCGGCGGCAGGTTCCAGCCGCCGGCGATATTGGCGACCAGCCCGTTGTCGAACGTGACGACGGAAAACATCACGTCGTAGGAGCCGTTCACCGGCTTCATGTAGCCGTACGACCCTTGCGAATAGACGCGCACCGGTTTCGCCGGTTCCAGCAGCCAGAACACGAAATCGAGGTCGTGCGTGCTCTCCATCACTACCGGCGACAACCGCACGCGGCTGGCGATCTTCTTGCCGAGGCTGCGCGACAGATGCCGGCTCACCATCACCGACACCACTTTGCCGAGCGTGCCGTCGGTGATTTTCTTCTTGGCGAAGGCGAACTTGGTGTTGAAACGCTGCGAATAGCCGATGGTGAATTTCACCCCGTTGCGCTTGGAAATTTCGATCAGCTCGTCGGCTTCCCACAATTCGAGCGCGATCGGCTTTTCCAGCAGCACGTGCTTGCCGGCCTTCAGACAGTCCTTGGCAATCGGGTAGTGGTTCGATTCCGGCGTGGTCGAGATGTAAACCACCGAAATGTTGTCGTTCTTGACGATGTCCTGGTAATCGAGTGTGGCCGTCGCGGGCTTTGTGAGCGCCTTGACCTCGGCCAGCCGGTCGGGCCGGATTTCGCAGATGTGCAATTTGTCCACCAGCGCCGAGCGCGACAGCGTCTCCGCACGAATTCCCCCGCACCAGCCGGTGCCGATCACCGCCGCTTCAACCGTTTTCACTCGACGTTTCCTTTGGTTTCTATGATGCTGCTGCGCGGCCGGCCGGCCGCGGGCGGCAGACTAGCTTAGGCGCGAAGCGACCGGAAGGGCGTGGTTTTCAACGCGCGAAAGCGGGTTCTCCGACGCCGAACACGTGCGCGGCGAATTGCGGGTAGACCTCGGCCAATTGCGGCGCCACCGTCTCCCGCATCAGCTTGAGCGTCTCGGGGGAGGGCGCCGGCGTCTCCGGCACCGCCGCCGGCCGCGCGAAGTCGAAGCCGGTGTTCTCGATCACTTCCTCAACGGTATGGCCGGGATGCACGCTTTCAAGCGTGAAATGTCCGTCGGCAAACGCGAACAGGCAGCGGTTAGTGATGAGCGCGACCGGTCCGCCCGGCCGGTAGACGTTGTTCTCGCTCGTTCCCGGCGCGCTGATGAAGTCCACCTTCGGCACCAGCGTGCGGCGCGAATGTTCGGTGCGGAACAGGATCACCTTGGGCACGACGTAATAGAGGTAGGCCGAGCCGAACGAGCCGGGGAAACGCACCTTCGGGTGTTCGTAATCGCCGATCGACACCAGGTTGACATTGCCTTGCCCATCGATCTGTCCGCCGGACAGGAAGAACACGTCGATGCGGCCCTGGCCGGCGCAGTCGAACAATTCGCGCGCGCCGTCGGTCCAGAACGTGTTCTTCGGACTGCCAAGCAGCGAAACGTAGGGGCGGCCATGCCCACGCTCGCGCGCCAGCAGCGCCGCGGCGGCCGGGATCGGCGAAGCATTGCCGACCGCCACGTGGCGCACGTCGCCGATCAGCCGCGCGATCACGTCGGCGAGCAGTTCCTCGTCGCGGAAGTTACGCGGCGCGGCGGTCATACACGTACCGTTCGAGATATTCGGCGAACCCTTCCGGCGTCGCCGCCATGCGCGCGTATAAAGCAAGATGCTCGGCGTCGGCGCCGTAGTAATCCGGCAGCGGCAGCGGCCAGGCGCCGCGTTCGGCGACGGCGATGCTTTCCACATAGAAACCCGGCAGCGTGCCGGCCGCCAGCACCGGATCGTCGAGCAAATTGCCGTCGTGCATCTTCTCCACGGTGACGATCGTCTTGTTCGCCGCGTGCGCCATCGTCACCACTTCGTGCTGCCGGCCGATCCAGACATTGCCGAACGAATCGGCCATCGGCGCGTGCAGCAGCGCTACGTCCGGCTTGATCGCGGGTAACAGCACGATCGGATCGTTATTTCCGAACGGGCTGTCGATCACTTTCCAGTCATCACGGTATTTCAGCACGTCCGAGCCGATAAGCCCGCGCAGCGGCATGAACGGCACGCCTTTCTCCGCCGCTTGCAGGCCGGCGTGCAGCGCCGGGCAGGTTGCATCTTTCATGTCGATGGTGCCTTGCGTGATCGCGGCGGAAAAGCGCGGCGCCGGCCCGAACTCGCCCAGGCTCACCGCGCTCGTCTCGAGTGTCGCCACGCAGCCGGCGCCGATCAGCAGATCCGCCTGCAAGCTCGACGTCGGTAGCGCCACCAAATGCAGCCGCTTGACGCCGCGGCGGATCAGCGCCCGCGTCGCCGCCATCGGCACGCCCGACACTTCGCGCGGCACCACCAGCATGCAGCCGTCGGCAACGCAGCTGAGCGCTTCGTCGATGGATTTCGCCGGCTGAAACATATCGACCCATGTAGCGGCGGCATTCCCGCCATTCCCGCAATGTCTCATTGTTGTGCTTGCAAGGTCCACTGGATTTTGCGACGTGGTCCCGATGAAAAATACCTTGCAGGACAAGCTGCGCGACGGCCGCTTCGTGATCACCGCCGAGGTGACGCCGCCGGTCTCGACCGACCGCGCCGAAATGCTTGCGAAGGCGGCTCCGCTCAAGGGCCTGGCCGACGCGGTCAACGTGACCGACGGCGCCGGCGCGCGCCCGCATCTGGGCGCGGTCACGGCGGCGGCGATGTTGGTCGAACAGGGGATCGAGCCGATTCTCCAGATCACCTGCCGCGACCGCAATCGCATCGCCTTGCAGAGCGATCTTATCAGCGCCGCGGCTTCGGGCGTGCGCAACCTGTTGATGCTGCGCGGCGACGATCCGAGCGTGGGCGATCAGCCCGACGCTGCGCCGGTGTTCGATCTCGACACGCGCCAGTTACTCGAAACCGCGTGCCGGTTGCGCGACGCCGGCGAATTGCCGTCCGGCCGCAAGGTTTCCGGTCGCGCCGATTTCTTTCTCGGGGCCGCCGACAATCCAATCGATCCGCCGCCCGGATGGCGGCCGGAGGGGCTGGAAACCAAGGTCGCCGCCGGCGCACAATTTATCCAGACCCAGTTCTGTATGGACACCGCCGTCGTGCGCCGCTACATGACGCGGCTGTCCGAATTCGGCGTCACCGGCAAGCTGTCGGTGCTGGTCGGCATCGTGCCCTTGCGTTCGGCCAAGTCTGCGCGCTGGATCAGGGAGAAATTATTCGGCGCCATTATCCCTGACGCGATCGTCGAACGCATGGAGCGGGCGAGCGACCCGGCCGCGGAAGGCCGCCGCATCTGCCTCGACATGGTCGCCGAGCTTGCCGACATTCCGCACGTCGCCGGTTGCCACGTCATGGCGCCGGGCAACGACGACGTGGTGCCCGGAATCATCGCCGCCGCGCGCGACGGCGTCTCTCGTCTGGCGGCGGTGTAAGCGGCTAGGTCAGCGCGCGTATCGCCTTAAACAGATCGCGCACTTGGCGCTCCGAAATACCACGCGTGATGAACACCACGCGGGTCGTGCGGTTGTCGTCCGGCCATCTTTCCAGTTCGACCGGCGGATGCGCCAGGTGCTGCACGAATTGCACCACCACCGGCCCGCTGCAGCCTTCGACGTTGAGAAAACCCTTCACGCGCAACAGGTCGGTGCCGCGCATGGTGGTCAGCACATCCATGGCGCGGGCGAACACCGGCCACGGCATCGGCTTGTCCTCGGTCAGCACGAAGCTGGCGACGCCGTCGCTGTGGGCCGCTTCCGCCACG
The DNA here is from genome assembly GCA_963814885.1 of uncultured Alphaproteobacteria bacterium. Taxonomy (GTDB): domain Bacteria; phylum Pseudomonadota; class Alphaproteobacteria; order Rhizobiales; family Xanthobacteraceae; genus Pseudolabrys. Next base: position 181,832 of record CAWFEO010000016.1, on the reverse strand, counting down.
AAAGCGTTGTGCTGATCGCTCGCCGGCTCGGTCAGCCGCGTCGGATCGAGCGCGCCGTTGACGGCCAGGATGATCTCCGCGCTCTGGTTGAGCGCGCGCAGTTGGGCGGCGAGCGTGTCGGCGGCGCTCTGGCCCGCGATGTCGGATTTGGTGATCACCAGCCGGTCGGCCAGGATCGCCTGCTTGCGCGCCTCCGCCGACCAGGACAGCGTGTCGCCGCCGGTCGCGGCGTCCACCACCGTCAGCACCACGTCGAGATGGCACACCTCGCCGAGCGCGCGGTCGGTGGCGAAAGTCTGCAGGATGGGGCTGGGGTCGGCCATGCCGCTGGTCTCGATCACCACGCGGTGGAAGTCGGGAATTTCCCCGCGCTCGCGCTCGATCAGCATGCGCCGCAGCGCCACCTGCAAGTCGGTGCGGGTGATGCAGCACAGGCAGCCATTGCCGAGCAGCACGGTTTCGTCGGCGCTCTCGCGCACCAGCGCGTCGTCGATGCCGGTGGCGCCGAACTCGTTGACCACCACCGCGGTGCCTTGGCCTTCCGGCGTCGCAAGAAACCGGCGCAGCAGCGTGGTCTTGCCGGCGCCGAGGAAGCCGGTGATCACGGTCACCGGAACACGGGCGCCGCGGGCGCGTTTTAGCTTGCGCCCGAAACGCCCCGCGGCCAGGGAGGGAAAGACTTGGTCGACCGACATACCCAACTATACTGTCATCACCGGGCCGCCGCGAAGCGGCGAGTCCCGGTAATCCCGCTTAGTGGAACGACTGTGCCCGCCTTTGCGAGATCGCCGGGGCCTAAGACGCAAAGATGGCGCTTCGCGCCTTTTGCCCGGCGATGACGGGCATCAAAAATCCATCTCCAGCGTGTACAGCCCGCCGGTCAGGCGATCGACCGTATAGACGATGCCACGCTCGTCGACGAACACGTCGTTGAGCTGCACCGCGCCCACCGGCGAGCCGGCCGGCGCCGGCGGCACGAAGGCGGCGATTTCCTTCGGCTGATAGGCATTGGAGATGTCGAAGGCGCGCATGCCGCCGTTAAAGAAGGTACCGAACACGATCTGGTCCGATTGATACGCGGTCGGCACCGGCGGGTTCTCGTGGATGTTGTGCGCGCCAAAGCGACCGCCGCGGTCCTTGTAGGCGTCGACCGGCGGCATCGGCAGGGTGGCGAACGAAACGGGGTGTTGTTCGTCGCGGACGTCCAACAGCCACACCAGCTTCGGCCAGTCCTTGGCGTTGTTCTCGGTCGATTCCTCGGTAACCAGGATCAGCCCGCGGTCGAACAGCGGCACCGCCGTGTGGGTGAAGCCGGTATAGGGCGGCGAGTTGGTCCAGTGCGAGATCACTTTCGGCTGCGACTTGTCGGAAATGTCCATCACATACATGCCGCCGTCGAGGTAGCAGAGGTACATGCGGTCGGGCCGCTGCTTGTAGACGTTGCAGTTGTGCGCGCGGTAGCCCTTGTCGAGCGTATGCCGCGGCGGCGGCGCCACGTTGTCGCCCTTGCGCGTGCCGGAGAGCCACCAGCGACCGACCTCTTTCGGCTTGGACGGATCGCGCACATCGATGCAGCGGTAGAACTGGTCGTCCTTGGGATCGGCCGCCTCGAAGTCCGGCGAGCCGGCGGCCATGTGCACGTATTCGCCATCACAGAACCAGAGCTGGTGCACGCCGCGCGAGGTGGGGCCCGAGCAGTCAAAGAACGAGATCGATTTCGGATTTTCCGGCACCGACACGTCGAATAGCTCCAGGCCGGCCGGCTGCAGGCCCTTCTTCTGGGTCTGGTAGGCCACCGCCATGATGTTGCCCGAGCACTCCAGCGAGTTCGAGCGCATGTGGGCCTGTGGCAGGTCGGTCTGCACCACCACTTTTGGATTGCGCGGATCGCTGACGTCGACGCCGGTGAAATTCTTCGGCGCGCTCTCGTGCGCCAGCCAGATGATGCGGCGGCCGTCTTTGGCGATGGTCACGGCCATGCCTTCGCCCATGCCGCCGAAGCCGCCGAGGTTGTTCTGGGCGAGCAGCTTGAAATTCCAGGATACGGGCTCTCCACTCGTGGTGAGCGGACTGTTGGCGGCGGACATTGGCGACTCCGGTTGATTTTAATAGGAAGGCCGGCGCGGAAGCGCGCCGGCCCGGTTTTTACTGCATATCGTTTACGTCGTCACCCTTGCGGGCCGCATGGGTGGCTGGCCGCAAACGACGGTCCCATCACGCGAGACACGGCTCCCGCCTAGGCCATCGCCTTCTTCATGAAGTCCTTGCGGAAACACTTGCTCCAGTCCGGCATCGTCTTGATCTTTTTCGCCTTCATCAGCACCTCGGCATGGTGGGCCATGTAAGCGTCGAGATCGGACGGCCAGCCCGGGCCGACCTCGACCCGGCCGAGCGCGTTGGCGAAGGTCTTCTTCGACATTTTGTAACCCTTCGAGGTGTAGAACGAATAGATCGTGTCGGCCACTTTCTGCGGCTCGTCCTTGAAGTCCTTGGCGACTTCAAGCCAAGCCTTCAGATAGGGAACGATCTCGGCGCCGTTCTTGCTGACGAATTCCGGCGTTGCCGCCATGAACACCGGCAGTTTGTCGAAGCTGTAGTAATCCACCACGGTAGTAGCGAGGCCTTCCGCTTCCGCGATGGAATTGTAGGGCTCGACATTGGCCATGGCGTCCACCGTCTTCGCTGCCATGGCGGCCACCATATCGTTCACATTGGTGCGCACTTCGGTGTAGTCGCCCTTGTGCAGCCCCGCCTTTGGCAGAATTTGATCGACCAGAATATTGCCGATCGACGAACCGGTCTGGCTGGCGATCTTCTTGCCCTTGAGCTGCTCGACCTTGGTGATGCCGAGCTCCTTGCGCGCCATGACGCGCGCTGTCTTGCCGACATATTCGATCTTGGCGACGGCGATCAGGCCGCCGCGGTCATGACCGATGATGAACGACGGCCCGGCGAAGGTGCCCATGTCCACCTGGCGTGCCACCATCTGCTGCATGGTGAGATTGCCGGACGGCACCGCGAATTCCTTGGCGTCGATGCCATGCTTCTTCAAGATGCCGGAGTGCAGCAGGTAATAGGTCGGCATGCCCCACATGTTGGTCTGGTAGCCTTGGCGCACCGACGCCATGGCGCCCCATGACGGACGCACGCCCAGTCCCGCCGCCAGCGCGCCGGCGCCGGTCGCCGCCAGCGCGTGCCGGCGGGTAATTCCATTGGTCGTTTTCGTCATCGTTTATCCTCCCTTGTTCTGGCCGTTGCCTTTTACCGGCGCCGTCTCGGCTGTGCTCTGATCCTGGCCGAGATGACCCAGCAGAATTTTCTGCCATTCAAGAAACTCCGCGCTCAGTGGGTTGCGCGGACGATCGAGCGGAATCTTGATTTCGGCTTTCACCGTACCGGGATGGGGCGACATGACCACCACACGATCAGCGAGATAGACCGCTTCCGCCACGTTGTGCGTCACATAGATCACTGTCTTCTGAGTTTCGCGCCAAACTTCGGCGAGCAACCGCTGCATCTCATCGCGCGTCAAAGCGTCGAGCGCGGCGAATGGCTCGTCCATCAGTAAAACCGCCGGATTGTAGGCGAGAGCGCGTGCGATGGCGACCCGTTGCTGCATACCGCCGGACAAATGATGCGGATAGGAGCCGGTGAACTTCTCCAGTTTCACCAGGCGCAATTGCTCATGCGCGATGGCTTCGCGCTCCTGCTTCGGCACGCCTTTCATCTCCAGTCCGAAGGTGACGTTGCCGAGCGCGGTGCGCCAGGGAAACAGCTGGGCGAAGTCCTGAAATACCACGCCGCGATCCATGCCGTGGCCGGTGACCGGCTGGCCGCCGATGCGGATTTGACCCGCCGCAGGCGCTAGAAAGCCGGCGATGGTGTTGAGCAGCGTGGACTTGCCGCAGCCGGAAGGGCCGACGATGCAGACAAATTCCGAGGCGCCTATGTCGAAGCTGACGTCTTGGACGCCGGTCACCTTGCCGCCCGGGGTGTCGTAGACCAACGTCACGTCGCGGATTTCAATGGGCAGCATTGTTGCCTTTCACGTTCAACTTTTCTGCTTCCGCGCCGCGTTCCAACGCGCCGGGCGCTTTTCCAGAAATGCAGCGAAGCCTTCTGCCGCTTCGTCCGACTGCCGTCTGACGGCGTGGCTTTCGATCAGTTCGTTGAAGGTCGCATCGTCAAGATGGCTCCAGGCCGAGCGCAGCGCGAAAATCTTAGTTTGCGCGATCGCTTCGGGTCCGTTGGCCAGCAGATGACCGACGATGCGCTCTCCGGCGGCTTCCAGATCGGCCAGCGGCACGATCTCGTGCACGAGCCCGATCCGCTGCGCTTGCCTGGCGTCGAATCGTTCGCCGGTGAGCGCGTAGCGCCGCACCTGGCGCAGGCCGATGGCGTCGTTGAGTTGCGGGATGATGATGGTGCCGGCCACTCCAATTTTCACCTCAGCGATCGAGAAGGTCGCATTGTCGGCGGCGATCACGATGTCGCAGGCGGAAACGATGCCGGTGCCGCCGCCGAAGCAGGCGCCCTGCACCAGCGCGACGGTCGGCACCGGAAGCAGATTGAGCCGCTGCACAGCCTCTGCGGTCATGCGCGAGGCGGCGAGGTTTTCCTGCGGCGAGGAGCGGCGCACCGCGTCGAGCCAGTTGATGTCGGCGCCGGCCTGGAAATTGCGGCCCTTGCCGGTGATGACGACGGCCCGCAAGGATTCACGGCCAAGCGCGTCGTACGCCTTAAGCAGTGCCGCGATCACCTCGCCGTTATAAGCGTTGGACACCTCCGGGCGATTGAGCATGACGCGCGCGACGCCGCGTTGATCGATGCTCCACAGAACCGGATCGCTCGACGTGACTTGGTCCATCTGTCCTAGCCCTTGGCCATCCGCACCATGCCCCAGCGCTGCACTGTCGCCTTTTCGATGGAGCCGAACACCAGCCGCTCGAAAACGAAGCCGATGAAGCCGATGACCACGATCGAAGCCATCATGACGTTGGCTTCCAAAAACTCCTTGGCGTCGAATATCACCCATCCCAGGCCCCAGTCGGAGGCCGCGATCATTTCCGCGCCCACCACCGCGATCCACGAGCGCAAGAATGCCTGGCGCATGCCCGTGATGATGAACGGAAATGCGCCCGGGATAATCACCTTCCAGAACAGCTTCTTCTCGTTGGCGCCCATGGCGCCGGCCGCGCGTAGCCAGAGCGGATTGACCGAGCGCACTCCCGACCAAGTGTTGAACAACATCGGGAAAGTGGCGGCATAGAACACGACCAGGATTGTGGTGAGGTTGCCAATGCCGAACCACAGCATGAACAGCGGCACCAGCGCGAACGACGGGATCGGCATCAGCGCGCTGACCAGCGGTAGGAAGAAGTTCTCCACTGGCTTGAAGCGCGTCATCAGGATGCCGAGCGGCAGTCCCAACGCGATCGCCAGGGCGAAGCCGAAAAGCACCCGGTAGAGCGTCGCGCCGGCATGCTCGAACATGGCACCGTCGGCGAGCATGTCGTAGAGCGTGCTCACGATGCTCTGGATCGTCGGCAACAGCACTTGCGGAAAGAACCCGCTATACGAAAGGCCCTCGTAGAGCGCCGCTGCTACCATCAGCGTGGTGGCGCCGCGGATAATCGAACGACGGTGCTGGGCCTGATCCGGGGTCATTCCATCGACTCCACCATGCCCCAACGAACCACCGTGTAATCCTCGAGCTTCTGGAACACGTATTTCTCGAGCAATAGGCCGATCACCGCAATCACGGTGACGCCGGCCATCATGGCGTCGGTGTTGAGAAATTCGCGCGCGCCGAAGATTAGCCAGCCGAGTCCCCAAGGCACGGCCGCGAGCATTTCAACCGCTACCAGGATGCGCCATGCTTGTGCCAATCCGAGCCTCAACCCGGTGAGGATGTAAGGCAGCGCGCCCGGCAGGATCACGTAGCGGAACATGCGGCGGTTATCGGCGCCCATCGACTGTGCTGAGCGGAGCCAGATTTCCTTCACCGCCTTCACGCCGGTCCAGCTGTTGTAAATGATTGGAAAACTCGAGACGAAGGCGACCAGCAGCACGGCGGAAACTTCGCCCGGACCGAACCAGAGCAGGAAAAGCGGCGTGTAGGCGAGGCCGGGAATCGGCGCCAGGATGCTGACCAGCGGCAGGCAGATGTCTTCCGCCCTTCTGGTGCGTCCCATCAGCACGCCGATGGTGAGGCCGATGATCGCCGCCAATCCGAAGCCGGTTAGCAGCCGGATCACGGTATCGATGGTGTGGTGCGGCAGGATGCCGGAGATGGTGAGCTCGACGAAGGAACGCGCGATGTCCTCCAGCGTCGGAAACAGTTTGCGCGGAAATATGCCGTAGCGGGCAATCGCCTCCCAGATCGCGCCTACCACCAGGAAGGGAAACGCATTGCGCATGATCAGGCGCAAACGCTCGCGGCCGGCGCTTGCCTGCGGCAAACGCCCACCCGTCACGGCAATGGTGGCGGCATCCTGCATCAGTAGCCGGCCGGCGTCCTCCCGCGGTTTCGATTTACGTCGGCCTCTCGCGACAGGCCCTGGCGTGAGCCTTGTTCCCGGCCCGGGGACAGGATAATGCCCCTTCATCGCCGACCACAAGCACGTGCTGCCTCGTGTAGCGCCCGCTACCGATTGCCGCATAACGCTGGCAGATTGCGTGCGGACCGGCTAAAGCCGCCGCCAAAGGTACGTACAACGGGAGAGTTTCGTTATGTCGAATAATAGCCTGAAAATTGGCTGGATTGGCGCCGGCCGCATGGGAACGCCCATGGCCGAGCGCTTGCTCAAGGCCGGCCACGGCGTGTCGGTCTGGAACCGCACCCGCGCCAAGGCCGAGCCGCTGGCGGCCAAGGGCGCGACAATCGTCGACAAGCTCTCCGATCTCACGGCTTGCGACGTGGTTTTCTCCATCGTTTCCACCGGCAAGGACCTGGAAGAGGTCTATCTCGGCAAGAACGGTGTCGCGTCGGGTGGGGCCAAGTTGCCGAAGGTGTTCGTCGACTGCTCCACCATCTCGGTCGAGGCCTCCGCCGCTATTCGCAAGCAGCTAAAGGAACGCGGCGCCGACTACGTGGCGGCGCCGGTGTCCGGCAACGCCAAGGTGATCAAGGCCGGCAAGTTGTCCGCCATCCTGTCCGGTCCGGACGCCGCCTGCAAAATGGTGTTGCCGCTGATGGAGGCGATCGCGCCGCGCGGCGTGGCGCTGGCCGGCGAGGGCGAACTCGCGCGCGTCTGCAAGATCGCGCACAACGTCATGCTCGGCGTGGTGATCGAGAACCTGATCGAGATTACGCTGCTCACCAACAAGATGGGCGTGCCGCGTCACGCCTTCCTCGCCTTCCTCAACAATTCGGTGATGGGCTCGATGTTCACCGCCTACAAGTCGCCGGCGCTGGTCAATCTCGACTGGACCACGACGTTCACGCCGGAACTGCTGCGCAAGGACCTCGACCTCGGCCTTGAGATGGGGCGTGAAATGGACGTGCCGATGCCAATAACGGCGGCCACGCGCGAGGTGCTGCAGGGCCATTTCGGCCATGCCATGCTGCAGAAAAATCCGGAAGAATATATCCAGAAGGACTTTGCCGCGCTGGCCGAAACCATGGCGCTCGCTGCCGGCATGACGCTCGAGTCGGAAAACAAGAACGTCCCGACCGGGCTGGAATAGTCGATCAAGGCGAAATGGGTGAGGGGCTATGACCTCTGGAGGAGCGACAGCCCCTCACCCCAGCGCCTAAGCCTTACGGCTTGGCGATGTGCCAAACTTTGTTGACGCCGTCGCCGGTGACGTCACCCGGCTTCTTGTCCTTGACCCAGGTGTAGAGCGGCTTGCCCTTGTAGGCCCATTGCATCTTGCCGTCGTCGCGCTTGATCATGCTGTAGCCGGTGCCGCCTTTTTCGCCGGACGCGGCCATCAGCGGCGGCCAGTTGACGGCGCATTTGCCGTTGCAGGCCGACTTGCCGCCTGAATCCTTGGCGAAGGTGTAGAGCGTCATGCCCTTGGCGTCGGTGAGAACCTTGCCTTTGGTGCTGTTGCCGGTCATGGCGGGTGCGGCCAACGCGGCGGCGGCGAATGCGGCCAAGGCGATGGCCGCGGCCGGAACCAGAAACTTCTTCATCGTATTGTCCTCTCCTTGATGTTGATTGGGGGGTGCCCGGAAGGACAAATCCCCTCATGACCGAAGCTATTCCAGCGCCTGCGGAAAGAAATTTATTGTTCGCGCGGGAATATTTGCGGCTGCGGCGGCCGAAAAAAAGGGGCCGCTCGTGCGGCCCCTTGCGTGCATGGGTGGAGGACTTCACGCCGCCGCGGTAACCGGAAGGGAGGTGACGGCGCTCTGCACACGCGTCACTCAACGCGGTAGGTTGGCCGGTCACAAGTAAATTGGCCATAAATTAAGCGGCGGGTCAGGCTATGCTTCGCGCTCACAAGGCTTGCGACCTGGGAGCGACACCAATGACGCCGCAAATTGCCGCGCTGAGCGAAAAGATCCGCGCGCTGGAAAGCGAGCTCGACGCTGAGCTTGCCAAGCGCCGCGCCGAACTGCGCATCGGCCTCGAGCATGGGCGCATCGCTTTCGAGGAAGAACTGCTGCGCCGCCACCGTGAATTGCGGCAAAAGCTGCTGCCCTACTTGCTCGGAGCCAACCCACTGGTGCTGCTGACCGCCCCGGTGATTTATGCCGGCATCCTGCCGTTTCTGCTGCTCGACTTTTTCGTCAGCGTTTATCAGGCCGTGTGCTTTCCGATCTACAACATCGCCAAGGTCCGGCGTGCCGACTATCTGGTGTTCGACCGCCACCATCTCGCCTATCTCAATGCCCTCGAAAAGCTCAACTGCGCCTACTGCACCTATGCCAACGGCATCATCGCTTTTACCCGCGAGGTCGCCGCGCGCACCGAGCAGTACTGGTGCCCGATCAAGCACGCGCGTCGCGTCATCGGCACGCATGGGCGCTATGTGGCGTTCGACGACTACGGCGATGGCGAAGGCTATCAGGCGCGACTTGCTGAACGACGCAAGGCGCTGATCAAAGACGGGTGATCGCGCCCGCGGGCAGCGGATCGGCGGTTGCCGGGTCGCGTCCAATAATGAGAGACTAGCGCCCAGGGAGAAAACGCCATGACCTTCAAGCTCTACAACGCGCCGCAATCAACCTGCAGCCAGCGGGTGCGCTTCGTGCTCAACACCAAGCAGCTGCCCTATGACGACGTCCGGCTCAATCTGCAGGCCGGCGACCAGCTCAAACCCGACTATCTCAAGCTCAATCCCAATGGCGTGGTGCCCACCCTCGACCATGACGGCCAGATCGTCACCGATTCCACCGTCATCACCGAGTATCTCGACGAGGTCGTGCCCGAGCGCAGCTTCACGCCGAAGGATCCGGTCAAGCGCGCCCACATGCGCGCGCTCATGCATTACATCGACGAGATGCCGGCCGCCGCGGTGCGCTTCCCGACCTTTAACCTCGCCTTCCTGCCGGGCTTTCAGAAGATGAGCCGCGAGGATTTCGTGGCCATGGCGGAGTCGAAGCCGTTGCGCAAGGAATTCATGCTGACCATGGGCCAGACCGGCTTTTCCAAGGCGGAGATGGATGCCGCGCAGGCTCGCCTGCGCCGCACCTGGGAGCGCATGGACGCCGAGATCGAAGCGAGCGGCGGCCCCTGGCTGCTTGGCAAGGACATCACGCTCGCCGACGTGGCGGTGATGCCGGCGCTGGTGCGCATGGACGATCTCGGCATGGCGGACTGGCAGGACCTGCCGCGCGTCAAGACCTGGTACGACAATATCCGCGCGCAGCCGGCCTTCAAGCCGACCTACTACCACGGCGCATTGCTGAGCGAGAAATTCCCGCATCTGCGCGAGAAGCGGGCGGAGAGCGCCTAAGCGCTGAACGCGCGTTAACTCGCGATCAGCGCGATCAGCCGCAGCACCGGATAGCCGAACACGGCATCGAAATTTTCCGTCGCCGCGCGCAAGGCGGCCGGCGCCTGGTCGCTGTAGCCGAACAGCATCAGCGTCAGCAGGACCGGCAGCACCACCGCCGCCCAATAGAAAAACCGCCGCCAGCGCACGCGGGTCTCCGCCTTTTCCTTCGGCGAGACGTAGCGCGGCACATAGGGGCTCGCGAGCGGCTTGGCGGACGGTTGCTTCGGCCTGTTTTTGGGCGCCATCACTTCAACCCGGCGAGCATGCTTGCCCCTCCCCGCAAAGCGGGGAGAGGCAAAGTGCATCAATACTTCGCGCTGATCGGCAGTTCCTCTCCCGGGAACAGCGTGATGACGCGGCAGCCCTTGTCGGTAACCACCACCTCTTCCTCGATGCGTGCGCCGGAATAGCCGTCGGTCGCCGGGCAGTAGGTCTCGATGGCGAACACCATGCCTTCCTTGATCTCGGTCGGGTGCTCCATCGACACCACGCGCGAGATGATCGGCCGCTCGTGCAGCGCCAGCCCGAGGCCGTGAGCGAATTGCAGGCCGAACGCAGACGTCTCGTCTGGGAAGCCGAACTCCGGCGCCGTCGGAAAGGCCTCGCAGATATGCGCCGTGGTCGCGCCCGGCTTGATGCGGTCGATGGCGTTATCCAGCCATTCGCGCGCCTTCTTGTAGGCGTCGTGTTGCGCCGGCGTGGCGCGCCCGACATTGAAGGTGCGGTAATAGCAGGTGCGGTAGCCCATGAAGGCCTGCAAAATATCGAAGAAGGCCTGGTCGCCCGGCCGGATCAGCCGGTCGGTGAAATTGTGCGGATGCGGATTACAGCGCTCGCCGGAAATGGCGTTCACCGCCTCCACGTCGTCGGAGCCGTGGCGGTAGAGGAATTCGTTCACCTTGGCGACGATGTCGTTTTCGCGCACGCCGGGTTTGAGCTCCTCGTTGACCATGTGATAGGCGCCGTCCACCATGGCGGCGGCGCGGTTGAGCAGCGCAATCTCGTCCAGCGATTTCACCTCGCGTGCTTCCAGCATCACCTGCTGGCCGTCGACGATCTTGAGTCCCGCTTTTTGCAATTCGAACATCATGGGCGGCTCGATGATGTCGACGCCGATCGGCATCTTATCGCAGCCGGCTTCCTTGATCAGCGCGGCGATCTCCTTGGCGTGCTTCTCCATCAGGCCGAAGGCCGGATCGACCATGCCGCGCATGCCGATGATGCCGGCCTTGCAGTTCTCCGGCTTCAGCCACGGCGTATAGAGCTTGTGATGCACGGCGGCGGAGCCGAAGTCCCACAGGATCGGGTCGCCCTGGCGGGTAAGCAGCGCCCAGCGGCAGAGCTTGTCGCGCTCCCATTCGCCGATTTTGGTCGAGGTGATGTAGCGGATGTTGTTGACGTCGAAGACGAGCAGGGCGCCCAGCTCGGACTTCTCCAGCGCCTGTTGCGTGCGGCCGAGCCGGTAGCGGTGCAGCCGCCGGTAGTCGACGCGCTCCTCGAAATCGACGCCCATGATGCCGAGCGAGGGCAGCGCGCGCCCCCAGTTGTAACGCGGGTTGATGTCTTCGGCGCGGATCTGCGACGGCTCGCGCGTTCTCTCGTCCATGGCGTCCTCTCCCTTGCGTGAGGCTATTGGTTGGCCCGGCTTATAGCCGTTGGGTTGAGCACATTATAGGCCCGCTCGCCGGCAATTTCAGGCGCAACATTTTGCCGTCGTCCCGGCCAAGCGGCGCCATGATAATCGTACCCCCGTTTGCGCCGGGTGGGACGGCCGAAAGGCGCGCGAAACCATCCCTTTTGACAATAGCCGGACTATGAACGAAATCCTATTCGCAGCTATGCCGTCATCACGTCTTTGCGCAGCGTGGCCAGACGCGCCGCCACCGCGTCGCGGATCTTGGGGCCGTGCGTGCGCATTTCGGCGTATTCGGTCTCGCTGATGAGATCGCTGAGCCCGCTCTTGAAGCTGGGCCACCGCAGCGTTTGCTCCCACCATGCATTGGTATGGGGCCGGTCGGAGGCCCACACGTCGAGCAAGCCGAGATAAGCGAGCCGCGCCACCAGCGGCATCAAATTGATATCGGCCAGCGTGGGCCGATCGCCCAGCAGCCACGGGCCGCCCCCGGTCAGCGTCTCCTCCATGTATTTGAAGGCGCGTTCGTAGGCGCCGATGGCGTGCAGCACGTAGGGCGACTCCACGCCCTTTTCGTAGGTCGACATGAAGCGGTCGCGCCGGCGCGGATCGCCGATGTTGCGAAACCGCACCTGGCGTATCTCCTCCGGCATGGTCTTCATGCGCTCGCGGAACATGGCCGAGAAGCTCAGCTCGGTGACGCCCTCGAACAATCCCTCGTCGACGAACTTGCTCCACAGCCGCATCTCGGCGCGCCCGGCCGGGCCGGCCGGTTTCAGCGGCGGCTCGGGAAAGGCCTCGTCGATATATTCGCAGATCAACGTCGATTCGATGATCGCGTTGCCGTCGTGCACCAGCGTCGGCACCATGCCCTTGGGATTGAGCTTGAGATATTTCGGGTCGTATTGCTCCGCCTTGAACAGATCGACGCGGATCGGCTTCCAGTCGAGGCCCTTCTCGCGCAGGGTGATGCGCACCTTTTGGCAGCAGACCGAATTGCCGAAGTCGTAAAGGACGATCATGCGGCGCTCTTTTTCCCCCACAGCCGCGCCGAAGCGATATCGGCGCCTTTGCGAATGGCGGCGAGTTTCAGCCACACCGCCGGCTCGATCACCCATTCTCTATTCGTAAATGTGCCGAAGCCGCAGTCGGTGCCGGCGATCACCCGCTCGCGCTCGCCGACGGCCGCCACCGCCTCCTCGATACGGCGCGCCACCACTTCCGGATGCTCGACGAAATTGCTGGTGGTCTCCACCACGCCCGGAACCAGCAGCATGTCCTTGGGCAGCGGGTGTTTCTTGAACGCCGCATATTCGTGGGCGTGGCGCGGATTGGAGAACTCGATCGACAGCGCCCCGACCTGCGCCTGGTAGAGGGCGGGGAGAATCTTCTCCAGCGGGATGTCGTAGATATGCGGGCCTTCCCAGTTTCCATAGCAGACATGCAGGCGCGCGCGATCGCGTGGAATGCCGTCGATCATTTCGTTGATCGCCGCTACGCCCCGCTCCACCGTCTTGACGAAGCCGGCGTCGTCGAGGTCGCGGTACATCATGACGCGGTCCATGGCGAGGTCCGGCGCGTCGATCTGCAACAGCAGGCCGGCTTTGTGAATCGCCTGGCACTCGTTCTTCATCTCGCGCGAAATCGCGGTCAGATATTTGTCCTGCGAGCCGTAGAAGGCGTCGAGCATGGTGCTCGATATGATCCCGGGCGACGGCACCGTCATGAACCGCTCGGCGAATTTTCCGTCTGAGATTTTTTTGAAGCGCGCGATTTCGCTTTCGAGCGGCTTGATGTCGAGATATTTCAGCTCGCCTTGGCACTCCGGCGCGTTCTGCTGCTTGCTGACTTGGGGAAAGCGCCGCATCAGGTCCGCCACCAGCTCGGGAAATTCCTCGAATTCTTTGCCCCGCCGCCGCTTCGAGATGCCGCCGAAGCCGCTCATGCGCTGCGGTACGTAGGTCTGGAAGCCGACCCGCTGCTGCTCGCCGTCATTGCCGATGTCGATGCCGGCTTCGACCTGCTTGTCGACCACGTGGCGCACGGCCTTGTCCATCTCGGCGGCCATTTCGGCCTTGTCGTACGGCTCGCCGGCCTCGCGTTTGACCAGCAGGTCGGAGAGTTTGTCGTTGCGCGGCAGGCTGCCGACATGGGTGGTCAGAATGCGGTCCCGGCTGACGATCATGGACATGGCTCCTCGAGAGACGTTTTTTGGCGTTGCGAAATATGCTTCGCTTTGCAGGGCGTGGCTTTGCCGGGCATAATACGCATCGTCTCGGGAGGAAAAGCAAATGGCAGTCGCCGATCTTAAGGCGGCCGAAGCGAGCGCGTCCGATGGCGTGGGCCAAAGCCCACACGATGTCCCACGCGATTACAATTTCGCCGCCGATGTCCTGAAAAGCAATCTCGATGCCGGCCGCGCCAACAAGCCGGCCTATATCGACGCGCACGGCACGCACACTTACGGAGAGCTCGCCGACCGGGTGGCGCGTTTCGGCGCCGCGCTGCGCGGGCTCGGTATCCATCGCGAGGAGCGCGTACTGATCGCGCTGCTCGATACCATCGACTGGCCGACGGCGTTTCTCGGCTGCCTCAAAGCCGGCGTCGTCGCGGTGCCGGTCAACACGCTGCTGACCGCGGACGACTACCGCTTCATGCTGGCCGACAGCCGCGCGAAATGTCTGGTGGTGTCGGAAGCGCTGTTTGCGAAATTCGAGAAGCTGATCGAGCACTGCCCGGATCTCGAGCACGTCATCGTCTCCGGCGAAAACCCGCACGGCTACCGGCTGTTCGAAGACGTGATCGGCGCCGACGAGCCGGAAGATTATACCGCGCCGACAACGTGCGACGACATCGCGTTCTGGCTCTACACCTCGGGCTCGACCGGCAAGCCGAAAGGCGCGGTGCACGTGCACGCCAGCCTCAAGCTCACCGCCGATCTCTACGGCACGCCGGTCGCCGGCATCAGGGAAAGCGACGTCTGCTATTCGGTGGCGAAATTGTTCTTCGCCTATGGCCTCGGCAACGCCATGACGTTTCCCTTGTCGGTCGGCGCCACCACGGTGCTGCTGGCCGAGCGGCCGACTCCGGACGGCGTCGCGGCGCTGCTGCGCGACCACCCCATCACGGTGTTCTACGCCGTACCGACCTTCTATGCCGCGTTCCTGGCCAATCCCAACGCGCCGCAGAAATCGCAGGTGAAGATCCGCCGCTGCATTTCTGCCGGCGAGGCTTTGCCGGAGCAGATCGCGCAGCGCTGGCAGGAGCGCTATGGCGTCGAAATCTACGACGGCCTCGGCACCACCGAGATGCTGCACATCTATCTCACCAATGCGCCGGGTGCGCTCAAATACGGCACCACCGGCAAGCCGGTGCCCGGATACGACCTCAAGCTGATCGGCGACGATGGCCATCCCGTGAAGACCGGCGAACTGGGCGAGCTCTACGTGCGGGGGCCTTCAGCCGCGATCATGTACTGGAACAACCGCGAGAAGTCGCGCGCCACCTTCCAGGGTGACTGGACCCGTTCGGGCGACAAGTATTTTCAGGACGAGGAGGGCTATTACGTCTGCGCCGGGCGCCAGGACGATATGCTGAAAGTGTCGGGCATGTATGTCTCGCCCTTCGAGGTCGAGGCCGCGCTCTCCTCGCATCCGGAGGTGCTGGAGGCCGCGGTGGTCGGCTGGTTCGACGACGAGAGACTGGTCAAACCCAAGGCCTTTGTCGTGCTCAAGCTGCCCGACAAGGCAAGCGAGGAACTCGCCGGGGTCTTGCGCGAGCACGTCAAGCAGAAGCTGGCACCGTTCAAATATCCGCGCTGGATCGAGTTCCGCACCGAGCTGCCGAAGACCGCGACCGGCAAGATCCAGCGCTTCAAGCTGAGGGCGGAAGGGCAGCCGTAGCAGCGGATGAAACTGGACGACTCCGGCTTCCTCGACATCGGCGCCCAGCGCCTTGAATACCGCATGATCGGCCCGCGCCCGGACGCGGCGCCGAAGTTGGTGCTGTTGCACGAGGGCCTCGGCTGCGCCGGCCTGTGGGGCGATTTTCCCGACCAGCTCGCCGCCGCGACCGGCCTCGGCGTCTTCGTCTATTCGCGCGCCGGCTACGGCCAGTCGAGCCCGGTCAAGCTTCCGCGCCCGCTCACTTACATGCACGAGGAAGCGCGCGACGTGTTGCCGCACTTGCTCGACGCAATCGGCTTTCAGCGCGGCCTGCTGGTCGGCCACAGCGACGGCGCCTCGATCGCTACGATCTATGCCGGCAGCCATCAGGATCACCGCGTTGGCGGGCTGGTGCTGATCGCGCCGCATTTTTTTACCGAGGACCCAGGCATTGCCTCGATTGCCGAGGCCCGCAAAGCCTACGCGGCCGGTGACCTGCGCCAGCGTCTCGCGCGCTGGCATGCGGACGTCGACAACGCCTTCCGGGGATGGAACGATGCCTGGCTCGATCCCGAATTCCGCAAGTGGGACATCACCGAATTCCTCGCCTATATTCGCGTGCCTGTGCTGATCGTGCAGGGCGAGGGCGATCAATACGGCACGGTAAAGCAGATCGAAGCCGCGGAGAGGGAATGCTACTGCCCAGTCGAAGTCGCGCTGCTCAAAGGCGCGCGTCATTCGCCGCAACGCGAGACGCCGGAAGCGACGCTGAAAGCGATTTCTGAGTTTGTCGGCCACGTCGTAGCCGCGAACGATTGGGCGGTGGCGGCCTGAGAAGGGGAGAGGCAATATGCTGCCGATGCGGCTGCTGCTAGGTTGCGCGCTGGCCGGCCTCTGGGTGACCGGGGTGCTTGCACAAGCCGCGCAACAGCAAAACCGTAGCGAGCCGATGGCCACGATCGCAGGCTGGATCGAGACCGCCACGTTTCCCGATTACGGGATCGCGCTTGACGCCAAGCTCGACACCGGCGCGGACTCGTCTTCGATCGGCGTCACCGGCCTCGAACGCTTCAAGCGTGGCGGAAAAACCTGGTATCGCTTTACCCTGACCGGCGCAGACGGAAAAACCGCCACCATCGAGCAGGAAACCAGCCGCGTCGCGCGCATCATGCGGGCGGAAGTCAAAGACACCCGCCGGCCGATCGTACGGCTCAAGATCTGCATCGCCGGCCACGTCGCCGAAACCGATTTCACGTTGACCGACCGCTCCGACCGGCGGACCCCGCTGCTGGTTGGGCGCCGGTTTCTGGCCTCCCGCATCGTGGTTGATTCAAGCCGCAAGCATGTCTTCCCGAAACAGTGCGGAAGCGGGAAATAAAGTATGCGCAATCTCCACGTTTATATTCTCGCCGCCGTGCTGGCTGCGATCGGACTTGGCCTGTTCGCCTACAAGGTGCTGGTGGTCGGCCTGCCCCTGCATGCCAAGGAGGTGACCACCGCCTGGGAGGTCGAGAGCGAAGTCCGCGTCACCGCCAATGGCGGCCCGCTCAAGGTGTCGCTGTTCGTGCCCGAGGCCTCGCGCGACATCAGCGTGCTCAACGAACGGGTGGCGGCGCCTGACTTCGGCATCACCATCGCGCCCGAAGGTCCCAATCGCCGCCTGAATCTGACCGCCCGCAACGCCAGCGGCGTGATGGTGGCGCGCCAGCGTTTCGTGTTGCACCGGACTCAAGGCCGACCTGCGGAGCAGAAGCCATCGCCGCCGTCGCCGCAGCCGATCACCTTGAGCTCGACCGCGCAGACCATCGCCCGCAACATTTACGCCTCCGCCCACGCCAAATCGTCCGACGAGGTCAGCCTGGTATCGGTGATCCTGCGCGATCTGACCTCGCCCGACCGGCCGGAGAATGTGCGTTTCCTGCTCGGCGACGACCGCTCGCAAGCCAAGATTGCCTCGCTTGCAGCCCAGATCCTGCGTGTCAACGGCGGTATCGCGCGGCCCGTGCATGGCATCGATCTCGCCAAGCCCGGTATCAAGGCCGACGAAAAGGTCTGGCTCGAGGTCTACATCAAGGACCACTGGCAATGGTTCTCGGTTGCCACCGGCCAGCCACGTATTCCACTTAGCTGGTACGCCTGGTGGCGCGGCGACGAGCCCTTCGTCATCGTCGGCGGCGGCAAGCTCGACCGCCTGCGCATCAGTGTCACCCGCGTCGAGCAGTCGGTGCTGCGGCAGGCCCTGTCGCTCGGCAAAATCAAAAATTCGTTCCTCACCACCTATTCGCTCTACTCGCTGCCGGCGCTGCAACGCGAAGGCTTTCGTATCATCATGACGCTGCCGATCGGCATCTTCATGCTGGTGGTGCTCCGTAATGTCATCGGCCTGCGCGGTGTCGGCACCTTCATGCCGGTGCTGATCGCGCTCGCCTTCCGAGAGACCCATCTGCTCTGGGGCCTCGTGCTGTTCACTTTTGTGTTGTCGGCGGGCCTCCTGGTGCGGCTCTATTTCGACCATCTCAAGCTGCTGCTGGTCGCCCGTCTCGGCGCTATCGTGATGTTCGTGATCTTGTTCATGGCGATGCTGACGGTGCTCTCCGATAAACTCAATTTCACGCCCGGTTTGTCGATAGCGCTGTTCCCGCTGGTCATCCTCACCATGACTATCGAGCGCGTCTCGGTGCTGTGGGATGAAAGCGGGCCGGCGATCGCCATCAAGCAGGCGGTGATGAGTTTGGTGATCGCGGCGGTCTGCTATCTCGTCATCTCGGCGCCGCCGATCCAGCACGTCTTCTTCTCGTTTCCGGAGCTGATCCTGGTGCTGATGGCGCTGACGCTGCTGATCGGCCGCTACACCGGCTACCGCCTGAGCGAGTTGCTGCGCTTCCGGGTGCTGGCGGAGCAAAAGCCATGAAATTGTGGAGCCTGCCGCGTCGGCTGCACGAGATCGGCCTGCTCGGTATGAACGGGCGCAACGCCGACTACATCCTGCAGGTCAACGCCCGCAAGTTTTATCCGCTGGTCGACGACAAGCTGTTAACCAAGCAACTGGCCGATAAAGCCGGACTGGCGACGCCCGAGCTCTATGCCACCTTCGACGTCAGCGCGGAGATCAAGCGCGCACGTGAGAAGCTCGACAAATACCAGAACTTCGTGGTCAAGCCGGCCAACGGCAGCCGCGGCAACGGCATCCTCGTCATCAAGGGCCGTATCGGCGACAACCTACGCTTGGCCAATCACCGTTTGCTGAGTTGGGACGATCTCAGATTTCATATGCAGAATACGCTCAGCGGTATCTACAGCCTGGGCGGCCAGGACGACCATGTTATCGTCGAATATTGCGTGGAGTTCGACCGCGTCTTCGACAGCATCACTCATCTCGGCGTGCCCGATATCCGGCTCATCGCCTACAAAGGCGTGCCGGTGATGGGCATGCTGCGGCTACCGACTACCGAGTTGGAGGGCAAGGCCAATCTGCACCAGGGCGCGATCGGCGCCGGTATCGACCTCGCGACCGGCAAGACGCTCACCGCAGTGTCGCGCAACAGCGTGGTCAGGCAGCACCCCGACACGTTGGCCGACGTCACCGGCGTGCAGATTCCGTCGTTCGACCGCATGCTCGACATTGCCGCGGGCTGCAACCAGATGACCCAGCTCGGCTATGTCGGCGTCGACCTGGTGCTCGACCGCACCAAGGGACCGCTCATGCTCGAGCTCAATGCCCGCCCCGGCCTTAATATCCAGATCGCTAACCGGGCGGGCATCGCCACGCGCCTGCGCGAGGTAGATCGCGCTGAGGTCGGCAAGATGCCGGTCGCCGAACGCGTCGCGTTTGCCAAGGAAAATTTCAAGGCGCGCGCCGCCAATTGAGGGCGGGTGCCCAAAATGAAATGGCCGGCGCGAGGCCGGCCATCTTATCGCGTCGCGTTTTATCGGTAATTATTCTGCCGCCTGCTTGGCGGCGCTGCCATGCGCGGAGACCAGATAATCCATCGCCGCCTGCGCGCCGCCCTTCTTGTGCGGAATGCCGGCGAGCGCCAACGCCATTTCGGTGGCGGAAAGCGCGCCCATCATCATGGTGTCGTTGACGTCGCCGAGATGGCCGATGCGGAAATACTTGCCGGCGAGGGCGCCGAAGCTGGAGCCGTAGGAAATATTGAAGTGCTCGAGCGCCAGCGCGCGGAACGCGTCGGCGTTGTGCCCTTCCGGCAGGATCGTTGCCGTCAACGTCGGCGAATAATACTTCGGATCGCGGCAGACTGTCTCCAGGCCCCAGGCTTTGACCGCGCGGCGGGTTGCTTCCGCCAGCCGTGCGTGGCGGGCAAACACGTTGTCGAGCCCTTCCTCGTGCAGCATCTCGATCGAAACGCTGAGGCCCTGCAACATCTGCGTCGCCGGCGTATAGGGGAAGAATCCGACTTTGTTCATTTTCAGCATGTCGTCCCAATCCCAGAACGACTTCGGCAGCTTGGCTGTCTTGTTCGCGGCCAGCGCCTTGTCGCTGACGGCGTTGAACGACATGCCGGGCGGCAGCATCAGTCCCTTTTGCGCGCCTCCGACGGTGACGTCGACGCCCCATTCGTCGTGCCGGTAGTCGGTGGACGCGAGCGAGGAGATGGTGTCGACCATCAACAGCGCCGGATGGCCGGCCTTGTCGATCGCCTTGCGCACTTCGTGAACCGGCGACAGACAGCCGGTCGAGGTTTCGTTGTGCAGGAAGCAGACCGCCTTGATCTCCTTGGCCTTGTCTTCCTTCAGGCGGGCTTCCACCGCGGCGGCATCGACGCCGGTGCGCCAGTCGGTGGCGATGAGTTCCGGCTTGAGGCCGATCTTTTCGGCCATCACCTTCCACAGCGTGGCGAACTGGCCGGTCTCCACCATCAGCACCTTGTCGCCGGGCGACAGCGTGTTGACGAGCGCGGCTTCCCAGGCGCCGGTTCCGGTGGCGGTGTAGATGATCACCGGATTGGTGGTCTTGAAAATCGTCTTGATGCCTTCCAGGCATTTCTTGGTCAGGTTGGCGAATTCCGGGCCGCGGTGGTCGATGATCGGTGTATCCATCGCCCGCAACACGCGGTCGGGCAGCGGGGTCGGCCCCGGAATGTGAAGAAAATGGCGCCCGACCGGACGCGAAGAATTCTTAGCCATCGGTAGTCAACTCCTAAACGGCGCTTATCGACGGATTTTGTTGATTTAATCTCTAATCCGGGCGCTTCCCGGCCTAGGGTGCAGCGCTTGCTGGGTTGAACTATGAATGCAACATTGCGGTCAAGAGATTTTCCGCGGGTCAAAAAAGCCCTTATGCATAGGTGGGTCGGGGGCCAAAAAGGACAAGAACCGTGGCGTTGGTGATGCCCGGCTTGGAACGGCGGCTGAAAGCCGAATTGAGCGGGGAAGTGCGTTTCGACCGCTTCACGCGCGGACGCTATGCCACCGACGCCTCGCATTACCAGATCACGCCGGTCGGCGTGGTGATGCCGCGCACCGTGGAGGAGGCCGAGCGGGCAATTCAGCTTGCCCGCGCCGACGGCGTCAGCGTGCTGGCGCGCGGCGGCGGCACCTCGCAGGCCGGCCAGGCGGTCGGGGCGTCGCTGGTGGTGGACTGCTCCAAGTATCTCACCCGTGTCCTCGATCTCGACGTCAAGCGCGCCCGCTGCACGGTGCAGCCCGGCATCGTCCTCGACGACCTCAACCGGCAGCTCAAGCCGCACGGGCTCTGGTTCCCGGTCGACATTTCCACCGCCTCGCGCGCCACCATCGGCGGCATGGCCGGCAACAATTCCTGCGGCGGCCGCTCCATGCGCTACGGCACCATGCGCGACAACGTGGTCGCGATCGACGCGGTGCTGGCGGACGGTTCGATCGCCCATTTCGGGCGCATCGGCGGCAATCTCAAAGACGTGCCGGCGCCGTTCCGGCCGCTCGCCAAGGACCTGCTCGCCATCGGCGCGCGCGAGGCCGACGAGATCGAAGCGCGCTTTCCGAAAGTCCAGCGCCGCGTCGGCGGCTACAATCTCGATGCGTTGATGCCCGGCCGCAACGATATCAATCTCGCCCATTTGCTGGTCGGCTCGGAAGGCACGCTCGCATTCTCCACCCGCATCGAGCTCGCTTTGTCGCCGCTCTTGCCGCGCCGCGCCGTCGGCGTCTGTCACTTTGGCAGCTTCCACGAGGCGATGAGTTCCGCCCAGCATATCGTGCGCCTCAAACCGATCGCGGTCGAATTGATGGACCGCACTATGATCGAGCTCGCGCGCGCGATTCCGATTTTCCAGCCGGTCATGGATAAATTCGTGCGCGGCACGCCGGAGGCGGTCCTGGTGGTCGAATTCGGCGACGAGGATCAGGAAAAAAACGTGCACAGCCTGATGGAACTCAAGAACCTGATGGGCGATCTTGGATTTGGTTGGGACTTAAGCGGCGCCAAATGGGGCGGCATGGTCGAAGTGCTCAATCCGGAATTACAGGCGGCAATCGCCGACGTGCGCACCTCGGGCCTCAATATCATGATGTCGATGAAGGAGGCGGGCAAACCGGTCTCCTTCGTCGAGGATTGCGCGGTGCCGCTCGAGCATCTCGCCGAATATACCGGCCGGCTGACGCAAATCTTCGAGAAACACGGCACCCGCGGCACCTGGTACGCCCATGCCGGCTCCGGCTGCCTGCATGTGCGGCCGATCCTCAATCTGCGCCAGGAAAAAGATGTCCACGCCATGCGCGAAATTGCCGAAGAGGCATTCGCCATGGTGCGCGAATACAAGGGCTCGCATTCCGGCGAGCACGGCGACGGACTGGTTCGCTCGGAATTCAACGAGCCGATGTTCGGCTCACGGCTGGCGCGCGCCTTCGAAGAGGTGAAGGACCGCTTCGATCCGAACGGTCTCTACAATCCCGGCAAAGTCGTGCGGCCGCCGAAGTTCGACGACCGCAGCCTGTTTCGTTACGCGCCCGACTACCACGGCGAGCCACTCGAAACGCATCTCGACTGGTCGGCTTATCCGGGCGCCGGCAATGGATTCCAGGGCGCGGTCGAGATGTGCAACAACAACGGCGCTTGCCGCAAGCTCGCCGGCGGCGCCATGTGCCCGAGTTATCGTGTCACCCGCGACGAGCGCGACGTGACGCGAGGGCGCGCCAATACGCTGCGGCTCGCGATCACCGGCCAGCTCGGCGCGAACGCGCTCGCCTCCGAAGAGATGGCCGAGACGCTGAAACTGTGCGTCTCCTGCAAGGCCTGCCGGCGCGAATGCCCCACCGGCGTCGACATGGCGCGCATGAAGATCGAGGTGCTGGCCGCGCGCGCGGCCAAGCGCGGCCTGAGCGTGCACGAACGCCTGGTCGGCTGGCTGCCGCGTTACGCGCCTTACGCGGCGCGCCGGCCTTGGGCTTTCAACCGGCGCAACCACAGCGGCGCCTTGCGCAAGGCGTCCGAGATCTTCACCGGGTTTTCGGCGCGCCGCAGCCTGCCGAAATGGCGCGCGGATACATACCGGGATCGCTCCGATTGGCGTTACGACGCGGCGGCGGCCGGCGGCGCGCCGCGCGACGTCGTGCTGTTCGCCGACACCTTCAACCGCTATTTCGAGCGGGAGAATCTCGATGCCGGTTTGCACGTTCTCGCCGCCGGCGGCTACCGCGTGCACGCTTTGCTGCCGAACGACGGCGACGAGCGCCCGCTCTGTTGCGGCCGCACCTTCCTCGCGGTCGGCGCGATCGCCGAGGCCAAGCGCGAGATGGAGCGTACGCTGTCTGCGCTCGCGCCCTATATTGCGCGCGGTGTGCCGGTGATCGGCCTGGAACCGAGCTGCCTGTTCACGTTTCGCGACGAATTACCGGCACTGATCAAGAGCGAAACCGTCGAAGGCTTGGCGGCGAATGCGCTGCTGCTGGAGGAATTCCTCGCCCGCGAACAGAAGGAAGGCCGTCTCAACCTGCCGCTCGGGCCGCTGCCCCGTAAGGCTTTGTTGCATGGCCACTGTCACCAGAAGGCGTTCGACGCCATGGGCGCGGTGGAAAGCGTGCTGCAATTGATCCCCGAGCTGACGGTCGAAACGGTGGAGTCGAGTTGTTGCGGCATGGCCGGCTCGTTCGGCTTTGACGCCGCCACCATCGACGTTTCCGAAAAGATGGGCGAATTGTCCCTGCTGCCGGCGGTGCGCAAGGCGGACGCCGACGCGCTGATCGTGGCCGACGGTACCTCCTGCCGCCATCAGATCCATGATGGCGCGGGGCGCGACGCGCTGCATGTCTCCCGCGTGCTGGCGATGAGCCTGGAGGCGGCGGACGACAGCCTCTCTCCGTCATCCTGAGGTCTCAAGGCTGCGCCGTCACGTCCTCCAGTGTGATCCATGTCCGCTCGGCAACACTGCGGGTGCAGGCCTCTGCCAACTGCACGTCGCGAATGCCGGCGGTGAGGTTATTGGCGAACGGCGCGCCGGCCGCGACATGGCGCAGAAAGTTCTCCCAGCCGACCCGATAGGGATTGGTATAGGCGGCGCTGCCGGCCACCTCTTTCCAATCGGTGCGGTAATCGGCGCCGATGTCGAAGCTTGGGTTGAAGTGGCGTACTGTCGGCGTTTCGGCGGCGCTCTGCATCCAGCAGCGGTGCAGCCCGGCAACGGCCGAACCGCCGCTGCCGTCGATCTGCAACGTCAGAAGGTCGTCGCGGCGCACGCGCGTCGCCCAGGAGCAGATGATGGCGCCGACCGCGCCGTTCACGAGTTCCGCGAGCGTGAGCGAAGTATCGTCAACGTCGACTCGATAGGCCTTGCCGCCCTCGTCGCGGCGTTCGGGAACGGCGGTCGTTGTCGCCGTCAGCACATGCCGGATCGGCCCGAGCATGCCTTCGATCACGTAGCGCCAGTGCGGATACATATCCAGCGTGAGACCGCCGCCGCCGCTGCGCTGGTAATTCCAACTCGGCCGTTGGCTTTCGCGCGCGGCGCCGTCGAAAACCCACCAGCCGAAGTCGAGCCGGAAGCCGGTGACGCGGCCGAAAAAGCCGGACGCGGCGAGCGACGAGAGTTTCTGCAACCCCGGCAGGTAAATCTTGTCCTCGACCGCGCCGTGCTTGAGGCCGCGCGCTTTGGCCGCGCGCAACAATTCCAGTCCCTCGGCGACCGAGGGCGCCACCGGCTTCTCGGTATAGATGTGCTTGCCGGCCGCGACCGCCTTGTTCAGCGTGGCGAGCCGCTGCCGCGTCGCCGCCGCGTCGAAGAAGATGGCGTAGTCCGGCCTGGCCAGTGCGTCAGCGAGATCGGTGCTCCAGCCATCGGCGCCAAACCGTTGCGCGGCTTCGGCGAGACGGCCGGCGTCGCGGCCGAGCAGCAGCAGGCGCGGCATGATGCGGTCGGGACCGGCCGGCAGCCCGCCTTCGGCGCGGATCGGCACCAGCGCGTTCGCCAGATGCTGCGTCGAGGCGATGCGCCCGGTCGCGCCGTTGACGATGATTCCGACGTCTATGATCGCCAAATCCTTGACCCCCTTTGTGCCTTTCTAGCATGCTCCGGCGCCGGCGCCGCCGATCTCACGGGCGTGCCCATGCAGGTCGACCGTCATGCCTCGCCACATCGTTTGCCTCACCTTCGATTTCGACACCCAGTCCGGGTTCATGGCCCGCGACATGACCACGCCGACGCCCCTTTCGCGCGGCGAATTCGGCGCCATGGCGTCGCGGCGCATTCTCGCCTTCCTCAAAAGCCGCGGGATCAAGGCGACCTGGTTCATTCCCGGCTTTACCATCGAGAGCTGGCCGCGGGAATGCGAGGCGGTGGTCGAGGCGGGCCACGAGGTCGCGCACCACAGTTGGGCGCACGTGCCGCCGGCCACGCAGACCCGCGAACAGGAAGAAGAAGATTTGGTGCGCGCCAACGAGGCCATTGCGCGACTGAGCGGACGCAAGGCGCGCGGCTACCGCTCGCCCTCGTGGGATCTGAGCGAGCACACGATCGATCTCTTGCTGGCGCACGGCTTCCTTTACGATTCGAGCCTGATGGGAGCGGATTATCTGCCTTACCGTGCGCGGCGCGGGGATGCGGCACGGCTGGGCGAGCCGTTTCACTTCGGAGAAGAGACCGCGCTCGTTGAGATGCCGATCAGCTGGTCGCTCGACGACTTTCCGCATTTCGAATTCTTGCGCATGCCGACAACCGTTTTGCCCGGCCTGCAGCCGGCGCGCGCGGTCATGCAAAGCTGGCTCGATGAATTCCACTACATGCAGAAGACCGTCGACTGGGGCGTGCTCACATACACCATGCACCCTTACGTGATCGGGCGCGGCTACCGCATGCTGGCGCTGGAAGACCTCATCGACCAGCTCGCCAAGGCCGGTGCGGTCTTTACCACGATGGAGGAGGCCGCGCGCGAGGCCGCAAAAGGATTGGCGAACGCATGAACGATAAAACGAATATCGCGCCGGACGAACGCAAGCTGCTCGATTGGCTCGCCGCGCAGGACGAGGCCATGCGCGCCTTGCTCGATGAGCTCGTGAATATCGACAGCGGGTCCTACAACAAGGCGGGCGTCGATCGCGCCGGCGCGGCGATCTGCCGTTTTCTTGACCGGCACCAGATTGGCTACGAGGTCATTGCGAACGATCGCTTCGGCAATGCCATCCGCGCCAGTGTGGGAGCGCGCAGCGACCGCAATATTCTGCTCATGGGCCACCGCGATACGGTATTTCCCGACGGCGAGGCCGGGCGCCGGCCCTTCCGCGCAGAGGGCGGGCGCGGCTATGGGCCCGGCGCCGCCGACATGAAAGCGGGCCTGGTGATGAACTGCTTTGTCGCCGCCGCGTTTCAACAATTCGGCGGGGCGCCGGCGCCGCTGGTCGTGCTGATTACGGCCGACGAGGAGATTGGATCGCCGTCGTCGCGCGCTGTCATCGAGACGGAAGCGCGGCGCGCGCGTTTCGTCTTGAACAGCGAACCCGGCCGGCCGCCGAATGCAATCGTAACCGGTCGCAAGGCAGGCGTTTTTATGCGTTTTACCGTCAGCGGCAAAGCCGCTCATTCGGGCGCTAATTTCGAGCAAGGCGCCAGCGCCATCGGCGAAATGGCGCACAAGATCGTCGCGCTGCACGCGCTGACCGATCTGGCCAAGGGGATAACCGTCAATGTCGGCGTGGTGCAGGGCGGGCAGACGGTGAACACGGTCGCGCCGTCGGCAAAAGGAGAAGTCGACCTGCGCTATGTCGATCCGGCCGATCGCGACCGCATGCTGGCCGCGATAAAGGCCGTCATGACGCATTCGACCGTTCCCGGCACCAGCGCCGGTTTCGAGACCTATGCCGAATTCCTGCCGCTGGTCCCGACCATGGACAGTGAGCGCCTGTTTGAAACCTACGCCGCCTGCGGCCGCTCGCTCGGGCAAACCATCACCGGGATTTTCACCGGCGGTTGCTCGGACGCCGGATTTTCCGCCGGCGCCGGTGCGCCGACCATCTGCGCGGTGGGCCCGATCGGCGCCCGTGCCCACAGCCCCGACGAATATGTCGAGCTCGCTTCGATCGTGCCGCGTGCACAGATGCTGGCGCTGACTATCATGCGCGCGGGCGAAAGTTTTCCCTGAAGAAAAAAATGCCGCGCCATTCACGCCGCGCCGAGCAGCGGCGCTGCTTTAGCCGTGACCATGACGTGGCACACGGGCGCCGAAATAAGTGACCCGCCCGGAAGGGGACAAACCGGGCGGGTCTTTAGGATCGGCGCTGGGTGGACGGGGGGCGGGCGCCGATCGCAAGCAGGATTTCAGATCAATCGTCCTCGCAAACCTTGAACACGCGCAGGCGGCCCAAGCGGTCGTAGCGCTCGATGTAGCGGCATTCGCCGTCGATATAGTCCGGCACGGCGTAGCGGTTGGAGGCGGCTGCGGCACCGATCACGGTGCCGACCGCAAGGCCGATACCGAGGGCTTTGCCGAATTTGGGGTACGCCTGCGCTTGACCGCTCGTGACGGTCAGGCTGGCCGCAAGCGCGAGCGCGGCGAGGGCCGCGGCGATGATCTTCGATTTGGTCATGGCTAGCTCCATCCACTTGAACCGGGGCGGCCGCTCGGGCCGCGGTATCCATGGGTCGCGGGCCGGCCGAAAAAGGTTCAACGCCAAGGCGGGCGCCGCCTTGTCTGGGGCGGCCCGGCAATGACAAAGTGGGCAAATGACGAGAATTGCCGCGATTTTACTGGGTTTTGCCGCCGCGCTGGCCCCGGCGCAGGCGCAACAGCTCGACAAGGTCCGTTTCGGCACCAATTGGGTGGCGGAAGCCGAGCATGGAGGCTTCTACCAAGCGCTCGCCGACGGCACTTACCGCAGGTACGGACTGGACGTGACCATCGTCCCCGGTGGGCCGAACGTGAATAACCGCATCCTGCTGCCGGTCGGTAAAATCGATTTCTTCATGAGCGCCAATTCGCTGCAAAGTTTCGATGCGGTCGCGCAACAACATCCCGACCATCGCGGTCGCCGCGAGCTTCCAGAAGGATCCGCAGGTGCTGATCGCGCATCCGGGCACTGCCGACAAATTCGCGGATCTGAAGCAACTGACGCTGTTCGTCTCCAAGGAAGGCATGGCCAGCTATTTTCAATGGCTGAAGGCCGACTTCGGTTTCGACGAAGCCAAGGTGAGGCCCTACACCTTCAATCCGCAGCCATTCCTCGCCGACAAACATTCGGCTATGCAGGGCTACGTCACCTCCGAGCCGTTCGCGATCGAGAGCCAAGCGCATTTCAAGCCGAAAGTGTTCTTGATCGCCGATCAGGGTTTCAACAGCTATTCGACGCTGATCGAAACCCGCCGCGACCTGGTGGAGAAGAAGCCCGGCCTGGTGCAGCGCTTCGTCGATGCCTCGGCCATCGGCTGGTATCACTACCTCTACGGCGATCCTTCGGCCGGCAATGCGCTGATCAAAAAGCAGAATCCGGAAATGACCGATGCGCTATTGGTTTATTCCATCGCCAAGATGAAGGAATACGGTATCGTCGATTCCGGCGATGCGCTGACGCTCGGGATCGGCGCCATGACCGACGCGCGCATGAAGAGCTTTTTTGATAAGATGGTGCGTGTCGGCGTGGTCAAGGCCAGTATAGACTATAAGCGCGCGTATACGCTGCAATTCGTTAACAAGAAGGTTGGACTTGAGTTCCATCCGAAACAGTAAGGGGCGACGATGCGTAAACTGACATTGTTGTTTTTCGCGGCGGCAATGGTGATTGCCGCCTTTCCTAATTCGGCATCGGCGGAGAGCAAGCAGGCCTGCGTCAAGCGTCAAATGGCCAAAGGCAGGAGCGCCTGTATTGCCCGGGCGCAATGCGACGGCGTGACGTCACGCAACGAGCAGGCGCGTCGCTGCGGCGGCTGATGCAGCTGCATACTCGTTCGGCAAGGCGTTAGTTTCCGCCCGCGCGGAAACGACAGCGGGAACTCGTGAACGCCGTCGATCGCACACAGCCTATCGTTTCCCTCCACGGCGTCGGCAAGACGTTCGAGAGCGGCACGGTGGCATTGCGTGGCCTCGATCTCGACGTGGCGGACGGCGAATTCGTTTCGCTGCTGGGGCCATCCGGTTGCGGCAAGTCGACCGCGCTGCGCATTGTCGCTGGCCTCAGCACTGCGTCGGAAGGCGCGGTTGAATGGCCGCGCGACACACACGATGCGGCCGCGCGCATTGGCTTCGTGTTCCAGGAGCCGACGCTGATGCCCTGGGCGGACGTTGCCGCCAATGTGCGGCTGCCGCTCAAACTCGCGCACACTGACGAAGGGCAGGCGCGTGCCGCCGTGGCGCAGACGCTTGCGCGCGTCGGACTTGCCGATTTCGCCGGTGCTTATCCGCGCGAGCTGTCGGGCGGCATGAAGATGCGCGCCTCGATCGCGCGCGCGCTGGTGACCGAGCCGCGGCTGCTGTTGATGGACGAGCCGTTCGCCGCGCTCGATGAGATCACCCGATTCAAACTCAACAACGAATTGCTAGCGTTGTGGCATGAGATGCGCCGCACGGTGATCTTCGTTACTCATTCGGTGTTCGAGTCGGTCTACCTGTCGCAGCGCATTATCGTGATGACCCCACGGCCGGGCCGGGTGTTCGCGGATATTGCGGTCGACGCGCCTTATCCGCGCGACGACGCGTTCCGCACCTCGGCCGACTATGCTGGTTTCTGCCGGCAGGTCGCGGAGGCGCTGTCGAAGGCAATGGCGGAGGCCCCGTCATGACCGAGCGGACTTTGCGCATCCTGCTGCCGTTTATCGTGCTTGCGCTGGTGCTCGCGGCCTGGGATTTGACGGTTCGCGTCTTCGCCATTCCGCCCTACGTGCTGCCGGCGCCCGGCTTGGTTTTCGGCACGCTGATATCGGACAGTGCGCTGCTGATGCATTCGTTGTGGGTGACGCTTCTCACCACCTTCGAAGGCTTTCTGCTGGCGGCCGTGGGCGGCATCGGGCTCGCCGTCCTGTTCAGCCAGTCGCGGCTGATCGAATATTCGCTCTATCCTTACGCCGTCATTTTGCAGGTGACGCCGATCGTGGCGATCGCGCCGCTGCTGCTGATCTATCTGCCACAGCCGCTGGCGGTGCTGGCCTGCGCCTGGATCGTGGCGTTCTTCCCGGTATTGGCCAACACAACGCTCGGCTTGAGCTCCGTCGACCACAATCTCATTGCGCTGTTCGAACTCTACAAAGCCTCGCGCTGGCAACTGTTGTGGAACCTGAAACTGCCGGCGGCACTGCCGCAGATGCTCGCGGGCCTGCGCATCGCCGGCGGGCTGTCGCTGATCGGCGCGGTGGTGGCGGAGATCGCCGCCGGATCGGCCGGCGCCGGCTCCGGGCTTGCCTACCGCATCGCCGAATCCGGCTATCGTCTGAACATTCCGCGCATGTTCGCGGCGCTGCTGCTGCTGTCGCTCGCCGGTGTCGCGATTTTCTTTGCGCTGTCGGCGCTATCGCATCTCGTGCTGCGGCGCTGGCACGAAAGCGCTGTCCGCCGCGAACGTTAACCGTAGAAGTGCGTGGCCATCCCAAGCAGCGCCATCACGATAACGACCTCGATCAGCCCCCGGTGAAATCGAAACGTCAGGACCGCCGCAGTTACGGCGAGCACGGCCGCATGCGTATCGAGCGCGTTGAGGTCGAAGGCATACCAGCGCAGCGGACCGAATTGCCGTTCGGTCACTTGGCCGAACAGCACATGCAGAGCGAACCAGACCGACAGGTTCAAGATCACGCCGACTACGGCGGCGGTGATCGCCGCCAGCGCGCCAGCCAGCCGCTTGTTGCCGCGCAATTCCTCGATGAAGGGCGCGCCGGCGAAGATCCACAGGATTGGCGGAATGAAGGTCACCCAGGTGGTCATCGCCGCGCCGAGCAGGCCGGCGACCAAAGGCGAGAACGGCGCCGCCTCGCGGAAGGTGGCGATGAAGCCGACGAATTGCGTCACCAGGATCAGCGGCCCCGGTGTGGTCTCGGCGAGCCCGAGGCCGTCCACCATTTCCGGCGCGCTCAGCCAGCCATGGGTCTCCACAGCCTGTTGCGCCATATAGGCCAGCACCGCGTAGGCGCCGCCGAAGGTCACCACCGCGAGCTTGGAGAAAAACAAACCAACCGCCACCAGCACATGGCCGTTGCCGAGGAGCACGGCCGCGAGCGCGACCGGCGCCCACCACAATGCAAGCCCGATGGCGACCGAGACGCCGAATTGCGTCCAGCGTCCTTTGCGTGCGGCCGGTGCAGCCGTTTCGCTGTCGGCCAAAGCGAGTTGCGCCGGTGCGCGCCGCGCCACCAGAAATCCGGTCAGCGCCGCCGCCGCTACGATCAGCGGAAACGGCAGGGCGAGAAAGAAAATGCCGACGAAACCCAACGCGGCGAGCGCGATTAGTAGTTGGCTTTTCAACGCGCGCCGGCCGATGCGGAGGAGCGCCTCGACCACGATCACCAGCACCGCCGCCTTGATGCCGAACAACGCGCCGTCGATGGGGCCGAGCCCGCGGCCATAAACATAGAGCAGGCTCAGGCCCAGCATCACGAAGGCGCCGGGCAACACGAACAAGAGGCCGGCGACCAGCCCGCCGCGCACGCCGTGCAGCAGCCAGCCGGCATAGGTCGCAAGCTCGGTCGCTTCCGGACCCGGCAGCAGCATGCAGAAATTGAGCGCATGCAGGAATTGCGGCTCCGGCAGCCACTTCTTCTCGTCCACCACCACGCGGTGCATCAGCGCGATCTGGCCGGCCGGCCCTCCGAACGACAGGCAGCCGACCTTGAACCAGACCTTGAGCGCTTCGCTGAAGCTCGGCGCCGGCCGCGCGGGATCGCTCATTTTATGCCGCCTTTGCGGGCCAATTGTGCTGTTCGTCGGCGGCAAAGCGCAGCCAGGCGAACAACGCATCATAGATGAGGAAACCACGTTGCAAGAGGCCATGGTCGTCGTCGCCGGCGAGCGCTGACAAACCGATAGCGACTGCGTGCAAGCCGGCGGCTTCCGGCGCAAGGTCGGGTCGCGCGGTATCGGCGCCTCGCACGATCAAGGCAAGCCGCGCCAGCGACGGCTCACTCTCGAGTCCGAACAGCTTGAGCATTGTGTCGAAGGTGCAGCGCTCACCCTCGTGGCTGAGTTCGATATCCTTGATATCGAACGGAATGGCGCCCGTTTCGCGGGTGACATTCGCTACCTCGGCGGGATCGACGAATAGGACGCGTCCTTGGCGGTCCAAAAACCGGCGAATCAGCCAAGGGCAGGCGACGCGGTCGAGCTTTGGACGGCGCCGCGTTACCCAAACGCTCGGACGCCTGGGCGCGATGCGGTCGAGCTCAGCTTTGGCGATGAAGGGTAGGCCGGCGTTGGCCCAGCCCTCATAGCCGCCTTCGAGCATGCTGGCTGCGAATCCGTCTGCGCGCAGCTCAGCGACCGCAGTCTGGCTGAATTCATGCCCGGCTTTACAGGCAACGATGATCGGTTGCTCGCGCTTAAATTCGGCAGACCATTGCGTGGTCTTGCCGGCGTCGCGCCAGATGGCGCTAGGCAACAGCTGAGTTGCCTGATCGAAGACATCGCGCCGCCGTACGTCGACAACCAGCGGCGCGTCGGGCGTCGCAATCGCGTTCCAGAGTTCCTTGGGTGAGATCGAATAGCTGAAGCCAAGCATAGGTCCCCTCCGTGAACGAAGGAGACGGTGCTTGGGCTCGTAAGCCTTGAGAGAAGCGGGGCGACCGTCGCAAGCCCCACAAACCATTGGTAGCCCAAGTTCCTTTGCTTTTCAATACGCCGGCGCAAGACAGCCCGGCGGAATCCGCTCTCGTCAGGAAAGGACGGCTCCGCTACGGAGGAGGCGTGCCCAATCCCATGACCAATAGCGCCCAGCAGCGCCGCCAGCGGCTGACCGGCATCGCCCTGATGTGTGCAGCGGTGGCGCTGTTTGCCTGCCTTGACGCCATAGCCAAGTATCTCAACACCGAGATGGACGCGCTGCAGGTCACCTGGGCACGCTATACCAGCGCCTTCGTTCTCACTTTCATCGTCTTCAACCCGCTCACCAGGCCCGGCATCCTGAAGAGCAGCCAGTCGAAGCTACAGATCGTTCGTTCGCTGCTGCTTGTCACCTGCACCGCGCTGAATTTCCTGGCCCTGCGCTGGCTGCAGCTCGACGAGGCGCTGTCGATCCTATTCACCGCTCCGTTCATCGTCGCCATCGCCTCCGGCCCGATGCTGGGCGAATGGATCGGCTGGCGGCGCTGGTGCGCAATTCTGTTCGGTTTCGGCGGCGTGCTGCTGATCACGCGGCCCGGATTTGGCGGCATGCATCCGGCCGCCTTTATCTCGCTCGCCGCCACCATCTGCTATGGCTTCTATGCGGTGATCACCCGAATCGTCGCGCGTACCGATTCCAACCAGACCTCGTTGTTTTATACCAACATGATCGGCGCCATCGTCATGCTGCCGGTACTGCCTTTTGTGTGGACTGCGCCGGCAAACTGGATCATCGGCTTGCTGATGATGGCGACCGGCGTACTCGGCAGCATCGGGCATTTCTGCCTGATCTCGGGGCACAAGCTGGCGCCGGCCTCTGTGTTGTCACCTTTCATTTACACCCAGCTGGTCTGGGTGACGATCCTGGGCTTCCTGATGTTCGGCCAGGTGCCCACCGGCTGGACCATGGCCGGCGCGGCCATAGTCATCGCCTCCGGCCTCTATCTGCTCTACCGTGAGCGTGTGCAGGGCCACTCCGCAGCCAGCGAAGGCGTGCTGGAGGGCCCGCGCGAATAGGAGAGTTGCGAGCCTTAGTTCATCGGGGCTAAGTTCCGCCCGCTCAATCTGTTTTCAAGGGATCATGCATGGCCACAGTGAAGGACCGGGCGTCGGGACCGGCCGGCTTGAATGACGACATTGGCGAGCAGAAGCGTCTCGCTTTGTACCGCTCGCAGGTGCGCCTGCGCGAGGCGGAACAGCGCGCCTACGACCTGTTCCTGCAAAACCTGGTCAAGGGCACCAGCCATCTGTCGCTCGGGCAGGAGGCGGTGGCGGCCGGCTTTGCCGAAGCCATGCAGAAGGGCGATCTCTCATTCTGCACCTATCGCGGCCATGCCCACACGCTTGCCCGCGGTGTCAGCGTCGAGAAGGTGTTGGGCGAGCTGATGCAGCGCGACAACGGGCTGATGCGCGGCAAGGGCGGTTCCATGCACCTCACTTCCGAGGAGCACGGCGTGATGGGCTCCTATGCCATTATCGGCGCGCATCTTCCGATCGCGTGCGGCGCCGCCTGGCGCGCGCAGTACAAGGGCGCCAAGGACGTGTCGGTCTGCTTTTTCGGCGACGGCACCACCAATATCGGCGCCTTCCATGAGGCGCTCAATTTCGCGGCGGTGTGGAAACTGCCGGTGGTCTTCGTGTGCGAAAACAATCTCTATATGGAATATACGCCGATCGCCGACGTGACCGCGGTCGAGCATCCGGCCGCCGACCGTGCCGCATCTTACGGGCTCGAGCGCATCGTCATCGACGGCAACGACGCCGATGTGGTCTATCGCACCGCGCAGGCGGCCTACGAAAAAGCGCGCGCCGGCAAAGGCCCGTCGCTGATCGAATGTATGACCTATCGTCACAGCGGCCACTCGCGCGCCGATCCGGCGAAATACCGTCCCGAGGGCGAACTGGAAAAGTGGAAACAGCGCGACCCGATCAAGATCTATAAAGAACGGCTGAAGCAATTCGGCGTCAGCGAAAAGGCCATGGCGGATATCGACGCCAGCGTGCGCAAAGAAGTTGATGACGCGACGGAGGCCTGCAAGGCCGCGCCGGTGCCGCCCGTGGATATCCTCACCACCGATGTCTATGCCGATGGAGGCTGGGCATGGCGGAACTGACCTACCGCGACGCCGTCATCCGCGGTATCGCGCAGGAGATGGAGCGCGACGAGGACGTCGTATTCCTGGGCGAGGACGTGGCCAAGGCCGGCGGCGTATTCAAAGCGACGGTCGGCCTGTTCGAGATGTTCGGGCCGCTGCGGGTGCGCGATACGCCGATCTCGGAGCAGGCGATCCTGGGCGCCGCCATGGGCGCGGCCATGACCGGCTTGAAACCGATCGCCGAGATCATGTTCTCGGACTTCTTCGCGGTGTGCTTCGACTACATCGCCAACGAATTTCCCAAGAGCCGCTATATGTCCAACGGACAGACGAAATGTCCGCTGGTGGTGCGCACCGGCAATGGCGCCGGCTCGCGTTTCGGCGCGCAGCATTCACAAAGCGTCGAGAACTGGTGCATGATGATCCCCGGCCTAAAGGTGGTGGCGCCGTCTACGCCGGCCGACGTCATCGGCCTGCTGGCGGCCTCGGTGCGCGATCCCGATCCGGTGATCTTCCTCGAGCACAAGTCGCTCTATGCCACCAAGGGCGAGGTGCCGGACGGCGAGATCGTCGACACGCTCGGCACCGCCAAGA
This sequence comes from uncultured Alphaproteobacteria bacterium, assembly GCA_963814885.1. Taxonomy (GTDB): domain Bacteria; phylum Pseudomonadota; class Alphaproteobacteria; order Rhizobiales; family Xanthobacteraceae; genus Pseudolabrys. The sequence goes on along the minus strand of CAWFEO010000016.1, from coordinate 146,457 downwards.
TCGTGCGTCCGGGCAAGGACGCCACCATCCTGGCGCTGGCGCTGATGGTGCCGCGTGCGCTGCAAGCGGCCGAAACGCTCAAAAGCGAATACGGCATCGACTGCGAAGTTGTCGATGTGCGCTCGCTGGTGCCGCTCGACACCCAGACCATCCTCGGTTCGGTCGCCAAGACGCACCGGCTGTTCACGGTCGAGGAAAACCCGCGGCTGTGCGGCTGGGGGGCCGAGATCATGTCGATCGCGGCCGACGAGGCTTTCTACGATCTTGACGGCCCGCCGGTGCGCATCACCACGCCGCATATTCCGCTGCCGGCCGCCGATAATCTGGAAGACATCGTGCTGCCGACGCCGGCCCGAATCACCGACACCGTACGGCGGAGCCTGGGGAGTTGATTTTGCTGTCATCGCCGGGCCGGCGCGCAGCGCCGAGTCCCGGTGATCCCGCTTAGGAATACACAGCGTCCCTAAGCGGGATGGCCGGGGCAAGCCCGGCCATGACAATCGAAAGTGAAGGATCATTACTATGTACGACAATCTTCTCGCCAACGTCCCGACCGACCTGTGGATCGGCGGCAAGTGGCGCAAGGCTTCCGACAACGGCCGTTTCGACGTGGTCGATCCGGCGACCGAGCGCACGATCGCTTCGGTGGCGAGCGCCACGGTCGACGACGCCAAGGCCGCGCTCGACGCCGCCGACGGCGCCTTCGCGGATTGGGCCGGCCGCAAACCGCGTGAGCGCGGCGAAATCCTGCGCAAGGCCTTTGAGCTGATCATGCGCGATGCCGAGCGTTTCGCGAAACTCATCACGCTGGAGAACGGCAAGGCGCTGCCCAACTCGCGCGGCGAGGTGGCCTATGCGGCCGAGTTCTTTCGCTGGTACGCGGAGGAAGCCGTGCGCAACCTCGGCAGCATTTCGATTGCGCCGGCTTCCGGCGCCCGTATTGTCGCGCAGCACAAGCCGGCCGGCATCGCCGTCTTGGTGACGCCGTGGAATTTTCCGGCCGCGATGGCGACCCGCAAGATCGGCCCGGCGCTCGCCGCCGGCTGCCCGGTGGTCTTGAAGCCCGCCTCCGATACGCCGCTCACCATGCTGGCGCTGATGCCGGCGCTGGAGGAGGCGGGGGTGCCGGCCGGCGTGGTCAACGTCATCCCGTCGCGCGCGTCCGGCAAAGTGGTCAGCGCCATGCTGCATGACCCGCGCGTGCGCGTGGTTTCCTTCACCGGCTCGACCGAAGTGGGGCGCAAGCTGTTGCATGAGGCGGCCGACAACGTGCTCAAGCCGTCGATGGAACTCGGCGGCAATGCGCCCTTCATCGTGTTCGACGACGCCGATATCGATGCGGCCATCGACGGCGCCATGGTCGCCAAGATGCGCAACATGGGCGAGGCCTGCACGGCTGCCAACCGCTTCTTCGTGCACGAGAAGGTGCATGACGATTTTGCCAAGAAACTGACCGCCAAGATGAGCGGGTTGAAGATGGGCAACGGCCTCGACGAGGGCGTCAATCTCGGCCCGCTGGTCAACAAGGACGGCCGCGACAAGGTGATCGAGCTGGTCGATGACGCCGTCAAGAAAGGCGCCAAAGTGCTGACCGGCGGCAAGCTGCCGGAGGGGCCCGGCTTCTTCTATCCGGCCACCGTGCTCACCAACGTGTCGGATGATTCCAAGATGCTGAACGACGAAATCTTCGGTCCGGTAGCCTCGCTGCAGAAATTCAAGACCGAGGACGAAGTCATCAAGCGCGCTAATGATACCGAATACGGTCTGGTGGCCTATCTCTACACCAAGGACCTGACCCGCGGCATGCGCGTCTCCGAGAAGCTCGACTTCGGCATGATCGGCTTGAACCGCGGCCTGGTGTCGGACCCGGCGGCGCCGTTCGGCGGCACCAAGCAGTCCGGCCTCGGGCGCGAAGGCGCGCACGAGGGCATGATGGAATTCCTCGAGACGCAATACGTGTCGGTGAACTGGTAGCGCGGGGAAGCACGTGGACGTCCTGATGCCGCAGCTCGGCGAGACCGTCGCCGAGGGCAAGATCGTCAAATGGTTCAAGGCGGCCGGCGACGCCGTGAAGCCGGGCGAGAACCTGTTCGAGATCGAGACCGACAAGACCTCCATGGAGGTGCCCTCGACGGTTGCCGGCACGCTGAGCGAAATCCGTCTCCAGGTCGGTGAGGTGGCCAAGGTTGGGGCCGTGGTGGCGGTGATTGCCGGGGAGGGTGCGCCGGCTCAGTCTCAGGCGGCCGCCGCGCCAAAAAGCGCACCGCAAACTCCGCTCGTTCCCACACCCGGGTCCGCGCCAAGCGCGGCCCGAGTGCAGGCTCCAGCGGGGGTCCAGAGCCAAGCATCCCCCGGTCCCCGCTTGCGCGGGGACGAACGGGGGGAGGGGCGCGCTTTCGCTTACCCGAACATGGATCCCTTCCGCGAGGTGCGCACCCCGGAGCGCAATTTCGGCCCGGCCAAGCTGCCGGGCGGCTCCATTGTCACGCCGTTGGCGCGGCGGCTGGCCGGCGAGCGCGGTATTGATCTCACGCGCATCTCGGGCTCGGGCCCGCATGGCCGCATTATCGCCGCCGACATCGAAACGGCCGCGCCGGCCGCACCCGGGCGCGCCATGGCAACCGGCGCCAGCGCCGAGCAAGTCAAGGCGCTGTACGAAGGCATCGCCTACGAGGAAGTGCCGCTCGACAGCATGCGCCGCACGATTGCCACGCGGCTGGTCGAGGCCAAGCAGACCATCCCACATTTCTATCTTACCGCCGACATCGAGATCGGCCGGCTGATCGCCATGCGCGAGGAGGCCAATGCCGCCGCCCCGCAGGACGCGGACGGCAATCCGGCTTTCAAGTTTTCGCTCAACGATTTTCTGATCAAAGCCTGGGCGGCGGCATTGCAGCGCGTGCCTGCCGCCAATGCAGTATGGGCGGGCGACCGCATCCTACGTTTTGCGCATTCTGATATTGGAATTGCGGTGGCGCTTGAGGGCGGGCTGATCACGCCGGTGGTGCGCAATGCGGAAGGCAAGTCGCTCACTGTCATTTCGGCGGAAATGCGCGATCTCGCCGCGCGCGCCCGCTCAAAGAAGCTCGCGCCACGCGAATACCAAGGCGGCGCTTCCGCCATCTCCAATCTCGGCATGTACGGCGTGCGCGAATTCTCCGCCATCATCAATCCGCCGCACGCGACCTTGCTGGCGGTCGGTGCCTCCCGCCGCGCGCCGGTCGAGACGGAAGACGGCGGCGTCAAGTTCGTCAGCCAGATGACGGTCACGCTGTCCTGCGACCACCGCGTGGTCGACGGCGCGCTCGGCGCGCAACTGCTGGCGGCGTTTAAGGCGCTGGTCGAGAAGCCGGTCACCTTCCTCGTTTAAAAGAAGGAGTTCACATATGGCTGGCGAAAAGCGTGATGTCTTGTTGATCGGGAATGCAAAGCCGGTCGTCATCGAGGGCTTGGACTCCAAGGTGGCGTTGCACAGGCTGATCGACGCCAAAGACAAGGACGCCTTCATTAAATCCATCGCCGACAAGGTCGGCGCCTTCGCCGTGACCTACACCAATGAGCGCGTCGGTCCCGAGCTCATGCAGCGTTTTCCCAAGCTCGAGCAGGTATCGACCTTCGGCGTCGGCTATGACCACATCGACGCCAAATGGGCGGGTCAGCACGGCATCATCGTCACCAACACGCCCGACGTGCTCAACGAAGAAGTCGCCGACACCGCGCTCGGGCTGCTGCTGTGCACGGTGCGCGAGTTCCCGCAGGCCGAGCGCCATGTGCGCGCCGGCAAATGGGCGGAGGGTTATTATCCGCTCAGCAAGGCGACGCTGCGCAACCGCACGGTCGGCATGGTCGGTATGGGCCGCATCGGCCGCGCGATTGCGCGCCGGCTGGAGGCGTTCGGCGTGCCGGTCGTCTACCACACGCGCAATCCGCAGAGCGGCGTCAAATACAAATATTATCCCAAGCTCATCGACATGGCTCGCGACGTCGATACGCTGATGCTGATCGTGCCCGGCGGACCGGCGACGCAGAACATGATCAATGCCGAAGTACTCAAGGCGTTGGGGCCGAACGGCATCCTCATCAACATGGCGCGCGGCTCGGTGGTGGACGAGGCGGCGCTGATCAAGGCGCTCAAGGATCGCACCATCTATTCCGCCGGTCTCGACGTGGTGGCTAAGGAACAGCACGTGCCGCAGGAACTCATCGACATGGATCACATCGTGCTGTTCCCCCATCTCGGCTCGGCCAGCGCGGCGACGCGGGCGGCGATGGATCAACTCGTGGTCGACAACATCCTGGCATGGGCGGCCGGCAAGCCGCCGTTGACGCCGGTGCCGGAGACACCCTTTCCGCCCAAGCGTTCGTGATAGGATAGGGGCGCCGGGCGGTCCGATAGGTTCGAAATGGTGCGCCGTATCCTCATTGCCGCTGTTGCAGTCGCCATCGGCGGGACGGCGCACGCGCAGACCGGCGCGCAGCTCACCGATTCCGCCAAGGCGATGATCGGTAGTTGGGAATTTTCCAACGCCGAGCGCGACAAGATCTGCACCGCCAAATTCACGGCCAACCGCGCCGCGTCCGGCTATAAAGTCACCTTCGACGCCAATTGCGCCAAGCTGTTCCCGCTGGTGCAACGGATCGTCGGCTGGAAATTTCCCAAGGATGAACTGCTTTTTCTGGTCGACGCGCAGGGCAAGGCGCTGGTCGAATTCAGCGAAGTGGAAGACGGTATCTTCGAGGCGCCGACGCCGGGGTTGGGCGTGCTTTTTCTGCAGAATCCCGCCGCCGCCGCGGCGGCGCCCAAGGCGGCATCGTCGCAAAAGGTGACCGGCAACTGGGGGGTCGTGCGTGGCGACGGCGCGCCGATCTGTGTGCTGACGCTGGCAGGCGACGGTCTCTCGGTGACAACGCAGCCGGGCTGCGACGCTGGCATCGCCAAGCTCGATTTCACGCAATGGCGCATGGACAACGGTGACCTGCTGTTGGTGCCGTCGAATGGCGAGCCCTGGCGCTTCGAGGATGCCGACGGCAACTGGCGCCGGCTGTCGGACACCGCCGACCCGATCATGCTGGTGCGGCAGTAATTAAATCAGCCGCAGCCCCTTGAAGCCGGCGCGCCCCTCCTTGCCCACGATGATGTGGTCGTGCACGGCAATGCCGAACGGGCGCGCGACCGCGTGGGATTGCCGGAGGTATTATCGTATGCCGTGTGCATGGCGATGCAAAAACGATTGAATTGAATTGACTGACGGATAAGGTTCTGCACGACGTGGTGCTGCCAAAATAATCTATGCATGGCACCCGCCGCTCCGTCTGAGGGGGACGGCCGATGCGCTGTGTTTTGCAACGTGTTGTGTTGGCGGCGGTCCTGGCCGCGCCGGGCGCGCAAGCCGCCGAAATCCTGAAAGCTCCGACCACCGCACGCGTCCAGGTTCAGGATTGGGAGGGTTTTTACGTCGGCGGGCATATCGGCTATGGCTGGTCGACCGTCGACTACCTGTTCCCCGTCGACACCTATTACAACCTCATTGCCGATATCGGTAAACCGTTCTCCGTCGCGCCAGACGGTGTTCTTGGCGGCTTTCATGTCGGGTACAACTGGCAGTACGGCAATTGGGTGATTGGCATTGAAGGCAGCTACGATTTCAGCAACATTAAAAACCGCAGGGTCGGCGTCTTTGCGATCTTCCCGGAAGACGTCTACTCGACGCGCCTCAGGTCAGGCTATTCCGTCACGGGGCGCGTCGGCTGGGCAGTGAATCAATGGTTGTTTTACGGCAAGGGCGGCTGGGCAGGCAGCAAGTTCGACCTGTACATCGTGTCGGGTAACCCTGGCCCGGGCATTGTCGTCGACTTAAACGGCAATCTTCAAGGTTGGACCGCTGGCGCTGGTATCGAGTACATGATCCAGCCGAACATCATCCTTGGGCTCGAATACGATCACTTCGACTTCAACGGTAAGACGCTTACGGGTTTTGAATCACCGCCGCAGACCGGCGGCACCGCCATCCACGCGGACACCACGGTGGACGCGATCTTTCTGCGGGCCTCCTACCTGTTCGGCCATTTCGGCGCTGGGTCGGCTATGCGCGGGCAATGACGGCCGGGAATTCAGATCAGCCGTAACCCCTTGAAGCTCGCATGCCCTTCCTTGCCGACGATGATGTGGTCATGCACGGAAATTCCGAGCGGCTTGGCGATCTCGACGATCGATTGCGTCATCTGGATGTCGGCGCGCGACGGCGTCGGGTCGCCGGACGGATGGTTGTGCACCAGGATGAGCGCGGTGGCAGACAGTTCAAGCGCGCGCTTGACCACTTCGCGTGGATAGACTGGCGTGTGGTCGACGGTGCCGGTCTGCTGCAGTTCGTCGGCGATGAGCTGGTTGCGCTTGTCGAGGAACAGCACGCGGAACTGCTCCTTGTCGGCGAAGGCCATGGCGGTGCGGCAATAGTCGAGCACGTTCGACCATGACGACAACACCGGTTGCTTACGCACCTGCCCGCGCGCCAGGCGGCTGGCGGCCGCGTGCACGACCTTGAGTTCTGTAATCGCGGCATCGCCGAGGCCCTTGACCTCCCGCAGGCGGGCCGTCGGCGCCGCCACCACTTCGGCGAAGGAGCCGAATTTGGCGACCAGTTCCTTGGCGAGCGGCTTGATATCGCGCTGGGGGATGGCGCGGAACAGCACCAGTTCGAGCAGCTCGTAGTCGCTCACCGCCTCGCTGCCGGCCTCGCGGAAGCGCGCGCGCAGCCGCTCGCGGTGGCCGTGATAATGCGGTCCCGCCTCGGAGAGGCCCGGCTTGCGCGCGGTTTTTTGGTTCTTTTTCGCCATGAGGAACGCGCCCACCCTCGCGCTCGGTTGGCGCGATTGTAGTTCACTCGGGCGCAATCGACGAGGCCATTGCAGCATCCTCCCGCCCATTCCGGTGCAAGCGGGAATCCAGCCAGGCTTGACTGGGGAGCCGCTTTTCGCGGGGACAAGCGGTTGGGTGTGCGGGCCGTCAGCGCTGATAGGGCGGCTTGTCGAGACCCGCCGGCGAGAAGGTGAAGACCTCGACGCCGTCGTCGGTGACGCCCACGGTGTGCTCGAACTGGGCCGACAGCGAGCGGTCGCGCGTGACCGCCGTCCAGCCGTCGGACAGCACCTTCACGTGCGGGCGGCCGAGATTGATCATCGGCTCGACCGTGAAGAACATGCCCGGCCGCAGCATGATGCCTTCGCCCGGACGGCCGATGTGCACGATATTCGGTTCGTCGTGGAACAGGCGGCCGAGGCCGTGGCCGCAGAAGTCGCGCACCACGCTCATGTGCTGGGCTTCGACAAAACTCTGAATCGCGTGGCCGATGTCGCCGGTGGTCGCGCCCGGCCGGATGACGCCGATGCCGCGCATCATGGCCTCGTGGGTGACTTCGATCAGCCGCTCGGCGCGGCGCGGGATATCGCCGATCGGGAACATGCGGCTCGAATCGCCGTGCCAGCCGTTGAGGATCAATGTCACGTCGATATTGACGATGTCGCCGTCCTTGAGCGGCTTGTCGCCGGGGATGCCGTGGCAGACCACGTGGTTGAGCGAGGTGCAGGTCGATTTCTTGTAGCCGCGGTACATCAGCGTCGCCGGCAGCGCGCCGTGATCCATCGCGTATTCGAACACCAGCCGGTCGATCTTGTCGGTCGTAACGCCGGCCTCGACCTCTTGCGTCAGCATGTCGAGGCAGCGCGCCACCAGTTGCCCGGCCTCGCGCATGCCCTCGAAGGCGACGGCGCCGTGCAGCTTGATCTGGCCGGTTTTGCGTAATGGGGCGAGAGCGGCGTCGACGTAGGTCATGGGTAGCAATGTAAAGCCTGGATCGTGCCGGTTCAATCGACGATCGGCACTTGTTCGGCGATTTCAATGCCTTCGCGCCCAATGGCGCATTTCCAGGCGATGGCCGCCACGCCCATGTCCCGCGCCCGGTCGAAGGCCTTGCCGTAGGCCGGATCGACGTCGCGGGCGAGCGAAAACCGTTGCGTGGAGCCGATCTGGATCACGAACAGCATGAGGGCGCGCGCACCGCCCGCCGCCATGGTGGTGAGCTCGTCGAGATGCTTGGCGCCGCGCGCCGTGACACTGTCGGGAAATTCCGCCAGGCCCGCCGCGCGCATCAGATGCACGTTCTTGACCTCGACATAGCAGGGCGGCCGGCCTGCGCTTTCGAGCAGGAAGTCGACGCGCGAATTGGTTCCGTATTTCACCTCGCGCCGCACCGAGTCGTAGCCGGCGAGATCGGGAATGGTCTGCGCGGCAAGCGCCTCGGCGACCAGCAGATTGGGATGGCCGGTATTGACGCCGACCAATTCGGCGCCGGCGCCGAAATCCGCCTCCACCAGTTCCCAGGAATAGGCCAGCTTGCGCTTGGCGTTGTCCGATTTCGACAGCCAGACGCGCGCGCCGGGCGCCGCCAGGCCGGTCATGGCGCCGGGATTGGCGACGTGGGCGGTGATCTCTTCGCCGCTGCCGAGCGTCACGTCGGCGAGAAAGCGCTTGTAGCGGCGGATCAGGGTGGCGGGGATGAGGGGAGCACGAAAGCGCATCAGTGATCTCTGTTACCTCTCCCCGCGTGCGGGGTGAGGTCGATTTCCGAGCGAAACGAGAAAATCGGGTGAGGGGGCGCTACTGCAATTCCGAGCAATTCGAAACGCCCCCTCACCCGGCTCTCACCTCGCTTTCGCTCGGTGCTCGCCACGCTCTCCCCGCAGGTGGGGAGAGGGAACTTCGCGATCTTTCCGCCCAGCTCATCCTCGATATGCGCGCAGATGATGTCGTCGAAAGTCGCCTCCACCGTGAAGCCGAGCGCCACGGCGCGCCGCGCATCGAAGCGGCGCGGCCAGCCGGCGACGATGCGCTCCACCAGTTCGTCGGGCGCGCGGCGGATGCGCGCCGCCACATGATCGCCGGCGACCCGCTTGAGCGCGGCGATCTGCTCGCCCACGGTGCAGCAAACGCCCGGCATGGTGAGATTGACGCGGTCGCCCAGGTCGCTGTGTGACAAGCCCGCGGCATGGATGAGGAAGCCGACCGCGGAGCGCGGGCTCGCGTGCCAATGCATTACGCTGTCCGCCACCGGCAGCAACGCCTCCCGGCCGGCCAGCGGCTCGCGGATGATGCCGGAGAAAAACCCGGAGGCCGCCTTGTTGGGCTTGCCCGGCCGCACCACGATGGTCGGCAGCCGGATGCCGATGCCGTCGAGAAAACCACGCCGCGTATAGTCGGCGAGCAGCAATTCGCTCATCGCCTTCTGGGTCCCGTAGGATGTGAGCGGCGTGAGGTGGAAGTCGTCGGAGATCGCCTCCGGAAACGGCGCGCCGAACACCGCGATCGACGAGGTGAACACGACTTTCGGCTTGTAGCCGCCGCCGGTGAGCCGCACCGCTTCAAGCAGCGCGCGGGTGCCGTCGAGATTGACCCGGAAGCCTTTTTCGAAATCGGTCTCCGCTTCGCCCGACACCACGCCGGCGAGATGAAAAATCACGTCCGGCCGCTCGGCCACCGCTTTGGCCGCCGCGCCGGGCGCCGCCAGATCGCTCACTACCGCGTCCACTTTTCCCGAAAAACCTGGCGGGGCAAGCGGCGCCACCACGTCGATCAGCGTGAGCTTGTCGATTGGCTTGCCGTTCAGGCTGCCGTCCTTGGCGAGCCGTGCGGCCAGCTTGCGGCCGATCATGCCGGCGGCGCCGGTGATCAGGACATGCCTCATGTCCTCGCCTCTTCCTTATCTGCCGGCTCGTAGCGGTCGAGCTTGCGCAGGCTGGGAAACATTAGCATCCAGGTCGCGGCGATCACGAGCGAGCCGATGCCGCCGATCAGCACCGCCGGCACCGCGCCCAGCCAGGCGGCGACCGCGCCGGATTCGAATTCGCCCAGCGTGTTGGACGAACCGACGAACAGATAGTTGATGGCGCTCACCCGCCCGCGCATGGCGTCGGGGGTTTCGATCTGTACCAGCGAGAAGCGGATGACGACGCTGACGGCGTCGGACATGCCCATCAGCGCCAGTACCGCAAGCGAAAGCAGAAAAGACGTCGACAACGCGAACGCGATGGTGGCAACCCCGAACACCGCGACCACCGCGAACATCTTGGGGCCGAGGCGGCCCTCGATCGGATGGTTCGACAGCCAGAGCACGGAGAGCAGCGCGCCGACTGCCGGCGCCGAGCGCAAGAGGCCGAGCCCGATCGGGCCCACCACGAGAATGTCGCGGGCATAGATTGGCAAAAGCGCGGTGGCGCTGCCGAGCAGGATCACGAACAGATCGAGCGTGATCACGCCCAAGAGCCGCGGCCGGGTACGGACGAAGGTGAGGCCTGCCAGCACCGAGCGAAAGGTCGGTGCCTCGCGTGCGGGTGCGGCACGTTCGACCCGGATCAGGCTGACGAAGACGACGGCGGCGGAAAAAAACACCAGGCACAGCGCGCTGACTGCGACCGGGTTGACCGCATAGATGAGCCCGCCGAGCGCCGGCCCGCAGATCACCGCGATCTGGTTGGCCGAGGCCCAGCCGGCCACCGCGCGCGTGATCAGCGGCGCCGGCACCAGCGACGGCACCAACGCGCTGGTGGTCGGCATTTCAAAGGCGCGGGCGCAGCCGATCAGGAACACCGCGCCGAACAAGAGATCGCGGCTGACGATGCCGGTGGCCAGCGAAACGGTGACCAAGCCTGCCGCCAGCGCGTAGGTGGTTTGCGCCGCGCGGATGATCAGCCGGCGGTCGTAGCGATCGGCGACGTGCCCGACCAGCAGCGTCAGCACCACCGCGGGCACGAACTGGATCAGCCCGACCAGACCGAGGTCGAGGGCGCTGTTGGTCAACTGGTAAAGCTTCCAGCTGATGACCAGCGCCAGCATCTGGATGCCCATGCTGCCGGCTACCCGCGCCAGCCACATGAACACGAATGGCCGTTGAGCCCGCAGCAATGTGGCGGAGCTCATGTTGCCGCACTTTGCGCGGCGTTGTTCATGGCGCCGAGGCTCTCGATCTGCCGGCCGTCGGCGGCGAAATTGTCCGGCGCCAGCCAGCGTTCGAAATTCGCCTTGCGCGCCGGCCACTCGCCATCGAGCATCGCATACCAGGCGGTGTCGCGGCTGCGGCCCTTGCCGATCATGTGTTGGCGGAAGATGCCTTCGAGCGTGAATCCATAGCGCCGCGCCGCGCGGTTGGAGGCGGCGTTGAGTGCGTCGCACTTCCACTCATAGCGGCGGTAGCGAAGCGTCTCGAAGGCGTAACGTGCCAGCAGATATTGCGCTTCGGAGGCGAGCGGCGTGCGCTGAAGTGCCGGCGCATAGACCACATGGCCGACTTCGATGACGCGGTGCTCGGGGCGGATCGCCATCAAAGCGAACACGCCGACAGCACGGCCGGCGGCGTCAATGATGGCGTAGGTGTAAGGATCGGTGAGCGCCGCGCGCGCGGCAACCCAGGTCGAAAACGCCGAAGCGTCGGGAAACGGCCCGTAGCTTGGCATGTAGGTCCAGATGCGATCATTGTCCTTGACTGCTTCCCACAGTGACGGCGCATGTCCGACATCGAGCTTTTCGATGCGGCCGAAGCGGCCTGTCAGCGTTACCGGGCCGGGGAGCGCCGCCGGCTTGTCGTCGACGGCCGCGCCGACCGGCTGCCCGGTTTTCGGATGTAGATTTTCAGTCACGGCTTGCGCGGTCGGAATGGAAGAAGGCATTGAGCTCGGCGTTCGAAACGACGCCGGTGAAACTGTCGAAGCTGCCGTGCTCGGCGATCTCGCGCGCCGCTTTGATGAAAGCGTGCATGGCAACCCGCGCCAGCGCGCCGCCCACGCTGATGCGGCGCACGCCCATGGCCGCGACCTCCTTGGCGGTGAAACCGGCGGTGGACATCAAAATGTTCACCGGCTTGGGCGCCACCGCCTTCACCACGGTTTCGATCTGCTCGCGCGTCTTGATGCCCGGTGCATAGAGGCAATCGGCGCCAGCCTCGGCATAGGCTTGCAGCCGCCGCAGCGTTTCGTCCATGTCAGGCCGGCCGTGGATGAAGCCTTCGCTACGCCCGGTCAGCAGTACGCCGCTGTTACCGATTGCCTCGCGGGCCGCGCGCACGCGCGCAACCGCAAGGTCGAAGTCACAAAGCGGATTGGCCTCGTCGCCGGTGAAATCCTCGATCGACAGGCCGGCCACGCCGGTCTCGACGCACAACTTAACGTTGGCGGCAACGCCGGCGGGGTCGTCGGCAAACCCGTTCTCAAAATCGGCATTTACCGGCACGTCGGCGGCTTCGGCGATCTCGCGGAAATGGGCGAGCACCTGATCGCGCGTGAGGTCTCCGTCGGCAAAGCCCTGCGCATGGGCAAAGCCGGAGGAGGTGGTGGCGAGCGCCTTGAAACCGAGCCCCTGCAAGTAGCGGGCGGTGCCCACATTCCACGGGTTGGGAATGACGAAGCAGCCGCTCTCGTGCAGCTTGCGGAAGTTTTTGCGTTTGTCGGTGACGGAGGGGCTGGCCATGGACGCGACCTCGGCGGGGAAGGGCCGGACCGTGCCACGTTTGGCCGCGCCTGGACAATGCTATTCGCTGATGGCCGGCTTCGGCGCCGGTGGCGGCCGGACTACTCCCGGCATTTGATTTTCCCGGGCCGATCGGCTGAACTGCGCGCGATCCTTCTGGAGCAAAGCCAATGTTGAAGACGATCGCCGCCTTCGATCGCATCGGCGAGGAGAACGCCTTCGCTGTGCTGGCCCGCGCCAATGCGCTGGCGGCGCAAGGGCGCGATATCATCAATCTCGGCATCGGCCAGCCCGACTTCCGCACGCCCGACTTCATCGTCGAGGCGGCGGTCAAGGCGCTGCGCGAGGGTCATCACGGTTATACGCCGGCGACCGGCATCCCGCCGCTGCGCGAGGCGGTGGCCGCCGATCTCGCCAAGCGCTTCAAAATCGCGGTCTCGCCCGACGAGGTGATGATCATGCCGGGCGGCAAGCCGACCATGTTCATGTCGATCCTGATGTTCGGCGAACCGGGTGCGGAAATCCTTTATCCCGACCCCGGCTTTCCGATCTACCGCTCGATGATCGAATATACCGGCGCCAAGCCGGTGCCGGTGCCGATCCACGAGGAAAATAATTTTGCGTTTTCGGCCGAGGAGACGCTCAACCTGATCACGTCGGCGACCAGGCTGCTGATCGTGACTTCACCGGCCAACCCGACCGGCGGCGTCACGCCGAAAGCCGAATTCGACAAGCTGGTCGCCGGACTGGAGAAGTGGCCGGACGTGGCAGTGATGTCGGACGAGATTTACGACCACATGCTCTATGACGGCGAGCAGCACGTCTGCCTGTTGAGCTATCCGTCGATCCGTGACCGAGTCATCCTGCTCAACGGCTGGTCCAAGACCTACGCCATGACCGGCTGGCGGCTGGGTTACGCGGTGTGGCCGGGCAAGCTCTACGATTATGCGCGCAAGCTCGCGGTCAATCTGTATTCCTGCGTCAACGCGCCCTCGCAATATGCCGGACTGGCGGCACTCAAAGGCCCGCAGGACGACGTCATCAAAATGGTGGCCGAATTCGACAAGCGCCGCAACGTCGTGGTCGACGGCCTGAACAAACTGCCGGGCGTCACCTGCGCAACCCCCAAGGGTGCGTTCTATGCCTTTCCCAACATCAAACGCACCGGCTGGAAGGCGAAGGAACTTGCCTTGGCGCTGCTGGATGACGCCGGCGTCGCCATCGTCGGCGGACCGGATTTCGGCATTCTGGGCGAGGGCTATGTGCGGTTGAGCTACGCCAACTCGACCGAGAATATCCTGAAAGCGCTCGACCGCATGGGCGAGTTTTTGGCCAGCCGCAAGGCCGCGTAGCGCGGCCTTAGCCTGCGCGCGCCGCTTTGAAGCGCGCCATGCTCTCGGCCGGCCAATAATCGGCCGGCTTATAGAACTCCGCGACCGCCGGAACGCCATCCGGCAGAACCACCCAGGGCTGCTTGGTGGACGTGTAGATGTGGATGTCCGGGGCCACGCGCGCCGGCTGGTCGAGCGTTCCCACGCGCACGAAATGAAACTTGGGGCCGGCGCCGGCGTAGTTGCTCCACACCGTCACGCCGCAATCGGCGCAACGCCAGAACACCTGGCCCTTGCCGCTGGCGCTGGGCAGCGTCGTCTGCACCGGCTCGCCCTTCGCGATTTCCACCTCGGACGCTTCGATGAAGGCGTTGACGGCGAAGGCCGAACCGGTTTCGCGCTGGCACCAGGTGCAATGACAGCAATGCACGAACAGGGGCTTGGCCTTGAGGCGATAGCGCACGGCGCCGCAGGTGCAGCCGCCGTCCATCGTGACACGCTGTTCCTCGGTCATCGCAGGTTCCTCTGAGTGCTGAGCATAGGCACCGTCCACGCTACGCCGCCAGGACCCCCTGTGGAATTAGCCGGCAAAGCGGACCAATATCAAATCGGATCGGCGCCGGGCATTCGGCGCTGGCAGCAAGGGGATATTTACATGTACGACCGGGGATTGTCGGAAGAACAACGGATGATGCGGCAGAGCTGCCGCGATTTCGTCGACGAGGTGGTGTTGCCCTTCATTCGCGAGAATTGGCAGCGCGAGTGGTCGATGGTGCCGGAAGACCGGCTGCCCCTGCGGATCCTGGAAGAGGCCGAGAAGATCGGCATCCGCACCCTGGGGGTCCCTGAGGAATTCGGCGGCGTCGAGCTTGAAAAGGGCACGGAGGTCAAAACTTTCGCGATGATCTCGGAGGAGATCGCGCGCGGCGATTCAGGCCTCTCCGACAAGCTGGTGCAGAACTGGAAAGTGTCGGTGCTGCTGCGGCAGTTTGCTCCAAAGCACTTGCAGGAAAAATGGTTCAAGCGACTGGTGGCGGAGCCGCAATTCCTGATGGCGCATTGCCTGACCGAGCCGCGCGGCGCCTCCGACCGCTGGCTGCCCTACAACGTGCCGGAAGCCTCCATGCAGACCAAGGCGGTCAAGGCCAAGGGCGGCTGGGTGATCAACGGCCGCAAGCAATTCATATCCAACGGCTACGACGCCAGCCTCTACGTGGTCTACGCCAACACCAACCCTAAAGTCGGCATGTTGCAGGGAACCTCGTCGTTCCTGGTGCCGCGCGAAACTAAGGGATTCTCGGTCGCGCGCTGCAACGAGACGCTCGGCTGCCGCTTCATGAACAACGGCGAGATGGTGTTCGAGGACATGTTCGTGCCCGACGATCATCTGCTGGTGAAAAACGACGCGCTCGGCTCGGCCGGCGTCTATTTCCGTCCCGGCAAGATCATCCAGGCGGCGAAGAACCTCGGCGTCGGCGTGCGCGCCTTCGAGGCCACCGCCGAATACGTCCAAAACTACGTGCAGGGCGGCCGCATCCTGATCAAGCATCAGGCGGTGGCGCTGCGGCTGGCCGACATGGCGACCCGCATCGAGGCGGTGCGCGCGCTGCTGGAGCGCGCCGCGCAAGCCGTCGACGAGAACGCGCCCGAGGCCGAGATCTTGTGCAACATGGCCAAGATGTTCGCCTCCGAGGAGATCATGAAAGTCGCCCAGCACGCGATCGAATTGCACGGCGGCAACGGCATCATGCTCGATTTCGGCATCGAGAAGGCGCTGCGCGACGCCGTTATCTTCATGCACATGGACGCGACCGTCGACATCTCCAAATTCAAGATCATCAAGAACATGTTCCCGGATACGGCGGGAAAATACGCCGGGCCGGAGGCATAAGCCTACCGCACCACGAACCGGAACCCCACCACCACGATCACCAGGCCGACGAGCTGTGGAATGCTCGGCACCACGCCGAGCGCGAGATAACCGATGATCAGCGAGAAGCCCGGCACCAATGCCGGAAACGTCGCCGCGCGCCCGGCGCCGATCAGGATCACCGCGCGCGCGAACAGATAGATCGGCAAAACGCCGGCGAGGATGCCCTGCACCACCACCTGCACCAGATTCTCGGCCAGGCTCATGTGCAGGATGTTGCCGAACCCGATGAAGATCGCGTAAAGCGGTGCATACACCGCCACCGACAATAGGCCGACCATGGCCACCGCGCGCGCGCCCGACATGTGGTAGTAGCGCAGCAGCGTGCCGAATAAAGCCCAGAAGAAGCCGGCGGTAACGAACAGCAGATCGCCGCCCACGCCCTGGCGGCCGATGGTGGCGAGCGACTCGGCACCGAACACCATGAGACCGGCGATGATGGTGGCGCCGCCGAAAATGCGCGGGATCGTCGCCCGCTCGTGCAGCATGAGGGTCGCGAGGATCAGCCCGAACAGCGCCGCGCAGGCCGGCTGGATGGTGGTGCCGTGGCCGAGCGGCACCAGAATAAAACCGGTATAGGCGATGATTGCCTGCGGCGGGCCCGCCAGCACGCTCATCGCCAGCCCGCGGCCCCAGCCGATGCCGCCGAGATTGCTCAGCCCGTGGCGGAAGGCGATGGGCATCAGCAGCAGGCCGGACCAGAAGAAGCGGTGAAAGGCGAGGTCGGCGGGCGTAAAGCCTACGCCGACGCCATGCTTGGCCGCCACGAATCCGGCCGCCCAGCCGAACGCGGCGCCGGTGCCGCAGAGGATTCCGATCAGGATACCGGAAGTGCGCGCCACCGTAACTTGCCCCGGACCATCCACGGCGACGTCCTCAACTTCTGCGCAGGTGACTTCCGATGGCCTGATACTCTAGGATCGCCCCCGAAGTCCAATAACGAACACGCATAACAAACATCACCGGGAAGAAACGCTCATGGCGAAGCCGCGCAAAGTCATCATTACTTGTGCCGTTACCGGCTCAATCCATACGCCCTCGATGTCGCCGCATCTGCCGGTGACGCCCCAGCAGATCGCCGATGCCGCCATCGGCGCCGCCGAAGCGGGCGCCGCGGTCGTGCACCTACACGCGCGCAATCCGCAGGACGGCCGGCCCGACCAGACGCCGGAGGCTTTTGCGCCCTTCCTCAAGGTCATCAAGCAGCGCTCCGGGGTCGTGGTGAACATCACCACCGGCGGCGCGCCCAACATGTCGATCGAGGAGCGCGTTAGGCCGGCCGCCACCTTCAAGCCGGAGGTCGCCTCGCTCAATATGGGCACGATGAATTTCGGGCTTTACCCGATGATCCCGCGCTACAAGGGCAAGTTCAAATACGATTGGGAAGAGCCGTATCTGGAGGGTTCGCGCAAGGGCATGTTCAAGAACACCTTTGCCGACATCGAATACATTCTCACTACTTGCGCGGAGAACAATACGCGCTTCGAGATCGAGTGCTACGACATCGGCCATCTCTATACGCTCAGGCATTTCCTCGACCGCGGCGTGGTCAAGCCGCCGCTGTTCGTGCAGTCGGTGTTCGGCATTCTCGGCGGCATCGGCGCGCACCCGGAAGACGTCATGCAGATGAAGCGCACCGCCGACCGCTTGCTCGGCGACAATTACCACTGGTCGGTGCTCGGCGCCGGCGCCAATCAGATGCGCGTCGCCGCCATGGCGGCCTCCATGGGCGGCAATGTGCGTGTCGGCATGGAGGACTCGCTGTGGATCGGCGCCGGCAAGCTTGCCGAGTCGAATGCTCAGCAGGTGACCAAGGTGCGCCAGATTCTCGAGGGTCTCGGCCTCGAAATCGCCGCGCCCGACGAAGCGCGCGAAATCCTCGCGCTCAAAGGCGGTGACAAGGTGAACTTCTGACCGTGTTGTTGCTTCGAACGCCCGGCGGCGGCCTAGGCACCTCCTTGGAAGTGTGAAAGACTTTGCGTGGCTGGGGTTGAGAGCTTTCGCCATACGAAATGTCCGTCAAGGGCATCGATAACTGGGAGGAAGAACCAATTTGATGCGCGAACGGCGCATCGCGACATTTCTTTGAATTGAAACTGAAGACGCGCGACAAAGCGCGCACCACACATGCCGATATTCAGGCATAATGTAAGTGCGGGAATGAAAGCCTAAAAAGGGAGGAAAAAATGCAAAAAAGGAAAACAGGCATAGTTGCTGCTGCGGTGTCCGGGATGACGGTCCTAGGATTTGCAGCCGCGCTTGTGCTTGGCAGCGTCGGCCATGCTGGCGCCAAAGAGATCGTCATTAGGATCGGTTCGGGCCATCCGCCGACCGTCGTCTATGCGGGCCTGATGAAAACCTTCTTTGAGCCCGAGCTCAAGAAGGCGATCGAATCCAAAACCAAACATACGGTCAAATTCATCGAAGGGTATTCGGGCTCCATCGTGAAGGTGTTCGATACTTTCGAAGGCGTTCAGAACGGCGTCCTCGATATCGGCGGTTTCTGCTTCTGCTTCGAAGCCTCCAAGCTGCCCATGAACGCATTCCAGATCATGCTGCCCTTCGGCACCATGGATCCGGAGATGAGCGTCGCCATCGCCGTCGACGTCTACAAGAAGTTCCCGATCCTTGAGTCGGTGTTCCAAAAATACAACCAGACCCTGATCGCGCATATCGGCGACGGCGGTTACAACATCGGCACTAACTTCCCGTGGAAGAAAGTGTCCGACCTCAAGGGCCACAAGATTCTCGGCGCCGGGCTCAACCTGAATTGGATGAAGCAGGCCAATATCGGCATCATCCCCGTGACCGACGGCTTGCCGGGCTGGTACCAGAAGATCAAGACCGGCGTCGCCGAAGGCGGCATCATGTTCCCCAGCGCCTGGGGACCGGTGTTCAAGCTCTATGAAGTCGGCAAGTACTACACCAGCATCGGCTTCGGCTCGATCACCTGGCACGGCCTGACTGTCAATAACCGCTTCTGGAAGAGCCTGCCGCCGGAGGTGCAACCGATCGTCCTCGAGGTTGCGCACCGCTACGAACTCCAGACCGGCGTCTTCAACAAGAAGGGCTACAAGAAGGACATGGACTGGCTGCGCTCGCATATCACGGTGAGCGACCTGCCCGACGACGTCCGCCTTGAGTGGGCGCAGAAGCTCTCGGCTTGGCCGCAACAAATCGCCAACGAGCTCGAGGCGAAGGGTTATCCGGCCAAGGCGATCCTCAACTACACCTTGGATGTCGCCGAAAAGCACGGCTACAAGTGGCCGGTGCGCTACCAAATCAAGTGATTGGCTCTAACGGGATCTAATCGATCGTTCAAACTTGCCGGCTGAAAATCCAGTTCGATGATTTTCAGCCGGCATTTTGAATCCCGTTTCGGATGGCTGACGAGGGGGAAAAGCGATGTCGCTCATCACTTTAAGTGATCGAGTGTCCAAATTTCTGATGGTTGCCGCCGCGGCCTGGGCTTTCGGGCTGGCGTTTCTGGTCATGGCAAACATCATCGGGCGGACCGTTTTCAGCAAGCCAATTTACGGCACGGCTGAAATGGTCGCCGCATCCATCGTCATCATTGTGTTCCTGCAGGCTGGCTACGCCATTCGCTCGCGCTCCATGCTGAGGGCGGATTTCCTGGTAATTCATCTGCCGGACAAGGTGCAGCGGGTATTGCTCGCCATTGGCTATCTCCTGGGCGCCGCCTTCTTTCTGATGATCATCACCGGCGGCTGGGAAGAAAGCATCAAGTCATTCATCGAGGGCGAATACGAAGGTGAAGGCGCCTTGCGCGTACCTTCATGGCCCGCGCGTTGGACGGTGATCGTCGGCAGCGGCCTGGCCATGTTCAATTATCTGGTTATGGCTTATCTCGATGTCTTCAAGCCTAAATTGTTGGATTCCGAAGCGGACCCGGACAATCCCTTGAACACGTTCGATCACACGCAGGTCTAGTCCAGTGTTCGAAGTCAACACCGCGGTATTGCTGGTCGTCGTCCTCATCGGCCTGGTCGTGATCGGCGTTCATATCGCCGTCGCGCTTGGCATGACCAGCGCCCTTGGCATTTTTCTGGTCACCGGCGCCGACGCCCACGCATTCCACACCGTGCAGGCCATGTTGGCGGACACGGCTTATGAAGCCATCCGCGCTTATGTCTTTGCCGTCATCCCGCTCTTTATGCTGATGGGTGAATTCATCGGCAAATCGGGAGTCGTTACCGACGTCTACCGTGGCATCAACCGGTTGCTGCCTGGGGTGCCCGGTCGTCTGGCCATCGCCACGGTGGTCGGAAACGCGCTGTTTTCCTTCGTTACTGGCGTCAGCATCGCCTCCGCGGCGGCCTTTTCGCGCATCGCCTATCCGGAAATGAAACGCCACGGCTACCATAAAGGGTTCGCGTTGGGCGCGGTTGCGGGCTCGAGCTGCCTCGGCATGCTCATCCCGCCATCGGTGCTGATGATCGTCTGGGGCATTCTGACCGAACAATCCATCGGTCAGCTTTTTGCCGCCGGCGTCTTTCCTGGCTTGATGCTGGCGGCCTTGTTTATTCTATACGTATTTGGCTGGGCGCTGTGGCGACCGGACGCCGTCGGCGGCGGTACAGGAACCAGGGACACAGCCACCCACGGCAGCGCGTCGGCGGATGATGAGGAACAAGTCACGACCGTCCAATTCCTGATCAGCCTTTTGGGAATCACCGTTGTCATTGTGGCTGTCCTGGGCGGAATTTGGTTTGGCATTTTTACGCCCACCGAAGGCGCCGGCGCCGGCGCCCTGATCGGCTTGGCGCTTGGCATTATCAAGGGCATGCGGTTCCGCGATGTGATCGATTCCATTTTATCGGTCGGGAAAACCTCCGCACCGATCCTCTTGTTGCTGGTCACCGCGGCGCTCTATTCGCGGACCCTCGCCATGACCGGCCTGGCGAACGCCATCGAGAGCCTGTTTCTAGGCTCCGGCATGGCGCCCTGGATGATTGTCGCCGTCATGGTTCTGGTGTGGTTCTTGCTGGGGATGATCATCGATTCCATCTCCATCATGCTGCTGACCGCCGCGATCTTTGCCCCCATCGCCGTCAAGCTCGGCTATGACCCGATCGCCTTCGCCATCATCGGCATCATCGCCATCGAGGCCGGTCTGTATACGCCGCCCTTCGGCTTGCTGGTTTATACGGTGAAAGCGGCGATCCAGGAGATCGAGCCGGACATGAACGTGATGACGATCTTCAAGAGTGCGACGCCTTACTGGATCATCATGTTGATTGGCATGGTCATCATCATCAATTTTCCTCAAATCGCCA
This sequence comes from uncultured Alphaproteobacteria bacterium, assembly GCA_963814885.1. GTDB lineage: Bacteria > Pseudomonadota > Alphaproteobacteria > Rhizobiales > Xanthobacteraceae > Pseudolabrys. The sequence continues at coordinate 125,388 of CAWFEO010000016.1, read as the reverse complement.
TTTATCTGCCCCGCAAGCTGTTCTGACATCGCCGGGCGACGCCCGGTCGTGCGCATGAACGATGCGGTGCGCCGATACGGCGCGAGTTATTTATCCTCCGATAACGCACATCCGGGGGTTGAAATTACCCTTTCGTCCAACACCCGTTGGCCGTAAGATACTTGAGTCCATGTGGTCGCGTACGCCGTTACGGTTTAGCCGGTATTGAAACGAAGGATAGACCCATGCGCTTCAAAGCCCTCGCTTTCTTCGCCACCCTTCCGCTGGCCGCCATCTTGTCCGCGCCCGCTCAGGCGGCGCCGCAGATTCTGGGGCTGATCGCGTCCAACGAGCCGGTACCGATGACCTGCGTAGGCGGGACATGCACGGCGGAGTTTTCGTCCGTCTGTCTGCAGCAACACCGCCCGACGCCGCCGACCGGCACAGTCTATCGGCCCGCCAAGGGCACCCAATTTACCTTGACGGTCACGGGACCGGACGGGGTGAAGCACCAGCAGCCGGTCACAGCAGCGCTCAGTTTCATATCGCTGCGGCAGTTTAGCGCGGTCAAAGTCAGTCTGCCGGAAGCGACGGTTCGCCGGTTGGGCAAGGGCGTCGCGAAGCTTTCCGTCGGGCCGATGGCGTCGGTTATTCCCGTCGCCATTGCAGGCGACCCCAAGCCGCTGAGCGCAGGCGAAATAACCCGCTATACCGGTCCGTTGCGCGCTCTGGCCGAAAGGGCGTTCGAGCGCGACAGCGATCATATGAATGCTACGCGCATCCTCAATCAGATGGTCAACCGCTTGCCCGAAAAAAGCAATTTCGGAATCGAGAAAGTCACTTCGCTTTGGCAGCAAACCGTCGGCAAGGATGTTACCGACGGAACGCAGAAATACCTGAAGCGCGCGGTCAATAACTGCCGCGAGACGTTGCGCACCGGCGTGATGTCCGACCTCCGGGCGTGCCTGAGCTATCATCACGACTACCTGTCTGGCGAAAACACGACCAACGGCTGGCAGGCGATGAATCCGGGAAGCTAGCCTGAGCGGCGGCCGCCTGTCGGGCCGGCCGGCGTGCCGCTGCTGCGGGTCTGAACCCCCAAGATTGCCATCCGGCGGCCCAGTCTGGCGTTTTAATCGGCACAGGCTGAACAAAGCCTGGGCGCTGCCGCGCCGGTTGCGACGCTATTGCCGTTGCTCTTAGGTCCGCGAATGTCTCCAATAGAGCCGGAGGATTCGCGAAAACGGCCATGGCTTCGCTCGACATCATCAGCATCGCCATTCTGCTCGGCAGCCTGCTGGTACTCGCCGGTATCCTGTCGAGCCTGATTGCATTGCGCTTCGGCGCGCCCCTGCTGCTGGTATTTCTGCTGGTCGGCATGCTGGCGGGCGAGGGCGGACCCGGCGGCGTCAAATTCAAAGACGTCGCCACCACCTATACGGTGGGCTCGATAGCGCTGGCGCTGATTCTGTTCGATGGCGGGTTGCGCACGCGGCTCGCCAGCTTCCGCAACGTGGTAGCGCCGGCGCTGACTCTGGCGACCGCCGGGGTGCTGATCACGGCTCTGCTGGTCGCGCCGGTCGCCAAATTCATGCTCGGCGGCGGCTGGGCTGAGTCGCTGCTGGTCGGCGCGGTCGTGGCGTCGACCGACGCCGCGGCGGTGTTCTTCCTGATCAACGCCCGCGGATTGCGCCTGCGCCCGCGCGTGCGCGCGACGCTGGAAGTGGAATCCGGCACCAACGATCCGTTCGCGGTGTTCCTGACGCTGCTGCTGGTGGAGATCATGACGGGCGCCGGGCAAGGCTGGTCGCATGCTTTCCTGACGCTGGCGCGCGACGCCGTGTTCGGCTGCGTCATCGGCTACGCCGGCGGGCGTATCATCACTTTGGTGCTCAACCGTCTCGATCTGCCGCAGGGCCTGCACGCGCCGTTTGCGGCGGTATTCGCCCTGGTGGTGTTCGCCTTCGCCAACGCGGTGCACGCTTCCGGCTTCCTCGCGGTCTATCTTGCCGGCCTGGTGATGGGCAATCGGCAGACCCGCGCGCATAATTCCGTCGTCGTGTTTCTCGACGCGGTGACCTGGCTGGCGCAGATCGCGATGTTCGTGCTGCTCGGCCTGCTGGTTTCGCCGCAGCGGCTGATCGAAAGCCTGCCCGCCGCAATTCTGGTGGCGCTGGTGCTGATGCTGATCGCGCGCCCGGCCGCCGCGTTTCTCTGCCTGGCGCCGTTTAATTTTCAATGGCGCGAGAAACTATTCATTTCATGGGTGGGCTTGCGCGGCGCGGTGGCGATCTTTCTGGCCTCGATCCCGCTGCTGGTCGGCCTGCCGGCGGCCCATCTCTATTTCGACGTCGCCTTCGTGGTGGTGCTGTCGTCACTGATGATCCAGGGCTGGACGGTGGCGACGGCGGCGCGCCGGCTCGACATCTCGTTTGCGCGCGCCGATCCGCAGCCGCGCCGCGTCGAACTCGATCTGCCCGGCCAGCTCGCGCGCGAGATCATCGGCTACCCGGTGCCCGCCAACAGCCCGTTCCTGCGCCGCGGATTGATCCCGAACTGGGCGCGGCCGACCTTGATCGTGCGCAACGAGGAAATTCTCACGCCGGCCGAAGCCAATCCGCTGCGCGAGGGCGATTACGTGTATCTGCTGGCGCCGCCGGAAAAGGCGCAGGCGCTCGACCGTTTCTTTGTCGATATGCCGCCGCCGCGCGTGCCCGATCCGGCATTGCTCGGCGACTTCTTCGTGCCGGGCACCGCGACGCTGGGCGCGCTGGCGGACATTTACGGGTTGCAAGTCGCCGCCGCCCATGCCGATGCGGCGCTGGCCGATTATTTCAGCGAGCAACTCGGCCGCACGCCCAAGACCGGCGACGTGGTCGCGCTCGGCCCGATCGCGCTGCTGGCGCATCAGGTCGATGACGGCATCGTCACGACGGTAGGCTTGCGGCTGGCCGAGCCGGAAGCGCCGACCGACCTGGTCGGACGCGGCAAGGCGCTGCTGGAGCGGCTACAGAAATTTCTGGGTTAGGGCGCGCGCTTCGCCAGCGCCGGCCCGCGCTGCACCAGCCAGGCGCCGCCGAACAACACGCCGGTCCAGGCGAGGTCGCCGAGCACCGTCCGGTCAAGGAACGGCAGCGCGGCGACGTAGCAGGCCACCAGCCCGTCCCACGTCAGCGGATAGATGCCGTTGAAGGCCCAGACGGCGAAATTGGTGGCGGCAAAAAAGATCAGCGAGCACGACACCATCGCCGCCACCACCGGCAGCGCGCCTTTCCAGCGGCGGATCAGCATGCCGGCCAGCGCCGGAACCGTGATCGCGGCAAGCACCACCAGCGTGACCGGCCAATCGTCGTTGGTGAGCGCGACGTTGCTCAGCAAGGTCGCGGCCAGCGGCACGATCAGCGCCAGTACCGGCAGGCGCAGCGTCCGTCCGGCAAACAAGGCGGTGGCGGCGACCGGCCACACGCCGGGCGCGTGCGGCAGCAGGCGGGCGGTCACGTCGAGGCCGACCAGGAAGGCCACCAGGGTCAAGTCCATGATGAGGTCGGTGCGTGCTTTGGTCGGCTGCATCGTCTTAGTCCCTTGCTTTGCCGGTTCTTAGCACGGTCCGGCCGGCCGGTAAAAGGCGCCCGTTCACGCCGTTCCCGCCCATTCCGTTACGATCGCGCTTAGCGCATCGAGCCCGTCGGTGAGCGCGGCCGGGCCCGGTTGCAGGATCAAGGCGGATTTGACCTCGCGCAGCCATCCGGTGGCGACGGCGGGAACCTGCGCAAAGCCGGCGCGGCCGGCGACCTTGGCCGGCACGAATTTCTTGCCGCACCAGGAGCCGACGATGATATCAGGCGCGGCCGCGATCACGGCATCGGCGGAAACGATGCGGTCCTTGGCGTTCTTCTTGGCGGCAAGCGCCGGGAACACCTCGATGCCGCCGGCCGCTTCCACCAATTCCGACACCCAGCCGATGCCGGAGATCATCGGCTCGTCCCATTCCTCGAAATAGATGCGCGGGCGGCGCGGCAGACGCGACGTGCGTTCGCGGGCGCGCTCGACACGGGCGGCGAGCGAAGCCGCCAGCGCGTCCGCTTTCTCGGGCACGCCGACCAACGCGCCGAGCATGCGGATCATGGCGAGAATGCCGGCGACGTCACGCTGGTTGAAGGCATGCACCGCGACATTGGCGCGGATCAATTCGGCGACGATGTCGGCCTGCAGATCGGAAAAGGCCAGCACCAGGTCCGGCTTGAGCGCCAGAATTTTCGGCAGGTCGGCGGAAATGAAAGCCGAGACGCGCGGCTTCTCTTTGCGCACTTGCGGGGGCCGCACCGCATAGCCCGATACCCCGGCGATGCGCCGATCCTCGCCGAGGAGGTAGAGCGTCTCCACGGTTTCCTCGGTCAGGCAGACGATTCGATTCGGCGGAAACATGCCTCAGGCAAGCACATCGTCGCGCGCCGCGTCGAGCAGTTCCACCCCGCCCGCCGCCGTCACGCAGCCCTTATCCATCATCACCACGCGCGTCGCCAGCCGCCGCACCTCGGCGACCTCGTGGCTGACATAGATCATCGGCACCTGCGCCTCGTCGCGCAGCCGCTCCAGGTAGGGCAGGATTTCGCCTTTGCGCGCGGCATCGAGCGAGGCCAGCGGCTCGTCGAGCAGCAGCAAACGTGGCCGCATCAGCAACGCCCGGCCGACCGCCACCCGCTGGCGTTCGCCGCCCGACAATTTGCCGGGCCGGCGGTCGAGCAAATGGCCGATATCGAGCATCGCGACCACGTGGCCGAAGGCGTCCGGATCGGCCGCGCGGCCGCTCATCCAGCGGCCATAGGCGAGGTTATGCCGCACCGACAGATGCGGGAACAGGCGGCCTTCCTGGAACACGCAAGCGATGCGCCGGCGCCAGGCCGGCACGTCGATGCGCGCGGCCTCGTCGAACAGGACCTCGCCGTCGAGCACGATGCGGCCGCGGTCGGGCCGCGTAAGCCCGGCGATCATATTGATGATGCTGGTCTTGCCGGCGCCGGACGCGCCGAACAGCGCGGTGGCGCCGCCCGCGGCGTCGAATGCCGCGCGCAGCGAGAAGTCACCGAGCTGCTTTTTGACGTCGACCGAAAGCATGTCAGCTCCCATGAAGCCGCGCGGTGGCGCGGCGCGCCAGCCATTCCGATGCCACCAGCGCGGCGACCGAGATGACGACGGCGACGATCACCAACTGAAGCGCGGCGGCGTCGCCGTCCGGGATTTGCGTCATCGTGTAGATCGCCGCCGAAATGGTCTGCGTCTCGCCCGGAATGTTGGAGACGAAGGTGATGGTGGCGCCGAACTCGCCGAGCGCGCGCGCAAAGGCCAGCATGCAGCCTGCGATGATGCCGGGCAGCGCCAGCGGCAGCGTCACGGTGATGAAACCCCAGAAGCGGTTGGCGCCGAGCGTCGATGCGGCGTCCTCCAGCCGCCGGTCGATGGCTTCGATCGACAGCCTTATGGCGCGCACCATCAGCGGAAACGCCATCACCCCGCACGAGATCACCGCGCCGGTCCAGCGGAACGCGACCACGATGCCGAAATGGTCGGCCAGAAACGCGCCCACCGGCGCCTTGCGGCCGAGGGTGATGAGCAAAAGATAGCCGGTCACCACCGGCGGCAGCACCAGCGGCAGGTGCACCAGCGCGTCGAGCAGCGACTTGCCCCAGAAATCTTTGCGCGCCAGCAGCATGGCAATGGCGACGCCGAAGGGCAGCGCCACCAGCGTCGCCACGGTTGCGATCCGCAGCGAGAGAAGGATCGCGGTCCAATCCTGCGGCGTCAGCGCGAGCACGCTCACGACGCCTTCGGCGGCACCAGGAAGCTGAAGCCGTATTTCTCGAAGATCGCCTTGGCGTCCCGGGTTTGCAGGAAATCCAGGTAGGCCTTCACGTGCTTGTTCTTGCTGGCCGCGATCCCCGCCACCGGATAGGTGATGGCGGGATGCGAGCCGACCGGGAAGGTGCCGACGATCTTCACTTTCGGCTCAATCTTGGCATCGGTCGCATAGACGATGCCGAGCGGGGTTTCGCCGCGCGCCACATAGGCCAGCGTCGCCCGCACGTTTTCGGCCTGCGCGAGCTTGGGCTCCGCCGCTTTCCAGGCGCCGAGCGAGATCAGCGCCGCCTTGGCGTAGAGGCCGGCCGGCACCGCCTTGGTGTTGGCCACCGCGATACGCCCGTCGCCGGCGAGTTTGGCGATGTCGAAGCCCTTCACGATTTTGATGCGATCGGGCTTCGAGTCCGTGGGCGCGATCAGCACCAGCCGGTTGCCGAGCAGATTGATGCGTGTGCCGGCCGCAACCAGCTTCTTTTGCTCGAGGAATTCCATCCATTTGATATTGGCCGAGACGTAAGCGTCGGCCGGCGCGCCTTGCGCGATTTGCTTGGCAAGCGCGGAGCTGGCGGCGTAGCTCGCCGTCACCTTGATGCCGGTCTTCCCGGTGAAGGCTTTGTTGGCGTCGTCGAGCGCGTTGCGCATGGAGGCCGCGGCGAACACCGTCAGCGTATCCTGCGCTGTGGCGGGCTGCGGTACGGCGGCGAGCGCGGCGAGCAGCGCGAGAATGGCGAAAAGCCTTGGCGGCATGGCGTTCTCCTCGGGCACCCGCAAGGGCGCCTGGTAGACGGCTCATCGATTGGGAAACGACCGAGCGTCGGAACCGCCGTTCCGGCATATGCGGCGCACGCACGGTGCGCCGCAGGTCTTGTCTACATCATTGGCGATATTTTCCGGTCTGGCAAGCCGCCCGAGCGGACGTGACGCGCATTCAATAACGCGGGTTGTAGACTTGCGATTTGACCTGCGCGAGCAGGTTCTTCGGCGCCCGCCCGGTCGCCAACCCGCGCTTGTAGGCGACCTTGGCGACCGCCGTCGCGATGTGCGCCGATACTTCACGAATACGTGGCAGCGCCGGGTAAAGGCTGCCCTGCTGCAGATCGGCGTCGGTCACCAGCCCTGCCAGCGTGCGCGCCGCCGCCATGAACATTTCGTCGGTGACCAGTCGCGTGCCGCTGGCGATCGCGCCGAGGCCGACACCGGGGAAAATATAAGAATTGTTACCCTGGCGTGGCACGAAGGTCCTGCCGTCAAGCGTTACCGGGTCGTAGGGGCTGCCGCAGGCAAACAGCGCGCGTCCGGCGGTGTGGCGATAGGCTTCCTCGGCCGAGCATTCCGCCTTCGAGGTCGGATTGGAGAGCGCGAACACGATCGGCTGTTCGTTGATTTGCGCCATGGTGCCCAGCACTTCCGGCGTAAATGTACCGCCGACCGCGGCGACGCCGATAATGGCCGTCGGCTTCAGCGCGTGGATCGCGCTCAGGAAGTCGCCGGTCGGCATGTATTCGTGCGCGTATGGCAATTTATGCGCGGTGAGGTCGCCGCGATCTTTCACCACGAGGCCGCGCGAATCGACCAGCCAGTTGCGCCGCCGCGCGTCCGCCTCGGACAGGCCTTCCGCCATCATCGCGGAGACCACGAGGTCGGCGATGCCGGTCGCCGCTTCTCCGGCGCCGAGGAAAAGTATCGTTTGTTCCGAAAGCTTGCCGCCGGTCACGCGCAACGCCGACAACAGGCCGGCCAGCGCCACCGACGCCGTGCCTTGGATGTCGTCGTTAAAAACGCAATAGCGGTCGCGATATTTGTGCAGCAACCGGAACGCCGAGTGATTGGCGAAATCCTCGAACTGGATCAGCACGCCGGGAAAAGCCTTGCGCGCGGCGGTAATGAACTCGTCGACCAGATTGTCGTAGGCGGCGCCGGTCAAGCGCTTGCGGCGCAGCCCGACATAGTACGGATCTTTCAACAGCTCTTCGTTGTTGGTGCCGACGTCCAACATCACTGGCAGACACAGCCTCGGGTGCACGCCGGCGCAGGCCGAATAGAGCGAGAGCTTGCCGACCGGGATGCCCATGCCGTTGGCGCCGAGATCGCCCAGCCCCAGAATGCGCTCGCCGTCGGTGACGACGATAAGTTTGGCCGGATAGGGCCAATTGGCCAGCAGCTTGGCGATGCGGCCGCGATCATTGGCGCCGATGAAAAGCCCGCGCGGCCGCTGGAAAATATTGCCGAACTTCTGGCAGGCGAGGCCCACCGTCGGCGTGTAAATGATCGGTTGAATCTCGTCGATATTGTCGCAGACGAGGCGGAAAAACAGCGTCTCGTTGCGGTCGTGGAGCGCATTGAGCGCCACGTATTTTTCGAGGTCGTTGGGCTGATTGCGCAGATTGGTCAGCAGACGGTCCACCTGCGCCTGGATCGAGAGACGGGTCGCCGGCAGCAGGCCGCGCAAGCCGAGCGCGTCGCGTTCCTTATCGGTGAAGCCGGTCCCTTTGTTCAGCAGCGGATCGCGCAACAAAGCAATGCCGCGCAGCGGCTTGGCGGCGGTCGAACGACCGCGCCTCTTGGCACGTGTTTTCATACGGATTCCCCAGCAAATTCGGCCATTGAATTATGTGCAATGTCCGAACGGGGCGCAATATCCATAATTCGTCGCGGCACGTATTGATTGAGATCAAACCGGAAGGCCGCCTAGCGGCGTTGCCGGATCATATCGCCACCGCCCCTGATTAATATCATCCGACTCGCCGTTTTGTCCGGCATCGGATATCAAGTGAAACCATGTTGCAGGCAACACCCGTCGAAGGCGAATTCGATTACATCATCGTGGGCGCGGGCTCGGCCGGCTGCGTGCTGGCCAACCGGCTGTCGGCCGACCCGTCCAAGCGCGTGCTGCTGCTGGAAGCGGGCGGCCGCGACAACTGGATCTGGTTTCACATCCCGGTCGGCTACCTGTTCGCCATCGGCAATCCGCGCGCCGACTGGCTCATGAAGACCGAGCCGGAAGCGGGCCTCAACGGCCGCAGCCTCAATTATCCGCGCGGCAAGGTGATCGGCGGCTCGTCGGCCATCAACGGCATGATCTATATGCTCGGCCAGGACAACGATTACGACCAATGGCGCCAGCTCGGCCTGCCGGGCTGGTCGTGGGACGACGTGCAGCCGTTCTTCCGCAAGCACGTCGATCATTTTCTTGGCAGCAACGGTCACGCCGCCGGCGGCGAATGGCGGGTCGAAGCCCCGCGCATTTCCTGGGAAATCCTCGACGCCTTCCGCGACGCGGCGGTGCAATACGGCATCCCGGCGGTGAACGATTTCAATACCGGCGACAACGAAGGCGTCTGCTATTTCCACGTTAATCAGAAGTTCGGCCGGCGCTGGTCGGCGGCGCGCGGTTTTTTGAAGCCCGTGCTGCACCGAAAAAATCTCCAGGTCGAATCCGGCTGTCTGGTTTCAAGGATCGAATTCGCCGACCGGCGCGCGGTCGGCGTGCGCTGGCGCCAGAACGGCGTTGAGCGGTCGGCGCGCTGCCGCGGCGAGGTTATCCTGTCGGCGGGCGCGATCGGATCGCCGCACTTGCTGATGTTGTCGGGTGTCGGGCCGGCGGCGCAGCTTGCGCCGTTCGAGATTCCGGTGCGGCTCGACAAGCCCGGCGTCGGCGCCAACCTGCACGATCACCTGCAGCTGCGCATGATCTTCAAGGTCTCGGGCGTCAAGACGCTGAACGAGGCCTATGCTTCGATCGTCCAGCGCGCCGGCATGGGGCTCGACTATATGCTGCGCCGGCGCGGGCCGATGACCATGGCGCCGTCGCAGCTCGGCGCCTTCGCGCGTTCCGATTCGACGCAAGATCGCGCCAATATCCAGTACCACGTGCAGCCGCTTTCGCTCGGAAAATTCGGCGAGCAGCTGCATTCGTTTCCGGCTTTTACCGCCAGCGTCACCAATGTGCGGCCCACCAGCCGCGGCGTGCTCACGCTCAAGTCGATCGATCCTGCGGTGCCGCCGGCGATCGCGCCGAACTATCTGGCAACGCCGGAAGACCGCCGCGTCGCCGCCGATTCGCTCCGCGTCACGCGTAAAATAGTGGCGCAACCGGCATTGCAAAAATATTCACCGGTCGAGTTTATGCCGGGCGCCGCCGTGCGCGACGACGACGAGGCCGACCTGGTCAAGGCCGCCGGCGACATCGGCACCACCATCTTCCATCCCGTCGGCACCGCCCGCATGGGCCGCGACGACGACACGCGCGCCGTGGTTGACGCCCGCCTGCGTGTGATCGGCATCGACGGCTTGCGCGTTATCGACGCCTCGGTGATGCCGTCGATCACCTCCGGCAACACCAATTCGCCGACCATCATGATCGCCGAGAAGGGCGCCGCGATGATCCTGGAAGATGCGAAATGAATCTCGTCAAACGCGCCAAGGCGATTCTGTAAAATCAAAAATTCGAATGGCTGGATAAATAAGGCGTGCCGGGCGTGATCTTCGGCATGCGGGCGCTTAGCTGAGCGCCAACTACGGCAACGCTTTCAGATGCCTTATCGGCCGGCCGGGCGCGATTTATTGCGCCCGGCCGCGGCCGGTTCGACCGAAACAACGGTTGCGGCTTCGGGTCGGGCGTTCAGGTCTTGATGTCGTCCGGCAGTTTGCCGCCATTGGCAGCGAGCTTCGCCATGATTTGCTTGTGCAGCCAGACATTCATGGCAGCGGAGTCGCCGGTGTCGCCGGAATACTTCAACTCGTGGGCGAGCTGCTTGCGGGCCGTCAGGCTGCTGTCCAGACCGAGGGCTTTCATGAGATCGACGATGGAAGTCCGCCAGGCGAGCTTTTCGCCCGTCGCCGCCGCCGCCTTGTCGACGATCTCGGCAACGTCAACCGTTTGCGCCGGCGGTGCGCTCGATTCAGCCGTCGGCGAGGCGCTGGCCTGTGCGGAACCGTGGCCGAAGATCGCGCCCATGATGCTTCCGAAGATACTCATTGTTGTCACCCTGCGTTACTGGTTGAGAGTCAAAGTTTTCAGGTTCTGGTAAAATATTTAGGCTTACCGGCAAGCCTGTCGCGTGCAGCGGCGTGTGCTTTAGCGCGGCTTGCTCCATGGATCGGGAATCACGCGCGCGGCGACGAGCCGGTTCCAGACGAACAGGACGATGAGTGCGCCGACGGTGGCGCCGATGAAGCCCGCGCCCTGATCGGGGCGGTACCAGCCGATCATTTGGCCGATCCAGGTGGCGACAAACGCCCCGCCGATGCCGAGCACGGTGGTCAGGATGAAGCCCGAGGGCTCGTTCGGTCCTGGCGAGATCCATCGCGCGATCAATCCCGCCACGAAGCCGATGATGATGATCCAGACGATACCCACGGGATGTTCCTCTGCGCTGCGGGAGATAACTCTGCAAACGAATGTTGTGTGGCCGCGGCGAGCGCCGGCGGCCGCTCGACGTCAGACCAGACGCGCCGCTTCCTGCTCGCTGGGCAAACGCCCCTCCGGCGTCAACTGATTGACCACATCCGGCAAATGCTCACTCAACCCCTGGAGCAATTCGTCGCGTGACATGCCCGATTGCGTCATCAGCGCGTCGATCTTGTCCGCGCCGAGCGCATTGCCCAGATCGTCCGGTGAGATCGCCTTATTGGGCCCGGTCCCGACCCATGAATGCGCGGTGTCGCTGTGGCCGCTCTGCTGAAACTGTTTGAGCAAGTCGTTCAAGCCGCCGCTCAGGACGCTTCCCGCGGCGCCGCCGCCGAGCAGGCCGCCCAATCCGCTGTTGAGCAGGTCGCCGAGCCCGCCGCTCGATCCCGGCGCCGCGCCCGGGCTCGCCGCATTGGGCGACGGCTGGCTGCCGCCAAAGCTCTTGACCGCTTTGTAGGCGAGCAAACCGAGGATCGCCATGGTGATGGGTGACATGCCGCCACCGCCGCTGCTTGGGTTTTGTTGCCCGCGCGGGCCGTTCTGCATGCCGTTGAGAATGTCCATGAGGCCCATTGACCGTACTCCTGTGGAGGCGCGCCATTAGCATACATTGATCCATTAGTGCGCAATATTATGACAGCGCCATAACCTCGATATCATGCATAAGGTTGCAACTTGTGCGGCGAATTATTGAATAACTACGGCAACGCCTTCAAATACCGGATCGGCCGGCCCGGCGCGATCGCCTGCGCGGCGGCGACGATGGCGTTGGCGTCGATGCCATAGTGCCGGTAAAGCTCGGGAATCGATCCAGTCTGGCCGAAATGCTCGACGCCTAAGGCACGCGTACGGTGGCCCGCTACCGCGCCCAGCCAAGCCAATGTTGCCGGATGGCCGTCGAGCACGCTGACGATGCCGCAATGGTGCGGCACGTCGGCCAACAGCCGCTCGATGTGCGAGCGTGCATGCACCAGCCCGCGCTCGCGCGCGCGCTGCGCGGCGGTCCAGCCGGCATTGAGGCGGTCGGCGGAGGTGACCGCGAGCAAGCCGACGTCGCGGCGGTCCTCCGCCATCAACCCGACCGCGGCGATCGCTTCCGGCGCCACCGCGCCGGTAAAAGCCACCATCACCTGCGCGTTCGGACCCGGCTTGCGCAGCCAATAGGCGCCGTCGACGATTCCCTGGCGCAGCTCCGGTGTCATCGCGCGCTCGATCTGCTCGATCGGCCGCGTCGAGAGCCGCAAATAGACCGAGCCGCCGGTTTCGTCGCGCAGCCATGTCGGTTCAGGAGCGCGGTCGGCAAAAGTGGACACCGATTTTGCGTCCGACCGCGCGACCGAAGAAAAATCTTCCGCGGCGTCGCCGTCCTTCTGCATATAGGCGAAGGCCCAGCGCAGGATGACGCTCAGCTCGTCCACATAGGCCGGCTCGAACGCGGCCAGACCGTCCTGCGCCAGACCGATCAGCGGCTCGGCAATCGACTGATGCGCGCCGCCTTCGCCGGCTAGCGTGATACCGGACGGCGTGGCGACGAGAATGAAGCGGGCGTCCTGGTAGCAGGCGTAATTGAGCGCATCGAGCCCGCGCGCGATGAACGGATCGTACAGCGTGCCGACCGGCAGCAGGCGTTCGCCGTTGATCGCGTGCGACAGGCCGAGCGCCGACAGCAGGATAAACAGGTTCATCTCGGCGATTCCGAGCTCGATGTGCTGGCCGGTGGGCGAGAATTCCCAGCTGAAGGTGGACGGGATGCGCTCGCGCTTGAACAGGTCGGCCGTGGCCTCGTGCGCGAACAGCCCGCGGCGATTGACCCAGGCGCCGAGATTGGTGGAGATCGTCACATCCGGCGAGGTGGTGACGATGCGGCTGGCGAATTCATTTGTACCGCGGCCAAGCTCGTTGAGGATCAGGCCGAAGCCGGTCTGGGTCGAGGTGACGGGCTGGCGCGGCGCCGGCAATTCGGCCGGCACCTCGATTTCCGGCGCCTTCAACCGGCGTTCGCCGGCTGCGGCAAAGGGCACGCTGTCGAGAAACTTCTGCAAGTCTGCGGCTGGCAGCGGCAAGCCCTCGAACTTGTCCCACTCGTGGCTAGGCCGAACATTGTTGGCTTGGCGGAAAGTTTCCATTTGCGCTGGCGTCATCAGGCCGGCGTGATTGTCCTTGTGGCCGGCGAAGGGAAGGCTGTAGCCCTTGATGGTGTAGCAGATGAAGCAGACCGGCCGGTCGTGATCGACGGCGTGAAAGGCTTGGCGCAACGATGGCAAATCGTGGCCGGCGAGATTGGTCATCAAGCGCTGGAGCTCTTCGTCGTTGCGCTTGGCGATGAGGTCGCGAACCGCTTTGTCGCCGGCGAAGTCCTCGTTCAGCCGCTTGCGCCAGGCGGCGGCGCCGCCGAATACCAGCGCCGAGTAGAGTTGGTTGTGACAATTGTCGATCCAGTCGCGCAACTTGTCGCCGCCCGGCTCCTTAAATGCGGCCTCCAGCAGCGCGCCGTATTTGAGGATGACCACGTCCCAGCCGAAATTGCGAAACAGCGTCTCGAAGCGTTGCCAAAGGCCCTCGCGCACCACCGCGTCGAGGCTCTGGCGGTTGTAATCGACGATCCACCAGCAATTGCGCAGGCCGTGCTTCCAACCTTCCAGGATGGCCTCAAAAATATTGCCTTCGTCGAGCTCGGCGTCGCCGACCAGCGCCACCATGCGGCCTTCCGGGCGCTGCGTGCCCCAGCCGTGCGCGCGCACGTAGTCCTGCACTAGCGAGGAGAACAAGGTCTGCGCCACGCCCAGGCCCACCGAGCCGGTGGAGAAGTCGACGTCATCGGCGTCCTTGGTGCGGGACGGGTAACTCTGCGCGCCCTTGTAGCCGCGGAAGGTCTCCAAGCGTTCGCGCGCCTGCTTGCCGAGCAAATACTGGATAGCATGGAAAATCGGCGAGGCATGCGGCTTCACCGCCACCCGATCGACCGGCCGCAGCACGTCGAAATAGAGCGCGGTCATGATGGTGGCGAGCGAAGCGCAAGACGCTTGATGCCCGCCGACCTTCAGCCCGTCGGGATCGCCGCGCAGGTGGTTGGCGTTGTGGATGGTCCAGCTCGCCAGCCACAGCACCTTGCGCTCGAGCGCGGCGAGAATGGCGAGGTCTTCACTTTGGGTGTGGTGCTTTGCCATATGTATTCATGGCCGTCGGTTGGGCTTGACGGCGCGAAAACAGATGCATTATCCGGCTTTGGTTCTGGCGAAGCTTGCCAAAGCGCGCTATTATTACTGCTAATTTTGGCTGATTTCACCAATAACTTATCTAATACGAGCAGAATATGCCAAGCCCAGCCCTCGACGCGGTCGACCTGAAAATCCTGCGCCAGTTGCAAAGCGACGGCCGCATGAGCCTCGCCGACCTTGCCGACAAGGTCGGCCTGTCGCCATCGCCCTGCCTGCGGCGCGTGCGCCTGCTGGAGAAGGCCGGCGTGATTTCCCGCTACGTCGCGGTGCTCGACCAGCGCGCGGTGGGGCTGCCGGTCAGCGTATTCATTTCAGTCAAGCTGGAGAAACAGCGCGAGGAGCTGCTCGACCGCTTCGCCAAGACCATCGCCCGTTGGCCGGAAGTGCTGGAGTGCTATCTGATGACCGGCCCGCGCGATTACTGGCTGCGCGTGGTGGTGCCCGACCTCGCCGCCTATGAGCGCTTCCTCAAAACGAAATTAACGCGCATCGAAGGCATCGCCTCGATCGAGTTGAGTTTCGCATTGGAGCAGGTGAAATACACCAACGTGCTGCCGGTGGCGTGAAAGTCAGCGGTTGTCGCCGGCGAGATTGGTCTTCTTGGCCGGCGCGTCGAGCACGGCTTTGCAGGCCGCCGGCAGATCGGAAAGCATGATCTGTTTGCTTGGCTTTGCCGGTTTCTTGCTCGGCTTGGGATGCAGCACCTTGTCGGAAAACCAGAAGGCGAGCTCTTTTGCGCCGCAGCCGTCGCTGCCCGACACCGGCGGCTGGGCGCGGCAGTGCGGTGAATCGGCGGGGCATTTCAGCCGCACATGGATGTGGTCGTCGTGGCCGTACCAGGGCCGCACCTTGGCCATCCAGGAATAATGGTTCTTGCCTTCCAGCCGGCACAGTTCCTTTTTGATCACGGCATTGACCAGCACGCGCTGGACTTCCGGCTGCTCGGCCGCGGTCTTGATGAAGGCGGCGTGGGCCGGCGTCCAGGTCTTGGGATCGAGATGCAATTTATCCTTGGCCACCAGACTGTAGGCGGAGGTTTTCTCGCGTTCCTTCCGGTTCAGGCGATGGTCGGGCATCGGCACGAACCAGACGTCGACGTCGAGCCCGATCTGGTGGCTCATATGGCCGAAGGGCAGCGGGCCGCCGCGCGGCTGGCCCAGGTCGCCGACCAGGATGCCATGCCAGCCGGTGGCCTTGGCGGCGCGTTGCGCGAACCGCTCCATGAACTTGACCAGGCTCGGATGCCCCCAATTGCGGTTGCGCGACAGCCGCATGACCTGCCAGGTCGGCCCGTCGATCGGCAGTTCGACGGCACCTTTCAGACAACCGCGCGGGTAATAACCGATCGCCTGCGACTTGCCTGTGCTCGGCTGCTTCTTGGACGCGAACAGGAACTTCGCGGGCACGCCCTTGTCTTTTTCTTTTTTGGAAATCTCGGGCTTCTGCGGCGGCAACGCCGGCACGGTGACGACGGGCTGGGCTGTCGGCGGCGGCGCGGCCGATTGCCGCACGGGCGATGCGCTGGCGGGCGCCGACGCGCCATCGGCTGCGCCCGCGGCTTTGGCAGCCGCGCAGGCGCCACCCAAAACAGCGGCGGACACGGCAATCAGGGCCACGGCGCGCATATTCATGATGGGTCCGGTCTACCCATTTCTCCGCTGGCTGTCAGGTAAAATGCGGCTCGATGGTTTAGGCCGACACGATGGCTCGATTTGATTAAAATTGCAGCAATTTCATGGACTTGTCTTATTAGTGCAGGCTTTACATGGTCATCCTTGCGGGCGAAGCTGAGCTCGTGGCGTTGGGAAGTTTCGGGGCTGAGTTATGTATTGCGTTGCCGCATCCGCCATGGGCTGGTTTCCACGCCGTTTGTTCATCGCCGCCGCGACCATCGCCGCCTTGCTGGGCGGGATGACCTGCGCGCAAGCCACCGTCGTCATCACCGTCAATAAATCAACCCAGCGGCTGTCGGTTTCGGTCGACGGTGCGTCCCGCTACGTCTGGCCGGTGTCGACCGCGCGCCAGGGTTACGCGACGCCGAACGGCAGCTACCGGCCGGAGCGTCTCGAGCGCAAATGGTATTCGCGCAAATACGACTGGTCGCCGATGCCCTATTCGATTTTCTTCGACGGCGGCTACGCCATCCACGGCTCTTACGAGATCTCGCATCTCGGGCGCCCGGCCTCGCACGGCTGCATCCGCCTGCATCCCAAGCACGCCGCCGTGCTGTTTTCGCTGGTGGAGCGCAACCGCAATGACACGCGCATCGTCGTCACCGGCGAACGCCAGAAGCGCTCAGTCTATTCGGCGCGCACCGTGCATTCGACACGGACCGTACATTCGGCGCGCAGCAGGCGCGCGGAGCAGCCGGTTCGCTATTATAGGGCCCGCACCCGGCACGCGCGCCAATCCTTCGAGGAAATCTTCGGCGATCCGCCGCCACGCTACGCCCGCGGGGTCTATTACGTCGAACCCGGCTGGTATCGGTAGCTACGCGCGCGCGCGGCGCTTGCGGACCGCGGTCACTGATCCCACGCCTCAACATCGGTCTGCCGCGTGATCTTGCCGCCGTTGATATGGACGATGACGTTTTCGATCACCCGCTTGTCGTTCGCCAGCGCCGCCGTGACTCGGAAGGCGGCGCGCCCGTCCGCGATGACCTCGTCGCTGATCGCCAGGCCGATATTGCTTGCCTTGACGCGCCGCAGGAAGTCGCCGATCTGCCCCTTGCCGATCATGCGGTTGGGCGCGCGCGGCGGCGCGTTGTGGCGATACTCGACCCATTCCGCTTCGTCGGCATAGAAGTCCAGCCACGTGTCCACGTCCTGATTTTCGAAAGCGCGCTTGAAGGCGGCGAAGTCGAATGTCGGTTCGGTCATGGTGCTAATCCTGTGGGATATGCTCGGCGACGACATTGCCTGACATCGCGTCGGTGACGCCCAGGTCGCCGCCGAGATCTTCCAGTAGCGGGCGCAGGCGATTCAGGTCCTCGATCATGTCCGGGCGCGCCTTGACGATGGCTTCGAAATTATCCCATTCGCCGATGAAACAATAGGTGCGCTCGGCGGTCTTGACCAAGCTGCCCTTGCGCAGGCCCGATTTCACTTCGTAGCCCGGCTCGCGGGTCAATTCGAGAAATTCCGCCTCGCACTCCGGCTTGGCGCGCATGCGAACGATCGTGTAGGCCGTCATGGTTCACCCCCATATTGATCGCCACCGGTGAGATGCAATTTTCGACTGCCGTTGCGTCTAGGGCAGGCACGCGCTATCGCCCGTATTCTTAACGGCGCCGGGTGCGCCGGTGTTCCCCGCCTCCGCGGGGACAGGCCCTTTTTCCATCCTCCCAAACGGGAGGCAATGGAGCGCACCCGATCTCGGGTTTACCCGAGATCGGGCGTATTAAGTGCGCAAGTCGGGTAAACCCGACTTGCGGTGGCGCCAGGGGCTTGGCGAAAGCCCCTTTGGGCTGCCCTTGCGATCGGGTGCTGCGCCCCCCGGCGCTCCATCTTGCGGCACGCATTGTCGGCGCGCCGCGCCTTGCGCTTCACCGCGCGCCACTCGAGACGACGCGCGCTGCCCAAGCAAGGCGCGGCCATGATAAGGCCGTGTAAGCGAGCGGGGATAAGTTTTTTTGCGGCGATCGCGACGGTAGTCTTTGCTCACCCCTTGTCGAAAGCGCCCGGAGCCCCGATGCTGGCGGCGCAAATGCAGGCCGCGCTGCACGCCGGGAGCCGCCGATGATCGCCATCCGCGCCGCGAAAATCGCCATGGTGGCGGCCATTGCGCTGTTCGCCACGCTGGCTTCCTTCGGCAACCTGACCGACTACTGGACCAATTTTGCATTCGTGCGGCACGTGCTGTCGATGGATACGATTTTTCCGAATTCGGAAATCGGCTATCGCGCCATCACCAGCCCCGTGCTGCATCACCTGGCTTACGCGCTCATCATCGCCGCCGAAACATTGACCGCGGTCCTGTGCTGGATCGGCGCGGTCGCGCTGCTGCGCGCCTTGCGCGCCGACGCTGCCGCGTTTCAGCGCGCCAAAACCTCCGCCGTGCTCGGCCTCGCGCTCGGCTTCCTGTTGTGGCAGGTCGGCTTCATAGTCATCGGCGGTGAATGGTTCGGCATGTGGCAATCGCAGCAATGGAACGGCGTGCCGAACGCCTTCCGCTTCGTGATGGTGATCTTGGCGGTGCTGATTTTCGTGGTGATGCGCGACGACGAGATCACGCCGAAGGCTTAGTTGCTTTAGCGAAGGGTCTCAATTCCACCGCGGCTGCAGGATGACAATGCTGAGAATGAACAGGCCGTAAATAACGCCGGGCGTCGCCAGAATCAAAAGCAAGCCATTGGCCGCCCGGCGATGGCCTTTGCTTTTTAAAAGAATGCCGCCGCCGATGACCAGGACAAGACAGGCCAGGATCGCCAACCAGAGCTGGATATTAAATGCCGATATCGAGCCGTCACCGAGGCCGATGACGAAGAAGTAGACCACAACCAATGCCACCACGGCGTCGATCGCCAGCAGAATCTTGAAAGCCATGTTGGCTCCTTTGAGACGACCGCGCCGGGCATCATCCGATGATCGGGGTCACACGTCCACCTTCAACGCCATCGTTGTTTTGCCGCCATAGCGCCGGCGGCAAGCCGACCAGACGACGGAACGCGCGATTGAACGCTGCGTCGGACTCATAGCCGACCCGCCCGGCGATTTCTCCGATCCCCAGCTTGCTTTCGCGTAACAGATGACGCGCGAGATGCATCCGCCAGCCGGTCAAATACTGCATCGGTGACTCGCCGACGAGATCAACGAAGCGCTTGGCGAGCGCGGAGCGCGACATGGCGGCTTCCTTTGCCAATTCGTCGACTGTCCAAGGCCGGTGCGGCAGCGCGTGAATAAGGCTGATGACGCGGCCGATCTGAGCATCCTGCACGCCGGCCAACCAGCCATCGTGATTTTGCTTGGCGTAGCGGAACTGCCAACGCAGCACTTCGACGAACAGCGTCTCGGCAAGCCGCGCCAGCGCGGCGCGGTTGCCGGGGCCGGGCGCGTCGGTTTCGCTGATCAGGTAGCGCAGTGAAGCCTGCCACCACTCCGCTTCGCGGTGGTTTTCGACGGGCTGTATACGGCGGCCGTCGCGGTCGAGCGTCTCCAGTGTCAATGCGCCGTTGCGGGTGCGCACGCAAATCAGCGTCGGCAGTGAATTGAGCAGCGGATCGAACTGCTGATCGGAATGCAGGTAGCCGCAGATGAAGCGGGCGCATTCGCCGCCGCCGCCGTATTTGAGAACAGCTATGCGGTCCCGGGTGACGTTCGGATAGATATCGCGGATTGAAACCGGTGCTACATCGGGCGCGCTCGCCATGGTGTGTTGGTCGCCGCGCGGAATGATGACGACATCGCCGGTTTCCATGCTGGTCGGCGGCAGATCGTTCGGCGTGACCCAGCAACTGCCGTCGGTGACGATGTGAAATGGCGTGACCGAGGCGCCTTTTAGGCCGAGCCGCTCCGCCAGCATCTGACGCGGAGAGCCTGTAAAGGCCCAGGGCTGGGTGAATTCGCCGCGAAAGTGAATGGCGCCCGAGAGCCGCACGACGCGCAGGACTTCCGACAGGACATCCATCAGATGCCGCCTTTCCCGGTGGCCGGATCAATTGCAGCGAAGGTGGCGGATCATTTTTGAAGGGCGGCCACCCGTCAAGCGGCAAAGCGTGTCGGCAAAGCAATGAAGAGCCCTAGTCATTGAGCGGGAAGGGCCGCCGCCGCATGGTGCGGGTGCCGACAGACGCGACGGCAACGTAAAATTTGACGATTATTCGCGGACATAGAGGAGAACAGAATGTCTGGTTCAGTCAAGCAGTTGCTCGCCGCGGCCAATGCTGCGGTGCCGAAGATAGCGCCGAATGACGCCGCTGCCATGATGGGCGGTGCCAATGTGCTGGTGGTCGACGTGCGCGACACGCCGGAATTACAGGCGAGCGGCAAGGTGCCGGGCGCGATCCATGTGCCGCGCGGCATGTTGGAATTCCGCGCCGATCCGGAATCGCCGTACCACAACGACGCCTTCAAGCGCGACAAGACGGTGCTCTTGTATTGCGCGTCGGGCGGCCGCTCGGCGCTCGCCGGCAAGGCGTTGCAGGAGCTCGGCTACAAGGACGTGCGCAATCTCGGCGGCTTCAAGGATTGGGCCGAGAGCGGCCGCACGGTCGAAATGGTTTGATCGCGTTCGCGCCATTGCACGTTTACTGGTCGCGATCACGGTTATCGCCAGAAACCAAGAATCGCCAACGAACTGGAAAGCGCGCGCAGGGCTCGTTCCTTGCGCGTTCTTTTCTTTTGGACGGGCTGCGCTGAACGGTGCGCGCCATGCCGGCAAATCCGAATTGCCGTAGCCGGCGGCGTGATGATTTGCTGTCCTCAATCTCGCGCAGGCTTGCGCTATACGGGGCGCCAGAAGGCGCGCGGCTCAGCCCGATAGAGCAGTGGTTCCCTTAGCCGAGGTCACGCCGCCTGAATTGTTTCCTTTCACACATCCACCTTCAGCGCCGCGATGAACGCCTCCTGCGGAATATCGACCTTGCCGTATTGCCGCATCTTCTTTTTGCCCTTCTTCTGCTTGTCGAGCAGCTTGCGTTTGCGGGTGGCGTCGCCGCCGTAGCACTTGGCGGTGACGTCCTTGCGCAGCGCGCGCACGGTCTCGCGCGCGATGATCTTGCCGCCGATGGCCGCCTGGATCGGCACCTGGAACATGTGCGGCGGGATCAGTTCTTTAAGCTTCTCCACCATGGCGCGGCCGCGCAACTCGGCGCGGGTGCGGTGCACGAGCATGGCGAGCGCGTCGACCGGCTCGTCATTGACCAGGATCGACATCTTGACCAAATCGGCTTCCTTGTAATCGGTGAGATGATAGTCGAACGAGGCGTAGCCCTTCGACACCGACTTGAGCCGGTCGTAGAAATCGAACACCACCTCGTTGAGCGGCAGGTCGTATTTCACCATGGCGCGGTTGCCGACGTAGGTCAGTTCTTTCTGGCTGCCGCGGCGGTCCTGGCAGAGCTTGAGCACGGCGCCGAGATATTCGTCGGGCGTCAGGATCGTCGCCTCGATCCAGGGCTCGTGAATTTCCATGATCTTCATCACGTCCGGCATGTCGACCGGATTATGAATCTCGATCTGCGAGCCGTCGCGCAGGTCCATCTTGTAGATGACGGATGGCGCGGTCGCGATCAGGTCAAGGTTGAACTCGCGCTCCAACCGCTCCTGGATGATCTCCAGGTGCAACAGGCCGAGGAAGCCGCAGCGGAAGCCGAAGCCGAGCGCGGCGCTGGTTTCCATTTCGAATGAGAAGCTGGCGTCGTTCAGCCGCAGTTTGCCCATGGCCGCGCGCAGGTCCTCGAAATTGGCGGCATCGACCGGGAACAGGCCGCAGAAAACCACCGGGATCGCCGGGCGGAAGCCGGCCAGCGGCTCGGCACACGGTTTGCGCTCGTCGGTGATGGTGTCGCCCACCCGCGTGTCGGCCACCTCTTTGATCGACGCGGTGATGGCGCCGATCTCGCCGGGGCCGAGCTCGTCAACCGGCGTCAGCTTGGGCAGGAACACGCCGGTGCGGTCGACCTCGTAAGTCGCGTCGGTGCCGATCATGTGAATGCGCTGGCCCTTGGTCAGCGTGCCGTCGACGATGCGCACCAGCACCACGACGCCGAGATAGACGTCGTACCAAGCTGTCGACCAGCAGCGCCTTCAGCGGTGCGTCGCGGTCGCCCTTCGGCGGCGGCAGCCGGCTGACGATCGCTTCCAGCACTTCCGGTACGCCGTCGCCGGTCTTGGCCGAGATCAGCAGCGAGTTGGAGGCGTCGAGCCCGATCACGTCCTCGATCTGCTGCTTGATCTTGTCCGGCTCGGCCGCCGGCAGGTCGACCTTGTTGAGCACCGGCACGATCTCGTGGCCGGCGTCGAGCGCGTGATAGACATTGGCGAGCGTCTGCGCCTCGACGCCCTGGCTGGCGTCCACCACAAGAAGAGAGCCCTCGCAGGCGGCGAGCGAGCGGTTGACCTCGTAAGCGAAGTCGACGTGGCCGGGGGTGTCGATCAGGTTGAGGACGTAGTCCTTGCCGTCGCGCGCCTTGTACTTCAGGCGCACGGTCTGCGCCTTGATGGTGATGCCGCGCTCGCGCTCGATGTCCATTGAATCGAGCACCTGCTCCTTCATCTCGCGCAAGGTCAGCCCACCGGTGAGCTGGATCAGCCGGTCGGCCAGCGTGGACTTTCCGTGGTCGATATGGGCGACGATGGAGAAGTTGCGGATATTGTTGATTGGAACCGCCGTCATGGCGGCGAGATAACACTCGCGCGGGGCGGCTTCAAGCGGACCGGGCGTAAACCGCTGTCATTCCGGGACGCCGCAAAGCGGCGGGCCCGGAATCCATACTCCGCAGCACTGGGGTTATGGATTCCGGGCTCGCGGCCTTCGGCCGCGCCCCGGAATGACAAGAAAAATGGCCGGGACAAGCCCGGCCATGACAACGCTTCGGTATTCGGCAGACAATCAATACCGGTAGTGATCCGCCTTGTACGGGCCTTCCATTGGGACGCCGATATAGGTCGCCTGCTTGTCACTGAGCTTGCTCAGCTTCACCCCGATCTTGTCGAGATGCAGGCGCGCAACCTTTTCGTCGAGGTGCTTGGGCAGCACGTAGACCTGGTTCTGGTACTTGCCGGGATTGGTCCACAATTCGATCTGCGCCAGCGTCTGGTTGGTGAAGGACGAGCTCATCACGAAGCTCGGGTGACCCATGGCGTTGCCGAGGTTCACCAGCCGGCCTTCCGACAACAGGATGATGCGGTGGCCGTCGGGGAAGGCGATCTCGTCCACCTGCGGCTTGATGTTATTCCACTTCAGGTTCTTCAACGCCGCCACCTGGATCTCCGAGTCGAAGTGGCCGATGTTGCAGACCACGGCGCGGTCCTTCATCTTGCGCATGTGCTCGATGGTGATCACGTCCACATTGCCGGTGGTGGTCACGAAGATATCGGCGCGCGGCGCGGCATCTTCCATGGTGGTGACTTCGTAGCCTTCCATCGCCGCCTGCAGCGCGCAGATCGGGTCGATCTCCGACACCAGCACGCGGCAGCCGGCCTGGCGCAATGAGGCCGCCGAACCCTTGCCGACGTCGCCGAAGCCCGCGACCATCGCCACCTTGCCCGACATCATCACGTCGGTGCCGCGGCGGATGCCGTCGACCAGCGACTCGCGGCAGCCGTAGAGGTTATCGAATTTCGATTTGGTCACGCTATCGTTGACGTTGATGGCCGGGAACATCAGGCGGCCTTCCTTGGCCATCTGATAGAGCCGGTGCACGCCGGTGGTGGTCTCCTCGGTGACGCCCTTCACCGCCTTGGCGGTCTTGCTGTACCAGCCGGGCTTTTCCTTCAGCCGCTTCTTGATGGCGGCGAACAGCACTTCCTCTTCTTCGTTGCCCGGATGGTTGAGCACGGCCGCGTCGCTCTCGGCCTGCATGCCGAGATGCAGGAGCAAGGTCGCGTCGCCGCCGTCGTCGAGGATCATGTTAGGGGTGCCGCCGTCGGACCAGTCGAAGATGCGGTGGGTGTAATCCCAATATTCGGTCAGGCTCTCGCCCTTGACCGCGAACACCGGCACGCCGGCGGCCGCGATCGCGGCGGCGGCATGATCCTGGGTCGAATAGATGTTGCACGAAGCCCAGCGCACGTCGGCGCCCAGCGCCGTGAGCGTCTCGATCAGCACCGCGGTCTGGATGGTCATGTGCAGGGAGCCGGCGATGCGGGCGCCGCGCAGCGGCTGCTTTGAACCGTATTCCTCGCGCGTGGCCATCAGGCCGGGCATCTCGGTCTCGGCGAGGCTGATCTCGTTGCGGCCCCAGGGAGCGAGCGCGATGTCCTTGACGACGAAGTCGCCGGTTTGAGTTTTGGCCTTGGCGGATGCGGTCATGACGGTCCTATGCAACTGACAAAAACGGGGGATGGAAGTTGGCGTGGCTATAACAGGCCCGGCGCGGGCCCGCAACGCATATATAAAGATTTCTTTATGTAGTTACCAGGGGCCGTCGCGAGCAGCGGTGCGGCCTGCGCCGCCCCGCGAAAGCGGGGACCCAAGGCTGCAAAGCGCTGGATTCCCGCTTGCGCGGGAATGAACGGGTTTGTTGTGGCTAATCGTCTTCGCCGAAGCGGGAGGCGATGAGCGCGCAGAGCGCCTCCACCGCGGCGGCGGCGTCGGTGCCGGTGGCGCTGATGGTGATGGTGACGCCGGGGCCGGCGGTGAGCATCATCAGCCCCATGATCGAGGTGCCGCCGACGCTCTCGCCGCCGCGGGTGACGGTGATGTCGGCGTCGAACTGCTCGGCGGTCTGCACGAATTTGGCGGAGGCGCGGGCGTGCAGGCCCTTTTTATTGACGATCTCGACCTCGCGCACGATCGGCGCCGACGCATCCTGCGGGGGATTATCGTCCGCTTGAGCAGGGCTCATTTACCGTTGAGCACGCGGCTGGCGATGGTGCAGTACTTGCGGCCGGCTTCCTGGGCGGCGGCGACGGCGTCCTGCAGCGGGCAGGTTTCGCGCACCTTGGCGAGCTTGATCAGCATCGGCAGATTGATGCCGGCCAGCACCTCGACCTTGGGCTGGCTCATCACCGAAATGGCGAGATTGGACGGCGTGCCGCCGAACATGTCGGTGAGGATGACGACGCCTTCGCCGCCATCGACCCGTTTGACCGCTTCGAGGATTTGCTTGCGGGCCTGCTCGACGTCGTCGTCGGGGCCGATGGTGACCGCCTCGATCTGGCGCTGAGCCCCGACCACGTGTTCCAGAGCGGCGCGGAACTCAACGGCGAGCCGCCCATGGGTCACAAGTACCAGGCCGATCATTCCGGACTCCCGGCGGGCCTTACGCTGCACCGCACGATAGGGCGCACATTCAGGCCCAATTGGAGCCCCATTGCAAGGGCTCCGCCCGCTATATAGACCTTCTGTTGCACTGCGAAAAGGTGGGGCCAAGTTAACAACTCGACAGGTCCGTTTTCGGCGGCGACCACCCTAGGCCGCTTATGGTTAATTTTCTTAAACCGTGGCGGGCCGCCGGAGGTAGCCCAGGTCCTGGTCCGAGGTCAATCGCCGGCCGCGGGAGTCTTGAGAAAAGCCAGCACCAGCGGCAGGGTTGGTGCGCCAGCTGCGACGGTGAGCCGCGGCAGGGCGACCCCTTCGAGCACGGTTTCGGTAGCCTCCCGGGCCGGATGGCGGCCGGCATCGGCGGCCGCCAGGTCGATCACCAGCCCAACCACCGCCAGCGGCTCATAGGGCAAGCGCCTGATGCCAAGCCCGCGCACCTCGATCAGCCCGGCCAGCGCCGGCGCCGGGCGCACCAGCAAGCGGCCGGCGCGGGCTTCGCTATGGGCGCGGTCGTCGGCCACCAGACGGGCGAAGGGCAGGGCGCCTGATTGCGCCGCTTCGATCAGGTCGAAGGCCAGCCGCGACTTGCCGCTGCCTGCCGGCCCGCGGATCAGCGCGGCCTTGGCACCGATCAGCACGGCAGAAGCATGGATGGTCGGCGTGTCGGTCACTTCGCCGGCAGGCGCACCACGAAGCGGGCGCCGAGCACCTTGGGCGCTTCACCCGCCGTCGCCGGCGCGGTGCGGTTCTCGACCCCGATCGTTCCGCCATGGGCATCGATGATCTGCCGGGAGATCGACAGGCCGAGACCGGAGTTCTGTCCGAAACTCTGATTGGGACGGTCGGTGTAGAAACGCTCGAACACCTTGTCCAAGGCGTCGGGCTGGATGCCGGGTCCGTCGTCGTCGACCATTATCTCGACCGCGTTCTTGAGTTTGCGGCAGGTGATGCGCACCTGGCCGCCGGCCGGCGAGAACGAGCGCGCATTGTCGAGCAGGTTGCTGACCACCTGGCCGAGGCGCGAATCGTGGCCGGGCACCTTGAAGTCTTCCGGCGCGCCGCCCTCGAAACGAAGCGTCACGGTGACGCCGTCGCCGTGGATCTCGTTGGCGGCTTTTACCAGCGCGTCGAGCAGTTGCGCGAGTTCGACCGGGCTCGCCTCCTGGCGCTGCAATTCGGCGTCGAGCCGGCTGGCGTCGGATATATCCGAGATCAAACGGTCGAGCCTTTTCACGTCGTGCTCGATTACCTCGAGCAGCCGCTTGCGGCTCTCCTCGGTCTTGGCGAGCGGCAGCGTCTCCACCGCCGAGCGCAGCGAGGTGAGCGGATTGCGCAGTTCGTGCGCGACGTCAGCGGCGAAGCTTTCGATTGCCTCGATGCGGGTATAGAGCGCGTTTGTCATGTCGCGCAGCGCGCCGGACAGATGCCCGATCTCGTCGCCGCGGCGGGTGAAGTCGGGGATTTCGATGCGGCTGCGGATGCGTCGGCGCACCCGCTCGGCGCCGTCTGCGAGCCGGCGCACGGGGCCGGCGATGGTGCCGGCGAGCAGCATCGAGAGCACCACCATGACTCCGGCGGCGACCAGGAACACTTTGAAAATGGCCAGCCGCTCGGCCTCGACCATGTCGTCGATGTCGGCGCCTTGCGTCGACAGCAGCAGCGCGCCGCGCACGGCGCGGAAGCGCTGCACCGGCACCGCCACCGAAACGATGACCTCGCCGCGGTCGTTGACCCGCACCATGCTGGCGTGCAGCCCGTTGAGCGCCTGCGTGATTTCCGGATAGCCCTTGCCGTTCTCAGGGCCGAGCTCCTTGTAGAGCGGAAGATCGCCGCGGCCGAACCAGCGGCGCAACGCGATGAAGGCGCGCTCCATGAGGCCGGGTTTCTCCGCATTGGGCGGCGGCAGGTCGAAGCGCAACACGTCGCCGCGGCCGTAGAGATTGCGGCTGTCGAGGATCAGCACGCCATCGCGGTCGTAGATGCGCGCGCGCGTCTTGGTTGGCGAGATCAGCCGGCGCAACACCGGCGCCACCCGCTCGGGGTTGATCGGGAACTCGGTCGCCGACATCGTGTCCGGCGGCCCGTAGCTTTCGCCGGCCTGCAATTCCAGCAGCCGGTCCGGATCGATGGTGATGGCGTCGGTTTCCACCGTTGCGGAGGCGGCGATGGCGCCGGCGATGATCTCGCTCTGCACCAGCAGGCTTTGCACGCGCGCGTCGATCAGCCCGGCGCGGAACTGGGAGAGATAGAGCACGCCGGTGACCAGCGCGACCAGGCCGGCGAGATTGAGGATGACGATGCGGCGGGTAAGGCTGGATAAGCTTTGCGAGACGAAGAACGCCCAGGCGGAGCGCGCGATGCGGCGGATCCTGCCGGGGCGTTGACGTTCGACGCGCGGCGGCTCGCCGGGCGCTTTGGCTTCGGCGGTCGGTGCGGTGATTTCCACGGTTCGATCGAGCACGTCGTTCAATCCACCCGGATGATCGTCTTGCGCCCCGATAGTTTACCGCAATTTTGCAGGTTCCGCTCATTCCCGCGCATGCGGGAATCCAGGCTTAGAGGCGCGGAATCAATGAATTGTCGCACTGGGTCCCCGCTTTCGCGGGGATGAGCGGAGGGACTGTCTCCGCGAAACCGGGACCGTTCCGTTGCCCTCAATCATTCCCTGAAGCGGTAGCCGACGCCGTAAAGCGTCTCGATCATCTCGAAATCGTCGTCCACCGCCTTGAACTTCTTGCGAAGCCGCTTGATGTGGCTGTCGATGGTGCGGTCGTCGACATAGACCTGGTCGTCGTAGGCGGCGTCCATCAGCGCGTTGCGGCTCTTCACCACGCCGGGACGGGTCGCCAGCGCCTGCAGGATGAGGAACTCGGTGACCGTGAGGGTGACCGGCTCGTTTTTCCAGGTGCAGGTATGGCGCTCCGGGTCCATGCGCAGCAGGCCGCGCTCGAGCACCTTGGCGGCGTCGGTTTCCTTGACCGGGGAACCGTCCTTCGGATTGGCGCGGCGCAGCACCGCTTTGACGCGCTCGACCAGCAGCCGCTGCGAAAACGGTTTGCGGATAAAATCGTCGGCGCCCATCTTGAGGCCGAACAGTTCGTCGATCTCCTCGTCCTTGGAGGTGAGGAAGATGACTGGAATATCGGTCTTCTGGCGCATCCGCCGCAGCGTCTCCATCCCGTCCATGCGCGGCATCTTGATGTCGAGGATGGCGAGATCGGGCGGCGAGGTCTTGAAGCCGTCGAGCGCGGATGCGCCGTCGGTATAGGTCATGATACGATAGCCCTCGGCTTCGAGGGCCATCGAAACGGATGTCAGGATATTGCGGTCGTCGTCGACGAGAGCGATGGTCGGCATGAGCCCCTCTTGAGCCTCTCTGGCGTACGTCCCGCTTGTTTGAAGCCCATAAACAGGGTCTGAAATGTGGCCTCTTTGCAACAACTATGTGATTCGGTAGCGATTACAAGGCCGGTGCGCGAAAGCGGACGGGCCCGCCCCGATATCGTTAATTCAGCGGTGGTCGCATGAACCCTGATGCCCCTTTCGACGCCCGTTTGGCCGCCAAAAAGCTCCTGCGTGAGGGCCGCTCGGGCGCGCTCGCCACTTTGATGGCCGATTCGGGCGATCCCTATTGCTCGCTGGTCAATGTCGCCACCGCGCCGGACGGGGCGCCCTTGCTGCTGCTGTCCACGCTGGCGCTGCACACCAAGAACGTCCTCGCCGATGCGCGGGTGTCGCTGATGCTGGACGAGCGCAAGGACGGCGACCCGCTGGAAGGCGCGCGGGTGATGTTGATGGGCACGCTTGCCGCGACCGGCGATGACGCCGCCCGCACCGCCTACCTGCGCCGCCACCCGGATGCCGCGATGTTTGCTGGCTTCGGCGACTTCGCCTTTTACCGCATGGCGATCGCGCGCGCGCATCTGGTTGCCGGCTTCGGGCGCATCGTCGATCTGACCGCCGAGGAGATGCTGACCGATGTGTCGGATGCGTCGGCGCTGATCGAGGCCGAGGCGGGCGCCATCGACCACATGAACGCCGACCACGCCGAAGCCTGCCGGCTTTACGCCACGAAATTGCTGGGCGGACCGGACGGCGACTGGGCATGCGTCGGCGTCGACCCGGACGGCATCGAATTGCAGCAGGGCCGCATGGCGCTGCGGCTGCCGTTTCCGCAGCGGGTGAGCGGGCCGGGCCCGTTGCGCGCGGCGCTCAAGGCGCTCGCCGAAAAGGCGCGGACAGGCTGAAATCGGCACCTACGAGATGGTTAAGGACGGCGGCTGATTGCTCAGACATCACGCGCTGTGGTGCTGCCGTTATTGACGCAGCGCAATGTGCTCCGCGCGGTTTGCATGGCAATTAATCTTGGCATTCAGTTGCTTGGTGACTATGGTCGCGCGCCTTGGAACGGGGCGCTATACTAACGTCTTAATAGCCGCAATCGGCGTCATGCCCTGCTAGGGGCTTCGGTCAAGCGGCCAGTTTGTGCTTGGGAGGAAATGCGCGTGCAGGAATTTGGGGTGCGGAATGGCGCCTACGGCGTCGACAAATTCGGCTTCAAGGGACTGGCCGCGGTCCACTGGAATTTGATCGAGCCTGCGCTCTACGAGCATGCCGTCAAGAACGGCGAGGCCACGATCGTCGCCGGCGGCGCGCTCTGCGCCGAAACCGGCCATCACACCGGCCGCAGCCCCAAGGACAAGCACACGGTTGAAGACGACCTCACCCGGGATTCGGCGTGGTGGGGCAATAACCGGAAGATGTCGAAAGAGAATTTCGACAATCTGCTCGCCGACTTTCAGAATCATTGCGAAGGCAAGGCGCTGTTCGCGCAGGATCTGGTCGGCGGCGCCGATCCGAAATACCGGATCAAGACCCGTGTCTTTACCGAATACGCCTGGCACTCATTGTTCATTCGCCAGTTGCTGATCCGCCCCGAACGCGCCGACCTCGAAAAGTTCGTCCCCGAGCTCACCATCGTCGACCTGCCGTCGTTCCGCCCCGACGCCAAGCGCCATGGCGGGCGCGAGGGCTCCGACACCATGGTGGCCATCGATTTCACGCGCAAGATCGTACTGATCTGCGGCTCTTCTTATGCCGGCGAGATGAAGAAGTCGGTGTTCACCACGCTCAACTTTTATCTTCCGGCCGAGAATGTCGTGCCGATGCACTGCTCGGCCAATGTCGGGCCGGACGGCGACTCGGCGCTGTTCTTCGGCCTGTCCGGCACCGGCAAGACCACGCTGTCGGCCGATCCCAACCGCACGCTGATCGGCGACGACGAGCACGGCTGGGGCCCGGATGGCATCTTCAATTTCGAGGGCGGCTGCTACGCCAAGTGCATCAAGCTCAGCCAGGAAGCCGAGCCGCAGATCTGGGACGCCACCAACCGTTTCGGCGCCGTGCTGGAGAACGTGGTGTTCGATCCCGACACGCGCGCGCCCGACTATAACGACGGCTCCAAGACCGAGAACACGCGCTCGGCCTATCCGATGCACTTCATTCCCAACGCGTCGGCCACCGGCCGCGCCGGCCATCCCAAGAACATCATCTTCCTGACCGCCGACGCCTACGGCGTGATGCCGCCGATCGCCAAGCTCGATGCCAACCAGGCGATGTATCACTTCCTCTCCGGCTATACGGCCAAGGTTGCCGGCACCGAAAAGGGGCTGGTCGGCGTCGAGCCGGAATTCTCCACCTGCTTCGGCGCGCCGTTCCTGCCGCGCCATCCGTCCGTCTATGCCGACCTGCTGAAGGAATACATCAGCAAGCACAAGGTCGACTGCTGGCTGGTCAATTCCGGCTGGACTGGCGGCAAATACGGCGAGGGCCGCCGCATGCCGATCAAGGCGACACGCACGCTGTTGACCGCCGCGCTCAACGGCTCGCTCAACAACGCCGATTTCCGCACCGACCCATATTTCGGCTTTTCGGTGCCGACCTCGGTGCCGGGCGTCGAGCCGCATCTGCTCAACCCTTACAAGACCTGGAAGGACAAGGCGGAGTTCGACCGCACCGCGCGCGCCCTCGTCGCGATGTTCCAGAAGAACTTCGCCAAATACGAGAGCCACGTCACGCCCGACATCAAGGCGGCGGCGCCGGAAGTGCGCATCGCGGCGGAGTAAGTTTCTCCTTAATGCAAATAAAAAAGGCGGCCCGCGCGGCCGCCTTTTTTATTGCGGGACGGCGCAATCTGCCGCCCGCCTGACTCAGCTTTTGGACTCGGCCAGGTCGCGGCCGATACGGTTGAAACGCGCCTTCTGCTCGCTGCTGAGCGAGCCATAGAATTCGTCGAGCGCCGGCTTCACCGTGTTGGCGGCATCGAGCATGGCTTGCAACCGGGTCTCCATCACCTCCAGCCGGCCGGGCGGCGTCAGCGGCGTATCCTGCGGGCAGGCGGCTTGCAGGATCGACACGGCTTTCACGGTGGCCTCGCCCAGGCGATCGAGCGCGTGCTGCTGAACATCGTTCGGCTTCACGACGTCGTCGATGTGATCGATCGGCAGGTTGGTCAGGCCGGGCTTGGCGGTTGCGCAGGCCTGCGCGCTTGACGGCGAGGCCTGATTCGCCT
Organism: uncultured Alphaproteobacteria bacterium; assembly: GCA_963814885.1. Classification (GTDB taxonomy): domain Bacteria; phylum Pseudomonadota; class Alphaproteobacteria; order Rhizobiales; family Xanthobacteraceae; genus Pseudolabrys. The sequence continues at coordinate 93,428 of CAWFEO010000016.1, read as the reverse complement.
CGGGGCTTTTGCGCCCCTTGGGGCCGATCCGGTTGAAGCGTTCCTTCTGTTCGTCGCTGAGTGAATCGTAGAACCGCGCCAGCGCCGGGCGCACGGTCTGCACCGCTTCGAGCGTGGCGTCGAGCCGCGCCATCATCGTCCGCAAGCGGCCGGGCGGCGTCATCGGGAAGGCGTTTTCCGACGGGCACGACGCCTTGAACACGCCAGCCGCTTGCTTGGCGGCGGCGCGCACCTCGGCGAGCAAATGTTTCTGCTCATCGTCGAGATGAACCTTGCGCGTGATTTCGGCGAACGGCCAGGCCGTGATGCCGCTGCCGGGCTGTTTGCACAGTCGCTCGACCGAGCGGTAGCTCGGGCGCGGCGGCGGCGCGGCGTATTCGACATATTCACCGGGTGGGCCGCGTTCGCCCCAGAACAGGCTGTCGATGAAGCCGTCATAGGTATAGGCCCAGAAGCCCGGCTCATAGCCGTAGGGCCAGAACGTGTAATCGAAAATGTCCGAATAGGCGTAAGGCCAGAACACCGGTCCGTACCACGGCACGAAGGGCGCGCGCAGGCCGTGGCGCCAGGCGCGGCGCGCTTCGTAGTGGTTGCGCCACGCGCGCCGGTTGCCGTTGACCTGGGCGGGTGCGCCATATGCCGAAGCGAAGCGGCCACGACGCGCGGCCTGCGCGCTCGCGGGGCCGGCACGATTGCCGTGGCGGGCGCGGCGCGTCAGCGCATTGGGCGCGGTCGGGGCGCCCACGCGCGCCGCCGCGTTCGGCTGCGTCTGCTGATGCTGCCGTGCGCGCCGGTTGCGCGTCCCGCCCTGGCGCGTGTTGGCGCGCTGCTGAATTTGTTGCTGCTGTTGCTGCGTGGCCGCGGTACTGGGTTGCGACCGCTTTTTATAATGACGCTGTTGCGCACGCTTCTGCTGCTGCTGGACGTTTTGCTGCCGGAGCTGCGGCTTCTGTCGCGCGGCCTTGCTGGCGGGCTTGGCCTGCTTGTGGCTCTGCGCGCGCTTGATCCGGTGCTTCTGGACGGTCGGAGCTTTATAACGCGGCGCTGAGGCGCGCTGAGGTGCACGTCGCGGCGCGGCGGCACGATGCGGCGTGGCGCGCGCGGCCGGCTTTCCGCCACCGCCACCGCCTCCACCTTTGGAGTGTGCTGCTTTTGACGGCGCGCCTTTTTGTCCCGGCGCTTGCGCGCCGGCACTGAGCGGCATTGCCGCCGCCAATAGCGCAGCCAAGATCACCGCCAGATACCCTGTGCGTTTTGTCATCATCATTTGTCCTCCACCGCACAGCGGACGTGCGGCCGTCCGCCACTTATAGAAACGGATCAGGGCCCAAAAACCCGACGCTCGACCGTGAATTTGTGAATGAAAAATTGGTAATGTTTGCGACGGAACTTTTCGATTCCGCGCCGTATCGACTGCAAATCGGAGAAAAACGGCCGATGACGGCGAAGATCGCCGAATCCAGCGGCGATACGTCGCGCCCGTGCTGGAGATGCGAACGATGCGCCGCGGCGCTAGCTGCCGCGGAGCCGCGCGATCAATTCCGCGGTCGGCCAGGAGTCGGCCGGCATACCGAGCTTGAGTTGCGCCTTTTTGACCGCGCCGCGCGTGCCGTTGCCGAGCTTGCCGTCGACGTCGCCGGCTTCAAAGCCATGCTTGTTGAGCAGGCGCTGCAGTTCCATCATCTGCGGCGTCGACAGCGCCGCGACCGTCTTGGCCGCCGAGTGATCGACCACCGGCGCGCCGGCCAGCCGCGTGGCGAAATAAGCGACGGTGGTGGCATAGACATACGCCGCGTTCCAGCCGAGGAAGGCCTTGAAATTCGGATAGGCGAGGAAGGCCGGACCGTGCCGCCCCATCGGCAGGATCAACGCGGCCGGCAGCGCGCCGTCCGGCAATTTACCGTGAGCAGGCCGCACGCCCCAGGCCGCCCACTGCGACACCGGATGCTGGATGTTGAGGTCGGCCTCCTGCCACTTAAGATTCTGCGGCACGCGCACTTCTTGCAGCCAGGGTTCGCCGCGCTTCCAGCCCAGATTGACCAGGAAGTTGGCAGCGGACGCGAGCGTATCGGGAATGCTCTTGATCAGGTCGCGGCGGCCGTCGCCGTCGAAATCGACTGCGCTCTTGAGATAGTCGCCCGCGGTGAATTGCATGCCGCCGAACTCGCCGGCCCAGTCGCCGACCATGTCGGACACGCTCTGGTCGCCGCGCTGCACGATGCGTAGCGCCGCGATGAGCTGCTCGCGAAAGAAGTCGGGACGCCGGCAATCATAAGCGAGCGTGGTGAGCGCGCGCAGGATATTGTATTTGCCGAAGACCTTGCCGAAATCGCTTTCCAGTCCCCAAAACGCGGTGAGCACCGGCGCCGGCACGCCGTAAGCTTTTTCGACGCGGGCGAATATCGCGGCATTCTTCTTCATGGCCGCGCGGCCGTTCTGCATGCGGTAGCCGGCGATCAGCTTGTCGGAGAATTGCAGGAAGGTGAGGTTGAATATCGCCTGGCCCTGGTCGCGGCGAATGATTGACGGGTCGAAGGTAAGGTCGGGCGCGGCGGCCGCCAGCACGCTTGGCGAGATGCCCTGCGCCAAGGCGTCCTTCTTGAACTGGGCAAGCCAAACGTCGAAGCTGCCGGTATTGCGGCAGCGTGCCATGGCCGGTCCCGCCAGCAGCACGGCGAGCACCACCGCCGTCCATTTCATTGCCGTTTTGCGCATTGTCCCATCCACCTGTTCGACGCCTGAAACGCGAATTTGCCCAACGCCTGCGCCGGGTCAAGCGCGATTCCGCGACAAACGTTAAGGCCGTATCGAGGGCAAATGAGGGTTACGTCTGAGGGGGCGTGAAGACTTGAGGAAGTCCGCTGCGTGCGAGACAGAACGCCGCACGCGGGGCCCGCCGGGCTAGCGCGATGCGCTGCGGTCGTAGCCCTGCGCCGCCGATGAGAGCGGCAGCTTCACAGGCGTTGCCTTCGGCGCGGCCGGATTGGGTGGCGTGATTTGCATGGCGGCCAGCTCGTTTCGATAGCTCTTGGAAAAACGCTTATAGGATTCGACTGGCGTGAATTCCGCGACGTTGTTCTTGCGGCCAGTGAACACGACCATGCCGTCACGGGTCGCCACCACGTCGCCCGGCCGCAGCGTCGGATCGGTGCTAATGTTGACCTGCGCCAGACCGAACCGATCGCGGCCGTTGCAGGTGCAGCCGGCGACCAGTTGCTTGCGATAGGCATAGGCGGTGTCGAGGGCGGCGTAGCGGCTGCCGTCACGCGCGCGGGCATAGTCGATGGTGCTGCCGGAATACAGGCGCGTCTGGCTCGCCGGACAGAAGGCGTTGCAAGCTTCGGCCGTGCTCATGCCGGGATGGGCCCGCACCGGGAAATAGTGGCCGTCGCAGGTGCGCACGCAGAAGGCCTTGGCCGGGCCGGATTCGACGCGCGCCGACGGTGGATTGATCGTGCGCTCGAGTGGGATGGTCGCGCGCTCGAAACGAACCGATGGCTCGGCGTAAGCGTGGACTGGCGTAGGCTGCCGCACCGGCGCTTGCAGCGCGCGGCCGAGGCTGCCGAAGAAACTCTCGAATAGGCTTTGCGCGGCGGCCGGCGCCGGCAATGTTAACGTCAGCATTCCGGCGGCGAGAACGCCCGCCGCTGCACGCAATCTCATGTTTTTGCCACACATTCGCATCGCAAATCCTTTGCGACCGCCCGAAGAAGCTGGTCCGCAGATAACAACGTTTTGGCACGCGGAAAGTTGCGCCCGCGGTATTGGTCGCGGCCGCGCGCCAAGAGGTTCACGGCAGCAAAGCGGGTGGCGGTAAAGGACGGGTTAGGCGCGGGCGCATTCCGCCGCTTGGCGGCCGGATGCGATGCGCCATCCCTAACGGGGGCTTAGCGATATTCAGAAATATCGCCACCAGACGTAAACGTTACAGATCGCTATCGACACGATCATCATCGGCGCGGCGTAAAGCGTGTAGGTGATGAAGCGGAACGGCACGCCGTTGCGTTCGGATATGCCGGCCACCGTCAGGTTGGCGGAGGCGCCGATCAGGGTGCCGTTGCCGCCGAGGCAGGCGCCGAGCGACAGGCACCACCACAACGGCATGATGTGCTCGGGCCCGCCGAAAGCCGGGGCCATGTTCTTGATCAGCGGGATCATGGTGGCGACGAACGGGATGTTGTCGACGATCGCCGACAGGAAGGCCGAAGCCCACAGGATGGCGTAGCCGGCATGCGCCATATTGCCGCCGGTCGCCGTCACCAGCTTGTTGGCGAGCAGGCGCAGCAGGCCGCCGACGTCGACGCCGTGCACCACCACGAACAGGCCGATGAAGAAGAAGATGGTGATCCATTCCACGTCGCCGAAGGTGGAGTGAATATTGTGCGCGGCCTTCTCGGCGTGGTGCGACCAGTTGTCGAGCAGCATCAGGATGGCGGCGCCGGTGAGCGCGATGGTGGCCGGCTCCAGATGCAGCGGCCGCGCCAGCACGAAGGTCACCATCACCAGCGTAAGCACGGCGAGTGACTGCTTGAGCAGCCGCCAGTCCTCGATCGACTCTTCCGGCTTCATCTTCATCACGCGCTCTTCGGCCTCGGCGGAAGCCCGGAGGTCCTTGCCCCAGAGCAGATGGATGATGACCATCTGCACGGCCAGCACCAAAAGGACCACCGGCGTGAGCTCGTAGACGAAATCGTTGAAGGTCAAGCCGACCTGCGAGCCGATCAGGATGTTGGGCGGATCGCCGATCAAAGTGGCGGTGCCGCCGATATTGGAGGCGAAAATCTCCGCGAACAGATAGGGGTAGGCCGGCACTTCGAGCGTATTGCAGATTGCCAGCGTGACCGGAACGATGAGCAGCACCGTGGTCACGTTGTCGAGCAGGGCGGACAGCACCGCGGTGGTGAGCTGCAAGAGCAGCAGGATGCCGGCCGGATGCGCCTTGGCCGCCTGCGCCGCCCGCACCGCCAGATACTGGAACATGCCGGAGCGGCGCGAGATCGACACCAGGATCATCATGCCGGTGAGCAGGCCGATGGTGTTGAAGTCGATGCCGTGGATGGCCTCTTCCTGGTCGAGCACGCCGATCAGGACCATCGCGCCGGCGCCGACCAGCGCGACGACCGCGCGGTTGACCCGCTCGGACATGATGGTGGCGTAGGTGATGGCCAGGATGCAGGTGGACACCCACATCGGGTTTAGGCCGAAATACACGTGAGATACCGCGTGCGCGGTCATTGGCGAGTTCCCCCAAATCCACGGGCACTCGGCCTTATGGCCGTTCGCACCCTGCTCCCCGGCAGGGAAGCTCCGGCAATGGCGCTATTGAGTCAAGACTGGCGCGCGTCAGAAATAACGCCACCACACGTAGACATTGGCGATGGCGATCGAGACCACGGTCAGCGGCGCGGCATAGAGCGTGTAGGTGAGGAAGCGGAACGGCACGCCGTTGCGCTCGGCGATGCCGGCTACCGTCAGGTTGGCGGAGGCGCCGATCAAGGTGCCGTTGCCGCCGAGACAGGCGCCGAGCGACAGACACCACCATAGCGGCATGATGTTTTCCGGGCCGCCGAAAGACGGCGCCATGCTCTTGATCAGCGGAATCATGGTGGCGACGAAGGGAATGTTGTCGACGATCGCCGACAGGAAGGCCGACGCCCACAACACCGCGTAGCCGGTGGCCGGCAGGCTGCCGCCGGTCGCCGCCACCAATTTCTCGGCGAGCAGATGCAACAGGCCGCCGACCTCGACGCCGTGCACCACCACGAACAGGCCGAGGAAGAAGAAGATGGTGATCCATTCCACGTCGCCGAAGGTCGTGTGGATATTGTGCGCGGCTTTTTCGGAATGATGCGACCAGTTGTCGAGCAGCATGAGGACGGCGGCACCGGTGAGCGCGATGGTGGCCGGCTCAAGGTGCAGTTGGCGCGCCGAGATGAAGCCGAGCATGACCACGGTGAGAACGGTGAGCGACTGCTTGAGCAGGACCCAGTCCTTGATCGCATCGGCGGGGCGCATGGCCATGATCGTGGCCTTGGCTTCGTCGTTCGACGCGGCCTTGATCTGGCGGCCCCACATGACGTGGATCATCAACGTCTGCACAGCCAGGATGACCACGATCACCGGCGCCAGGTGATAGACGAAGTCATTGAAAGTGAGATTGACCTGAGAGCCGATGATGATGTTGGGCGGGTCGCCGATCAGCGTGGCGGTGCCACCGATGTTGGAGGCCATGATCTCGGCGAACAGATACGGATAGGCGGGAACCTTCAGCGTGCTGGTGATGGCGATGGTGACCGGCACGATCAGCAGCACGGTGGTGACGTTGTCGAGCAGCGCCGAAAGCACGGCGGTGACGATCTGCAGCAGGATCATGATGCCGACCGGGTGCGCCTTGGCCGCGCGCGCCGACCACACCGCCACGTATTCGAACATGCCGGAGCGGCGCGACACCGAGACCAGGATCATCATGCCGCTGAGCAGGCCGAGTGTGTTCCAGTCGATGCCCTCGATCGCCTGTTCCTGGTTGAGCACGCCGACGATGATCATGACGCCGGCGCCGGCCAGCGCGACGACGGCGCGGTTGACCTGCTCCGACATGATGACGGCATAAGTGATGGCCAGGATGCAGGTCGAAACCAACATCGGATCCAGGCCGAAATAGACGTGAGACGCCGCGTGTGCGGTCATGCTGGAATTCCCCCCAAGGAGCGCGCAAGCTCAAGCAAGCGGAAGGCCCTGTCAACGAAGCCGCCCGCGACGTAAATACGCAGGCGGCCCGGCACTGCGGGCGAACGCAAAGGGAGGACAAACGTGGCGCAATCGATCCGTTTCATCAATCCGAAAACCATGGCCAAGCCGCCAGGCTACACCAATGTGGTCGAAGCCACCGGGCCCGCGCGCACGGTCTATATCGCGGGGCAGCTTGGCCTCGACCTTGATAACAGACTGGTCGGCGGTCCGGGCGATTTCCGTGCGCAATGCGAAAAGGCGTTCGAGAACCTGCGGCTGGCGCTCGCCGCGGTCGGTGGCGGCTTCAAGAACCTGGTGAAGATCAACAATTATCTCGTCGATATGAGCCACGTCGCGATCTTCCGCGAGGTGCGCGACCGGTTTCTCGCCGCGCCGCCGCCGGTCAGCACCACGATGGCGATTTCGCAGCTGGCCCGGCCGGGCGCGCTGTTCGAGATCGAGGCGATCGCGGTATTGCCGGCGAAAGCCGCGGCAAAATCTAAGCGAAAGCCCGCGGCTGCTCGCAAAGGCCGCCGCAAGGTCAAGGCTGCCAGACGGAAACGAAGGTGATCAGCGCCAGCACCGGCAACAGCACCGCGACCGACCACAGCATGTAGGCGAAGAAACTCGGCATCTTCACGCCGCGTTCCTCGGCGATGGCGTAGACCATGAAGTTGGGCGCGTTGCCGATATAGGTGAGGGCGCCCATATAGACCGCGCCCATGGAAATGGCGGCGAGCGTCGGCGCCAGCGTTGTCATCAGCTCTTTGGCATCGCCGCCGGCGAGCTGGAAGAACACCAGGTAAGTCGGCGCGTTGTCGAGGAACGCCGAGAGAATGCCGGTGAGCCAGAAGAAGGCCACCTCGTGATGACCGCCGTCGTGGGCGGTGACGGCCTCGAGCAGCCAGCCGAACGGACCGTCATGGCCGGCCTCCAGCATGGCCAGCACCGGGATGATGCAGACGAAGATACCGGCGAATAGCTTGGCGACTTCGCGGATAGGCTCCCAGGTGAAATCGTTGGCGGTGCGATGTTCGTCGGGCGTCAGCCAGAGCGAGGCGAGGGCGATGAGGACGAGCGCGCCGTCGCGCAGCAGGTTCTGCAATTCGACCGCGGTGCCGTAGATCGTCAGCGTGATGCCGGGCTTCCAGGACGCCGACAACAGGATCAGGCCGATGATGGCGGCGATCAGCGGCAGGTTGATCAGGCCGTAAAGGCGCGGCGCGCCCAGCCGTGCGGGCGGGATGCCTTCGCGCCGCGCCAACCAGACGTCCAGCGCGACGAACATGGCGAGCACCAGCGCGGCCACGAGCACGGTCTCGGAGATGAGATGCGTCGTGGTCCAGAAGAAGTCGACGCCGCGCAGGAAGCCGACGAACAGCGGCGGGTCGCCGAGCGGGGACAGTGCGCCGCCGATATTGGCGACCAGGAAGATAAAGAAGACGACGACATGGACGTTGTGCTTGCGCGCGGCGTTGGACTGGATCAGCGGCCGCACCAGGATCATGGCGGCGCCGGTGGTGCCGACCACGCTCGCGATCGCGGTGCCGAATAGCAGCACAGCCGCGTTGCTCCACGGCCGGCCGCCGAAATTACCGGTGATGTGGATGCCGCCGGCGACGGTGTAGAGCGCGAACAGCAGCACGATGAAGCTCAGATATTCGGCCAGCACGGCGTGCACGAAAGCGGCGAGCGCGGTCGAAACACCGAACGCGGCCGCGATCGGCGCCAGCGTCAACAGCGCCCACGCGGCGGCAATCTTGCCGTAGTGCTGGTGCCATATTTTCGGAAACAGCAGCGGCCCGGTGGCGATCGACAACAGAATACCGCCGAACGGCAGCGCCCATGGCCAGCCCATTGCCGCGCCATCGAGTGCCGGCGCGGCGTGGGCGGGAAGCGGGAAAAACGCGATACCCGCGGCCAGTGCCAAAGTGAGACAGTGGATCATCGAATGAGCAATGATGTGATTTATTGGACTGCGCGCTGCCTAGCAGCCGCGCCGTGTTGCCGCAAGCTCGCGCAATGATGACAGTTTAACCGCCGCGCTGTAGAATGCCGTTTGTGGACGGCCGGATATTCGAGGGTCACGACTTCAAGGGACCCGCTCCGGCTTCGGTGGGTGTTTATGCGTACGCGTTGTGTGCTTCTTGTGGCGGCCATTGCGCTCGGGCTCGGTGCTTGCGCGAGTATTCATAATCTGCCGCTCAATACGCCGAGCGCCTCTCCCCTTCTTGCAACGCCTTTGCAGGAGGCAGCGCTCCTAACCGATGACCAAAAGGGACGCCGCAATAACCACGGCGCCATAATCGGCTTGGCATTTTCCGGCGGCGGCACGCGCGCCGCGGCATTCGCCTACGGCGTGCTCGGCCAACTTGCGCGCACGCCTTCGCCCGATCGCAAGTATAGCCACGATCTTCTCGATCACCTCGGCGTCGTCTCCGGCGTATCCGGGGGCTCCGTCATGGCCGCTTATTACGGCCTGAAGGGGCGCGCGGCGATGGACGACTTCCGCGAGCAGTTCCTGATCCAGGACCTGATGGCGGATTTGAACACGAGCGTCACGCTGGTCAATCTCAGCCGCGCGCTCGGCGGCGGCATCAATACCGACACCCGGCTGCGCGACTGGTTCAATGCCCATCTTTTTCACGACGCGACGTTCGACGCGTTGATCGCGCGGCCGCGGCCGATCGTGTTGATCAACGCCACCAACATCTATAGCCGTACGCCGTTCGTGTTCGTACCGCAGTCGTTCGCGGCGGCGTGCAGCGACATCACCAAATATCCGCTCGCGGCCGGGGTCGCGGCATCCGCGGCGGTGCCGGGAGCATTTGCGCCGATCGTCATCGAGACGTTTCCTGGAGAGTGCCGCGCGCCGCTTCCCGCCTGGGTCCAAAAGGCCGCCAATAGCCGGACGGCGTCGCCGCTCGTCCAGGCCTATGCCAGCGGGTTGGAGGAGATCCAAAGCGGCAAGGTGAAATACGTCAAGCTGTTCGACGGCGGCTTGATCGACAATTACGGGCTGAGTGGGATGACCATCGCCCGTACCGCTGCGAGCACGCCGTATGGACCGCTGCGGCCGGAGGAGGCCGTCAACCTGCGCCGTCTTCTGTTCCTGGTCGTCGATGCCGGCCAGGGCCCATCAGGCAATTATTCGCGTACGCTGGACGGTCCCGCCGGCAAGGAGTTGATCAGCGCGGTGGTTAGCGCGCTCGTCGACGCTAATTCGCATGCGAGCTATACGGCTTTCCAAGAAACGATGCGCAACTGGCGTGATTCGATCGTTCGCTGGCGTTGCGGGCTCAAGAGGACGGAGGTCGCGCGCCTGCGCGGCGGCAGAATTGGACGCTGGAACTGCCGCGACGTGAAAATCACCGTCGGGCGGCTTTCATTCGAGGATTTGGGCGCGGCGCGCGCCGAGCGTCTGGGCAAGATTCCGACTTCGTTCACGCTGCCGGCCGCCAGCGTCGACGAGCTCACGCAGGCCGGCGGCGATGCGCTGCAGGCCAACCCGGAATTTCGGACGTTCTTGAAGGAGATGTAAGGCCAACCGGCGTATCCGCCCGCCCCGCGCAGGCCGGAACGAGCGCAAATGTTAGTGCGCTTCGTCCCAGTTATCGGCGGCGCGGGCTTCGACCTGCAAGGGCACGTTCAGCATCACCGCCGGTTCCGGCGCCTTTTCCATCACGCGCTTGACCACCGGCAAGGTCTTGGCCACTTCATCTTCCGGCACTTCGAAGATCAATTCGTCGTGGACTTGCAAAAGCATCTGCGCCTTGAGCTTGGCTTTCTCAAGCTCCGGCTCGATGCGGATCATGGCGCGGCGGATGATGTCGGCGGCCGAGCCCTGCAGGCGCGCGTTGATGGCGGCGCGCTCGTTGAAGGCGCGGATCGACGGGTTTGAGTTCTTGATTTCCGGGTAGTGGCATTTGCGGCCGAACAGCGTCTCGACATAGAGATGCTCGCGGCAGAACGCGCGCGTCTCGTCCATATAGGCGCGGATGCCGGGGAAGCGCTCGAAATATTTCTTGATGTAGGCGCCGGCTTCCTCGCGTTCGATGCCGAGCTGATTGGCGAGGCCGAACGCCGAGATGCCGTAGATGATGCCGAAATTGATCGCCTTGGCGCGGCGGCGCACGTCGGCAGGCATATCCTTCACCGGCACGCCGAACATTTCAGACGCGGTCATGGCGTGGATGTCGACGCCGTCCTGGAACGCCTTCTTCAGCGTTGCGATGTCGGCGATTTCGGCCAGCAGCCGCAATTCAATCTGGGAGTAGTCGGCCGACACCAGCTTCATGCCCGGTGAGGCGATAAACGCCTTCCTGATCTTGCGGCCGTCCTCGGTGCGCACTGGGATGTTCTGCAAATTCGGCTCCGACGACGACAGCCGGCCGGTCGAAGTGGCGGCGAGCGCGTAAGAGGTGTGCACGCGCTGCGTGGCCGGGTTGACGTAGGTCGGCAGCGCTTCGGTGTAGGTCGAGCGCAGTTTCGAGACCTGGCGCCAGTCGAGAATCTTGCGCGGCAGTTCGTGGCCCTGCTCGGCCAGTTCCTCCAGCTCGCGCGCGCCGGTCGACCATTGCCCGGTCTTGGTCTTGCTGCCGCCGGGCAGCGCCATCTTGCCGAACAGGATGTCGCCGAGTTGCTTAGGCGAGCCCGGATTGACCGGTTCGCCGGCGAGCTTCTGGATTTCGTCCTCGAGGCCGGCTGCCTCCTGCGCGAATTCGCCGGACAGGCGCGAGAGCACCTGGCGGTCGATGGAAATGCCGCGCCGCTCCATGCGCGCCAGCACCGCCGGCATCGGCCGCTCAAGCGTCTCGTAGACGGTGGTGACATGCTCGGCGGCGAGGCGCGGTTTCAGCGCGTACCACAGCCGCAGCGTTACGTCGGCGTCCTCGGCGGCGTATTCGGTCGCCTTGTCGATGGCGACGCAGTCGAAGCTGACTTGCGTCTTGCCGCTGCCGGCGACGTCCTTGAAATGAATGGTGTCGTGGTTGAGCCAGCGCTTGGCGAGGTCGTCCATGCCGTGGCCGCCCTTGCCGGCATCGAGCACATAGGAAATCAGCATGGTGTCGTCGAAGCCGGCCATCTCGATGCCGCCAACCTTATCTCCATGTTGCGCAAACACCAGCCAGTCGTATTTCAGGTTCTGCCCGATCTTGAGCACGGCCTCGTCTTCTAGTAGCGGCTTCAACGCGGCGAGCGCGTCCTTTTCGGCGATCTGGCCGGGGCAGAGCTTGGCCTCGGGCGCGAACAGGTCGGAGCCGCCGCTGCCCTCGCGATGCGCGAGCGGCACGTAGCAGGCTTCGTTCGGCGCCACGGCCAGCGAGAACCCGCACAGGCCGGCCTGCATGGCGTCGAGGCTGGTGGTCTCGGTGTCGATCGCCACGAGGCCTGCCTCGTGCGCGCGCGCGATCCATTCCTTCAGGCGATCAAGCGTGCCGACGGTTTCGTATTTGGCGCGGTCGATCTTGGCGGTGCGCGCGTTTTCGCGGCGCGCGGTGGCGAGCGCGATCGGGGTGAAAGCGCTTTCGGCTTCCTTTTTCCCTCCGCCTGAAAGGGGGAGGGTGGCCGCCGCTGGCGCGGCGGCAGGCTCAACTTGCGGAGATGGAATGGGCGAACCCGCGGTGAGTTTGCTGTCCGCCTCCACCTGCGAGGCGTCGATGCCGCTCTTGTCGGCGATGCGGCGGGTGATGGTCGAGAACTCCATCGCCTTCAGGAAGGCGATCAGGTGCTTGTAGTCGGGCTCGTGCACGGCCAGTTCGTCGACCGGCACCTCGAGCGGCACGTTCTGGTCGAGGGTGACCAGGCGCTTCGACAGCCGCGCCAGTTCGGCATTGTCGATCAGGCTTTGCCGTCGCTTGTCTTGCTTGATCTCGCTCGCGCGCTTGAGCAGCGTTTCGAGATCGCCGTATTCGCCGATCAATTGTGCCGCGGTTTTCACGCCGATGCCGGGCACGCCCGGCACGTTATCGGTCGAATCGCCGATCAGCGCCTGCACCTCGATGACCTTCTCCGGTCCGACGCCGAATTTCTCGATCACCTGCTCGCGTCCGATGCGGCGGTCCTTCATGGTGTCGTACATGGTCACGCCGTTGCCGACGAGCTGCATCAGGTCCTTGTCGGAGGAGACGATCGTGGTGGTGGCCTTGGCTTCGCAGGCGAGCCGCGCATAGGTGGCGATCAGGTCGTCGGCCTCGTAGCCGGCCTGCTCGAGGCAGGGAATCTCGAAGGCATGCACCGCCTCGCGGATGAGCGGGAACTGCGGCCGCAAGTCTTCCGGCGCTTCCGGCCGGTGCGCCTTGTAGTCGGGATAGAAGTCGGAACGGAAAGTCTTCTCGGACTTGTCGAACACCACCGCCAGATGGGTCGGCTTGTCGTCCTTCATCTCGGCCAACAGCTTCCACAACATGTTGCAGAAGCCGAGCACGGCGTTGACCTGCAAGCCGTCCGACTTGCGGGTGAGCGGCGGCAGCGCGTGATAGGCGCGGAAGATGTAGCCGGACCCATCCACCAGGAAGAGGTGATCGCCCTTTTTCAGCGCGCGCGCGCCCGCTTGCGGCGGGGTGGCCGCGGCCGGCTTGGTTGCGGGCTTGGCCTTGCTCTTGGATTTGGCGGTGGCTGGCATGGCCCGAATGTGGGCCGCCGGCTCGCGTTTATCAATCCGCGGTTTAACGCCTGTGGACTTATTCCGCCGGCTGCAGTGCCGCGCGCTTGGGCGGCGACAGATGCAGCACCGCCGGCCGCTCGAACAGGAAGCGTGCCCAGGTGCCGCGCACCAGCCAGAACAGCGCCAGCGGGCCGATGACGCCGGCTACCGTGATGAGCGCCGCCATGGTGCCGACGTCGGCGATCACCCCGCTCTTAATGAGAACAGTCCGCGTCACCGCCATCGGCAGGAAAAAGGCGAGATAGATGACGATGGAATTTCGCCCGCAATAACGCAGCGGCTTGAACAGGTCGCTCATGGCCATCAGCGCCGCCGCCGTCACCACCGCCGCCGCGCCGGCGAGGCCGAGCAGCAGTGAGATGAACGGCATTTCTCGACGTGGAAATTGACCAGCGTGCCGTTGACGAGCCCCAGAGCAGGAGCCCGCCGAGACCGAGCCAGGGCCGCGCCTGCGCGCTTCGCGGTGAGCGCGAAGAGCGGCTGCGCCATGACATAGCCGGTGTAGCAATAGACGAAGCGGGCGGCGAACTCGTCCGGCACCATCCAGCCGGTGTCGACATGGGCGATCTCGAGCGCGGCGGCGGCGAGCCAGACCACCGGCACAGGCACGCGCTTTGTCAATTTGATGACGACGAAGAAGATCGGCAGCAGGTAGATGAACCACAGCGTGCCGAACGGATCGATCAGCGACAGCAGGTACATGTGCAGCAGGCCGGCGACGCCGTAATCCTGCGCGAACAGCGGTGCCTTGAATGCGAACTGGATCGTCATCCACAGCAGATAGAAGTAGGCGAAATGCACGACCTTGCGGTCGAGATATTGCCGCCACGGCCGGTCGATGACGGTGGCGAGGAACAGCCCCGAGATCAGGAAGAAGTCCGGCATGCGGAACGGCAGCGCAAAGGCCACGACCGGATGCAGCCAGCCGGTCTGGCCGGTGGCGGTCTCCACGCCGAGCGTCGAATGCATCATCACCACGAAGACGATGCAGAAGCCCTTGGCGTAGTCGACCCAGTCGACCCGCCCGTCATGCATTTGAGCGCCGTTCATGACGCGTCTTATGACGCAGCACGGTTTCGTTTGCCTTTACGCGACCGCAGAAACTTCAGCCGATGCGGCGGCCCTCGCCACCCGTAGCGGCCTCTGCTAAGAGACGCCACCAGCTCCGGTTGGAATCGGTTAACCATCGCGACGGGCGTTCAATGCGTGTTGCCATGATCGGCACCGGCTATGTCGGCCTCGTTTCCGGGGCCTGCTTCGCCGACTTCGGCCACGAAGTGACCTGTGTCGACAAGGACGGGGGCAAGATCGCCGCGCTCGAGCGCGGTGAGATGCCGATTTACGAGCCGGGGCTTAACGAGCTGGTCGCGGTTAACGCGCGCGCCGGCCGGCTCAAATTCACCACGGTGCTTGCGCCGGCGGTTGCGGCCGCCGACGCCGTGTTCATCGCCGTCGGCACGCCGTCGCGCCGTGGCGACGGTCACGCAGATTTGACCTTCGTTTACGACGCCGCCCGCGAGATCGCCAAGGCGCTCGACGGCTTCACCGTGGTCATCACCAAATCCACGGTGCCGGTCGGCACCGGCGACGAAGTCGAGCGCGTCATCCGCGAGGCGCGGCCCGATGCCGACTTCGCGGTGGTGTCGAATCCGGAATTCCTGCGCGAGGGCGCCGCCATCCGCGACTTCAAGCATCCCGACCGCATCGTGGTCGGCAGCCCCGATCAGCGAGCGCGCGAGGTGATGACCGCGCTCTACCGCCCGCTCTATCTCAACCGTTCGCCGATCCTGTTCACCGACCGGCGCACGGCCGAGCTCATCAAATACGCGGCCAACGCTTTTCTCGCCACCAAGATCACCTTCATCAACGAGATCGCGGATCTGGCGGAAAAAGTCGGCGCCGACGTGCAGGAAATCGCGCGCGGCATCGGGCTCGACAACCGCATCGGATCGAAATTTTTGCATGCCGGTCCCGGCTTCGGCGGCTCGTGCTTTCCCAAGGATACGGTGGCGCTGCTCAAGACCGGCCAGGACAACGAGGCGCCATTGCGCGTGGTCGAGGCGGTGGTGGCGGTCAACGACGCCCGCAAGCGCGCCATGGCGCGCAAGGTTGCGAGCGCGCTCGGCGGCGAAGTCCGCGGCAAGACGATCGCCGTGCTCGGCCTCACCTTTAAGCCCAACACCGACGACATGCGCGAGTCGCCGTCGATCCCGCTGATCACCGCATTGCAGGACATGGGCGCCAAGGTGCGCGCTTACGACCCGGCCGGCATGGAGCAGGCCAAGGCCGTGGTCGGCAATGTCGCGTTCTGCGACGACGCCTATTCCTGCGCCGAGGGCGCGTCCGCGCTGGTCATCGTCACCGAATGGGAACAGTTCCGCGCGCTCGACTTCGCGCGGCTCAAGGGCGTGATGGCCAAGCCGGTGCTGGTCGATCTGCGCAATGTCTACCGGCCGGAGGAGGCCGCCCGCCACGGCTTCGGCTACGAAGGCGTGGGAAGGCCGAAGCCATGATGGCGAATTTCACGTTCAATAGAAGTTGTCGTCCCCCGCGCGAGCGGGGGACCCAGTAATCACCGACATCGCTGCCTAACAGATTCCCGCGATGACTGGATTGTCCGCCTTCGCGGACAATGACGGTGAGAATAATGCGCACCTTCGATACGCCGCTCCCCATTGATGCCGCGCTCGGCAATTTGACCGCCGCGCTGGCGGCGAACAATTGCGCCGTGCTGGTGGCACCGCCCGGGGCCGGCAAGACCACGCGCGTGCCGCTGGTGCTGCTCGACGAAGCCTGGGCGAAGGACAAAAAGATTTTGGTGCTGGAGCCGCGCCGGTTGGCCGCCCGCGCCGCCGCTGCCCGCATGGCCTCAACCTTGGGCGAGCAGGTCGGCGACACGGTCGGCCTGCGCGTGCGGTTCGGGTCGAAGTTTTCCAAACGCACGCGCATCGAAGTCGTCACCGAGGGCGTGTTCACGCGGCTGGTGCTCGACGATCCCTCGCTCGAAGGAATCGCCGCGGTATTGTTCGACGAATTCCACGAGCGCTCGCTGGACGCCGATCTTGGGCTTGCTTTGGCGCGTGACGTGCAACAGGGCCTGCGCGAGGATTTGAAGCTGCTGGTCATGTCGGCGACGCTCGACGGCGCGCGGGTGGCGGCGCTCTTCGGCGCCTCGCCGGTCATCGAAAGCCAGGGCCGCAGCTTTGACGTGGAGACGCGCTATCTCGGCCGCGATCCGCGCGCGCGCATCGAGCGCCAGGTGACCGACGCGGTCGAACGCGCCTTGCGCGCCGAGCCGGGCTCTCTGTTGGTGTTTTTGCCGGGCGCGAGCGAAATCCGCCGCACCGAGACGCTGCTGAAGGAGCGTGTGAGCGATCCGGCAGTCGATATCGTCGCGCTCTATGGCGCGCTCGATGCGCGCGAGCAGGACCGCGCCATTTCGCCGTCGCCGCCGGGCCGCCGCAAGGTGGTGCTGGCGACCTCCATCGCGGAAACCTCGCTCACCATCGAGGGCGTGCGCGTGGTGATCGACAGCGGCTTATCGCGGGTGCCGCGCTACGAGCCGGACGTAGGCCTGACGCGGCTGGAAACCGTACGCGTGTCGCGCGCGGCCGCCGACCAGCGTCGCGGCCGCGCCGGCCGCACCGAGCCCGGCGTCTGCTACCGGCTGTGGGACGAGCCGCAGACCGGTTCGCTGGAGCCCTACACGCGGCCGGAGATTCTGTCGGCCGACTTGTCGTCCTTCGTGCTCGATCTGGCGCAGTGGGGTACGACCGATCCCGGAACGCTTTGCTTCCTCGATTCCCCGCCGGCGCCCGCGCTCAACGAAGCGCGCACTTTGCTCACCGAACTCGGCGCCATCGACGCGCAAGGCCGGATCACCGACGAGGGCCGCAAGCTGCGCAAGCTTCCGCTGCCGCCGCGGCTGGCGCGCATGGTGGTCGACGCCGCGCAAGAAGGGGCCGGTTTGCGCGCCGCCGAAATCGCCGCCGTCCTCACCGAGCGCGGGCTCGGCGGTGACGATCCCGACCTGCACCACCGCCTCGACCAGTTCCGCCGCGACCGCTCGCGCCGCGCCGAGGATGCGCGCGCGATTGTGAAGCGCTGGAGCGACACCGCTGGCGGCGAAAGTCGCGGCGGCGATCACTCGCCCGGCGCTTTGCTCGCGCTTGCCTATCCCGACCGCGTCGCCAAGAACCGCGGCGGCGGCGACGGCGCGTTCCTGCTGGCGAACGGCCGCGGCGGCGCCGTCGATCCGGCCTCATCGCTGGCGCGCGCGCCGTTCCTCAGCATTGCGGAATTGACCGGCACGGCGGCGGCCGGCCGCATCGTGCTGGCGGCGCCGATCACGCTCACGGAAATCGAATCGCGCTTCGCCGGCAGAATCGAGGACCGCGCCGCGGTCACCTTCGATCCCGGCTCCGCCGCGTTGCGCGCGCGCCGCACGCGGCGCCTGGGCGCGCTGGTGCTTTCCGAGCAAAGCCTTGCGGTCGCGCCCGACGCTGAGACTGCGCATATTTTGGCGGATGGCATCGTCAGCCTTGGCCTCGAACGGCTGCCCTGGAGCAAAGCGGCGCTGCAATTCCGCAATCGCGTTCAATTCCTGCGCCGGGCGGAAGGAGAAGAATGGCCTGATCTTTCGGACGCAGGTCTCGCGCGCACGACGGCCGAATGGCTGGAGCCGCATTTGATGGACAAGACCGCGCGCGGCCAGCTCTCTGCCGATCAATTGTCCGACGCGGTGATGGCCATGGTGCCGTGGAATTTGCGGCGGCGGCTCGACGCCGAGGCGCCGACCCATTTCATCGCGCCGACCGGTTCGCATGTGCCGATCGACTACGAAGCCGAGCAGGGCCCGACCGTCTCGATCCGCGTGCAGGAGCTGTTCGGCCTTGTCAGACATCCTGCGATTGCCGGCGGCCGCGTGCCGCTGGTGATCGAGCTGCTCTCGCCGGCGCACCGCCCGGTGCAGGTGACGCGCGATCTGCCCGGTTTCTGGAGCGGCAGCTATTCACAAGTGCGGGCCGAGATGCGCGGGCGCTATCCCAAGCACCCCTGGCCGGACGATCCGCTCGCCGCGCCCGCCACCCGCCGCGCCAAACGCCGTGGTGAATAGACTGACCGTTTCCAGCGCGTGCCGCCGCTGCTAAAGGAAACCATGCACGCGACCGTAAAACGCCTGACGACCTTCACGTCCGATCTCATCGTCAGGTTTCCCTGGGCCGGCTGGGCGGGATGGTTTGTGTTTTGCGTCATTGCGCTGGCGCGCGTCACGCCGCGCCGCTTTGCCTCGACCTTCGGCTATTATATCGAAGCGACCGAGCGGCTGGCGGCGCATGGCCAAGTCTACGATCCGCACTCGATCACCGAATTCAACTATTTGCCGGTTTCGCTGCTTCCCTACGTGCCCTTCACCTTGGTCAGTCACACCGTCGCGGCCGGTTTCTGGCTGGTGATCTTCGCCGCGGTGTTCACCTGGGGCTGTTATGTCTTGACGACGCGCCTGCTGCCGCAGGGCGCCGGCGAGCTCAAGCCCGCGTGGCTGGCGGGCATGGTGTTGTTGATCAACGTGCCGGCGGCCTGGTTCAATTTCAAAGGTGTGCAGGCGCAGATCATCTTGACCGGCGCGATGCTGATCGCCGCGGTTGCCGTCATGCGCGCGCAATGGCTGTGGGCGACGTTCTGGCTGTTGATCGGGTTCGTGTTCAAGCCGCTGGCGCTGGTCATGATGCTGCTGAGCGGCGCCGTGATCCCGCGCATGCGGTTGCCGCTCATCGTCGCTTTGGCGCTGGCTTTGGCGCTGCCGTTCGTTTTTTTCGACTTCGGCTACATGGCCGCGCAGTATCGCGATAGCGTCCTGAAGCTGTGGCTGATCGCCACCGTGCCGGCGCAGGAATGGCCTTACCGCGCCGATCTTTCCACCCTGCTGCGGGCGCTCGGAATCGTGATGCCGAGCCTGGTGTCGGTGGCCGTTCGTCTGCTCGCTGCGCTCGGCACGCTCTATCTCGCCTGGCGCGTGCGCGGGACCGGTACGCTGCGCAGCCTCGGCTTTGCGCTGGTGATCCTGTCGGCCTGCTACATCAACCTGTTTTCGCCGCGCAACGAGTTCCTGTCGTTCCTGGTGCTGACGCCGTCGGTGGCGGTGCTCGCCTTTCTGGTGCTGGCCCGCGATCAAGGCGATTGGCGCGGCTGGGCGCTGATCGTGGCCGCGCTCGTGCTCGGCATGTGGTGGAGCCTGGCGTTCGACGCCGTCGCCAAGCCCGCCATCGTGATCGTGCTCAGCGGCTGGCTGGCGTGGCTGATGGCGAAACCGGAACGCTGGCGCGAATTGGTCGAAGGCGCCGACCGGGACGCCGTTCGCTAAATTTCGAGCCGATGCGTTAACGCCGTTCTCACCGTGTGCCGACGCCCGCGCGCACGTGCGGCCGTGCGTTAAGGCCCTATTGGCGCAAGCCATGCCAACATTGCCGGTACCATGCGTTACGTTCTCGTCTTTTCCGCCGCCGTGCTGATCCTCGGCGCCTATGCCGCGCGCTTCGCCGACCAGGCGATGGCGCCGCCACCGCGCGCCGCGGCGGTGCAGACCACGGGACAGGCGCCCGAGCCGCAACGCTCGGGCCACAGCATGACGCTGCAAAGCGACCGGCGGGGGCATTTCAAGGTTGCCGCCCGCATCGATGGCCGGCGCCTCGACTTCATGGTCGATACCGGCGCTTCGCTGGTGATCCTGCGCGAATCCGCCGCCGCCGAGGTCGGCATCCGTCCGTTGCCGGCCGATTTCACCGCCACCGTTTCCACCGCCAACGGCAAGATCAAGGCCGCGCGTGCCAAGCTCGATCGCGTCGAGCTTGGCGACATCACGGTCTTCGACGTGAAGGCATTGGTGCTGCCCGACGAGGCGCTGACGCAGAACCTGCTCGGCGTTTCTTTCCTCTCCAAGCTCCGGCGCTACGAATACGCCAACGGCCGCATGGTGCTTGAGCAGTAGTTGGGCGTTCTTTCTTCTAAAGTTACGTCGAATGAACGGACCGCTTTGCGGGGGTCCGGCATTGGGGTATGGAATTCGCGCATATTCCGATTTGAGGACCCGATGTTTCCCACGCCGAAACCCGACCTGAAGCCCAACACTTACGCCTATGAATCCTCGCCGCTGGTCAAGCCGACTGGCTTCCGCGAATACGACGCGCGCTGGCTGCTGGAGAAAGAAATCAACCTGATGGGCGTGCAGGCGCTCGGCATGGGGCTGGGCATGCTGATCCGCGAAATGGGCGTGAAGCCGGAGATCGTCACCGGCCACGACTTCCGCAGCTATTCGGCTTCGGTGAAGCTGGCGCTGGTCACCGGGCTGATGGCGGCGGGCTGCAAGGTGCACGACATCGGGCTGGCGATCACACCGATGGCGTATTTCGCGCAGTTCGACCTGGACGTGCCGTGCGTCGCCATGGTCACCGCCTCGCATAATGACAACGGCTGGACCGGCGTCAAAATGGGCGCCAACCGGCCGCTCACCTTCGGGCCGAACGAGATGACGCGGCTGAAGGAAATCGTGCTGGAGGCGAAATTTGATCTCAAGGGCGGCGGCTCCTACGCGTTCGTCGAAAATTTCCCTGAGCGCTACATCGCCGACCTGACCAAGCGGCCGAAGATCAAGCGCAAGCTCAAGGTGGTGGCGGCCTGCGGCAACGGCACCGCCGGCGCGTTTGCCCCGAGAATCCTCGAAGCCATCGGCTGCGAGGTGGTGCCGCTCGACTGCGATCTCGACCACACCTTCCCGCGCTACAATCCCAACACCGAAGACATGAAGATGCTGCACGCCATGCGCGACGCGGTCCTCATCAACAAGGCCGACGTGGCGCTCGGCTTCGACGGCGACGGCGACCGCTGCGGTGTGGTTGACAACGAGGGCGAGGAAATTTTCGCCGACAAGGTCGGTGTCATGCTGGCGCGCGACATGTCGGCGCTGCACAAGAACGCCACCTTCGTGGTCGACGTCAAATCGACCGGCCTGTTCCTCACCGACCCGGTGCTACAGGCCAACGGCGTCAAGGCCGATTACTGGAAGACCGGCCATTCCTACATCAAGCGCCGGGTCAACGAGCTCGGCGCCATCGCCGGTTTCGAGAAGTCCGGCCATTTCTTCTTCAACAAGCCGTTCGGCCGCGGCTACGACGACGGCATGATCTTCGCGCTTGCCGTTTGCGACATGCTCGACCGCAATCCGGACAAGAGCATGGCCGACTTGCGCAAGGCGCTGCCCAAGACCTGGAGTTCGCCCACCATGTCGCCGCACTGCGACGACGAGAAGAAATACGCGGTGGTCGATGAGGTGGTGGAGCATTTCCAGGATGCCTTCGCGCAAGGCAAAAAATTTGCCGGTCAGCCGATCCGCGACCTGGTCACCGTCAACGGCGTGCGCGTCACGGTCGAGGATGGCACCTGGGGCCTGGTGCGTGCCTCCTCGAACAAGCCGGAACTGGTGGTGGTGGTGGAAAGCCCGGTCTCGGAGGAGCGCATGCGCGCGATGTTTAAGGCCGTCGACGGCGTATTGCGCGCACACCCGGAAGTCGGCGAATACAATCAGACGATTTGACGTTCGTGCCGCCGCGTCAGTGCTTCTTCGGCGTCCGCTTCGCCGGCTTGGCCGCTGCGTTTTCCGTCAACACCTCCACCAGCGCCGCAACTTTCGGCGAGCGGGCGCCTTTGCGCCAGACCAGCATGGTCGGCGCGTGATTGAGATCCGCCGGCAGCGGGTGGGTGCTAAGAAACTTCGTTTGCGGGAACGAGGTCAGCACCATCCGCGGCAGCACTGAAATGCCCATGCGCGCCGCGACGCAGCCGACGATGGCGTGCCAAGACGACATCTCGACGATATTGTCCGGCAGCGCGCCCGCCCGCGCGAACCACTGTTGCATGCGCAGCCGGTAGGGGCAGCCGGTCTCGAACGCGAGCACCGAGCGCGTCTCGACGTCGCGCGGCGAGCGGATCGGCGGATGGCCGGCCTCGGCCACCAGCACCAGCTCTTCGTCGTAGATCATGGTTTTCTCGAAGGCTGGGTCATGGACCGGCTCGGCGATGAGCGCGGCGTCGAGTTCCCCGGCCAGCACCTGATCCGCCAGCCGCTGGATGAAATCGGTGTGCAGGTCGAGCTTCACCTCCGGATAGCGGCGATGGAACGCGCTGAGCGGATCGGGCAACCGGATCGCCGCCGTGCTCTCCATGGCGCCGAGCCGGAATGGCCCGCGCGGCGCGCCGTCGTGCACGGCGTCGCGCGCCTCCTGCGCGAGATCGAGCAGGCGGTCGGCATAGTCGAGCAGCAGTTTGCCGGTCGGCGAAAGGTGCAGCCGCTTGCCCTCGCGAATGAACAGCGCGACGCCGAGGTCCTGCTCGAGCTGACGCACGCGCGTGGTGACGTTGGATTGCACGCGGTTGAGCTTTTCGGCGGCGCGGGTGATGCCGCCTTCCTCGACCACCGAGCGGAAGATGCGCAGATCGGCCAGGTCCATCGTTCTCTCCCAGAGAACAAAAATATTATAATTATTCATTTTATGAGATTTAGCGGCGCGCGTAAAGCCCTCCCGTCAACAACGGAAGGAGGGCGCCATGCCCCTGAAAGAGATCGATTTTGCCACCTTGGACTACGCCCGCTTGAGCGCGGGCCAGCGCGAGGCCGTGATGCAGGAAGCCCTGCGGCGCGGTAAGGCCTGCCGGGCCGAGGCGCTACGCGCCGCTTATGCGGCGATCGGGACCTGGGGACGCCGGACGGTGGCGGGCTTGCTGGCCTGGCGCCGCGACCGGGCCGCGGCAAGGGCGCTGAGGCGGCTCGACGACCGGCTGCTAAAGGACATCGGGATCGCACGGTCCGAGATCGCGTCGGTGGTGGCGTTGGGAAAGACCGACCGTACACGGCAGGCCGCGCGGCCGGCGCGGCGTGCCGCTTAAAACGACCAATAGCGCCCGGTGCCGCCGATGATCACCACGACCAGCCCGATCGGCAGGTTCACCGCGATGATCACGCGGATGCGGTCGAGCTGGGCCTTTGCCGCCGGCCAGTCCGCACCGTCGACCGCGCGCTTGAACTTGAGCCAGGGCCCGTGGAACAGCCAGAGGAACAGCACGATCATCACCCAGCCGAGCGCCTGCATGAAATTGACATAAGGCGGCGTGTTGGCGAAGCCGCCGAAGTAGGTGACCATCATCCAGTAGCCGGTAGCGAGCAGCACCACCACGGAAACCCAGACCCAGGGAAAGAATTTCTGGAAGAAGCCGCGCCACAGCTTCAGGCGCTGCGGCGGCTCCAGCACCCCGGCGGCGGGGCGCAGGCAGACATAGGCGGCGAACATGCCGCCGACCCAGACCACGGCGCCGAGAACATGCAAAGTGAGGGCGAGGGTAATCATAAGGCGCTCCGGATTGGGATAGGGACGGCTGTCTTTCAATCTAGACTGTCATGGCCGGGCTTGTCCCGGCCATCCCGATAATGGTCGCACAGCCTTGCTCTCTTAAGCGGGATGCCCGGCACACGGCCGGGCATGACGGCGAAGCGTTGTTCGTTTAAACAGCCGCCCATGCGCATCGTCATTCTCGGCGCCGGGCCGGCCGGCCTCTATCTCGCCTATCTGATCAAGCGCCGCGATCCGGACGCCGAGGTCGCGGTAATCGAGCAAAATCCGCCCGACGCCACCTTCGGCTTCGGGGTGGTGTTCTCCGAGCGCGCGCTCGCGTTTCTGCGCGAGGACGATGAGCAGACCTATGCGGCGCTCCTGCCGCAAATGGAATCCTGGCACGACATGACGCTCGTCCACCGCAACGAGCGCGTCGTCATCGACGGCGTTGGCTTTGCCGCCATCGGCCGCCTGAAGTTGCTGCAATTGCTGCAACAGCGCCTGCGCTCGGTCGGCGTCGCGCCGGAATTCGGCAAAGCGGTGGCCTCGCTCGATGAATACGGCGGCGCCGATCTGATCGTCGGCGCCGACGGGGTCAATTCACTGGTGCGGCAGACATTCGCGGACGAATTCGGCGCCAGCGTCACATTGATGAACAACCGGTTCGCCTGGTTCGGCACGGCCCAAGTTTTCGACACGCTGACGCAGACCTTCCGCCATACGCCGATCGGCGATTTCAACGCGCATCATTACCGCTACGCGCCCGGCCGCAGCACGTTCATTGTCGAAACCGACGAAGCGACCTTCGCGCGCGCCGGCTTCGAGCGCATGGACGACGGTGACGCGCGCGCGCTGTGTGAAAAAGTGTTCGCCGACGCGCTCGGCGGTGCGCGGCTGATTTCCAACAACTCGATCTGGCGGCGTTTTCCGCAAGTTTTGAACGAGCGCTGGCATCACGGGAAATATGTACTGATCGGGGACGCATTGCACACAGCCCATTTCTCCATCGGCTCCGGCACGCGATTGGCGATGGAAGACGCCATCGCGCTTGACCGCGCGCTGGCGGACCATGGCGGCGACGTCGCCGCCGCATTGCCGGCCTTCGAGGCGGCGCGGCGGCCGATCGTGGAAAAGCTTGTCACCGGCGCGATAGCGAGCGCCACCTGGTATGAAGATTTCGCCGCCCGCATGGCGCTGGCGCCGCTCGAATTGGCCATGAGCTATATCCAGCGCTCCGGCCGCATCGACATCGACCGCCTGCGCAAGCTGTCGCCGAATTTCGTCGCGCGCTACGAGCAAGAACATCAATGATGCCGTATCCCGCCTCGCGCTCGGCCGGGATGACAAAGGCAATTCTAATTCTCGAATACGGCCACCGCCCGGATCGGCGAGCCGGTGCCGCCGCGCCATTTCAGCGGCAAGCCGATGAATTGGAATTCGCCCCGCCCGAGCAGGCTTTCGAGGTTGCACAGGCTCTCGATGTGCGTGATGTCGAGTTCGAGACAGGCCTTATGCACCAGCGAATTCACGTCGCCTTCCGGTCCCGGCCGCATCGAATCAATACCGAAATGCACGATGCCCTGTTTGGCCAGCCATTCGGTCGCGGCTACGTTCACCCCCGGATTGTCGGTCGAATAAGCCTTGCCCGGGAACGTGCGCGCGTGATGCCCGGTGCAGAGCAGCACCGTGCCTTTCTGCGGGATTGGCACGCCGGCATTCTTCACCGCAGCCTCCAGATCGGCAGGCGTGATTTCCGCCTTCGGCGCGATGTGGCGCAGGTCGACGCAGATTCCCCGCACGATGCAATTCTCGAGCGGGTATTCGTTGATCGGGGTGGCATCTTTGCCGAAGTGGCGCGGCGCGTCGATATGTGTGCCGCCGTGGTCGGGCATGGAGAAGTACATGACGCTGTTGCCGTGCACGTTGCCGGAATCGGCGAAGGCCTCCTCGTGAGTTTTCCAGACGCCGTGAATGATAGGCGGCTGGCCCGGATAGCTCGGCGAGCGGTGATAAAGCTCGCGGCTCAGGTCGACGATACGCATTTTGGTTCCTCCGCTTTTTTGGTCGGCACGGCCGTGCCGCATCCGGCGCTCATTGCGCGGAACATATAGAGCTAAAAGCTCGTTATCTGTTCTTCCCCATCGCACGCAACGTCGGCAAGCCGATGCCGGTGGAATCGAAGCCGCCATCGACCGCGAGCACTTGGCCCGTGATGTAGCTCGCACGCTCGCTGCACAGGAAATAGATCGTCTCCGCCAGTTCCTCCTCCAGGCCGTAGCGGTTGAGTGGCATGTGGTCGTGGTAGTCGGCGCGGATTTCCGGTGTGTGCACAGCCTTGGCCATGGCGGTGTCGACCGGGCCGGGCGCTACCGCGTTGACGCGGATGCCCAGTGAAGCAAGCTCGGCCGCCTGCTGCTTGGTCAAATGCGCCAAGCCGGCCTTGCTGGTGCCGTAGGCGGTGCGCAGCGTGGAAGCGCGCAGGCCCGAAATCGAGGTGATGTTGACGATTGATCCCCCGCCGCTGTCACGCATCAGCGGTGCCGCGGCCTGCGTGCACAGGAACGGGCCGGTGAGATTGACCGCCAGCACGCGTGACCAGTCCTCGTAGGTGACGTCAAGGATCGGCTTGAAGATGGCGATGCCGGCATTGTTGACCAGCGCGTCGAGCCGGCCGAATCGCTTGGTGATCGCCTCGATCGCTTGCGTCGCCGTCTTGGGGTCGGCGACGTCGCCGGTAATCGCCAGCGTTGCCTCAGGCTTGCCAAGCCCCGTGTGAGTGCGTTGCAGGTTCTCGCCGTCGATGTCGAGCAGCGCCACCTGCCAGCCGTCGGCTAGAAATCGTTTGGCAGTGGCGAGCCCGATGCCGCGGGCGGCGCCAGTGACGAGGGCGATTTTCGGTTGGCTCATTGCGGCGGCTCCCCGAGCGAAGATCAGGTGCGCAACGGAGCATGACGGCATGGCCAAAATCAAGCGGTGGCCTATCAGCGCCCGCGACTCATGTAGACTGGCCGCCATGAAACGTTTGATCTTCACCCTGCTGGCCATATCGGCGATCGCCGCGACCGCGGCCGCCCAGGACATCCGCGGGCTCGAGGTCTGCACCGCCGAAAAGGCGATGGACCGGCGCACCAGTTGTCTGCAAAGCAATGTGGAGTTTTTGCACCAAGCGCTGGACAAGCACGCCCGTGAGACGCGCCTCAAGCTCGATGCCACAAGCCGGCAAGCGGCCGCGCAGAAGGCCGAGATCGCCGCGCTGAAATCGGCGCTAGCGAAGCTTCAGGCGCAATTGGCGGAACTGAAAAAACCGAAGCCAAAGAAAAAATAGCGCCGCGCTGCGCCCGATAATTACGGCACATCCTTGCGCAACAGCCGTCTCGCGAGACGGAATAGTCCATAAATAATGAGACCGACGAGCCCAATCTCAATTGCGATCCATAGCGACACCATGGTGTTCGCGAGGAAATTATCGGCCGCTTCGACGCCGAAGAGGTGCTCGACGATCGAGTCGACAGCTGCCAAGAGCACCATGCCGGCAATGAGCAAAACAATGATGACCAATGGCGCGGCTACGAGCCAGGAGGTCGTGACAAAGCGCCATATCGCGTGGATAGCTTTCATCGTTTCGCTTGCAGTGTATCCACTTGTTGCAGCAGGCGCACAACAAGCGCGCGGTTCACCTTAGCCCAATACTCGCTCGGCCGCCGGTCGCCGCGTCAGCTTCCGAATGTCCGGCTTGTTCCAGCCCAGCCAGGTGAAGACGAGCCCGAGTAGCGCCGCCGCGATCACGACGTAGAACGGCAAGCGGATATTGATGTCCATCAACCCGCCGCCGATCAGCGACATCACGCCGCCCGCGAGCGTGAACACAGCGACAGTCACACCCATGACCCATCCCTGGTCTTCCTTGCCGACGCTGCTGGAAAAGAGCCCCAGCAAGGTTGGATAGGAGACGCCGAAGAGAAGGTAGAAGGCAAAAACCGGCACATAGCACAGTGCGGCGATCGGCGAGGCGATATAGGCGAGGGCGCTGACCGCCATGATGGCCAGGCTCGCGCCGACGATCCACTCCTTGTCGAACCGTTGCTGCGCGGGTCCCACCAGAAATCTGCCAGAAAAGGCGACCGCGATACCGATCACCAGAAAGGCGACACTGCCGCCGATGGTGCCGTAGCCGAAGGCGCTGGTCAGGTAGTTGTCCACGAAGATGTAGAACGTGACGTTGGCCACCATGAAGCAGGAGAAGGCCGGCATGAGCTTCAGCACCAGCGGATGCTTGGTGATGCGCCACAGGCTCTCGAATACATCGGCCGGACGAAAGACGAAGGGCTCGCGTTGCGTGCGGACGTCCTTGAAGAACGCGAGCACCATGCCGATGGCGATTACGACCAGCACGAACGCGCCGTAGAAAGGCATGTCGAGGCTGGCGATGCCGCCGAGCAATTCCTTGTCGGTCAGCACGCCGCCGATGATGGGGCCGGCAACAAGGCCAGCGCTCACGCCGATCATCAGATAGCCCATGTTGCGGTCACGCTCGGCGTCGTCGACGCTGGCATCGACCATGGCGGCTTGTGCGACCGGCTGATTGCCGGCGGTGAAACCGGTGACCACCCGGCCCAGGATCAACAGCCACAAGTTGTTCAAATAGAACGAGACGATGGTCAATGCGTAGCCGACGAGCGCGCCGGCCAGGCAGACCAGCAGCGTGTTCTTGCGGCCGATCGAATCCGACAGCTTGGCGATGTAGACCACGCCCAGGAACCAGGCCAGAAAGAAGCTGCCGATCACGAGCCCGTAATCGACGTGGCGGATGGCGTCAGAGGCGCTCTTCGGCAGGAAGTCGCCGGTCGGCTCCATGATCAGGCTGTTGATGATCGGGAAAACCAGGCCCTGACCGATGAGGTCGACGAACACGACAAATAGCAGCGTGATCTTGGCAATTGTCGGCATCCGCGGCAGGCCCCCACCGTTTCGTTACAAAGCAAACGCAGCGGGTGCAATCTTAGCAGCTTTGAAAAAGAGGCACCCCCTTGTCTGCGGGGTCGACGTCCGTGCACGATTAGATTCTGTGTCCCGGCAGTCGCGTCGGAACTATCGCCCAAGACCTTCAGGACTTGAGATCAACGGCCTGGGAGAAATGCTGTGACAACTTCCAATCTTGACACTCTCAAGGGGTCTTTTGTGCCCCTCGTTGTTCCCTTCAATGAGGGAAAGGTCGACTACGACAGCTACGCAAAGATTTGCGAGTGGCAAATCGCGAAAGGCAGCCATGGCCTCTTGGTCAACGCGACGAGCGGCGAACCAACGACACTGACGCTGGAAGAACGCGCCAAACTCGTGGAAGTCGCTGTGGAAGTTTCCGGCGGGCGCCGCCCGGTCTGTGCCGGCACGGCATCGCAGTCCCATGCGGAAACCGTGACCCTCATCGAACGGTATCAAAAGCTCGCAGTCGAATCGGTCTTTGTTGTCACTCCTTATTACTGCGACCCACCGCAGCGCGCGCTTGTTGATTTTTTTGTAGACATAGCGGGACGCACGGACCGGCCGCTCTTGATCTATCACATTCCTGGCCGCGCCGCCGTCAGGCTCGCAGCCAGCACCATCGTCGAGATCAAGGACCGCGCTGAAAACTTTGTTGGTCTGAAGGACACGGACAATGATATCGGTCTGGTGACCGAAGTTTTAAACCGCATTGGTAAAGACTTCCGGATTTTCTGCGGTACGGAAAAGATGAGCCTTCCCATGCTTTCCGTGGGTGGCTGCGGCACCATGATTTCAGTGAGCAATGTCATTCCCGACAAGGTCGCGCGGCTTTGCGAACTTTATAGCGGCGGAGATACCGAAGGCGCACGACAGCTGAATAATGAACTCTCCGAGTTGTTTGCCGCGATTGACTGGGATACCTCGCCAATCGCCACCAAATATATGCTCAAACGGATTGGTATCATCAGCAAGAACGAACATCGTCTGCCGATGACGACATCGACGGCCGAGCTTGAAAGGAAACTCGATGCGGCGCTCGCCCGCGCAGGACTGATCTAGACGCATGAATGCGTCGCTTCACCTTCAGTTATCGGGGGCAAATCGACGTCAGGGAAAGTACGGCGATGGAGCGTCGTTTCGATCAGAAAATGCTCACTTGGCGCTTGGGCGCGGCCGGTCCGGCCTTTGAAAACCTAAAGCTTTTGAGCAAAACTTTTTTCTGACGACCCTCGCCGTGACGACGGACGTGCCCACGCCGCTCAGTCCTTCTCTTCCTTGAACGTGTCGCGGAAGGGATGCGCCGGATAGACGCCGAGCACGGTCAGCTCCTTGGAGAAGAACGCGAGCTCCTCCAGCGCGAACACCAGCGCGCGGTCGTCGGGGTGGCCCTCGACGTCGGCATAGAATTGCGTGGCGAAGAAATTGCCGCCGACCATATAGCTCTCGAGCTTGGTCATGTTGACGCCGTTGGTGGCGAAGCCGCCGAGCCCCTTGTAGAGCGCGGCCGGCACGTTGCGCACCCGGAACACGAAGGTCGTGATCACCTTGCCCTGGCCGGGCTCGGCCCATTTCTTTTCTTTCGACAGCACGACGAAGCGCGTGGTCGAATGTGTCTCGTCCTCGATATTCTCCTTCAGGATGTCGAGGCCGTAGATTTCCGCCGCCAGCCGCGAGCCGATGGCCGCGCGGCTGGTGTCCTTGCTGTCGGCCACTTCACGCGCGGAGCCGGCGGTGTCGGCGGCAACCACCGGCTTCAATTTGAGTTCGCGGATGACGCTGCGGCATTGCCCGAGTGCCATCACATGGCTCTGCACGGTCTTGATCGTCTTTAGCGTGGCGCCCTTCGGCGCCATCAGCTGATTGCGTATGGGCAGGAACCATTCCGCGACGATGTGCAACTGCGCGGTCGGCATCAGATGATGGATGTCGGCGACGCGGCCGGCAATCGAGTTCTCGATCGGGATCATGCCGAGCTCGGCGTCTCCGCTGGTGAGCGCGGTGAAACAGTCCTCAAAGGTCGGGCAGGCCACCGGCTCGTAATCCGGATAGGCCTCGCGGCACGCGATATCCGAATTCGCGCCCGGCTCGCCCTGGAAAACGATCTTCTTTGCGGCCATATTGCTACCCGTTTTCCGTTTTGCGCATGATCTTATCCGAAAACCGGTGCCCACTTTTCGGGATCATGCGCTAGCCGTTCGTTACGCAGACCTAAGGCTTCAAGTCAACCGCCGAGCAGCGCGCGCGCCTTCTCCAAATCCTCCGGCGTATCGACGCCAAAGGGAACGCTCTTCACCAGGGCGACGTCGATGCGCATGCCGGCATCAAGCGCGCGCAGCTGCTCGAGCTTCTCGCGCTGCTCGTTGGCCGACGGGGCCAGCTTGACGAAACGCTCCAACGCCGCGCGCCGATAGGCGTAGAGCCCGATGTGATGATAGTGCGGGCCGGGTCCGCTGGCGTCGGCGCGCGTGAAGGTTTCCGCGCGCAGGCGGCCGCGCGTAACCGGCGTTCCCTTGACCTTGACCACATTGGGATTGCCGCGCTCGGCGGGGTCGGTGATTTCGGCGGCGAGCGTGGCGATGTCCACCGCCGGATCGCTCAGCGGCGTCAACGCGGTACGGATGTCGGCGGGCTCGATGGTGGGCAGGTCGCCCTGCACATTGACCACGATGTCAAAGCGGTGCTCGGGATCGAGCGCCGCAAGCGCCTCGCAGATGCGGTCCGAACCGGAGATATGATCGCTGCGGGTCATCACCGCGCGGCCGCCCGCCTTTTCCACCGCCGCCGCCACTGCCTCGGAATCGGTCGCTACCACCGCCTCGCCGATGTGGGCGGCCTGTGCACGCCGCAACACGCGCACGATCATCGGCTGGCCGGCGATATCGGCCAGCGGCTTGCCGGGCAGGCGGGTGGAGGCCATGCGGGCCGGGATGAGAATGATCGCGTCGGGCATCGGTTGGGGCCGCCGGCGCCGCCCGGCCGGATTTGGCAATCTTCAATAGGGCCGGGGCGCTTATACGGGTTGCCAGAGCCGAGGCAAACCGGTATCTGTCCGCCGCCGCCGGTCCCCGGCCGGTTGACCCCGCCCCAGGCTGCGTTGTCCCGCTTCGGAAGCCGAATTTCGATGAATTCCTTCGAACTCAACAAAGTCCTCGGCGCCATCCTTGGCACCTGTCTGATCCTGCTCGCGCTCAATATCGGCGCTGGCGCCATTTTCGCGCCCGAGAAGCCGGCCAAGCCCGGCTATATGATCGCGGTGAAGACGGAAGCCGGCGGCGAGAAAACGGCTGAGAAGCCGAAGGAAGTGCCGCTGCCGGTGCGGCTGGCCAAGGCGTCGGTCGACAAGGGCAAGTCAACCGCCAAGCAGTGCCAAGCCTGCCACACCTTCGAGAAGGGCGGCCCCAACCGGGTCGGGCCCAATCTCTGGAACGTGGTCGGGGAAGCGCGCGGGGAAGGCCGCGGTTTCAACTTCTCCAAAGCGATGAAGGAAAAGGGCGGCAAGTGGACCTTTGAAGAACTCGACAAGTTCCTCGCCGATCCGCGCGGCTACGTCTCCGGCACCGCGATGACCTTCGCCGGCCTCAAGAACGACCAGCAGCGCGCCGACGTGATCGACTATCTGCACACCCTTTCGGACAACCCGCTGCCGTTGCCGAAGGCGCAGGCCGAAAATGCGCCGCCAGCGGGTGGCGCAGCCGGCGAGAGCAAGCCAGCCGCGAAGCCGGCCGAAGCGCCCAAGGAAATGCCCAAGGGAGCGCCCAAGACGGACGCGGCGCCGGCAGCCGCGCCGAAATAGCCTCAAGCGGCAAAGACGGTTAAAAGCATCACGACGCGGCCGGGCAATGTCCGGCCGTTGTGTTTTCGGCGGCGGTTGCGGCGTTTGGCCACGGAAATTTGACCGCGGCCGAGGGTTACATATCGGCAATGCTGGCCGCGGACCGAAAAACCGACATAATCCCCGGCAATGGCGTGATGGCGTATTTTCGCCGGCGCCCGGAGCACGTTCCATGAAATTGAGCCGCCGATCCGTCCTTCGCGCCACCGCCGCCACGCTGGCAACGCCGGCGCTTGGCGGCCTTGGCGCTTTGACGCTTACCAATAGTGCCGTTGCACAGGTGATGGACTGGAAGCACGGGCTGTCGCTGTTCGGCGCGCCGAAATATCCCGCCGACTTCAAGCATTTCGACTACGTCAACCCGGCGGCGCCGCAGGGCGGCACGGTGCGGCTGTCTGGCTTTGGCACCTTCGACAACTTCAACGAGGTGGTTGCGCTGGTGAAGGGCAGCCTCGCCATGGGCACCAACCTGTTCAACGAGACGCTGATGACGCAGGCGCTCGACGAGATTTCCACCGAATACGGCCTGTTGGCGGAAGCGGTGCAGCACCCGGCCGATCATTCCTCTGTCACCTATCGCCTGCGCGCCAATGCGCGCTGGCACGATGGTGAGTCGGTGACGGTCGAGGACGTGATCTTTTCGTTCACGGCGCTCAAGCAAAACCGGCCGGACCTCGCCGCCTATTATCGTCACGTCACCAAGGCCGAGAAGACCGGCGAGCGCGAAATCACATTCACCTTCGACAGCGCCGGCAACCGCGAGCTGCCGCACATCGTCGGGCAGTTGACCGTGCTGCCCAAGCACTGGTGGCTGGGCACCGACAAGAACGGCAAGAAGCGCGACATCACCTCGACGACGCTCGAGCCGCCGCTCGGCTCCGGCCCCTATCGGGTGAAGGATTTCTCGCCCGGCCGCACGCTGATCTACGAGCAGGCCGCCGACTATTGGGGCAAAAAAGTCAACGTGAATGTCGGCAGCAACAATTTCAAGGAAATCCGTTTCGAATATTACCGAGACTCTACCGTCGCGATCGAGGCCTTCAAAGGCGACCGCATCGATTGGCGCACTGAGAACAGCGCCAAGGACTGGGCGACGGCCTACGACTTCCCGGCCCTGCGTGACAAGAAAGTGGTGAAGGAGGAATTCCCGATCCGCAGCTTCGGCATCATGCAGGCTTTTGCCTTCAACATTCGACGGCCCAAGTTCCAGGATCCGCGCCTGCGCCGCGCCTTCAATTTCGCCCTCAATTTCGAGGACATGAATCGGCAGCTCTTCTTCGGTCAGTACAAGCGCATCGACAGCTATTTCTTCGGCACCGAGCTCGCCTGCTCGGGGGTACCGCAGGGGCAGGAGCTGGAGATTCTGCAAACGGTGAAAGACAAGGTGCCGGCGGAACTGTTCAGCAAGCCCTATACCAATCCCGTCTCGGGCAACCCGCAGGCGGTCCGCAATAATCTGCGCGAGGCGTTCAAGCTACTGCGCGCCGCGGGTTACGAGGTCAAGAACACCAAGCTCGTCGACAGCAAGACCGGCAAGCCGCTGACGGTGGAGTTGCTGATCGTGCAGCCCACCTTCGAGCGGGTGATGCTGATCTACAAATCGTATCTGGCGCGCCTGGGCATCACGGCGTCGGTGCGTCTGGTGGATAGCGCGCAGTATGAAAACCGGCTGCGGCAGTGGGATTTCGACATCACCGTTGCCTCCTGGGGCGAGTCGCTGTCGCCCGGCAACGAGCAGCGCGGCTATTGGGGGTCGGCGGCGGCCGATCGGCCCGGCTCGCGCAATCTGGTCGGCATCAAGAACCCGGCGGTCGACACGCTGATCGAGCGGGTGATCTACGCCAAGGACCGCGCCGAGCTGGTCGCGGCCACGCACGCGCTCGACCGCGTCTTGCTATGGAATTTCTACGTCGTGCCGCAGTGGAGCTATCCGTTCCAGCGCACCGTGCGCTGGGATCGTTTCGACCGGCCGAGCACGATGCCGAAATACGGCAACGCGGCGTTCCCGAATATCTGGTGGTGGGACAAGGACAAGGCGGCTAAGGTGCCGCAACGGTCATAAATTCCATGCGATTGAGCCGCCGCCGCGCCTTGAGTCTTGCCGCCGCCGCGTTGGCCGCGCGCTTAGGCCCGCGCCTGGTGCCGCCGGCCGCCGCGCAAGAGGCCGAGCATCACGGCATGTCGGCCTTCGGCGACCTCAAGCTGCCGCCGGATTTTCCGCATTTTCCCTACGTCAATCCGGCTGCGCCGAAAGGCGGGCGCTATTCGGAAACGGTGACCAGCCGAAGCTACAACGGCTCGTTTCTGACCTTCGATTCGCTCAACGGCTATATCCTCAAAGGCAACGGCGCCTTTGGGATGGATCTGACCTTCGCCAGCCTGATGGTGCGCTCCGGCGACGAGCCCGATGCCATATACGGGTTGGCCGCGCGCGCCGTGCGTATCTCGGCCGACGGGCTCACCTATGCGTTCCTGCTGCGGCCGGAAGCGAAGTTTCACGATGGCACGCCGCTCACGGCCCATGACGCCGCCTGGTCGCTCGCGGCGCTGAAGGACAAAGGTCATCCGATCATCAGTCAGCTCCTGCGCGACATGAAGGGCGCAGAGGCGACGGACGATCATACGCTGGTCGTGCGCTTTGACGAGAAGCGCGGGCGCGACGTGCCGCTGTTTGTCGCCGGGCTGCCGATCTTCTCGCGCGCTTACTATGCCAAGCAGCCGTTCGATCAATCTTCGCTCGAGATTCCGCTCGGCAGCGGCGCCTACAAGGTCGGGAAATTCGAAGCCGGCCGCTTCATCGAATTCGAGCGGGTGAAAGACTGGTGGGGCGCCGCGCTGCCGGTCGCGATAGGCCAGAACAATTTCGACCACGTACGCTACGAATATTACCGCGACCGCGAGGTTGCTTTCGAAGGGTTCACTGCCGGCAGCTATCTGTTCCGCGAGGAATTCACCTCGCGCACCTGGGCGACACGCTACGACTTTCCGGCCCTCACCGCGGGCCGAGTCAAACGCAAAGTGATCGCCGACGACACACCGTCCGGCGCGCAGGGCTGGTTCATGAACACGCGGCGCCCGCAATTCAAGGACCGGCGCTTGCGCGAGGCGATGGTCGAGGCCTTCGACTTCGAGTGGACCAACAAGAATCTCATGTATGGGTCCTACGACCGCACCCAGTCAATCTTCGAGAACTCGCCGATGAAAGCGACCGGCAAGCCGAGTGCCGCCGAACTCGCTTTGCTGGAGCCGTACCGCGGCAAGGTGCCCGACGAGGTGTTCGGTGAGCCGTTTGTGGCTCCGGTAACCAATGGCTCCGGCCATGACCGCCGTTTCCTGCTGCGCGCGGTGCGGCTGCTCAATGCGGCCGGCTTCAAGCTCAAGGACGGCAAGCGCGTCATGCCCGACGGCTCGACCTTGTCCATCGAATTTCTCATCGACGAGCCGACTTTCAAGCCGCATCACCTGACCTACATGAAGAACCTGACGACCATCGGCATCGACTCGACATTGCGTATTGTCGATCCGGTGCAATATCGCTCCCGCGTCGATAGTTTCGATTTCGACATCACGGTCGAGCGCTTCAGTTTCTCGTCCACGCCGGGTGATTCGTTGCGCAACTATTTCAGCTCGCAGTCGGCCGCCACCAAGGGCTCGCAGAATCTCGCCGGGATTTCCGACCCCGTGATCGACGCGCTGGTCGTCGCCGCAATCGCCGCCAAAACGCGCGCTGAGCTCGTGACCGCCTGCAAGGCGCTCGACCGCGTCTTCCGCTCCGGCCGTTACTGGATTCCGCACTGGTACAAAGCGTCGCACTGGATCGCCTACTGGGACGTGTTCGGCTTTCCGGCCGCCCAACCGCGCTATTTCCGGGGCATTCCAGCGACCTGGTGGTCCGAACCGGCCAAGGCGGCAAAGTCGCAATAAAAAGGTAAAGTTGGGGATCGTCGGCCCTGGTTCCTGCCAGCAGCGACTTAATGTTGCCGATTTGTCATAAGACCTAGACGCCCGCGGCAGGTTATAGGGTTGCAGCCGCCGGGTGCGCCGGGCACGACACGAGCACAGGCATTCGTAACGACCGCATGACCGCCTATATCATCCGCCGCGTGCTGTTCATGATTCCCACCGTGTTCGGGATCATGCTGGTGGCGTTCGTGGTGGTGCAATTCGCCCCCGGCGGCCCAGTCGAGCAGGTGATCGCCAAGCTCACCGGCGCCGATACCGGCGCCACCTCCCGCATTTCCGGCGGCGCCGGCGGCGACTTCGGCAGCCGCGGTATGGTGCAGGGCGGCTCGCAGGTCGACGCCGTCAGCTCCAAGTATCGCGGCGCGCAGGGGCTCGATCCGGAATTCATCAAGAAGCTGGAGAAGCAGTTCGGCTTCGACAAGCCGGCCTATGAGCGCTTCGGCATCATGCTGTGGAACTACATCCGCTTCGATTTTGGCCAGAGCTATTTCCGCGACATCAGCGTGCTGCAGCTGATCAAGGAGAAATTGCCGGTGTCGATGTCGCTCGGCATCTGGATGACGCTACTCACCTATCTGATCTCGATTCCGCTCGGCATCCGCAAGGCGGTCGACGCCGGCTCGCATTTCGACGTGTGGACCTCGACGGTGATCGTGATCGGCTACGCCATTCCCGGCTTCCTGTTCGCCATCCTGTTGATCGTGTTGTTCGCCGGCGGCTCGTTCTTCGACTGGTTCCCCTTGCGCGGGTTGGTGTCGGAGAATTTCTGGTCGCTGCCGTGGTACAGCAAGATCGGCGACTACTTCTGGCATCTCACGCTGCCGATCATCTCGATGGCGCTCTCCGCCTTCGCCACCATGACCTTGCTGACCAAGAATTCGTTCCTCGACGAGATCCGCAAACAATACGTGCTCACCGCCCGCGCCAAGGGCTGCACCAGCAACCAGGTGCTCTACGGCCACGTGTTCCGCAACGCCATGCTGATCGTGGTGGCCGGTTTTCCCGGCGCCTTCGTTTCCGCCTTTTTTACCGGCGCGCTGCTGATCGAGACCATCTTCTCGCTCGACGGGCTCGGTCTGCTCGGCTTCGAAAGCGTGCTCAACCGCGACTATCCGGTGGTGTTCGCCACGCTCTACATGTTCGCGCTCATCGGCGTGGTGGTGAACTTGATCTCCGACCTCACCTATACGTGGATCGATCCGCGCATCGATTTCGAGACGCGGGAGGTGTGATCCGTGGACGCACGTGCCGGCATCGAACAGCCCGATACGACCGAAGTCGGCCCCACTTATATTGGGGTACCGCCGGAGCGGCGCTGGCTCCAGATTTCGCCGCTCAACAAGCGGCGCT
This sequence comes from uncultured Alphaproteobacteria bacterium, assembly GCA_963814885.1. Lineage (GTDB taxonomy): Bacteria > Pseudomonadota > Alphaproteobacteria > Rhizobiales > Xanthobacteraceae > Pseudolabrys. The sequence goes on along the minus strand of CAWFEO010000016.1, from coordinate 55,525 downwards.
GGCTGACTTTCAAGGCTAACCGGCGCGGCTATTGGTCGTTGTGGATTTTCCTGGCGCTGTTCCTGATCTCGCTGTTCGCGGATTTCATCGCCAACGACAAGCCAATCTATATCAACGTCAACGGCCATTCCTATTTTCCGGCGGTGTTCACCTATCCCGACACCGCCTTCGGCAAGCCCGACGACCCCAACCTGTTCGGCACCGCCGCCGACTACCGCGATCCCTATCTGATCGATCTGATCAAAAAGGAAGGCGGCACCGTGGTCTGGCCGCTGATCCGTTTTTCCTACAGCACGCAAGTGAGCAAGCCGCCGTCGCCGTTTCCGTCCAAGCCGACTTGGCTGTTGAACGACAAGGATTGCGCCTTCGCTGCCAGCCACGGTTTCGCCAAATGCGGCGACCTTGAAGTCAATTGGCTCGGCACCGACGACGGCGGGCGCGACGTGACGGCGCGGCTGATCTATGGCTTCCGCATCTCGGTGCTGTTCGGCCTGTGTCTGACCATCATTTCATCCGTCATCGGCGTCGCCGCCGGCGCGGTACAGGGCTATTTCGGCGGCTGGACCGATCTCCTGTTTCAGCGCTTCATCGAGATCTGGACCTCGATCCCCTCGCTCTACCTGCTCTTGATCATTTCCTCGGTGCTGGTGCCGGGATTCTTCGTGCTGCTCGGCATCCTGCTGCTGTTCTCCTGGGTGTCGCTGGTTCACCTGGTGCGCGCGGAATTCCTGCGCGGGCGCAATTTTGAATATATCCAGGCCGCGCGTGCGCTCGGCGTTTCGAACCGCACCATTATCTTCCGCCACCTGCTACCCAACGCCATGGTGGCGACCATGACCTTCCTGCCGTTCATCCTGTCGTCGTCAGTGATGACACTGACGGCCCTCGATTTTCTCGGCTTCGGCCTGCCGCCCGGCTCGCCCTCGCTGGGCGAATTGCTGAGCCAAGGCAAATCCAACGTGCAGGCGCCCTGGCTCGGCCTCACCGGCTTCTTTTCGATCGCCATCATGCTGTCGCTGTTGATTTTCATCGGCGAGGCGGTGCGCGACGCCTTCGATCCGCGAAAGACCTTCCGATGAGCGCCTCCGACAAATTGCTGTCCGTGCGCGATCTTTCGGTCGCCTTCGGCATCGGTACGCACGAAGTGCTGGCCGTGGACAAGGTGTCCTTTGACATTGGCGCCGGCGAGACGGTGGCGCTGGTGGGCGAGAGCGGCTCCGGCAAGTCGGTCACGGCGCTGTCGGTGATGAAGCTGTTGCCCTATCCGGCCGCGCACCACCCGTCCGGCGCGATCAGCTTCAAGGGGCGCGAGCTCTTGACCATGCCGGAGCACGAAATCCGCCACGTGCGCGGCAACGACATCACCATCATCTTCCAGGAGCCGATGACGTCGCTTAATCCGCTGCACACGATCGAAAAGCAGCTAAACGAAATACTCCTTATCCATAAAGGGCTTACCGGGGAGAAGGCGCGCGCCCGCATCCTCGAATTGCTCGATCAGGTCGGCATCGTCGATCCCAAGGCGCGGCTCGGGGCCTATCCGCACCAGTTGTCCGGCGGCCAGCGCCAGCGGGTGATGATCGCCATGGCGCTGGCGAACGAGCCGGACCTGTTGATCGCCGACGAGCCCACCACCGCGCTCGACGTGACGGTGCAGGCGCAAATCCTGCAACTGCTCAGGGACACGCAGAAGCGGCTCGGCATGTCGATGCTGTTTATCACCCACGACCTCGGCATCGTGCGCAAGATCGCCGACCGGGTCTGCGTCATGAACGCCGGCAAGATCGTCGAGCATGGGCCGGTCGAGCGCGTGTTCACGGCGCCCGAACACCCTTACACGCGCGACCTGCTGGCCGCCGAGCCCAAGCCTGATCCGGCGCCGCCGCGTCCCAACGCGCCGGTGGTCGTGCAGACCGACGACCTGAAAGTCTGGTTCCCGATCAAGCGCGGTGTGTTGCGCAAGGTGGTCGGACACATCAAGGCGGTCGACGGCATCACCATGGAGGTGCGCAAAGGCGAAACACTCGGCGTCGTCGGCGAATCCGGCTCGGGTAAAACCACGCTCGGCCTCGCCATCCTGCGGCTGATTTCGTCCGAGGGTCCGGTGGTGTTCATGGGCGAGACCATCCAGGGACTCAAGTTCAAGGAGATGCGGCCGTTCCGGCGCAACATGCAGATCGTATTCCAGGACCCTTACGGCTCGCTATCGCCGCGCATGTCGGTGTCCGACATCGTCGAGGAAGGGCTGTGGGTGCATCATCCTCACCTTACGGCGCAGGAACGTGAGCAGCGCGTGGTGGCGGCGCTCACCGACGTCGGCCTCGATACCGACACGCGCTTCCGCTATCCGCACGAATTCTCCGGCGGCCAGCGCCAGCGCATCGCGCTCGCCCGCGCGCTGGTGCTGGAGCCGACCTTCATCGTGCTCGACGAGCCGACCAGTGCACTCGATATGCTCATTCAGGCGCAGATGGTCGATCTGCTGCGCGACCTGCAGAAGAAGCGCGACCTCACCTACATGTTCATCTCGCACGATCTGCGTGTGGTGGCGGCCTTGGCGAGCAGGCTGCTGGTGCTGCGTAACGGAAAAATGGTGGAAGAGGGCGCGGCGGCCGAGCTGTTCAAAAACCCGAAGAGCGACTATACGCGCGCGCTGTTCGCCGCCGCCTTTAATCTCGAAAGCGCGCCCGAGGGCGTCGTCTCGCAATAGGGGGCGGCGATGCGCGATCACCTCGAGCTCGCCGACCGGTCCGCCGATGTCGCGCTGTCAACGCCCGAGCGGCTGGCCAAGGGTTTCTTCGACTACCAGCGCTACCGGCTGACGCTGCGCGGCGGCGCGCAAGTGCGCGACGTCGTGCGCGCCGGCAAGGTGGTGGCGGTGCTGCCGATCGATCCCGCGCGCGACGAAATCGTGCTGATCCGCCAGTTCCGGCTGCCGGCGCATCTCGCCAACGGGCGCGGCGAGCTGATCGAAACCGTCGCCGGCCGGGTCGAGGCGGGCGAGCAGCCGGCGGACGCCGCGCGCCGCGAATGCGCCGAAGAGATCGGCGTCGCGCCGGGCGGGCTGATCGAACTGTTTACCTTTCTGACCACGCCGGGATTGACCGATGAGGAGGTGACGGTCTTTCTCGCCGCCGTCGATTCAACGCAAGTGCCGGAGCGCACCAGCGCCGGCGGCGAGAACATCGGCGTCGTGCGCGTGCCGGTCGACGCGGCCATCGAAGCCCTGACGCTGGGCACCCTGCGCAACGGTCCGCTGGTTATCGCGCTGCAATGGCTGGCGCTCAACCGCGGCCGCATCGCCGAACTGTTGCGCGCCAGCCGTCCGGCGCAATGATGATGCGTCTCACGTATTCTTGATTCGCTATATAATACGCCGGCCGGCATGACCTGAGCGACGCAACGCACAAGTTCCAAGAACAAAGCATCACACGCAATGTCCCGTATCATACGTCTGCTTCTCGCCGCCGGCCTTGTGCTCGTTGTGCCGCTCGCGGCGCGCGCCGAAAATGCCGGATTCTATCCGCTTAAGGCCGACGACGGCGACTACATTGCCAACCACCGCGTGCCGGCGGATCTCGAAAGCCAAATCGACAAATTGCCGGGCGTCGTCATCGTCGGCAATCCGCACGGCAAGGTCACGCTCAGCGAGTTCTACGACGTCAATTGTTCGTTTTGCCGCGTAGCCTCCGCCGATATCGCGGCGCTCTTGCGCAAAAGTCCCGAGCTGCGGCTGGTGCTGGTGCCGTTTCCGGTGTTCGGCGTGAACTCGATCCAGGGCGCTCGGGTCGAGTTGGCGGTCGCGCGTCTGACCTCGCCGGAGAAATTCTACGCGTTCCACCTCAAGCTTGATTCCATGCGCGGCGTAATCGACGGCAATCGCGCGGTCGCGGCGGCCAAGGACGTCGGCCTCGATCCCGCCAAAGTGCTCGAAATCGCCAACGAGAATAAGCTGGCCGATGTTATGACCGCGCATTATCGGCTTGGCAATGCGCTGGCGATCGCGGTCACGCCGGGCTTCGTCATCAAGGGCGTCGCCATCCTCGGTTATCCCGGCGCCAAATCGCTGGCCAAGATCATCGAATCGGTGCTGCGCTGCGATGCCGTCATGTGCAACGTCAAAACCCGCTAGCCGATCCGCTTGACGCTGGTGACTTCGCTGCCCGCCGCCTTGATGCGTTGGATCGCCTCGTCGGCCGGCTCGATCGCGACCGCCATGGCGTAAGCGTTGGCGTGCACGACGGTCTCGGGGTTGCGCGCGATGGCGACATGGCCCTTCCAGAACACCAGGTCGCCGCGCCGCATTTCGGTGAGCGCGACCGGCGTGCCGAGCGCCAATTCCTGCATGTCGCTGTCGCGCGGGCAGGCGAGGCCCGCGGCCTGCAGCGCGACCTGCACCAGCCCGGAGCAATCGATGCCGAGCGAGGTCTTGCCGCCCCACAGATAGGGCGCGCCCCGGAATTGTTCGGCGACAGCGACGAAATCCGGTGCTTTCCCCGTGAGCGGCGCCAGGTGCACTTCCGGCACGTGCCAGCCGGAGGCGGTGACGGCGAAGCGCTCGTCCTGCCGCGCGATGGCCAGCCGGGCGCCCATCGGCAGCGCGGCAATCGGCGGCAGCTTGATGTCGGGGCCCGGGAAGCACAGCGTGCGCGGAACGCAGACCTTGTGCGTCGGCGCCGGCCCGGGCGCGCCAAGCGCGTTGGCCGAGAGCCAGCCGACATAGCCGTCGCTCTCGATCTGGCCCCAGGCCCAGCCCTCGTCGGTCGCCTCATAGACGATGACGTGCTCGCCCAGCAAGAACTTCGGTGTCGAGCCGCGCCTCGTGCGAGGCGGCCCGCCGCAGGAACGTCACCGGCTCGATCACCTGATAGTGCGTGCCGTCGACGAAACGGCGGGCCTCGACCTGGCCTTTGAGATAGCTCGCCGCGATTTCGGGCCGGAACGGATGGATGCGGGGATCGAGCGCGACCATAAATCAAGAGTAGCGCGCCGAAAGCATCGCATAAAGCGCGCGCGCCGTGTGGCAATCGCCGCCTTCCGGGCGCCCAGGCTTGGCGGACGGCGTCCAAGCGAAGATATCGAGATGCAGCCAGGAATTCACGGCAACGAACCGGCGCAGGAATAGCGCGGCGGTAATGGCGCCGCCATGGCCGCTCGAGCCGACATTGTTGAGATCGGCCACCTTGGAATCGAGCATTGCCTCGTAGGGCCGCCACAGCGGCAGGCGCCAGCACGGATCGTTTTCGGCAGCGCCCGCGCGCATGAACTCTCCGGCGAGCACGTCATCGTCGGTAAAGAACGGCGTCACCTCGGGTCCGAGCGCAATTCTCGCGGCGCCGGTGAGCGTGGCGAAATCGACGATCAGGGCCGGATCGTCCTCGCTCGCATAGGTCAGCGCATCGGCAAGGACCAGCCGGCCTTCGGCGTCGGTATTGCCGATCTCAACGCTGATGCCCTTGCGCGAGGTGTAGATGTCGCGCGGCCGGAAGCTGGTGCCGGAAATGGAATTTTCCACCGCCGGCACGACGATGCGCAGCTTCACCTTCAGCTTGCGCGCCATGAGCATATGGCCGAGCGCCAGCGCCGTCGCCGCCCCGCCCATGTCCTTCTTCATGTTGAGCATGCCGCTTGACGCCTTGATGTCGAGGCCGCCGGTGTCGAAGCACACGCCCTTGCCGACCAGGGTGATTTTCGGATCGCTGTCCTTGCCCCAGGTAAGATCGATCAGCCTGGGCGCGCGCGCGGAGCCGGCGCCGACCGCGGCCACGAGCGGAAATTGTTTGGCAAGCGCACTGCCGCTGATGCAATTGATTTTCGCGCCGTGCTGCTTGGCGAGCGCGCGGGCGGCGTCTTCCAGTTCCGCCGGGCCCATGTCGTTCGACGCCGTATTGATGAGGTCGCGCGCCAGCGTCACGCCTTCCACGATGGCGGTCAGGTCGTCACCATCGACGCCTTCGGGAACGGCCAGCCGCACGTTGCGCGCCTGCGCCTTGCGGTAGCGCGCGAACTGGTAGCTGCCGAGCGCGAAGGCGAGCGCGGCCAGCCGCACATCGTGCGGGGCGTTGCTGAAGCGATAAGTGCCCGCGGGCAACAGGCCGGGCAGTGCCCCCGGCCGGAACAGGTCCTTGACGGCATCGTCGGGGGCTTCGAGGCCGAACAGCACGGCCGCCAGCTTTCCCGATGCATCCGGGACGAAGAGGTGCTTGCCGGGTTTGGGCTCGAAGCCGGCGGCCTTGACGAAACCGCGCGCGTGATCGTCGAGACGCTTGGTCACGTCGTCGACATTGGCGGCGGTGACGAACAGGATCGGCGTCCCCGACTCACCGGGCTTGGCGAAAACAGGATGCATGCTTACTCCGCGGCGTCGCGCAGCGAGCGCTTCGGCACATAGCCGTCGCGCCGTTGCGGCAGCTTCCAGCCCAGCAGTTTGGAGGCGACCAAGGTGCGCAGCACCTGCGCGGTGCCTCCGCCGATGGTGAACATGCGCACGTCGCGCGCCATGCGTTCCAAGGGAAGCTCGCGCGAATAGCCGCGCGCGCCGAACACTTGCAGCGCGTCGTTGACGATGCGGATGGCGGTTTCCGAGGCGAAAATTTTGGCCTGCGCCGCCAGCATCGGGTCGGGAAAGGCGCTTCCCTGCGGTCCGCGCGAGCGCGCCGCCTGGTAGAGCATCAGCCGCGATGCGGTCAGTTGCGTCTGTATGTCGGCCAGCATCCATTGCAGGCCCTGGAATTCGCCGATCGGACGGCCGAATTGTTCGCGTTCCTTGGCGAAGTCCAGCGCCAGGTCGAGCGCGCCGGCGGCAATGCCCATGGCCACGGTGCCGGCGCCGACGCGCTGGCTGTTATAGGCGTTCATCAGGTCGGCAAAACCACGGCGCAGGCCGGACGGCGGCAGCACCGCCATGTCAGCCGGCACTTCCAGGTTCTCGAAAGTCAGTTCCCCCTCCGGCATGCCGCGCAGGCCCATGGTCTGCTCGCGCTTGCTGACGGTGAGCCCTTTGGCTTCGTCACGCACCGCCAGAAAGCCGCCGATGCCGAGCGCCTCGCCTTTCTCGTCGAACACGCGCGCGAAGATCAGATGCAGGCGCGAGACCCCGGCGCCGGTGATCCAGTGCTTCTTGCCGTTGATGATGTATTTGTCGCCACGGCGGTCGGCGCGGGTGGTCATGGCCATGGCGTCGGAGCCGGCGCCCGGCTCGGTGATGCAGATGGCCGGCTTGTCGCCCTCCAGCACCAGCCGCGCCGTCAGCTTCTTCTGCGCCTCGCTGCCGTAGGCCATCACCGTGGAGAGCGCGCCCATATTGGTTTCGACCACGATGCGGGCGGTGACGGTGCAGGATTTGGCCATTTCCTCGACCACCAGCACGGCGTCGAGGAAGCTGGCGTCCTTGCCGCCCAGCGCCTTCGGCATGGTCATGCCGAGGAAGCCGGCCTGGCCCAGCGCCTGCACGATGTCGACGGGGTACTGCTCATCGCGGTCGATTTGCGCCGCGCGGGGGCGCGCCACCTCGCGCGAGAAGGCGCGGGCGCGCGCCTGAAGCGCGATTTCGTCGCTGGAGAGACCGAGATCCATGGCGATCTTTTAAAACCGGAGCCGGGCCAGTTTACAAGTTAACCAGTCGTTAGGGTTAACGTTTTATTGCTCGGGGAATACCGCTGGAACGCCAGCCACCGGGGTCCCATGCACCCGAATATGCGCCCGAGAACCGTTCGTGCCGCCCATCTCATTGCCTCGGCCACTGTCGCTGGGCTGCTGGCCCTGTCGGCGGGCGGCTGCAAGACAACGGGCGACGACATCACCGGTTCGATCGGCCCTGTCAGCACGCCCCAAAGCGAATCCGACTGGCGGCGCGAGCTCGCCGCCTGGGGTCCCCGTTATCAGGCCAATCCGGGCGACGCCGCGGCCGCCATGGCCTATGCCAGCGCGCTGCGCGCCACCGGGCAGCGCGCCCAGGCGGTCGCCGTCCTGCAGCAGGCCTCGATCCGCAATCCGCGTGACAAGAAAATAGTCGGCGCCTATGGCCGCGCCCTGGCCGACGCCGGCCAGTACTCCGAGGCGCTCGACGCGCTCGGCCGCGCGCACACGCCCGATAACCCGGACTGGCATATCCTCAACGCGCAAGGCGCGGTGCTCGACCAGATGGGCCGGCACCGCGAAGCGCAGCAGCATTATTCGTCCGCGCTCAAGATCGTGCCGAACGAGCCTTCAGTCTTGTCCAATCTCGGTTTGTCTTATGCGCTGGATAAGAAACTGAAACTCGCCGAAAAAACGCTGCGCAAAGCTTTGGCGCAGCCGGGCGCCAAACCGAAGGTGCGGCAAAATCTCGCGCTGGTGGTCGGCCTGCAAGGCCATTTCGCGGAGGCGGAAAAAATCGCCGGCGCCGGTCTGCCTGCGGCCGAAGCCGAGGCTAACATTGCCTATCTTCGGAAATTGGTGGCGCAACAAAGCGCCCGGAAGAAGTACAGCAAGCAGCCCTACGTACCGCCGCCCGACGCCGGCACCTGAATAGCGAACATCAAAACGTGACGGCTTTGGCGGCGGCGCGCGCAGCCGGCGTCAATGCATGACGCCCATGACCCTGATCGCGGCCGGGCCGAGAATGACGATAAACAGCACCGGCAGGAAGAACAGGATCATCGGGACGGTCAGCTTCGGCGGCAGGCCGGCGGCTTTCTTCTCGGCTTCCGACATGCGCATGTCGCGGTTTTCCTGCGCCATGGTGCGCAGCATGGTGGCGAGCGGCGTGCCGTAACGTTCCGCCTGCTGCAAGGCCATGCAAACGGATTTCACGCCTTCCAGGTCGGTGCGCTTGGCCAGGTTCTCGTAGGCCTGACGGCGTTCCGACAGATAAGACAATTCCGCCATGGTCAGCGTGAGTTCTTCGGCCAGCGGAACGGATTGCGTGCCGATTTCCTCGCTGACCTTGCGAAAGGCCGCCTCGATCGACATGCCGGATTCAACGCAGATCAGCAGCAGATCGAGGGTGTCGGGAAAGGCGCGCTTGATGGAGAGCTGACGGCGCTGGATCTTGTTCTTCAGGACCATCAGCGGCAGGTGCATGCCCGCATAAGCGGCGGCGATGCAGAGGCCGATCTTGACCGTCGTCGGCTGATCGAGCTTGGTCAGGACAAACAGGTAGACGACCGCAAACAGAAACGTCGCCACCGGCGTCACCATGCGGAAGAACAGATAGGTGATATAGGGCGCCTGGCCGCGATAGCCGGCCTGGATGAGCTTCAACCGCGCCTCTTCCTGGCCGACCCATTTCTTCAAATTGAAACGGTCGACGACCGCCTGGACGTACTGCTTCGGCGACTGCCGCAGGCTAACCTTCTGATGGCCTTGCGCCATGCGTTCGCGTTCGCGCTGGCGGATTTTCTCGCGCTCGACGGCGACCGCCTTCATGCGCTTGCCGAGGGGATCGGCGAAGGCAAAGGGCATCGCCAGCGTCAAGACCGTCGCCGCCGCCGCGACGGCGGCCAGCACCATCGTTACCGTCTTGACGTTGATCGAGTCGATCAGAAGGTCGAGCATCTTTCACTCAGAAGTCGAAGTTGATCATTTTCTTCATCACCAGCACGCCCATGCTCATCCATATGGCGGAGCCGGCGAGCATCACGCGGCCGAGCGGCTCCGTCCACAGCAACGAGATGTATTGCGGGCTGCTGATGTAAACGAGAATCATCACCGCCACCGGCAGCGCGGCGATGATGGCGGCGGAAGCCTTTGCTTCCTGCGACATGGCCTGGATCTTCGCCTTCATTTTCTTGCGGTCGCGCAGCACGCGCGAAAGGTTGCCGAGCGCTTCCGCCAGATTGCCGCCCGATCTCTGCTGGATCGAGACGACGATGCCGAAGAAATTGGCTTCGGGCAGCGGCATGTCTTCGTAGAGCTTGCCGCATGCGTCGCCCAGCGGCATGCCGATGGCCTGGGTTTCCACGATCGTGCGGAATTCCGACTTCACCGGTTCGGGCGATTCGAGCGTGATCATCTTTAGGCAGTCGAGCAGCGGCAGCCCGGCCTTGACGCCGCGCACGATGATGTCGACCGCGTCCGGAAACACGTTGAGGAATTTCGTCTCGCGCCGCTTCTTTAAAAAGGACAGCATCCAACGCGGCAGGCCGAAGGCGCCGGCAAACGCGAGCGTGGCGCCGGCAATGAGGCCGGCGCCGCTGAGGAAGACGATGAGAAACATGGCGAGGCCGACGCCGGCCGAGACGAGCATGAATTGCCGCTTCGACCAGGTGAGGCCGGCCTGCGCAATGCGGACCGAAAGCGGCGGGCTCCTCGTCTTCTTGTGACGTTCCTCAAACTCCTTGAGCGTGGCTTCGACGGTGTCGCGCCGGGATTTTTGGTGGCCGCGCGCGGTACGCGCCACCGGTTCCGACCTGGCGACACTCGCCATGCGCTGCTCGGCTTTGCGCTCGCCGGACAGGACCGGGTAGATGAAAACCCACACCAGACCGCCGACCGCGACAGTTGCCAGAAAAAACATGGCGAGCGATTGCATGGCTACCCCTCGGTCAAGCGCGTAGTGCTTCGTCGGCCGCTTCGGCCGCGTCGAGCGTGGTGGCCAGGCGCTGATCTTCACCGTAATAGCGGGCGCGGTCCCAGAACCGCGGCCGGCCGATGCCGGTCGAGCGGTGACGGCCAATGATTTTGCCGTTGGCGTCCTCGCCCGTCATGTCGAACACAAACAGATCCTGCGTGATGATGACGTCGCCTTCCATCCCCATCACCTCGGTGACGTGGGTGATCTTGCGCGTGCCGTCGCGCAGGCGCGCGGCTTGGATAACGAGGTCGACCGAAGCGACGATCATCTCGCGAATGGTGCGCGACGGCAGCGAGAAGCCGCCCATGGTAATCATCGATTCCAGGCGCGAGAGCCCCTCGCGCGGATTGTTGGCGTGCAGCGTGCCCATCGAGCCGTCGTGGCCGGTGTTCATGGCCTGCAGCAGGTCGAAAGCCTCGGGTCCGCGCACTTCGCCGACGATGATGCGTTCAGGCCGCATGCGCAGGCAGTTGCGCACGAGGTCGCGCATGGTCACCTGGCCTTCGCCTTCGAGATTGGGCGGCCGCGTTTCTAGGCGCACCACGTGCGGCTGCTGGAGCTGCAATTCGGCGGCGTCTTCGCAAGTGATGATGCGCTCGTCGTCGTCTATGAACTGGGTCAGGCAGTTGAGCAGCGTGGTTTTGCCGGAACCGGTGCCGCCCGACACCAGCGTGTTGACCCGGCAGCGGCCGATGATGCGAAGGATCTCGGCGCCTTGTTGCGTGATGGTGCCGAACTTGACGAGCTGGTCGAGCGTCAGCTTATCCTTCTTGAACTTGCGGATGGTGAGCGCCGGCCCGTCGATCGCCAGCGGCGGAACGATACAGTTGACGCGGGAGCCGTCGGGCAGGCGCGCGTCGCAGATCGGCGAGGATTCGTCGACGCGGCGGCCGATCTGGCTGACGATGCGCTGGCAGATGTTCAGCAGTTGCTGGTTGTCGCGAAAGCGGATGCCGGTCTTCTGGATCTTGCCCAGCACTTCGATATAGACGGTGCCGGAGCCGTTCACCATGATGTCGGCGATGTCGTCGCGCGAGAGCAGCGGCTCGAGCGGCCCAAATCCGAGCACGTCGTTGCAGATATCGTCGAGCAGTTCTTCCTGCTCGGAGATCGACATCACGATGTTCTTGATCGCGATGATTTCGTTGACGATGTCGCGGATTTCCTCGCGCGCGGAATCGGCGTCGAGGCGCGCGAGTTGGGCAAGATCGATGGCCTCGATCAGCGCGCCGAAGATGACGCCCTTGACCTCGTAATAGGTCTCGGAGCGGCGAGAATCGACCGAGGACGGCACGGTATTGATCGCTGAAGGCGTCCGCGTCGGGGTCGGCGCCGGGGCTATCGGCGCCCCCAGCCCTTCCGACGGGAAGGGCGTGCGGCCGCCTTCCGGCGCCTGTTGCTCGGCTGGCTTCGGCGCCGGAGCCGGCGCCGCGGCGGGTGCCGCGGCAACCGGCTGCGGAGCGGGCGCCGTCGGACGGGCTTCAGCAGTTGCGCTACGCTTACCGAACACGACTCATACTCCGAACATTTCCTGGACTTCGATCCGTTTAGATTGGATTGAAGTCCGTCCTAAAATTACGCCTAGGTCCGATCTTTCCCGAAAAACCGGCTGCCGTTTTCCGGGATCATGCGCTAGCCCGTCCGCTTCATGAGCTTGGAAAGCAGAGGCATCAGCCCGCCGCGCGCATTCTTGGCCTCGACGCGGCCGGTCAGAACTTGCGCCAGTTGGCGGAACATCTCCGCGGTCTTATGGTTTGCCGACACTTCGGCGATCATCTGGCCGTTATTGGCGGCGGTGCCGAACAACTGCGGCTCGAACGGAATCACGGCCAGCGGCGGATCTTCCAGCGCTTTGGCGAAGTCCGCCGGCGTGATCTCCGGTCGTTTCGGCACGCCGACCTGGTTGAGGCAATAGTAGGGACGGCGGTCGTTCGGCCGCGCGGTGCGCAGCAAATCGACCATGTTCTTGGCATTGCGCAGGTTCGCAAGGTCGGGGCCGGCGACCACCAGAATGTCGTCGGCGCTCACCAGCAGCCGTTTGGTCCAGCCGGTCCATTGATGCGGGACGTCGAGCACGACGCAAGGAATGGAGGTGCGCAGCGCGTCGAGGATCGCATCGAAGGCGTCGGTGCCGAAGTCGTAGACGCGCTCGAGCGTGGCCGGCGCGGCCAGCAGGCTCAGATGGTCGGTGCATTTCGACAGCAACCGGTCGATGAAACCGGTATCGATGCGGTCAGGCGAGAACACCGCGTCGGCGACGCCCTGCGGCGGGTCCTGGTTGTAGTCGAGGCCGGCGGTGCCGAAAGCCAGATCGAGATCGGTCACCACCGCATCGAGCGTCAGGTCGCGCGCGATCGCCCAGCCGATGTTGTGGGCGATGGTGGAGGCGCCGACGCCGCCCTTGGCGCCGACCACGGCGATGATGCGGCCGACCGGCTTGGCGTCCGGCGCCGAGAACAGCCCGCAGATTCCACGCACAATGTCGATGGTGCCGACCGGCGCGATCAGATATTCGCTCACGCCGCGCCGCGTCAGCTCGCGATATAGCGTCACATCGTTGATGCGGCCGATCACGACCACGCGCGTGCCGGCGTCGCAAACCTCGGCGAGCTGGTCGAGCCCCGCCAGGATATCCTCGGCGCGGTTTTCCGACTCCAGAATGATGATGTTCGGCGTCGGCGAGTTGCGATAGGCCTCGACGGCGGCGGTCGCGCCGCCCATCTGGATTTTCACGTGCGCCTTGGCCAGGCGGCGATCGTCGCGGGCCGCCTGCACGGCGGCCGCGGTTTCAACCGTCTCGCAGAACGCCTGCACCGAGACCCGCGGCGCGGGCGCGATATGCTCGTCCCCCGCGACCGTGTCGGCCGGCGGCGCCAGCTCGGCCTCGCCTTCAACTGCTGTGACTTGCTGTGCTTGTTTCATCATTTTCCGAGATCGCTGATCTTGCCTTTGTCGTAACCGTTGTAGATGCCGGATGGGTTTTGACCCAGGCGGTACTTGTCGATCGCGACGGAGCGGCGCGCCGCATAGGCCGGCGATTCACCGCGCGGCTGCACCAGGTCGGCGGGGTTGTCGACCATGGCGGCGAGATTGCGTTGGCTGGCGCAGCCCAGGTTCCAGAACGGCCGGTTTTCGTTGTAGGTCTTGTCGGCCACCGGACCGAGGTCATGCGGCCACAGACCGCATGGTCCGGCATGTGCGACCAGTTTCGAGTATTTGATCTTGATGCTCGCGAGCGACGTGTTCGATGGATGGTAACGACTCACATAAATGGCGCGCCGCGGCACGCCGGACGCGGCGAGGATGGACTCGATTTCGCGCAGCGAATCGGCGGCGGCCCGGTCGGTCGGACCACCATGCGGTACATCGATAATGACGCCACTGGTTGCCTCGTGCCGCCACGATCGCGCGAAAGACAGCACGTCGGCGCGCTGGCTGGGGCTGAGCCCGCCGCGGTTGCGGCCGACGAAGACTTCGACGCGGTGCCGGCCCTCTTTCAGCGTGATCGGATGGCGCTCGCGGTAGTCGTTCGGATAGATGGGGATCGTCTGCTCGGCATGCTGCTGATAGCAGCCGCCCAGCAGCGCGGCGAGACCGGCGGCCGCCAACAGGCGCCGTACCGCGCCGCTGCGGCGTTTCACGTTCGCCGTATGAAGTCGTGTCATCACCCGTTTCCCCTGCTCAATCCAGGATGAACCCGTATTTGCCGTGATAATTGTGCGGCGGTTCGGCTTTGCCCGCGATGCCGTAGATGCGGTTGAGGCGGCCGAGCAGGACGCTCGACGGATCGCTCGGATCGGCGAACCCGTCGTCCGGGCGCGACAGCTTCTTCTGCGCCACGGCTCGCACCACGTAAGGCGTGACCAGCACCATCAGCTCGGACTGGCGGTTGACGTAGTCGCGGCTCTTGAACAGCGCGCCGAGGATCGGAAGCTGCATCAGGCCCGGCAGGCCGTTGATCGCCTGCTTGGTCTGTTCCTGGATCATGCCGGCCAGTGCCAGCGAACCGCCGGAAGGGATCTCAACGGTGGTGTCGGCGCGGCGGGTGCGGATCGAGGGAACCGTCAAGGGCGTCGTGGAGCCCGGCACCGACAGCGAAATGGCGTTTTCCAGCGACAAGTCCGACACTTCGGTCTGCACCTTGAGGCTGATGCGGCCGGCCGACAACACGATCGGCGTGAAGGTCAGGCTGACGCCGAATTTCTTGAACTCGATCTGCGGCTGGCAGACCGGCGGCGTCTTTGTGGTGTCGCACGACAACCCAGACGGGATCGGGAATTCGCCGCCGGCCACGAAGGTCGCGGTCTCGCCGGAAATCGCGGTCAGGTTCGGTTCGGCCAGCGTATGGATCACGCCGGCCCGTTCCATGGCGCTCAGTGTGGCGTTGATGTTGGGATTTATGCCCCACACGCCGTTCAGGGCGGAAGTCGGCGAAACGCCGGCCGCGGTAAACGAGTTTTGGCTATTCAGGCTGATCACCGCGCTGCCGTAGTTGAGGGTGCCTGAAATATCGATGCCGAGCTGCTTGATGACGTCGCGCTGCACTTCGGCGACCGTCACCTTGAGCATGACCTGGTCGCGTTCACGCACCGAGATGCCGTTGACCACCTTGGTGCCTTCGCCGACCAGCCGTGAGGCCAGGTCGTAAGCCTGTTGCGATTCGCCGGCGTTTGCAGCGGTGCCCGTGAGCATCACGCCCTCGCCGACGCCCTCGATCCGGATATCGGAATCCGGAAGGGTCTGCTTGAGCGCGGCGCGCAAACCGTTGAGGTCGCGCGTGACCGCGATGTCGAAGCCGGCGATTTGCCTGCCCTGGGCATCGAAGAAGAAGATATTGGTCTGCCCGATCTTGACGCCGATCATATAGACGCGGCGGGAGGAGCGGATCACCGCATTGGCGATTTTGGGATCGGCCACCAGCACGTCCTTGATGTCGGTTGGCAGGTCGATGGCGACCGACTTGCCGATTCCGAGCGGAACGTATCGCGAGGTCGCCTCGCTCGCGGCCACCTTGATGACCGGCACGCGCGCGTCGGCGCCGGCTGCCGGAGCCATCGGCGCCAGCGCGCTGCCGGCGATCAGGGCCGCCAGCGCGGCGGTGCGGATCAGTGTCCTTGTCGCCATGTCCCCTAGGTCCCCTTGCTCGATCATTGTGTCGTAGTCGGTGTGCTCACGCCGAAACGAATGACATTCACGCTGCCGCGGCGACCGCTGTTGGCATCGTCGTTACTGGCTTCGGTCTTCTGGGCGTCGGTGATACTGCGAAGCGCCAGCGACAGCTTGCCGAGGTTCTGCGCCAGGGTCAGTGTCTCGACTTGGCCGGGCGAAAGCTCGAGCGTCGCGGTCTTGCCGACTACGACCTTCTGTCCGTTCTTCTCCTGAACAGTCTGGTCGATCGCCAGCACGCGCACATTCGCGAGAATAGTTTCACTGGTCTTCGTCTCGGTGCCGGTCGCCTTCGTAGCCTCGACATCCCGACGCGTGAGAACGACGTCGACACGGTCGTTCGGCAGGATGAACCCGCCGGCGCCGGTTTCCGGCGAAATCTGCGTCGATATGGCGCGCATGCCGGACGGCAGGATCGCCGCCATGTAACCGGAACCCTTCGCGTCCACCAATTTGGCTTCGCGGATCGGCTCGCCGGTCACGAATGGCGCGCGCACGATCAGACCGCTCATCTTCTCGATGGCGTCGGGGCGGTTTTTCTTGCGTATGAAATTTCCGGTCGACGTGGTTGCCGGCCAGGCTTGCCACTGCACATCCTGCGGGGAAATCACATTGCCAGTGGGGATGTCGGCCTTGGCAACAAGAATATCGACGGTCTCGACCTTGGGCGCGACCGCTTGCTTGACCGCTGGTTTTTCCGACCGGCCCGCCAGCAGGGCGGCGATACCACCCGCTGCAACGGCGACGGTCAGCACTACGACACGTGCGGCTTTCATACGCTCACTCTCTAACCCACCTGACGGCCGGCTCGCCGTCCAAACCACATGGCGGCCGGTGCGACCGCTTGCACCGGATTTCAACAGCTAAAGGTCAAGGCATGGTTAAGGAGCGGTATCTAAATCGAGTTAATTTTGTATTGCGCCGGATTTTGCTTGCGCCCGATCCCGGCGAACATGCCGCAAACGCAGAAATTCAGATGCCGGCGGCGGGCATCCAGCCGGTTTTGGGATAGATCAGCAGCGCCGCCGCGGCGAGCGCGATGCCGTAGGGCACCCCGCCGCCTTTTTCGTGCAGGCGGAGAATCCACGGCTGGCGCGCGAGCACGGCCGGCAGCGGCAGTTTGCGGAACTGGATCAGAATCAGCGACAGCGCCCCGCCGAACAATGCCGCATAGAGCAGATAGTCCATCAGATGGCCGAAGCCGAACCAGAGCGCGGTGGCGGCCGCGAGCTTGGCGTCGCCGCCGCCGATCCAGCCTTGCGTGAAAAATCCGAACGCGAAGACCAGCACCAGCGCCGCTGCCGCAACATGCATGCCGATGGCGGCCAGGCTCATTCCGGTCACGATGGTGAGCAGGAAAAACGCGGCGGTCAGCGCCAGCGAGAGCCGGTTCGAGATGGTCATGGTGAAAAGGTCGCTCGAGGCGGCAAACGCCATCAGGGCGGGAAACAGCAAAAGCCTGATTGCGTCGGTCAGCATGATGATCGTCCCAAAACGCCTGCTTCGCCCCAAAATACGCGGTGCATTCTTGCGGTTCGGTTAGCGCGTGGAATCTTTAACGTTCGTAAATCGCAGTGCCAGCCGCGGCCAAAACGCAAAAGGCTCCGGCCATGGGCCGGAGCCTTTCGTGTCGGATTTGCTCAGCCCAATTACTTGAGCTGGTTCGAGATGCTGGTGAACTTGGTGTTCAGCTGGGTGCCGAGACCGTTCACGATCGCGATAATGGCGACCGAGATGCCCGCCGCGATGAGGCCATACTCGATGGCGGTCGCGCCGGAATCATCCTTCATGAAACGCACGAAGAGGTTTTTCATCGGTAGCTCCTAGATCCACACGTGGCTGTCTGAGGTGGCAGCAGGCTTCCGGATTGCTTCCGGCTGGCCTTTTCCACAGCGCCGACCCTAACAGCGAGGTCTTGCGTGCCGGTTAATAAGATCGGTGAAACAATAGGTATTCCGATGTATAGTACCGACAGTTAACAAGTTATGTTATGAAGAAAATCATAGTTAATAGATCATTTATAGGCTATAAGCTTGTAATATTCGCAAGTAAACTACGAATGACAAAAGTATACTGAGATATTACTATAATACCACGTCGGATTCCAGGCCGCGCGCTACTTTTGCCGGCCAGGCAATACTGGACGGCGATTGTGGCCGCGCGCCGTGATCTTGCCGGGCGGCACTTACACCGGGCCGCGCCTGCGCGCCTCAGCGCCAGGTTCATCCGATGTTAACCGCCTACGCCGATACCGGATCGACCGGTTTCCACCGCCTCGGCCAGGTCCAGCAATGACAAATGAATTTATTGGCGTCATTACCGTCGCCGGCGAAACGCTGCTCAAACTGGTGCCGATCTCGATCGGCCTCGGCCTGATCTTCGCGGTGCTCACGCACTGGCACGCCTGCAACCCCGGGCGTCTGTGGTTTCAAAAGCGCGAGATCGCCACCGACATCTGCTACTGGTTCCTAGTGCCGCTGGGCTCGCGTTTTGTGCGCATCGGCCTTTTGGTGCTGGGCGCGGCGCTGATCTTCGATATTCACGGCGAACAGCCGCTGATGGACTTCTATGAAAACGGCCACGGCCCGCTTTCCGAATTGCCGCTCTGGCTACAGGCGATCATCTTCCTGGTCGCCTCGGATTTCCTGCTGTACTGGATCCACCGCGCCTTCCATCGCGGGGCTTTGTGGAAATACCACGCTGTCCATCATTCCTCGGAAGACCTCGACTGGATCTCGGCCGCGCGCTTCCATCCGGTCAACCTGTTCCTCGGCACCATCGCGGTCGACGTGGCGCTGCTGCTCGCCGGCATTTCGCCGAACGTGATGCTGTGGGTCGGCCCGTTCAACACAGCCACCTCTGCTTTGGTGCATGCCAACCTGAAATGGACGTTCGGCCCGTTCAAATACGTGCTGGCAAGCCCGGTCTTTCACCGCTGGCATCACACCGCGCTCGAGCGCGGCGGCAACAAGAATTTCGCCGGTACCTTTCCGATCTGGGATTGGCTGTTCGGCACCTTCTACATGCCGGAGAACGAATTGCCGGATGCCTACGGCATCGACGACAAGCACTTCCCGGGGAGCTTCGGCAGGCAGCTGATTTATCCGTTCCAGCAGTGACCGGAAGGAACGCGGGCCGCGCTCTTTGCACTTCGTTCACCAATTTGCAGTCAAATCCAGGTTATAGAGCGACGGCCGTGGCTTAAGGCGGTCCGCGTTGTGTGTAGCGTGTTGGAGAGCTCAATGTCGGCCGTGTTCGGGCGTCGCAGGCAGGTATTCGGTTTGTTGACCTGGGCACTATTGGCCGCGGTCATTTCCGCGCCGGCGCGGGCCGACTCGCTAAACGTCAATGTCGACCAGGCCCACCTGCTGAAGCTTCCCGCTCACGTCAATACGATCATCATCGGCAATCCATTGATTGCCGACGCCACTCTGCAAAGCGGGGGCATTCTGGTCGTCACCGGCAAGGGCTACGGCGCCACCAACCTGCTGGCGCTCGATAAAAAAGGCCGCGTGATCCTGCGCAAGACGGTGCGGGTGCTCGGCCCCGTCGGCCGCGATTTGGTGGTGGTCTACAAGGGCGTCGACCGCGAGACCTACAGTTGCGCGCCGATGTGCGAGCCCCGCATCACGCTCGGCGACTCCTCGGCCTATTTCAACGCCACGCTAGGCCAGACCGGCACCCGCAACGGTCAGGCGCAGGGCAGCGGCGGCGGCGCAGCGCCTGCGGCGCACTGAAAACGCCACGCCCATCGGCTTTCACGCCCCGGCAAGAGAATATGGTTAGCGCGCGCTTAACGCGATGACCGCTGTTTGCGGTGGCACCAGCAACAATTCGCAAAGGTGGCTTTGCTAGGAAGGGCGCGGTGTCCCGGCACCATTCCGCAGTCGAGACCTTTGTCATGCTCAGGCATATTCGAGGCAAGCTTGCGAACTGTGCATTGCGGCTGCTGCCGGCACGCGCCGCGCGCCGCTTCGTGCGCCGGCAGGACGGCGCCGCCGCCGTTGAATTCGCTCTGGTCGCGCTGCCATTCCTGGCGTTGATTTTCGCGATCATGGAAACGGCGCTGGTGTTCTTCGCCAGCCAGACGCTGGAGGCTGCCGCCACCGAATCCGCCCGGCTGATCATGACCGGCCAGGCGCAGTCCGCCGGCTACAACCAATCCACCTTCAAGAGCCAGGTGGTGTGCACCTATCTGCAGTCCGGCATCAGCCTGTTCGACTGCGCCAATGGCGTCGTGGTCGACGTCAAGAGTTTTTCGAGCTTTGCCGCGATCAACACCGCGCCGCCGGTCAACAATGGCCAGCTCGATACCACGAACCTGGCCTATACGCCCGGCGGGGCCGGCGACATCGTGGTCGTGCGGCTGTATTACCAGTGGCCGATCTACGTGTCGCTGCTCGGCAATAGCCTCGCCGATTTGAACGGTGGCAATCGCCTGCTGGTGGCCACGTCAGTCTTCCGCAACGAGCCGTTCTGACCATGAAAATGCCGCGTCTGCACATCCCGCAATGGTTTGGCCGCTTCGCCCGCGACCGGCGCGGCGTCTCGGCGGTCGAATTTGCTTTCGTAGCACCGCTTCTGATCTCGCTCTATCTCGGCTGCGTCGAGATTTCGGACGGCGTGGGCGCCGACCGCAAGGTCAGCTTGACCGCCGCGGCGCTCGCCAACCTGTCGGCGCAGGTCACGACCATCACCAGCGCCGATATGACTAATATTCTCGACGCCTCGTCCGCGATCATCGCGCCCTATTCGGCCAGCAACCTCGCGATCGTGGTGTCGTGCCTGAACATTGATGCCAGCAAGAATGCGACGGTGAAATGGAGCGCCACCAGGGGCGGTACCGCGCGGGCCGTCGGGTCGACATATACGTTTCCTGCTTCCGAAGCGGCGTTGGATATCGCCAATTCGCAGCTGATCGTTTCCGAAGTTACCTATGCCTACACGCCGATCGTCGGCTACACCATCACCGGCACGCTCACCCTGGCGGACCATATGTTCATGAGCCCGCGCATTTCGGCGCCGACCTACAACAACGGAACGACAGACCTTACCTGCACCTGATCGCCGTTGGGTTTAGGCGCTTCAAGCGATCGGCAGCGCGGTGTTGGATTTGATGCGCTCCATGGAGAAGCGCGAGGTGACGTTCTTCAGCGGCACCGTCCCGATCAGCTTCTTGTAGAAGGCGTCGTAGCCGGCGATGTCGGGCACCACCACCCTCAGCATGTAATCGACGTCGCCGGCCATGCGGTAGAATTCCATCACCTCCGGCATGGCCTCGACGGTCTCGGCGAACTTCTTCAGCCATTCCTCGGAATGGTCGCCGGTCTCAATCGACACGAATACCGTGGTGCCGAGCCCGATCTTGTCGGGATCGACCAGCGCCACCCGGCGCATGATCACGCCGTCGGCTTCCAGCCGCTGCAGCCGCTTCCAGCACGGCGTCGACGAAAGCCCCACGCGCTGGCCGATCTCGGCCACCGAGAGAGAGGCGTCCTGCTGGACCACGGCGAGAATTTTGCGGTCGACGGCATCCATTCCCTGTTCCTTTATGGGTTAGAACGAAACCCTATGGCCTGGATCAAATAGAAATAATCTTCTATTTAGCAGCCAACAAGCATCTATATATAGAAAAATATTCTATTTCAAGCCTGTTTCTTATGCCGCCGGGGGCCTCCCAGTTCACTTTGTCGTTGCAAGACTTGGCGCTTTAAAGTGGTGGTCCGATCAACCGGCGGGCCGCGCCACATGCCGAACACGACCGAAATCTCCCAATTGAGCGGAAGCGAACTGCTCCGCCTCTATCGCCGGCGCGAATTATCGCCGGTCGCTGTGGTCACCGACGCGCTCGCGCGCATCGACCGCTTTCAGCCCCTGATCAACGCCTTCGTGCTGGTCGATACGGAAGGCGCGCTCGCCGCCGCGCGCGCTTCGGAAGCGCGTTGGCAAAAGGGCGAACCGCTGGGCTTCGCCGACGGCCTGCCGGCCACCATCAAGGACATCATCGATGTGAAAGGCCAGCCGACGCGCAAGGGCTCGCTCACCACACCCACGACACCGGCGGCACACGACGCGCCCGCGGTCGCGCGCCTGCGTGAGCAGGGCGCCGTCATCCTTGGCAAGACCTGCACGCCGGAATTCGGCTGGATCGGCGTCTGCCACTCGCCGCTCACCGGCATTACCCGCAATCCCTGGAACCGCGAGCGCACCACCGGCGGTTCTTCCGGCGGCGCGGCGGCGGCGGCGCTGCTCAATCTCGGCATCCTGCATCTCGGCACCGACGGCGCCGGCTCCGTGCGCATCCCGGCAGCCTTTACCGGCATTTTCGGCATCAAGCCGAGTTACGGCCGCGTGCCGGCCTATCCGGCCTCGGCCTTCACCGTGCTGGCGCATCAGGGGCCGCTTACCCGCACCGTCAGCGACGCCGCGCTGATGCTCGGCGTCATCGGCCAGCCCGACATGCGCGACACCACCGCCTGGAACACGCCGGCGCCGGACTACCGCATCGGCCTCGAGGACGGCGTGCGCGGTTTGCGCATCGCCTGGAGCCCGCGCCTCGGATACGTCAAGGAGCTCGACGCCGACGTCGAAGCGGCGGCGCGCAAGGCGGCGCAGATTTTCACCGAGCTCGGCGCCCATGTGGAACAGGTGGATCCCGGTTTCGCCGAGCCAATCGATATGGAGAAGAAAGTCTGGTACGCGGTCGCGGCGACCCTCGTCGACGCGGTAACGCCGGCCGAGCGGGAAAAGATGGATGCGGGATTGCGCCAGATGGCCGAACAAGGCCGGCGCTACTCGCTCGCCGACTATCTTTCCGCCCACGCACATCGCACGGAACTAGCCCTGCATATGCTTCGTTTCCATGAGCGCTACGACCTGCTGCTAACGCCGCAGATGCCGATTCCCGCGCTCGAAGCGGGAAGGGTGACGCCGGCCGACGGCCGCTTCGGCGACGAATGGATAAATTGGTCGCCCTACACCTATCCGTTCAATCTCACGCAGCAGCCGGCGGCCTCGGTGCCGTGTGGATTCGCGTCCGACGGTTTGCCGATCGCTTTGCAGATCGTCGGGCCGCCGCGCAACGACGCGCTGGTGCTGCGCGCCGCGCGCGCCTACGAAAGCGCTTGTCCGTTCGAAACGCTGGCCGCGCCGCGCTAGCGACTTTGCGATTTCAGAATCGCATCGACCCCGGCGCGCCCGGCCGGGCCGGCGATGCCGGCGCACGCAATCTCTGGCGCGCGCTCAGTCAAAGCTGATTTCGTCGTCCAGCCAGGCACGGATGATGTGGTGCGCGATCGCCACCGGTGGCGGCGTGGTCAGGCCTTGCGGGTGACGGCGCTGCAGCATGGCGATCACTTCGTCCTTGCCGAACCAGCGCGCGTCCTCCAGCTCGGTGCGGTCCACAACGACCTCATGCGTGACCGCCTCCGCGTGGCAGCCGATCATTAGCGAGGTCGGAAACGGCCAGGGTTGCGAGCGGAAGTAAGTGACGCGGCCGCAGGCAATGCCGGCTTCCTCAAGAGTCTCGCGGTGAACCGCGTCCTCGATCGATTCGCCGGGCTCGACGAAGCCGGCGAGGCAGGACCACATGGTCGGCACGAAACGCGGGTGAACGCCCGAGCAGGCAGCGGTCGCCGTCGATCGCCAGCATGATCACCACCGGATCGGTGCGCGGGAAATGCTGTACCTTGCATTGCGGGCAATCGCGCCGCCAGCCGCCGTCCACCGGTTGTGTCGCGGCGCCGCAGTTCGAGCAAAAGCGATGACGCGCGTGCCAATGCAGCACCGCCTTGGCTTCGGCGATGGGCGGCAAGTGGTCGCCGTCGACCAGGCCCTGCACCGCGATCGAGCGCAGGTCAGTCACATGAAATCCGTCGCGGCTTTTTAGCGCGTCTGCGGCATCCCGGGTGATGCCGAAACCGAAGCGGGGCGCGCCGTCCAGCACGCCGAGAAAGACCGTTTCGGTGGCGCCTTCGAACGCGCGCGCCTGTGCCAGCGTGAACAGCGGGTCGCTTGCGCTTGCGCCTTGTTTCATCACGATCATGTCGATGCCGATGACATAGGCGCCCGCGCGCGGGTCGTCGGCGAAGGCGCGCAAGGCGGCCTCATCCGTGCGCCGCTCCGCGGCGCGCTCGATGCGGCTCTGCGTGTAGCCGAGTTGCGGCTTGGGACCGAGATCGGGGTGAGGGGACATGCTGGCCGCGAAATTCGCATGGCGCCGCGTTTGGCGCAACGCGTTCGGCTTACTCCGCCGGCGGCGGTTGGTAGATTGCCTCGCGCAGTTCCGGCCGCTGCCATTGCGGCCCGAGCACGCCCTGCTTGGCGCCGAACTGACGCGAGGAACCGACCACATCGTTGCTGGCGCGCATCTGGCGCAGGCGGTCGAGGTTGACCTCCACCACATACATGCCGGCGTCCTCGTTCTCGAACAGGACTTGCTCCGGCGCCGCCACCATGGCGAGCCCACGCTCGGCGTGGCTGAACAAGTTCTGTGTGGTCACCACCACCGCCAGGTTCTCGATCGCGCGCGACCAGATCAGGTTGCGCCAGGTATCCCATAATTTGCCCTTGTCGGTGCCGGCCGGCATGAAAATCAATTCGGCACCGCGCAGCGCCAGCGCGCGCGTCACCTCCGGCATATAAGCCTCGCTGCACATGGCGAGCCCGACCTTGCCCTGCTTGGTGTCGAACACCGGGAATTCGTTGCCGGGCACGTACTGGAATTCCCACCACGGCCCGCCGGTATAGATCCACGGCCCGTTCGGATGCGTGCGGCGATAGGCGACCGGCGGGCTGCCGTCGCCATAGGCCATGCAGATCAAATTATGCGCGGTGCCTTCGTTGTGGCTGATCGGCTCGAGCGTGCCGTAGACGACGTTGACCTTGTGTTTGGCGGCGGCCTCCGCCATGCGCGGCGTCGGATTGAATGCCGCCGGCATGCGCCAGGGTCCGGGATAGGTTTCCGGGAAGCAGACGAAATCGGCGCCGTCGTGGGCCGCGCGGGCAATATATTTCTCGGCATCGGCGATGTTCTTTTCGTCCTCGCCGATCGGGTTGGTGAGCGGCTGCACGACGGCGATACGGAAACTCATGGTTACGGCTCCTTTGATAGGCGCGGAGCCTAGCCGTCAATTGGGCTCATTTGAAGCCCGCGGCGTAACGCCGCGATCAGCTTGTCGCGCGCGGCCGGATCGTAAGCGGCAGGCGGGACGGCGCCCCATATTGGTTTCGGCCAGGCGGCGTCGCTTGTCCGGCGCGCAATTACGTGCACATGCAATTGCGCCACCTGATTGCCGAGCGCGGCGATATTGAGCTTGTCGCATGGGACGGCATCCTTGAGCGCGCGCGCCGCGGCGTCGATCTCGCCCAGGAGCTGAACCTGTGCGGCCGTCTCCAGGTCGATGATCTCGACCAGCGCCGGCAGCCTGGGCACCAGGATCAGCCAGGGGAAATTGGCGTCATTCGCCAGCAGCACGCGCGACAGCGTCAGGTCGCCCACGGGAGCCGTATCCTGCGCAAGTTGCGGGTGCAGGGACCAGGGCGGTTGAGTCATCGAGGCGGCATCCATCTTCAAGCGGCGCGTCATAATCTCGGCGTCATGCCCGGGCTCGACCCGGGCATCCATGAGACATTTCCACAAGCAGATTCGCCCGATGGATGCGCGGGTCAAGCCCGCACATGACGGATGCGGGTGGGCTGCTTGCTTTCCCCACCCGATGGCCCGATATAGGACGCGGGAGGTTGGCGGTGGACGAGCCACTCGCCAACCGGGTCAGGTCCGGAAGGAAGCAGCCCTAACGAGCGCGGTTCGGGTCGCTCGTCAGCCTCCCACCCAATTTCCATGATCGCAGCGCGGCGCGCGATATGCGCTTCCAGCGGATGGCATGATGAGCGAGCCTGAAAAAACCGCCGATCAAGCCGCCGAGGCGCCGTCAGGCGGCTATCGCGTGCTGGCGCGCAAATACCGCCCGGCGAGCTTCGCCGACCTGATCGGCCAGGACGCCATGGTGCGCACGATCTCGAACGCCTTCGAGAGCGGCCGTATCCCGCAGGCCTGGATCCTCACCGGCGTGCGCGGCGTCGGCAAGACCACCACCGCCCGCATCCTCGCCCGCGCGCTCAATTACGAATTGCCCGACGGCTCGGTCACTGCGCCGACCATCGCCATGCCGGCGATGGGCGTGCACTGCCAGGCCATCATCGACAGCCGCCACATTGACGTCCTGGAAATGGACGCCGCCTCCCATAATAGCGTGGAGGACGTGCGCCAGATCAACGACGCCATCCGCTATGCGCCGGTGTCGGCGCGCACCAAGGTCTACATCCTCGACGAGGTGCACATGCTCTCGGGCGCGGCGTTCAACGCGCTGCTCAAGACGCTGGAAGAGCCGCCGCCGCATGCGAAATTTATTTTCGCCACTACCGAAATCCGCAAAGTGCCGGTGACGGTGCTGTCGCGCTGCCAGCGCTTCGATCTGCGCCGCGTCGATGCCGCGCTCCTGGTCAAGCATCTGGAAGGCATCGCCGCTAAAGAGAAGATCGAGGCGGAGCCGGCGGCGCTGGCGCTGATTGCGCGGGCGGCGGAAGGCTCGGTGCGCGATTCGCTCTCGCTGCTTGACCAGGCGATTGCGCATGCCGGCGCCGAAACAGGCGCCGGCCAACAAAATGCCGCGGGCCCGGTGCGCGCCGAGGACGTGCGGCAGATGCTGGGGCTCGCCGACCGCGTGCGCGTGGTCGATCTGTTCGAGGCACTGATGAAGGGCGACACCGCCGCGGCGCTGAAGGAACTGCGCGAGCAATACGACATCGGCGCCGACCCGGCCGTGATCTTGGGCGATCTCGCCGAGTTCACCCATTTCGTTACCCGCGTGAAGGTAGTGCCGGCGGTGGCCGACGACGTTTCGCTATCGGAGGCGGAGCGCACGCGCGGCCGCGCCTTCGCCACGCAACTGTCGATGCGCGTCTTGTCGCGCGCCTGGCAGATGCTGCTGAAGGGCGTTTCGGAGGTGCAAGGCTCGGCACGCCCGGTCGCCGCCGCCGAGATGGTGCTGGTGCGCATTGCCTATGCCGCCGACCTGCCGACGCCCGACGAGGTCGTGCGCTCCATAGGCGAGGAGGGCGCTGCGCCTTCGCGCCCGCAGGGCAATGGCGGTGCGGTTGCCGCGCCGGCCTCGCAGACTTTCACGCCGCGCTATGACGCGCCACGCGGCTCGCCCCGTTCTTCGGCGGCGGTTTCGCCGCGGATCGCCGACGATCCAGTCGCGCAAGGTGACAGCGCCGAAGCCGCGCCGACGCTCGCCATCGGCACATTCGAGCAGCTGATCGCCTTGGCGCAGGACAAGCGCGACATATCCGTGAAGATGGCGCTGGAACGCGATGTGCGGCTGGTGCGTTGCGAGGATGGCCAGCTCGAGATCGCGCTCGAGCCGGCGGCGGCGAAGACTTTCGTGCACGAACTGCAGCGCAAATTGACCGCTTGGACCGGCAAGCGCTGGATCGTTGTGGTGTCGCAGGAGCAGGGCGCCGCCACCATGCGCGAACAGAGCGATGCCCGTCAGGCCGAGATCGAGCGCGGCGTCGAGAGCGATCCGCTGGTGCAGGCGGTGCTCGGCCGCTTTCCCGGCGCCAAGATCGTGGGCGTGACGCAGACCGCGCCGGAGGCGGGCGAAGCAGATGTGCCGCCATCCGACGAGAATGCCGAGGACTAGCGCATGATCCCGAAAAGTGGGAACCGGTTTTCGGATAAGATCATGCGCCAAAGGGAATAAGCCATGACCGATTTCATGGGCCTGATGAAACAGGCCGCGCAATTGCAGTCCAAGATGCAGGCGCTGCAAGCCGAGCTCGATCAGATCGAGGTCGAGGGCACCGCCGGCGGCGGCATGGTGTCGGTGAGGATGACGGCCAAGGGCGATCTCAAGGGCGTAACAATCGACAACTCTCTGCTCAAGCCGGAGGAAAAGGAAATCCTCGAGGACTTGCTGGTGGCGGCCCATGCCGAGGCGCGTCGCAAGGCGGAAGCCACGTTGCAGGAGAAGATGAAGGAAGTGACCGGCGGCCTGCCGCTGCCGCCGGGGATGAACCTCACCTAAATGCCCACCGCCGTCGCCGGACCTGAAATCGAGCGCCTGATCCAACTTTTGGCGCGGCTGCCCGGCCTGGGCCCGCGCTCGGCACGGCGCGCGGCGCTGTTCCTGATCAAGAAGCGCGAAGCGCTGATGGCGCCGCTCACCAGCGCGCTGGAGACCGCGATGGACAAGATCGTGGTTTGCAAGACTTGCGGCAATATCGACACCCAGAACCCCTGCACGGTCTGCACCGATGCGCGGCGCGACGCTTCGATCATCGTGGTGGTGGCGGACGTCGCCGATCTATGGGCGCTGGAGCGCGCGCACGCGGTCAACGGCCGCTATCACGTGCTCGGCGGTACGCTGTCGCCGCTCGACGGCGTGGGCCCGCAGGACCTGACCATCGACGCGCTGATCTCGCGCGCGCACGAGCCGCAGGTGAAAGAGCTGATCCTGGCGCTCAACGCGACGGTCGACGGGCAAACCACCGCGCACTACATCACCGAGTTGCTACAGGATGCGAATGTGAAGGTGACGCGGCTCGCGCATGGCGTGCCGGTCGGCGGCGAGTTGGACTATCTCGACGAGGGCACGCTCGCTGCCGCCATCAAGCAGCGCACCTTGTTTTGACCGCACTGCGGTGCGCTGCTTATTGACCCAAACTGAGTGCGCCGGCCTGTTACCTCGCGTGCTGCGGTCACCAAGCAATCGCCTTGCCGTCGAGGGCGGCGAGGAGTTTCACGTCATGGCCGTAAATATCCCCGCGGAAGTTCGCTACGTCGCCATCGGTCCAGGCCGTCAGATAGGTGATGTGGACGGGTAGCGGATCGCGCAAATTGACCACGGTGTTTTTGGCCGACGCAATGACGGCGTCGATCCGGCCCTTGTCCCATCCCTGGACGCCGCCCGCGCGGAGGACCTGGTCGGCGAGTTCGAGCGGTCGCGCGAGCCGTATGCAGCCATGACTGAATGCGCGCTGGCTACGCCCGAACAGGCTGCGTGACGGGGTATCGTGCAAATAAACGTTGTGCGTGTTTGGAAAAATAAACTTGACGCGGCCAAGCGCATTTTTGGTGCCTGGCTTCTGGCGCAATTGAAACGGAAAGTGCCCGCGTCCGTATTGGCTCCAATCGACCGATTGCAGGGCTAGGACGCGATTTCCTTGCACGGCCTCGAAACCTTGCGCGGCCACGGCCCCTGGATTGCGAAGAAGCTTTGGCAACTCTTCGTTGATCGCGATGCTGGGCGGCACGTTCCAGTAGGGATTGAATTCCAGGTAGCGAATGCGGCCGCTGAAGACGGGGGTCCGGTGGTACGGCTTTCCGACGACGACGGCCATACGCTCCTTCACTTTGCCCGCTTCTACGCGGCGTAGCTCGAACCCCGCAATGTTAACGGTCAGATACTGCGGTCCCGGATCCTCCGGCATCCATCGCAGGCGCTCCATGGTGACGATGATGCTCTTGATCCGGTCGCCGGTCGGCACGTTCATCGCCACGATCGTCGAGGATCCGATAACCGCGTCCACCTCGAGGCCGTTGCGCGCCTGAAAGCGCTTTACCGCATCGGCGAGCGCGTTGTCGTAGGTGGTTTCGCTGCCTGGCGGGGCCTGCGCTGCGGCGCCGTCAGTCACGGATAGCCGTGCCCGAATGGCCGGCACCCGGGGGTCGGTCGTGCCCGGGTGGAGCGCGGCCCCCAGCGGGACGGCTCCCCAACTCCCTTTCGCGGCAAGCGCGCGATAGGCGGCAAGGGCGGAGCGAAGTCCGGCGTAGGCTGTGCTCTGCGGCTGCCAGCCGGCCAGGAACTGATCGAGACTGCCCGCTTTAGCGAGACCCTTAAGTGCGCCAAGCTGGTCGATGGTGCGACCCTGTATGAAGAAATTTGGATCGACTTTGTTCGGCAGGAACCGACCGACCTTGAGGTCGGAAGCATATTCAAGAAATGCCGCCGAAAAATACAATTCGATAATGGCGAGGCCGCGCTTGTCGGTCGAAGGCCCCGCCGCATTGAGCTTTGCGAGCTGCTTGCCCGGATAGTCTTTCGCATCGAGGCCGTCGTCTTCGGCGGCGCTCAGCCGAGCGACAAGCGCTTTGGCGCGCGGGGTGGCGAGCCAGAGCAATTGGCCTCCGAAATCCTTGTAGTAGGCCCGCAATGAATCCTGACGCCGCTTTATGGGCAGCGGCAGGCGCGGCTCGTTCGCCAGCAGATCAATGACATTGATGCGGACAATTGCCAGGTCGCGCAGCGAAATGTCCGTCGCCGCCCTCGCACTTGAGACCTGAAAAGATAAAAAGAGGCCGAGCGCGATCAATAACGCAAAAATGCGGCACCTCAGGCTAGACCGCGCGCCGAAAAGAAAGTTCTGCGAATTGCCAGGCGATTTTGCTCGAACGACGTCACTGCATGGGCGGAGCATAGAGCAAACCTCCCTCCGTCCACAGCGCGTTCAAGCCACGGTTCAAGGCCAGCGGCGTGTCGGCGCCTAGGTTGCGCTCGAAGATCTCGGCGTAGTTGCCGACCCCGCCAACAACCTTGATCAACCAGTCGTCGGACAAGCCAAGCGCCTTGGTCGCGGGACCGCCGAGTTCCTTGGCCTTCTGGCTTTGCGTTTTTGCGACGGTACTTGAGCTCAGTCCCAATTCCTCTGCATTGATCAGGGCAAAGAGCGTCCACCGCACGAGGCCGGTCCATTGCGGGTCGCCTCGTCGCGTGACGGGGCCAAGCGGTTCCTTGGAGATGACGTCACGCAGAACGACATGATCCTGGGGCGACGACAGCAGGGACCGCTCGGCCGCAAGCGCGGAACGATCGCCGGTAAACGCGTCGCATTTGCCCGCGGCATAGGCTTTGCGCGCGGCCGACCTTTCCGAGAACCTCAGGAAGGAAACTTGAAGGCTGTGCTTCTTGAAAAAGGCCGCAGCGTTGGTTTCGGACGTAGTGCCGGTGACCACACAAATACTGGCGCCGCCGAGCTGAAGCGGGCTGGTCGCGCCAAAAATCGCGGGGACAAGAAAACCTTGCCCGTCAAAGTAACTGATGCCGGCGAACTCGAGTCCAAGCTCGAGCTCACGCGACATCGTCCAGGTGCTGTTGCGGGAAAGCAGGTCGATCTGGCTTTTTTTCAGCGCTTCGAAGCGGGCTTCTGCCGAGAGAGGCCGGTATTCGACCTTCGAAACATCGCCGAGTACTGCGCCGGCAACGGCCTTGCAGAAATCGACATCGAAGCCGTGCCAGGCGCCGGCTTGGTTCTTTTCAGAGAAACCCGGCAGGCCCGCGCTGACGCCGCAAATCAACTTGTTCCGCGCCCGCACGTCGTCCAACGTGCCGGCCGAAGCATTTTTCGGCGCCGCAACGAGCAGGCTCGAAAATGCGACAACGGCCGCGAAAATCAAAATCAGCTTCGCGGTCAGCGCTATGTCGTCTTTTTTTTGCATCTTTCACCTTCGTTGCCTCTACCGCGTGCCTACCTTGCCTTAGGGGTGCCGCGCACTTCAAGCATGAATACGCCGTATCCACGCGCCTATGTTCCCGTTGCGGGATTAGAGTGCGAAACCGCAGCTCTCGGCGGCGACATGAACTTTTCGAATACCGGGTTCCAATACCGTCATTGCCCGCGGCACCAGCAGCAGGTGAAGGAAGTCATTCTCGCGCTCGACGCCACGGTCGACGGGCAGGCCACCGCGCACTACATCGCCGAGCTCTTGAAGGATGCGGGCGTGAAAGTGACGCGGCTCGCGCATGGCGTGCCGGGTTGGCGGCGAGCTCGATTATCTCGACGAGGGCACGCTCGCCGCCGCCATCAAGCAACGCACCTTGTTCTAGGATGCGTATTCAAAAATTGAGAGCGATCAGCGGCGCGTCAATGTCGGCTGTACGGTGTTTAAAGTCCGCTTTACACACCGAACGCGGACATTTGCGGTGCAACAACCCATGTCAGTTTTGGGCCAATCACGACCAGAACGTTTTGCAGCAATGACGCCTGTTCGATCATGTCGGCGGCGTACATCAGGATCGAAGTCGGCATAGTGAGGCCAGGTGATCTGGCGGCCTGTTACTTCACGACGACGACCGTCCCGACCGATACCCGCCTGTAGAGATCGACCACGTCCATGTTTCTCATCCGGAAACAGCCGGACGATTCCGCCTCGCCGACCGAGTTCGGATCGGGAGAGCCGTGGATCCGGTAGAGCGTGCTGCCAAGGTACATCGCGTGTGTGCCGAGCGGATTTTGTGGATCGCCGCCCTTCATGTGCCTTGGCACATCCGGTTGCCGCGCGATCATCTCCGGCGGCGGCGTCCAGGGCGGATTTTCCTTTTTCGCGGTGATCTTGTGCGTGCCCTTCCACTGGAAGCCAACCCGGCCCACACCGATGCCGTAGCTTCGCGCAGAGCCATTTTTTTGAATGAGATAGAGCCGCCGCTCTGCCGTATCGATGACGATGGTGCCCGGCGCATATTTGCTTTGATAGCGCACAGTGGTGGGGCCGAGGCCGGTGCCGTCGAAACCAAAGATGTTGTAGACGCCCTTCTTCGGTGCGCCGCCGCGTAGCATCTCTTCCCTCTCATTGTCGAACTGGTCTTGCGCGAGACTGATGGAACCAAGCAGGGCAGTGATCGCGGCCACGGTCGCAACATGACGTATCAACACGAGTTCTCTCCATCCAGATGGAATGGTACGCACTAAAGGATTGAGCCTACGGTCTCTCCCGTGCGGGGGCAATTGCGGAAAAATATGTCCGCTTGGGGTCATTAGCGGACAATTCGCGCTGCAAAAAGCCTTGTCCGCTTTACCCCCCAAGAGCAGACCGTCGACACGGCTTTCGCTTGCTCGTTTATGAGGCCGTGCCCTACGTCGTCCGCGGCACCAGTGTCTTGAAATGTCCGATGCGCTGCAGCCAAGCCAGCAACAGCAGGCTGGGAATGGCCGACACCGCGGTGATGGCGAAGAACCACTCCCAGCCGGTCGATTCCGCGATGAAGCCGCCGCCCGACGCCAAGGTCGTGCGGCCGACCGCCGCGGATGCGTACTCATAAATTGAAAGCAATCAGCTGCGCGTCAATGTCGGCTGTACGGCGTTCAAAGTCCGCTTTATACACACCGAAAGCGGACATTTGCGGTGCAGAAACCCATGTCTGTTTTGGGCCAATTGCGAACTCATGCAGTGCAATATGATTGGCGCAAAAAGAAAGACCGCCTCGCGGCGGTCTCTCCGAAATTCGATCAAGTTGTTTTGATCAGGCTGCGAGTGCAGTTGCCTTCTTCTTCCTGCGCCAACCAAGCAGACCTACCGCACCGAGGCCGGTGGCGAAGAGTGGGAGGGCGGCGGGTAGGGGCGCGGCGGCAGGGAGCGACTCCACTACAGACACGTTGTCGAGGCGGACCGAGGCATAATACTGGCGGCTCTGAAATTCAAGCGACGTAGAGCTCGTAGTCGCAGACAAACCGGCGACCGTGTAGATGCTATACCCTTGCTGGCCACCTATGATGTCGAGCACTAGATTTCCATCCCAAAACACAAGAGTTTCGCCGCCTATGATATTCGGTTGGTTGGGTACGGCAAAGTCTGCATTTTGCCCCGGGTCGAAGGCGAAGGACAGATCATAGGTTCCACCGGCAACCGTCGCTATGGCCTGACCTAAACCAGAAAGTCCTTCCTCCGTCGTAAATGCGAAATAACTCCCCGCATAAGGTAGTCCCCCCAAAATTCGGAAGTCGCGACATGCCAGTAGGGTGCATTCCAGCTCGTAAAATCTCCCGTTTCGAAGCCCGGGTTTTGAACCAAATTCACGGGGCTTGCGTTCACGTTTGATGAAACGAACGCTGTTGTCACTAGTGCAACACCGGCCACGATAAATTTTAAGAACATGGAAAACTCCACTCCGCCGACTCTTTTTAAGAAAGGAAATGCCTTCCGACGGCAGCGGCTGCCTGTATTGAGCGGCGATTTCGGAATATCGCCGTTTTGTCGGCAGCTATGTAAAATCTGATCCCGTCTGTCTTGTATACGGGATGGCCATTCCAATCTTAATGACGCCACCTAGGCATTAGGACATGTTTTGACGGCACTGCATAGATCCTGACCGCAATATTACTTTAAGGGCCGCCGTCGGCAGGGTGGTTTGCTGTGACGCACACGCCGAGTCCGAGTTGGGTCGTTCGCAACCGCGACAATTTTTATGTTTTGTTTATATTGTCTGCTTCGGGTCACGTGTGGACGGCGCCTTGGCAAGAACTTTCTGACGGTTTTGCAGCATTGGTCGGGTGCGGTCACGTGTCCGGCCTGTTTGTGCGGCAGGTATGGCCGCTGGCCCTAATGCTCTGCGCGGATCGGGTCCCAATCGTTAGCACGCACTTTTAGAGGTGTGCGATGACCCAAACGGGCTCTCCCGATCCCCGGAACGACCGTGTCTGCATTACGTCGTCATGCCCTCGCCAATCGATGTTGCCGATCTGCCTGCTGGCGTCTGTCACGCCGCCATCAGCAGCGTCGGCTCCTTGTATCTCTCGCCACGGACCATGACGGCCCAGGCCATGCGGGCAATCTTGTTGGCCAGCGCGACGGCAGCCACCTTCGTGGGTCGGCGCTCCATCAACCGGCCGAGCCATGGCCGCCTCTCGGTGCCGTGCTTTTGCGCGTAGCGAATGACCGCCATGGCGCCGGCAACAAGCAGCCATCGCAAGTAGCGATTGCCCTGCTTGGTGATGCTGCCGAGCCTGTTCTTGCCGCCGCTCGTATGCTGCTTCGGCACCAACCCGATCCAGGCGGCAAGGTTGCGTCCTGAGCGGAACTCCTGCCAGTCACCGACCTCGGCAACCAGGGCCGTGGCAACGATTGGGCCGATGCCCGGGATCTCCTCCAGTCGCCGGCTTGCCTCGCACGAGCGATGCCAGGCCAGGATACTCTTGTCGATTGATCCGATCTCGGCACCGAGGGCGCTGTACTGCCGCGCCAGCACATCGAGAATGCCGCGGGTGGTCGGGGCGATCCGGTTATCCGCGCCATCCGCGATGATCCTGAGCAACTCGCCGATCCCATTACGGCCCTTGGCTGACACGATGCCCAGCTCCGCCAGGTGCCCGCGTAGTGCATTGCTCAACATCGTGCGCTGACGCACCAGCAATTGCCGGGTCCGGTGCAGCATCAAGGCCGTCTGCTGCTCCTTGGTCTTGATCGGCACAAACCGCATCGATGGCCGCGTCACCGCCTCGCAGATCGCGGCTCGCATCGTTCGCGTCGTTCTTGCTGCGCTTGAGATAGGCCTTCACGTAACTCGGCGGCATCAACTTCACCGTATGGCCAAGCGCCTGCAGCTCACGACCCCAGTGGTGCGCCGACGGACAGGCTTCGATCCCGATCAGGCATGACGGCAGCCCGCCAAAATACTCCAACACCTTGGCGCGGCTGATGCGCTTGCGGACTACTACCGCGCCAGCGCTATCGACCCCATGTACCTGAAATACCGACTTCGCAATATCCAGACCAATCGTGCTAACCTCGCCCATGGACGGCTCCCCTCGATGTGGTTTGCTACAACGCAGCCACCCTTTGGCACATCGATGCCGCAAGAGCGGGCGCCGTCCACAGCATCAGAAGCGGACGTTCGCGCTGCAAAAAGTGATGTCCGCTTTACCCCCAAGGGCAGATATCGGCGGCCCGTTCACACGGCTTTCGCTTGCTCGTTTATGAGGCCACGCCCTAGGTCTTCCGCGGCCCCAGCCCGTTGAAATGGCCGATGCGCTGCAGCCAGGCCAGCAGCAGCAGGCTGGGGATCGCCGACACCGCGGTGATGGCGAAGAACCACACCCAGCCGGTCGATTCCGCGATGAAGCCGCCGCCCGACGCCAAGGTCGTGCGGCCGACCGCCGCGAGCGCCGTCAGCAGCGCGTATTGCGTGGCGGTGTGGGCGCGGTCGCCGCAAAGCGCCGACAGATAAGCGACGAAGATCACGGTGCCGATGGCGCCGGTAAAATTCTCCACGATGACGGTGACGGTCAGCGCCGGCACGCTGACGCCGACCACCGCCAGCCAGGAAAAGGTGAAGTTCGAGAACATCTGCAGGAAGCCGCCGATCCACAGGCTGGTCGACAGCGGCAGCGCGCGCGCCATGGAGCCGCCGGCGAAACCGCCGATCAGCGCGGCAGCGAGGCCAACGCCTTTCACCACCGCGGCATAGGTCGCCTTGTCGAAGCCGATATTGATGACGAAGGCGGCGGTCAGCGCGCCGGCAAAGGCGTCGCAGAATTTATAGAGCACCACGAACAGCAGAATGACGATGGCGCCGTCGCGGGCGAGGAATTGGCCGAAGGCGCCAACCGCCGTTTCCGCCAGCCGCTTGAGTGGATTTTGCCTGGCATGGTCGGCGGCAACCCCTGGCGCCTCCGGCTCGGTCGCCACCAGCGAGGCGACCATGCCGACGATCATGCAGGCGGCGGCGCCGGCGTAACCCCAGGTCCAGACCGCGCTGCGCGCGATGCCGGCGCTTTCCAGCCAGGCCACCAGGAACAGCACGCCGGCGCCCGACACCAGCATGCCGATGCGGTAGGCGGCGACATAGCCGGCCATGCCGGCGCCTTGCTCGCTGGTCTCCAGACTTTCGACGCGGAAGGCGTCGACCACGATGTCCTGCGTCGCCGACATGGTCGCCACCATCACCGCGCCGAAGATGATCAGCGGCAGCGATTTGTCCGGATCGCAGGAGCCGAGAAACAGGATGGCGGCGACCAGCAGCAATTGCGTGAAGATCAGCCAGCCGCGGCGGCGGCCGAGCAGGCGCGAGAGCACCGGCACGTCGAGCGCGTCGGTGATCGGCGCCCACAGGAACTTGAACGTGTAGGGCAGGCCGACCAGCGAGAACAGGCCGATGGTGCCGAGATCGATGCCGCGCTCGGTCAGCCAGACGGCCAGCGTCGAGCCGGAGAGCGCCAGCGGCAGCCCCGACGAGAAGCCGAGGAACAGCACGATCAGCACGCGCGGCTTGAAATAGACCGCTATCGCCTCGAAGGTGCCGGCGCGCCCGGGCGCGCTTTCGGGCGAAACGCTCATGCAATCTCTTCCTCTCTGTCATTCCGGGTCGCCGCGCAGCGGCGGGCCCGGAATCCATACTCCGCAGCGCTGGGATTATGGATTCCGGGCTCGCGGCCTTTAGCCGCGCCCCGGAATGACAGCAAGTGATTCACTCGCCGGCCTGCAGCTTGCGGATCGGCGCTTCGATCACCTCGGCGCTCGGCGCCTCGTCGCCGTCGAACTCGAGCGCTTCGATCTTGCCGGCGCGCTTCTCGATCTTCCCGGTGGAAATAAGAATATCGTCGATATCCTTGGTCGTCTGGCCGAAGTGGCCTTGCAGCTTGCGCACGCGCTCGCCGAGCAGCCCGACATCCTTCATCATGTGGCCGACTTCGCTGCGAATCTTATGGGCGGCTTCCTGCATTTCGGCGTCTTTGCGAATTTGCCGGACCAGTTGGATGGCCAGAAACGCCATGTTTGGTGACACGATCATGACGCGGGCGCGGCGTGCCCGCTGCACCACGTCGTCGAACCGCTCGTACAAATCGGCGTAAAGCGATTCGGACGGTATGAACATCAACGCGACATCCTGCGTCTCGCCCGGGATCAGATATTTTTCCGCGATATCCGAGATGTGCTTGGTGACGTCCTGCTTGACGCGCGCCACCGCAACTTTTCGATCCTCGTCGGTCTGCGCGTCGCGCCAGGCCGTCATGGCCTCGAGCGGAAACTTGGCGTCGATGATGAGCGGCCCGGCATCCGGCATGAAAATCACGCAGTCCGGCCGCGTCCGGTTCGACAGCGTATGCTGGAACGCGTAGGCGCCCTTCGGCAGCACGTCGGCAATGATCGCCTCCAGCTGCCCCTGGCCGAAGGCGCCGCGCGACTGCTTGTTGGCGAGGATGCCCTGCAGGGACGAAACCTGCGTCGCCAGCTCGGTGATGTTCTTCTGCGCCGAGTTCGATCACCGCCAGCCGCGCGTGCAGCTGTTGCAGGTGCTCGGTGGTGTGCTTGGTGGTGGTCTTCATCGACTCGCCGAGGTTCTGCGTCACCGCGTCGAGCCGCGTATTCACCGTCTGCTGCAAGTTGGTATGCGAATTCTGCAGCCAGCTGCCCATGGCGTCGAGCCGCGCATTGAGCTCGGCCATGCGCTGCTCGGCGGCGGGGTCGGCCACCGGTTTGCGCGGGCGCAGCAGCAGCACGAGGATGACGACGACGCCGAGGGCGACGATCAGGCCGATGCCGAGGGCGAGCGCCAAGGCCGCCTCGGGTGTGAGATGAAGATCGGCGGCCAGACGGGCAAATGAAGTCGGCATTCGGCGCTTCTACCCCGATTCGTCCCCGGTTGCGAACGAACGGCGAACGGTAGGGCGATAACTCCCTTATCTCAAGGGGAAAGCCTACATTGACCCCGCTGTTCGCAACCCTTAAATCGCGACAATGGCCAAGCGCGACATTCTCATCATCCCGGACAAGCGGCTGCGGCTCAAATCCGAGCCGGTCGGTTCCGTCGACAAGGGCGTGCGCGCGCTGATCGACGACATGTTCGACACCATGTACGACGCCCCCGGCATCGGGCTCGCCGCCATCCAGATCGGCGTCGCCAAGCGCGTCATCACCATGGACCTCGCCAAGAAGGACGAGCCCAAGGCGCCGCAGGTCTTCATCAACCCGGAAGTCACCTGGGCGGCCGACGAGAAGGCGACCTACGAGGAGGGCTGCCTGTCGATCCCGGAATTTTACGAGGAGGTCGAGCGGCCGACCGCGGTGCGGGTGAAATTTCTCGACCGCGATGGCAAGCCGCAGGAGCTGGAGGCCAAGGGGCTGCTGGCGACCTGCCTGCAGCACGAGATCGACCACATCAACGGCGTGCTATTCATCGATCACATTTCCAAGCTCAAGCGCGACATGATCGTGAAGAAGTTCAAGAAGGCGCAAAAGCGCGGCGAGCCGGTCAAGCCGCTGTCCGAGGATAAAGAGCCTTCGCATCATATCGGCTAGCGCATGATCCCGAAAAGCATGTCCTCGACCCCGATCGAGGATGGGTACCGGTTTTCGGGAGAGATCATGCGCCGAAAAAAAGACCGCGGCGCCCGGGCGCCGTGGTTCCTAGCGGTGCTCGCATGCGCCTGATCTTCATGGGCACGCCCGATTTCGCGGTGCCGACGCTTATCGCGCTCGCGGACGGCGGGCACGAGATCGTTGCCGTCTATACGCGCGCGCCCAAGCCCGCCGGCCGCCGGGGGCTGGAATTGCAGGAAACGCCGGTCGCGCGCGAGGCGCGCCGGCTTGGCCTGCCGGTGCTGACGCCGAAGACGCTGCGCGAGGAATCAGCGCAAGCCGAATTCCGCGCCCATAACGCCGACGCCGCGGTGGTCGTCGCCTATGGCCTGATCCTGCCCAAACCCGTTCTCGATGCGCCGAGCCTCGGCTGCTTCAACGTGCACGCTTCGCTGTTGCCGCGCTGGCGCGGCGCGGCGCCCCTCAACCGCGCCATCATGGCGGGCGACAAAGAGACCGGCGTCACCATCATGAAGATGGACGAGGGGCTCGACACCGGCAATATCGCCAATGCTGACCCGGTGGCTATCGGCCCGGACATGACGGCTGGCGAGCTACATGATGTGTTGGCGCGGCGCGGCGCCGACCTCATGCCGATTACATTGGCCGCCGCAGAGCGTGGCTCGCTCACGCTGACGCCGCAGCCCGCGCAAGGCGTCACTTACGCGGAAAAAATTTCCAAGGACGAGACCCGCATCGATTGGGCGAAGCCTTGGCAACACGTTCACAACCACATCCGTGGCCTGTCGCCATTTCCGGGCGCCTGGTGCGAGATCGGTGGCGTGCGGGTGAAGACGCTGCGCTCGACCATAGGTGAGGGCAAAGGTGTTCCCGGCAGCGCGCTCGACGATCGGCTCACCATCGCGTGCGGCGACGGCGCGGTGCGTCTTGTTCAGGTGCAGCGCGAGGGCAAACGGCCGATGAGTGCGGAAGAATTCCTGCGCGGCACGCCGGTGAAGCGCGGGATGCGGCTGGCGTAGCCTCTCACTGCGTCGCGTGAAAGCCCGCCCAATGATGGCGGCGCGCCTCGACAAATTCGGCGAGATCGTTGTCCGTGACCTTGATGAGGTCGCTGTGCCCAAAACCCTTCGAATAGTCGATAACCGAGACGATCTCGGGCGTCAGCCGGAAGGTCGGCACCGCGGCGGAGTCCAGTTTCGGCATCACTTTGTATTCGGGGTAGCGTTGCAGCAGAACCTCCGCCGCGTGGTCGCGTTCGCCCTGGTCCGTCACCTCGGCCGCGTGTGCCGCGACCGAAAGACCCCTGATCTGCAGCGGCTGCGGATAGTCCTTGGCGATGGACAGCGCGACCCTTGGGTCGCGCGCGATATTGGCACATTTCTGGCTGTCGCGGGAAATCCGGCAATAGATGATCAAGCCGTCATTGGCGTAGCTCACGACCGTCGCCTGCGGCCAGCCGTCGGGGCGATTGGTCGAAATCGTCATGATACGATGCTGATCGAGCAGATCGACGATTTGCCGTTTGAACTCGAGTTTCATGGGTCCAGCTCCTCCTTTCTGTATAGACAAGGCGCCAGCGGCCGGATTTGAGGTGAATCAATAGTGCCCCGCTACAAGCTGACCATCGAATATGACGGAACCCCCTTTGCCGGCTGGCAAATTCAGGCCGACCAGACCACCGTGCAGGGCGTGCTGGTGGCGGCGATCGAGGCGCTGACCGGGGAAAAAGCCCCGGTGCAGGGGGCCGGGCGCACCGACGCCGGCGTGCACGCGCGCGCGCAGGTTGCGCACGTCGATTTGGCGAGGGATTGGGATACCGACACCGTGCGCGACGCGCTCAACGCGCATTTGCGGCCGCACCCGGTGGCGGTGCTGGCGGCCGAGAAGGCGGCGGGTGATTTCAACGCGCGCACGTCGGCGCGCAAGCGCCATTATCGCTATCGCATTCTCAACCGCCGCGCCGACCTCACGCTCGATCTCGGCCGCGCCTGGCGGGTGCCGCGCCCGCTCGACGCCGGCGCCATGCACGCCGCAGCGCAAGCGCTCGTCGGCAAGCACGACTTCACGACGTTCCGCTCCACCGAATGCCAGGCCAAATCGCCGGTGAAGACGCTCGACCAGTTGGATGTCGAGCGCGACCGCGAGGAGGTCAACATCTTGGCGTCCGCGCGCTCGTTTCTGCACAACCAGGTGCGCTCCATGGTCGGCTCGCTGGTCACGGTGGGCGAGGGCAAGTGGAGCGCCGACGATCTGGCGCGCGCGCTTGCCGCGCGCGACCGCGCCGCCTGCGGTCCGGTGGCGCCGCCGGAGGGGCTTTATCTGATGAAGGTGGATTACTGAGCGAAGTAGCGGTCGATGATCTTGCGATAGATCGTCGTCAGCGCGCGCAAGTCGGCGATCGGCACGCGCTCGTCCACCGCGTGCATGGTCTGGCCGACCAGTCCGAATTCCACCACCGGGCAAAAGGCCGTGATGAAGCGCGCGTCGGAGGTTCCGCCACTGGTGGACGGATGCGGCTTGCGGCCGGTGACTTCTTCGATGGCCTTGGCCACCATCTCCGTGAACGGTCCGGGCTCGGTCACGAACACGGGCGCGTTCGACGGTTCCCACTCGAAAATGAATTTGATCTTGCCGCCGGCGGCCTTTTCGGCGCGCTGCGCGATTATTTTTTTCAGCGACTCGAGCGAGTGCTTGTCGTTGAAGCGAATGTTGAAGCGCGCCCGCGCCTCGCCCGGAATGAGATTGACGGTTTTGTTGCCGACGTCGACCGAGGTGAACTCCAGGTGCGAAGGCGGAAAATGCGCGCTGCCGCTATCGAGCGGCTCGGCCTGGAGCGCATCAACAAGCTTCACCAGCCCGCGGATCGGGTTCTCGGCGCGCTCCGGATAAGCGACGTGGCCCTGCCGGCCGCTCACGATCAGATGGCCGTTGAGCGAGCCGCGCCGGCCGATCTTGATGGTGTCGCCGAGATCCTCGACATTGCTTGGTTCGCCCAGAATGCAGTGATCGAATTTTTCGCCCTGCTCGGCCGCCCATTGCAGCAGCTTGGGCGTGCCGTTGACCGCGATGCCTTCCTCGTCGCCGGTGATCAGGAACGCGATCGAGCCTTGGCCGGTTTTTTGCGGCTTGCCGCCGTGTGCGCCGAGATGATCGAGCACGGCCGCCAACGCGCAGGCGATGCCGCCCTTCATGTCGACCGCGCCGCGGCCGTAAAGCTCAAGCCCGTCGCCTTCCCCGGCGAACGGCGGATGCGACCATGCCTTCTCGTCGCCGGGCGGAACCACGTCGGTGTGGCCGGCGAACACCAGATTGGGCGCCGCCGTGCCGATACGGGCGTAGAGATTTTCCACGTCGTCGGCGCCCGGCTCCTTGAACGTCATGCGGTGCACGGTGAAGCCGGCGCCTTTCAGCACGCGCTCGAGATAGTCGAGCGCGCCGCCTTCTGCGGGCGTCACCGAGCGGCAGCGCAGCAGGTCGCGGGCGATTGTGACGGGATCGGCGCTCATCAAAACTTCTTCGGCAGGCCGGCTTGCTTGAGCACGTCGTTGGCTGTGTGGCGCGACTTGGTGGAACGCGGCACCGTCACATGCTGATTGGTGATAGGATTAAACCAGATTTCGTGGCTGCCTTTGCCGGTCCTGAGAAGTTCGAATCCGTTCGCCCTGAGGATCGAAACGAGCTCCCGGTAGAAATCGGCCATCAGGCTCCCGCGAGATCAAGATGCTCTTCAGCCTTGAAGATAATCGAGAGATCTTCGTTGCCATGGCCCTTCAGTTCCATGAGTTCCGGCAACACAAGCCGAACTTCCTCGATCATACCAGGCCAGGTACCGGATTCGACCACAAGGCCTGGAACGTCTGTGCTGGTGGCGATCCAAACACTGGCCTCGCCGTCCCATCGTGCCTGAATATTGATATCGCGGCTCATGTCGTGAGAATCGACCGGATCGGCGGCCGGGTCAATCCCTCAGCAATTCGTTGATGGAGGTCTTGGAGCGCGTGCGTTCGTCCACGCGCTTGACGATGACCGCGCAATAAAGACCCGGTCCGCCGCTCGTGCCCGGCAGCGTCCCCGGCACGACCACGGAATAGGGCGGCACTTCGCCTTGCGTCACTTGCCCGCTGGCGCGGTCGACGATGCGGGTGGAGGCGCCGAGATAGACGCCCATCGAAAGCACCGCGCCGGTGCGCACGATGACGCCTTCGGCCACTTCCGAGCGCGCACCGACAAAGCAATTGTCCTCGATGATGACGGGGCCTGCCTGCAACGGCTCCAGCACGCCGCCGATGCCGGCGCCGCCGGAGATGTGG
The DNA here is from genome assembly GCA_963814885.1 of uncultured Alphaproteobacteria bacterium. Lineage (GTDB taxonomy): Bacteria > Pseudomonadota > Alphaproteobacteria > Rhizobiales > Xanthobacteraceae > Pseudolabrys. The sequence goes on along the minus strand of CAWFEO010000016.1, from coordinate 12,399 downwards.
CAGTTCTTGCCGATCTGGGCGCAACTGCCGACCGTTGCCCAGGTGTCGATCATCGTTCCGGAGCCCACGTAGGCGCCGAGATTGACGAAGCTCGGCATCAGCACCACGCCGGGCGCGATAAAGGCCGAACGCCGCACCACGCAGCCGGGCACGGCGCGGAAGCCCGCTTTGCGGAACCGCGCCGGCGTCCAGCCCTTGAACTTGGAATCGACCTTGTCCCACCACACCGCCTTGCCCGGTCCACCCGGGATCACGCTCATGTCGTTGAGTCGGAACGACAGCAGCACGGCCTTCTTCAGCCATTGATTGACGTGCCAGGTGCCGTCCGCCTGGCGCTCGGCGACGCGCGCCTTGCCGGTGTCGAGCCGTTCGAGCGCGCCGTTCACCGCTTTGCGAACGGCGCCCTTGGTCTTGGGGCCGATCTTGTCGCGCGCCTCGAAGGCTTCATCAATAATCTTGGCAAGCTTGTCGGTCATGGCGTCCTTGCTCATTCGGCAGCGGTTTGTCGGGGGAACCTGCCGACCTGTCAAGCCGTTGGCGCTGAGGGGCGGGATTTCCCCATTGGACAGCGCGTCGCGGTGCGGCATCGGCGTCGATGCGCTAAAAGAGACCGTCGGCGTCACGCATTTTAAGAGGAGCCATTCATGGAAGCAGCAGTTGCACAATTGAGCGGAGAGGTCGGCACCTTTCTGACGCCGCTGGTGACCTGGGCGACCGAGGCGATACCGCGCATTGCCGGCGCGCTGTTGCTGCTGATCGTCGGATGGGTGGTCGCTAGCCGCGCCAATCGTGGGATCCGCCGCCTGCTAGCGCGCCAGGGTCGCATCGACCCGATGCTGAGCAGCCTGATCGCGTCGCTGGTGCGCTACACCATCCTGATCGTGATCTTGGTGGCGGTGCTCGGCCAGCTCGGTATTCAGACCACCAGTATCCTGGCCGCGCTCGGCGCCGCCGGCATTGCCATCGGCTTGGCCTTGCAGGGCACGCTGTCCAACATCGCCGCCGGCATGATGCTGTTGTGGCTGCGGCCGTTCAAGGTCGGCGACTACATCGACAGCGGTGGGGTGGCTGGCACGGTCAAGGAGCTCGGACTTTTCGCCAGCGAGCTGCACTCGTGGGACGGCATCTATCAATTCGTGCCGAATTCCGAATTGTGGAACAAGCGCATTATCAATTATTCGCGGCTGTCGACGCGGCTGGTCGATCTCGCCTTCGGCGTCTCATACGAAGACGACCTCGCCAAGGGGCAGGAAGTGCTGCGCAAGCTTGCCGGCGACGACGAGCGGGTGGCGTCCGATCCGGAGCCGCAGACCTTCGTCGACGAACTCGGCGATTCGGCAGTGGTGCTGCGCTTGCGGGTGTGGGCGTCGAACGGCGACTACTGGACGCTGCGGCGCGCGCTTACCGAACAGGGCAAGGTGGCGCTGGAAGCGGCCGGGCTGTCGATCCCGTTCCCGCAGCGCGACCTGCACATCAAGGATGCGCCCGGCGGTATGCTCGGCAAGGCCGCCGCCTGAGCCGGCCGCTGCGGCAGGGATGGCAAAGCGGGCCGGGCGGGCTAAGCTCGCCGGCGGGAGAAATGCCATGAGACGCCGAACCACAAGCCTTGCGCTTGCGCCGCTCGCGCTGACGCTGAGCGCCGCGCCGGCCTTCGCCCATCATCTGATGGGCGGCCGTATGCCAGCGACGTTCGGGGAAGGGATCCTGTCCGGCCTCGGCCATCCGATCATCGGGCTCGATCATTTCGCCGCCGTGGTGGCGGTCGGCTGCCTCGCCGCTGCGCATCGCGCTGGCGCGGCGCTGGCGGTCGGTTTCGTGCTGGCGATGATGGCGGGCGTCGCCCTGCACGTGCACGGGGCGACGGTGCCGGGTGCCGAGTTGCTGGTGGCGCTGACGGTGATCGCGCTCGGCGCGTTGCTGCTGCGCCGGCGCGCGATGCCGGCAAGTGCGGCGCTGGTGCTGTTCGCCGCCGTCGGACTCGTGCACGGCTATGCGCTGGGCGAGTCGATTTATGGCGCCGAGCCGACGCCGCTTTACGCTTACCTGATCGGCCTGGCATTCATCCAAGGCACGGTCGCGCTGGCGGCCATGCGTGGCGCGCGGTTGCTGCTGGCTGAGCCCGTGCGCCTGCGCCTCATCGGCGCTGGCATTGCCGGCATTGGGCTGGCCGTGTTCATGCAGCAGGTCATTCCCGCAGCCTGATCAGCGCCGCGCCGCGATCTGTTCTAGAAATCCCGACAAATCGTCGGTGACGTGATCGACGTGCGGATCGTCGCGCCCCTCCAGCTCCCAGTCCTCGCGAAACACTTCGCGCTGGCCATGCGGCACCACCAGTACCGTGGTCATGCCGAGCGCGTGCGGCGCCGCCAGGTTGCGCGCCAGGTCCTCGAACATGGCGGCCTTGCCGGGGTCGACCGCGTGCCGCACGAGAAAACGTTCATAGGTTTTCTGCGACGGCTTCGGCTCGAGTTCGGCGGCGATGATGTCGAACACGTCCTCGAAATGCTCGTGCACCGCGAGCCGCTTCATCACCGCGTCGGCGTGCTTGCGCGTGCCATTGGTGAGGATGAGCTTGCGTCCGGGCAGATTCTCCAGCGCGGCGCCGAGCGCCGGGTTGGGCTCGAGCGGCGAGTGATCGATCTGGTGGACATATTCCAGGTAATCGTCCGGCTTCAATCCGTGCTCGGTCATCAGCCCGCGCATGGTGGTGCCGTAGCGCTTGTAATAGTCCTTCTGGATGCGGAACGCCTCACCCTGCGGCACTTTCAGGAATTCCGCGATGAAGTTGCGGATGCGGTCGTCGACCTGCTGCCAGAGCAGGTGATGCGGATAGAGCGTGTTGTCGAGATCGAAGACCCACGCTTCGACCTTGCCGAAACCGCGCGGCGCGGGGCGGGGCTTGGTCGGCACGGCTTACGGTTCCTTGAAGCGGACGGTGGTCGACGGTTTGGTCCCGGCATCGATGACGGCAAAGCCGGCGGAATTCAGGCCGCGCGCCGCGCAGTCCTTGTGGTTGCTCAGCGCGAATTTGCCGTCGCGCGTGCAGAGCGTGACTTTGCCGCCCCACGACAACGGCGCATCGTCGCGACGGATCACCCGCCCATTGCCGTCGACCGCCTCGGCATAGCTGTAGAGCCGGTGCGGTGCGCCGCTCAAGGTCGGCCGCAAGCATTTTCCGGCGCCGACGCGATACCAGCCGCGGGTGACGACGGCGCCCATCTCGACGACGCCGAGCGCGGCCATCACCGCGTATTTGGTGTCGTTGCACCAGGAAAAGCCGGCGCCCTGCGGGTTGCGGGCGGTCGCCAGCAGCGTGTCGAAGAATTCAGGTTTTGGCGCGGCGTCGGCCGGCAGCTTGTGGTCGCTGAGAAATTTTGTGAGCGCGCTTTGCGTCTTGGAACCCTGCACGCCGTCGATCGGATAGGCGTCATAGCCGGCGATCGCCAGCAGACGCTGGATGCCGGCGAGGCGCGCCTGCGCGTCGTCGTAGCCGGCGTCTTCCGCCAGGTAGACCGTCGGCCCGGCCGGCGTGTCGGACGGCCGCGCCGCCGTGAAGCGCGCTTGCTGGCTGACCGGGCAGCCGCGCGCATCGGCGATGGCGAAGTCGCCGTCGCGAATGCACAACTCGGCATTGCCCGTCTGCGGAAATGGCGCCGTGCCGTAGACCGGCGGCGTGCGCGCATGGATGTAGATCAGGTCGGCATCGAGCGTGTCGTCGAATACCTGCTTGCACGCGCCCGGATCGACGTGGAACCAGCCGCGCGTCGAGACGTTGGCGCGCTTTTCCAGTCCGACCGCGGCTTGCACGCGGTAGCTGGTTCGGTTGCACAGCGTCAGCGCGGCCTGTGCCGGCGCCGCTGCCAGCAGCAGGGCCAAGCCGGCGAGGCATGCGGCGCCATGAATCGGACGAATCATGCGCCAACTCTAGAAGCAACGCGGGCGTCATGCCACGCGCGCGGGCCGGGAGTGACGTATCAGCGGTACATCAGCGTGCCGACGCCGTGATCGGTGAGCAATTCGAGCAGGACGGCGTGCGGTACTTTGCCGTCCATGATCACCACGCCTTCGACGCCCTGATCGAGCGCGTAGATGCAGGTTTCCACCTTGGGGATCATGCCGCCGGAAATGGTGCCGTCGGCGATCAGCTTGCGCGCGTCGGCGACCGAAAGCTCTTCGATCAGCTTCTTCGACTTGTCGAGCACGCCCGGCACGTCGGTGAGCAGCAACAGGCGCTTGGCCTTGAGCGCGCCGGCGACGGCGCCGGCAAAGGTGTCGGCGTTGACGTTGAAAGTGCCGCCGTCCGCCGAGGTCGCCACCGGCGCCAGCACCGGGATCAGCTCGCGGCCGATCACCTCGCCGAGCATGGCGGTATCGACCTTTTCCGGCTCGCCGACGAAACCGAGATCGACCACCTTCTCGATGTTGGAATCCGGATCGACCACGGTGCGCGTCACCTTGCGCGCCTGCACCATGTTGCCGTCCTTGCCGCACAGGCCGATGGCCTTGCCGCCGGCGGCGTTGATGTAGCCGACGATCTGCTTGTTGATCGAGCCGGCCAGCACCATCTCGACGATCTCGATGGTTTTTTCGTCGGTGATGCGCAAGCCCGCGGCGAACTCCGATTTGATGCCGAGCTTGCTGAGCATGGCCTGGATCTGCGGGCCGCCGCCGTGGACAACGACCGGGTTGATCGCGGTCTGCTCGAGCAGCACCACGTCGCGGGCGAAATCGCGCGCGGTCTGCTCGTCGCCCATGGCGTGTCCGCCATATTTCACCACGACGGTTTCCTCGTCGTAGCGCTGCATATGCGGCAGCGCCTCGACCAGGATGCGGGCCTGCGTTTGCGGATCGATTTTGGGGGCTTTGCTCATCGCCTCGGCCTTCGCGTGGTGGGTGGCGCCCTTTTAGCGGGCGCGGTCGCTTGGCGAAAGAGGCCTCGCGCATGATCCCGAAAAGTGGGAACCGGTTTTCGGAAAAAGATCATGCGCAAGCGAAAAACTACGCGCGCAAGGCCGCGAGCGCCGCCGCGATGAGGGCGAGCCAGCTCACGATCATGATGACGCCGCCGCTGGGCGCGGCAAACGGAAACAGGCGGTGGCCGAGATAGGCGCGGGCCGCGACGTCGGCGGCGAACAGGCTAGCCCCCGCGATAAAGCCGCAGATCACGATCAGGCCAAGCGGGCGCAGGATGAGCCCGGAACGCGCCGCGAGCGGTGGCGGCGATCACGGCGGCGGCGTGGATCAGCAGCAGATAGCCGGCGCTGTCGAGCCCTGAGCCCGGCTTGCCGTGGGCGCCGGCCGCCGCCAGCATGACGCCGGCGGCGCCCATGAGGCCGGCAAGCGCGATCAGAATCTGGTCCATGCGCGGATCGTAGCCCAGCTTGCGCCGGCGCAGAAGCCGGCGTCGGTCATGGCGCGCCGGGGCCGGCCGTGCCGGGCGGCGGCGCACGATTGTGCTAGTTTCGGCTGCGGAAGAATCGAAGCCAGGGAAAGCGGCATGGGAAAAGAGCGGATCACGGCCTTCAGCGACGGCGTCATCGCGATCGTCATCACGATCATGGTGCTCGAACTGAAGGTCCCGCACGGCGCCAATTGGGCGGCGCTGTCCGAAGTGGCGCCCAATTTCGTGATCTATGTGCTGAGCTTCATCTATCTCGCCATCTACTGGAACAATCACCACCATCTGTTGCACACCGTGACGCGCATCGACGCGCTGATCATGTGGGCCAACGCGAATTTGTTGTTCTGGCTTTCGCTCATTCCGGCGGCCACCGCCTGGCTCGGCGAAAACCTGCTGGCCCCGGTTCCGACCGCCGTTTACGGCATTGTCCTTTTGATGCCGGCGATTGCCTATTTCCTGCTGCAGCAGGCGATCCTGCACAAGCAAGGCAAACGTTCCGTGCTCGCGCGCGCGCTCGGCCGCGATCTCAAGGGCAAGCTGTCGCCGCTGTTCTATCTCGCGGCGATCGGGCTGGCCTTCGTCAAGCCGTGGCTCTCGATTGCGATCTACGTGCTGGTTGCGATCATGTGGCTGGTTCCGGACCGCCGTATCGAGAAGGCGCTGCCGAAAAGCTAAGCCCGTCGTTCCCGGTTACCTTGCGCCACGCTCGCGCAGCAGCCGTGCGACCGCCGCGCGCAGTTCGGGGATGCCGCTGCCGTCGTGCGCCGACGTCGCCAGCACCGTGGGGAACGCGGCCGGGCGCTTGGCGAGCGCCGCCTCGACTTCCGTGATGCGGGCGGCAAGCTCCTTCGGCTTCACCGCGTCGGCCTTGGTCAGCACGATCTGGTGGCTGACGGCCGCCTGGCCGAGCGCATCGAGCGTCGGTTCGTCGGTGTCCTTGAGGCCGTGGCGGGCGTCCACCAGCACGTAGACGCGGGCAAGATTGGCGCGCCCGCGCAAGTAGGCGTGGATCAGCGCGGTCCAGGCCGCGATCTTGGTCTTGGCGGCGGCGGCGTAGCCGTAGCCGGGCATGTCCACCAGATTGAGATTGTCCGCGCCGGCAAAGAAGATCAGCTCCTGGGTGCGGCCGGGCGTGCGCGAAATGCGCGCCAGCGCTTTTGCGGCCGGTGAGCGCGTTGATCAGGCTCGACTTGCCGACATTGGAGCGGCCGGCCAGCGCGATCTCGACGCCGCGCATGCGCGGCAGCGAGGCGGGCGAGCCGGCGGCGGCGGTGAACTGCCAGTCGCCGGTGAACAGGCGCCGGCCGGCTTCGATTTCGCTGCGGGTGAAGTCGGTCATTGCCTGAGGCTTTCCCTCATCCAGTAGCTTGTGCTCAGCCATGGCAACACACTCCGCTCGTTCCCGCGAAAGCGGGAACCCAGCGCTTGGCCAAAGAACTGGGTCCCCGTTTTCGCGGGGACGAACGGAACTGCAAATGGCTCACCATCAGGAGCACATGCGAGCCGGGTGTGGCAATCACCGCCGCCGTTGCCGCCGGCCCGACAGCCCGCTCAGCTCGCGCAAGGTGCGCGTCAGCGCTTCGAAGGCGCGGGCGGTCTTGGCCTCATCGTCGGCATAATGCGTCCCCTTCGCGATGCGCGCGAGCGCCTGCTGGATGGCCGGCAGCACGGTGGTGACCGCCTCTTGCAGGGCGGGCGCGATCGTCGCCGCGTCGCCTGCGGCGGCTTGCAAGGCGGCGAGCGGCGGCGCGGCCCCGCAGCCGTCTTTTGAGAGCGCGGGCGCCGCAGGCTCGACCACGATCACCGCCGTCCCGGGCGCACGCGCCCGCCTGCTCCACGACCAGAAACGCCGGCGGCCCTGCGCGCGGGATGGGCTTTCGCCGCCGCGTCCAGTGCCAGCGCCGCATGCGGTCGCGCAGCGTGCCGGAGGAGATGCCGTAATCCGCGCAAATGTCCGCGACCGGCCGGTCGGTGTGCTCGTAGTCGTATCGGATCTGCGCCCAGGCGTCGGGGGTGAGGGCGGGCATGGGTGGTCCTTGGAGACTGGTGGGGCGCGGAGGCTGCGCACTCATTCATCGCCGTCATGGCCGGGCTTGACCCGGCCATCCACGTCTTGACTGTCGGTGCCCTGCGGCACGCGCAAGTGGGAGAGGATGCCCGATGGCTAGCCGGGCAGCGTTACGGTGTCAAGGAAAACATTCCTGTTATCTGTCTGCTTTGGCGGCGCCTGTCGTCGAGATAGCGTTCGCGCAACGCCTGCATCTGCGGCTGCACCGCCTTCATCTTGGCCATCGAGGCCTAGGATTTGTTGGCGAGCGGGAAGAACGCCACCTTGATCAGCACGGTGACGATCAGGATCGCCAGGCCGAAATTGCCGACCAGGTGGTAGAACCTGTCGACTAGTCGATTCTCGCCTCCACCGTCCGATCCGCGGCCTTTACTCGACTAGGTTCAAAAGTGCGAGCCCATTCTTCCAGGGTTTCAATGCTTCCGAATGTACGCGAGAGCGGGGCGGTGACCATTGGATTGAGCCCCCAAGGTAAGAGAACCCTCACATCGGTATGATATCCCACGCAAAGCTTGCCGAGGGTAAAAGCGACCCCCAATTCGAATGCCGCGCCTTCGTCGACCGTGCGTCCGTCTAAATTAATTACCAGTGCGTCGCAGGTATTTAAGGCCCTTATGTCGCGTTCGAATACCGTTCGATACGCTTGTTGCTCAGACATTCCTCCCTGAATAAGTCGGGTAACGAGTTCGCCGTCCCTTTGGGGCAAAAACACGTCACACCAACGCTCTAATGCACGACAAATCTGAACGTTTTCATTTTTTTCGGACAGCGAAAATAAAGGAGCTGCCAAGTAGATAAGGCTGCGCGGAGTCATCGATCTATCTTCCTCTGCGGATGGATTGCAGTCGCTGTGCAAACGAGAATGGCGAGTAGTCTTCCAGGTGAATGATCCGGGCCACCGCTTTCAGCGCGTGGCTCGGAGGATAGCTATCTGTAGGGACCGTACTGCCCGCCTTTTGAAGCGTCACAGATACATATTGATCAAGGATGTCGAGGAACTCCAGGTCAACCTGTTGTTCGACATGATTCACATTCCAAAGTCCGCTTTTTCGGATTTCCGCTTTCGCGGACTTTAACCCGAGCCAGTCGTAGCTCGGCGGGTCTAAAGGCTTGCACCCGTTGGATACCAATGCGATCAAATTTTGCTCGACGTAGGCGCGGTCGTTGGTCTTGTCCGATACGCCCGGGACTGAAATGATTACCACGTACAACCCGGCCAAGTACTTTGACACGGCCTGTTCTAATACCTGCTCTGCCTTTAATTTTTTCTGATCCGGAGAAGGAAGTCCCCAAGAACCGATTGCCGGTTGCAGCTTTGCATTGATAAGGCTGCGTCCAGTATGCAGGCGGAAAATCGAACTTCTATGATTCCCAATGCCGGTTGTCGTACCAAAGTGTGTTCTTAGTCTTTGGCGGAGCGAGGCTTTTGAGCCAGCGGCGACGCCGTGGGTTCCTACACGTACGATCCTGAGCTCTGCAATATTTCTCAGCCGCCGTTCTTTCCCATCAAAGAAAAGATAAACGCCAGCTTCTGGCATTTCGTGTTCGACCAACTCCTTTAGGGGCCGCCGCCGATCAAACAAAGGCTCAACAGCTCGATACATTTTATCAAGTAAGGCCTCATAGTCGTTGGGATCGGTCGCGACGTTCAGCGCTTGTAGTTTCTTTCCGATCGGGAGAGCAAATTTCTGAAGGGGCTTAAACCGCACTCCTGCGTGGTTTAAAATGGCGTCATATTCGTTACCGCAGAGCGATTCTATTTCTACAGAAGTGGGCAAAGTGACTTTCGCTTGCTCACGTACGCGTTCTGCCAAAGCATTCCTTTCTTTGCGGGAAATGGTTGTGAGCTTACAGTCATAGGGGGCGATCACATCGCCGGGAAGAAGTAAACCGTGCTTTGCTGATAAAATCAGCCAAGCGTCGTAGTTGGCCTGCGCGTATCTGCGTGACTTAAAAAAAAGTTCAGATGAGTAGAGATTTTCGGCGCGCATAGCCGCTTCGCGCTTGTGCGCGGTGCAGCTAACGATGCACACTTTCTAGTGGCCTGCACCCGGTTCCGAAGACACCAAGTTTGGTGTGACAATGGGACCGGAGGTGGGTCATGGAGAGGCGGAAGTTTACGCGAGAGTTCAAGCTTGAGGCCGTGCGCCTGATCAGGGATCGGGGCGTTTCGTTTGCTCAGGCATCGACGGACCTGGGTGTGCACGTATCTCAGCTGCGCGATTGGGTGAAGAAGTTCGCGGACGACCCGCAGCACGCATTCCCAGGCAATGGCCAGATGAAGCCGGAGCAGTTGGAGATCGCCCGGCTCAAGCGTGAAGTTATCAAGCTCAAGGCCGAGCGGGACATCCTAAAAAAAGCCGCGGCCTACTTCGCGAAGGAATCGACGTGAAGTTCTCCTTCATCGCGAAGCACCGGGGGATCTGGCCGGCGGATTGGATATGCGGGGCGCTCGGTGTCTCGCGGGGTGGCTTCTATGCCTGGCTGAAGCGGCCGCGTAGCCGGCGCAGCCGAACCGACGAAGAGCTGGGAACCAAGGTGCGGGCGAGCTTCGTTGCGAGTGACCGGACCTACGGCGCCAGGCGCGTGTGGCACGACCTTCTAGCCGAGGGCCTGGCCTGCGGGCTTCACCGGATCGAGCGATTGATGCGGAGCCAAGGGCTTAAAGCACGCCCGCGACGACGTCGGCTGCCGCCCGATCTGGGTGAGCGGCAGGCCTCCGCCGTCGCTCCGAACGTGCTCGATCGCACCTTCGCTGCTCCCGCTCCCAATCGCCGATGGATTGCCGACTTCACGTATATCTGGACAGCCGAAGGCTGGCTCTACGTGGCCGCCGTGATCGATCTGTTCTCTCGTCGGGTCGTCGGCTGGTCGATGAGCGCGGCAATGGCGGCCCAGCTCGTCACCGATGCGCTGGTGATGGCGATCTGGCGGCGGGGCAAGCCTGATGCGCTGCTGCATCATTCGGACCGCGGCAGCCAATACACCAGCGAGCAGTTCCAGCGGCTCATGGCCGACCATGGCGTCGTCTGCTCGATGAGCCGCTCAGGCAATGTCTGGGATAACGCGGCGATGGAGAGCTTCTTCTCGTCGCTCAAAACGGAGCGCACAATGCGCAAAACCTACAGGACAAGGGATGAGGCCAAGGCTGATGTGTTCGACTACATCGAGCGCTTCTATAATGCCAAACGGAGGCACTCGACGATCGGCTATCTAAGCCCAATGGAGTTCGAGCGCAGAGCCGGATTCGCTTAAGTCGGTGTCATCCAAACCGGGTGCAGGCCATAGCGTATTGCCATTCGGTTAAATAAGTTGAGTTTGAACAGTCCGCGAATCTGATTGATTATACGATTTTGAGCGAGAAAATCGCCAATTGCCTCTACGTCAGATGTGGATAGTCAAGGCAACAGTTTGACTTCTTGCGCGAAATCAACGCTTAAGCGCTCAGTTCTGCGCCTTCTTCTTCCCAAACACCGCCTTGATATTGTCGAACAACTCGATCTTCGCCCCGTGCTTGCGCATGATGATCGACTGCTGCGCGACCGACAGCGAGTTGTTCCACGCCCAGTAGATCACAAGGCCCGGCCGGGAAGCCCGCCAGCATGAAGGTGAAGATGATCGGCATCCAGTCGAAGATCATCTTCTGGGTCGGATCGGGCGGCGCCGGGTTGAGCTTCATCTGCGCCCACATGGTCACGCCCATGATCAGCGGCCAGGCGCCGAGATGCAGGAAATGGCCGATCACCGGAACCACGGTCGGGTCGAACGGAATGAGGCCGAACAGATTGAACACGTTGGTCGGGTCGGGCGCCGAGAGGTCGTGGATCCAGCCGAAGAACGGCGCGTGCCGCATCTCGATGGTGACGAACAGCACCTTGTAGAGCGAGAAGAACACCGGAATCTGGATGGCGATCGGCAGGCAGCCGGCGAGCGGATTGATCTTCTCTTTCTTGTAGAGCGCCATCAGCTCCTGCTGCTGCTTGGCCTTGTCGTCGGGATAGCGCTCGCGCAGCGCCTGCATCTGCGGCTGCACCGCCTTCATCTTGGCCATCGAGGCATAGGACTTGTTGGCGAGCGGGAAGAAGGCGAGCTTGATCAGCACGGTGACGATCAGGATCGCCAGGCCGAAATTGCCGACCAGCCGGTAGAAATAGTCGATCACGACGAACAGCGGCTTGGTGATGAAATAAAACCAGCCCCAGTCGATCAGCAGATCGAAGCGGTTGATGTGGTACTTTTCTTCGTAGGCGTTGATGACGTGCTGTTCCTTGGCGCCGGCGAACAGCCGTGCGTCGACGGTGGCGGTGGCGCCGGGCGCGATCGTCTTGGCGTCGAGCAGGTAGTCGGTCTGGTAGGTTTCCTTGTCGCCCAGCTTGCCGGCCGAAAAATGCGCCGTGAGATGCGCCTTCGGATCGGGCAACAGCGTCGCCGCCCAGTATTTGTCGGTGATGCCGAGCCAGCCGTTGGTCACGTTGAAGTTGATGACCTTCTCTTCCTCGATCTTCTTGTAGGTGTATTCCTGCAGGCCCTTGTCACCGAGCACGCCGATCAGGCCCTCATGCAAAATGTAGTAGCCGAGCGTTTTCGGCGTGCCGTGGCGCGAGATCAGCCCGTAAGGATAGAGCGTGACCGGGTTCGCGCCCTTGTTCGCCACTTCGTCCTTGATGGTGAACAGGTACTTGTCGTCGACTGAAATGGTGCGGCGGAACGTGAGACCCTGGCCGTTGTCGTAGGTGAGCGTCACCGGATGGCCGACGCTGAGCGCGCCGGAGCCGCTTTGCGTCCACACGGTATTGGCGGTCGGCAGCGTGAGCTTGGCGTCCGGCGCGCCGGTCCAGCCGAATTCGGCATAGAACGGCGTGGGGCTGCCGGACGGCGACAGCAACTCGATCGGCGGCGACTTCGGATCGACGGTCTCGTGATACTTGGT
>CAWFEO010000015.1:0-60619 GCA_963814885.1 uncultured Alphaproteobacteria bacterium | reverse complement strand
AGGGAGGGATTCGAACCCCCGATACGGTTACCCGTATGCCGCATTTCGAGTGCGGTGCATTCAACCGCTCTGCCACCTCTCCGGAAGCCAAAAGGGCCTGAAAAAGCCCAAATTGGACGGTGGCTATCTAACCAAGCGCGCAGGGACAGACAAGGGCGCGCGTTAGTAATATATTGCGCCGCCCCAAAGGAGCCCGGCCGCGAACCGGCACGACGATGCCAACCGCCCTGCGCTTCGGCCGCTTCCGCAAGGAATTGCGCGGCATTTTCCTGACGCTCTGCCTTGTCGGAGCGACAACCGTATCGCTCTACGCGATCATTCGCGTCAGCGGCCTTAGCCACGGCTCCGTGGTCTATCTCGTCCCCGTGGTGATCGCCGCCACGCGCTGGGGCGTTGTTTCGGCGATCGTGGCCGCCGTCTGCGGCGTCGTTGCCTCCGCTTTCTTCTTCTTTCCGCCGCTCTACAGCCTGCGGATCAAGGATCCGCACGAGGTCCTCAATCTCATCCTGTTCATCTTCGTCGCGGTGGTGGTCAGCCAGCTCGCGTCCCGGCTGAAGCGCCAATTGGAGCTGGCGCGCCAGCGCGAGATCGACATGCGCGATCTCTATGCCTTCTCGCGCCGGCTCGCGGGCGCCTTCGACGTATCCGACATTCATGCCGCGATCGAGGACCATCTCGCCAGCGTCATGCAGCGCAAGGTCGTCCTATTCGCCGGCGCGCGCGAAGCATCCGCCAGCAGCGGCCGGCACGCCGGCGTCACGGTTCCCAAGCAGGTCTTAACCGAGGTGGTCGAGGCGACGTCGGCCCACCGTGACCGCACGGCGGGCGTGACCGTCGCCGCCGACAGTGGGGAAGTGTGGCTGGTCCGCGCCGTGTCACCCAGCAATCTTGAATTCGGCGTGATCGCGATCAATTTCGGCCGCGAGTCGCAAGAGCGCACCGACATGTTGCGCATGCGCGTCGAAACCGTGCTGGCGGACGCCACCGCCACGCTCGAGCGGCTCGGCGTCGCCCACGCCATCAGCGAGGCGCGGATGCGCTCGCGAACCGACGATTTGCGCGAAGCACTGATCGGATCGGTCAGCCATGAACTGCGCACGCCGCTCGCTTCGATCCTCGGCGCCGCCACCGTGTTGAGCGCCGCGCCCGCGCTGGCGCACGAGCAGGACCTCAAGGCGCTGGCGTTTGCCGTGCGCGACGAGGCCGAGCGGCTCAATAATGACATTCAGAATCTGCTCGACGCCAGCCGCATCAGCAGCGGCGGCGTCAAGCCGCGCGTGGAATGGGCGGAACCGGCCGACATCATCAATTCGGCGATCGAGCGCTGCCGCCGCCGCCTGTCCGATCGCAACGTCGTCTGCGATCTGTCGCCCAATCTTCCCCTGTTTCACGGCGACCCCGTGCTGCTGCAACAGGCGTTGGTGCAGGTCTTGGACAACGCGGTCAAATATTCTTCGCCCGGCTCCCGGATCACGGTCGCGGCGCGCGCGCATGACCAACGTCTGATCGTCAGCGTCAGCGACGAAGGCAGCGGGCTGACCCAGGCCGAGCGGTCGCAGATTTGGGAGCGCTTCGCCCGCGGCGAGCGCCACGCCGCCACCACCAGCGGGTCCGGCCTCGGCCTGTGGATCGCCAACGCCTTCATCGGCGCCAATGGCGGAACGATCAATGCCGTCAGTGCCGGTCCCGACCTGGGCAGCACGGTGACGATCGAACTCCCGGTGACGGTAAGCGCCGTCCCACAAATGGAAAGCGATGCAGATGAGTGACGCCTCCCCCATCGTGCTTATCGTCGACGACGAGATTCAGATCCGGCGCTTCCTGCGCACGGGTTTCGAGCTCAACGGCTTCATCGTGCAGGAGGCCGGCACCGGCGGCGAAGCGATCCGCGCCGCGACGTTGCGCCCGGTCGACCTGGTCATTATCGATCTCGGCCTGCCCGACATGGACGGCTCCGACGTCATCGAGCGCATTCGCTCCTGGTCGACGGTGCCGATCATCGTGCTGTCGGTGCGCGCGGCCGAGGCGCAGAAGGTGCGCCTACTCGAGCTCGGCGCCGACGATTACGTGGTCAAGCCGTTCGGCATGGCGGAACTGATGGCGCGGGTGCGTGTGGCGCTCCGGCGTCAAATGCGCGCGGCAAGCGGCGAGCCGACGGTCAAGATCGGCCCCCTGACCATCGACCTCGGCGCCCGCGCCGTTCTGCGTAACGGCGTCCGCCTCGCCTTGACGCCGAAGGAATACCGGCTGCTGCAAGTGCTGGCGCAGCACGCCGGCAATGTGGTCACCCATCAACAACTGCTCAAGGAAGTCTGGGGCACCACCCACGTGCAGGACACCCACTACCTGCGCATCTTCGTGCGCAAGCTGCGCCAGAAGATCGAGCCGCAGCCCGATAGCCCGCGCATCCTGATGACCGAGCTCGGCGTCGGCTACCGGCTGGCGCAATCGGCGAATGAAGCCGAGAACGGCGCACCGGCCGTCACGGCGGCGCCCGCCAGCCAGCAGTCCTAGAGCAGCACCTCCGCTTTCCAGGCCGCATGCCGCCCGCTTGGGCGGCGGCCGCGCATCCATTTCACGCCGAATTTATACGCGCGGGCGATAAAGCTATCCGGCGTGACCTTTGCGCCTGGAAGCGCCGGGAGGAGATTCGCCGTCAGTCGGTAAATCCGAGGGAGGTACTGAACGATGGCGATCCTTGCCTCGGCGGCAATCAGTCTGCTCGGCCTGTTCGCGATTTCCGCCGCTGTCCTGCTGACCGCGCTCGTGCTGCGCAACCCGCGCAGCCCGAATTGGCTGAGGAACGATACCGTCGCTCAAGCCGCCGCCCTTGTCCTGACGGGGGGCGTTTGTGTGGCGATTCCGAACGCAACCGCCGGATTTATCGATGCGAACATCCATTACGGCGTCGCCGTGATTCTGACCGGGGCTGCCTTCGCCGCTTCGAGCTACATCCTCTGGAAAGCATTCAACATCGGAGAGCGGCTCGCGCGCACGGAATCGGGCCGATCTCCGTTCGCGCGCGAACGGCCGCACCCGGATTCCCTGGCCCCGATCGCGCTCGAACAGTCCGCCAAGCTCGCCTAGAGAATCAGCAGCCGGTCATTATTGGCGGACTAGACGCGCGTCCCGCCCGGCTTTGCGGCTGCGGTCGCCCGCAAGCGACTGACGGCAATGTATTCGTACGCCATGATCGCGATGCCCGCGGCGACGCCGGCGATATCGAGTATCGTACCGCCGGTGAATGCACCGGCCGGGACCAGCGCGGCAAACCCGGCAGCCGCGAACAACAGCCGCCCTGACGGCGTGATTGCGCGCATGAAGTAACCGACGCTGGCGCAGGAGACCAGCCACACGCCGAACATGGCGGTGCAGACCGCGACGGCGATTTCCACCGGCTCGCCGATCAGCAGCAGGCTCGGCGAATAGACGAACAGCACCGGCACGATGAACGCGGTCCAGCCGAAGCGCGTGGCCGCGAACCCGGTGCGCATGGCATCGGCTTGCGCCACCGAGGCCGCGGCGAAGGCGGCGATCGCGATCGGCGGCGTGATCATCGACATCATGCCGAAATACATGACGTAGAGATGCGCCGCGATCGGCTTGACGCCGACCTCGATCAGCGAGGGCGCGACCAGCGTCGCCAGCAGCACGTAGACGCCGACCGTCGGCAGCCCCATGCCGAGGATGATGCAGACGATGGCCGACAGCACCAGCAATATGAACAGATGGCCGTGGCCGATCTGGACCAGGCCCAGAGTCAGTTGATAGCCGAGCCCGGAGATTGACAGCACGCCAATGACGATGCCGGCGGCGCCGGTAATCAAAATGAGGTCGAGCGAGCCGTGTCCGGTCTCGCGCAACGCTTCGATCAGTTGGCGCGGCCCCGGCCGCTTGCCCTCAAAGCCAAAAACGAGCGCGGCAACGAGCAATGCGAGGATCGCCCACATCACGGCGTCTTCAGGCTGAAGGTTGCGAAAGAACAGCGCGTACAGCAAAACGGCGAAGGCCAGCGGAAAGTACCAGCCTTCGCGCCATATTGCGCCGGCGCGCGGAACCGCGTCCCGCTCGACTGGCGGAATACCCTCTTTGGCCGCTTCCAGGTCGGCCTGAATAAACAACGCAATGTAATAGAGCAGCCCCGGCACGATCGCGGCGATGACGACCGTGGTGTAGGACGTCTCCAGGAATTCCGCGACCAGGAAGGCAGCGGCACCCATCACCGGCGGCATCAATTGCCCTCCGGTCGACGCCACCGCCTCGATCGCGCCCGCTTTGTGCGCCGGGTAGCCGGCGCGCTTCATGAGCGGAATGGTGACGACGCCGGTCGCCACCACGTTGGCCACCGCGCTGCCGGAAATCGAACCGAACAGGCAGGAGCCGAGCACCGCGATCTTGGCGGCGCCGCCGCGGAAGCGGCCCATCAACGCCATCGAGATATCGGTGAAGAATTGCATGCCGCCGGTGTGCTGAAGCACCGCGCCGAACAGCACGAAGGCGATGACGATCGTCGCCGCGACCTTGACCGGCAGGCCGAGGATGCCGGTGTAATTGGCGGCGAGCGTGAGCGAGAGTTTGCGCCAGTCGGTCTGGATGCCCGAGCCGGGCAAGTGTCTGGCAAACAGTGCATAGCTGATAAAGACGAGCACCAGAATGGGCAGCACCGGGCCGGTGGCGCGGCGCAAGGCTTCGATTAGCAGGACGATGAGGACGACGCTGACGATGACGCTGTCGGTTTGTCGCAAGTAAACGAGATCGACGATGCGCGGATAGAACACCGCGAGATAGCCTGTGGCCGCGAAGGCGACGGCCGCCGCCGCGACGTCGTACCAAGGAAGCCGCGTCTTTTCCTTGCCAACGAGCGGAAATTTCAGAAATGCCAGGGTCAGCGCGATCGCCATCATGCCGGCGAGATATTGCTGGTCGTATATTGCCAACCCGATGCGGTTATAGAGGTCGAGTGCCCAGCCGACACCGCCGAGCGTGAGCAGGATCGCGAGCGCGTCGATGAGATGCTTCGGATAAGGCAGGGCTGCCCTCTTGAAAGAGGACAGCCCTTTTTCGTGCGTTGCAGGGTTTTCAGCCATGCCGGCGCCGAGGCGTCAGGCCCGGAGCACGCGTCTCACTGTTTCTTCGCCGGCCATTGGCCGATTTCCTTGTAGAATTTGATAGCGCCCGGATGGTAATCGACGCCCTCGATCACCTGCGCCATGGCGTCGGCCTTGAACAACCGCAGCGGCGGAAACACTTTGCCGAACTCCGCGGCGTGCGCATGCATCGCCTTGACCACCTTGTAGACCACATCGTCCGGAGTCTTGGTGCTGGCAAATATATTGACGCCATAGCTCACCAGATAGCCCGGCTCCAGCAGGCCGACATTGGCCTTGCTCGGTTTCTCGAAACGCAGATAGGCGACCGGCACCTGCTTCTTTATAGCGGCCACGTTCGCCGGCGTGTTCTCGGCGGTCAGCGCGCGCACGCCGCCCACGGCGGCGTCGGCCACCCGGATCGGGGCGGCGCCGAGCGCAAACACGAAGAAGTCGGTGCGGCCTTCCTTGAACGCATTAACGTTCGAAATGATGTTGGCGACGTTTACGCCCTTCATGTCGGCCAGCGATATGCCGCCAGGCGCCAGCGCCGCATTGGTGACGGCGGTGAGAGTCTTCTGGCTGGTGAACCCGACCGGCCCGCGCGCGCCCTTGAGATCGGCGAGCTTCTTATACTTGCTGTCCTTCTTGACGAAGATCGTGTTGCGCAGTGGATAGAGAATGGCGACGGTGCGCAATTCCTTGGTCGGCCGGCCCTTGAAGTAATCCTGACCGGTGACGCCGAGGCTCGTCTCGTAAACGTTGGCAATGCCGAACGGCACTTCCCCGGCATTGACGATCGGCAAATATTGGCTGGAGCCGCCCAGCGCCTGCACGGTCATCTTCAGGCCGGCCTTTTCCGCCAGCACCTTGCCGATGGCGGCGGCGGTCGAGTTGTAGATGGAGCCCGCCGGCGGGACGGCAATCGCGATCGGTTGCTGCGCCCAAGCGCCGGGAACCGGCCCCAGCACGCCCAGCGCGACGAGCGCCGCTAGCATCTTTCCGTAAGACATCGCGTCCTCCCTGTTTCTCAATTTTGCCGCTTGATGTGCGGTCTGGCAGTTCGGCCGGTGCCTGGCGTCTCCCTTGGACCCCGCGGGCGCGGCCGGCGATAGCTTGGATACTATGACGTTTCGCGGTCAAGTTGGCGACGCCGGGGAAAAGTTTGGCGCCCAACGGACCACAACCCGCCGGACAGGGCGTCCCGCCGCCCAAGAACGGCCCACCCGGCGTTTTCTTGACAGTTTGGCCCCGCATCGCCATAAGCATGGCCAGCGCGGGCCTTTCGGTCCGCGCGCTTTTTCGAGGGCGCCTTAAGCCCTTAAAAACACACAATAAACCGACTGAAAGAAGCCGGTCCGGAACCCTCCGAGCACCGGAAACGAACACGAGGGAAGAACGATGTTCGCAGTCATTAAAGCCGGCGGCAAACAGTATCGGGTTGCCCCGGAAGACGTGATCCGGATCGACCGGGTCAATGGCGAGCCCGGTGAAGTCGTCGAATTCGGCGAGGTGCTGGTGCTCGGCGGCGACACGCCGCAGCTCGGCGCCCCGACGGTGGCGGGTGCCACCGTGGCGGGCGAGGTGCTGCAGCGCGCCCGCGGCGACAAGGTGATCGCCTTCAAGAAGCGCCGGCGCAAGAATTCGCGCCGCAAGCGCGGCTACCGGCACGAGTTCTCGCTGATCCGCATCACCGAGATCTTGACCGAGGGGGCCAAGCCCTCGAAGACGCCGCCGGCGCGGCCCAAGCGCGAGGCCAAGAAGCCGGAACCGGCGCCCGCAAGCGAAGGCGCCGAAGGCGAGGCCAAGGAGAAAAAGCCGGCCAAGAAGACCGCGGCGAAGAAGCCGGCCGCAAAAAAGCCGGCCGCCAAGGGCAAGGCCGCGACAAAAGGTAAGAAGAAGTGAGATGATTTCGTCACGGAATCGGTGTAGTCAGTAGAGCAGAATTCGAGAGACCAACGATGGCGCATAAGAAAGCAGGCGGATCTTCGCGAAACGGCCGCGACTCAGCGGGCCGACGGCTCGGGCTGAAAAGCGCGGGCGGCGAGAGCGTGCTCGCCGGCAACATTATCGCGCGCCAGCGCGGCACCAAGTGGCATGCCGGCCAGAATGTCGGCTGTGGCAAGGATCACACCCTGTTCGCGCTTATCGATGGAAAGGTTCAGTTCGCTACCAAAACCAAAGGCCGCAAATACGTATCGGTTGTTCCGATGACGGAGGCTGCGGCCGAGTAAGACGGTGGACATAAATCGAGGTCCGCCGGTCATTCAGTCAAACCGGCGGGGCTCGTAGGGCTCTGAGAGGGGGAGACGGGTGACCGGCTCCCCCTCTTCGCTTTTTCAACTTGTCGCGTTGAAACAAAGGAGCCCGTGTCATGACACTCTGCGAAGCGTTACCAAGAGAGCCGCATCGCGAAGGCAGTATCCCCGTCCTCGAGACCAAGCGGCTTGCCCTGCGCATGCCGCAGCTCGAGGACGCTAAATCGATGGTGGCGCTCGCCAACGACCGCCGCATCGCCGAGAACACGGCGCGTATTCCGCATCCCTACAAACTGGCGGACGCCGAAAGTTTTATCAGCGGGGCGAACAGAAGCGCCGCCGGAGCTGTGTTCCTGATCACGCTGCGTGGCGGAACGGTCATCGGCGCCTGCGGCGTAACCGTGCTCGATGAGCAGGCCGAGCTCGGCTACTGGCTGGGCGTGCCCTATTGGGGCAAGGGCTATGCCACCGAGGCGCTGCACGCGGTGATCGACTACGCCTTTACCGACTTGGGCCACGAGGCGCTCAGCGCCGGCGCGCGCGTCACCAACCCGGCCTCGCGCCGGGTGCTGGAGAAGTGCGGCTTCCAGTGGACCGGCGTCGGCCTCTACCGCATCCGCGCCATCAACTCCTCGGCGCCGATCGACCGCTTCCGGCTCGAGCGGGGAATCTGGTCGGCGATCAAGGGCTGGGGGCGGATGAAGAAGGTGTCATAACCGCAGCATTCGGGACTTAGCCATGTACCAACCTCCGCACTTCCGCGAGGAGAGGCTCGCGGTTCAGCACGCGCTGATCCGCGAGCATTCGCTCGGACTACTCATTACGGCCGGTCCGGCTGGCTTGCAGGCAAACCACCTTCCGTTTCTCGTCGACGCCGGGGGCTCGGACCATGGCACGCTGCGCGCCCATCTCGCGCGTGCCAATCCGCAAGTCCAAGAACTTGCCGCCGTCACGGAATGTCTCGTCGTCTTCCAAGGACCGCAGCACTACATCAGCCCGTCGCTCTATCCGACCAAACGCGAGACCGGAAAAGTCGTGCCGACCTGGAACTACATCACGGTACATGCCTGGGGCTGTCCGCAAGTGACGAACGATACGGCCTGGCTGCGCCGCCAGATCGACGACCTGACAAACCACAAGGAAGAATCCCGGTCCGATCCATGGCTCGTCTCGGATGCGCCGGAGGCATACGTGACCGCGCAAATCAAGGGCATTATCGGAATCGAAATCCCGATTGCCCGCATCGAAGGTAAATGGAAAGTCAGTCAGAACCGACCGGCGATCGATCAGGCCGGTGTCGTTGCGGGACTGCGCGGCAGCGGAACCGACGCGGAAATCATGGCGTCGCTGGTCGCCGAGCGCAGCAAGAGCGCCGGCTGAGTTCCGGAACGACGTCCGTCAACAAACAGGCAAATAGGATCAACCGATGATCGTCGCCTCCACCATTTTAGCCACCCGAATGCCCCGGCCCGACCGCTCGTCCCGCCGGAAGGGTTGACACGCGTCCTTAACGCGCGAGGCAAGCGCCGAACCCGAGCCCTTCCGCGACAGCGGAAGGGCTTTTTTGTCGCCACAACAGGGTCCGGCGCGCTTCACGTAGAGGATTGCGTCCCATGAGCAAGATTCTGATCACCAGCGCCCTGCCCTATATCAACGGGGTCAAACATCTCGGCAATCTCGCCGGCTCGCTGTTGCCGGCCGACGTGCACGCCCGCTTCCGCCGCCAGATCGGCGACGACGTGCTGTTCATCTGCGGTACCGACGAGCACGGCACGCCGGCGGAGCTCGGCGCCATCGCGGCATGCCAGGACGTGCGGACCTATTGCGACGAGCAACATGCCTTGCAGGCAGATGTGTACCGGCGCTTCGGCCTGTCTTTCGATCATTTCGGCCGATCGTCGTCACCGCAGAACCATGCGCTCACCCAGCACTTCTATCATCGGCTCGACGCCGCCGGCCTGATCGAGGAACGCTTGGTGCGCCAGGTCTGGTCGCCGGCCGACCGCCGCTTCCTGCCGGACCGGTACGTGCTGGGAACATGCCCCCACTGCCGCTTCGAATCGGCACGCGGCGACCAGTGCGACAATTGCGGGCGCCTGCTCGACCCTATCGAACTGAGCCGACCGCGCTCCGCCTTGTCTGGCGACACCGCCTTAGAGCTGCGCGACAGCCGCCACCTGTTCCTGCGTCAGTCGCTGCTTGTCGATGCGCTTAAACATTGGATCGCAACGCGCGATGGCTGGCCACCCTTCGTTGTGTCATTGGCGCTCGGTCTGCTCACCGCCGAGCTACGCGATCGCTGCATCACCCGCGACTTGACCTGGGGCGTACCGGTGCCGCGGCCGGGCTTCGAAAATAAAGTGTTTTATGTCTGGTTCGATGCGCCGATTGCCTACATCGCGGCCACACAGGCGTGGGCGCAGCAAGACCCCGCAAAACGCGATTGGCGTGATTGGTGGTGGCAGGCCGATGGCGTTCACTATGTCCAGTTCCTTGGCAAGGACAACGTTCCCTTCCACACCGCAAGCTTTCCGGCCACGCTGATCGGCTCGCGGGAGCCGTGGAAGACCGCCGATGTGATCAAGGGCTTCCACTGGCTTAACTATGATGGCGGCAAGTTCTCCACCAGCGAGCAGCGCGGCATCTTCGCCGACGCCGCGCTAGCGGCATTGCCCGCCGATCTCTGGCGATGGTGGCTCGTGGCAAACGCGCCGGAGACGGCCGACACGGACTTCACCGTCCAACGCTTCGCGGCGGATGTGAACAAGGATCTCGCCGATATTTTCGGCAACTTGGCCAACCGGCTGTTCAGTTTCGTGACCAAGGCGTTTGACGGCCGCGTGCCGGCCGAGGGCGACGCGGAAGCACGGGAACAAGACCTGATCAAGGAAATCGAACAGCGCGTCACCGCGGCACGCTTGGCCCACGAACGACTCGAATTCCGGCGCGCCGCCGCCGAGACGCGGGCCATCTGGACGCGCGCAAATGCTTATTTGCAAAAGGCGGCACCCTGGGCCGCGGTAGGAACCGACCCTGCCGGCGCGGCGGTCGCGACGCGGACCGGATTAAACTTGCTGCGCCTGTCGGCACGGGTCGCGTGGAGCATCATTCCGTCGCTAGCCGGCCGGGTTCTCGCCGTCTGGGATCCGGCGGAAACGCTGCCGCGCTGGCCACGAAATCCCGCCGAAGAGCTTCTTGCGCGCCACAACGACGGCCAGCGCATCGCCCCCTGCGGTCCCCTGGTGACCAAGTTGACGGACAGCGAGATCACCGATTTGGCCCTGCGCTTTAGGGGAGTGACGCGCTGAGCCGCATGACCGGAGCAACCCCACTAGCGCGGTCATTCGAGTTGCGCGAAAATCCTGGAAACAAACCTTAGTCCGGGGAGGACACCCATGGCTTACACCCTCGATCAATTCATCGCCGATTGCCGCTCAACGCTTGCCCGCGACCCCGGCCCGGCCGGCCGCGAACAGGTGCGGCTTAACCTCGAAAAGCTGCTCAGCAACCCGGATTTCATCCAGAAACATTGCGGCGACGACCAGCCGCGCGGGCTGAAGGTGCTGTACGAGGATCCCAAGCTCGGCTTCCAGGTACTCGCCCATATCAACGACAAGGCGCGGGTGTCGCCGCCGCACGACCACGGCGAGTCCTGGGCGATCTACGGCCAGGCCACCAAATACACCGACATGACCGAGTGGGAGCGCGAGGACGACGGAAACGATCCCGAGCACGCCAAGCTCAAGCCGGCCAAGAAGTACCGGCTGACGCCCGGCAAGGCGGGCATCTATCAGGACGGCGCCATCCACTCGATCGATTATCCCGACTACGCGCGCTTCGTGCGCGTGACCGGCACCAACCTAGACAAGATCAACCGCATCAAGATCGACCTGAAGAGCGGCGTGGTCGAGCAGATGACGCCGCAGCAGGCGACGTAAATTCCCTCTCCCCGTTTGCGGGGAGAGGGTGGCGAGCCAACGGGTCGGCGCGAAGCGCCGCCCGATGATAAACTCCGCGAGCCGGGTGAGGGGGGCATCGCCGCCGTGCATAGAATTAGCTCCCCCTCACCCGACTTCCTCGCCATAGCGCGTCGAAGACGCGCGTAAACGCGCTTAAGGCTCGGAAGTCGACCTCTCCCCGCAAGCGGGGAGAGGTGAAGAGGAGACTGCCTGCCAATGCTCGACACCACAAAAGTCCGCCCCGTCAGCGCCGCCGCCGTCAAAGCCATGCTCGGCGACGGCAGGGAACTCGCGCTGGTCGATCTGCGCGAGGAATTGACCTTCTCGCAGAACCATCTGCTGTGGGCGCGCAACGTGCCGCTCAGCCGGCTGGAGCTGCGCTTCGCCCGGCTGGTGCCGCGCAAAGGTATCCGCATCGTGCTCGTCGACGACAATGACGGGCTCGCCGCGCGCGCCGCCGCCATCCTGGCGCGCGCCGGCTACGGCGATCTCTCTTTTCTCGACGGCGGCATCGCCGCCTGGGAAGCGGTCGGTTTCGTGACGTTCTCCGGCGTGCATGTACCGAGCAAGGCCTTCGGCGAATTCGTCGAGCACGACAGCGGCACCCCCAGCGTCAGCGCGCAGGAACTCGACGCGCTCATGCACGACGGCACCAAACTGGTGGTGCTCGACAGCCGGCCGTTCGACGAATATTCGCGTATTTCGATTCCAACCGGCATCAACGTGCCGGGCGCCGAACTGGTCTTACGCGCGCGCGAAATCGCGCCATCGTCCGACACCACCATCGTGGTCAATTGCGCCGGCCGCACCCGCAGCATCATCGGCGCGCAGTCGCTGATCAATGCCGGCATCCCCAACAAAGTGATGGCGCTGCGCAACGGCACCATGGGCTGGCATCTCGCCGGCCTGACCTGCGCCAGCGGCAAGTCCGACCGTGCGCCCGACGTCTCGGGCGCAACGCTTGCCTGGGCCAAGGAAGCAGCGGAAGGCGTCGCCAAAAAATACGGCGTCACGCGCACCGACCGCGCCAGCGTGGAAGCCATGGCGCCAGGACGACACCCGCACGACCTACGTCTTCGACGTGCGCGACCCGGCCGAATATCACGCCGGCCATTACCCTGGCGCCATTTCGGCGCCGGGCGGACAACTGGTGCAGGCGACCGACATCTATGCCGCCACGCTGGGCGCCCGCGTCGTGGTGAGCGACGACAGGCAAGTGCGCGCGCTGATGACCGCCGCTTGGCTCAAGCAGATGGGCTGGCAGGATGTGTTCGTGCTGCCCGAGGCGGGAAACGAAAAAGGTGAGCCCGCCCCGCTCCTGCTCGGCACGCCGGCCGCCGGTCATGCCATCGAGGCGCCGGCGGCGCACGCCATGGCCAACGCCACGGTGATCGATCTCTCCACCAGCCCGCACTACCGCCGCGGCCATATTCCCGGCGCCTCGTTCGCCATCCGCTCGCGCCTCGACCGCGCGCTCAAGAAGATCGCGCCTTCCGGCGCCGTCATCCTCACCTGCGAGGACGGCGTGCTGGCGAGCCTCGCGGTTAACGACGTTCAGGCGCTGACGAAAGCGCCGGTGCATTGGCTGAAAGGCGGCAATGCCGCCTGGGCCGCCGCCGGCTTGCCGCTCGCGACTGACGAGAAAATGGCCGACGAGCCGCTCGACGTCTGGCTCAAGCCCTACGAGCGGCCGACCGACAACGAGGCGGCCATGAACGCCTATCTGTCTTGGGAAGTGGACCTTTTGGAGCGCATTAAGAAAGACGGCACCACGCATTTCCTGCACGCGCGCTAATCTCGGCCCGACGGTCGAACGTTGACGTTTGTATAGACAAATGCCTACATATACATTATGAGCGTGGTGGCGGAAGGCTTCGACTGGGACGCCGGCAACCGGCACAAATGCCAGAAGCACGGCATCTCCGTTGCCGAGATCGAGGCGTTTTTGCTGAACGATCCAAGGATTGCGCCTGATCCAAAGCATTCGTTCCGCGAAGAGCGCCTCATGGCAATCGGCAGGAACAGTCGCGGCCGCGCCATGTTCGTCGTATTCACGATGCGACAGAAAGACGGCAGGCGTCTCATCCGGCCATTGAGCGCTCGTTATATGCACAAGAAGGAGATCGAAGGCTATGAAGCGGAAGGCTCGTAAATTGAGGAAGGTTCCGCATTTCAAAACGGACGAGGAAGCGGAGGCATTCCTGGAGCAAGACCTTTCGGATTTGGATTTTTCCCAGTTCAAGCCCATGCACTTCGAAATTCGCCCAAAAGAAAAAACCGTCAATCTTCGCATCTCGGAAGGATTGCTTGAAGCGGTGCGCGCAGACGCCAAGCGCGAAGGTGTGCCTTATCAACGTTACATCCGCCACGCGCTCGAGCGTGCGGTGACGGAGCGCAAGCGCAGCAAGGTAAAAGCAAGTTGAAATTCCTCGACGAAGCCAAGGTCTATATCCAGTCCGGCGCGGGCGGCAATGGCTGCGTGTCGTTCCGGCGCGAGAAGTTCATCGAGTTCGGCGGGCCCAATGGCGGTGATGGTGGCCGCGGCGGCGACGTGGTGATCGAGGCGGTCAACGGCCTCAACACGCTGATCGATTACCGCTACCAGCAGCACTTCAAGGCCAAGCGCGGCGGCAACGGCATGGGCAAGGACCGCCACGGCGCGGGCGGCAAGGACGCCGTGCTGAAAGTGCCGGTCGGCACGCAAGTGTATGAAGAGGACGGCGAGACGCTGCTCGCCGATCTCACTGCGGTCGGCCGGCGCGTCACCCTTTCCAAAGGCGGCAATGGCGGCTTCGGCAACGCGCATTTCAAGTCGTCCACCAACCGCGCACCGCGCCACGCCAATCCCGGCCAGCCCGGCGAGGAAATGACCATCCGCCTGCGGCTGAAATTGATCGCCGATGCCGGCGTCATCGGCCTGCCCAATGCCGGCAAGTCCACGTTTCTCGCGGCGGTCACCGCGGCCAAGCCGAAGATCGCCGACTATCCCTTCACCACCCTGCACCCGCAGCTCGGCGTGGTGCGCGCGGACGAGCGCGAATTCGTGCTGGCCGACCTGCCCGGCCTGATCGAAGGCGCGCACGAAGGTATCGGTCTCGGCGACCGCTTTCTCGGCCACACCGAGCGCTGCAACGTGCTGTTGCATCTGGTCGACGGCACCGCCGAAGATCCCGGCGAAGCCTACCGCGTCGTGCGCGGCGAATTGGAATCCTACGGCCACGGCCTCACCGACAAGCCGGAGATCGTGGCGCTGTCGAAAGCCGACGCGCTGACGCCGGAAGCGATCAAGACGCAAAGCGCGAAGTTGAAGAAAGCCGCCGGCAAGACGCCGCTTGTGCTGTCGTCAGCGTCCGGCCTGGGCGTGCCGGAGGCGCTGCGCGCGCTGCGCAAGGTGATCGATGAAGCGCGCACGCGTGGGGAGGAATCCCACGCAAAGGAAGCGGTCTGACAACCTTGATCCCCGCCGTACCCGGGGGTCGCGAGCCCCGAATGACATCGCGGGACCACGCTGCTAAAAAAATCCAAACAATCCGGGAGAACACGACATGCAGACCCGCGCCGCCGTCGCCTGGAAAGCCGGCGAACCCCTCACCATCGAGACCGTCAACATCGAGGGCCCGAAAGCCGGCGAGGTGCTGGTCGAGGTCATGGCCACCGGCATCTGCCACACCGACGCCTACACGCTGTCGGGCGCCGACCCGGAGGGAATCTTCCCTGCCATCCTCGGCCACGAGGGCGCCGGCGTGGTGCGCGAAGTCGGCGCCGGCGTGACATCGGTGAAAGTGGGCGACCACGTCATCCCGCTCTACACGCCGGAATGCCGGCAGTGCAAAACCTGCCTCTCGCGCCGCTCCAACCTGTGCACCGCCATCCGCGCCACGCAAGGGAAGGGCCTGATGCCGGACGGCACGTCCCGGTTCAGGTGCGACGGCGATCCGGTGTTCCACTACATGGGCTGCTCGACCTTCGCCAATTTCACCGTGCTGCCGGAAATCGCCGTGGCGAAAGTGCGCGAGGACGCGCCCTTCGACAAGATTTGCTACATCGGCTGCGGCGTCACCACCGGCGTCGGCGCCGTCATCAACACCGCCAAAGTCTGGCCGGGCGCCAATGTCGCTGTGTTCGGGCTCGGTGGCATCGGGCTCAACGTCATCCAGGGCGCCAAGATGGTCGGCGCCGACAAAATCATCGGCATCGATCTCAATCCGGCGCGGCGCGCCATCGCCGAGAAATTCGGCATGACGCATTTCGTCAATCCCAACGAGGTCGGCCAAAATTCTTCGGGACCTGACAAGGTGGTGCAGGCGATCGTCGACCTGACCGGCGGCGGCGCCGACTTTTCGTTCGAATGCATCGGCAATGTCAACGTGATGCGGCAGGCGCTGGAATGCTGTCACCGCGGCTGGGGTGAGAGCATCATCATCGGCGTCGCCGGCTCCGGCCAGGAGATTTCAACGCGGCCGTTCCAGCTGGTCACCGGCCGGGTCTGGCGCGGCACCGCCTTCGGCGGCGCGCGCGGGCGCACCGATGTGCCACGAATCGTCGACTGGTACATGGAGGGCAAGATCAATATCGACGACCTGATCACCCACACCATGCCGCTCGACAAGATCAACGACGCCTTCGACCTCATGCATGAAGGTAAGTCGATCAGGAGCGTGGTGGTTTATTGAACGCGCTAGCGGCCTGCCGGCACGAGCCCGGGCGGCACGATGTGATTTGGCGCAAGGCGCTTCGGCGCGGGCGCGGCGGCGGGCGCTGCTGCTTGCGGCTTTGCCGGCGTGCCCTTGGTGCAGAGCCGGCGCGGACCGTCTGAGGGCTGATAGGTGCAATCGCTCGGCGTGAAGGTGAAAAAGGCGCGCTTGCAGGCTTCCACGTCGCATTTGTCCGACACCGCCGGCG
The DNA here is from genome assembly GCA_963814885.1 of uncultured Alphaproteobacteria bacterium. Taxonomy (GTDB): domain Bacteria; phylum Pseudomonadota; class Alphaproteobacteria; order Rhizobiales; family Xanthobacteraceae; genus Pseudolabrys. Next base: position 44,413 of record CAWFEO010000015.1, on the reverse strand, counting down.
CGGCGGGCGGCGCCGCGGCAGCGGCGGGCGCCACCTGTTCTTGCTTGGTTTGCTCGCCGGCCGGCGCAGCGTTGGCGTTCGGCGGCACCGCGGCCGGCTCGACCTTCGCTTCCGGCTTCGGTGGCGTCCCTTTGGTGCAAAGCCGGCGCGGCCCGTCCGACGGCTGATACGTGCAATCGTTCGGCGTGAAGGTGAAATAAGCCTGCTTGCAGGCCTCGATATCGCACTTTGGTTTTGCTTGATCGGATGCCGCCGCGTCCGTCTTCGCTTGATCCGGGTTGGCTTGCTCTTGCTTGAGCTGCTCTTGCTTGAGCTGCCCTCTGCTTGGCTTGTTCCTAGCTTGGCCTGCTCTTGCTTAGCTTGTTCTTGCTTTAGCTGCTCCTGCTTGAGCCGTTCCAGCTTGGCCTCTTCTTGCCTGAGCTGCTCTTGCTTCGCTTGTTCTTGCTTCGCCTGCTCTTGCCTGAGCTGCTCCTGCTTAAGCTGTTCAAGCCTGGCCTGCTCCCGCTTGGCCTTATCTTGCTTTTCCTGTTCCGCTTTGGCCGCGGCATTGGCCGCATTGGCCGCGGCGACGGCCGGGTCGAGCGCCGCTGAAGTCGCCGGCTGCTGCAGCGGCGGCGTACCCTTGGTGCAAAGCCGCCGTGGTCCGTCCGAAGGCTGATAGGTGCAATCGCTCGGCGTGAACGTGAAAAAGGCGCGCTTGCAGGCCTCGATATCGCACGTAGCCGCCGCCTGACCGGTTTTGGGCGCGGCCGTCTTGCTCGCGGCATTGGCGGCGTCCGCCGCAGCGACGGCCGGGTCGATCGCCGCCTGCGTCGGTTTCGGCGGCGTACCCTTGGTGCAAATCCGGCGCGGCCCGTTCGACGGCTGATAGGTGCAGTCGGACGGCGTGAAGGTGAAATAGGCTTGCTTGCAGGCCGCGATGTCGCATTTGTCGCTGACCTGTTGATCGGCGTCGGTCGCCACATTCGGATTTACCGCCGCGACGTCCTGCGGCGGCGTGCCCTTGTCGCAGAACCGGCGCGGGCCTTCGTAAGGCTGCCACGAACAATCCGATTCGCGGAAGCTGCGATAGGCGGCCGCGCAGGCATCGATGTCGCATTTCGGCTGCCCGTTTTCCGGCGGCTGCGTCGCGCTTTGTTCGGGCGTCATGATGACGGGAGCGTTGACCTTGCGCGCGGGCTTCGCCGCCGGATTGACGGCCGCGACCTGCGGCCCGCGCCCGGCCGGTTGGGCCGGGCTCGGCTGCGTGACCGCCTTGACCGTGCGCACGAGCGGCGGCGGCACATGCGCGGCGAGCTTGGCCGCCTGCACCGAGGCCTCGGTCTCGTGCATCGGCGGCAGCGGCGCCGCCGTCCAGTCGAGCCCGAACACGACGCTGCTGCCGGCGACCAGCAGCACCGCGCAATAGAACAGGAACGACTTGGCTTGGCCCGGCTGTGACGATGACATGGCGATATTGGAATTGCGGAACCGTGTTGCCGGTTCCCTTGGGTCAAGAGTGCGTCAAGACGGTGGCGCCGCGCAAGACTTAGGTAAGACCTGCGGCGCCCTCGTGTTCCGCCGCGCCCGAAATGACCTCATTCTCGCCCTTAAAGCGCACATCGCGGCGATAGAACGCGAACCGGTTGGCGGGGGCCAATCCGGGGAGACCTGTGAATGATGATGCGCTTGGCTGCCGCGCTGTGCGGCGTATCGATGCTGCTTGCCGTTTCGCCCGTCGCAAACGCGCAATCCGGCATCGCCTCGGTCTATGCCCATTCAGGCGGCCGCACTGCGAGCGGCGAGGCGGTTTCGCCGGGCGCGCTAACCGCGGCGCATCGCACGCTGCCGTTCGGCTCGCGCGTGCGCGTCACCAACCGGCGCAACGGGCGCAGCGTGATCGTGCGCATCAACGACCGCGGACCGTTCGTGCGCGGACGCATCATCGACCTTTCGCCGGCGGCAGCGCGGGCGCTCGGCTTCTCCGGCCTGGCGCCAGTGACGGTGGACTTCACGAATGGCTGAACGGGCGGCCGCTTCGTTAGCGTCCGCTGTCGGCCGGAACGACAGGCGCCGGCACGACTGAAATCTAGCCTGCTTGGCTCGTGACCTGCGGCTGCGGACTGCCGCGGAAAATCGGCCGCATAGGGATCGTAGCCGGCAACACCGGCCGAAAGCGCGCGAACAGCATCCGCCGCTCGAAGAAAGTCGAGCGAAAGAACGGATAGCGCCGGTGCACCTGGTCCGCCACGTCCTGATAGTTGACCGTCATCAAGGTAATGGGCTTGCTGAGCAAGGGATATTCGCGCGGTCCGCAAATCGAGTGATGCCTGAACACACGCTTATAAAACGCTTGATGCTCGGCCCGCACGGCGACGAGAAAGTGTTCGGCCGCGAATTGCTCGGCCGCCAGCCAGCAAAGACGAAGCGTGACATGCGGCAGGCCCGGATGGAGACGCGAAAGCCGCGGATCCGTCACGAAACGGGTCGGATCGACAATCGTATTTCCAGCTTCCAGTTCCGGCTCGAGCAGATCGGAAAACACCGATAGACTTGGAAATACCGGATCGTCCTTTGATGCGACGTGAATGCGGATCGAACTTGCCAGCTCGCCGTCGATGTAGAGACCGAAAATCCAGACGTTTTTCTTGTCGTCGTATGGATCGGTGAATGTCTGCGACGGATTGGGAGAGATCGCGCCTTCGCGCAGGTACGCATCGTAGCGAAGACGCGCAATCGCTTCGCGGTCCGCGTCCGATTCGATGATGCGATAATCTATCTTGTCTAGAAGCTGCGAAACACGATCGGAGAAACTGCTCTGCGGTACCGAATCGTACGAATACGCCAACGCGACTGCACTCATCGTCTCCTCCTCGCCGGCCACAAAACGTGCGAGCGAGACTAGAGTTAACACTTCGTTAATAGGCACACAACGATTTAAGAGTTTGTTATGGTTAACAGATTGCGACGATGCGCATTACAGCGCAAATTACGATTCTTGTATGGTTAATGTTTGTGCCGCGTGCGCGTCGAAATTAAAAAATGCACGCGCTATTGCGGCCGAGAAACGTGACAACGCCAAGAAGCGGCAAGCGACATCCGCTCACCGCACCAGAACACCGCTCGATTTCATGCAATAGTAGGAAGACGGGACCGGTAGGATCGGTGGCCGCTCGGTGTCAGGCTACCCTGCTACCGGCGGCCAACGGCACCGAAGACGCGCGGAGAAGCGTGCGTAGCGCGGACGCCGGCAGCGGAACGCCGAACAGATATCCCTGAACCTCGTCGATTTGCTCTTCGGCGACAACCAACGCAAGTTGTTCCGCCGTTTCTATTCCTTCGACGGCGACGCGCAGGCCGAGCTCCGCGCTCAGCCGTACGATACCGCGCAGCAAGGTCGCCATCCGCGGGTCACTCGTCAGGTTTTGCACAAACGACTGATCGATCTTGACTTTGTGCAGCGGAAAGCTGTGCAAATAGCTCAAGCTGGAATATTTGGTGCCGAAATCATCGAGCGAGACGCGAACCCCCATGCGCTTCAGCTCGTGCAAGGCCGCACGGCTTTTCGCGGTATCCTGCAATAGAATTGTCTCGGTGATTTCGATCTCAAGCCGATTGGCCGGGAGTCCGGATGCCGCGAGGGCTTCACAGACAAGGAGTGGAACGTTGTTTCGGCTGAATTGAAGCGAAGAAAGATTCACGGCAACGTTGATATTGCCGCCCCATTGCCGGCACTCGACGCACGCCTTGCGCAGGACCCATTGATCGATCTCGGTAATGATGCCCATCTCTTCGGCGACCGGGATGAACTCGGCGGGCGAGATCAGGCCACGCTCCTTGTGCGGCCAACGAAGCAGCGCCTCGCAGGTCAAAATACGGTTGGTCTTCAGATCGACGATGGGCTGATAGTAAATCTCGAAAGCCTCGTTCGCCAGCGCGTTTCGCAGATCAAGTTCAAGCCTGCGCCGCGCGCGCGCGTCCGCTTCCATTTCGGGCTTGAAGAAACGCCAGGTATCGCGGCTCTCACCCTTGGCTCGGTAGAGGGCCATGTCGGCATTGCGCAGGATCTCGTCGGCGCTCTTGCCGTCGTTCGGCGCGATTGCGATGCCGATACTGGCGCTGATCACCACCTCGTTATTATCGATATCGTAATTGGTCCCGACCGAATGCAGGATACGCTCGGCGAGCGACAACACTTCGATTTCATCGGCAATCGGCGACTGCAGGACGATGAATTCGTCGCCGCCAAAGCGGGCTACAAAATCCGTGCTGCGAACGGTGTTGCGCAAGCGTTGCGCAACCGCCTCCAGGAGCAGGTCGCCGCGCGAGTGCCCCAGCGTGTCGTTGACCTGCTTGAATTGGTCGAGGTCGATGAAATGGAGGGCGAAGGAATGTCCCCGGTTGCTGTTTTTGAGGGCACTTTCCAGGCGCGTTTGCAGAATGGCGCGGTTCGGCAACCCGGTCAGCGTATCGAAACGCGCCATCTGATTGATCTTGGCCTCGGCGATTTTTCGCTCGGTTATGTCCTCGACCAGCATAACCATGCCGCGATTTTCCATCGGTTCGATGGTGAACTCCAGCGTTCGTCCATCCTGCATTTCGATGGAGAATTTCTCATGGGTATACCGCGATAGCCGGTCTTCCAGGCTCAAGTTGAACTGCCGTGCGTTCAGCTCCGACAATTTCCGCATGTTGACGCATTTTGCGACCAGTTCGGACAGGTCGACGTGCTTCAGCTCGAGCGTCTGCGGCAGGCCAAATTGCTCGTTGAACTTATGATTGGCGACCAGGATGCGGCGGTCCGCATCGAACATGCACAATCCGTGCGGCATGTTGTTGAGGGCCGTATTGAATCGCTCCGCGAGCAGCGATACTTCGCGCTCGGAAACGACGGCGTTGAGCAGGTTGTGGCGCAGCCGCTCGCAAATGAACAATACCGCAACGAAGAACATGGCGAGCAGAGGCGCAAACGCCAGATAAAAGCCACCGCCATACAGCACGAGCCCCGCGATCATCGGGACAGCAACACTCAGGATTTGCACGATGACCAGGCGGCGGCTGCCGAAATTCCGGCCGGTAATTCCGATGACGTAAGCGATGGTGATCGAAAAGCTAACGAGGGCCACATACGGATGGCTCGTCTCCGCGGCGCCCAAAAAGCACCATGCGCCCAGAATTGACAGCGCCGAGGCCGCGCCCGCTCCGTAGCGGTATTCCCAATGCAGCGCCGCCTTGCTCGCCTTAATGGTGTCGCGCACCCTGGTGTAGGCGCGCATGTCCAAAGCGCGCACTGCGGCAACCAGAGAAAACGCGCCCGCACAGGCAAGCAATAGAATATCGCCGCTTTTCCAATAGGTGAGGAGGATCGATCCCACCGCCATGAAATAGCCGACCAGTAGAGTTCGCCCTTCTTGATAGAGCGAGTCCACCAGCGGAATGTATATTTCCGGCGGGATGCTGGATCCTTCCAAAGTCCGGCGTGATTTTGGCAAGGATTTCATATTTTGGATCGCGACCGGGTTTCGGTGCAGTTCGATTCGCCTGTGCACCGGCTGATGAACGTTGGCGAGATTGTGTCTCTCGACGCGCCCGAGTGTCCCACCTGAATACGTTCCCGTGACGCAATAAACGCCGCCATAATTGGTCACAGAGATTATTTTTGAATTGACGGTTTTGTAGGCTGGAATTTTTGCATTAATGGGCAATTAAGCGGCGCAACGCGATTGCATCTTTGCCGGCAAGATATTGGAAACCACAATACGACGCGGTCGATTGGCGCATAACCGGGCGCGCGATCGAGAATTCCGGGTACTTAGTTTTGGAAGCGCGCCGCGCGCGGAAACCCAACATCCCTAACAAAACTTTTCGAAAACTGGCGCGAGTAGTGCCCGATCGTCACCGCGCGCACATCCGGCACCGCCGCCTAACGGAACTGCGCCCGCGCCTCGCCTGCACGAACGATGACGATGCTGCCATCCGCGCGCTGGACGGCGATATCGCCCACAATGCGGCCCCGCGTCATCCGCCTGACGATGCGAGGCGTCTCGTTCGCACCGTCATTGCCGCTCTGGGTGAAAAGGCCGCGCCGCTGCGGCCTCTGCCGCACGGTCCACTGTAACGCGTTGCGGCGCTCCGGCCCGCGCGCGGCGTGCTTCGGCGCAAGCCGCAAGGGGGCGGCCCGCGCCTGCCGCGATCGCGCCGGCAGTGACGCCGCCGCCTGCGCCGTTGCATCCGACTTCGCGCACAGCCGGCGCGGACCGACGCGCGGCTGATAGGTGCAGTCGACCGCATTGAACGAGCGATAGGCGGCCTCGCAGGCTTGCACGTTGCAGCTGTTTTGCGCCGGTACGGCGTCCCCTGGCGCGCCGGCAAACGTATCGGTTTGCGCCGGCGCCACTGTGTATTCGTCGCCCGGCTGCGGCGCCGCAGCGGCGGCGGCGCGCGTGACAACATTCGCCGATGGCCCCGGGCTCGCCGGATAGACCGGGCTCAGCTCACGGCGGACGACGTGAGTTTTTTCGCTCGCTTTGCGTTCGGCGCGTTGCGGCGGGAGCGGAACAGGCCGCCCGATATACGCGCTCGGCGGCTTCGCCGGCAGCGGCGACGTGAGCAAGTCGATCCCAAAAAACATGCCGCCGGCACTCATCAGCAGAAACAAGAAATAGATCACGAAGATCATCGTTCGGTCCGTGGGGTTGGTTCGTTTCGCGGGCCAACGCCGAAAGCGGACGCGTGTTCCGGTTGGTTAAAAGTCTAACGATTGCGCGCCGGCTACCGGCGGAAGGCGCGGCGCCTTGGCCGCGATTTGCGCGGCGCGTTCAATAGCGGCGTTCGTTGGAACCTGCGCAACGCGCCGAGTAAAAGGCGCCGGTGCAGCCATATCAGCCGCACGCTTCGCTATCGTTTACGATGCGCGGCGTTCCGCAGCATGGCCTGGAAGGCACCGAATACTTTTTGCATCTGCGGCGGTTTGTACGGAAACAGGTCGGGCGGGTCCATCGAATGGACGATCATGCTAGTTCCCACTTCAAACACCAGAAGCTTGCCGTCCGGCGTCTCGCCGCAATCGATCGGCAGGTACTCCAGTCCGGTGCGGTGCGCAATCGCTTGAAACGCCGCCCCGTGGCGCACCGCGAAATCGTCGTCGAACGCCTCCATGAAGCGGGCTTCTTCGGCGCGCTTGGCCGCGTCGTGTCGCATATTGGCATTGAGATAATGGATCATCCAATGTTGCGATATCGCCATGTGGCATACGAACGGGCGGCCATCGATGATGGCAATACGGCATTTACGATATTGTCCATCGGGGCTGCGGTAATCGACAAAGGGAGCGATATAGAATTCGGCATCCGGCCATTCATTCAAATAGCCGTCGATCGCCGATGCATCTTCGAACTTCACCAGCCCCATGCCGGCCTGCGACCAGAACGGCCGCGCGATGATGGGAAAGCCGGCGCCTTCGAGAACGGATCCGACCGCGACCTCGCTGGCGCCGATAGCCGCCAGTTGCGCACGCGTGATGCGCGCGTTCATCGGGATGACGATGCCGGGCGCGGATTTCAGCAACTCCCAGGTTCCGGCCCGCGTCAGCCGCGCGATCCGGTCAGGCGCGTTGACGACCGGGCGCGGCCATGAGCGAACCAGTTTGGAAATTTCCCGTAGCACCGGCGCGGTCTCATCCGATTCATCGACGGCGACCAGCGCCACATCATGCTCGGGCGGTTCCGGCAAGACCGTGCCCGGCACGACATACATCATGTCGAGCACGATGCTGGAGCCTTCCAGCATGAACTCCAGCGGCGTATTGGCCATGAAATCGCCGGGCGCCAAGAGCGCCAGCAGCCGCAGCGGCCGTTGTGCATCGACGGCCGCGGGCCGCCGGTAAACGCGTTGCAGCTTGAGCGCAGCCGCCTGCAATTCGCGGCGATCCTGCGGCCGGCCCTGCAGCTGCGCGATAGTGGAAAGATCGAGCAGCGCGGCGGCATCGCCCGGCTCCGCCCTGACGCGAAGAACCAGCGAGTTCCACACCGGCGCCAGGTCGGCGCCATCGAAGGCCATTTGACAGAGCGCCGGTAAACCGATCGGCGTCGCCGGGCCTGGCTCGCTTGCATGCGCCAAATTCATGTCCATTGAAATGACCCGCGTTCCTGAGGCTCGGCCTGCACGCTTGGCCGATCCGGAGAGTCCAAGCTGCCGCCCGAATCGGAAAGAGGTGGCGGTGCCATGGTGCGGCGAGAGTTCCAGCAATGCGTTAACAAAATATTATGGTTAACGAATCGCTAAGGCCGCCGCGCGGCGGACCGTGCGAAATGGACATCGCACCCTATCCAACAAGGCGAGGCGTCGGCGTTCGCCTGCGGCTATTTTTCCGGGCGGCCACGATTGATCCCGCGCGGCCGGCGGCGCTAGGGTCGGCCCGATGAAGATCGTGCAATTCTCGCGCTTCGGTCCCCCGCAAGATGTCGTCGAATGCGTCGAGGCCGCCGACCCGCCGGCGCCGGCGGACGACGAGGTCGCGCTCGACGTCGTCGCCTTCCCGATCAATCCGGCCGACCTGCTGACGATCGAGGGCCGCTATGCGGTGCGCCCGCCGCTACCCGCGCGCGTCGGCGCCGAATGCCTCGCCCGCGTCACGTCCGCCGGCAGGTCCGTCAGCGACCTGCGCGCCGGCGACCTGGTGATCCCGCTCGACCGCGACAACTGGGTGCAGCGCAAGGTCACGAAAGCCGCCGGCGTGATCAAGCCGCCCGCCGGCATCGATCCGCTCCAGCTCGCCATGCTCAAGGTCAATCCGGCGACCGCCTATCTCATGATGACGGCCTACGTGAAGCTGTCGCCGGGCGACTGGCTTTTGCAGACCGCCGCCAATTCCGGCGTCGGCCATTGCCTGATCCAGCTCGCCAAGGCGGAAGGCTTCAAGATCGTCAACATCGTGCGCCGCGCCGAGGTGGCGGACGAGCTCAAAGCGCTCGGCGCCGATGTGGTGCTGGTGGACGGCCCCGATCTTGCCGCGCGCATCACCGCCGCCACCGGCGGCGCGGCCATCCGGCTTGCCATCGACGCGGTCGGCGGCGAACAGATCGTGCGCTTCGGCGACGCGCTCGCCGACGAAGCGACCATCGTCAATTACGGCCGGCTGTCGGGCGAGAACCCGCAATTGAGCCCGCATCAATGCGTGTTCAAGCGGCTTTGCCTCACCGGTTTCTGGCTGACGCCACGGCTGCGCACCATGGCCCGCGAGGAGATTGCCGCGCTCTACGGCAAGCTCGCCGCGCACATTGCCGCCGGCACATTGCGCGTACCGGTGCAGGCGACCTTTCCGATCGAGGACATCAAGCAGGCGGCTGCGTTGTCCAACGCCTACCGGCGTACCGGCAAGGTGCTGGTGACGCCGAATGGGCCGGTCGGCCGCGTGAATTAAGGCCCGGAACCAGGCCATTGTTCGCGCCGGGCGCGCGGCGTAAAATGGCGTCCGGTGATAGCCGTCAACGGAGGCTCATCATGCGCGCGCTTTGCACATTGGTCTTTCTGCTCGGCCTGCTGACACCCAGCTACGCCGCCGACGACGGCAAGACCAAGACGCCAAAAGACGACAAGCTCTGGAATCTGCCGAAGGTCGATCTGCAAGACGACTTGACCGTGCAATTCGATTCCAGCAATCCGCGCGGCGTGACAACTCCGAATCCGTCCAGCCAATATCAGATGCAGCATCAGAACGAAGACCAGCCGTTTTTCGGCCTGTCGATTTCAACGCCGCTGCGTAACTGAGAACTCCCGCCGCGTGGAGGCAGCGTTGCTATCGCGCGCGGCAGGCGAGAGCCTGCTTCGGCCCGCTCACGACGGACTGAAAACCGCGTGCTAAACGCCGGCGCACCGCAACACCCCCGCCGGACCCATGCCGAAAACGCCGTCGCTCAAGGACTTCCGCCGCATCGTCGTCAAGGTCGGCTCTTCGCTGCTGGTGGACCAGGCCGCCGGCAGCCTGAAGCGCGGCTGGCTCGATGGACTCGCGGCCGACATCGCCGCGCTCCACAAGGACAAGCGGCAGGTACTGGGACCTCGCGGTGGCCTCTTGTCCGCATCAGCCGCGGAAGGTCGGCTGCCGTGGGTGCACACAATCCTTGAAGTCGTCGAATCTCTTCCAGGCCGGCTCGGGCGGATCGCGGCCAGCCTGTGGCATATAAATCGACGGCTCGACCAAGTGCATGGTCGGAATATAGCGCGGGCAATTGGGAAAGATCGCGCGGGCACTCACGCGGACGATGAGCTGGGCGCCGACCGTCGTCGCGAGCAACGGATCGTCCGGTCGCACCGTCGCTTGGCCTACGACGCGCAAGCGCTGCGGCTTGCCATGCATGGCAATGAACAGCAGGCCGACCTCGGGATTGACCAGCACATTGCCCAGGCTCTTGAACATGCCGTTGCCGTCATAGTCGGGAAACGCCAGCTCCGACGCCCCGGTGACACGCACGAAGCCCGGCGGTCCGCCTTTGAAGGAGCAGTCGGGCCGCCCATTGGTATCCGCCGTCGCGAGAAAGAAATACCGCGCAGCCTCGATGAACGTCTTGTCGTCGATCGAGAATGCGGTACGCGTGAGCTTTTCGAGACGATCGGATATCCGTCGGCTGTCGAAGCGGTCTTGCAGCCGGCGATTGCCTTCGTGAAAGAGGATGCTATCGGTCATCGAGTTTTTCCCGTCATTGCGGGTCTCAATCACTCATCCCAGGCCTGGACAACCGTCTGCTGCGCGATCTTGCCGTCCTTGAGTTCGAGCATCGCCAGGCAGAACACCCTGGCGCCATCGGGATAGGCGCAGGCTTGCGAAAATGCGAGCCGATCGTCGTCGGCCACGCTGAAATTCACTTCATGCGTCATGGCGCGACTGCAGATGTCGTCCCAGAAGGTGGTGATTGCCGACTTGCCGTGGACTTCGCGCGGCCGGCTGGGCGGGTTGTTGCGATCGATGACGCGCACGGTGGCGTCGTCCGCGTAAAAGCTCGCCAACATCCGTCCGTCGCGGCCTTCGATGGCGCGTTTGATGGCCGAACCGGTAACACCGCTAGTTTTTGTGTTCATTTTCCCCTCCAGTTGCTGGCTGCCGCAAACGAGGCAAGAAGGACATTTTGCCGACTTCGCAGGCAAGCACCACACCCTCGAACGGCGAGGGTGGGCGTTTGCGCTATCCCTATTTTTTGGCGCTCTTGGCCCTTTCGCCCGCGATTCGCAGGACGGTGTCGACTTCCTTTTTGAAGCCGGCGTAATCGACCTGCATCCCGTTGAGTACCGTGCTCCAGTGCCGCACGATCGCCGCCATGGCGACCGCTTCGCGGATTTCCTCGTCGGTGGCGCCGTTGGCCTTGGCCGCTTGCGTATGGAAGTAGATGCAATATTGGCAAGGAATCTGCGACGCCAGCCCGAGGCCGATCAGTTCCTTGGTCTTGCCGTCGAGCTTGGTGTGCGGGTTGAGCTGGACCGACTTGAACTCGGCCCAGGCGCCGGCAATGCCGACCTCCGGGAACTGCTTGAAGAAGCCCGGGACGGTGCCGAGCGTTTTTTCGATATCGCGATAGGTCGCTTGCGCCGACATATCCTCGGCCAGCGCAGAAGTCGCGATGGCGCTCAAGGCGCCCAGGCACATCGCGGCGGCGAGCGTGACGAGCAGTCCAATCGATTTGCGCATGAGTTGTCTCCATCGAGCACGTTCCGACGGCGCAAACATTAGCTCGGCCGGATTCGGCGCGCTTCGCCCTAATGGGCCATTCCGATCGTGGCCCGTTCGGGCCATGTGCTGGTTCAAACGGACCGCTGCTTGGCGACCAAGGCGGCGGCCGCCGCCCGCGTCGGCAGGTCGAGTTTCACCAGGATATTGGCCACATGGCGCTTGGCCGTGTGCTCGCTGAGATCGAGTTGCTCGGCAATGGCTGCATTGCTGAGGCCGTCCGCGACCAGCGCCAGAACCTCGCGTTCGCGGCTGGTGAGTGAATCGAGGCTCGGAATCTTGGAAGTGCGCGCGACCGGCTCTAGGTGTTGCTCGGCCATGACCGAGTACAGCCGCAGCTGTCCGTCGTCACCTTTCGGTTGCGCGATCGGCCGCTCGACGAAACGCAATCCGGAGCCCGACACGAGGTCGTTGACGATACCGGAAACCAGGACTTCGCCGGCATCGGCGTAAGCTGAAATCCGCTCGGTCGCGTGCAGCGCATATCCGGAAAGTGTGCCGTCGTGAATCTCGACTTCGCCGGTGTGCACTCCGGCGGCGAGCCTGAGCTCAAGCGCGTCGGCCGCGGCACGTAGCGCCAATGCGCACTGGATCGCGCGCGCCGGCCCGTCGAAACGCGCGCAAATTTCTTCGACACCGGCCGTGACCGACTCCCCGCCGAAGCGCGCAAACGCATCCGCCGCGGCTTGGCGTAATCTTTCAAGCCGCTCGTGCCAGTATCCGTCGCCGAGCTGGCGTGCCAATCGTTCCGGCGCGACCAGGCGCGCAACCAGAATCGTCACGAGCACGCGGTGCTGGGACGGCGCCGGTCGGACGCCGGTGACGAACTCCTCGATTTCGTCCGCCACGCGATCGATTTCACCGGTCCAGATCAGATGATCGCGCCCCTGCAAAGCGACCAGCCGCGCACCACCGATCTTTTCGGCGAGATGACGACCGCCGGCGAACCTGGCCCACACGTCTTCGCGTCTGTGGACGACAAGCGTCGGCGCCTTGATGGATTCGAGGATGTCGCGCACGTCGATTTGCGCATTCATGCGGGCAAGCGCCACCGCAGCCGTGGGGCTGGCGGACAGCCGCTCGAAACGCCGCCACCAGCCCATAACGCGTGAATTCTTGGCGCGTCCGGAGGCAAACCGCGACAAGCTCGCGCCATTGCCCCAACCGATTTCGATTTCGCGGACGACGTCGTCGAGTGCCGCGCGATCCATCACAAAGCTATGGAAATGCGCATAGCCGCCGTATAGCACAAGGGCGCGCGTGCGCGCCGGATATGCCGCCGCGAATGCAATCGAGAGCGCGGCGCCTTCAGAAGCACCGAGCAACACCGCACGCCCGCTGCCTACAGCGTCCATAACGGCGCGAATATCGTCCATGCGTTCCGCAAGACTTGGCAACTGCTGGGCGTTTACCCTGTCACTGAGGCCGGTGCCTCGTTTATCGAACTGAATTACCCGGCTGAATACGCTCAGCCGCCGCAGCAGGCGGTCGTAGCCGGCATCTTCCCAATTGAGATCGAGATTGGAGATAAAGGCCGGTACGAAGACGAGATCGATCGGTCCGTTGCCGACCACTTGGTAGGCGACGCGAACACCGTCGCTGTTGGCATATCGGGTTTCGGGCAGGGTCATGAGGTATCGCCGTCCCGCCTAAAATATAGCACCGATCCAAAGTGAAAACCGCAGGGCCAATCCTGCCCGGCTTGTAGGAGCGGCCGGTCATGACGGCTCCTTCACCGCTGTGCTAAACCCGCGGCGCACCGAAACACCGCCGCCGGGACCATGCCTCAAACGCCGTCGCTCAAGGACTTCCGCCGCATCGTCGTCAAGGTCGGCTCCTCGCTACTGGTGGACCAGGCCGCCGGCAGCCTGAAGCGCGGCTGGCTCGATGGACTCGCGGCCGACATCGCGGCGCTCCACAAAGAAAAGCGCGACCTGCTGGTGGTCTCCTCCGGCGCCATCGCGCTCGGCCGCGCCGTGCTCAAGCTGCCGGCCGGCAACCTCAAGCTCGAGGACAGCCAGGCCGCCGCCGCGGTCGGGCAGATCGCGCTGGCGCGCGCCTGGGCCGAGGCGCTCGGCGCGCACGGGCTCACCGCCGGCCAGGTGCTGGTCACGCTGGGCGACACCGAGGAGCGCCGCCGCTATCTCAACGCCCGCTCCACCATCGCCAAGCTGCTGGAGTGGCGCTCGGTGCCGGTGATCAACGAGAACGACACCACCGCCACCAACGAGATCCGCTACGGCGACAACGATCGCCTGGCCGCGCGCGTCGCCACCATGATGAGCGCCGACCTGCTGGTGCTGCTGTCCGATGTCGACGGGCTCTACGACAAGCCGCCGCACGAGCGCGGCGCCAAGCGGCTCGACGTGGTCGCGCGCATCACGCCGGAGATCGAGGCCATGGCCGGCAATCCTGCCTCGGAGCTGGCGCGCGGCGGCATGCGCACCAAGGTCGAGGCCGGCAAGATCGCCACCAGCGCCGGCACCCACATGGTGATCGGCTCCGGCCACGTCGATCATCCCTTGCAGGCGATTATCGACGGCGCGCCCTGCAGCTGGTTCCTGACGCCGGCCAATCCGGTGACGGCGCGCAAGAAATGGATCGCCGGCTCGCTCGAGCCGCGCGGCGCGCTCGTGATCGACGCCGGCGCGGTGCGTGCGCTGCGCACGGGCAAGAGCCTGCTGCCGGCGGGCGTCATCAAGGTGGAAGGCGGCTTCGAGCGTGGCGACGCCGTGCTGGTGCGCGGGCCCGACGGGCACGAGGTCGGCCGCGGGCTCATTGCGTATGACGCCGGCGACGCCGACCGCATCAAGGGTCGGTCATCGGCCGACATCCTGTCGATCCTCGGCTTCGGCGGCCGCACCGAGATGATCCACCGCGACGATCTGGTGCTGGGCGGCGAATAAACGTTCGTCGGGGCCGACGATCGCCGGGCTTCGGCCCTTCTACGAGCATGAAATTAAATCGGCCCGGCCGGGAACCAAACCACGGTGACGGCGTTATGCCCGTGCGTCACACGCGGCGTGTCCGGTTTGTGGCACGGGCATCTGCGAGGCGATTTTACAATCGCCCTCTAACCCCAGCCGATGGCTGGGGTTTTTGCGTTCGGGGCCGGACGCGACCAGCCGCCGCGCGACGATTTGGCAGGTTGTTTGTGGACGCTAAGCGGCTTCAACTGCATGCATAAAGCTGCGGCGGCCGGGGGCAGCCTTCTTCCTGCACCCCACCCCGGCCTATGCTGCGGCATAGAGTCGATGGCGCGTGATAGCGCCGGAGACGACTATCCCCCAAGGGGCCCTCCGGGGCCTCTTTTTTTACGCGCGATCAGCGAGTTGGCGGCTGTCGGCCAATGGCCTAGGCCGCCGGGGTGGCGGGTGGCAGGCCGGACGCGTTCACCGGCCGAGGGCCCGGCAATAGCCGCTCGGCGGGTCGGTCAGTGGCCTAGGCCTTGCGACGACGGGCGCGCGGGCGGCGTTGGCGGGCGACCGGCTTTCGCTGCGGCGGCTGCGCCGGCAGCGGAAAGAAGGTCCCGTCCGGGAATTCGAGATAGCGGTTGTAGACCTGCACCTGGCCCTCGCCGCCGCGGCGGCCTTCAATCACGAATTTGGTGCCGACCGGGAAGCGGGTGGGCAGTTCGGAACCATACGCCATGACATCCTCCTGAGATGCCGGCACCCTGCCACCGCATTGTGTAGGTCAATTGTTAGGCTCCGCGGTTTGGCTGGTTATCCACGCTATCCCCAAATAAGATGGCACCCGCGCCCAAAGAACCCTACCTCGCCCCTGCGACCCCGACGTGATAGGAAAACCATCCAGAAAAGGGGTTGATTAGCCGTTTGCGACCATGACTGCGCCGCTGAAAAGCATCGAAGGGGCCGGCGATATTGCCGCCGCCATGGCCGATATCGGCCGCAATGCCCGGTCCGCGGCCCGGGTGCTGGCGCTCGCCACCGCGGCCCAAAAAAACCAGGCGCTTGAAGCGATGGCGGCCGCCATCCGAGCCCAAACGCCGGCAATCCTGGCCGCCAATGCCGAGGATATTGCGGAGGCGCGCGCCAGCGGCATGAGCGGTGCCTTTCTCGACCGGCTGATGCTGGATGAGGCGCGGGTGGAGGCGATGGCGACCGGCGTCGAAGTGATCGGCCGGCTGAAAGATCCGGTCGGCACCGTCATGGACGCCTGGACGCGGCCCAACGGCATGACCATCGAGCGCGTCCGTGTCCCCCTTGGAGTCATTGGAATCATTTACGAAAGCCGCCCGAACGTAACGGCGGACGCGGGCGCGCTGTGCCTGAAGTCCGGCAATGCCGCCATTTTGCGCAGCGGCTCCGACAGCTTGCGCTCGAGCCGCGCCATCCAGGCTGCGCTCGAAAAAGGCTTGCGCGCAGCCGGCCTCCCCGCCGCCGCCATCCAGCTCGTCCCCACGCGCGACCGCCACGCCGTCGGGCTGATGCTCGCCGGGCTCGACGGCAACATCGACGTCATCGTTCCGCGAGGCGGCAAGGGTCTGGTCGCGCGCGTACAATCGGAAGCGCGGCTACCCGTTTTTGCGCACTTGGAAGGCGTCTGCCACGTCTATGTGGACAAGGCAGCCTCGCTCGATATGGCCAAAAAGATCGTGCTCAACGCCAAGATGCGCCGCACCGGCGTCTGCGGCGCGGCCGAGACCCTGCTGATCGATCGCGCCGCGGCGGCAACGCATCTCAAGCCGCTGATCGACATGCTGATCGAGGCGGGATGCGAAGTCCGTGGGGATAAGGCCACACAATCAGCGGATAAACGCGTGAAAGCGGCGACTGAAGCGGATTGGTCGGCCGAATACCTCGACGCCATCATCGCCGCCGCGGTGGTGGACGGGGTCGATGAGGCTGTCGCCCATATCGAGCGTTACGGCTCGCACCATACCGACGCCATCGTCACCGACGACGCCAAGGCGGCCGAGACCTTCCTGGCGCAAGTCGACTCGGCGATCGTGCTGCACAACGCCTCGACCCAGTTCGCCGACGGCGGCGAGTTCGGCTTCGGCGCCGAGATCGGCATCGCCACCGGCCGGCTGCACGCGCGCGGACCGGTGGGCGTCGAGCAACTCACCACGTTCAATTACCGCATTCGCGGAAGCGGCCAGATTCGCCCGTGACCGTACCAGTCCCCGTAAGGCCCGAGCGCCTGCTCCCGCCGCATGCGCCCGGCATGAGGATCGGCCTGTTCGGCGGAACCTTCGATCCGCCGCACTTCGCCCATCTCGGCGCTTCGTTGCTGGCGCTCAAGCGGCTCAAGCTCGACCGCGTCTGGTGGCTGGTCACCCCCGGCAATCCGCTCAAAAGCACCAACGAGCTGGGCCCGCTGGCTGCACGCGTTGCCGCCGCCCGCGCACTGACCCAACATCCGCGCATCGACGTGACCGGTCTCGAAGCTGTCATTAAGACGCGATACACCTACGACACGATATTATGGCTTAAGGCCCGCTGCCCTCGGGTCCGATTCGTCTGGATCATGGGCGCGGACAACCTACGGAGCTTTCACCGCTGGCAGCGATGGCGCGGGATAGCAAAGCTGGTGCCGTTCGTGGTGATCGACCGCCTCGGCCCGAGCCTCTACGCCGGAGCCAGTCCGGCGGGCCAGGCGCTACGCGGCGCGCGCATTCCGGAATATGCCGCCGCTTCCCTGCCCTACCGCAAGCCACCGGCCTGGACCTTCGTGCACGGCCTCAAATCCTCATTGTCGTCCACCGCGCTGCGCGCCCTGCGCCGGCGCACGCGAACTCGCCCCGCCGCCAAAGGCAAGAGCGGCAAGGCTGGCAAGAAACGGGTGAAATAGCTATCTTCAACGAGACCCCGCGTCGTGGCGGGGCGAGTGCAACGAACTGAAAGGATCAGAACCCCTGTCCACATCTGCACTCTCGCGGGCGGCGCGTCGCACGCCCGGCTCCGTCTCCCGGCATCCAATCGCCAAGGAGACGCTCCGCATCGTCCTCGCGCGTTTGGAAGACATGAAAGCCGAGGACAGTCTTACCATCGACCTCACCGGTAAAACCTCGATCGCCGACTTCATGGTGGTGGCCTCCGGCCGCTCACAGCGCCACGTCGCGTCGATTGCCGACCAGGTGGTCAACGACATCGAGAAAGCCGGCGTATCCAGGGTCCGCGTCGAGGGATTGCGGCAAGGCGATTGGGTGCTGATCGACGCCGGCGACGTGATCGTGCACGTGTTCCGGCCGGAAGTGCGG
The DNA here is from genome assembly GCA_963814885.1 of uncultured Alphaproteobacteria bacterium. Taxonomy (GTDB): domain Bacteria; phylum Pseudomonadota; class Alphaproteobacteria; order Rhizobiales; family Xanthobacteraceae; genus Pseudolabrys. Next base: position 26,489 of record CAWFEO010000015.1, on the reverse strand, counting down.
GCCCACTACAATCTGGAAAAGATGTGGTCGGCTGGAAGGCGGGCTAGCTGATATACTCTTCGGCGCGATGCGCATCATCGTCGCCGCCATTGGCCGCCTGAAGCAGGGCCCGGAAACCGAGCTGTCCGAGCGCTACCGCAAGCGCGCGGCGCAGACCGGCCGGCAGCTCGGCCTGCGCGACGTCGAAATCGTGGAAATCAGGGAAAGCCGCGCCGCCGACGCCGGCAAGCGCATGCTGGAGGAATCGATCGCGCTCGCCAATGTCATTCCGCAGGGCGCGGCGGTGACGCTGCTCGACGTCCGCGGCGACAATCTCGACAGCGCCAGCCTGGCATCGCAGCTCACGAAATGGCGGGGTCAGGACCGGCCGGCGGCGGTGTTCCTGATCGGTGGACCGGACGGGCTTAGCCCCAGCCTGCAGGACGAGGCCGAACTCAAGCTTTCATTCGGCGCCGCTACCTGGCCGCACCAATTGGTGCGGGTCATGCTGCTGGAACAGCTCTACCGCGCTGCCACCATCCTCACCGGCCATCCCTATCACCGGGCTTAAAGCTTCCCAAGATTTAATGGGCAGGTCCCGATTTGGTCTTAATCGGGGGCAATAACTCACGCCCATAATGTTCTTGCTGTCGCAACCGGCGGGCGTAACTTGAACGAAATGATTTGGGGGCTTAGCCGTCTCGATCCGCGCTTCGCGCTCATTGCGGGGTTGGGTCTCGCATTGCCGGCGGGGCCGAGTGCCGAGGTCTCGGCGCAACAGCGTCCGGTCGTCACGGCGCAGAACGACAAGACCGAAAAGCTCGGTGCGCTCAAGCAGCACGATCAGGCACTCAAGGCCACGCGCGAGCAGCAGCGCCGATCTGCCGAGACCGAGGCCGCGCTCAAGCGCGAAATCGAACAGATCGGGGCCGACCGCCGCAAGCTCAACAAGGATCTGATCGACACCGCCGCAAGGCTGCGCGGCGTCGAAGCCAAAATCGAGGCGACGCAGGCGCGGCTCGAGCCGCTCGATGCCAACGAGCGCAGCATCCGCAAATCGCTCGATGGGCGCCGCGCGGTGATCGGCGAAGTGCTGGCGGCGCTGCAACGCATCGGCCACCGTGCACCGCCGGCACTGATCGCGCGTCCGGAAGACGCGCTACAGGCGGTGCGCACCGCGATGGTGCTGGGCGCGGTGCTTCCGGAGATGCGGCATCAGGTCGAGGCGCTCGCCAACGATCTCCACGAATTGGTGAGCGTGCGCAAGAAAATCACCGACGAACGCGACCGGTTGAATGCCGAGGTCGCCTCGCTCGGTGACGAACGCGCGCGCATGCGGGCGCTGATCGGAGCACGTCAGAAGCAGCAGGCCGAGCGCGAGAAGGCGCTCGACGCCGAGCGGGCGCGCGCCAGCGACCTGGCGAAGAAAGCGGACAATCTCAAGGATTTGATCGCCAAGCTCGAGCAGGGGCTCGACCCCGCCACCCGGGCCGCCCGCGAGACGGCGATTCGCGGCACCAAGCGCCCGGCACTCGCGGCTTTGCACGATCCGGGGCGGTTGGCGCCGGCGGTCGCCTTTACCTCGTTACGCGGGCAAATTCCGATTCCGGTTAATGGCGTCAAATTGAGAGATTTTGGGGCGCCGGACGGCGTCGGCGGGCTCGAAAAAGGCGTTTCGATCGCAACCCGCGCCGGTGCCCAGGTTACCTCGCCGGCCGACGGCTGGGTGGTATATGCGGGTCCGTTCCGGTCCTATGGGCAACTCTTGATACTAGATGCCGGCGGCGGATATCATATATTGCTTGCTGGGATGGAACGGATATCAGTCGATCTCGGACAGTTTGTGCTGACCGGAGAACCCGTTGCGGTGATGGGGAATGGCTCCCGTATTGCCGCCGTCCTCGCGGCAGGTTCCAGCCAACCGGTTCTCTATATCGAGTTTAGAAAAGGCGGTACTCCCGTCAATCCAGGCCCATGGTGGGCTGCTGGAGAAGGTGAAAAGGTTCGCGGATGATGCGCAAGACCTCACTCATACTACTCGGCGCGGCGGCAGGAGCGGCAATGGCGCTGCTTGCAACACAGCCTCGCATGATCTTTTCCGGTGCCAGCGCCAAGGCGGCGGCGGCCGACACCTACCGGCAGCTCAATCTGTTCGGCGACGTATTCGAGCGCGTGCGCGCCGATTACGTCGAGCAACCGAACGACGGAAAGCTCGTCGAAACGGCGATCAACGGCATGCTGGCCGGTCTCGATCCGCATTCGAGCTACATGAATGCGAAGAGCTTCCGCGACATGCAGGTGCAGACCCGCGGCGAGTTCGGCGGGCTCGGCATCGAGGTCACCATGGAAGACGGCCTGATCAAGGTGGTGGCGCCGATCGACGATACGCCCGCCGCCAAGGCCGGCATCCGCGCCAATGACATCATCACCCAGCTCAACGGCGAGCAGGTGCAGGGCCTGACGCTCAGTCAGGCGGTCGAGAAGATGCGTGGGCCGGTCAACACCAAGATTAATCTCACCATCAGGCGCAAGGGGGTCGATAAACCGCTCGATGTATCGATTACGCGCGCCGTCATCCGCGTGCGCTCGGTGCGCTCGCATGTCGAAGACGGGGACGTCGGCTATATCCGCCTGACCCAGTTCAACGAGCAGACGACCCAAGGCCTGAAGAAGGCGATCGCCGACATCAAGGCCAAAGTCGCGAACGACAAGCTCAAGGGCTACATTCTCGACCTGCGCAATAACCCGGGCGGTCTGCTCGACCAGGCCATCTCGGTGTCGGATGCGTTCCTGCAAAAGGGCGAAATCGTCTCCACCCGCGGCCGCAATGCCGAGGAGACGCAGCGCTTCAACGCCCGTTCCGGCGATCTCACCGGCGGCAAGCCGGTAATCGTGCTGATCAACGGCGGTTCGGCGTCCGCGTCCGAGATCGTCGCCGGCGCGTTGCAGGACCACAGGCGGGTCACCGTGCTCGGCACCCGTTCGTTCGGCAAGGGCTCGGTGCAGACCATCATCCCGCTCGGCTCCGGCAATGGCGCGCTGCGGCTGACCACGGCGCGCTACTTCACGCCGTCGGGCCGCTCGATCCAGGCAAAGGGCATCACCCCGGACATCGAAGTGCTGCAGGACGTGCCGGAGGACCTCAAGTCCAAAACCGACACCAAGGGCGAGGCCTCGCTGCGCGGCCATCTCAAGGCCACCGGCAAGGAAGCGACCGGCTCGCAGTCCTACATTCCGCCGGACGCGAAGAACGACAAGGCGCTGCACATGGCGGACGATCTGCTGCGCGGCACCCAGGTCAATTCGGCGTTTCCGCCGAATCCCAAGGCGCCGATCCCGAACTGAGCGGTCTTAAACGCCTAAAATCAGCGGGGCGGCCTGCAAGGGCCGCCCCGTTCGTTTGTGACGAACCCCGGGGAAATCGTCGCGTGGTAGACTCCGGCGATGATTCGCGAGGATCTCGGCCGTGGCAGCGGATGATCTGAACGCACCCCTCGGCCAGGACAAACGCAAGCGGCAGCCGAAGCTGCCGGCGAGCACGCAGCAACTGCTGGCGGGCGCGCTTGGCCTGTTCGGGCTGGCGATCGTGGGGTGGGCGCTGTTCGGCGACAATCCGCTGGGCGGCGAGCCGGTGGCGGTGGTCGCCACGCAACAACAGCAGGCCGGCCAAGCCAAACCCGAGGCCGGCGGCGACGGGCGCCAGCATTCCCGCCATGACGGCGAGGCCGGCAGTAAACCTGCCGCGACGGTGGCAATCGTCAAACCGAACGCCGCGCCGCCACCCGGCAGCAAGGTCGTCACCATCATCGACGGCTCCAGCGGCCAGAGCCACAACGTCGTCATTCCCGGCAAACCCAGCGGCGGCTCGGCGAAGGCGCCGGTCGACCCAAAGCGCCTTGAAACGACGCGCCACGGCAAGATTCCGAAGGTCGGCGCCGACGGCGTGCGGCCGCTCACGCTCTACGCCCATCCGCGCGCGGTGCCGCCGAACAAGAAGGATTGGCCGCGCATCGCGATCATCGTCGGCGGGCTCGGCATCAGCACTTCCGGCACGGCGCAAGCGCTGGCCAATCTGCCGGCGCCGGTCAGTTTCGCGCTCGCGCCCTACAGCACCGATCTTGAAAAGCTGGCGGAGGACGCGCGCGCGCGAAAACACGAAGTGCTGCTGCAAGTGCCGATGGAACCGTTCGACTATCCCGACAACGACCCCGGCCCGCAGACGCTGCTCACCTCGCTCAGCTCGGATCAGAATATCGACCGTCTGCACTGGCTGATGAGCCGCTTCCAGGGCTATGTCGGCGTCGTCAGCTACATGGGCGCGAAGTTCACCGCCTCCGAGCAGGCGTTGTCGCCGGTGCTGCGCGAGACCGCCAAGCGCGGGCTGATCTACGTCGACGACGGCTCCTCGCCGCGCAGCGTCGCCGGCCAGCTCGCCGGCAGCCAGAACCTGCCGTTCGCCAAGACCGGAATCGTGATCGACAAGGTGCCGACGCCGGCCGAAATCGATCACGCGCTGGCGCGGCTGGAACTGATGGCGCGCGAACGCGGCAACGCGGTGGGCCTGGCCACCGCACTGCCGGCGACCGTCGCGCGCATCGCGGCCTGGGCGAAAAAAGTTGAAGGCAGCGGCATCGTGCTGGTACCGATCACCATGGTGGCAGTGAAGGCGAAGTCATCGTAACGTCATTCGCGTGTGCGTCGATCGTGCGCGTGGAATGACGGAGTACGAATGCCTCCCTTCGAAACCCTCCCCTATCGCCCCTGCGCCGGCATGATGGTGCTCAACCGAGACGGCCTGGTATTCATCGGCCGGCGCTCGAGCGGGCCGGAGCACATCGACGCCACCCATGTGTGGCAGATGCCGCAGGGCGGCATCGACGAGAACGAGGATTCCTACGCGGCCGCGCTGCGCGAGCTGCACGAGGAGACCAATATCCGCTCGGTCGAAAAGCTCGGCGAGATCGCCGAATGGCTGGCCTACGACATTCCGCGCGACATCGTCGGGCAGGCCTGGGGCGGCAAATACCGCGGGCAGAAGCAGAAATGGTACGCGCTACGCTTCACCGGCGACGACAGCGAAATCGATATCGTCAATCCGGGCGGCGGCCACGATCCGGAATTCATCGCCTGGCGCTGGGTGGCGATAGCCGAACTGCCCGACCTGGTGGTGCCGTTCAAGCGGGGAATCTACGAGCGGGTGGTGGCGGAATTCGCGCGCTTTGCGAAAGATTGATCGCGCAACCAAATTTCCGCTCATTCCCGCGTAAGCGGGAAGATCAATGCATCGCCGTACCGGTCAGATGCCGGTCGACTTCCTTGAAGTGATCGAGCCGCGTGATCAGCTTGTCGAGCTCGTCGCCGGGCTCAATCTTCTCGATGCGGCTTTCCATCTCAGATATATGCGAGGCGATCATGCCGCGGTCGAAGGTCTCGACTGGCTCCGCCACGTCGGCCAGCACGGTCAAGCCTTCTGCCGAAACTTCGGCGAAGCCGCCCAGCACCACGATCCGCTGACCGCCGCTGGCGGCATGCACTGTGAGGATGCCGGGCCGCAGCGTGGTGACGAACGGCGCGTGCCCCGCCAGCACGCCAAAATCGCCCTCGGCGCCGGGTACGTCGACCTGCTCGACCTCGCCCGAGAACACCAGCTTTTCCGGCGACACCAGTTCGAAATGCAAGCTTGCCATGATTTGCTAGACCTTGATCCTGCCGCTCTTGATCGCGAAGCCCAAGCCAAGCCCGATGACGCCGCCGATCAACGTGATGATCGCGATGTGCTCGACTTGACCGCTGGTCACCGGCCCACCGCCGCGGGCGACCTGGTTGCCGCGCACCTCGACGCTGACCGGCCCCAACTTGATCTCCGCCGTCTCCGGCCGGGTGAGGTAGCCCGCCAGCGCACCGATCAGCAGCCCGGCGACCAGAAATGCGACCAGCGTGTTTGACTGATTGCGGGCAGTCATCGTTTTAGGCCGCTTCCGCCGCCAGCTTCTTGCCCTTCTCCACCGCCTCTTCGATGGTGCCGACCATGTAGAAGGCGGCCTCCGGCAGGTGGTCGTATTTGCCCGCCACCAGATCCTTGAAGCCACGGATGGTGTCCTTCAGGTCGACCAGCTTGCCCGGCGAGCCGGTAAACACCTCGGCGACGAAGAACGGCTGTGACAGGAAGCGTTCGATCTTGCGCGCGCGCGACACCGCCAGCTTGTCCTCTTCCGACAGCTCGTCCATGCCGAGAATGGCGATGATGTCTTGCAGCGCCTTGTAGCGCTGGAGCACCTCCTGCACCTGGCGCGCCACCGCGTAGTGCTCCTCGCCCACGATCAGCGGCGAGAGCATGCGCGAGGTGGAATCGAGCGGGTCGACCGCCGGATAAATGCCCTTGGCGGCAATGTCGCGCGACAGCACGGTGGTGGCGTCAAGATGCGCGAACGAGGTGGCCGGCGCCGGGTCGGTCAAGTCGTCGGCCGGAACGTAAATCGCCTGCACCGAGGTGATCGAGCCCTTGGTGGTGGTGGTGATGCGTTCCTGCAGCGCGCCCATGTCGGTGGCGAGCGTCGGCTGATAGCCGACGGCGGAAGGAATGCGGCCGAGCAGCGCGGAGACTTCGGAGCCCGCTTGCGTAAAGCGGAAAATATTGTCGACGAAGAACAAGACGTCCTGGCCCTTATCGCGGAAATATTCGGCGACAGTCAGGCCCGAGAGGCCGACACGGGCGCGCGCGCCCGGCGGCTCGTTCATCTGGCCGTAAACCAGCGCGCATTTCGAGCCTTCGACCGAGCCTTCCTTGGGATCCTTGTTGACGCCCGACTCGATCATCTCGTGGTAGAGGTCGTTGCCTTCGCGGGTGCGCTCGCCGACACCGGCGAACACCGAATAACCGCCATGCGCCTTGGCGACGTTATTGATCAGTTCCATGATCAGCACGGTCTTGCCGACGCCGGCGCCGCCGAACAGGCCGATCTTGCCGCCCTTGGCGTAGGGCGCCAGCAGATCGACAACCTTGATGCCGGTGACGAGAATCTGCGCCTCGGTGGACTGATCGGTGTAGGTCGGCGCTTCCTGATGAATCGCGCGCGTAGCCTCGCCCTTGACCGGGCCCGCTTCGTCGACCGGATCGCCGATCACGTTGATGATGCGGCCCAGCAATTCCGGCCCGACCGGCACCGAAATCGGCGCGCCGGTGTCGCCGACGTCCTGGCCGCGCACCAGCCCTTCCGTCGAATCCATGGCGACGGTGCGCACGGTCGATTCGCCGAGATGTTGGGCGACTTCCAGCACCAGGCGGTTGCCGTGGTTCTTGGTTTCCAGCGCGTTGAGAATCGCCGGCAGGTGATCCTCAAACTGTACGTCGACGACGGCGCCGATGACCTGGGTGACTTTTCCGACTGCGTTGGGTGTGGCCATTTCGTCCTCGTTACGGGAATTAAAGCGCTTCCGCGCCGGAGATGATCTCGATCAGCTCCTTGGTAATCATCGCCTGACGGGTGCGGTTATAGGTCAGCGTCTGCTTGCGGATCATGTCGCCGGCATTGCGAGTGGCATTGTCCATAGCGCTCATGCGCGCGCCCTGCTCGGAGGCGGCGTTTTCCAGGAGCGCACGAAACACCTGCACCGACAGATTGCGCGGCAACAGCTCGGCGAGGATTTCCTCCTCCTCCGGCTCGTATTCGTAGAAGGCGGCGGCGGCGCCGGCTTCCTTGTCCGCTGCGAACAGCGGCGGAATGATCTGTTGCGCGGTCGGGAGCTGCGCGATCACCGACTTGAAGCGCGAGAAGAAAAGCGTGCAGACGTCGAAGGCGCCCTCGTTGAACAGCGCGACGATCTTGCCGGAAATCATCTCGGCATGCTCGAAGCCGAGCACGCGGACCCCGCGCAATTCCACCGTCTCGATGATCTGCTTGCCGTATAGGCGGCGGAGCTGGTCGTGACCCTTACGGCCGACGCAGAGGATTTTCACCTCCTTGCCCTCGGTCATCAGAGCGCTGGCCTTCTCGCGCGCCAGCCGCACGATCGAGGAGTTGAACGGGCCGCACAGACCGCGCTCGGCGGTGCAGACCACCAACAGATGGACATTGTCGCTACCAGTGCCGGCCAACAGCTTTGGCGCCGAATCGCTGCCGGCGACGGCGGAGGCGATCGAGCCCAGCACCTTGCTCATGCGTTCGGCGTAGGGGCGCGCGGCTTCGGCCGCAATTTGCGCGCGGCGCAGCTTGGAGGCCGCCACCATCTGCATGGCCTTGGTGATCTTCTGCGTCGCCTTGGTGGCGGCGATGCGGACCCGCATGTCCTTGAGTGAAGCCATCGCGAACTAGTCCGTTTTTCTCACTCGTGGCATCAGGCAAACGTCTTGGCGTAGGCCTCGACAGCGTCCTTGAGCTTGGCGGTGTCGGCGTCCGAGAGATCGCCGCTCTTGCTGATACTGTCGAGCAGATCGGCATGTTTGCTGCGCAGCAGCGTCAGCAGGCCGTGTTCGAAATCGCGCACGCGCGAAATTTCCAGCGGGTCGAGATAACCGTTGGTGCCGGCCCAGATCACGCAAGCCTGCTCTTCCATCTTCAGCGGCGAGAACTGCGGCTGTTTCAGCAACTCGGTCAGCCGGGCGCCGCGGTTGAGCAGGCGCTGGGTGGTGGCGTCAAGGTCGGAACCGAACTGCGCGAAGGCGGCCATCTCGCGATACTGCGCGAGCTCGCCCTTGATCTTGCCGGCGACCTTCTTCATCGCCTTGGTCTGCGCGGCGGAACCCACGCGCGACACCGACAGACCGACGTTCACCGCCGGGCGGATGCCTTGGTAGAACAGGTCGGTCTCCAGGAAGATCTGGCCGTCGGTGATCGAAATAACGTTGGTCGGAATGTAGGCCGACACGTCGTTGGCCTGCGTCTCGATCACCGGCAGCGCGGTCAGGGAGCCCGCACCGTTGGCGTCGTTCATCTTGGCGGCGCGTTCGAGCAGGCGCGAATGCAAATAGAACACGTCGCCGGGATAGGCTTCGCGGCCCGGCGGACGGCGCAGCAAGAGCGACATCTGGCGGTAGGCGACGGCCTGCTTGGACAGGTCGTCGTAGAAGATCACCGCGTGCATGCCATTGTCGCGGAAATACTCGCCCATGGAGCAGCCGGCAAACGGCGCCAGGAACTGCATCGGCGCGGGCTCGGAAGCGGTGGCGGCCACCACGATCGAATAGTCGAGCGCACCCTGCTCTTCCAGCACCTTGACGAACTGCGCGACGCTCGAGCGTTTCTGCCCGACCGCGACATAGACGCAGTAGAGCTTGATCTTCTCGTCGGGCTGGGCGTTGAGCGGCTTCTGGTTGAGGATGGTGTCGAGGATGATGGCGGTCTTGCCGGTCTGCCTGTCGCCGATGACCAGCTCGCGCTGGCCGCGGCCGATCGGGATCAGCGAGTTGATGGCCTTGAGGCCGGTCGCCATTGGCTCGTGCACCGATTTGCGCGGGATAATGCCGGGCGCCTTGACGTCGACGCGGCGGCGCTCGTCGGCCTTGATCGGGCCCTTGCCGTCGATCGGATTGCCGAGCGCATCGACCACGCGGCCGAGCAGGCCCTTGCCGACCGGCACGTCGACGATGGCGCCGGTGCGCTTCACGGTCTGGCCTTCGGCGATCTCGCGGTCGGAGCCGAAGATGACGATGCCGACATTGTCGCTTTCGAGGTTGAGCGCCATGCCGCGCGTGCCGTTCTCGAACTCGACCATCTCGCCGGCCTGCACGTTGTCGAGGCCGTAGACGCGGGCGATGCCGTCGCCGACCGACAACACCTGGCCGACTTCGGAGACTTCGGCTTCCTGGCCGAAATTCTTGATCTGCTCTTTCAGGATGGCGGAAATTTCTGCGGCGCGGATGTCCATCAGCGGGCCTCTTTCATCGCGAACTTGATCGCGTTCAACTTGGTGCGGAGAGACGAGTTGACCATGCGGCTGCCGACCTTGACGACCAGCCCGCCGATGATGGCGGGCTCGACCTTGACGTCGAGGTCGATATTCTTGCCGCCGGTGATCGATTTGAGCGCGCTCTTGAGCGCGTCGAGATTCTTGGCGTTGAGCTTCTCGGCGACGGTCACCTGCGCCGTCACCTCACCTTTGTGACGGGCCACCAGGGCGCGGTAGCCGCGGATCATGTCGCGCACCGCGAACAGCCGCCGGTTGGTGGTGATGACGCGGAGGAAATTGGCGGCCAGCCCTTTGATGTCGGCCTTGGCGAGGATGGCCGAGAGCGCCTTCAACTGCTCGTCGGCACCGAACACCGGGCTACGCACCATTCGGGCGAGATTGGGGTTGCCGGTGACCAGCGCATCGAACTGCTCAAGGTCGTTCTTGACCGCATCGACGGCTTTGTTTTCGAGCGCCAGCTCGAACAAGGCGTTAGCGTATCGGCCGGCCATGCCGGAAGTGATGGGGTCTGCGCCTGTCACGGGGGACGCTCGTTTTCGCTCTACACTTCTCACAGGCCGGACGCCGTCGCGGGATCGGCGGCGCAAACTATTGGAATCCAAGAGGGAATTCCGATCTCAGGGAACGTCGCAGAAGGCCGCGGAAACCCCCATGAGGTCGAGAGGCTAGCTAACACAGGGCCAACTGCGGTGCAACAAGACGGCGCGGCGCATCTTATCCCGGCGCGCGGCGAAAATCCGCGCGATGCAGCGGCAAAATTGCATGACCGGGAGACCTCGCCATGCCTGCCGCCGCGCTATAGCGTGCGCCCCGCGCGGTCGAGCGCGGCTCATGCGGCGGCGACCAGAACCTGCATGCCGCCGGGGCCGCAGGAATGCCGCACGCTCAAGCCAAAGCCGCCGACGCTGCCGCCACGGCCAAAATCCTGGTTGTATTGCTCGCCTTCGCCTGGGGCTTCAACTGGATCGCGGCGGCGGTCGCGCTGCGCGAGGTCTCGCCCTGGAGCCTGCGCGTCGCTGGCTCCGGCATCGGCGCGGCAACGCTGTTCGCCGCCGCCATCATCACCGGCCATAAACTCAAAGTGCCGCGCGGCGAGCATGTGCACATCATGGTGGCCGGCTTCCTCAATGTCGCCGGGTTCCAGGTCTTGTCCGGCTTTGCGCAATTAAGTGGAGCGACGTCGCGCGCCATCATCATCACCTATTCGATGCCGATCTGGACCACCATGCTCAGCCGCGTCGTGCTGGGTGAGCGGCTCACACCCGTCCGCATGCTCGCCTTTGCGCTCTGCGTCGCCGGCCTGGGCATCCTGGTGTGGCCGCTGTTCACGACCGGATTTCCACCCTTCGTGTTTTATTCGCTCGGCTGCGCGCTGACCTGGGCCGCCGCCACCGTCTACATCAAATGGGCGAAGCTCACGATCGAGCCGCTGGCCAACGCGGCCTGGCAATTATTGTTCGGCCTGGTGTTCATTACCGCCGGCTCTTTCGCGTTCGAAGGCTATCCGCACCTGTGGCCGCTGCACACCGACACGATGCTGGCGGTGCTCTTTGTCGGCGTCTTCGGCGTGGGGCTGGCGCATTTCCTGTGGTGGTCTATCGTCGGGCGGCTGCCGGCCATCACCGCCTCGCTCGGCTCGCTGCTGACGCCGGTGATCGGCGTTTCCGCCTCCGCCATCATTCTGGGCGAGCGGCTCACCTTGCCCGACATCATCGGCTTTACGATGATCTTCGCGGCCGCGGCCTGCGTGCTGTTGCAGCCGAACGTGAAGCACACGGAGATGCCGGAGTGACACCCAAACCCCACGACGCGGCGGCCAGCGCCAAGCTGATGGTCATCGTCATGGGGCTGGCCTGGGGCATCAACTGGGTCGCCGCCCGCATCATCCTGGAAGCGCTGCCGCCGTGGACCATGCGCGCGATCGGCATCGGCCTCGGCACCTTGATGCTGTTCGGCGCCGCGGCGATCCGTGGCGTGCCGCTGTCCATCCTGCGCCGCGATTGGGCAAAGGTCGTGATCGCGGGCTTCTTCAATGTCGCCGCTTTCGGCGCCGGCTCGGCCTATGCACAGGTCTACGGCACCACCTCACGCGCTATCGTGATTGCCTATTCGATGCCGATCTGGGCGGCGTTGCTGGCGCAACTCGTGCTCAAGGAACGGCTCAACGCCATCAAGCTCGCCGCCTTGGCGCTATGCGCGGCGGGACTGGCCATCCTGATCTGGCCACTGGCGCGCATAGGTTTTCCACTCGGCGCATTGCTGGCGCTGGGCTGTGCCTGGAGTTGGGCCTGCGGCACGATTTTTCTGAAATGGGCGCGGATCGAGGCGCCGATACTGGCCACCGCCGCCTGGCAATTGCTGTTCGGCTGGCTGATGCTGGCTGCCGGCATGCTTGTGTTCGATGGCTTGCCGCAGCTATGGCCGCTGCCCGGACATATCGTGGCCTGGATCGGCTACAACGGGTTGATCGGGATGGGGCTGGCCTATTTTCTCTGGTTCGTCGTGGTCGAACGGCTGCCGGCCACCACCGCGACGCTCGGCTCGCTGCTGGTTCCGGTCGTCGGCGTCATCGGGTCGGCCTTGCTGGTGGGCGAGCGGCCGAGCCTCAACGACATCGTCGGCTTTGCGTTGATCTTTGCCGCCGCCGCCTCGGTCCTGCTGCAACCGAACACGCGGCACGCCGAGCTTCCAGAGTAAGGCTCTTGCGCTTCGCCTCTCCCCGGTTGCGGGGAGAGGCGAGCACTTTCGTCAGCGACGTTTAGAGTTGTCGCCTTTTTTGGCCGGCCGGCGCTGTCCGGCATTTCCGGGCCGGTCTTTGTGCGGACCCTTCCAATAGAAGCGTCCGAACTCGGCGCGGGCGACGCCTTTGGCAAAACGCGCCAATTGACCGTTCGGCCTGGGCGGCCGGGAGTCAGGCGGGGCGAGTGCAGGCCCGCTGAGTTCCGCCCGCCACGCTTCTCGCCAGAGCAAAGCCTGCTCATGCCGCCGGGCCAATTCCTCCGGCGACAACGCTACGGTCGGCCGCCGATGCCGCGCCGACCGGTTATGGTCATGAGATTTCACGTCCTTTCTCCCACATGAGATCAACGGTCGCGGCTGCGGCCGTCGCGATCACGCGCGCACGCAGGCGAGCGCGCGCACCGTCGATCGGTTCTGTGAGAGAAAGGGCCCTAGACGGGCTGGATGCCGGGATCAGTCGACATATTGCCAGTGTGATCGGCCGCTGTGGCAAATCAATGGCGACGCTCCGTTTTTTGCCGCGAGCAAAACCACGCCTAAAGGAAGCTCATCGGATCGACGTCGACCTCCAGCCGCACATTGCCGCGCGGCTTGGGCGCCTTGCCGAGCCAGTCGCGCAAATAGGCCGACAGATCGAAAGCCCGCGGCGCCTTGACCAGCAGGCGAAAGCGGTGGCGGCCGCGCACCACCGCAATGGGCGCTTCCGCCGGACCGAGCACGCGCACCTCATCGTCCTTGGGCGCGTGCGACACCAATGACCGTCCGTAGCTTTCGGCGCCGTGGCGGTCGTTGGCGCTGATGACCAGGCTGGCAAGCCGGCCGAACGGCGGATAGTGCGTGCGCTCGCGCAATTCGATCTCGCTGGAATAGAACGCCTCGCGGTCGCCGAGGATCAGCGCCTTCATCACCGGATGCTCCGGCTGGTGCGTCTGCAAGAAGCCGATGCCGCGGCCTTCCTCGCGGCCCGCACGCCCGACCACCTGATGCAGCAATTGGAACGTGCGCTCGGCGGCGCGCGGATCGCCGTTGCCGAGGCCGAGGTCGGCGTCGACGATGCCGACCAGATTGAGCTTGGGAAAATGGTGGCCCTTGGCGACCAGCTGCGTGCCGATGACCAGATCGAAGCGCCCTTCGGCGACGTCGTCGAGTTCCTGACGCAGGCGCTCGATCGATTCCACCAGGTCGCTCGATAGCACCAGGATGCGCGCGCCGGGAAACAATTCGGCCGCCTCCTGCTCCAGCCGCTCGACGCCGGGGCCGATGGGCGCGAAGCTTTCGGTGGCGTGGCAGTTCGGGCATTCCGCCGGCGGCGGCATGGAGAAGCCGCAATGGTGGCAGACCAGCCGCTTCCTGAAGCGATGATCGACCAGCCAGGCGTCGCAATTCGGGCATTGCAGGCGGAAGCCGCAGGCGCGGCAGAGCGTGAGCGGCGCGAAGCCGCGGCGGTTCAAGAACAGCAACGCCTGTTCTTTGCGTTCGAGCGAAATCTGCACGGCTTCGGCCAAGCGCGGCGAGATGAAGCGGCCGCGCGGCGGGCCCTCGCGCCGCATATCGATGGCTTCGATCGACGGCAAATGGGCGCCGCCGAAACGCTCGGGCAAGTGAAGATGGCGGTAGCGGCCGCGCCGCGCGTTGACTTCCGATTCCACCGAGGGCGTGGCCGAGGCCAGCACCACCGGAATTTTTGCGATCGAGCCGCGCACCACCGCCATGTCGCGGGCGTGATAATGCGCGCCGTCCTCCTGCTTGTAGGCGGGGTCGTGCTCTTCATCCACGATAATGAGTCCGAGATCGGCGTAAGGCAGAAACAGCGCCGAGCGCGCGCCGACCACGACCGACACCTCGTTGCCCGCCACCGCCGCCCAGGCGCGCGCGCGGATGCGTGGTGAGAGCTGCGAATGCCATTCGGCCGGGCGCACGCCGAAGCGCGCGGTGAAGCGGTCGAGGAATTGCGCCGTGAGCGCGATCTCCGGCATCAGGATCAAGGTCTGGCGCTTGCGGCGGATGTTCTCCGCCACCGCCTCGAAATAGACTTCCGTCTTGCCGGAGCCGGTGACGCCGTCGAGCAATGTCACGGTGTAACCGCCCTGCGCCATGGTGGTGCGCAGGGCGTCGGCGGCGGCGAGCTGGCCGAGCGCCAGGTCGGGCTTGGCGAAATCCGGATCCGGCGGTTCGGCGACCGGTTCGGGCGGCAGCACGATGGTTTCCAGCGTCCCTTCGTCGATCAGCCCGTCGATAACGCCGGCGGATACACCGGCCTCGCGCGCGGCGTCGCCTTTGGAACGCGTCAGCCCATCGCGGAACAGCTCCAGAGCGCGAGTGCGCGCGACGGTCATGCGCTGCGGCGGCGGCCCCTTCAGCCTCACGCCAACGCGTTCGCGCCCGGGGCCGAGATGCTCGCCCATGCGCAGCGCCATGCGCAGCACCATGCCGCGCGAAGCGAGCGTGTAGCCCGCGACCCAGTCGACGAAGCTGCGTAATTCGGGCTTGAGCGGCGGTACGTCGAGCTTACCGTCGATGTCTTTGAGCCGGTTGTGCAGGCGCGGGTTGGGCTTGGGATTCTCGGCCCAGACCACGCCCAAGGTTTCGCGCGGGCCGAGCGGCACCGTCACCACGTCGCCGGGCGCGATTTCGAGCCCGGCCGGCACCCGATAGGAATAGGTCTGATCGAGCGCGACCGGCACCAAGACATCGACAACACGCATGCTCATCGGTTTGGTCTGGCCGATTCCGCGCCCTTAAGGAAGAGTGAAGAAAGCAATGCCACTCTCGCGCCCATGAATACGTCCATGAACACATCTTTGAGCGATTTCGCAGCCAGCCCGGACGTTAAAGCCGAAATCGCCGGCTGGCTCAGGTTTCTCGGCACCGAGCGGCGGCTGTCGGAAAAGACGCTGGAAGCTTATGGGCGCGACGTTTCCCAGTTCCTCGGGTTCCTCGCCGAGCATTTGGGCGGCGCGCCGTCGCTCAGGCAATTGGCGAAGCTGACGCCGGCCGACGTGCGCGCCTTCATGGCGGCGCGGCGCTCAGGCGGCGCCGGCAACCGCTCGCTCATGCGGGGCCTGGCGGGCGCGCGCTCGTTCGCGCGTTTCCTGGAACGCAACGGCAAGGGCAAGGTGGCGGCGCTCACCGCCGTGCGCACGCCCAAGCTGGCGCGAACCTTGCCGAAGCCGATCGCCGCCGATGCCGCCAAGCGCCTGACTGAAATCGAGCTGCGGGCCGGTGAAGTGCGCGATCCATGGGTCATCGCCCGCGACGTCGCCGTGCTCGGCTTGCTATATGGCGCCGGCCTGCGCATCTCGGAAGCACTCGGCCTGAGGCGCAAGGACATCACGGCGGCCGACGCGATTACCGTCACCGGCAAGGGCAACAAGACGCGCATGGTGCCGTTGCTGCCGCAGGTCGCAAAGCTGATCTCCGATTATGTCGCGCTCTGCCCGTTCGATTCCGGGCCGGCCGAGCCTCTGTTCGTCGGCAGCCGCGGCGGACCGCTCTCCCCGCGCATTATGCAGCTCACCATGGCGCGCCTGCGCGGCGCACTCGGCTTGCCAGACAGCGCAACACCGCACGCGCTGCGCCATTCCTTCGCGACCCACCTGCTGGCGCGCGGCGGCGATTTGCGCGCTATCCAGGAACTGCTCGGTCATGCTTCGCTGTCGACCACGCAAATCTACACCGAGGTCGACGCTGAGCGTTTACTCGACGTTTATGCCAGCGCCCATCCGCGGGCGTAGCCGCTAACGGCTCTTGCATATCGCTGACATTTCATATCAACGTCGCCGCCCAACGTGAGACGGAGGGGACGGTGAGCGCGCACGAAAACTTGGAACACGCCGAGCATGCCCAGCATGCCGCGCATTCCAACAGGAAGATTGCGCTTTTGATCGCGGTGCTGGCGTTGTTCCTGGCGTTCTCGGAGACGTTGGGAAAGAGCGCACAGACCGCCGCCATCGACTTCAACGTCCAGTCCAGCAATCTTTGGGCGTTCTTCCAGGCCAAGACCATCCGCATGACTGTGTTGCGCACCTCGGCCGAGCGCTTGCAGCTCGATGCCGCTACTGTCGCCAACGAGGCCGCCAAAACGCGCATGCTCAAGACTGCCGGCGAATGGAAGAACACGGTGGCGCGTTACGACGACGAGCCGTCGTCCAACGAAGGCCGCAAGCAACTCGCCGAACGCGCCAAACTGACCGAGCACAAGCGCGACCTGGCGATGGCGCGCTATCATCACTACGAGGTGGCCTCGGCCGCGTATCAGATCGGCATCGTGCTGGCCTCGGCGGCGGTGATCACCGGCATGATCGCGCTCGCTTACCTGGCGGGCCTGCTCGGCGTGGCGGGTCTGGCCTTCACCGCCATTGGCCTGTGGGCGCCGCACGCGGTGCATTTGTTCTGAGCGCATGATCCCGAAAAGCATGTCCTCGACCTGGTCGGGGATGGGTACCGGTTTTCGGAAAAGATCATGCGCAACAAAAAAGCTAAGCCGGGCGGCTGCGATAGGCGCGGCGGCGCAGGCGCATCAACCGGCGGAAAAATTTACCGGCGCGCTGCGGTTTCAACAGCCAAGTCAGCTGCAAGGCGCGCAGGCGAACCGGCTCGATCTGTGCATGGGCCCAATCGCGCGCCCACAGGAACCAGTCGTACATGCGGGCGAACCAGCCCATCTGCAAAAGCTTGTCGCGGGTGGCGTCGAACACGAAGGCGGTGACGCCGAGGCCCATCAGTTTGGCGAGCACCAGCACGGCCGCAGCGCCCAGCCAATCGCGCTTGGCCAGGAAATAGACTTCCAGGAACTTGAGCGGCAGCAGCACGATGAACGGCACGACGAACACGCCGAGCGCCGCCCACGGCGGCAGATTTTCGATTGTCCGCTTGATCCAGGTTTTCAGCCGGCCCCAGGGAAGGACATTGACCGCGCGCGCGACCACGGGTTCGAGGTGATCCCACAGCCATGCTTCCATCAGGAACAGCAAGGCGAGGACGATCCAGAGCGGGCGTAGCCAGCGGCGGTTCATGGCCCGACGCTAGGAAGGGCGAGCGCCTTAATTAAGGCGGGGACGTGCGCACCCGGCCGCCGCCGACATTGCGCGTCTGCCGCGTTCAGTCAGGCGTCGCTACACCGCCGAGCGAACGCGGCCGCCGTCAACGTGCAGCGTCTGCCCCGTCATGAACGCGGCGTCGTCACTGGTGAGGAACGACACCGCGCCGACCAGAGTCCTCCGGCACTTCCACTCGCTTGATCGCCTGCAATTGCGCGACCGCTTCGAACTCCTCGTCCATGCTCTTGAACACCGGGCGCGGCGCGCGCACCACGGTGCCGGGCGAGCGCGTCAGTCCCGGCGCGATGGCGTTCACCGTGATGCCGAACGGCGCGAGGTCGGTCGCCGCCGCGCGGGTGAAGCCGACCACGCCGCCCTTGCTCGCCACGTAATGCGCAAAGCCGGTGACCACCGAGCCGAGCGTCGAGGACGCCATGTTGATCACGCGGCCCCAATTGCGCGCGCGCATGCCGGGCAAAAAGGCCATGGTGACCAGGAAGGTGCCGTCGAGATTGATCGAAAGCGCCTGGCGCCAGTCGGCGAAGGTCATCTCGGGGAGATCCTTCTGCGGGAAGATGCCGGCGCAATTGATCACGATGTCGACGTGGCTGAATTTCTTGCCGACCTCCTTGGCCATGGCGGCGACGGCGCTTTCCGATGACACGTCGCATTTGACCGCGATCGCCTCGCGGCCGGCGGCTTGCACCATTTTCACGGTGTCGCCGCCGTCGCCGAGATCGACGATGGCAATATCGACGCCGTCTTCCGCCAACCGCTTGGCGAAGGCCTGCCCGATGCCGCCGGCCGCGCCGGTGATGACGGCGACTTTGTCCTTGTGACCTTTGGCCATTTGTTTTCCTCCCGGCACGAATTCTTTACTGCCTCATCCTGAGGAGCGCCCGCAGGGCGCGTCTCGAAGGATGGGGCGGCCCCACGGTTCGAGACGCGTCGCTACGCGACGCTCCTCACCATGAGGCCGATCGAGTATCACATATGGATCGCGCGCTTATCCACCGCCATGGCGGCTTCCTTCACCGCCTCGGACAATGTGGGATGCGCATGGCAAGTGCGGGCGATGTCTTCCGCCGAGGCGCCGAATTCCATGGCGAGCGCGGCTTCCGCGATCATGTTGCCGGCATCGGCGCAGACCAGCTGCACGCCGAGCACGCGGTCGGTCTTGGCGTCGGCGATGATCTTCACGAAACCGTCGGTGGTGAGATTGACCTTGGCGCGGCCGTTGGCGGTCATCGGAAACTTGCCGACCGTGTAGGCGACGCCGGCGCTTTTGAGCTCGTCCTCGCTTTTGCCGACGGTGGCGATCTCCGGATAGGTGTAGACCACGTTGGGGATGGCGTCGTAGTTCACGTGGCCCGCCTGCCCGACCAGGATTTCCGCCACCGCCACGCCTTCGTCTTCCGCCTTGTGGGCCAGCATGGGACCGGCGATGACGTCGCCGATCGCCCAGATGCCGGGCACGTTGGTGGCGTAATAATGGTCGACGACAATGCGGCCGCGCTCGTCGCGCTTGACGCCGGCTTCGTCGAGGCCGAGGCCTTCGGTGTAGGGCACGCGGCCGATGGCGACGAGCACCACGTCGGCCTCGATGGTTTCAGGTGCGCCGCCCTTGGCGGGCTCCACGGTCGCCTTCAATCGCATGCCGGACGTGTCGATTGCCGTCACCTTCGACGACAGCTTGAACGTCATGCCCTGCTTTTCGAAAAGCCGTTGCGCCTGGCGGCGCACTTCGCTGTCCATGCCGGGCAGCACGCCGTCTAGGAATTCAACCACCGTCACCTGCGATCCGAGCCGGCGCCAGACCGAGCCGAGCTCGAGCCCGATCACGCCGGCGCCGACCACGAGCAGATGTTTCGGCACTTCCGGCAGCGCCAGCGCGCCGGTCGAAGAAACAATACGCTTCTCGTCGATCTCGATGCCCTTGAGGCGCGCCACGTCGGAGCCGGTGGCGATGACGATGGACTTGGTCTCCAGCGTTTGCGTCTTGCCGTCGTCGCCCTTGACCTCGACCTTGCCGGGCGCCGCGATGCGCGCTGCGCCGATGAAGGCGTCGATCTTGTTCTTCTTGAGCAGAAAATCGACGCCCTTGACGTTGCCGTCGACGCCCTGGTCCTTGAACGCCATCATGGCTTTCAGGTCGAGCGTGGGCATAACGCCGATGCCCATCTTGCCGAACGAATGGCCGGCCTCCTCGAAGCAATTCGGAGGCGTGCAGCAGCGCCTTGGACGGGATGCAGCCGATGTTGAGACAAGTACCGCCGAAGGTCGCGCGCTTCTCGACCACGGCGGTCTTCAGGCCGAGCTGCGCGGCGCGAATGGCGCAGACATAGCCGCCGGGCCCGGTGCCGATGACGATGAGGTCGTAGGAAGCCATCAGCTCACAAATCCAGCACCAGCCGCGCCGGGTCCTCCAGGCATTCCTTCACCCGCACCAGGAAGGTGACCGCCTCACGGCCGTCGACGATGCGGTGGTCGTAGGACAGCGCCAGATACATCATTGGGCGGGCCTCGATCTTGCCGCCAACCACCACCGGCCGCTCCTGGATCTTGTGCATGCCGAGGATGCCGGACTGTGGCGCGTTCAGGATCGGCGTCGACATCAGCGAGCCGTAGACGCCGCCGTTACTGATGGTGAAGGTGCCGCCCTGCATGTCCTCGATCTTGAGCGCGCCGTCGCGGGCGCGGCGGCCGAACTCGGAAATGGTCTTCTCGATGTCGGCGAGCGACATCATGTCGGCGTCGCGCACCACCGGCACCACCAGACCCCTCTCGGTGCCGACGGCAACGCCGATGTGATAATAATTCTTGTAGACGATATCGGTGCCGTCGATCTCGGCGTTGACGGCGGGGATTTCCTTCAGGCCCTGGATGCAGGCGCGCACGAAGAAGCCCATGAATCCCAGTTTGACGCCGTGCTTCTTCTCGAACAGTTCCTTGTACTGATTGCGCATGTGGATGACCGCGCCCATGTCGACCTCGTTGAAGGTCGTGAGCATGGCGGCGGTGTTCTGCGCGTCCTTCAGGCGGCGCGCGATGGTCTGGCGCAGCCGCGTCATGTGTACGCGCTCTTCGCGTGAGGCATCGTCGGGCGGCGACGGCGCGCGCATCTGCGCGCTCGGCACCGGCGTCGGCGCCGATGCGGCGCGTTCGATCGCCGCCATCATGTCGCCTTTGGTGACCTGGCCGTGCTTGCCAGAACCCTCGACCTTGCCGGCATCGACGCCGCTTTCGGCCGCCATCTTGCGCACCGACGGCGGCATCGGCATGGAGGACGCCGCGGGTGAACCCGCGGCTACGGGCATTTCCGCTGCCTTCGCGGCCGGCGCCGGCGCGGGTTTCGGCGGCTCGGCCGGCTTGGCAGCGGCCGCTGGCGCCGCCGCCTTGGCGCCGGCAGCCCCGTCCTTGATCTGGCCGAGCAACGCACCGACGCCGACGGTTTCGCCATCCTTGGCCGCGATCTCCGACAGCACGCCGGCCGCGGGCGCCGGCACTTCCAGCGTGACCTTGTCGGTTTCCAATTCGACCAGCGGCTCGTCCACCGCCACGGCGTCGCCCGGCTGCTTGAACCATTTGCCGACGGTCGCTTCGGTGACCGATTCGCCGAGGGTGGGCACGCGGATGTCGGTCATGGAATTACCCCAGCGCCTCGTCGAGGAATTGCTTGAGCTGCGCCAGATGCTTCGACATCAGCCCGACCGCGGTCGAGGCCGAGGCCGGACGCCCGGCGTAGCGCGCGTGCTTGTGCGTGGCGCCGGTTTGGTTGAGCACCCAAGTCAGGAACACGTCGACAAAGAACCAGGCGCCCTGATTGCGCGGCTCTTCCTGGCACCAGACCATCTCGGCCTGTTTGAAGCGCGCGAGTTCGGACACCAGCGCCTTGGACGGGAACGGATAGAGCTGCTCGAGCCGCAGCAGATAGATGTCGTCGATGCCGCGCTTCTCGCGCTCCTCGTAGAGATCGAAATAGACCTTGCCCGAACACATGACGACGCGGCGGATTTTGTCGTCGGCGACGAGCTGGATCTTGCCGCCGGGCTGCGCTTGCGCGTCGTCCCACAGCAGGCGGTGGAACGCGGTGCCGCTCGACAACTCGTCGAGCCGCGAGACCGCCCGCTTGTGCCGCAGCAGGCTCTTCGGTGTCATCAGAATCAGGGGCTTGCGGATCTCGCGCTTCAACTGGCGTCGAAGGATGTGGAAATAATTGGCGGGCGTCGTGCAGTTGGCGACCTGCATATTGTCTTCCGCGCACATCTGGAGATAGCGCTCGAGCCGCGCGCTCGAATGCTCCGGCCCCTGGCCCTCGTAGCCGTGCGGCAGCAGACAGACCAGGCCGCACATGCGCAGCCATTTGCGTTCGCCCGAGGAGATGAACTGGTCGAACACGACCTGGGCACCGTTGGCGAAGTCGCCGAACTGCGCCTCCCACAGCGTGAGCGCGTTCGGCTCGGCGGCGGAATAGCCATATTCGAACCCGAGCACGGCTTCTTCCGAGAGCATCGAATTGAGCACCTCGTAGCGCGCCTGGTCCGGGCCGAGATGATTGAGCGGGGTGCAGCGTTCCTCGGTCTCCTGGTCGAACAGCACCGAATGGCGTTGCGAGAAGGTGCCGCGCTCGGAGTCCTGGCCGGACAGGCGAATCGGGTGGCCCTCCTTGAGCAGCGAGCCGAAGGCGAGCGCCTCGGCGGTCGCCCAATCGATGCCCTCGCCGGTCTCGATCGCCTTGGCGCGGTTGTCGAGGAAACGCCGGATGGTGCGGTGGACGTGGAAGCCCTCCGGCACAGTGGTAAGTTTCTTGCCGATGTCGCGTAGCGCCGCGGCATCAACGTCGGTATGGCCGCGGCGCGGATCGTCCGCATCGCGCGCGGCTTTCAGACCGGCCCAGCGCCCGTCGAGCCAGTCGGCCTTGTTCGGCTTGTAACCGCCGCCAGCTTCGAATTCGGCGTCGAGCCGGGCGCGCCAATCGGCCCGCATTTTCGCGACTTCGCCTTCGGTGAGAACACCCTCGGCTATCAGCTTTTGGCTGTAGATTTCCTGCGTGGTCGGGTGCGCGCGGATTTTCTTGTACATCAGCGGCTGCGTGAACGAAGGCTCATCGCCTTCGTTGTGGCCGTAGCGCCGGTAGCAGAACATATCGATGACCACCGGCCGCTGGAACTGCTGGCGGTATTCGGTCGCCACTTTCGCCGCGAACACCACCGCTTCCGGATCGTCGCCGTTGACGTGGAAGATCAGCGCCTCGATCATTTTGGCGACGTCGGACGGATAAGGCGAGGAGCGCGAGTAGAGCGGATAGGTGGTGAAACCGATCTGGTTGTTGACGATGAAGTGGATCGAACCGCCGGTGCGGTAACCCTTCAGGTCCGACAGGCCGAAGCATTCCGCCACCACGCCCTGGCCGGCGAAGGCGGCGTCACCGTGCATCAAGAGCGGCAGCACGACGCGGCGGTCGTCTGGATTGACCTTATGCTGGTCCTGCTTGGCGCGCACCTTGCCGAGCGTCACCGGATCGACGATCTCGAGATGCGACGGGTTGGCGGTGAGCGACAGGTGCACCGTGTTGCTGTCGAATTCGCGGTCCGACGAGGCGCCGAGATGGTATTTCACGTCGCCGGAACCTTCGATTTCGTCCGGCGTCGCCGAACCGCCCTTGAACTCGTGGAACAGCGCGCGGTGCGGCTTGCCCATCACCTGGGTCAAGACGTTGAGACGGCCGCGGTGCGGCATGCCGAGGCAGATTTCCTTCACGCCGAGATTGCCGCCGCGCTTGATGATCTGCTCGAGCGCTGGGATCAGCGACTCCGCGCCGTCGAGCCCGAAACGCTTGGTGCCGGTGTATTTGACGTCGAGGAAATTCTCGAAGCCTTCCGCTTCGATCAGCTTGTTGAGAATGGCGCGCTTGCCCTCGCGCGTGAAGGTGATCTCCTTGTCGCGGCCTTCGATGCGCTCCTGAATCCAGCCCTTCTGCGCCGCATTCGAGATGTGCATAAACTCGACGCCGAGCGTCTGGCAATAGGTGCGGCGCAGGATGGCGACGATCTCGCGCATCGAGGAAAATTCAAGCCCGAGCACCATGTCGAGAAAGATGCGGCGGTCCATGTCGGCTTCGGTGAAACCGTAGGAGGCCGGATCGAGCTCCGCCTCGTTCGGCTGCGGCAACAGATCGAGCGGATCGAGCTTGGCGTGGAAATGGCCGCGCATGCGGTAGGCGCGGATCATCATCAGCGCGTGGATGGAATCGCGCGTCGCCTGCATCACGTGGGCGGAAGAAAGTTCGACGCCTCTGCTCTGCGCCTTGGCGGAAATCTTTTCGCCGAGCTTCTTCTCGGTCTCCGCCCATTGGCCGTCGAGCGCGGCCACCAGGTCGCCGTCCGGGCGCAGCGGCCAGTCCGACTTTTTCCAGGAGGCGCCGCGCGCGCTTTGGGCGACGTCGGCGGCTTCGTCCTTCAGGCCCTGGAAAAAGTCGCGCCATTCGGCGTCGACCGCGTTCGGGTCTTTCTCGTAGCGGCCGTAGAGGTCTTCGATGTAGGCGGCGTTGCCGCCGTAGAGGAAGGATGTGCGGGCAAAGGCGGCGTTAGCGTCTTGGCGGGACATGGCGGGTCCATCCTTGCGGGGTCAAATTCCCCACGGTTACGGCGGCGAAGCCCTAATTGGCTCCGCTGCCGCCCGGCGGCTTTCTTGTCTTAACGCTATTTATGACGCCTGTAAGTCTACGAAAGCCCTAAGGACTGAATCACGATTTCAGCACTTCGACCAGAGTCTTGCCGCAGGGTTCCGAATCTCCCGGGCAGCAACCGTGATACCCGATTTGGGCTGGACTGCACTGCCTCATTTGTTGCCCCCGGACGCATCAGGGGATCAGCCGCCGCAGACCGCGGCCCGACCGAGAAGGAAGGCCTTCTCGCGCTCGTTTCGGGTGAGCGCGGCCGCGCTTTCGAACTGGACTTTCGCTTCAGCCAGCCGACCCGCCCGAAAGAGAAAATCCCCTTTCGCCGCCGGCAATGGCGCGTAATTGCGTAAGACCGCTGTCTGTTCGATTTCGCCAAGAAGCATCAAGCCGACCTCCGGCCCAAAAGCCATGCTGTGGGCGACCGCCCGATTGAGATCTACCACGGGCGACGGCATGACCTCACGCAGCGTGTCGTAGAGCGCGGCGATTTTTTTCCAGTCGGTATCGTCCGCTTTGCGCGCCCTGGCATGGCAGGCCGCGAGCGCGGCCTGCAAGGCATAGGGCCCGTTAGCGCCACCGAGCGCCTCGGCGCGTTCGAGAGCGGCAAGACCGCGGCGGATCAGAAGCTGGTCCCAACGGGCGCGCTTCTGCTCGGTCAAAGGAACGAACGAGCCGTCGGCGGCCGTGCGGGCTGCGAAACGCGAGGCCTGAATTTCCATCAGCGCGAGGAGGCCGAGCACCTCAGGCTCATCCGGCATGAGGCCGGCGAGGATGCGGCCCAAACGCTGCGCCTCGGCGCACAAGGCCGGGCGGATCAGATCTTCGCCGGCGGTAGCTGCATAGCCCTCGTTGAAGATCAGGTAGACCACCTCTAGCACCGAGGCGAGACGCACATTGCGTTCCATGCCGCGCGGCACTTCATACGTGAGACCGGCATTGCCGAGCGTCTTTTTCGCCCGCACGATGCGCTGGGCAATGGTCGCTTCGCTCGACAGGAAGGCGCGGGCGATCTCGTCGGTCGTCAGCCCGCCAATCAGCCGCAAGGTGAGGGCCGCGCGCGCCTCCGGCGACAACACCGGATGACAGGCGGCGAAGATCAAGCCAAGCAGCTCGTCGCCCAGATCGTCGTCGAGTGCGGTTTCGATATCCTCGACGCTGGTATCACGTTCATCCTCCAGGTCGCGGCCGATCTCGGCGTGCTTGCGCTCGACCATCTTGTAGCGGCGGAACATGTCGATGGCGCGGCGCTTGGCGGTTGCCATCAACCAGGCGCCGGGTTTGTCGGGGACTCCGGTCTTCGGCCATTCGGCAAGCGCGGCAACGAGAGCGTCCTGCGCCAACTCTTCGGCCAAGCCTACGTCGCGCACCATGCGAGCCAGGCCCGCGATGAGCCTGGCCTGTTCGATGCGGAAGACGGTTTCGATAGTCTGATGGGTGTCGGTCGCTGCCACACATCCCGCTTAAGCGAGCAAAGCGGGCCAACGCAAGTAGCACCGGGGGACGCGGCAAGCCGCGCCCCCGTCAGCATCATCTCTCTTCAGCGGTCCTTGATCTTGTCGCGGACCCGATCGTGGATTTCGGTCGCTTCCGGGGTGATTATCCCGTCGAAGTCGGCCATCTCGTAGAATGGCCGGATTTCGATCTCGCTCGGGCCCAGCATGGGGTTGGGGCAGCGTTTCACCCACTCGACCGCTTCGGCCATGTCTTTGACCTCCCAGATCCAGTAGCCGGCGACCAGCTCGCGGGTTTCGGCGAAGGGACCATCGATCACCGTACGGCCCGGTCCGTCGAAGGCCACGCGCTTGCCTTGCGAGGAGGGCTTCAGGCCGTCACCGGACAGCATGACGCCGGCCTTCACCAGTTCCTCGTTGAACTTGCCCATTGCCACGAACATCTCGGCCGTTTCCGCCGTGGGCTTGAGTCCCTCTTCGGAGTCCTCGGTCGCCTTAACGAACACCATGACACGCATCGTCTTGCCTCCTCTTCATTGGCGGGAGGCTCTGCGCCTCCCCTGCATTGACGACGATTGGGTGTCGCCGGACTCGACATCCCGGACAAAATTTTTTCGTTAATGAATTCAATGGCTCGAGCAGGCCGGGGACCGGCCTGGCGGGGCCGCGGATCAGCGCTTGAGCACTTCCACC
>CAWFEO010000014.1:0-90535 GCA_963814885.1 uncultured Alphaproteobacteria bacterium | reverse complement strand
ACGGACATGCGACGAGCCATCAGTCAATAATACGAGATGTCACTTTGGCGGACTCACCGTGCGTGAGTCATCGGCCAGAAGAATGCCCAACAACGAAGTATGGACTTCGAGATGTCCATTGTAGTCAATGAAGCCCAATTCACGGAACTTATTCATGAAGTGGCTCACGCGCGACCGGGTCGTACCGATCATCTCAGCGAGTGTTTCCTGACTGATCTTCGTGAGAATTGGCTCCGGTCGCCCTTCCTTTCCAAAATTTGCCAATAGCAGTAACATACGTGCGAGCCGCTTTTCGGTTGAGTTGAAGAGCTGATCGACCAAGTCTTCTTCGACCCGGGCATTCCTTGCCAAAATATGCGCGACAAACATTTCCGAAAATGCGGGCTCCTCGTGAATGACCCGCTGGATTTCCGTCTTTTCCACTCGCATCGTCTCGCATTCCGTCATTGCCGACGCTGTCGCCAAACGCTTCGGCTGTCCGATCAAGCATCCTTCGCCAACAAATTCTTTTGGCCCCAGCAGCGCAACGACGGCTTCTTTGCCTTGCTCAGACACGACGGCGACTTTGACCTTGCCCTTTTTGATGTAGAAAACCGCATCCGCTTCGTCGCCCTGAGCAAAAATAACTTGCTTCTTTGTATACTTGGAAATGTCGCGACCAACGGCCGCCGTCGCCAGGAATACCGCAGGATCAAACAGCGGAGTCCCCGCTGGTTTGCGGTCTGAACTTCTTTTGATGCGTCTTGGTCTGCGTACTTGAGCCATCACAAATTTCCTTCATTCTGGTGGGAGCTCAATTGGCTCTCAGCCACCGACACCTGGCACAGGGCCGCTGAAGGTAATCCGTAAGTATATGCTTCCTGACATTGGGGCCCAAGACCATCTGACGCCGTTGGGTCGAGGCGAATTGGCGCATAGTCGCGTGACACCCTGCGCTGAGCGTGAATTCCGGCGTTAATTGAGCGTAATAAGAACGAAAAGTGGTCTGTATGGCTCAGCCATGGCCTTTTCTGGGGGATAGCTTGTTGCTTCATCGCGAACGCTGCCGGCAGACACAGCTCTGCGAGGGCTCACGCTATAGGAGGATTCCAATGGAATTACTTTTGATTGTCGTCGTGCTCTTTCTGCTCTTCGGTGGCGGAGGATACTTTGGTCGCCGTCGCGGCTACTGGTAAGGAGGACGAGATCATGAATACCGCAATTCGCAAGTATGGTTTAGGCGCAGGCGTCGCGTGCGCACTTGCGTTCTCTTTTGCAAATCCATCAAATGCCTTTCCGGCGCTGACAAACACTGCGACGGTTAAGTCGTCAATGCCGAGTCTGGTCACCGATGCACGATACTATCGTCGTGGCTATGGCGGACGCTACTATGGTCGCAGCTATGGATATGGCGGAGTTGCAGCCGGTGCGATGGTCGGCGGTGCGATTCTCGGCGGGTTGCTCGCAGCGCCTTACTACAATAGGGGCGGCCAGTATTACTATCCAGATTCCGGTTACTACGCATACGGATCTGCTCCAGGGAATACAGTGGCTTACTGCATGCGGCGATTCAAATCGTATGATCGTCGTAGCGGCACATATTTAGGCTACGACGGATATCGGCATCCATGTCCCTAAGCGCAGCCGACACTCGTCCTCTAAAGCATTCCGCCCAATGGGCATTCAGGAGAAATCTTACATGCGAACGTCCCACCTCCTACGCGCGGGCCTTATCGCTCTGGCGGCTCTTACTGCCGCAAGCGTGTCGACCGCGGCCTATGCCGACAGCGGAACCATCCAGATTTCGGTGGTGAAGGGCGGTTGGTTCATCGGCGCCTCGGGGGGCAGCGGCTCACTGACCTTCCATGGGCGGCGCTACGGCTTGTCGATCGGCGGCTTGAGCGGCGGCTTGGTGTTCGGCGCCTCGCAGACCGAGCTGCACGGCCGCGTCAGCCATATCCACCGGCCGTCCGACGTGAGCGGCGTCTATGGCGCCGTCGGCGCCGGCGCCGTGGCCGGCTATGGCGCGCGCGCAATCGTGCTGCAAAACGAGAAGGGTGCGGTGCTGACGCTCTCAGGGCGGCAGGTCGGGCTGATGGCGAATGCCGATCTCAGCGGGCTGGCGATTTCGATTCGCTAGGCGGTGCGATTTCAACTTCCGTCAATGTCGCGTTGGCCGGGCGTGCCCCGACCATAGCGGGCGCGGTCGGGCCGCAATTGACCGCAGGTTGTGAATCTTTTGGAGGCTGCAATGCTTTCGGTCTTAATCAGCGTCCTTATCGTAATCGTTGTTGGCGCAATATGCTTTTGGGCCATAGACAAGTTTGTTAGAGATCGTCGATTGACCAATCTTCTTAAGCTGCTCGTGGTGCTGATTTGCTTGGGAGCGATTCTTCAGCGGGTGCTGCCATTGGCGGGAATCAATTGGTTTTAGATGCGCTCATGACGAATAGTCTGTGCCAATGATCACGCGGCCGTCGTTCACCATTGGCGGACATGCGCGAAATCCGGCGAACGCCAGCAAAGCCCACTATTCTATTGTGTAGATACTGTATCCGGTCGGAGATCTGCTTCCACCAGTAAGCATACATGGTAGTCGCTGCGCAACGCGCCCAAGAGGCATCAAGCCGATGCGATCATCTTTCTTGCGCTGGCACAAATAATTCATCGGATGACAATCGTACGAAATCGCGTTCACCGGAGGAAACCGTAATGCATATGTCTTCTGAAAGTCTGCTCGTTATATTGTTTATCGGCGCTGTTGCGGGTTGGCTAGCAGGCCAAATCGTGCAAGGAACAGGCTTTGGTTTGATTGGCGACATTGTCATTGGCATCGTCGGCGCGTTCATCGCCAGTTGGCTATTTCCTCAGCTCGGACTTCATCTTGGTGCCGGCATCATTGCCTCGATCATTGCTGCCACCGTCGGCGCTGTGCTGCTGCTTGTGATCGTGAGGCTGGTCCGGCGAGGCGGGCGTTGGTAGCCGCACGATAAAGCGTTTAGCGGTAAATTAAGCCTCGTACTAATGTCGAAGTTAACGACCCGTTGGTCGCAAATTGGCACTTAGCGGACATTCCACTCGCGCCGACGAATGTCCGCTATGGACCAAAGCGGACAACGGTCGCCCCGGAGACTGAATGGTTTGTCCGCTTTTGATGCTTTTGATGCTGTGGACGGCGCCCCCTCTGCGGCATCGAAGTGCTATAGGGTGGTTGCGTTGAAACGGAAGAGAATGAAGGAGGTGAGGCCAGGCAACGATGACGGCGTTTGAAGTTTTAAAGGAATTGGCGAGGGCATGACGACGTAATGCAGACACGGTCGTTCCGGGGATCGGGAGAGCCCGCTTGGGTCAACGCACTCCTCTAAAAGTGCGTGTTTTTGATTGGGACCCGATCCGCGCAGAGCATTAGGGCCAGCGGCCACACCAGCCGCACAAACAGGCCGGACACATGACCGCACCCGACCAATGCTGCAGCAACGTCAGAAAGTTCTTGCCAAGGCGCCGTCCACACATGACCCAAAGCGGACATGAACCCTAGTGGCCTAGTTTGAATTTAGCTGTGGCCAAATTTGAAGATGGTCAATTTTGAACAGACTCGGAGATACGCGCTGTCGGAGCATGCAGCGTCGCCCTGAGCGAAAGCCCCGTCCTATGCGCGCCTCCTCCCCCAAAGCATAGTGGCGGGGTACTTTTTCGAGGGCGGCTCTGTTGCGCAATATTCGAAGGCGCTCCAGTCGTAGAATTTTTCGAGGAGGTTTCTGAGGACATAGCGTCAGGCTGAATCGAATCCAACGGTCAAGCATGGCATGCCGAACGTAAGCATAACGCAATTTTTGACTTCCGCAGGTGCCTCAGGACTGAAGCACATGCCGAGTAATACGCCGCGTCTATGACGTGACGGACACTTCCACCTCTATCCCCTGAAATGTATCAGCCGCGCCCGTAAAGCTGCCGGATATTGGCATGGCCTGGTGAATATCGCGTGCAACCGCGACCGGGATCAGGTTGGCGCCGCCGAAGCTGCGATTGGTCGGATCGAAGGTGATCCATCCCGCGCCTGGCACAAACACTTCCGCCCATGCATGGGTCGACCCGGCACCTGTTATACCCACGCGATCCTGATTCGGATTATGCAGGTAGCCGGAGACGATCCGCGCTCCGAAACCGAGACTACGGGCCGCCTCGGCGAACAGCACGGCGAAATCGCGGCACGAGCCCCAGCTGCGATCGAGCGTCTGATTGGGCGATTGGGTGCCTTCAATCTCGCGGTCCTTATAGCTGATCCGTTCCGCAACGCCCACGCTTAGGTCCTTGAGCAGCGACAGCGTGTCGGTCGGATTGCTGCGGACAAAGCGCTGTGCCCAGCTGCGCAGGTGTCCAGCCTGGTCCGAATATTGCTGGTTCGCAAGTGCGCCAAGGTCAGTCCACTCATCGTTGGAATACCGGAACGGGTATGAAACGGCCGAGGCGGCAACATCGAACACCGGCCAAGCAGCCGCGTTGAGCAAGATATCCGCTACGCTGTCGATCACAAGCGTATTGGTCATGGTCACGAATGTGGCCATCGCGACCGCATTGCCGACGACGTCATGCGCCCACGTAATCGTTGCGACTGGTGTAATCGCCAAAGTGTGCGACATCAGGCGAAGGTCGCGGCTTTCGCGTGGACGAAGCATCAAGCGGTGCGACCCGAGGCTCACCGATTGACGGAAACGGTAGATGGTCTTGTGATGAATTCCGAGCGCGGTCACTTTGAGCCCCAATGTCGTCGCCGCGAGGCGTCGTTCGAGCTTAAGCTAGACTATCTCAGCACAAGGCGCATTCATCATCATTACGTCACGCGAAATCGCTGTTCGTGAGTGTGAGTTCGCTTTCGGGAGCGACCCGTTCATGCTTTTCGGCGATGTTCTTGATGCGGTAGCACGGGTCGCTGGGATCTTGGTCCGAAGCAGGGATGAGATGACGTATTTCATAAGGACCCGGGGCAGACGATCGAAGCACCCTTGGTTCGAGCTCAACGATTTGACCAATATTGAACTTATGAGCCACGAGGCTCTCCTTTCGTCATATTGGGTTTGGAAATTCCATCGGCCGGGTTTCTTCATCTATGTGGTCATGCAGGAAGCGGGCAATCTGTCCTCTTAACGCGGCCGTTTGCAGCACGTCCCCCAGCGAACCTGCGGTATCGAACAGCTCGCGTTGGAGCTTCGTCGGGATTGTGTTCCACTGCATGATGACGGCTGCCCCAAGACATCGAAGGATATGCTCCTCGATTTCTGCGACATTTCTACGGCTGGCACTTTTTCCGGCAACTTCATCCTGCGGGTGGATGTCTTGCGACTTGATGATTTTATCGAAATTGTCCGCAAGCCAGTCTTCGTTTTGCGCCAGCGCATTGAAGCTATGCTCCGATCGCTGAAGCGCGCGGATTTCGCTTGGATCATGGGTATGTTTGAGTGATTCGGTGCTTTCTGCTGCTTTTGCGCGAAATTCGTCTGCCGTGAACATAGGAAGTTCCCTCCGTGAAACAAGGCAAGCGGTTTTCCGCTCGACGGTGTCGTAATGTCTGCTTATCGGAAGTTGGAGAGCGTATATGGGGACGATCAAGTCGAATTGCGACGACTAATATGCGCTCCCGGCATTTGGCCGGTCATGCTCGAATTGGTGGTTGATTTGCTCGCCCAGGCGAGCGCGGGAGGCGAAGTCGAGAATTCGTAGTCCTGAGGTGCGAGCGGAGCGAGTCTCGACGGATGAATGGCCTCTGACACACGAATCATTTCGCCGCGTACACGGTCGCGGCTGCTGTCACGAATAGACCGCCGCCACCCTGATGTGCCCCTCGTTGCGCAACACCTGGAGCGACACGTCGTTGCCGTGTCGGCGCAGCATCAGGTCCACGACCGATTGGCCAAGACGAAGGTTGCGGAGCGCCACCTCCTCGAGAAACGACGGCAGTCGGGGGTTGCGCAGCAAGATTTCGTTGCGATCCGAATCGAATTCGAGACCGAGAGAAGACTGTAGAAGCAAAAGTGGCGTGCCTGCGGCCCAAGCCTGCGGCGAGCAAGCGACCGGATAGAGAGTCGGCCCGCGCTGGCGTCCGCGCTGGAAGCCGCAATACAGTTCCGGCAACCGCCGCAGGTCCATATAGCTCGCGGCATCGAACAGGCCCTGGAACACGCGATCGATCGCGTCCTTGTGCCCGTATCGTGCGAAGCCCGCTGCGATCAGTGCATTGTCGTGTGGCCACACCGAGCCATTGTGATACGACATTGGATTGTAGTGCCGTTCCTCGCGCGCCACCGTACGGATACCCCATCCGGAAAAGAACGACGGCCCCATCAGGTCGCGCATTACAGCTTCCGCGCGCTCCGGTGCTGCGATGCCGCTGAACAGCACCTGCCCGGCGTTCGAGGTCCGCACGCGACACGGCCGCTTCTGCCCGTCGAGCGCGAGCGCGTAGGTGCCGATCTCCTCGCACCAGAATGCCGCTTCAAATCGTTCGGCGAGCCTGGTCGCCGCCGCATCGAGCATATCGCCGCGCGCATGATTGCCGAGCCGGCGCGCGCCGCGGGCCGCCAGGCGCTTCGCCGCATAGACAAAGCCCTGTACCTCGCAGAGCGCAATTGGCCCCTGCGCGAGCGAGCCGTCCGTGTGGAAGATCGCGTCTTGGGAGTCCTTCCAGCCCTGGTTGACCAGTCCCTTGTGGTCGGCGCGGTGGTATTCGACGAAGCCGTCGCCGTCGGGATCGCCCGGCCCGTCGATCCAGCTTAGCGCCGCTTCGATGTTGGGCCACAGCTCCCGCAGCGTCTCGATGTCGCCGGTATGCTCGGTGTAAAGTCCGGCCAGCAGCACGAACAGCGGTGTCGCGTCCACGCTGCCGTAATACAGGCCGAACGGAACCTCGCGCAGCGCCGCCATTTCGCCACCCCGCATCTCATGCAGGATTTTGCCGGGCGCGGCGTCGGCGAGCGGATCAAATTGGCTGGCCTGATAGGCTGCGAGCCGCCGCAGCACGCCTTTGGCAATTCGGGTGTTGCACCACAACATCTGCAGCGCTGCGATGATCCCGTCACGACCGAATGTGGTCGAGTACCAGGGAATTCCGGCATAGGGGTACGGGCCTTGCGGCGTGCTGGTCGTCAGCATCGCGAGGTCGGCCATCGAGCGGCATACCACCTCGTTGAAGATATTGTTTGAGCTGACAATCGTGGTGACGCCACGGCTCGCAGTCTTGTGCTCGTTGAACGCTGCGCGCAGCCCCTTGCGGAATGGAAGCGGACTGATGTCGCCGAGGTCGTGGTCGCATTTGACCGTCACGTAGATCGACCGGCTTTCGTTGGGCTGTAGCTCGAACGCGTAGGATGCCATGATGCTGGAAAGCTGCTCCGCGGCAGGCTCGAACAGCATTATCGTCCGCCGCCGATTGCCATCGAGACCCAGGTAATTCAGTGTAACCTCGGTTTCGCTGCAGATCTCGGTGGTTGAGGTGCCGCGGCGTTTGCGGCGCAGTCCGCGCACCTCGAACAGGTCGGCAAAATCGCTCGCGAAAGTGAGGGAAAGCTGGACATCAAACGGTAGGTCGCCGTGATTCTGGATTCGCAGGCGCTGATAGGCGGCGCCGCGCCAGAGAAAAATCGTGCGCACGATGTGCAGAATGTCTTTCCGCTGCACGAGCTTCTGATCGACATAGATGTCAGGGTTCGTCAGGTCGACGGTGAGGATAGAGTTGTCGTCGCGGATGTTAGAGCCCAGTAGCAGCGGATGCATGCCGTTAAGCAGGATCTCCAGATTCGAGAGATGACGGGTATCCGAAAAGAAAATGCCGTCCGGCCCACCAGGGGATGCCCCGATGTCGGCATGGCTGTCGAGCACGGCAAAGCAGTCGCCATGCTTGAGCGTGCGGCGGGGCCGCGTGGAGGCTCCCGTCCCCCGAACATAGAAGGGGGTCTCCGGAGCCTCTTCGACCAGCGTCGCGGTCGAGATCTGGCTAGGCAATTTTAGGCCTCAGGATGATCGCATCCTTGCCGTTCAGTAAGGAATGCTGGGCAATCCGCTCCTTAAAGTCGAGGGGCCTCGACGATGCGAGCAGCGCGCGATAAACGCTGACATAATCGTTTGCCATGCGTGTGGCAGAAAAGCGCTGCTCGAAACGCTGGCGCACTTTTTTCCGATCGAGCGCGATGACGTGCGGTAAAGCCGCGATCGCCTCGTCCATGGTGTCGACGATGGCGCCGGTGACACCGTCCTCGATAACTTCCGCCACCGAGCCGCAGCGGAATGCTAGAACTGGAGTGCCGCAGGCCATGGCCTCGATCATGGAGAGGCCAAATGGCTCTGGCCAATCAACGGGAAACAGCAACGCCTGCGCTTCGCCCAGGAATTGCGTCTTTTGATGTTCGTTGATCTCGCCAATGAACTCGACGCCCGGGCCGTCAAGCAGTGGCTCAATCTGCGTCCGGAAATAGGTGTCGTCGGCGCGATCGACCTTGGCCGCGATCTTGAGCGGAATACCAAGCGCGCGCGCGATCAAGATGGCGCGGTCGGGGCGCTTTTCCGGTGAAATGCGGCCGAGAAACGCAACATAGCCGCCACGCGGATGCGCGATGGGGCGATGCAGCGCTGTCGGGAGGCCGTGGTAGACGGTCGCCGCGAAGTTTGCATTCGGTACCGGCCGGCGCTGATCGTTGGAGATCGAAACCAGCGGCATGTCGTCAAAGCCCAGATAGAGCGGAAGAAGATCG
Organism: uncultured Alphaproteobacteria bacterium; assembly: GCA_963814885.1. Taxonomy (GTDB): domain Bacteria; phylum Pseudomonadota; class Alphaproteobacteria; order Rhizobiales; family Xanthobacteraceae; genus Pseudolabrys. Next base: position 81,815 of record CAWFEO010000014.1, on the reverse strand, counting down.
GGCAGGTCCTGGCGGCCATGCAATGTCGTGACCGTGCGGCCCGCGATCGGCCGGAACAAAGGAAACTGAAACTGGTCGATATGGAAGTGCATAATATCGAAGTCGTCGGCGCTATGACGCACGCGATCGAGCATTAGCATATAATAGGGGATTGGATCGCGGACGTTTGCGTTCAGCCGTAACGCCACAGGAACGCAGGGCACGAGATTGGCCGCCGTGATCGAATCTCCACTTGCGAACAGCGTCACCTCGTGGCCGAGCGCCACCAATTCTTCGGTCAGGTAGGAAACGATCCGCTCGGTGCCGCCATAGAGCCGTGGGGGGACGCTTTCGATCAGGGGCGCAATCTGCGCGATTTTCATTATGTGCCTTTGATGACCCCAACAGGACCGTGCGCCTTGAATGGCCTTGTTCGAGCATGCACCTTGGGGGTGTTGGTCATCTATGAACGAAATGACCCGCTACAAGGGAATGAACGATGTAAATGCTCGCTGCGACTAGGGCGCGGCCAAGCTTTTTGCACCTCCCCCCGCTCCCTCTCTATCTCTCCCTAACGAAGCTCTTTTCCCCCATGCCCAACCCCGCCGCCCCCTCCAAAATCCCCGTTACCGTTCTCACCGGCTATCTCGGCGCCGGCAAGACCACGCTCTTGGACCGCATCCTATTTGAGCCGTACGGTAAGAAAGCGGCTTCGCGCTCGACGGTGCCGTAATGCCTGCTTATTGGACGTTGGTGAACGCATTTGGGGGACGATCAAGTCGAATTGCGACAACTATTGCGCGATTCCCGGATTGACCGGTCACGCCTGAATTTGTGGCTGATTTGCTCGCCCAGCGCGATGTAGCCGATCATAATTTCAATCAAACGATCAACTGCCCCTGTGGTTATCGCAATTCATCACCATATTGAGGGCGCTGTTTGAATGATGAACATTCAAATGATGTTTTACCAATATTTTGGAGATAACGCTCATGAACACCGCAACCCCGAATACCGCTTCGGCGAGCACCGCCAATCCCGTTGAAAACAAGAAAATCCTTCTCAAGGATATCGGCGCCAAGTGGGGCAAGTTCTCCGAGCAAGAGCTCGGTGCGCTCAAGAACAAGGACGATCTCGTCACCCAGGTCGTGGCCAAGTACAGCATGGACAAGGCGCAGGCGCAGCGTGATGTCGACGCCGTGATGAAGGGCCGCCAGATCTGATTTGGACTCTCCCCAAACGCGAGGCCGCCCATAGGCGGCCTCGTCGTTCGCCGGCGTCTAATCTTCAGGGGGGTCTTGGAATGCTTCAATGGTTCGTACCGCCGATTGTCGTGCCGACCGGTTTGGTTGCTCTGGTCATCGTCGTGGCGATTCTGCGGCACTCTTTCGGCGCTTAAACGCCAAAAGCTCGTCGTCCAGGCTGCTTTCGGACGCTGGCGCTCGCCAAAGCTCGCGAACTCTATCCGGTAATCGTGATAACGGACACTCGACTATCCACGGGTAAAGGCGCAGCGTTTTTGAAGTTCGACGCTTGACCAAAGCGCCCTCGGCACTTGCGGCCATTTGAGAAAAACTCGCGCTGCCTTGCCCTTGCTCGAAAGCGGGGCGAAAGGTTCACATGTTAACTTCAACGCTGTCGAAGGAAGCGCCATTCGTCGATATCCAAGATGGGATTGAACTCGCGCATGCCATTGTCGATACCGTTCGCGATCCCCTTGTGGTGCTTGACCAAGAACACCGCGTCATTACCGCGAGCCGATCATTTTACAATACTTTCCGGCTCGTCCGTGAAAACGTCCGCGGCCATCTGCTTAATGAGATCGACGGCGGGCAATGGGACATCCCGGAGCTTCGCGAACTATTAGAAACGATTACAAATAACCAGGCGATGATCGAGGCATATGAGGTCGACCGCGAATTTCCCGCGATCGGGCATCGTGTGATGTTGCTCAACGCCCGGAAGGTCTTCTATGCGACGGGCACTCACACTACCGTATTGCTGGCATTTGAAGACATTACCGACCGGCGTGCGATCGAACGGAAGGTGCAGGAGTTGATGCGGGAAAAGGACTTGTTGTTAGAGGAGATGCAGCACCGCGTCGCCAACAGTCTGCAAATCATCGCCAGCATCCTCCTTATCAAGGCGCGAAGCGTGCAGTCGGAAGAGACACGGCTGCAATTGGTGGACGCGCATCAGCGCGTTCTGTCAGTCGCCGCCGTCCAACAACATTTGAATGTCGTCGCAGGAGGCAAGCCGATCGAGCTTGGCAATTACCTTAACAAACTATGCGAAACATTGGCACAATCAATGATCGGTGCCAGCCGACCGATCTCGCTCAAGGTCGACGCTGATGCCGGCGCTGCTACATCGCGCGATGCCGTGAGTATCGGGCTGATCGTCACCGAATTGGTGATGAATGCCTTGAAACATGCATTCCCCGGCGAGAAACCAGACGCGGCGATCGTTGTTTCTTACAAAGTCGAGGGAACCGACTGGAAGCTGACAGTTTCCGATAACGGGGTTGGCAAGCCCGACGTCGGCGCCGGCGATACCAAGCCTGGGCTTGGCACCAGTCTTGTGAAAGCGCTAACGCGGCAGCTCGAAGCTTTTGTGGAGATCGCCAGCGATTCACACGGCACGGCCGTATCCATCACTCACGCCACATTTAAGTCGAAATCGCCCACGGCGGACGAGACGCTGCCCGCCTAATCGCGCCAGCCTGGAGAGACTTCAATGCTTACGCGAACGCACCGGGAAACCGTAACATTCCATGGTCTTTTTACGCTCGCGGGAGTCGGCCGGGAATTGCCCGCCGGCAGCTATGAAGTCGTGACCGACGAAGAGCTGATCGAGGGATTGTCATTTCCAGTTTACCGCCGTGTCGCTACGACGATGCTGGTGCCGGCACAGTCTTACCAGGGCTCGGTCGAGATGCTCACTGTCGATCCGCTCGATCTCGCGGCGGCGATAGACCGCGATGCAGCGGTGACTCCCGACAAAACCGTTAGGATTCCGGCCAAGGTGCGGTGATATGGCTTCCATGGCTGTCGCAAGACCGATTGGCCACGAATACGGCGATTAATTTTCCCCACCGCGGCCGCAATTACGTTGCGACGCGGCGGGCAGTTCATTTCTGGGGGTATGACTGCTCCATGGAGAGTTTGTTCTCCGTGACGGCGGATGCCTTCAAACAGATTCAATCGAACCTGCAGTCAAGCGCGGTCGATCCGCTGCGGGCGTTCGATATCAACCGTGACCGCATCTACGCGATTGCCGCCAAGGTCTACGCCCGTGGGCGCAGAAACTCCTACGAGATCAACGTGGCCAATGTTTAATATTGCATCGCGTTGTTGAGCTTCACGGAAATTGATGAACGCATTTTGTAACATTCCGGCGGCTACCGCCTGCGAAGCACGCGGCAGCAGAGGCCCGGTCATACATTAGAGGAATGGCCCATGAATCAGGACACAAAGAAACCGGCAAATCTGCGCGCGAACGCGATGCCGATCGACGGCTATGTCTTGTCAGACGATGGCAAGTTGAAAACGCGCTACGAGAGCTCGAAAGACGCCATAGCGGCAGGTGCGAAGCTCAAACAAAGCTATCCGATGATTCAGGTCGCGGTCTCTGACGCGACCCAACGCAATTATACGCCGGTAGAATTGCATGAGCAGGAGAACTAGGCCGCGTATTCATAAATCGAGTTTACGCAAGCAGCTCACTCAGCGGTCAGGCGTCGTGATCCGGGACGATGTGCCAGGCCACGAGTTGACGCCAAACGAATAGAAAAACGATCGCGCCGAACGTTGCGCCAACAATTCCGGCGGTTTGATGGAAACGATACAAGCCGGCGGCATCACGAATAAAAGTTGCGAGGGCTGCTCTGGCGATGCCAAGTACGGTGGTGAGTATAAAACCCTTCAGCGTGTTCGGACCGGGCATGAGTAAGCGCGCGATGGTTCCGGCAATAAGTCCGATTAGGATGATCAAGAGGAGCAAAGGGTTTGTAGTCATCCCTTGTACCAATTAGTCGGATCCCTCAAAGAGGCGCCAGCGTCAACGTTTTGAGCGGCGCCATTCTAAAATGTGGCTGCCACCGTATCCCGCGGAAACCTGCACTGCATACGGACCTTTTACCCGCGCGTTTGTGCGTACACGCCCCAAGAGGCTGGGGCGGGTTCCCGCGGGGAAATAGCTGTACCTAGCGAAGGGCGATGACCCGTACGGTCCGCGCTTCGCCGGCGGGCTCTCTGACATCGAATTGACATTTCGGCTCGAAGTCCGGCCAGCCCTGCAGCGAGCATGCGGCCCCCTTGAGCGGGACGTGTAGGCGGTCAGCCTTTGCGAACGGCAGCGCCTGGGCGGCTTCGGTGGCCTGCTCAGCTTCGTGGTCGTTTGCCGCCGGTGCGAAGGTTATGGCGAATGCGATAGCGCCCGCAACAAGGGCGGCAGCGGCAATCCTTATGATTTGTTTGAACATTTTGTCCCTATCCATCTCCTGGACGTACGCACCTATAACGCTCGGATGAGTTGAACGTTCCAGTCCATCCGAAGTAAAATCTAATAAAAGTCCCGGAATACGTGCTTTTCTATAAGTATTTATAGAAATAAATATTTTTGATAATCTGCGGAACCTTACCGGATACAGAATGTTGATTAGCCAGACCAAAGGAAATACATCATGAATTGCCAATCAATGCTGCTCAAAACCGCAGTTTTTCTTGCGGGTACCGCCCTATGGATCGGCTCAGCCGCCGCGGCGCCATTGCCGCTTCCGGCCACTTTGGCGGCGCCGTCCGCCCCCGCAGTCATGGATCGCTCGGTGGCCGATGAAACCGACTTGACCGAGCTTGCGCCCAATCTGCGCCGCCAGTTGGTCGACTATTCGGCCAATGTCGGGCCCGGCACCGTCATCATCGATACCGCGCACACCTACCTTTATTACGTGCTCGGTGGCGGAAAGGCGATCCGCTACGGCATCGGCGTCGGCCGCGCAGGCTTCACATGGTCCGGCGTGGAGCGAGTCACGCGCAAGGCCGAGTGGCCGGATTGGATCCCGCCGGCGGCAATGATCGCGCGTCAGCCCTATCTCGCCCGCTTCACCGCCGGCGGTGAAGGCAACCCGCTCGGCGCCCGCGCCATCTACCTCGGCAATACCATGTACCGGATTCACGGCACCAACGCACCGGCGACGATCGGCACGAAGGTATCGAGCGGCTGCATCCGCCTCCTGAATGCGGACGTGATCGATCTGTACAGTCGCGTGACCGTCGGCACGAAAATCATCGTACTGCCCAACCGCGCCGCCGTTGTAGCGATCGCCGCGCCGGCGCGCGCGTCATTGCCGCAAACCTACAATATGCACCCGTCCAATATTTACTGAGGCCGACTCAGCACAATGTTTTCAAGGGGTCGGAGCGGTCGGTTTTCCCGGACCCGCAGATACTCACGTCGATAGCTTAACCAAGGAGTTTTCATGCACTCGATCCTCAAGACTGCAATGCTGGTTGCGATGCTGGCGGCAATGCCCATCACGGCCCAGGCTGGTACGCTCGAAGGCGCCGCCATCGGTGCTGGCACGGGTGCCGTCATTGCCGGACCCGTCGGCGCAGTTGCCGGCGGTGTCATCGGCGGTGTCGTCGGTGGCCCGGATGTCGTCGTGCATCGTCATCGTCACCGCCACTGCTGGATCAATCACAGCGGCTATCGTCATTGTGCATGGCGTTGAGCTTCTACTTCGACGTAAACGCCGGCGCTACCCGGGCGGCCAGTCGCCGCTCCGGGGTTCTTCGTTGAGATCGCAACCGCCTGAGTAGGAGCCGGGACATGACTGTGGATTCTCTGACGCAATTGGGGCCCGTCTATCTGCGGCTGCAGGCAGACCGCTGCCAGCGACTGTCGCGAAGCTGCATGGACCTCGGCACAGCAAGGGACCTTAGATTGTTGTCTGAGGAATTTTTTGCTGAGGCTTCGAAAATGGAATTGACGAACCCGCGCAAACCGGAGGGCATCGCGTGATTAATCGCGAATCTCTTTATCTTATCATTTCCGTATTTTCCGTTGTTGGACCCAAAGCGGACATAACGCCACGACCGTCAGTGGCCTATCGCGCTAATGAATTTATTCGGACGGAAAAATTCATTCGTCGAACCGACCGAGTGACGAGATATTTTCGCGGTCACCCAGTGGTCACCCGCGGGAATGCGTGGCTACCTGTTGAAAACTTGGTTCGCTAAAAAGGCTGACCCCCGAAGGGGTTGGGTGGTGGAGCCGAGGGGATTTGAACCCCTGACCTCCTCATTGCGAACGAGGCGCTCTCCCAACTGAGCTACGGCCCCGCCAAATGGCAACGATTTAACGTCGTTGCGCGAAAAATCGCGGCGAGTGGCCGCCATTTAGGGCCAGGGGTCGGACCTGTCAAGGATCGGTGCGGTACACAGCCTCCGCCGGTCGGCTTGTTCAAGGCCATGCGACCCGCTACTTTCCGCCCACATTTCGAACGGACGAACACTCATGCGCGCGGTCCTCGACATTATCCTGCTGGTGCTACAGATCTATATCTGGTTGCTGATCGCGGCCGCCGTGCTGTCCTGGCTGATCGCCTTCAACGTGGTCAACACCCGCAATTCGGTGGTGGCGTCGATCGGCGAGTTCCTCTACCGCATCACCGAACCCGTGCTGCGGCCGATCCGCTCCATGCTGCCCAATCTCGGCGGCATCGACATCTCGCCGGTGATCCTGATCCTGATCATCCTGCTCATCGAAAACGTCATCGTCCGTTACATCTATCCGAACGTTTTCTAGCGCATGATCCTGAAAAGTGGCTTCCGGTTCTCCGACACGATCTAGCGCCGCCGACAACGCGAAGAAACCATGGGCGGCGGTCGCCGGCGGGGTGACGCTGGCGGTTCGGCTGACGCCGAAAGGCGGCCGCGACGCCATAAACGGCATCGAGCACTTGGCCGACGGCCGCGCGGTCCTGAAGGTGCGCGTGACTGCGCCGCCGAGCGAGGGCGAAGCCAACGCGGCGCTGGTCCGGCTGATCGCCAAGGGGCTCGGCGTACCGCCGCGCGACGTCACTGTGGCCGCCGGGACCACGGCGCGCGTCAAACGGCTCGTCATTGCGGGCGATGGTCCAACGCTCATCGCGGCGCTGGAGAAGATGGCCACGGCGCGCTAGGACAGGGGCATGACAGCACGGATCATTGACGGCAAGACGATTTCGGCCGATTTGCGCGGCAAGGTGACCGACGCCGTGCACCGCTTGCGCCGCGACCGCGGCGTCGTACCGGCCATCGCGGTCGTTCTCGTCGGCGAGAATCCCGCGAGCCAGGTCTATGTCCGCAACAAATCCAAGGCGGTGGCCGAAGCCGGTATGCACGCCTTCGATCGCAATCTGCCGGCGAGCACAAGCGAAGCCGAACTGCATGCTGTTATCGCCGAGCTCAATGCCGACGCGTCCGTGAACGGCGTTCTGGTGCAATTGCCGCTGCCTAAACAAATCGACCCGCAAAGCATCATCGCCGCCATCGACCCGGCCAAGGACGTCGACGGTTTTCATCCGCTCAATGTCGGCCGGCTTTCTATTGGTTTGCCCGCAATGGTGCCGTGTACGCCGCTCGGCTGCATCTTGCTGGCCAAGAGCGTGCATCCCTCGCTTGCCGGCATGGAGGCGGTGGTGGTGGGGCGCTCCAACATCGTCGGCAAGCCGGTGGTGCAATTGCTGCTCCAGGATAACGCGACCGTGACGATTTGCCATTCCAAGACACAGGATCTGCCGGAGGTTTGCCGGCGAGCCGACTTGCTGATCGCCGCCATCGGCAATCCGGAATTCGTCCGCGGCCACTGGCTCAAGCCGGGCGCCACCGTGATCGACGTCGGCATCAACCGCATTCCGCGCGAGGGCGGCAAGTCTCGCATCGTGGGCGACGTGGCCTTTGCGGAGGCCGCGCAAGTCGCCGGCGCGATCACGCCGGTGCCCGGCGGCGTCGGGCCGATGACCATCGCATGCTTGTTGCTGAACACTCTGCGCGCGGCCTGTGTGCAGAACGGGCTGCCGGCGCCGAATATTTGAGGCGTCGTCCCCGCGAAGACGGGCGTTCAATTTCAGCAGGTCATGGCCGGGCTTGTCACCGCAAGTCGGGCAAGCCGACTTCCGATGCCATCCTGCTTAGGTTGGCACGGCAGTTCTTTCCTAAACGAGATCGCCGGGACAAGCCCGGCGATGACAGCGGGAAGATTATTGCGAAGGTCTCAGCCCTGCCAGGCGTAGGCGACCTTATCGAGCGTCTTAGGCCCGAAGCGTTCCGAGGAGCGGGCGACCGCGCGGCCGCCGAGCGCGCGATAAAATTCCACCGCCTGCCCGTTGTCGGATAGCGCCCACACCACCAGGCTCTTGAGGCCGCTCTGCATCAGATCCTTGCGCGCGGCCGAGAACAGGCGGCGGCCGAAGCCGAGGCCCTGGAACTCGGGGCGGAGGTATAGCTCGTAGATCTCGCCGTCGTAGAACAGGCTGCGGGCGCGGTTGCGGCCGTAATTGGCGTAGCCGGCGATCTGCTCGCCGAACTGCAAGATGGTGATACGGCTGCCCTTGCGGATGGCCGAATCCCACCAGCTCGGTCCGCGCCGGTTGATCAGCTTGTCGAGCTCGTTGCCGGGAATAATGCCCTGATAGGCCGTGCGCCAAGCTTCGTCATGGGTCTCGGCGACTTCTGTCGCATCGGACGCCTTGGCGCGGCGAATCTCTATGAGGGTCGTGCTCATTTCAGAATAGAAGCAACGAACCCTGCGCCCTTCAAGCCCTATGATTAACGATCCGTAAATGGTGTGGATTACTGGTCACAGCTGGGCAATAATCAGGCGGCAAAGCCCGCAATATCCTACGCGCGAGGGTCGCTTGCGTGCGGACGGCCTCGCGGTGGTGTGCCGCTTTGGGACGCTTCGGCGCATGCGCGCCAAGCGCGTGCGGCGCAAGCGATTCGCCAGTCTGATTCGGAATCGTTCGAAACCGGATTCGAAAGCGCGGCGCTCTACCCCCGCCCCGCCCCGCTTGCGGGGGGTGAGGTAAAAAACATCACACCGCCTCGACTTCCTTCGCCCACGGCAAAACAATGTATGCCGCTGAGTATACCGGGCGACCAAACGCGACCGGGCGCTCGCGCATGATGCTTGTCAGGTCCGGATAGTATTGAGCCGCAGGTCGGTTTTTGGGCTGTTCCGGATCGTCTGAAAGATTACGCAATAGCGCTCTGTGAGTTCTAACAGTTGATCGAGCGTTGCTGGCAGCGCGTCGCTCTCGACATCAAAGCTCAGGCGAATCTCCTTGAATCCCACCGGCACGCCTTCGGTGACGCCGAGCGTGCCGCGAAGATCAACATCGCCTTCGGCTGAAACCACAAGCGACTTGATCGGAACCTCGAGGACGGCCGCTGCTGCCCGCATCGAGATGCCGGCGCAGGCGACGAGCGCCTCCAGTAGCATGTCGCCGGAGCAAAGCTCGCGGCCGGAACCGCCGGCCTTCTGATGGATGCCGGCAAGGGCCAGTCCGCGGCCGGTTTCGACCTTGCAGGTGACGGTGGACTCGTTGGCGAGGCCCTTGGCTTTCAAAGTAAGCAGGGCTGCCTTGGCGTCCTTTCGATAGTGTTCCTTGATTGGCGCTTGCGTTGCGCGAAATGCTGAAGCTTCCATGTCTTTCTCCTTGTTTTTTGATGCATTGGCTGGTCGCGGCGCCGCCGATTTCGCGCCGCGCTCCGTTTGTGAGCGTTGTTGCGAAGGGCTGTGTTATTCGGCCATGGCCACGCCGGAGCCGCCGAGTTCGGCCGGGAAGTCTTTCAGCTTGGGCAAGCCGTCCTTCATCGGCAGCACCGTCTCGGCATAGTTGACGTGCACGCCGGGGCTGAACTTCACCGTTGGAACAGTGGCCGCATAGACATCGACTAGGCCCAAGGTCGGATGGTCGGTCGTCAGATGACCGCCGCACTTTTTGCAGTACTGGCGGCCGCTTTTCTCGCTCTTCAGGAACCGGCCGACGTGTTCGGCGCCCTTGGTGACCTTCACGTTTTCCGGCTTCCACAGCGTGAAGGCATTGACCGGTGCGGCGGACCAAGACCGGCAGGAACTGCAATGGCAATAACCCATCGCCTCGGGGGCTCCTTGCACCTCAATCTCGACTGTGCCGCAGAAACATGTGCCCTTATGTGTCGTCATGACTTTCAGACCTCGTCAATCAATGTTTGTTTGTCGGGCGGCTGATTTAAGCTTCGCTGCGGCGAACGGAATGATCTGTCGTCCGCATCGCTTGACATCGCGTCTGGATATCGAGGACGTTGCCGCGCGCGCGGGCGTCCTGGGTGCTCGCGTTCGGAGGTTTGGATGGGTGCGGATGCACTATCCGACGTGTTGAGGACGGTACGGCTGACCGGCGCGGCGTTTTTCGAGATCGTCGCCGAGGGTCCGTGGGCGGTCGGCTCGCCATCGCCAGACATGATCCTGCCGAAGATCCTGCCTGGCGCCGATCATTTGATCGCCTATCATGTTGTCACGGCGGGCGAGTGCTACGGCAAGCTCGCCGGCGGCGAGCCGGTGCGCGTCAAGGCTGGCGAGGTGATCGTATTCGTCAATGCGGACGCGCATGTGATGTCGAGCGCGCCGAGTGCGCACGCGGCGCCGTTCACCACCGATGCGCTGGAAATCGCGGCTGTTGGCCGCATGCCTTACTGCATCAATTATGCCGACGGCGGGCCCGCTACGACGCGGCTCGTTTGCGGCTACCTGGCCTGCGATGCGCGGCCGTTCAATCCGCTGCTCGACCATCTTCCGCCGGTGATCAAGGCGGGCGATCCGACGGGCAGTGACAAGGGATGGATCGGACAGTTCATCCGCTTTGCGGTCATGGAATCGGTGGAGAAACGCGCGGGCAGCGAGAGCGTGCTCACCAAGCTGAGCGAACTGATGTTCATCGATGTTTTGCGTCGATACACCGAGACCTTGCCGCCGGCGCAGACCGGCTGGCTGGCGGGACTGCGCGATCCCCTCATCGGCAAGGCTTTGTCGTTGATACATGCGCGGCCCGCGCAAGCGTGGACCATTGAAGGGCTCGGCCGGGAAGTGGGCCTGTCACGCTCGGTTCTGGCCGAGCGTTTTACCGACTTAGTCGGGATCCCACCGATGCAATACCTCGCCAAATGGCGAATGCAGATTGCCGCCGAGCTGTTGAGTCGCGGCAATTCCAATATGGCGAATATTGCGGCGCAGATCGGCTACGAATCCGAGGCTGCCTTCAGCCGTGCCTTCAAGAAAATGATCGGCCTACCACCGTCGGCATGGCGGCTACGCGGCGTGGGCGCAGCTAAGCCCTGATCCGTCAAACCGCTTCGGCTTCCTTCGCCCGCTCGGCCTTCTTACGGTCGTTCTCGTCGAGCAGCTTTTTGCGCAGTCGGATCGACGTGGGCGTCACCTCGACCAGCTCGTCGTCCTCGATATAGGCGAGCGCCTTCTCCAGCGTCATGCGGATCGGCGGGGTGAGCCGCACCGCTTCGTCCTTGGAGGTAGTGCGAATGTTCGTGAGTTTCTTTCCCTTGAGCACGTTGATGACGAGATCGTTGCCGCGGGTATGCTCGCCGACGATCATGCCCTTGTAAACCTTCCAACCGGGCTCGATCATCATCGGGCCGCGGTCTTCCAGATTCCACAGTGCATAGGCCACCGCGTCGCCCTGGTCGTTGGAGATCAGCACGCCGTTGCGGCGGCCCTGGATCGGCCCCTTGTACGGCGCGTAGGCGTGGAACACGCGGTTCATGATGGCGGTGCCGCGCGTGTCGGTGAGCAGTTCGCCCTGATAGCCGATCAGCCCGCGCGTCGGCGCGTGAAAGACCAGCCGCAACCGGCCGCCGCCGGACGGGCGCATCTCCATCATCTCGGCTTTGCGCTCTGACATCTTCTGCACCACGATGCCGGAATGCTCCTCGTCGAGATCGATGACGACCTCCTCGATCGGCTCCAACACTTCGTTGGTATTCTCGTCCTCGCGCATCAGCACGCGCGGCCGCGACACCGACAGCTCAAAGCCTTCGCGGCGCATGGTCTCGATCAAAATGCCGAGCTGCAATTCGCCGCGGCCGGCCACTTCCATGGAATCCTTTTCGTCGCTCTCGCGCACGCGCAGCGCCACGTTGCCTTCGGCCTCGCGCAGCAGCCGGTCGCGGATCATGCGGCCGGTGACCTTGTCGCCCTCGGTGCCGGCAAGCGGCGAATCGTTGACGCGGAACACCATGGCCAGCGTCGGTGGATCGATCGGCTGGGCGGGGAGTGGCGTGTCGACTTCGGGCGCGCTGATGGTGTGCGCGACGGTGGCGTTGGGCAACCCGGCGAGCGCGACGATGTCACCGGCGGTTGCTTCGTCGAGCGGCACGCGCTCGAGGCCGCGGAACGCCAGCACCTTGGTGACGCGGCCCTGCTCGATCAGCTTGCCGTCGTGGTCGAGCACCTTCACCGCTTGGTTCGGCTTTACCGAGCCCGAGGTGATGCGGCCGGTGATGATGCGGCCGAGATAGGGGTTGGCCTCTAGGATGGTGCCGAGTAGGCGGAAAGGACCTTCCTCGACGTGCGGCGGCGGCACGTGGCGTAGCACCAGGTCGAACAGTGGCTGCATGCCATCGTCGTGTGAGCCTTCCAGCGTGGTCGCCATCCAGCCTTGCTTGGCCGAGCCGTAGAGGATCGGGAAGTCGAGCTGCTCGTCGGTGGCGTCGAGCGCGGCGAATAGATCGAACACCTCGTTGACCACTTCCACGGCGCGGGCGTCGGCGCGATCGACCTTGTTGATCACGACGATGGGCTTGAGCCCCATCTTCAGCGCCTTCGACACCACGAACTTGGTCTGCGGTAGCGGGCCCTCGGCGGCGTCGACCAGCACCAGCGCGCCGTCCACCATGTTGAGGATGCGCTCCACCTCGCCGCCGAAATCGGCATGGCCAGGGGTATCGACGATGTTAATGCGGGTGCCATGCCACTCGACCGAGGCCGCCTTGGCCAGGATGGTGATGCCGCGTTCGCGCTCGAGGTCGTTGGAATCCATGGCGCGTTCGACTTGGCGTTCGTTCGCGCGGTACACGCCCGATTGCTGCAGAAGGCGGTCGACCAGGGTCGTTTTGCCGTGGTCGACGTGGGCGATGATGGCGATGTTGCGTAAATTCATGTGCATCCCAAAAACCAATCGGCGCGGGCCCCGAAAGGATTTCCGAAGGAAATCCGTCTTTCAAAAGACAACAGGATTGCCGTATGGCAATCCTGTGGACCCGCGACGCGACTCTATTGCGGCGCAATATAGTCACGAAGCGGCAGGAAGCAACTGGCGTTCAGGCGGCCTTTTGAGCGCCGTTAAGCCCCTGCTGGCCGGCCCCAGGGGCCGGGGCGCCAGCCGCGCGGCGCGGCATCGTTGAGCATCATCATCTCGGCGATGGTCTCGTTGGTGACGAGGCCCGTCAGCTTGCCGCTGGCGTCGATGACGCCGACCGCGGGCGCCGATTTCTCCTGCAACAGCTTGAACGCCTGCTCGAGCGTGAGGCGGTGGCCGATGGTGGGGAATTCCGAACTCATGGCGTCGGCGATGCGGGCATCCGGCCCCAGCGTCTTGAGAGCGCGGATGAGGGCGCCGCGGTCGAGCACGCCGACCGGCTTGCCGGCGCCGTCCACCACCGGAAACTCGCCCTGGCTGGTGGCGAGCAGCGTCTGCACCGCCTCGTCGATATGCGCGTCCGGAAGCAGTGTCGCGAACCGCGTCATCATGGCGTAACTGACCGGCACGCCGCGCGAGACCGCGCGCAGCGCGACCATGTGCGCTTCCGATGAAGCGGCGAGATAGACGAAGATGGCGATAAAAATGAGGATCGGATTGTATAGCAAGCCGATGAATCCCAATGCATACGCGACGAACTGGCCGATCGAAGCGGAGATTTCGGTGGCGCGCACATAGCCCATGCGGCTGGCCAGTGCGGCGCGCAGCACGCGGCCGCCGTCCATGGGGAAGGCCGGGATCAGGTTGAACAGCGCCAGGAACAGGTTGACGATCGCCAGCCGGTCGATCATCGAAATCTGCGTGCTGTCGACCGCGGCCGCCGCGCTCGGTTGCAGGTGCGCGCCGGCGACATAGACCAGCAGCAAGGTGATGACGACATTGACCATCGGCCCGGCGATGGCGATGAGGAATTCCTCCCACGGCTCTTCCGGGATGCGCTCGAGCTGCGCCACGCCGCCGATCGGCAGCAGTGTCACATAGGGCGTGGTCACGCCGAAGGCGCGCGCGGTGAAGATGTGGCCGAACTCGTGCAGCAGCACGCACAGAAACAGCAGCACGATGAAGACGAGGGTATTCCACGCCGTGGCCGCGCCGCTGGCTGCATAGCTGGCGGCGAAGATCCAGGCGAGAAACAGCAGGAAGGTGAGATGGACTCGGACAACGGTGCCCGCTACCCTGCCGATATTCAATGACCAGGACATGGAAGCCTCTTGGGATAGGAACTGTGCCTCATACGTAAGGGCTGCAAGGAGCCTTTTCGAGGGTGGCGCGTTGGGCCGGGGAGGTCTTTGTCATGGCGCAAAAATTGACCGCGCAAGCCCGCAAATCCGCCCTCGCCGGGCTTTCCGGCTGGTCGGAGGTTGAAGGCCGCGACGCCATCAGCAAAACCTTCACATTCAAGGACTTCAACCAGGCCTTCGGCTTCATGACGCGGGCAGCGTTGGTGGCGGAGAAAATGGATCACCATCCGGAGTGGTTTAATGTCTACAAGACGGTGGAGGTAACGTTGTCGACCCATGATGCCGGCGGAGTGACCGAATTGGACGTGAAGCTAGCCGAAGCGATGGATTGGATCGGGGGCTGACCGTGGACCAGGCAACCCTCAAGATTTACGACGCCGACCCGCAGACATTTGTGGACCGATGGCGCAAACCGGCCGCCGCCAGCGACCTGCACGCGCTGATCCTCCGCCATTTCCGGCCCGGTCTGACCGCCGATATCGGCAGCGGCAGCGGCCGCGATACGGCCTGGCTTCACGACAATGGTTTTCCCGTTATCGGCTTTGACGCGTCGGCCGGCCTGCTGGCACAAGCCCGCGCGCTGTATCCGCAGATTACGTTCGAGCATGCCGTGCTGCCAGATTTGCAAGGCGTTGCTGAGCATCATTTCGACAACGTGCTCTGCAGGGCGGTCATCATGCATTTGCCGCGCGACGAAATCGCGCCGGCGGTGCGACGCATGGTGAGCCTGCTCAAGCCGGGCGGCGTGCTGGTGCTCAACTGGCGCACTACCAAAGGCGCCGACCAGCGCGACGAGTATGGCCGGCTTTATTCCGCGTTCGATAGCGCGATCGTGCGTGACGCGCTTTCCGGGCAGACGATCCTGTTCGAGGAGGAGGGGGCTGGCCGCGTTTCGGGCAAGTCCTATCATAGCCTCGTTGCGCAGGCCGGCTGACGCCGAATGGCCGCGCGCGCGGTCTTGCGGGCGGCGTTTTTGGGACCCATCTAAACCATATGGCCTTCGCACGCACCGCCTTCGGGCAACGCGACACCGCCGGCACGCGCAACCCGCGCTCCTTGCGCCGCGATTTCTGGCGCAAGCTGCGCGGCGTGGCCGCGCGCATCCCGTTCAGCGAGGATCTGCTTGCCGCTTATTATTGCGCCTTCGACCGCGCCACGCCGCGCCACGTGCAGCTCACGCTCATCGGCGCGATTGCCTATTTCGTGCTGCCGGCGGATGCGGTGCCCGACGTCCTGCCGGTGCTCGGCTTCGGCGACGATGCTGCGGTGCTGGCCGGCGCGCTCAAGCTGGTGTCGGACCACATCACCCCGACGCACCGCGATGCCGCGCGTTTGAAGCTCGAAGAGATTCAAGCGCAAGCCAACTAAAGCGCTGCAACCCATTCGCGGTCGTCGCCGGGCTTGATGCGGGCGTGACGGCGGGTGTGGGGCGCGGACCGGAAAACTACAGACGCAAAATCACCTTGCCCATCACCTTGCGCGCGGCAATGGCGTTGAGCGCCGTCGCCGCCTCGCTCAGTGGATAGACCGCGTGCACGTGCGACGATAGTTTCTCGTCCGCTACCCAGGCCAGCAGTTGCTCGGTATTGGCGCGGTGGCCGTCCGGATCGCGCTCGATCCATGAGCCCCAGAATACGCCGAGCACGTCGCAGGCTTTCAGCAGCACCAGGTTGAGCGGCAGCTTGGGGATTTCGCCGGCGGCGAAGCCGATGACGAGAAATCGTCCGAGCCAGGCGATCGAGCGCAAGGCGGCTTCGCTATAGGCGCCGCCGACCGGGTCGTAAATGACATCGGCGCCGCGCCCCTGCGTTGCGCGCCGCAAGGCTTCTTTCAGGTCGTCCTTGGCGTAATCGATGCCGTCGTCGGCGCCGTGCTCGCGCGCGAAGGCGACCTTCTCCGCCGACGACGCGCAGGCGATGACGCGCGCGCCCATCAGCTTGCCGAGTTCGACCGCCGCCACGCCGACGCCGCCGGACGCGCCGAGCACGGCCAGCGTCTCGCCCGGTTTCAGCCTGGCGCGGTCCTTGAGCGCGTGCAGGGTGGTGCCATAGGTTACGCTGAGGCCTGCGGCGCGATCGAAATCGACGGCATCGGGAATTTTGACCAGCCTGTCGGCGGCGAGCGCAATGCGCTCCCGCGCTGCGCCATAGCCGGCATAGCCGAGCACGCGATCGCCCACATTGAGGGTCGTGACGCCCGCGCCGAGGCTCTCGACTTGGCCCGCGAACTCGGACGCTGGCGAGAACGGCATCGGCGGCTTGGTCTGGTATTTGCCGGCAATAATCAGCGTGTCGAAGAAATTCAGCGCAGCAGCTGCGATCCGCACCACGGCTTCGCCCGGCCCCGGCTTGGGGTCGGCGATGTCGGTGAGTTCGAGGTCGTCTGGCGTGCCGTAGCGGGTGCAGAGCAGGGCTTTCATGGTAACCGGTTCGGGCGGAAGGAAGAGGGCGGTATTTCTAGCATGGCGCGGCCGGTGGTCGGGGTAGCGGCATCAACTTTCCGTGGCTAACCTGCGCTGGCAGCGGCGCAATGCCGCCTTCACATTGTCGATATTCGCTCGTAATGGGCTAGTATCTGGCGATTCTCTCCGGACGCGGATTTACCCGCGTTCGGCGCGTGAGGGGCCGACGTCGGATAGATCTGGCTTCGGCGGGGGCGGTTCCACGATTGTTGTCACTGTGACCGGTAGGGCCCGATGAACATGACCATTTTGCTCCGCAACACGATTGCCATCCTGGCGGCCTCGGCTTGCGCATTCGCAACCGCGGCGTCGGCGCAGGACAAGCCAAAGCCAACCGACCAGGCCACGCTGCTCGGCCAGTTCGGCGACTGGGGGGCCTATAAGGCAACCCCCGGCGGCAAGACGGTCTGCTTCGCGTTGTCCAAGCCGACCTCGGCAGTGACCGATCCGCCCGGCCGCAACCGCGATCCTTCCTACGCCTTCGTCTCCACGCGCCCGGCCGAGAAGGTCAAGAACGAAGTGTCGATCATCGTCGGCTACCCGCAGAAGCCCGGCGTTGACGCCTCCGCCACCATCGGCACCGCGAGCTACGTCATGTACACGCAGAACGACGGGGCCTGGGTGAAGAACGCCGCCGAGGAGGTGCAGATGGTCGACGCCATGCGCAAGGGCTCTGACCTGGTCATCAAGAGCGTGTCCTCACGCGGCACCAAGACCACCGACACTTATTCGCTCAAGGGCATCTCCGAGGCGCTCGACAAGGTGGGGGCGGAGTGCAAGTAGGCCGCCGGGGCCCTATATTGTCGTCAGCGCATCCGCGCGCGGACATGACGACCTGACACCATGACGGCCACAATCGAAACTGCACCGGCATCGGCGGGCTTCGTCGAGAAGACGGCGCTCGAGCGCTATGTGGCGCCGGCGAAGCCGTCCCTGATCGGCTTGTCGCGGGCCGAACTTGGCCACGCACTCGGCACGCTCGGCGTGCCGCCCGCGCAGCGCAAGATGCGCGTGCAGCAGCTTTGGCACTGGATCTACTTCCGCGGGCTGACCGATTTCGAGGCCATGACCAGCGTATCGAAGGAACTGCGCGCGGCGCTGAGCGAACATTTCACGCTCGAGCGGCCGGAGGTGGTGGCCGAGCAGGTCTCGGTCGACGGCACCCGCAAGTGGCTGCTGCGGCTGCCGGGGGAGACGCAGGGTGAGCGCCCGCACGAGGTCGAATGCGTCTACATACCCGATACAGAGCGCGGCACGCTGTGCGTTTCCAGCCAGGTCGGCTGCACGCTCACCTGCACTTTCTGCCACACCGGCACCCAGCGCCTGGTGCGCAACCTTACCGCCGGCGAGATCGTCGGCCAGGTGATGGCGGCGCGGGACCGCTTGGGGGATTGGCCGGGCGGGGTGCGTCCAACCGACGGCGTGGTGCCGAGTGGCGAACGCTGCGTCACCAATGTCGTCATGATGGGTATGGGCGAGCCGCTCTATAATTTCGAGGCGGTGCGCGACGCGTTGTTGATCGTCGCCGACGGCGACGGCATCGGCATTTCCAAGCGCCGTATCACGCTCTCCACGTCCGGCGTGGTGCCGATGATCGAGCGCGCCGGCGCCGAGATCGGCTGCATGCTGGCGGTGTCGCTGCACGCGGTGCGCGACGACTTGCGCAACGAGTTGGTGCCGCTAAACCGCAAATATCCGATCCACGAATTGCTTGAGGCCTGCCGCAACTATCCCGGCGTCTCCAATGCCAAGCGCATCACGTTCGAATACGTCATGCTCAAGGGCGTCAACGACTCCATCGAAGACGCAAAGGCGCTGGTGCGGCTGCTCAAGGGCATCCCGGCCAAGATCAATCTCATTCCATTTAATCCCTGGCCAGGCAGCCGCTATGAATGTTCGGACTGGGAGCAGATCGAGAAATTCTCGCAGGTGGTGTTCGACGCCGGCTATGCCTCGCCGGTGCGCACGCCGCGCGGGCGCGATATTTTGGCCGCCTGCGGCCAGCTTAAAAGTGCCAGCGAGAAGCTCTCGGCGCGCGAGCGCCTGGCGTTGCGCGCCATGGCGATGACAGACTAGCGCATGATCCCGAAAAGTGCGAACCGGTTTTCGGATAAGATCATGCGCAAAAAAAATGCCAGGGAATTACGGTGACACTGTCTAATCGGATCGTGCTCTAGTGGCGCTCCTCGGCCGCATCATCGTCATCATCGTCGCCGTCATGCTGGCGACGCTCGCCGCGGGTATCGCCATTGCCGTTGGGCTGCTCGGCCCGCAATGGCACGGCTTCAGCGGCGACGTGGTCGAGCGCAGCACGTTCTCCGTGTTTGTGGTTGCCGGCACGGCCTTTACGGGCGCGGTTACCCTGCTGCCGCTGGCAATTCTGATCGTCGTCGCGGAAATCGTCAAAGTCCGTTCGCTGCTGATCTACGCGGTGGCGGGCGCAGCCGTCATGCTGCTCGGTTATTCCGCCAGCGGGCTGGCGCCGCCATCCTACGAAGAATCCATCGACAATCCGCCGCCGCCGATTTCGGGGGGGACGCAAGTCGCCGCCGCCGCCGGCATTGTGTTCGGCGGGGTGTACTGGCTGATCGCCGGCCGCAAGGCCGGGCGCTGGCGCGAGCGGGCATAGCCCGGCGCGCACCGGCGCTAGCGGCGCGTCCACGCCAGCGCTGTTTCCAGCCGGTCGTTGCCCCAGAACAGTTCGCCGTCGGCGGTCACAAAGCTAGGCGCGCCGAAGATACCGAGCCGCTGCGCTTCTTCGGTCTGCGTCCGCAGGGCGCCCTTGACGGCATCGCTTTGCGCCAGCCGCAGTACCGCCTCGGCATCCTGTCCGAGTTGTGTGAGCACGGTAGCGATCGTGGCCGGTTCGCCGATGTCGCGGCCTTCGCCGAATTCGGTACGATAAACCGCACGGCAGAATTCCTCGCCCCAATCCTGCGCCAGTACGGTCACCGCCACGCGTGCGGCCAGCAACGTATTCTGCGGAAACATCGGAGGCTGCGTGAACGGGATGGCAAGCGCGTCGCAAATGCGTGCGAGATCCCGCCACATGTAGCGGCCTTTGGCGGGATAGAGGTTGAACGGTGAATTGTCCCAGCCCTGCGTCTTGAAGATGGGCCCGAGAAGGAACGGCCGCCAGCGCACGATAACGCCGCTCGCTTCGGCCAGCGGCGCGATCCGCATGGCGGCCGGATAGGAATAGGTAGATGCAAATTCGAACCAGAAATCGAGCGTCACTGCCACGGGTGCGGCCTGGCGTTATGAAGGCGCGGCCATCTTAACCGGCCCGGCACGCCGAGCCAGCCCCGCCTTCCCTTCGCCGCCGTGCTCGGCTAGACCGCCGTCCTGTGCGCAGCGCATGATCCCGGAAAGTGGGTACCGGTTTTCGGAAAAGATCATGCGCAATGGAAAAGTTGAATCATGAACCGCACCGGGCTGATCATCGCGCTCGCGATCGCCGTCGCCACCGGCGTGGCGTTCGGGCTCTTTCCGCAGCTCGACTTGCGCGTCGCGCAGAATTTTCATGACTATATCGACGCCAGCAAAAATGCTTTTGCCTGGCGCATCTATCCGCCGCTGATGCTGGCCCGCAACATCGTGCTCTGGATCGGCACCGTGCTGGTCGCCCCGGCGGTGGCGGCGCTGGTGATCAAGCTGATCCTGCCGCGGCGAAAAATGTTCATCTCGGGCCGTGCCGCCGTGTTCCTGGTCGCGACGCTGGCGCTCGGGCCCGGGCTCATGGTCAATGTCGTGCTCAAGGACCACTGGGGCCGGCCGCGGCCCATCGACGTCACGCAGTTCGGCGGGGACAAGCATTTCATGCCGTGGTGGGATCCGCGCGGCGAATGTCCCAGCAATTGCGCGTTCGTTTCCGGCGACGTGGCCGGCGCGGCCTGGACCTTCGCGCCGGCGGCGCTGGCGCCGCCGCAATGGCGCGCGCTCGCTTACGGCGCGGCGTTCGCGCTCACCGCCGGCATGGCCACCGTCCGCGTGATGGCGGGGGCGCATTTCGTCAGCGATGCCATATTCGCCGGTGTGTTCACCTTCCTGATCATCTGGATCGTGCATGGTCTGATCTACCGCTGGCCGCGCACACGGTTGTCGGACGAAGCCATCGAGGGCGGGATCGAGCGGGCGGGACTGGCCTGCCGCGATGCGCTGGAGTGGCTCGGCGTACGTGCCGCAAACGAGATCGCTGGCCCGGAGGCCGGTGAGGACGGCGATGAGACATCCAAGCGGCGCAGGCGCGGTTGGTGGTGACGCCGATCAACGCCAGGTAGCCGGCGCATGGTGTGGCTGCCGGTCGGATCGAACGGGGAGCTTAACCAGCCTGTCAGGTTAAGCTTTGAGGCGCCGCCGGCGCTGTTAAGATCGGATCGAGTTGGTGGGAGGAGCCTGTGGCGGAGCCTGAGGACAGCGTCAAACGGGTGTTGCACATCAAGCTGCGGGCGCTGGGTGATCCGGACCAGGCGCTGGCATTGGTGCGCAGCGCCGGGCCGTTTTACCGCACGCTCGGCGCCGTCGGTTTCCGCCTGCTGCAAAACGTCGACGACCGGGCCCAGTTCGTCATCGAAGTCGAGTACGAATCCCACGCCGCGCTCGAGCTCAACCGCCACCGGGTGGCGAGCGATCCGATGGTGCGCACCTTTCTGCAGGGCTGGCGCGCGATTTTTGCCGGCAACGCGGATATGGACGTCTATAAGGACGTGACGGAGTAGCGGGGTCGCTAGAGTTGCCGTATCCCTGCCGTGGGGGCCGGGCTTGACCGCGTCTGCGCGGTAGGGGATTGAACGGCATCAATCGCATCCCCGGCGCGGGGCCGGGTGCGAGCAGGGACGGCGGCGGCGCCGCACGACGCGAATGCCCACAGGCGACAAGCAGAAGCCCAAGAAGGTCGTGCTCGCTTATTCGGGCGGGCTCGATACCTCGATCATTCTGAAATGGCTGCAAACCGCCTATGGCTGCGAGGTGGTGACCTTCACCGCCGACCTCGGCCAGGGCGAGGAACTGGCGCCCGCGCGCGACAAGGCGCTGCTGCTGGGCATCAAGCCGGAGAACATCTTCATCGAGGACCTGCGCGAGGAATTCGTGCGCGATTATGTGTTCCCGATGTTCCGCGCCAATACGGTCTACGAAGGGCAATACCTGCTCGGCACCTCGATCGCGCGCCCGCTCATCGCCAAGAAGCAGATCGAAATCGCCGAAAAAGTCGGCGCCGACGCGGTCTGTCACGGCGCCACCGGCAAGGGCAACGATCAGGTGCGTTTCGAGCTCGCTTATTATGCGTTGAAGCCCGACGTGACGGTGATCGCGCCGTGGCGCGAATGGGACCTGACCTCGCGTGCCAAGCTGATCGAGTTTGCCGAGAAGCACCAGATTCCGATCGCCAAGGACAAGCGCGGCGAGGCGCCGTTTTCGGTCGACGCCAACCTGTTGCACACGTCCTCGGAAGGCAAGGTGCTGGAAGACCCCGCGCAAGAGGTGCCCGATTACGTTTATTCGCGCACGCTCGATCCGGAAAAAGCGCCCGACAAGGCGACCGTCATCACGGTCGATTTCGAGCGCGGCGATGCGGTGGCGATCGACGGCAAGAAGATGTCGCCGGCGGTGCTGCTCAAGGCGCTCAATGATTTTGGCAAGGCCAATGGCATCGGCCGCCTCGATCTGGTGGAGAACCGCTTCGTCGGCATGAAGTCGCGCGGCATGTACGAGACGCCGGGCGGCACCATCCTGCTCGCCGCCCACCGCGGCATCGAGCAGATCACGCTCGACCGCGGCGCCGCCCATCTCAAAGACGAGCTGATGCCGAAATACGCGGAACTCGTCTATTACGGCTTCTGGTTTGCGCCCGAGCGCGAGATGCTGCAGGCGGCGATCGACAAAAGCCAGGAGTTCGTCAGCGGCCGCGTCAAGCTGAAACTCTACAAGGGCAATGTTACGGTCGTCGGCCGCGAGAGCAAATATTCGCTCTACGATCAGGAACTGGTGACATTCGAGGAAGGCGCGGTGGCCTACGATCACCGCGACGCCGAAGGCTTCATCAAGCTCAACGCGCTGCGGCTGCGCACACTCGGGCAGCGCAAGCGCAAGCTCAAATTGTCTTGAGGTCCCATGGGTCGCCGCGCGGCAAGCCTGTGTTTGCTTTCAGCCCTTGCCTTGGCGCTGGCGGCTTGCTCGTCGGACAGCAAGCCTGACAATCCCAATCAGTTTCCCACCGATTACAAGAAAGAAATCATCGAAACGTTGAAGAAGTTGTTCGCGAGCAACGACACGACTCGCGTGAGCGGCGCCGTCGTTTCCGATCCGGTGCTGCGGCCGGTCGGCAAGGATCAACTTTATACGGCTTGCGTCCGCTATACCGCGCACGGCGCTACCCAAGGCGAAATCGGCGATGCGATGCGCGTCGCCTATTTCTACGCCGGCCATCTCAACCAGTTGATTGCGGCGAGCCAGGAACAATGCGGCAATGCCGCCTATAAACCGTTCCCGGAACTCAACCAGTTCTGTGTCGGCACCGGCTGCAAAGAGTCGTCGAGTGGGTTCAGCCCGTTTGATATTTTCGATAAAAAATAGACAAACGCAGTGCGGTGAGCATTTCCGCAAGCACGGGGCTCAGCCCTTCAGCCGGCTGATCAGGCCGTGGATGTCGCCGAGCACGTAGAGGTCGCGCACCTTAGGCCCTTCGAAGGTGAAGATCGGCATGCCGGTCCACCACACGTGGCGGCCGGTGGGCGCCACGCCGAACAACTCCTTGCGATGGAAGCCGTGGAAACGCATCTTGCCGCTGACGCGGTTGTCTTCCTCGATCATCGCGATGATGTCGGTGGTGTACTGGCCGAGCGCGCCGGTGACGTAATCGACATAGCCGGCGAATTCGTCATGGCCGGTGAGCACCGGCCCGAGCGAGCCGCGAAACGTAAAGCCTTCGTGGAAGATCTGCGGGATCAGGCTCTTGTCGGCGTGGTCCCACATCTCCTTGTAGAACACGCGCACGACTTCTTTCTGCGGCGACAGCGTGACGCCTTCGAAGCTGAGCGCGGGTTCGTCCATGGCGACAGACTAGCGCGACAGCCGGGAGCGATCCAGTTTCGGCGTTTGACGAAGCCTTAAAGCTGCCGGTCCACCATCGCCTTCTTCAGCGTGGCGATTTCCTTGGCCGGGTTGAGGTTCTTCGGGCAGGCCTTCGAGCAATTGAGGATGGTGTGGCAGCGATAGAGCCGGAACGGGTCCTCGAGATTATCGAGCCGTTCGCCGGCGGCCTCGTCGCGGCTGTCGGTAATCCAGCGATTGGCCTGCAGCAGCGCGGCCGGGCCGAGATAGCGGTCCGAATTCCACCAGTAGCTCGGGCACGAGGTCGAGCAGCAGGCGCACAGGATGCATTCGTACATGCCGTCGAGCTTGACGCGGTCCTCGTGGCTTTGTTTCCACTCTTTCTCCGGCGTCGGCGACACCGTCTTCAGCCAGGGCTCGATCGAGGCGTATTGCGCGTAGAAATTCTTTAGGTCCGGCACCAGGTCCTTCACCACAGGCTGATGCGGTAGCGGGTAGATGCGCACCGGCGCCCGCGACTTGTCGATCGCCTTGGTGCAGGCCAGCGTATTGGTGCCGTCGATGTTCATGGCGCAGGAACCGCACACGCCCTCGCGGCAGGAGCGGCGGAAGGTGAGCGTCGGATCGATGGTGTTCTTGATCCAGATCAGCGCGTCGAGAACCATCGGCCCGCAGTCGTCGCGGTCGATGAAATAGGTGTCGAGGTGCGGATTTTGTCCGTCGTCCGGGTTCCAGCGATAGACGCGGAACTCGGTGACATGCGTCGCATGCGGCGTGCGCGGCCAGGCCTTGCCTTGCGTGATCTTGGAGTTTTTCGGCAGCGTGAATTCGACCATGGCGGCAGTCCGTTCAATGCGCCTTCGTCAGTAGACGCGGGCTTTCGGCTCGATATAGGCGACGTCGTTGGTGAGCGTGTAGGTGTGCACCGGGCGGTAATCGATTTTCACCGCGCCCTTTTCGTCCATCCACGCCAGCGTGTGCTTCATCCAGTCCTTGTCATCGCGCTCGGGATAATCTTCGCGCGCGTGCGCTCCGCGGCTTTCGGTGCGGTTCTTGGCCGAATCCATGGTGACCACGGCCTGCGCCATCAGGTTTTCGAGTTCGAGCGTTTCGACCAGGTCGGAGTTCCAGATCAGCGAGCGGTCGGTGATGCGCAGGTCGGCCATGCCGGCATAGAGATCGTGAATCAGCTTGTGGCCTTCGTCCAGCACCTCGCCGGTGCGGAACACCGCGCAATTGTTCTGCATCACCTTCTGCATCTTGAGCCGCAGCTCCGCGGTCGGCGTGCCGCCTGAGGCGAAGCGAAGCTTGTCGAGGCGCGCAAGCGCGCGATCGGCGGAATCCTTGGGCAGTTCCGGCTGGCTATCGTCGGGCGTGAGCAGTTCGGCGCAGCGCTGGGAGGCGGCGCGGCCGAACACCACCAGGTCGATCAGCGAGTTCGAGCCGAGCCGGTTGGCACCGTGCACCGACACGCAGGCGGCTTCGCCGATCGCCATCAGGCCGGGAATGACGGTGTCGGCATCGCCGTTCTTCTTGGTCAGCGCCTCGCCGTGATAGTTGGTGGCGACGCCGCCCATGTTGTAGTGCACGGTCGGCAGCACCGGGATCGGTTCGCGCGTGATATCGACGCCGGCGAAAATGCGCGCCAGATCCGCGATGCCCGGCAGACGTTCATGCAGCACGGCGGGATCGAGATGGTCGAGGTGCAGGTGAATGTGATCGTTGTCTTTGCCGACTCCGCGCTCTTCGCGAATCTCGATGGTCATGGCGCGCGAGACCACGTCGCGCGAGGCGAGATCCTTGGCCGACGGCGCATAGCGCTCCATGAAGCGCTCGCCTTCCGAATTGACTAGGTATCCGCCTTCGCCGCGCGACCCTTCCGTGATCAGGCAGCCGGCGCCGTAGATGCCGGTGGGATGGAATTGCACGAACTCCATGTCCTGGACCGGCAGGCCGGCGCGCAGCACCATGCCGTTGCCGTCGCCGGTCTGGGTATGGGCGCCGGTGCAGGTGAAATAGGCGCGGCCATAGCCGCCGGTGGCGATCATGACCATGTTGGCGCTGAAGCGGTGGATGCTGCCGTCGTCGAGATTGAGCGCCACGATGCCGCGGCAGCGGCCCTCGTCGTCCATGATCAGGTCGATGGCGAAGTATTCGACGTAGAACTCGGCGGCGTGCCGCAGCGCCTGGCCATACATGGTGTGCAGCATGGCATGGCCGGTGCGGTCGGCGGCGGCGCAGGTGCGCTGCGCGGTGCCCTTGCCGTAATGCGTGGTCATGCCGCCGAATGGGCGCTGATAGATCTTGCCGTCTTCCTCGCGGCGCGAGAACGGCAGGCCCCAATGCTCGAGCTCATAGACCGCCGACGGCGCGTTGCGGCAGAGATATTCGATGGCGTCCTGGTCGCCGAGCCAGTCGGCGCCCTTGACGGTGTCGTACATGTGCCAGCGCCAGTCGTCGTCGCCCATATTGCCGAGCGCGGCCGCGATGCCGCCCTGCGCCGAAACCGTGTGCGAGCGGGTCGGGAATACCTTGGTGATGCAGGCGGTGCGCAGGCCGGCTTCGCTGCAGCCGACCACGGCGCGAAGGCCTGAGCCGCCGGCGCCGACCACGACCACGTCGTAGGTGTGGTCCTCGATCGGGTAGGCGCGGCCGTTGACCGCCGGGGCGCCGTTTCCTTGTCCGTTTGTCGCCATGCGCTAGACCCCGAATGACAGCTTGAGGATGGCAAACATGGAGGCAAAACCGACGATGAAGGAGAAGAAAGTATTTGCCATCAAGCACAGGAGTTTCAGCTTATCCTCGTGCACATAGTCGACGATGATCTCCTGCATGCCGATCCACATGTGGTAGACGCTGTTGACGATGAACAGCAGCATGATGGTGGCGATCAGCGGCGATCCGAGGATTTGCACGACCGCGGCATGGCTGCGTCCGAGCAGCGAGACGACGATGAACACCAGTGCGACGGTGAGCGGCACTTCCGCGACCGACGTCACGCGCTGGTGCCAGAACTGGCCGGTGCCGGTACGCGCGGCGCCTAGGCCACGCACGCGGCTCATCGGTGTGCGCATCGGCGGCTGCGTCATCGCGGGCCTCCCATGGCGAGATAGCCGAATATCCAGATCAACAGCGTGAGCGTGACGGAGCCGACGATGGTTGCCATCGCGAGCATTTCGCGTTCGGCCGGCTCGAAGCCGTGAAGGGTGTCCCAGATCAGGTGGCGGATGCCGCCGAGCATGTGATGTATCAGCGCCCACGTGTAGCCGAACAGGATCAGCTGGCCGATCAGCGTGCTCATGAACCATTCGACGTTGGCATAGGCATTGGGGCCGGAGGCGACGGCGACCAGCCACCAGGCGATCAGCACGATGCCGAAATACAGCGCGAAGCCGGTCATGCGATGGAAACCGGACATCACGAAAGTCAGCATCATCTTGTAGACTTGCAGATGCGGCGACAGCGGCCGCGGCCGTTGCGCGCCTGTCGTCGTTCCCGCTTCCAGTTCGGCCATCGCCATTCTCCAGAACGCCAGCAACGTGCCCCGACGATCGCGTGCGGTTCCTAGCCAAACGTCGCCCGCGCCGCAACGCACCACGCGGCGAAAACCCGAGCGTTTGTATGCTGGGTCGAGGATTTCGCGCGTCGGGCCACAAAAAACTTATCCGCCCCGCCAGCGTCCATAGCCGGAGGACTTCAACAAAAACGAAGCTTGAACCTTAAGATAATGCCGTGCAATATGTGGTTTACGTAGCCTGCCTTCGCGAAATAAGAAGGTAGCCTTCTTATGCGCTTTGATTTCACCGATCTCCAGCTATTCCGCCACGTCGTCGAGGCGGGCAGCATTACCCATGGCGCGGCGCGGGCGAACCTGGCGCTGGCGGCGGCCTCCACCCGCATCCGCAAGATGGAGCTGGCCTTCGGGGCCGAGTTGCTGGTGCGCGGCCGTCAGGGCGTGACGCCGACCCAGGCCGGCCGCACGCTGCTGCAGCATGCGCGCGCGATCCTGGCGCAAACCGAGCTGTTGCAGGAGGACCTGACGCCCTATGCGCGCGGGCTGGCCGGCCAGGTGCGGGTGTTGTCCAACACCAACGCGCTCACGGAATTCCTGCCCGAGACACTGAGTTCGTTCCTCACCGCCTATCCCGACATCAGCGTCGACCTCGAGGAGCGGCTGAGCGACGAGATCGTCGGTCTGATCGCCGACGGTACCGGCGACATCGGTATCGTTGCCGGCACCGTCGATCACGGCGGCTTGCACACCTTTCCGTTCCGCAGCGACCGCTTCGTGCTGGTGGTTGGCCACGGCCATCCACTCGCCGGGCGCGCGCGCATCGGCTTTGCCGAGGTGCTCGACTACGACATGGTCGGGCTTGACCGCGCCAGCGCCATCCAGCGCTTTCTCGCCGACAAGGCGACCCGCATTGGGCGGCCCTTGCGCCTGCGCGTGCAGTTGCGCAGCTTCGACGCCATCTGCCGGCTGGTCGAGTGCAATGTCGGCGTCGGTATCGTGCCGGAGACCACGGTGCAACGCAGCGGGCGTAACATGGCGATCAAGCCGGTGCGCTTGAGCGACCCCTGGGCGCTGCGCGAGCTGACCATCTGCGTGCGCGACATCGAAACCATGCCGCCCTACGCGCGTCAGCTCGTCGATCATTTGAAGGCGAGCGCGTAAAGCAGACGATTGAACTATGGGTCGGCTCGGGTAATTCGCAACATAATGAAGAAGCGACAATGACGGTGGGCGACGTATGGCCAAACGGGATACCGGCGGCAGGTCAAACAGCGCGGAGATCGAGGACGGTCGCAGCCCGAGACATTGAGCATTTCACTGTAAGGAGCCGCGATTGACCGCGCCACTCATGATTGCGCGGTTTTCACGGCACGCTGCGCCACCACGATGGCGACGCCGCCCAGCGTCGCGACCGAGGCGATCAATAAACGCATCGTAATTTGTTCTGAGAGCAGGACGACTCCACCGAAAGCCGCAATCACCGGCACGGTGAGCTGAACGGTCGCCGCACGCGTGCCGGTCAGCCCGGCAAGCGCCGCATACCAAATGACATAGCCGCAGCCGGAGGCGATGGCACCGGAGACCACCGCCAAGGCCAGGCCATTCGGGGTGCTGCTAAAATCGCGCAGGAAGAAAAGACTGACGATGAGCGCGAGCGGCACCGAGTAAACGAAGTTTCTCGCCGTCGCTTCCAGCGGGTCTGTGGCGCCTCGGCCCAGCAACGAATAGAACCCCCATGCGATGCCGGCGATCGCCATGAGGACGGCGCCTACGGGATCAGGCGCAGTCAGGCCTGGTGACACCAGATAGATCAGCCCGAGAATGGCCGCGGTGAGTCCGGCCCAAGACAATAATGAAAAGTGCTCGCCTTCGCGCAGCGCAACGATGAACATCGTCAGTTGAACCGCGCCGAACAGCACCAGCGCGCCGGTGCCGGCGCTGAGCGAGAGATAGGCGAAAGAAAAAAACGCCATGTAGGTAAACAGCATGACGGCAGAACGCCAGTTGGCGGTGCTGCGGTCTCGAGGCCGCCGGCGCAGCAGCACGATCAGAATCAACGTCAGCGCCCCGGATATCGCCCTGACGGTCGTGAAAGTTGCGGCATCGATAAGGCGATGTCCCAAGGCAAGCCGGCACAGCAATGAGTTGGCCGCGAATGCCAGCATGGCGACAGCCGTCAGCAAAACGGTGCGCGTGGCGATACCTTTGAAATGTTGTGACAGGCTGCAATCCCCGGGCGAGCGCCGACATGAACGGCGCCAATCGGCCCGAACGGATACATACCGGGACAAACAGGTCAACGGCGCTTGCGCATTTCTTGCGTGTGAATGCCCGTTGTTTGCAATTTTCGGACGCGGCACTTTCACCGCGGCATCAGTACCCAATAGTCGAGATCGAGGATCACCGCCGGGTCGTAGTCGTCGCCTTCCTTGAACGGAAAGTCCGGGCAGGGCCGGTCCTTGGTGGCGATGGTGCGCAGGCGCAGCGCGCCGACGTCGTTGCGGCCGGGCAATTCGGCGGTGGCCAGCACCTCGGACCAGGCGAACACCGTGAGGCCTGCAAACAGCGGCGCCACGTGCCGGCCGCCATTGATCGCCGCCACGTGAAAGGCGTTGCCGAGCCCGTTGAAGGAAAGCGCGCGCGCCAGCGAGATGGCGTGGCCGCCGTAGATCAGGCGGCGGCCGAAGCGGCCCTTGCTTTCGGCGAACTGGTTGAAATGGATGCGCGCGGTGTTCTGGTAGAGCCGCGTCGCCATCATGTGCTCGGCTTCCTCCACCGTGATGCCGTCGATGTGGTCGATTTTGTCGCCCACCCGGTAGTCGCCGAAGCGGTGCGGGCTGCCGGCCAGCACGGTGTCATAGGCCTTGGCGTCGATCTTGGGGCAGGCGGCGCCGAGCTGCACCGGCTCCACCACCTTCGGCAGGTCGGGGACTTTCTCGCCGGGCGCAGGCGCGGCTTCGTCGCGTTTGCGCACCATCACCCAGCGCGCGTAATCGAGCACCACGGTACCGTCCTGGTCGAAGCCGCGCGAACGCACATAGACGATACCGGTCTTGCGGTTGGCGTTTTCCCGTAAGCCGATCACCTCCGAGACCGCGTTGAGGGTGTCGCCCGGATAGACCGGCTTCAAAAAGCGGCAATTGGCATAGCCGAGATTGGCCACGGCATTGAGCGAGATGTCGGGCACGGTCTTGCCGAACACCAGGTGGAACACCAGCAGGTCGTCGAGCGGGGAGCGCGGATAGCCGATGGCGCGCGCAAAGGTATCGGCGGATTGAACGGCGAAGCGCGGCCCGAACAGGCCTTGATAGAGCGCCACGTCGCCGGCGCTGGCGGTGCGCGGGGTGGCGTGGCGGATTTCCTGCCCGAGGCGGAAATCCTCGAAAAAATTGCCCGGATTGGTCTTCAGTGCGGACGGATCGCTCACAAAATAGCCTCCTTACTTCGATTTCCCGGCCCCGCCATTCTCACAAAACCGTGAGCCGAACGCTAGGTTCGCACAACGGGTCCTGATGAGGATGTGTGCCCATGCTGTGGTAGCCGGTGAGATGCAAATGCAAATCCTCTGGAGGACCAAAATGAAGAAGAGCATCCTACTTTCCGCCATCCTGTCGACCGCGATTGCCGCCGGCATCGCCCTGGCGCCGGCGTCCGCTTTCGCCGACGACATGAAGAAGAAGGATAGTTCAATGTCCAAGACCATGGATAAGAAATCCATGGATAAGGACTCGAAGAAGATGGACAAGAAGACGGACGCGATGAAGGACGGCATGAAGAAGTAAGCTGTCGCACGGGAACGGCCGGGCCCGTGCACCTGCGGGCTCGGCCGCGCCGTATTTTCAGGCGGGCGCTGCCAGGCTAGACTATTTTTTCAAGGCGATTCTGCCATGACCGCCGAGACCATGACCGCGACCACACCATTGGCCACCATCCACCCGGGCTGGGTGCGGGTGTGCCACTGGATCAATGCCATCTCGATCCTGGTGATGATCGGGTCCGGTTGGCAGATCTACGACGCCTCGCCGCTATTCGATTTCACCTTCCCGCGCTCGATCGCGCTCGGCAACTGGCTGGGCGGCGCGCTGCTTTGGCACTTCGCCGCCATGTGGGTGTTGGTGATCAACGGCATCGTCTATCTGACGCTTGGGCTTGCCACCGGCCGCTTCCGCCGCAAGCTGCTGCCGATCTATCCGTCTCAGGTGATCGCCGACATCAAGGCGGCGCTCACATTCAAGCTCGCCCATGACGACCTCTCGCACTACAACGCGGTCCAGCGAATCCTTTATTTGGGGATCATCATCATCGGCGTGGTGGTCGTGCTCTCCGGGCTTTCGATCTGGAAGCCGGTGCAGTTCCAGGAACTGACGGCGTTGTTCGGCGGCTACGACGTTGCGCGTTACGTGCATTTCTTCGCCATGGCGGCGATCGTCGCCTTTCTGGTGGTGCATGTGGTGCTGGCGCTGATCGTGCCGAAGAGCCTGCGCGCCATGGTCGCCGGACGCTAGGAGGATCGTGATGCGCGCACGCAAAATTATCCCCGGCGTCGATCCCAAGTTGCTGATCAAGGATGCCGGCAAGCTGATGCCCGATCCCATGCGCCGCAGTTTCCTGCGCGGCGCCGCCAGCTTGGGCGCGCTCACCTTCCTCACCGGCTGCAACATCATCGACGGCGACACCGCCGAGAACGTGCTGCGCAAGGTGTCCACTTTCAACGACGGCGTGCAGGCGCTGCTGTTCAGCCAAACCAAGCTGGCGCCGACTTATTCCGAAAGCGACGTCACGCGGCCGTTCCCGTTCAACGCCTATTACAGCCTCGACGAAGCGCCCAAGGTCGACGCCGCCAGCTACAAGCTCGAGGTCGCGGGGCTGGTCGACAACAAGAAGCCGTGGACACTCGACGAACTGCACAAGCTTCCGGAGGTGTCGCAGATCACCCGCCACTGCTGCGTCGAGGGCTGGAGCGCCATCGGCTCATGGCAGGGCGCCGTGCTGTCGGATTTCCTCAAGCGCATCGGCGCCGACACCCGCGCAAAATACATCTACTTCAAGTGTGCCGAGGGCTATACCAACACCATCGACATGCCGACCGCGTTGCATCCGCAGACGCAGATGACCTTCAAGTTCGACCACAAGATTCTGCCGCGCGCCTACGGCTTCCCCATGAAAATCCGCATGCCGACCAAGCTCGGCTACAAGCAGCCGAAATACGTGGTGGCGATGGAAGTCACCAATACCGACCACGGCGGCTACTGGGAGAACCAGGGCTACAACTGGTTCGGCGGGCTGTAGCTCATTCCTCCTGATCGGCCCCCGTGATCAGCCGGGCGCCGCGCTGGAAGGTGAGGTAAATCCAGAACCAATTAAAGGCGACGATGAATCGGTTGCGCAGACCGATGAGGAAATAGATGTGCGCGACGCTCCAGAACATCCAGCCGACAAACCCCTTCAATTCGAGGCGGCCGAGCTTCACCACCGCTGCGCGGCGTCCGATCGCTGCCAGGTCGCCGAGATGTATATAGCGGAACGGCTTGCCGGTTGTGCGTCCCGCGAGACGTGACGCGATCGTTGTGCCGGCGTAGTGCCCCATCTGCTTGGCCGCGTTCGCGACCCCCGGAATGGGGCGGCCATGGCTGTCGGAGACGGCTGCGGTATCGCCGATAACGAAAATATCCGGATGCCCCGGCACCGACAGGTCGGGGTTGACCTTCACGCGGCCCGCCCGGTCCGCCTCCGCGCCGAGCCACCGTGCAGCCGGTGAGGCGATCACGCCGGCGGCCCAGATCACGGTGCCGGCGTCGATGCGCCCGCCTTCGAGATCAACGCCGCGCCCGTCGCATTTTGTCACGCGCGTATCGGTTTCGACCTCGACACCGGCACGCTCCAGCGTGGCGCGAGTATAGTCCGCCAGTTCGACCGGAAAGGTCGGCAGCAGACGTGGCCCCGCTTCGATCAGCACAATGCGTGCCGTGCGCGGATCGATGCGGCGGAAATCGGCGGCCAGCGTCTGGCGCGCGACCTCGGCGATGGCGCCGGCCATCTCGACGCCGGTGGCGCCGCCGCCGACGATGACGAAAGTGAGCAAGCGGCGTTTTTCGGTTTCGCCGGTCTCGATCTCGGCCTGCTCGAAAGCGATGAGTATAGTGCGCCGTATGCGGGTTGCATCTTCGATGCGTTTCAAGCCGGGGGCAACCGCCGCCCATTCGTCGTGACCGAAATAGGAATGCATGGCGCCGGTCGCGATCACAAGATAATCGTAGGGCATGTCGCCGAAATTGGTGTGCAGCAATTTCCGCCGCGTATCCACGCCGCTGACGTCCTCCATTAGGACCGTCACGTTGTCTTGCGTGCGCAGGATGTGCCGGATCGGCCAAGCCACGTCGGCGGGCGACAGCGCTGCCGTTGCCACCTGATAAAGCAGCGGCTGGAAACAATGGTGGTTCTGTCGGTCGACGACGGTGATATCGGCGGTGGCCCGCCGCAGCGCCTTGGCGGCTTCCAGGCCGCCGAAGCCGGCCCCGACGATGACCACTCTGGCACGGTGTTTCGGCACGGCAACCCCTCTCTATCGGACCATCGGCATCCAGTGTCGGCCCAGCGGCGGACTGTTGCCAAGGGCGCGGCGAGGCTTTAGCAATCCGCGCAGTCAATCCCCCGTGAGGCGTAACACATGGCCACCCATAATCTCCTGCTGCTCCCCGGCGACGGCATCGGCCCGGAAGTGATGACGCAAGTCAAACGCGTCATCGACTTCTTCAACGAAAAGGGCCCTGACAAGTTCAAGTCCGAAGAGGCTCTGGTTGGCGGCTGCTGCTATGACGCCCACGGGGTCGCCATCACCGACGAGACCATGGAGAAGGCCAAGGCCGCCGACGCCATCATCTTCGGCGCGGTGGGCGGGCCGAAGTGGGACAAGGTGGGTTACGACGTTCGCCCCGAGGCCGGCCTCTTGCGTCTGCGCAAGGACCTCGACCTCTACGCCAATTTGCGCCCGGCCATTGTCTATCCGGCGCTCGCCGATTCCTCCTCGCTCAAGCGCGAAGTGGTGGAGGGGCTCGACATCATCATCCTGCGGGAATTGACCGGCGGCGTCTATTTCGGCGAGCCCAAGACCATCACCGATCTCGGCAATGGCCAGAAGCGCGCCATCGACACGCAGGTTTACGACACTTATGAGATCGAGCGCATCGATCGCGTCGCCTTCGAGCTGGCGCGCAAGCGGCGCAACAAGGTCACCTCCATGGAAAAACGCAACGTCATGAAGTCCGGCGTGCTGTGGAACGAGGTGACGACGGCGCTGCACGACCGCGAGTTCAAGGACGTGCAACTCGAGCACATGCTGGCGGACGCCGGCGGCATGCAGCTGGTGCGCTGGCCCAAGCAGTTCGACGTGATCGTGACCGACAACCTGTTCGGCGACATGCTGTCCGACATCGCCGCCACTTTGACCGGCTCGCTCGGCATGCTGCCCTCAGCCTCGCTCGGCGAGGTCGATCCCAAGACCAAGAACCGCAAGGCGCTGTACGAGCCGGTACACGGTTCCGCGCCCGACATTGCCGGCAAGGGCATCGCCAATCCGATCGCCATGATTGCCTCGTTCGGCATGGCGCTGCGCTATTCGTTCAACCTGGGCAAGCAGGCCGACATGATCGATCAGGCCATCGCCGCCACGCTGGCCAAAGGCCTGCGCACCGCCGACATCCAGTCGGAGGGCACGACAGTGGTTTCAACGTCGGAGATGGGTGACGCGATCCTGGCCGAACTGGAAACGCTGGCCGCTTAGAACTGCAGCCAGGGATTGTTGCGGCTTGGCAGCGTGAACGGGCCCGGCAGGGTGCCGCGGTCGCCGAACGCCGTATTGTCGAGCACGCTCGAGGCCCGCTGGGTCGGCGTATCGACATAATCCAGCGTGTTGCGCTCGCTCGGCAGCGGCTCGGTGCCGGGGTCGAGGTAGGACCGCTTCTGGATGATGATACGGGTGCGGGTGCGGCCGTTTTCGTCGTGGGTCACCGACACGGTGCGATCGTAATTGGAGTACGTGCGCTTCTTGGGCGCTGCATTGGCTGGAGCGGCCAGCAGGCCCAGGGCCCCGGCGAAAGCAAACGCAACCGCGAGATAATTCAAGCGCATAATGCCCTCTGGCCAAGGCCCTTCAATTGCAATGCAGTCTAACCGGCTTCGGTTCCCGGCAATAGGGCCCAATCGCGGGCTATTGTCCAGGATAAAGCCTTAAAACGCGGGTCTACGCCGGGTTTGTGTGTCATTTCGGCCAATAGCGCCGTCCTAACGGCCGATCCGGCGCGGCAGCGGGCGGTTGGGAAGCGCCTTCCATAACAGCTTGTATTTCGGCGTTGCGGCCAGAATCGGGTCGCGCTGGCCGCAGAAGCTGCGACGCAGCTCGGCCTCCGCGAACAGCGCGCCGACTTTCGGCTCGCTGCCGGCGGACAACAGCGTGAATCGGTCGAGCGCGCAGGAGAGGGTCGAGCGTTCGATGAATTCGCCGCCGCGGCAGAACCAGCCCGACATTTGCAGCATCGGATCGCCATAAGCGCGCACGAAGCCGAGGCAATGGCGGGGGGTGCCTTTCGAGGTCGTGAAGGGGATGACCGTCAACGCGCCGAACTTGCTCACCAGCGGCTCGGCCGACGTCTGAAGGTCCACCGGCCCGAGCGCGGCGGCCTCGGCGGTGATTGTGGCGGCCGGTGCGGCAAAGCGGCTGATCTCGCTCCCCGGCCGGTAGATCTCGACCTGAAGATAAGGATCGGCGCTGTCCGGCTCGCCGAGCGTGAGGATGTCCTTGCGGCCGCTGCCTTGGCGATGCCGGCGGATGGCGTAATGGGCGGGAACGTCGGCGGCCTCCGGAATGGCAAGCGCGAAAGCCGGAAAGGGCTTTTCGATCTCGACCCATTCCGCCGGCGCCGGATTGCCGGCATCCGTCGCTGTCCGGGATTCAAAAACATGCGCGGCGGCGATGGAAAGCGCCGCGATACCACATAGATAGGCAAACCAACGCACGACGGCGTCGGCGAGGTCGTCGCGCCAGGAACGCAGGGCCGGATGCATGCCCTCTTGCCTCCGTAGCCTCCCGTTGTCTTGGGGCTAGTTCTCGCCTAGAAGCGCTTGTCGTCCGGTTGTGTTGGGTCATGCCGGGCTGGCGAATTTTTTCGGAGAGTTAACAATGGGTTACAAGGTCGCCGTGGTGGGTGCCACCGGCAATGTCGGGCGCGAAATGCTCGATATCCTGGCCGAGCGGGCGTTCCCCGCCGACGAGGTGGTCGCGCTCGCCTCGCGCAAGAGCATGGGTCAGGAGTGCTCGTTCGGCGACAAGACCCTGAAGGTGAAGGCGCTTGACCACTACGACTTCTCCGACGTCGACATCTGCCTGATGTCGGCGGGCGGGGCGGTGTCGAAGGAATGGTCGCCGAAGATCGCCGCGGCCGGCGCCGTGGTGATCGACAATTCGTCGGCCTGGCGCATGGACCCGGACGTGCCGCTGGTGGTGCCGGAGGTGAATGCCGACGCCACGGCCGGCTTCACCAAGAAGAACATCATTGCCAATCCGAACTGCTCGACCGCGCAATTGGTGGTCGCGCTCAAGCCGCTGCACGACGCGGCCAAGATCAAGCGCGTGGTGGTGGCGACCTATCAGTCGGTGTCGGGCGCCGGCAAGGACGCCATGGACGAGCTGTTCTCGCAGACCAAGGCGATATTCACCGTCGACGAGATCGAGCCCAAGAAGTTTTCCAAGCGCATCGCCTTCAACGTCATCCCGCATATCGATGTGTTCATGGAGGACGGCTACACCAAGGAAGAGTGGAAGATGATGATGGAGACCAAGAAGATTCTTGATCCCAAAATCAAGCTCACCGCCACTTGCGTGCGCGTGCCGGTCTTCGTCGGCCATTCGGAAGCGGTCAATATCGAGTTCGAGAATCCGATCAGTGCCGACGAGGCGCGCGAGATTCTGCGCAAGGCGCCCGGCTGCATTGTGATCGACAAGCGCGAGCCCGGCGGCTACGTCACGCCCTATGAGTCAGTCGGTGAGGACGCGACCTATATCAGCCGTATCCGCGAGGACGGCACGGTCGAGAACGGGCTGGAGATGTGGGTGGTATCGGACAATCTGCGCAAGGGGGCCGCTTTGAACACCGTGCAGATCGCCGAAGTGCTGATCAACCGCAAGCTCATCAGCGCGAAGAAGAAGGCGGCGTAGGTTTCAAAATCGTGGCGCTCGAAACGCTTTGGCGTGCGCGTCCGCCGCCACGCGGCGGAATTCTCCGCTCGCCCGGTCCAGCACCGACATCTCCCCGGTGGCGACGCCGAAATAGGCGCCGTGCGTTTTGACCGTGCCGCGCTCAATCAGCTTGGCCAGCCGCGGGAACGTCGTCAGATTGTCGAGGCTGTTGGCGATGTTGGCCTGTTCCAGCCGGGTCAGGTAGTCCGTGGCCGACAGCTCGCCGCGCGGGGTCTTCTCCGCCGCCGGCGCCATCAGCTTCATCCAATTGCCGATGAAATCGCCAGGCGACAACGGCGCGGCGTTCTCGGCGAAGGCTTTGACGCCGCCGCATTGGGCGTGGCCGAGCACGACGATGTGCTGCACCCGCAGGGCGCCGACGCCGAATTCGAGCGCGGCCGAGACGCCGTGCGCCTGGCTGTCGGGCGCATAGGGCGGCACGATATTGGCCACGTTGCGCACTACGAACAGCTCGCCCGGCCGCGCGTCGAAGATCACCTCCGGCGACACGCGCGAATCGGAACAGCCGATCACCATGATCTCCGGTTGCTGCCCGGTTTCCGCGAGGTCGCGAAAGCGGCTCTGCTCGCGCGGCAGCCGCTCGGCGAGAAAAGCGCCATAGCCGTCGATCAGGCGCTGCGGGAAGTCCATGGTCCGGTGCTCCGCTCGGTCCTGCATTTTCTATTCACGCCCAGATCGCCGTTGGCAAGCCATCCACGCCGGCCAGCCATACGTCTTTAGCAACCTCGGTCATCGGCCCAATGGTGGCACGCGGACTGCTTGGGCGGTAGATTATGGCCTACCAACAAGGGCCCTTAGCGATGACCATTCGTCCGCGCCGCAGCATGCTCTACATGCCGGGCTCCAATGCCCGCGCACTGGAAAAGGCGAAAACACTTCCCGCCGACGGCGTCATTCTCGACCTCGAGGATTCGGTCGCCCCCGACGCCAAAGAGGCAGCGCGCGCTCAGGTCGCCACGGCGGTGAAGGCCGGCGGTTTCGGCACGCGCGAAGTCGTCATTCGCATCAACGGCGTCGACACGCCCTGGCACGCCGAAGACCTCACCGCCGCCGCCCATGCCGCGCCCGACGCCATCCTGGTGCCGAAGGTGCAAGACCCGGACACGCTGGAGATGATCGGCCGCCGTCTGCTCGACATGGGCACCGACCACAAGACCCGGGTATGGGCGATGATCGAGACGCCGCTCGCGCTCTTCAACATCCTGGCGATTGCCGCCGAAGCGCGCGATTCGGAATCGCGGCTGGCGGTCCTGGTCATGGGCACCAACGATCTCGCTAAGGACACCCGCGCGCGCCTGGTGCCCGGCCGCGCGCCGATGCTGGCCTGGCTGTCCACCTGCGTCGCCGCTGCGCGCATCCACGGCGTCGACATCCTTGACGGCGTCTACAACGATCTTAGCAACACCGACGGCTTCGTGATGGAATGCGCGCAAGGGGTCGAGCTCGGCTTCGACGGCAAGACCCTGATCCATCCCAACCAGATCGCGCCCTGCAACGCGGCGTTCTCGCCGTCGGAAGAGGAGGTGGCGCAGGCGCGCAAATTGATCGCCGCCTTCGACCTGCCGGAGAACAAGGGCAAGGGCGTGGTCTCGATCGACGACCGCATGGTCGAGCGGCTGCATGCCGAGATGGCGCGCCGCACGGTGGCGATCGCCGAGGCGATCGCTCACGGCTGAGTCGGTAGCAACCCGAACGGGACAACCCTATACTGACCCCATGCCCGCCCGCACACTGATCGCGCTGATTGTTGCCGCCGCACTGTCGGCCGGCGCCGCGTTTGCGCAAAGCCGAACGATCGATCCGTCGAAAGTCGCGCCGGAATATCGCGAAGCAGCCGAAAAACGAATAGCCGAACTGAAGAAAATATCGGAGTGCAATAAAAAGGCGGACGCACAAAAGGTGCAACCGCGCTACCGCACTAAATTCCTCAGCGACTGCATCGATAAATAATCGCGCCCGGCCCGCGTGATCGTCACGCCCACGGCCGCGCCGATTTGGCCTTTTCCTCGTAGCTGACAATCTTGTCGTGCTTCTGCTTGGTTTGCCCGATGTCGTCGAGGCCGTTGAGCAAGCAGTGCTTGCGGTGGTGGTCGATCTCGAACTTGACCGTGCCGCCGTCGGGCCCGCGGATTTCCTGTTTCTCCAGGTCGATGGTGAGCGTGGCGTTGGCGCCGCGGTCGGCGTCCTCGAACAGCTTCTCCAGGTCCTCCGGCGACACGCGGATCGGCAAAATGCCGTTCTTGAAACAGTTGTTGTAGAAGATGTCGCCGAACGAGGTGGAGATCACCGCCTTGATGCCGAAGTCCATCAGCGCCCAGGGCGCGTGCTCGCGGCTCGAGCCGCAGCCGAAATTGTCGTCGGCCACCAGAATCTTGGCGTTGCGATAGGCCGGCTTGTTGAGCACGAAGTCCGGGTTCTCGCTGCCGTCGTCCTTGAAGCGCATCTCGGAGAACAGGCCCTTGCCGAGCCCGGTGCGCTTGATGGTCTTCAGGTATTGCTTGGGGATGATCATGTCGGTGTCGATATTGATCATCTTCAGCGGCGCCGCGACGCCTTCGAGGGTGGTGAACTTGTCCATGGTTCCTGTTACTCCCGGCCGCTCGGATGGCCTTTTTCATAAAGCCTGCGCCGGCCCGGTCAATAGCTTGAGCGCGGCCCCGGCCATGCGCGTTCGGCGGAGCTATTCCGCGGCCACCTCGCCGCGGGCATTGCGGTCGAATTTCGCCTCGCGCTTAACGTCGCAAACCTGGACGCTGTACGAGGCGTAATAGACCTCGCGCCCCTTGCGCTGGGCATCGCGATGTTCCGGGTGCATGCGCCAGGCGCGCTGCGCCTCTTCCGATTCAAACTCCACGATGGTGCAGCGCTCGCCGTCCTCGGAGAAGAAACCCTTGTGCGAGATATAGCCCGGCATGGTGGCCGCGAGCTCGACCATGCGATCGACCAGTGCCACGTAATCCTCGCGCAGGCCCGGCATCAGGCGCGTACGAAACACGGTGACAATCATGGCGGTCCGCTCCGGCTGGTTGCGTAGCCGGATTGTTTCCCGAAGCGGTGCTGCGGTCAAACCCCGCTATTTGATGGAAGCCATTCACGCCGCTTACGGCGCGGCTTTTTCGTTGCGCGGCACCGATGCCAGTTCGGTTACCCAGGGTTGCGCCGAGCGGAACCAGTTCTGCCGTTTCGGCGTGAGCTGGTCGCGTTGGCGCAGCAGGCCGACGCGCACGGTGTAGGACGGCTTTGGGCCGTCGCCAACGGTGGTCGAATAGATCGGCGAGCCGCATTTCGGACAGAACGCCTGCTCCCGCGGCGTCCCGCTCTCAGCCGAAGTCTTGATGAAAAGCGTGGGCTCTCCCGACAGCATTCGGAAGCTCGCCCC
The DNA here is from genome assembly GCA_963814885.1 of uncultured Alphaproteobacteria bacterium. Classification (GTDB taxonomy): domain Bacteria; phylum Pseudomonadota; class Alphaproteobacteria; order Rhizobiales; family Xanthobacteraceae; genus Pseudolabrys. Next base: position 40,645 of record CAWFEO010000014.1, on the reverse strand, counting down.
GAGAACCGGGGTGTTGACGCGGAACGCCGAACCGGTGCCGCCCTGGCAGTCGGTGCAATGGCAGACCCAGACCTTGTCCGGATCGGCTTCGCCCTCGAATTTGATGTAGCCGCAACTGCAGGCGCCGTTGATTTTCATGCGTCCGACTCCTTTGCTTATTCCGCTGCCGCCTCGATCTCTTCCATATCGTCGTCCGAGAAGCCGAAATGGTGGCCGATCTCGTGCACCAGCACGTGGGTGACGATAGCCGCCAGGCTGTCCGCCCGGTCGTTCCAATAGACGAGGATCGGCCGGCGGTAGAGCCAGATCATGTTGGGCATCTGGCCGGTGACGTCGGGCCGGAACGGCACCCCGATGCCCTGGAACAGACCGAGCAGGTCATAGCGGCTGGTGATGCCCATGGTCTCGAGCACGTCCGGGGTAGGGAAGTCCTCCACCCGGATGATCAGGTCCTCGCACAGCGCACGAAAATGTGCCGGCAGCCGCGCATAAGCCTTGGCCGCCAGTGCCTCGATATCGGCGAGCGAGGGTGTTGTTCGCCGCGCCCGGTGACCGTCAATTTGGCCAGTCATGCCAATCATCTAGGGCAGGACGGCGCGTCCGCCAAGCCATTGACGGAACTGTTCGGATGGGCGACCGTTTATCATCGTGACGCGCGGCAGGAGCCCCGTATGCGGATCAATGCGACCGGCTTTGGCCTCTTGGCGGGCGTTTTGGCGCTCGGCCTCGGCGCCGTGGCGCCGGCGGGAGCCTCCGGCAGCCGCGCCACCCAAGAATTCGCCGCGCAGTCGCGGCCGAGCATCGTGGTGCATCCGCGCACCAGCTTTCCGGGCCCGAACGCCAAGCGCTATTGCCGCTCCTGGCTGGCCAAGGAATACCGCGTCAGCGGCACGGTGATTGTGCCGCGCATGCGGTGCTGGTGGCGGTAACATCGTGGCGGAGTTTCCGCTATAATTCGCTCAGTTGCTGGGGTGGCATCGGAGGTGCATCGATGTCAAAGCTAACGAGATATTTCGCAGGCATCCTGCTTGCCGCCGGCATGGCGCTGGCCATGCCAAATGTCGCGCAAGCGCGGCATTGGCACGGTGGCTACTGGAACGGCGGGTGGGGAGTCCACTACTGGCGCGGATGGCGACCCCGCGTCTATTACGGCTGGGGTGTTCCGGCTTATCCCTATTACTATCGGCCCTACTACCGGTCCTACTATTACACGCGGCCAGTCTGCCGCTGGGTGCGCGTGCGCGCGTGGCGCAATCACCATCGCTATTGGCGGAGCGTCCGGCGCTGCTGGTGACAAAGACGGTCGCGCGTAACTTAAGCAACTAAAAGGCCCGCCGAATATGGCGGGCCTTTCAGTTTTATATCGCAGCGCGTTGCGCTACTTCCACTCGCGCACGTCGACGAAATGCCCGGCGACCGCCGCCGCCGCCGCCATCGCCGGTGACACCAAATGGGTACGCCCCTTGTGGCCCTGGCGGCCTTCGAAGTTGCGGTTGGAGGTCGAGGCGCAACGCTCGCCCGGCTTCAGCTTGTCCGGGTTCATGGCCAGACACATGGAGCACCCCGGCTCGCGCCAGTCGAAGCCGGCTTTCTTGAAGATCTTGTCGAGACCTTCGGCTTCCGCCTGTTCCTTCACCAGCCCCGAGCCCGGCACGATCATGGCGCCGACGTTTTCGTTGACGTGCTTGTCGCCGACGATGCGCGCCACCTCGCGCAGGTCCTCGATGCGTGCATTGGTGCAAGAGCCGATGAATACGCGATCAAGCTTGATGTCGGTGATCTTCTCGCCGCCCTTGAGCCCCATGTAGTTGAGCGATCGCTGGGCTGCGTGGCGCTTGTGCTCATCGAGAATGTCCGCGGCGACCGGCACACGGCCGGTGATCGAGGCGATCTGCTCGGGGCTGGTGCCCCAGGTTACCAACGGCGGCAGTTCGGCGGCGTGCAGCCAGATCTCATGGTCGAAATGGGCACCGTCATCCGTGCGTAGCGTTTCCCAGTAACGCATGGCCTCGTCCCAGGCCTTACCCTTGGGTGCTTTCGGCTTGTCTTTGAGATATGCGTAGGTTTTCTCGTCCGGCGCGATAAAGCCGGCTTTGGCGCCACCTTCCACCGACATATTGCAGACCGTCATGCGCCCTTCGATCGACAGGTCGCGGATCGCTTCGCCGGCATACTCCAGAGCATAGCCGGTGCCGCCGGCAGTGCCGATCTCGCCGATGATGGCGAGGATGATGTCCTTGGCGGTGACGCCGTCCGGCAATTTGCCCTCGACGTTCGCACGCATGTTCTTCGATTTCGCCTGGATCAGTGTCTGCGTCGCCAGTACGTGCTCGACCTCCGTGGTGCCGATGCCGTAGGCGAGCGCCCCAAAGGCGCCGTGGGTGGCGGTATGGCTGTCGCCGCACACGATGGTGGTGCCGGGCAGGGTGAAGCCCTGCTCGGGTCCGATGATGTGGACGATGCCCTGCCGCTTGTCGAATTCATTGTAATATTCGATGCCGAAATCCTTGACGTTCTGCGCCAGCGTGGCGATCTGCTCGATGCTTTCTGGATCGGGATTGGGTGTGTTCTTGCGGTCGTGGGTCGGCACGTTGTGATCGACCACGGCCAATGTCTTTTCAGGCGCGTGCACCTTACGCCCGTGCGTGCGCAGGCCTTCGAACGCCTGCGGGCTGGTCACCTCGTGCACCAGATGGCGGTCGATATAGATGAGGCAGGTGCCGTCCGGCTGCTCGTCAACCAGATGGTCGTCCCAGATTTTATCGTAGAGCGTACGCGGTTTCATGACTCTTGAGCCTTGTTCGGAAGATGAAGAAATAGGTTTGCGAACGTCCGGCGCCGCCGGCGGCCGCTCAAAGGCGCGCTTGCACGCAGGCCATCAGCCGCCCGAAGAAGCGCCAGGGCAGCCGGGTGTGGTCGGCGAGGACGATGCGCTGAGCCTTGGAAACCATGGCTGATATATAGCCGTTAGCGCCGGTTCCGACAATGAACGGAATACGCTACCGGCGCACACGAAAAAGGGACCGCAAGCGGCCCCTTGATGCGTCGCAACGGATGGCTGTTTATTCGGCCTTGGCTGCGGCTGGAGCCGTCTCGGCCTCGGCGCCAATCGGGCCTTGCGCCTCGGCGATGCGGGCCTTCTTGCCGCGCAGGCCGCGCAAGTAATAGAGCTTGGCGCGGCGCACCTTGCCGCGGCGCACTACCTTGATCGAGTCGATCATCGGCGCGTAGAGCGGGAACACGCGCTCGACGCCCTCGCCGTAGGAAATCTTGCGCACGGTGAAGTTCTCGTGCAGGCCGCGGCCGGAACGCCCGATGCACACGCCCTCATAGGCCTGGATGCGGCTGCGCTCGCCTTCCACCACCTTGACGTTGACCAGCACGGTGTCACCCGGCCCGAAGTCGGGAATGTCCTTGCCGGCCGAGAGCTTCTCGACCTGCTCTTTTTCGAGCTGCTGGATGAGGTTCATGGCTCAAGTCTCCGTCAGCGGCGCCAGCATCCGGCGCGCGATCTTTGTCCGTCCTGAATGGGTCGGCGAGCTTGTATTACAAAGCTCATCCCTTGTCACCCATCGGTTTTCGGGCCTTTTTCAGCGCTTTTTCGGGCGAGATAGGCGGCCCACAGGTCGGGGCGGCGGGCGGCGGTCAGCCGCTCGGCTTCGGCCCTGCGCCAGGCGGCCACCTTGGCGTGGTCGCCGGAGATCAGCACTTCGGGGATCGGCTCGCCCTCGAACACCGGCGGGCGCGTGAATTGCGGATATTCCAGGAGCCCGTCGGCGAAGCTTTCCTCGGTGGCCGAGGCCTCCTTGCCCATGACGCCCAGCAACAGCCGCACACAGGCATCAAGCAAAGCGAGCGCGGCGATCTCGCCGCCCGACAGCACGAAATCGCCGAGCGAGACTTCTTCCAGGCCGCGCGCCTTGATCAGCCGCTCGTCGACGCCCTCGAAGCGGGCGCACAGAACCGTCACGCCGGGACCGGCGGCGAGCGCGGCAATCCTGCTTTGCGTCAGCGGCGCGCCGCGCGGGCTCATCAGCAGGCGGGGCCGTGTGTCGTGCGGCACGGCATCGAGCGCGCGCGCCAAGACGTCCGCCTTCATCACCATCCCGGGCCCGCCGCCGGCCGGCGTGTCGTCGACGGTGCGGTGCTTGTCGGCGGCGGCGTCGCGGATGTCGTGAGTGTCGAGCGACCAAATGCCGGCGGCCAGCGCCTTGCCGGCGAGGCTTTGCGCCAGCGGTCCAGGAAACATTTCCGGAAAAATAGTGAGCACGCTCGCACGCCACATTGTTTCTACTCTTTAGCGTCGCTTGCCACCGGCGGTACGACAACGACTTGCCTCGCCTTCAGATCGACTTTCGGCACCGCGGCCTCGGTGAACGACAACATCAGCGGCGCGCCGCCGCCCGTGGGTGCGATCTCGATGATGTCGCCGGCGCCGAAATTATGCACCGCCGTCACCGTGCCGAGCACCGCGCCGTCCGCCGTCACCGCCGAAAGCCCGACCAGATCGGCATAGTAGAAGGTGTCGGCTTCCTCGATCTCCGGCAGCCGCTCGCGCGGCACGAACAGATCGAGATTGCGCAAGGCTTCCGCCGCATCGCGGTCGGCAACGCCGGCGATGCGTGCGACCAGATGGTCCTTTGCCGGGCGCAGGTTTTCGATCTCGAATCGCCGCGCGCCGTCCTCGCTTTCCAGCGCCCCGTAGCTCGCAACCGCCATCGGATCCTGCGTGAACGGCCACAGCTTGACCTCGCCGCGGACGCCGTGCGCGGCCCCGATGCGGGCGACGCGGATGCGCTCGGCCACGGCGCTTCAGGCCGCGCGCATCAGCTCGCCGCCGGCTGCTCGGCGGCCGCCTTGTCAGCGGCGGCTTTGGCGGCCTTGGCGGCGGCGTCGGCGGCTTCCTTGGCCTTGAGCGCTTCCTCAGCCTGCGCCTTGCGCTCCTTGCGCGGGATCGCCTTGACCGGATTGTTGCGCTTCTCGCGCTTGGCCACGCCGGCCGCGTCGAGGAAGCGCATAACGCGGTCGGAGGGCTGCGCGCCCTTTTTCATCCAGTCCTTCACCTTGTCGAGATCGAGCTTGAGCCGCTCGGTCTTTTCCTTCGGCAGCAGCGGGTTGAAAAACCCAAGCCGCTCGATGAAGCGGCCGTCGCGGGGCGAGCGCGAGTCGGCGACCACGATGTGATAGAACGGCCGCTTCTTGGTGCCGGCGCGGGCCATGCGGATGACGAGAGACATTTCAGATCTTCCTTTCTGACTAGAACGAATTCACTTTTTCTTTCCGGGCAAGCCCGGCAATCCGGGAAACTTTCCGCCTGCACCAGGCAGACCGGGGAAATTTGGCGGCAGGTTCGGTAAACCAGGTACGTTGCCGGGCATGGTGGGCGGCAGGCCGCCGCCAGCGCCGCCCGGCATTTTTTCGGCGAGCTTTTTCATTTCTTCCGGCGATGGCATGGCGCCGCCGCCGAAGCCCATCATCTGCCCGAGGCCGGCGAGCGGGCCGCGTTTGCCCGAGCCCATGGCCTTCATCATGTCGGCCATGGTCCGGTGCATCTTGAGCAATTTGTTGATGTCTTCCGATTTGGTGCCGGAGCCGGCGGCGATGCGCTTCTTGCGGCTGTGCTTGAGGATGTCGGGATTGCGGCGCTCGCGCGCGGTCATGGAATCGATGATCGCGACCTGACGTTTGATGACCTTCTCGTCGATATTGGCGTTGGCGAGTTGGTTCTTCATCTTGGCGACGCCCGGCAGCATCCCCATCAAGCCGCTCATGCCGCCCATGGCTTGCATCTGCGAGAGCTGATCGCGCAGGTCGGAGAGATCGAAGGCGCCCTTGCGCATCTTCTCGGCCGCGCGCGCGGCTTTCTCGGCGTCGATATGGGTGGCGGCCTTCTCCACCAGCGCCACCACGTCGCCCATGCCGAGGATGCGGCCGGCAATGCGCGACGGCTCAAACTCTTCCAGTGCGTCGAGTTTCTCGCCGGTGCCGATCAGCTTGATCGGCTTGCCGGTCACCGCGCGCATGGACAAAGCCGCGCCGCCGCGGCCGTCGCCGTCGACGCGGGTGAGCACGATGCCGGTCAAGCCCACGCGCTCGTCGAAGGCGCGCGCCAGACTGACCGCGTCCTGACCCGTTAAAGAATCGGCCACCAGCAGCACTTCATGCGGATTGGCGGCTTTCTTGACCTCGGCCGCCTCGTTCATCATTTCGTCGTCGAGCGTGGTGCGGCCGGCGGTGTCGAGCAGCACCACGTCGTAGCCGCCGAGCCGCGCCGCTTCGAGCGCGCGCTTGGCGATCCGCGGCGGCGTCTGGCCTTCGACCACCGGCAGTGTGTCGATCTGCGCGTCGCGGCCGAGCACGGCAAGCTGCTCCATGGCCGCCGGGCGGCGCACGTCGAGCGAAGCCATCAGCACTTTTTGCCGTTGGCGGTCGGTCAACCGCTTGGCGACTTTGGCGGTGGTGGTGGTTTTGCCGGAGCCTTGCAGGCCGACCATCATGATGGCGACCGGCGGCGCCGCCTGCAGGTCTATCCCAGCGCCTTGCGCGCCCAGCGTCTCGATCAACTGGTCGTGCACGATCTTGACGACCATCTGGCCGGGCGTGACCGACTTCATCACCTCGACGCCGACGGCGTGCTTCTTGATCTGGTCGGTGAAGGCGCGCGCCACGTCGAGCGCGACGTCGGCTTCCAGCAAAGCGCGACGCACTTCGCGCAGGGCCGCATCCACGTCGGCTTCGCTCAGCGCGCCGCGGCGGGTGAGGCGGTCGAGAATGCCGCCCAGTTTTTCCGACAAGCTATCGAACATTTCGCATCCTAAGAACGGCCCGTCTCAGACGGGCCTATGCAACAACACCTTTGCGCCCGAGGGCGCATTGCGCTGTCGGGCGGTGGCCTCCGGCCTCTCAATGGACCGGGCGGCGGGGCTTTATTTAACGTCTAAATCGAAGACGGGCGGAACCTACGGATGGGGTATGGCCAAGTCAAGGCACGGCCTATCCCCGCCCTCATCCTTCGAGTCGCCCGCTGCGCGGGCTCCTCAGGATGAGGCCAGGTGAGGTCGGCTTTACGGCACCAACTCGTAGCTAACCGACACCGTCGCCCGCAGCTGCTGCTCCCCGGGCGCCACTGGAACCGCGGCGGCGCCGGCCCGCATGGCGGCCAGCGGCCGCGGCGGCGCGGACGCGCCTTGCTCGATGATCGCCACGACGCGGCCGAGTTTGGCGCCGGCCGCCTTGGCATAGAGCGTGGCCTTGCGATGGGCGTCGGCGATGGCCGCATCGCGCGCCTGGTCGAGCAGCTTGGATTGTTCCGAGACCACGAATTCGATGCCCGACATCTCGTTGGCGCCGGCTGCGATGGCGCGGTCGAGTATCGCCGGCAGCGTGGCGATGTTGCGGATCGTCACCGTGAGCTGATTGGTCACCCGGAATCCCAGCAGACGCGTGGTGCCGCTCTTGTTTTCGTATTGCGGCTGTAGCGACAACCGCGAGGTCCGGATGTCGCGCTCGGCGATGCCGCTGTTCTTGATGGCCGTCATCACCGCGGTCATCTGTTTGGCGTTGCTGTCGCTCGCGTCCTTTGCAGTCTTGCCTTGGCTGGTGACGCCGATGCGGATCATCGCGGTATCCGGCGCCACCGACATCGTGCCTTGCCCGGTGACGGTGACGAGTTTCTCCGCCGCTTGAGCGGGCAGGGCAAGCGCCGCCGCAGCGATCATGAAAGCCGAGAACAGGATGCGCATTTTCTGCATGGTCATTTCACCGGTACGAACACATTGATCACGAGTTTGCCGTCGCCCGGCCGCAGCGGACCGGAGGCATATTCCTCGACGAACATGTCCTGCGCGTCGAGGCCTTTGTCGTCTAGATAGTCGGTGATCGCCTCATAGGTCGAGTCCAGCGCCTCGTAGGTGCCGCGGTGCACGAATTTGAGCGCCTTGCCGGACGGCGCCATGCCGACGGTAATGTCGCCCTTGGGCGCGTTTTTCGGCGCTTGCGCGACCGGCACCGCGGCGCGAAACCGGAAACCGGCGTCGTTGGTCTCGGTGTAGATGGTCATCGCCGGTCCATTCGGTTTGATGCCAAGCTTGTCCAGATACTCGTCGAGCGACTTGAAATAATCGATCAGCGTGTCCTGCGCGCTGTCCCAATCGCTCTGGCCTTGCACGTAGATGATGGTGCGCTCCGGCAGGACCACCGGCGTGCCGAAAGCATCGCCCGGCCGCAGTTGCTCCGGCGCCGCCGGTCCCGGGATCGGCGTGGCGGTGGACGGCTTCTGCTCGCCGGGCGGCAGCGGCGTGGCAGGTACTTCCGGGGTTTTCGCCGTAGCTGGGCCGGAGGCGAAGCCGAGCGCCAAGGCCAGTAGAAGCGGCGCTGCAAGGCGTGGACACGGCATCGGCCTACTCCGTCGTTCGCGGTCCCGGCATTGCGGCCCTCATTCTAGCATGGCCTCTGGCCAATCCGCCTCTATTCGCCATATAAACCCAGCGAAACCCGGGCAGGGCACAATTCGGTACAAATCGATGGGCGCGCTCGCCAATCAGACCTTCGTGAAGATGAACGGCGTCGGCAACGAGATTGTCGTGGTCGACCTGCGCAGTAGCGCGGCCAAGATCGCGCCGGAAGAGGCGCGCGCGGCCGCCCAGCCCGGCGCCGTGCCTTACGACCAGTTGATGGCGCTCTATTCCCCGCACACGCCCGGCACCGACGCCTTCATCCGCATCTACAACAATGACGGCTCGGAGGCCGGCGCCTGTGGCAACGGCATGCGTTGTGTCGCCGACATCGTCGCCAGGCAAAGCGGCAAGAACACGCTTACCTTCGAGACCACGTCCGGCATTTTGAATTGCTGGAAGGGCGACGGCGGCATGTTCACGGTGGACATGGGCAAGCCGCGCTTCAAGTGGAACGAGATTCCGCTGGCGGAAGAAATCCGCGACACGCGCGGCATCGAATTGCAGATCGGGCCGATCGACAATCCGGTATTGCATACGCCCTCGGTGGTGAACATGGGCAATCCGCACGCGATCTTCTGGGTCGACGACGTCAACGCCCACGATCTCGCGCGGCTCGGTCCGCTGCTCGAAAACCATCCGATCTTTCCCGAGCGCGCCAACATCACGCTCGCGCATATCGTCGCGCGCGATCATATCGTCATCCGCACCTGGGAGCGCGGCGCCGGATTGACCAAGGCGTGCGGTTCCGCCGCCTGCGCAACTGTTGTTGCCGCCGCGCGCTTCAAGCGCGCAGAACGCAAGGTGACGGTGACGCTGCCGGGCGGCGATTTGACGATCGAATGGCGCGAGAGCGACGACCACGTGCTGATGACCGGGCCGGTGGAATTCGAGTTCGAGGGTAAGTTCGATCCCGCGATGTTTAAGGTGGCGGTGCCATGACGGTGCAACAATGAGCGTCGACGTCGTCACCTTTGGTTGCCGGCTCAACGCCTACGAGTCGGAAGTGATCTGGCGCGAAGCGGGCGCCGCCGGTCTTGCCGACGCGGTGGTGGTCAATACCTGCGCCGTAACGGGCGAAGCGGTACGCCAGGCCAAGCAGAGCATCCGCCGCATCAAACGCGAAAAGCCCGGCGTGCGCATCGTGGTCACCGGCTGCGCGGCGCAGACCGAGCCGGAATTGTTCGCAAGCATGGCGGAAGTCGACCGCGTCATCGGCAACGAGGAAAAGCTCGACGCCCGCCTCTGGCAGTCGAACGAGAAAATTGCCGTCGCCGACATTATGAAGGTGACGCGGATGCGGCCGCACGCCATCGACAGCATCGACGGCCGCGCCCGCGCCTTCGTACAGGTGCAGAACGGCTGCGACCACCGCTGCACGTTCTGCATCATTCCGTTCGGCCGTGGCAATTCGCGCTCGCTGCCGGTGGAGGACGTCGTGGCGCAAGTGCGCCGCCTTACCGAAAACGGCTATCGCGAAGTGGTGCTGACCGGCGTCGATATCACCAGTTACGCAAGCGGCGACGCGCGGTTGGGTGCACTGGTGAAGCGCATCTTGCGCGCGGTGCCGGAGCTCGCCCGTCTAAGACTGTCCTCGATCGACTCGGTGGAGGCCGACGCCGATCTGCTCGACGCGCTCGCCGATGAACTGCGTCTGATGCCGCATTTGCATCTGTCCTTGCAGGCCGGCGACGATCTCATTCTCAAGCGCATGAAGCGCCGCCATTCGCGCAGCGACGCCATCGCATTCTGCGCGCAGGTGCGCCGCCTGCGCCCTGACGTGGCGTTCGGCGCCGACATCATCGCCGGCTTTCCGACCGAGAGCGAAGCCATGTTCGCTCGCTCGCTCGATCTGGTGGATGAGTGCGGCCTCACGCAGCTGCACGTATTTCCGTTTTCACCGCGCCCGGGCACGCCGGCCGCGCGCATGCCACAGGTCGATCGCGGCGCGATCAAGGAACGCGCGCGCCGTTTGCGCGAGACGGGCGACGCGGCTTTGGCGCGCTATCTCGCGCGCGAAGTCGGCGCGCGCCGCCGGGTGCTTGCGGAATCGCGCGTGCTCGGCCGCACCGAGCAGTTCACGCCGGTACGGCTTGCAACCGCCGCCGCGCCCGGCGCACTTCTCGATCTCACCATCGCCGATCACGACGGACGAAATCTGCTGGCGGCATAAAAATTATGGAGCGAAAGCCATGAGCGCGGGCAATCATCTGGTGACCACCCTGGAGCAGCTGGAAGCGCTCTATGGCGAGCGTAAACAGACCACGATTCGCAAGGAGGCCGACCGCCTCAGCGCCGGCTACCGCAAGTTGATCGAAGCCGCGCCCTTCGTGACGGTAGCGACCGCGGGCCCGGAAGGGCTCGACTGTTCGCCGAAAGGCGACCCCGCCGGCTTCGTGCGCATCCTCGACGACCGGACGCTTGCGATTCCTGACCGCCCCGGCAACAACCGCCTCGACGGCTACCGCAACATTTTGCGCGACCCGCGCGTGGCGCTGCTGTTTCTGATTCCGGGGATTGGCGAAACCCTGCGCGTCAACGGCCGCGGTTCCATCTCGGTCGATCCCGAGCTGATGCAGGGCTTCGCCATCAACGGCAAGCTGCCGCGCAGCGTGTTGCTCGTGCATATCGAGAGCGTGTTCTTCCACTGTGCCAAGGCCGTGGTGCGCGCCAAGTTGTGGGACGCCGCCAGCCGCATCGACCGCAAGAGCTTGCCGAGCACCGGCACCCTGCTCGCCGAGCTGACCGCGAACGAACTTGGCGGCGAGCCTTATGACAGCGCGTTGCCGGAGCGCATCAAGGCGGAGCTTTATTAGTCGCCGCTCCACCCGCATACGCTTAGCAATTCACGCATGTGCTCCGGTACCGGCGCGGTGACTTCCACCGGCGGCTTGTTCTTGGAGATCGGCACCGTGACTTCGCGTGCGTGCAAATGCAGCGCGGGGCCGCCCGAGCGCGGGGCGTTGCCGTAAATCGGATCGCCAACGATCGGCCAGCCCATCTCGACGCAATGCACGCGCAGCTGATGGGTGCGTCCGGTGAGCGGCTCCAGCGCCAGCCAGGTCATGCCGCCGCCGCGCCCCTTCACCGTCCAGGTGGTCGCGGAGGGCAGCCCGTGCGGGTCAGGTTTCATCCACCAGCCACGCGACTCGTCGCGCCTGGAGAGCGCAATGTCGATGCGGCCCTCGTCTGTATTCGGTCCGCCTTCCACCACCGCCCAATAGGTTTTGCCGACCTTGCCCTGCTTGAATAGCTTGCCCAGTAGCGCCAGCGCCTTGCGGTGGCGGCCGAGCACCAGGCACCCCGATGTGTCGCGGTCGAGACGGTGCGCCAAAGCCGGTGCGCGCGGAAGTCCAAAGCGCAACGCGTCGAAATGCGCGTCCAGGGCGTCTCCGCCCTTCGGCCCGCGGTGCACCGCAAAGCCTGCCGGCTTGTCGATTACCAGCATCAGCCCGTCGCGATAGAGCAGGCGGGCGAGCATCTCTTCCGCGTTCATATTCAGTTACCAAATAGAGCCGGAACGGGTATCACGGGCGCGTCAAGGACGCATCATGAACGACAGCACACAGAGCGGCGGCTGGTGGAAGCGCCTGAGCGGCGGCTTGAAGCGCACTTCGTCGTCGCTCGGTTCCGCCATCACCGGTCTGGTGCGTAACCGCAAGCTCGACGCCGGGACGTTGGAAGACCTGGAAAGCGAGTTGATACGGGCCGATCTCGGCCCCGAGGTAGCCGAGCGCATGGCCGCGGCGCTGGGTGAGGGCCGCTACGACAAGGGCATCGCGCCGGAGGAATTGCAGGCGCTGTTGGCCGGCGAGATCGAAAAGGTGCTCGGCCCCGTCGCCAAGCCGCTGGAAATCACCGCGCGGCCCTTCGTCATTCTGGTTGCCGGCGTCAACGGCTCGGGCAAGACCACCACCATCGGCAAGCTGGCGGCGCGGTTTCGCAGCGCGGGCAAGAGCGTGATGCTGGTGGCCGGCGATACTTTTCGCGCAGCCGCTATCGATCAGCTCAAGATCTGGGGTGAGCGCACCGGCGCGAGCGTCATGGCGCGCGAGCAGGGCGCGGATGCCGCCGGCCTTGCCTTCGACGCCGTCAACGCGGCAAAGGCACAAGGCGTGGACCTGGTGCTGGTCGATACCGCCGGCCGCCTGCAAAACCGCGCCGAGCTGATGGGCGAACTGGAAAAGATCGTGCGCGTGCTGCGCAAGGTCGAGCCCGATGCGCCGCACGCGGTGCTGCTGGTGCTCGATGCGACGGTGGGGCAGAATGCGCTTCAACAGGTGGAGATTTTCGGCAAGATCGCCGGCGTGACCGGCCTGGTCATGACCAAGCTCGACGGCACCGCGCGCGGCGGCATTCTTGTGGCGATCGCCTCGCGCTTCGGCCTGCCGGTGCATTTTATCGGCGTCGGCGAGGGCGTCGACGATCTCAGCGACTTCACCGCGCGCGACTTCGCGCGGGCGGTTGTGGGGCTGGAATGACAAACGTCGACGCACGCGCTAGAAGCCGCCCATGACCGCCGACAAATCCGCCAAGCCGCAGCTCAATCCCATCCTCAAGCTGGTGCTCGATATCGGGCCGCTGGTGCTGTTCTTCGCCGCCAATGCTCGCTTCGGCATATTCACCGCCACCGCGGCCTTCATGGTGGCGGTGCTGGTCGCGCTCGCCGTCTCCTATGGCATGACCAGGCACATCGCCATCATGCCGCTGGTCACCGCCGTGATCGTGATCGTGTTCGGCGGCCTCACGCTCGCCCTGCACAACGACACCTTCATCAAGCTCAAGCCGACCATCATCTATGTGCTGTTCGGCGGCACGCTCATCGGCGGTCTGGCCTTCGGCAAATCGTTTCTCGGCGTGCTGTTCGATTCGGTGTTCGATTTAACCGACGAAGGCTGGCGCAAGCTTACCTGGCGCTGGGCGTTTTTCTTTTTCGCGCTCGCCATCGTGAACGAAATCGTCTGGCGCAACTTCTCCACCGACACTTGGGTGAGCTTTAAGCTGTTCGGCGTCGTGCCGCTCACCTTCCTGTTCGGCGCGCTGCAATATCCGTTGCTGATGAAGTACGCGCGCGGCGACAAGCCGGGCTAACGCGACGGCGCGATCACCGCTTCCGCCACCGGCTCACGCAGATAGTGCTTGCGGTAGGCGAGGAAGCGTTTCTCGAAATAATGGTAGGACAGGCCCGCCGCCGGCAGGAACGCCAGGAAGGCGAGGTTGGCGGCGATCAGCGCCAGGAAGAAATTGTCGGCGCTGCCGCTGTTTTCCCAGAAAATATTGCGCAGCAGCACGATCGGGAAGAAGTGCAGCAGATAGATCGAATACGACCACTCGCCGACCTTGGCGAGCGCGCGGTCGAGCCATGCCGGCATCTTGAACGTGGCGCCGTCATAGAACGCGATCAGCGATCCGTAGGTAATGGCTTCCGCGGTCGGGATCACGATCCACAGCGGGCTCTTCGACGGCGTTCCGTTAAAATGATTAAAGCCTCCCATGCGGTCGAATTCGGCCCACAGGATCAGGAACGACAGCAGCGAGACGCCGGCCACCACGCGCAGCACGTTGCGCCGGATCGGCACCAGCGCGAACAACATGCCGAACACGAACTGGTCGATGCGGCCGACGATGGTCCAGTAGGCGATGTGTTGCGCCTCGCCAAAGGTGCGCCACCAGTCGAAGCGCGCCAGCATGGCGCCGGCGACCACGGCCAAGAGCACGAATGGCCCGTGTCGCCGGAACAGAAACAGCAGCAGCGGGAACAGCAGATAGAAATGCAGCTCGATCGTGATCGACCAGGTGCCGAACGGCCAGGTCGGGAACACGAAGCCGCCGAGGATGTCGGCGGCCGGGATCGGCGAGCCGGCGAGCCATTCGATCACGATCCAGGCCGCGATCACGACGATCAGCAGCGGCCCCAGCCGCACCGCACGGCTCCACAGGAAGCAGGGGAAATCGATGCGGTGGTCGCCGACCAGCTTGGCGAACAGATAGCCCGACAGCGTCATGAACAGCGCGACGCCGGTATGCCCCTCGTCGAGCAGCGCGAACGGGAAAATCGGCGCGCTGGCATAGGGCACCGGAAACTGCGGCGTCATGTGCAGGAAATGCCAGACAAAGACCAGATAGGCGGCGAGCGCCCGCACGTGGTCGAGCCGGGAGTAATAGATGCCGTCGGTCGAGCGCATGCGCTCAGGTTTACCGCGCCGTGTCTAAGGATTGGTTACGGCGGCCGGCGGCGCCCTTGGCCTACGGGCCCAGCGCCTTCTTGATCTGCGGCTCGAGCACCGTGCCAAGATTGTCGGCGGTGATCGGGCCCACCAGCTTGTAGGCGATGCGGCCGTCTCTGCCGACCAGATAGGTCTCGGGCACACCGTAGACGCCCCAGTCGATCGAAGTGCGGCCGCTCGCGTCGCGCCCGGTGGCGGCGAACGGGTTGCCGTAGCGGTTGAGGAAGCGGCGCGCGTCCGTCTCCGTGTCCTTGTAATTGATGCTGACGAGCTGGATGCGCTTGTCTTTCCCCAGCGCCTCCAGGAACGGCACCTCGTCGTGGCAGGGCACGCACCACGACGCCCACACGTTCACCAGCGTCACTTTGCCTTTGAACGTATCGATATTCAGGCCGGGCACCGGTTTGCCGTTGTGCTCGACGCCGGCGAGCGGCGGCAGCACGGTCTGCGGCACCGGCTTTCCGATCAGCGCCGAGGGCAGCCGCGAGGGGTCGCCCTCAAGCAGGCCGATGTAGAACAACGCCGCCAGTCCCAAAAATAGGACCAGCGGCAGCAGCAACCAAATGCTGCGCCGGGTCATGCGCGGGGTTTCGCTCGGCGTCGCGCTCATGTGCCGCTCCGCCGTGATCGCCGGGTCACGCCGCGCTCCTCGAGATCGCCGAGAATTCGCCGCTGTGCCGAGTAATCGAGCACGACCCAGGCGACGAGCGCGGCCACCACGAACACGGTCACCGCATAGGCGGCGACGATGAAGTCGGCGTGCGGCCCTAAATTCATCCGGCGGCCTCCGCCAGTTCCTGCGCCTGCATCAATCGCATGGTGCGCACGCGCCGGCGTAGAATCTCGTTGCGCATGGCGGCGAAATGCAGCGTGAAAAATAACAGCGTAAAGGCAACGGCCATGATCAGCAGCGGCCACAAGATCGACGGGTCGATGGCCGAACCGCCCGTACGCATGATCGAGGCCGGCTGGTGCAGCGTGTTCCACCAGTCGACCGAGAATTTGATGATCGGCAGATTGACCGCGCCGACCAGGGAAAGGATCGCCGCCGCGCGCGAGCCGCGCCCGGGATCCTCGGCGGTCCAGTACAGCGCCATGACGCCGAAATAGAGCAGCAACAGCACCAGCATCGAGGTCAGCCGCGCGTCCCATACCCAATAGGTGCCCCAGGTCGGGCGGCCCCAGAGCGAGCCGGTGACGAGACATATGAAGGTGAATGCGGCGCCGATGGGGGCCGCCGCCTTGCCGGCGACGTCGGCCAGCGGATGGCGCCATACCAGCGTGCCAAGCGCGGCGGCGCTCATCAGCCCCCAGCCCATCATGCCGAGCCAGGCGGCCGGCACGTGCAGATACATGATTTTCACGGTGGCGCCCTGCTGGTAGTCGTCGGGCGCATTCATGGTGCGCACCAGCCCGACGATGAAGAGCAGCACCGTTGCCGCCGCCAGCCACGGCAGTACGCGGTTGACGAATGTCAAGAAGCGCGACGGGTTGGCGAGATCGATGATGGGCATGGCGGCTATTTACTCATAGGCAACGTTACGGGCAACCGCGGATCGTGAGCGCATGGAACGGCCATCGCCATCACTCCAGTCCATAACGCAACGCCGCCGCGGCGGCGACCGGTCCCAGCACGAGGCTTGCCAAGCTTAGCGCGCAAAGAATGGTAAAAGGTGGGCCGAACGGCGTGGTGCCGGTAATGGCGGCGTTGGCCGCCGCCACACCGAAAATCAACACCGGAATGGTCAGCGGCAGCACCAGCACCGCCAGCAGCAGTCCGCCGCGCCGCAGCGCCACCGACAACGCCGCGCCGATCAGCCCGATGAAGGTCAGCGCCGGCGTGCCGGCGGCGAGCGTCAGCATCAGCACGCCCATCGCCCCGATCTCGACGTTGAGCATGAGGGCGAGCAGCGGTGTGATGATCACCAGCGGCAGACAGGTGGTCAGCCAATGCGCGATTGCCTTCGCCGCCACCGCCAGTTCCAGCGGCATGCCGCTCATCATCAGCAAATCGAGAGAACCGTCTTCGTAATCCGTGGCAAAAAGCCGGTCGAGCGCGAGCAGGCTCGCCAGCAGCGCGCCCAGCCACAGGATGGCCGGCCCGATGCGCGCCAGCAGCTTGAGGTCGGGGCCGACTGCGAACGGGACCATCACCACCACGATCAAAAAGAACAACGCGCCCATCAGCGCGCCGCCGCCGACGCGCACGGCGAGCCGCAGGTCGCGCACGATCAGGGCCCATAGCGCGTTCACGCGCGACTCCATGTCAAAAGCGCCTTCATGCCGGCCCCATCTTCAGTTCACGCGCGCGTTCGAGCCCGATCGGTCCATGCGCCGCGGCGACGATCATGCCGCCGCCGGCGAGATGGCCGCGCATCAGCTCGGCCAGCCGCGCTTGCGAGGCGGTGTCGAGCGCCGAAGTGGGCTCGTCCAGCAGCCAGAGCGGCCGCTTCACCGCGATCAGGCGCGCGAGCGACAGCCGCCGCCGCTGCCCGGCCGAGAGGTAAGCCGCCGGCAGGTCGGCGAGGCGGCCGAGGTCGACCGCCTCCAGAGCCGGTTCGACGGCATCGCCGCCGTCGCCCAGGAACGCGGCCCAGAATTGCAGGTTTTCCGTCACCGACAGCGACGGCTTCAGCGCGTCCTGATGGCCGAGATAGTGTGCCTGTTCGCCGATCGCGGCCTCCGGGTCGCCGCCGTCGAGCGCCAGCCGGCCGCTGCTGAGATGCACCAGCCCGGCGATCACGCGCAACAGCGAGGACTTGCCGGCGCCATTGCGGCCGGTCACCAAAAGCGCTTCACCGCCCGGCAGGCTGAAGCTCAGGCTGCGGAACACCTCGCGGCCGCCCCGGCTGCAGGCCAGATTGTCGGCTAAAAGCTGCATCAGGCCGGCCGTATCCTGCCGCCAAGCCGCCGGCCGGCCGGGCCGGGCGCTGAAAACCCCGAATTCTGGCGCATCTTTGCTGGCGTTCCTGGTAAAAGTGGCGTCGGCCTTGAAAAGACCTTATAAGCCCGCACCGACGGCGTAGCGTATAGCTTTTAAAAACTACCGCCCGCCGCCCAAAAAGAATCGCCTTTTCAATCGTTTATGCCAAGACCCCGCCGCCGGGAATGGAACCAGCCGACATGACGTCTCTCGACAGTTTCCGCTGCTGCAAAACCCTCAAAGCCGGCGGCAAGACGTACGCCTATTACAGCCTTCCCACCGCCGAGCGAAACGGCCTCAAGGGCACTTCGCGCCTGCCGTTCTCCATGAAGGTGCTGCTGGAGAACCTGTTGCGCAACGAGGATGGCCGCACGGTCACCAAGGACGACATCAAGGCCTTCGCCGAATGGCTGAAGAATAAAACTTCGGACCACGAATTCGCATTCCGCCCGGCGCGGGTGCTGATGCAGGACTTCACCGGCGTGCCGGCGGTGGTCGATCTTGCCGCCATGCGCGACGCCATGCAGCACCTCGGCGGCGATCCCAAGAAGATCAATCCGCAGGTGCCGGTCGATCTGGTCATCGACCATTCGGTGGCGGTCACCTTTTTCGGCAACAATTCGGCGTTCAAGAAAAACGTCGAGGAGGAATACCGACAGAACCAGGAGCGCTACAAGTTCCTGAAATGGGCGCAGCGGTCATTCGATAATTTCTCCGTGGTGCCGCCCGGCACCGGCATCTGTCACCAAGTCAATCTCGAATATCTCTCGCGCGTGGTGTTCAGCCGCAAAGGCAAGGTCAAGCTCGACGGCAAAGAGACCTCGATGGAGATCGCCTATCCCGACACGGTGGTCGGCACCGACTCGCACACCACCATGGTCAACGGGTTGTCGGTTCTGGGCTGGGGCGTCGGCGGCATCGAAGCGGAAGCCGCCATGCTCGGCCAGCCGCTGTCGATGACGCTGCCGGAGGTGATCGGCTTCAAGCTCACCGGCCGGCTCAAGGAAGGCGTCACCGCCACCGACCTGGTGCTCACCGTCACCGAGATGCTGCGCAAGCGCGGCGTCGTCGGCAAGTTCGTTGAATTCTTCGGCCCCGGTCTCGCCCATCTGACCATCGCCGACCGAGCCACGCTCGGCAACATGTCGCCGGAATACGGCGCCACTTGCGGCTTCTCGCCGATCGACGACGACACCCTGCGCTACCTGAAGGACACCAGCCGTCCAAAGGAATTGATCGCGCTGGTCGCGGCCTATGCCAAGGCCCAGGGCATGTACCGCACCAAGACCACGCCCGATCCGATATTCACCGACATCCTCAAGCTTGATCTTGCCACCGTCGAGCCCTCGCTCGCCGGCCCCAAACGCCCGCAGGACCGCGTCGCGCTCAAGGACGTCAAGATGGGCTTTGCCCATTCGATGGACAAGGAATTCGGCAAGGCGTCGGAGATGAAGAAACGCGTGCCGGTCGAGGGCAAGAACTACGATCTCGGCCACGGCGACGTGGTGATCGCGGCCATCACCTCCTGCACCAACACCTCCAATCCGAACGTCATGATCGGCGCCGGCCTGTTGGCGCGCAAGGCGGCGGCCAAGGGACTTACCGCCAAGCCGTGGGTGAAGACCTCACTGGCCCCGGGCTCGCAGGTGGTCGGCGAATATCTCGAACAATCGGGGCTGCAAAAGGACCTCGACAAGCTCGGCTTCAACCTGGTCGGCTTCGGCTGCACCACCTGCATCGGCAATTCCGGGCCGCTGCCGGAGGAGATTTCCGATACCATCAATAAGAACGATCTGGTCGGCGCCGCGGTGCTGTCGGGCAACCGCAACTTCGAAGGCCGCGTCAATGCCGACGTGCGCGCCAACTATCTGGCGTCGCCGCCGCTGGTGGTGGCCTATTCGATCGCCGGGTCGACGCAGGTCGATGTCGCCAAGGAGCCGCTTGGGACAGACTCCAAGGGCAAGAAGGTGTTCCTCAAGGATATCTGGCCTTCGAACAAAGAGATCGGCAGTTTCGTCGCCAAGAATGTGACCAAAAAGATTTTCGCTAAGAAATACGCCGACGTGTTCAAGGGCGATGCGCAATGGCGCAAGATCAGCGTCAAGGGCGGACTGACCTACGATTGGGACGACCGCTCGACCTACGTGCAGAATCCGCCTTACTTCGAGGGCATGGATAAGCGCCAAAAACCGCTCGAAGATATCGTGGACGCGCGCGTGCTGGCGTTGCTTGGCGACTCGATCACGACCGACCACATCTCCCCGGCAGGTTCGATCAAGCAGGAAAGCCCGGCCGGCGAATATCTGCGCGATCACCAGGTGCGTCCGAAAGATTTCAACCAATACGGAACGCGCCGCGGAAATCACCAAGTCATGATGCGCGGCACATTCGCCAATATCCGCCTCAAAAACCTGATGGTTCCGGGCGTCGAAGGCGGTTTCACCATCCACTACCCGTCGAAGAAGCAGATGACGATGTACGACGCGGCAATGAAGTATAAGGCCGACAACGTCCCGCTCGTCATCTTCGGCGGCAAGGAATACGGCACCGGCTCCTCGCGCGACTGGGCGGCCAAGGGCTCACTGCTGCTCGGCGTCCGCGCGGTCATCGTGCAGTCGTTCGAACGCATCCACCGGTCTAACCTGATCGGTATGGGCGTCATGCCGCTGGTGTTCGAGGAAGGCACGTCCTGGCAGTCGCTGGGCATGAAGGGCGACGAGCAGGTCACGATCCGCGGTCTGCACGGCGAGATCAAACCGCACCAGCGGCTGATCGCCGAGATCGTCGCCGGCAACGGCACGCTCAAGCGCGTGCCGCTGATCTGCCGCATCGATACGCTCGACGAACTGGATTATTTCAAGAACGGCGGCATTTTGCAGTACGTGCTGCGCCAATTGGCCGGCTGACCGGCGATCACGCCGCACTGCAAAAAGGCCGATTTTCGCTCACCGCGAAGTGAGTGGCGGGTGATCGACTCGCCGCCTTATATGGCGCTTAGTCGAGCACGGCGAATCATGGAAATCGCTGATGAACTATCGCACCATCGCCATTGCAGCCGCACTTGCTTGCGCCGCCAGCGTACCGGCTTTTGCCGGTGAGCCCCGCGCCGTCGTGGAGCTGTTCACCAGCCAGGGCTGCTCGTCCTGTCCGCCCGCCGACCGGCTGATGGGCGAACTCGCCAAGGATTCCTCGCTGATCACCTTAAGCTTGCCGGTCGACTACTGGGATTATCTCGGCTGGAAGGACACGCTCGCCTTGCACGGCAATTCAAACCGGCAGCGCAGTTACGCCACTACCCGCGGCGACCGTGAAGTCTATACGCCGCAGGTGGTGATCAACGGCGTCGTGCATGCGCTCGGCAGCGACAAGGCGGCGATCGAAAACGCGATCGCGAAAACGCGCCGCAACGCCGCGCCGCTGACCTTGCCGGTCAAGCTGACGGTCGCGGACGGCAAGGTAAGCGTGCATGTGCCTTCCGCCGAAGGCGGCAGCGGTGAGGTGTGGCTGTGTCCCGTCACCAACAAGGCGAAGGTGAAGATCGGGCGCGGCGAGAACCGCGGCCACACGTTGAACTACTACAACGTGGTGCGCCGTTGGGTGCGCCTCGGCGACTGGAACGGCAAGGCGGAAGAATTCAGCATTCCGCTCGCCAAAATTCCCGCTGCCGGTTTTTCGCTGAAGGACGTCGACCACGTTGCGGTGATCGTGCAGAGCGGCGCTGCCGCCAAGCCCGGCCTGGTGCTGGGCGCCGCCACGGCAAGTTTGCACTAATTCAATTTCCCGTCATTACCGGGACGCGCCGATGGCGCGGACCCGGAATCCATACGCCGCAGCGCCGGGGTTATGGATTCCGGGCTCGCACGCTTGCGCGTGCGCCCCGGCATGACGAGGACGCAAAATAAAAATCGGGCCGGCGACTAACCGGCCCGAAGGCTTAGGGGATTGAACCTTACGTGGAACTCAACTGGCCCGGTCGGCAGAGCCCCGGGGGGCTGGGGGGCTGAGGAATCCGGTGCTCGAACCGGACCGGGCCTTGAGGCAACTCTGACCTTTTCCCACCCCAGCATGTCCGGCGATTGACGGAATTTGGGCGTTATTATGGTTCCTTTAACGAGTTCGTGATCGATCGCCGCGCGTTTTTACGCGTTTCTTCGGCATCTCCGGCCGGAATGAAGCTCTTGCCGTCGTCGATCCATGGCGCGATCATGGGCCCCTGGAAAAAGGAGGCGCCGCATGACGTTCGGTTCCGGCGAAGTCGATCCCAGCCAGTCCCCCGGGGGCGGATCCCCGGCGCGACGCTCCCCCGCCCCCCTAAACCAAGTCACCTTTAGTCGCCTCGAGCTCAAGCGCATTCTCGACCTTTACGGCCGCAAGGTCGCCGCCGGCGAATGGCGCGATTACGCCATCGATTTCCTCAAAGACCGCGCGGTGTTCTCGGTATTCCGCCGTTCATCGGAAGTCCCGCTCTACCGCATCGAGAAAAACCCCAGGCTGGCCCGCCGCCAGGGCACCTATAGCGTGATCTCGGCTACCGGCCTGATCGTGCGCCGCGGCCACGAGCTCGACCGCGTGCTGCGCGCCATTGACCGCTCGCAGCTGGTGGTGGTGAACTAATCAGCGGGCGGCGCGGTACTGCCGGCGCCCAGCGGGCGCTGCATCAGCACGGTGTCGAGCCAGCGGCCGAACTTGAAGCCGACGTTCGGCAAGGTGCCGATGACGGCAAAGCCCAGGGCCGCGTGCAGCGCGACCGACGCCGTCTGCTGGGAATCCCCGATCACCGCGATCATTTGCCGGTAGCCGCGCGCCTCGGCCGCCTCAATCAGCGCCTGCAGCAGCGCGCGGCCCACGCCGCGGCCTTGGGCTTCGGGTGCGACATAGACTGAATTTTCGACCGTGAAACGGTAGGCCGGCCGCGCGCGATAAGGGCCGGCATAGGCATAGCCGGCGAGCGCGCCGTCTAAATCCGCGGCCAAATAGGGAAAGCCGCCGGCGGCCAGTTCTTGCATGCGCCGCGCCATTTCGGCCGCGTCGGGCGCGGTGAGCTCGAACGAGGCCGTGCCGTGCGCGACCGCATCGGCGTAGATGCGGGTAATGGCCGGAATATCGGCGTTGGTGGCCGGGCGGACGGACGGGCTCATGCGCCGCACACGCTAGCAAAACGAAAACGCCCCGGCACGAGGCCGGGGCGTTGAAACCATTGTCCGTTCTGCTGTGGCGTCTAGCGCCGGTCGCCCATGAAGCGCAGCAGGAACAGGAACAGGTTGATGAAGTCGAGATAGAGCGTCAGCGCGCCCATCACCGCCTTGCGGCCGGCAACGGTGCCGTCGTCATTGGCGCTGTACATCTCCTTGATCTTCTGGGTGTCCCAGGCGGTCAGGCCGGCGAAGATCAGCACGCCGATCGCGGAGATCGCGAAATCGAGGCCCGTGCTTTTGAGGAAGATGTTGACGATCATCGCCAGGATGAGCCCGAACAGGCCCATGATCAGGAACGAGCCGATCGGCGAGAGATCGCGCTGCGTGGTGTAGCCGTACAGGCTCAAGGCTCCGAACGACGCCGCCGAGATGAAGAAGGTGCGGGTAATCGACGCGCCGGTATAGGTCATGAAGACCGACGACAGCATGAGCCCGAGCAACCCGGCATAGACCATGAACAGCGTGAGCGCCGTTCCGACCTGGAGCTTGTTGATGCGGAAGCTCAGGAAAAACACCATGCCGAGCGTGCCGATGAACAGCACGATCATCAGCGGTCCGCCGAAGATCGCCTGCCCGAACGACGTCAGGCCGGTAATCTGCCCGGCTTCGTTGGTAACGGCCGCGGCATTGAAGGTCAGATACGACACGATGCCGGTCAGCGCGACGCCGGCGGCCATATAGTTGTAGATGCGGATCATGTAGGCGCGCAGGCCTGCGTCGATCGCGGCGGCCTGTCCGGCGCCATAGCCCTGGCGGGCGGCAACGTTACGGTCGAAGTCCGACATCGAAGTTTCCTCTCTGTGTCCGCTAGGGACCGGTTGCATCAGGCGCCCCGGCAACTGCCGCCGCGCCTGTATTCGAAACCTAATCTAATGCGCGCGAAGCTTTGGTGCCAGATATGGCGCGATGATGACCTGGCATCATTGCGGATCGTTAACAATCCTGTGTCCGGCGGCACTATAGCGGAAAACCCGCGAGTCGGGCCGGAAAAGCGAGCCCGCGCGGCGGAATGTCGCAAAAACTATAGATTTCTTAATACGGAAGCGGGTTTTTGACCGAGCGCGCTGAAGGTGCCGATGAGCCCGAGCGCTACCGTAACCGCCACCGCGCCGAGCGCCGCGGCAAGCGCCGGCCACGGCAGCCAGGTAAAGCGCAGGTGCATGAGGTCGCTCACGATCAGCCAGCCGGCCAGCGACCCGCTCAAAACGCCAAACAGCGCAGTGGCCGAGCCGAGCAGCAGATATTCAATGGCGTAGGCGCCGATCAGCCGCGCCCGCGTGGCGCCGAGCGTCTTCAGGATCACCGCGTCATAGACCCGGTGGCGGTGGCCGGCGGCAAGCGCGCCGCCCAAGACCAGCGCGGCCGCCAGCAGGGTGATGGCGCTGGCGCCGTCGATCGCCAGCACCAGGTTGGCGACGATGGCGCCAATCGCTTCCAGCGCCTCTTTCACCCGCACGCTGGTCACCATGGGAAATGCCTTGGCGACCGCGGCGAGAAGCGCGCCTTCCTGCGCCGGCGTGCCGCCGTCGGGATAGGTGAGGGTGGCGAGATGGGTGTGCGGGGCGCCGCTGAAGGCATTGGGCGAAAACACCATGACGAAATTGATGCTCAGGCTCTGCCAATCGACGGTGCGCATATTGGCGATATGGGCAACGATATTGCGGCCGAGCACGTTGACGGTGACCGGGTCGCCGAGCTTGAGGCCCAACCCGTCGGCGATTTTCTTCTCGAACGAGACCTGCGGCGGTCCGTCGTAGTCCGGCTTCCACCATTGCCCTTCGGCCAGCCGCGAGCCCATGGGCACGTCACGCGCATAGGTGATGCCACGGTCGCTTTGCAGCACCCAGGCCGCGCCCTCCTTCGGCTTCAAGTCTTCTGCCGGGGTGCCGTGGGCGGAGATGATCCGCCCGCGCAGCATCGGCACTTCTTCGACCGTTG
Organism: uncultured Alphaproteobacteria bacterium; assembly: GCA_963814885.1. Lineage (GTDB taxonomy): Bacteria > Pseudomonadota > Alphaproteobacteria > Rhizobiales > Xanthobacteraceae > Pseudolabrys. Next base: position 15,909 of record CAWFEO010000014.1, on the reverse strand, counting down.
CAGACGGCGCCTGCGCGTGCACGAAGGCACTAAACCGCTCGGCTTGTCCCGACGGGATGTCGAGGAAATAGAACGACGGCGCCTTGGCCGGTAGTTCGGCGGAAAATTGCTTGCGTAGATTGCCGTCGATCTCGATCACGGTAACCAGCAGCGCAATCCCCAAGCCCAGCGACAGCACGATGGTCGGCGTCAGCGCACCGGGCCGATGGATATTGGCGATCGCCATGCGCAAGGCGGTCGAACGCGCGTGCGGCGCGCGGCGGGCAAGCCACATCAGCAGCGCCGCCACCACCCGCAACAGTGCGAATACGGCGGCGGCAGTGGCAACGTAAATCACCGCCACGCGCCGGTCATAGGCCAGCAGCACCGCCAGCGTCGCCAAAACGATCACCGCGGCGGCGGTCAGCGCCATGTAGATCTTGCGCGGCAAGCGCGGCTGCGGCGCCACCGCGTCGCGGAACAAGGCGCCGACCGGCACGTCATGGGCGCGTCCCAGCGGCCAAAGTGCAAAGGCCAGTGCGGTAAGCAGGCCGTAGAACAGCGCCAGCACCAATTCGCTTAAATGCACCGCCGGCTCGATCGGCAGCGGAATGAGTGCGCCCAGGCTCCAACTCACCAGGTAGGGCAGGGCGGCGCCCAGCGCCACGCCGATGAGGCCGCCGACAAGCGCGAGCAGCAGCACCTGCGTCAAGTAGACGGTGAACACGCGCGCGCCGGTAGCACCCAGCGCCTTCATGGTGGCGATGACGTCGCGGCGGCGGTCGAGGTGGCTCTTGACCGCATTGCCGACGCCGACGCCGCCGACCAACAGCGCGGTCAAGCCGACGATGGTTAGGAACTGCGTGAAGCGCTCGACGCTACGCGCGAGCCGCGGCGAAGCTTTCGAACGTGTGCGGATGTCCCAGCCGGCCTGCGGGAATTGCTCGCGCGCCTGCGCCATCGCCGCGTTGGCGGCGGCATCGGTCGTATCGTTGGCCGGCAGGCGCAGGCGATAGTGCCAGCGCACCAGGCTGCCCGGCTGCAGCAAGCCGGTGGCGCGCAGGGCGGCTTCGCTCACCATGAAGCGCGGCCCGAAGCCGATGCCGCCGGCGAGCTTGTCGGGTTCGTTGCCGAGCGTGGCGCGGATCTCGAATGTGGCGTTACCGATCGTCACCCGCGCGCCCGGCTTGATGCCGAGCCGGGTCATCAGCGTCGGGTCGGCGACCGCGCCGAAGGCGCCGTTGCGTTGCGCGAGCGCGGCGGACAGCGGGCCGGGCGGATCGAGCACCACCTGCCCGAACAGCGGATAGGTGGCATCGACCGCTTTCATCTCCACCAGCGTGGCTTGCCCGGCGGTGCGCGCCATGGCGCGCAGCGTGGCGGCGCTTGATACCGTGCCGCGGCTTTGCAGAAAGGCGAGCTCGCCCGCTGTGGCTTCCTGTTGGACCAGGGTGAACGACAGGTCGCCGCCGAGGATGACCTGGCCCTGGCGCGCCAGCCCATCGGCCAGGCTCGCCGCCACCGAACCGACGCCGGCAATGGCCATGGAGCCGAGCGCGATGCAGGCAACGAACACGTAGAAGCCGTGCAAGCCGCCGCGCAATTCGCGCCAGGCAAAGCGCAGCGGCAACCAGCGGCCGTTTTGTGCGGTTGCCGCCGCGGCGACGCTCATGATGCGCTCACGCCGTCGATGCGGCCGGAGCGCAGCCGCACCACCTTGGCGCAGCGCGCTGCCAGCGCGACATCATGGGTGACCAGCACCAGCGTGGCGCCGCGCCGGGCGTGCCCTGCGAACAGCAGATCGATGATCTGTTGGCCCGTGTCCTCGTCGAGATTTCCGGTCGGCTCGTCGGCCACCACGATGGCCGGGTCGGGCGCCAGCGCGCGCGCCACCGCGACGCGTTGCTGCTCGCCGCCGGAGAGCTGGGCCGGGTAATGCTGCATTCGATCGGTCAGGCCCACGGCGGTCAGCTCGTCGCGCGCGCGCGCTTGCGCGTCTTGCAGGCCAGCCAATTCGAGCGGCACCGCGACGTTTTCGAGCGCGGTCATGGTCGGGATCAGGTGAAAGGACTGGAACACGATGCCGACATGCCGCCCGCGGAAGCGCGCCAGCGCGTCCTCGTCGAGCTGGCCTAAGTCCTCGCCGGTCACCGCCACACTGCCGGTATCGGCCCGCTCCAGACCGGCCATCACCATCAAAAGCGTGGATTTGCCCGAGCCGGAGGGGCCGACTAGCCCAACCGCCTCACCAACACCTATATCCAGGTCGATATCCTTGAGGATATGAACGCGGGCGGCGCCCTGCCCGAGCGAGAGATTGACACCGGCAAGCGCGATCGCCGGCCCCGCCTGGGAGTTGCTTTTCATGGGACCTCACGGTTCACGCCCCCGCTCATATGGGAAATGCTGCGCCCGGGTCCAGCGCCTGGCGGCGGTGTTGCTCACGATTGCCTGGGTTTTGGTCCCGGCGCTCGCCGCCGCCGACAAGCCGCTGAAGATCGTGGCGCTGGGGGATTCACTCACCGCCGGCTACGGATTGGCGGAGAGCGCGGCGTTCCCGGCGCGGCTGGCGCAGGCGCTGCAAGGCAAGGGCGTTGCCGCAACAGTCGTCAATGCCGGGGTGTCCGGCGACACCGCCACCGGCGGCCTCGACCGGCTCGCCTGGTCGGTGCCGCAGGGAACCGACGCGGTGATCCTCGAACTCGGCGCCAACGACATGCTGCGCGGCGTGGATCCGAACGTAACGAAAGCCGCGCTCGACAAAATCCTGGGACAACTCGCTGGCCGTCACATACCTGTCTTGCTCGCCGGCATGAAGGCGTCGCGCAACATGGGTGCCGACTATGCCCGCACTTTCGACGCCATCTATCCGGCGCTTGCCTCGACTCATCGCGTCGTCTTTTATCCGTTCTTCCTCGACGGAGTCGCCGCCGATCCCAAGCTCAACCAGGCCGACGGCATGCACCCCAATCCGTCCGGCGTCGATGTGATCGTCAAGCGCATGTTGCCGAGTGTCGAAAAGCTGATTGCCCGGGTGCGGGCCACGCGCGCATCGCGCAACTGAGAAGCAGACTTGCAATGCCGCGTCTCTTCACCGGTGTCGAAATTCCGTCCGATGTCGGGCAGGCGCTGTCTTCGCTGCGCGGCGGATTGCCGGGCGCGCGCTGGATCGATCCGGAGAACTATCACCTGACGCTGCGTTTCATCGGCGATGTCGACGACATGATCGCCCATGACGTCGCCGACATGCTCGGCCGCATCAAGCGCGGCGGCTTCGAATTGCACATGGAGGGGCTGACCTCGTTCGGCGGCCGCAAGCCGCGCGCGGTGGTGGCGAATGTGGCGCCAGCGCGGGCACTTCTCGACGTTCAGGCCGAGCAGGAGCGCTTGATGCAAAGGATCGGCCTGGAGCCGGAAGGCCGCAAATTCACGCCGCATGTGACGCTGGCGCGGTTGCGCGATTCCTCCAGCCGCGACGTGGCGGACTATCTCTCGGCGCGCGGTTATTTCCGCACCTCGCCGTTCCGCGTCTCGCGCTTCGTGCTGTTCTCCTCGCGCTCTTCGGTGGGCGGCGGGCCTTACGTGGTCGAGGAGAGTTATCCGCTGGGGGCGTGAGCCATAGCGTTGCGCGAATTTTCCGCTGTCATCGTCCGCGACGGCGGACGATCCAGGAAGCACCGCGATCTCTTGGGATACCGGATGCCCCGCTTTCGCGGGGCATGACAGCGCGATGAATGGCGTGCCGAACCTACGCCGGCCGCAACAGGCGCGATTGCGCGTCGAAAATGGTGGCGGTGACGCCGTGGGCGTCGGCCATAGCCTCGCGCATTAGCGACAGCGGCGTCGAGCGCGGCGCATCGACCTCGCCGGTCACGCTGCCGAAATCGAAATGCAGGTCGGCTTCGAACTTGCGGGCGAGTTGCTGCATGCGCCGGTTATCGGCGAGGCATTGCAGGTGCAGCGAATTGATGCCGCGGTTGCGCGCGGTCAACAGCGTCCGCTCCAGCAGCACGCTGCCGACGCCCTGGCTTTGCCAGGGGTGTTCGATGCTGAAGGCGGCTTCCGCCTCGCGGCCGAACGGAGCGCCGAACTGGCGCAGCTCGGCGGCGCCATGCAGAACGCCGTCGACGAAGAAACCGTGCACCACCACGCCGACCCCCTGCGCCGTGGCCGCGTGGCGGGCAATGTAGTCGTCGGATACCGCACCGGAAAACCGCCGCTGCCGGCTGTCGTGGTCGAGGCGGAGCAAATGGTCGCGATAGGCGTCGGTCTCGCCGACCCAGAGCTTGCGGATGGTGCCGCCCTCCGGCAAATGCTCTTGCATTTCAGGTCTCCTCAACATTGTCCGTCCGCCTGGTCGCGCTTCCATCCCGACGGCGGCTCGCGAATTCCTCACGAATCGCCGCTGTCCATCTATATGGTGCATTGCAGCAAAAAAGCGACGAAGGCACGCGCGCAGGGACCCTCACCAGCAAAAAACGCATGGCTAACAAAGGGTTACCGCACAGTTCTTGCGCAACATGGTTGATTTGCCGGCAGCGCCGATTTTACAGGCGGCGCGGATCACCCTAGGTAGCGCACGCCGGCCCTCTGCCCCCACCGAACGGCGAAAACGCCGCCCATCCTATGGCTGACACCTTCAGCACCCGCTACGCGGCGCTCATCGCCGCCGGAGAGATCGACGCCGATCCCGGCCAGGCGGTGCTGGCGGGCCGGCTGGCCGCGCTTGAGCGTCACATCGATCAGCGCCGGCTGGCGCGGAAATCGTCCTCGCTCGGCTGGCTGTTCGGCCGGCGCCAAAACAACGGCGGGCCGCTCAAAGGCCTTTACGTCTTCGGCGAGGTCGGCCGCGGCAAGACCATGCTGATGGACTTGTTCTTCGCGGCCAGCGCGGTCGAGCGCAAGCGCCGCGCCCATTTTCACGAATTCATGGCCGACGTGCACGAGCGCGTGCGCAATTTTCGCCACAAGATCAAACGCGGCGAGATCAGCGAGACCGACCCGATCCGGCTCACCGCCGATCAGATCGCGGAGGAAACCTGGCTGCTCTGTTTCGACGAATTCCACGTCACCGACATTGCCGATGCCATGATTCTCGGCCGGTTGTTCACCCGGCTGTTCGAGCTCGGTGTGGTGCTGGTGGCGACCTCCAACGTGGCGCCGGACGATCTTTACGCCGGCGGGCTCAACCGCGCTTTGTTCGAGCCCTTCATTCGCTTGCTTCAGCAGCATGTCGATGTGGTGCGCCTGGACGCGCGCACCGACTACCGGCTGGAGAAGCTTGCCGGCGTTGCGGTCTGGTACGTGCCGGCCGACGAGGAAAGCGAAGTCGCCCTCGACATGGCCTGGCAGAAGCTCACCGGGCAGCTCGCGGGCGAGCCGCGCGACATCACGTTGCATGGCCGTTTGCTGCGGGTGCCGGAAGCGGCCATGGGTGTGGCGCGTTTTGCCTTTGCCCAGTTGTGCGAGCAGCCGCTCGGCGCCAACGACTATCTACGCCTGGCGCGGGAATTCCATACGCTGATCGTCGACAATATTCCGGTGATGGCATTGCCGGAACGCAACGCGGCCAAGCGGTTTATCATTCTGATCGATACGCTCTACGATAACGCGGTCAAGCTGATCGCCTCCGCCGCCGCCGAGCCGCCGGACCTTTACCTGGCGAGTGACGGTTACGAGGCGCATGAATTCAACCGCACCGCCTCGCGGCTAATCGAGATGCGCTCTGAAAGCTATCTCGCGCTTCCGCACGGCGCGCGTTCGGGCGCGGACACCGGCGACACCGGCGGCATCGTTGAGACCTAGAAAACCGGATAACATCGAAACGCCCTCGATCGGATAGCCGGGAGCCGTTTCCATGAGCGACCAAGCGCCAAATCCAGCACCCGAGAAACCGCGTAAGCGGATGCGCGCCCGTTGCGCGATTTGCGGCAAGGACGCGCGCGACGCCATGCGTTTCGACGCGGTGCGGCCGGAAATCGCCAGCTTGATCGCCGCCGATCATCTCGATCTCAAGCCGGGCGATCTCATCTGCGGCCGTCACGTCAGCGACTACCGCACCCGCTATGTCGCCAATCTGCTGGAGCGCGAACGCGGCGAGCTCTCCGAGCTCGATCGCCAGGTGGTCGAAAGCCTGGCGCGCGAGGCGGTGGTGGCCCGCGACGTCGAAGCCGCGTGGGAGGGTCACCGTACCATTGGCGAGAGGGTAGCCGACGTGGTGGCCGATTTCGGCGGCAGCTGGACCTTCATCGGTTCTTTCTTCGCCGTGCTGGCGGTGTGGATGGCCTTCAACGTCTGGGCGGCCGCGCGCGAAGTTTTCGATCCCTTTCCCTTCATCCTGCTCAATCTGGTGCTGTCGTGCCTCGCCGCCATCCAGGCGCCGATCATCATGATGAGCCAGAAGCGGCAGGAGTCGAAGGACCGGCTGCGCGGCGAGAACGACTACCGGGTCAACCTCAAGGCGGAGCTCGAAATCCGCCACCTGCACGAAAAAATGGACCACCTGATCAACCGGCAATGGGAGCGGCTGGCGGAAATCCAGCAGATCCAACTCGAGATCATGCAGGACCTGGCGCACCGCAAGCGGTGAGTTTCGCCGACTGCTGCCATCCATCCTGCTCAGTCCCGCGCGGGCGGGACTCCGGTGCCCGCTTCGCACAACATTCTGGACCCAGGCTTCGCGGCGGTGAGGGGGCCGGCGGCGGCAAGCTATAAAAAATGGCCTGGACTCGCGCTGCGGACAGTGCTGGTATTATGTATACACGGTGTCAAACCGGACATCCGGCGTCTTGCCGCATCGCACCAGAGGTGGTTAACCACCTCTCGGCCGCGCCCCGCGGCAGCATCCTACGAAGAGATTTCCCACCATGGCGCGTAACAAGATTGCGTTGATCGGCGCCGGCCAGATTGGCGGCACGCTCGCTCACCTCATCGGCCTCAAGCATCTCGGCGACGTCGTGATGTTCGACGTGGCGGAAGGCATTCCCCAGGGCAAGGCGCTCGACATCGCGGAATCCTCGCCGGTCAATGATTTCGACGCCCGTTTCATCGGCACCAACACCTACGATGCCATCGAAGGCGCCGACGTCTGCATCGTCACCGCCGGCGTACCGCGCAAGCCCGGCATGAGCCGCGACGATCTGCTCGACATCAATCTCAAGGTGATGGATCAGGTCGGCTCCGGCATCAAGAAATACGCGCCCAACGCCTTCATCATCTGCATCACCAACCCGCTCGACGCCATGGTTTGGGCGCTGCAGAAAGCTTGCGGCCTGCCGCATCAAAAAGTGGTCGGCATGGCCGGCATCCTCGACTCGGCGCGCTTCCGCTATTTCCTCGCCGACGAGTTCAACGTCTCGGTGGAAGACGTCACCGCCTTCGTGCTCGGCGGGCATGGCGACAGCATGGTGCCGCTCACGCGCTATTCGATGGTGGCCGGCATCCCGGTGCCCGACCTGGTGAAGATGGGCTGGACCACGCAGGCGCGCATCGACGATATCGTCAAGCGCACGGCCAATGGCGGCGCCGAAATCGTCAATCTCTTGAAGACCGGCTCGGCCTTCTACGCGCCGGCGGCCTCCGCCGTCGCCATGGCGGAAAGCTACCTGCTCGACAAGAAGCGCGTGCTGCCCTGCGCCGCCTGGCTCAACGGCGAGTACGGCATCAAGGACCTCTATGTCGGCGTGCCGGTGGTAATCGGCGCCAAAGGTGTCGAACGCATCGTCGAGATCGACTTGACCGGGGCCGAGCGCGCCGCCTTCGAGAAGTCGGCCGAGTCCGTGCAAGGGCTGGTCGAAGCCTGCAAGAAGATCGCGCCCAATCTGGGAGATTGATGCTGCTTACCGTCAGGTCGCTCGTATGCAGCCGATGACATGTGAAGGTCGCCTATGAACATCCACGAATATCAGGCCAAAGCGGTGTTGCGCGAATTCGGCGTTCCGGTGCCGCGCGGCGTACCGGCGTTGAGCGTCGACGAGGCGATCAAGGGCGCCAACGAACTGGGCGGCCCGGTCTGGGTGGTGAAAGCGCAGATCCACGCCGGCGGACGCGGCAAGGCCGGGGGCGTCAAGGTGGTGAAATCCGTCGATGACGTGAAGACCGAATCGACGCGCATCCTTGGCGCGACCCTGGTGACGCACCAGACCGGCCCGCACGGCAAAAAGGTCAACCGCCTCTACATCGAGGAAGGCTCGGCCATCGACCGCGAGTTCTATCTGTCGGCCTTGATCGACCGCGAGACTTCGCGCGTTGCCTTCGTGGTCTCCACCGAAGGCGGCATGGACATCGAGGAAGTGGCGCACAAGACGCCGGAAAAAATCCTCACCTTTTCCGTCGATCCTGCCACCGGCATCATGCCGCATCACGCGCGCCGCGTGGCGCAGGCGCTCAAGCTGACCGGCGATCTCGCCAAGCAGGTCGGCGATCTTCTCCCCAAGCTCTACGCCGCCTTCACCGCCAAGGACATGAGCCTGCTGGAAATCAATCCGCTGGTGGTGACCAAGGACAACAAGCTCATCTGCCTCGACGCCAAGGTCGGCTTCGACGACAATTCGCTTTACCGCCATCCCGACATCGTAGCGCTGCGCGATCTCACCGAAGAGGACGACAAGGAAGTCGAGGCCTCCAAATACGATCTCAATTATATCTCGCTCGACGGCTCGATCGGCTGCATGGTCAATGGCGCCGGTCTTGCCATGGCCACCATGGACATCATCAAGCTCTACGGCATGGCGCCCGCCAACTTCCTCGACGTCGGTGGCGGCGCCACCAAGGAGAAGGTGGCGGCGGCGTTCAAGATCATCACCTCCGATCCCAACGTGAAGGGCATATTGGTGAACATCTTCGGCGGCATCATGAAATGCGACGTGATTGCCGAAGGCGTGGTGGCGGCGGTGAAGGAGGTCGGCCTGACGGTGCCGCTGGTGGTGCGGCTGGAAGGCACTAATGTCGACCTCGGCAAGAAGATCATCGCCGAATCCAAGCTCAACGTGACTTCCGGCGACGATCTCGACGACGCCGCGCAAAAGATCGTCAAGGCTGTGAAGGAGGCCGCCTGATGGCCATCCTCATCGACAAGAACACCAAGGTCCTCTGCCAGGGCTTCACCGGCAAGAACGGCACCTTCCATTCGCAGGCCGCCCTCGACTACGGCACCAAGATGGTGGGCGGCACCTCGCCCGGCAAAGGCGGCGCCAGCCATCTCAACCTGCCGGTGTTCGACACCGTGGCCGAAGCCAAAGACAAGACCGGCTGCGACGCCAGCGTGGTCTATGTGCCGCCGGCCGGCGCCGCCGATGCCATCTGCGAGGCGATCCAGGCCGAGATTCCGCTCATCGTCTGCATCACCGAAGGCATCCCGGTGATGGACATGGTCAAGGTCAAGCGCTCGCTGTCCGGCTCGAAGTCGCGGCTTATCGGCCCCAATTGCCCGGGCGTGATGACAGCCGGCGAATGCAAGATCGGCATCATGCCAGGCAATATCTTCAAGCCGGGCTCGGTCGGCATTGTCTCGCGTTCCGGCACGCTCACCTACGAGGCCGTATTCCAGACCTCGCGCGAGGGCCTCGGCCAGACCACCGCGGTCGGCATCGGCGGCGATCCGGTCAAGGGCACCGAGTTCATCGCCATGCTGGAGATGTTTCTGGCCGACCCCAAGACCAAGTCGATCGTCATGATCGGGGAAATCGGCGGCTCGGCCGAGGAGGACGCTGCCCAGTTCCTCAAGGACGAGGCCAAGTGCGGCCGCAAGAAGCCCGTGGTCGGATTTATCGCGGGGCGCACCGCCCCCCCGGGCCGCCGCATGGGCCATGCCGGCGCCATCATTTCCGGCGGCAAGGGCGACGCCGAGTCCAAAATTGCGGCAATGGAATCGGCGGGAATTAAGGTATCACCGTCGCCGGCCCGAATCGGGAAAACCCTGGTGGAAGTGCTGAAAGTCCTGATTCAGTCCTTAGGTCTTTCGAAGACTTACTGGCGTCATAAATAGCGTCTACAAGCAGGTACGCCGCTGCGCAGCCAGGGGCGGATTGGAGCGGCGTCGGCGCCGCATGAGACCGGGCATGGACCGTCACGGGAGACGCGCGTTTAGCCCGCGCCAAGGGAAACAGCCACCATGTCCCGCCAGGACGCCAACGCCGCCTTCGCCCGCACCTCTTTCCTCTACGGCGCCAACGCCGCCTATATCGAAGACCTCTACGCCCGCTACGAGGCCAACCCCGCCGCGGTCGACGCCGAATGGCGCGAGTTTTTCCAGGGCCTGAAGGACGAGGCCGCCGACGTCGCCAAGAGCGCGCGCGGCGCCTCCTGGAGCAAGCCGAACTGGCCGCTGCGCGCCGAACGGCGACCTGGTCGCCGCGCTCGACGGCCAATGGGCCGAGACCGAGAAGAAGCTCGGCGACAAGATCGCCGCCAAGGCGCAGGCCAAGGGCGTCGAGCTTCCTCCGCCGACGTGATGCAGGCGACGCGCGATTCCATCCACGCGCTGATGCTGATCCGCGCCTACCGCATGCGCGGCCATTTCCACGCCAATCTCGATCCGCTCGGCATCCAGGCCGTGCCGGACGAGGCAGGAGCTCGATCCGCGCTCCTACGGCTTCACCGAAGCCGACATGGACCGCCGCATCTTCCTCGACATGGTGCTCGGGCTCGAATTCTCCACCATGCGCGAGATCGCTCGCCATCCTGCGCCGCACCTACTGCCAGACGCTGGGCGTGGAGTTCATGCACATCTCCAATCCGGCGCAGAAGGCCTGGATCCAGGAGCGCATCGAGGGCCGCGACAAGGAGATCACCTTCACCCGCGAGGGCAAGCGCGCCATCCTCAACAAGCTGGTCGAAGCGGAAGGCTTCGAGAAATTCCTCGACGTCAAATACACCGGCACCAAGCGCTTCGGCCTCGACGGCGGCGAGTCGCTGATCCCGGCGCTCGAGCAGATCATCAAGCGCGGCGGCAATCTCGGCGTGCAAGGAAATCGTGCATCGGCATGCCGCATCGCGGCCGCCTCAACGTGCTCACGCAAGTGATGGGCAAGCCGCACCGCGCGCTGTTCCACGAGTTCAAGGGCGGCTCGGCGACGCCGGACGAGATCGAAGGCTCCGGCGACGTCAAATACCACCTCGGCGCTTCGTCCGACCGCGAGTTCGACGGCAACAAGGTGCACCTGTCGCTCACCGCCAACCCGTCGCATCTCGAGATCGTCGATCCGGTCACGCTCGGCAAGGTGCGCGCCAAGCAGGATCAGCACGGCGCCACGCCGGAAGAGCGCACCATGGTGATGCCGCTGCTGATGCATGGCGACGCCGCCTTCGCCGGCCAGGGCGTGGTGGCGGAATGCTTCGGCCTGTCGGACCTGAAGGGCTACCGCACCGGCGGCTCGATCCATTTCATCGTCAACAACCAGATCGGCTTCACCACCTATCCGCGCTATTCGCGCTCCTCGCCCTATCCGTCCGACGTCGCCAAGATGATCGAGGCGCCGATCTTCCACGTCAACGGCGACGATCCGGAAGCGGTGGTGTTCGCCGCCAAGGTCGCGACCGAGTACCGCCAGAAGTTCCAGCGGCCGGTCGTCATCGACATGTTCTGCTACCGCCGCTTCGGCCACAACGAGGGCGACGAGCCGGCGTTCACCCAGCCGCTGATGTACCAGAAGATCCGCGCGCACCCGACCACGCTGGAAATCTACGGCAAGAAGCTGGTCGCCGAAGGCGTCGTCACCGAGGGCGAAGTCGAGAAGATGAAGGCCGACTGGCGCGCCCGGCTCGACGCCGAATTCGAGGCCGCGCAGGGCTACAAGCCCAACAAGGCCGACTGGCTCGACGGCCGCTGGTCGGGCCTGAAGGCCGCGCGCGAGGCCGACGATCCGCGCCGCGGCAATACCGGCGTCGACGTCGCCGAGCTGCGCGACATCGGCAGAAGATCACCAAGGTGCCGGAGGGCTTCCACGTCCACCGCACCATCCAGCGCTTCCTCGACAACCGCGCCAAGGCGATCGAGACCGGCGAGGGCATCGACTGGGCGACCGCCGAGGCGCTCGCCTTCGGCACGCTGCTCAAGGAAGGCCACCCGGTGCGGCTGTCCGGCCAGGACAGCGAGCGCGGCACCTTCTCGCAGCGCCATTCCGTGCTGTTCGACCAGGAGACCGAGGAGCGCTACACCCCGCTCAACCATCTCGGCGCGCGACCAGGCGCGCTTCGAAGTGCTCAACTCGATGCTGTCGGAAGAGGCGGTGCTCGGCTTCGAATACGGCTATTCCACCGCCGAGCCGAACGCGCTGACGCTGTGGGAGGCGCAGTTCGGCGACTTCGCCAACGGCGCGCAGGTGGTGTTCGACCAGTTCATCTCCTCGGGCGAGCGCAAATGGCTGCGCATGTCGGGCCTGGTCTGCCTGCTGCCGCACGGCTACGAGGGCCAGGGGCCGGAGCATTCCTCGGCCCGGCTCGAGCGCTTCCTGCAGATGTGCGCGGAAGACAACATGCAGGTCGCCAACTGCACGACGCCGGCCAACTACTTCCACATCCTGCGCCGGCAGTTGAAGCGCGAGATCCGCAAGCCGCTGATCCTGATGACGCCGAAGAGCCTGCTGCGCCACAAGCGCGCGGTCTCGCGGCTCGACGAGATGGCGGCCGGCACCACCTTCCACCGCCTGCTGTGGGACGACGCGCAGGAGCTGCCGGACGAGAAGATCAAGCTCGTGCCGGACGACAAGATCCGCCGCGTCGTGATGTGCTCGGGCAAGGTCTATTACGACCTCTACGAGGAGCGCGAGAAGCGCGGCATCGACGACATCTACCTGCTGCGGATCGAGCAGCTCTATCCGTTCCCGTCCAAGGCGCTGGTCGCCGAGCTGTCGCGCTTCAAGCAGGCCGAGATGGTGTGGTGCCAGGAAGAGCCGCGCAACATGGGCGCCTGGTTCTTCGTCGACGTGTTCCTGAACTGGGTGCTCAACCAGATCGGGGCCAAGCACCGCCGGGTGCGCTATGCCGGCCGTCCGGCCGCGGCCGCCACCGCCACCGGCCTGATGTCGAAGCACCTCGCCCAGCTCAAGCAGTTCCTCGACGAGGCGCTGGGGTAACTGTCGTCCGCGAGCGGCCCGTCCAGTGCGTACGCGGTGCACTGAGCCGCTCGCGAGATGACCGAAAGGACACGATGACGTCATGACAGACATCCGCGTTCCCACCCTCGGCGAATTGGTCACCGAAGCCACCGTCGGCAAATGGTTCAAGCAGCCGGGCGACGCCGTCGCCGTCGACGAGCCGCTGGTCGAGCTGGAAACCGACAAGGTCACGCTGGAAGTGCCGGCGCCGGCCGCCGGCGTGCTCGGCCGAGATCGCGGTCAAGGACGGCGAGACCGTCGCGGTCGGCGCGCTGCTCGGCCAGATCACGGACGGCGCCGCCGCGGCCGCGCCGAAAGCCGCCGCGCCGGCCGCCGCCAAGCCGGCCGAGCCGCCGAAGCCGGCGCCAGCGCCGACGAGCCGCGCCGCGCGCCCGCCGCGGCGTCCGCGATGCGCCGATGCCGCCCGTCGGTGCGCAAGATGGCGGCCGAAAGCGGCATCGAGCCGCCGACGGTCGCCGGCACCGGCAAGCGCGGCCAGGTCACCAAGGGCGACATGATGGCGGCGATCGAGCGCGCCGCCGCCGCGCCCACGCCGGTGCCGAGCGCGCAGATGCGCGCGCCCGTCGCCGCCCGACGATGCCGTCGCGCGAAGAGCGCGTGCACATGACGCGGCTGCGCCAGACCATCGCGCGCCGCCTGAAGGAGGCGCAGAACACCGCCGCCATGCTCACGACCTTCAACGAGGTCGACATGAGCGCGGTGATGGCGCTGCGCAACCAGTACAAGGAGCTGTTCGAGAAGAAGCACGGCGTGAAGCTCGGCTTCATGGGCTTCTTCGTGCGCGCCTGCATCCAGGCGCTGAAGGAAATCCCCGCGGTCAATGCCGAGATCGACGGCACCGACATCGTCTACAAGAACTACTACCACATCGGCGTCGCCGTCGGCACCGAGAAGGGCCTGGTGGTGCCGGTGGTGCGCGACGCCGACCTGATGTGGCTCGCCGAGATCGAGAAGACCATCTCGCGATTTCGGCCGCCGCGCGCGCGACGGCCAGCTCAAGATCGAGGAGATGCAGGGCGGCACCTTCACCATCTCGCAACGGCGGCGTCTACGGCTCGCTGATGTCGACGCCGATCCTCAACGCGCCGCAGTCCGGCATCCTCGGCATGCACAAGATCCAGGAGCGGCCGATGGTGGTCGGCGGCAAGATCGAGGCGCGGCCGATGATGTATCTGGCGCTCTCCTACGACCACCGCATCGTCGACGGCCGCGAGGCGGTCACCTTCCTGGTGCGGGTGAAGGAATGCCTGGAGGACCCGGCGCGGCTGGTGCTGGACCTTTAGCGCTTCCCGCGCGATTGTATGGCCCGGGAACGGGGTCGCGGGAACCGGAGGTTAGGGGGCCATGACGTGGGCCAAATCGCTGCATTGCAGAGTCTTCGAGCTTCTCGTCGTCGCTTGCCTGGTCGTCGGTCTTAGGGGCGCGGCGGCGGGCGAGCCGCGCACGGCGCTGGTCATCGGCAACGCGGCCTATCCCTTCGGCGAGCTCGCCAACCCGGTCAATGATGCCACCGTTATGGCGGCCGCTCTGCGCGAGCGCCGGCTTCGAGGTGTCGCTCAAGACCAACGTCGACAACGACCAAATGAAACGGGCGCTGAGCGATTTCGGCGCCACCCTGAAGACGAAGGGCGGCGTCGGCCTGTTCTATTTCGCTGGCCACGGGGTGCAGCTCAAGGGCGAGAACTACCTTGTGCCGATCAGCAAGAGCATCACCGGCAAATCCGACCTGGTGGGTAAATCGGTGACCGCGACCGAAGCCGTCGATGTCATGGCGGCGGGGCACACCGCGCTCAACATCGTCGTGCTCGACGCCTGCCGCAACAACCCGTTCAATGAGGCCGGCACCAAGGGCCTCTCGCGCATCGACAGCAACGCGCGGCTGTTCGTGTCCTACTCGACCTCGCCGGGGGCGGTGGCGCTCGACGGCAGCGGCCGCAACAGCCCCTATACCAAGTTTCTCTCGCATGCGATCAACACCAGCGCGCTCAGCCTGGAGAACACGTTCAAGCAGACGCTCAAGGGCGTCTACCAGGAAACCCACGGCCAGCAGACCCCGTGGATCTCCTCGACCTTCTTCGGCGATTTCGTCTTCCATCCCACCCCGGTCGCGGCGCGTCCTGCCGCGCCGCGGTCGAGGCCCGGCTCCACGTGTCATCGTCGCGCTTCTACAACGCCGGCAAGGGTACGCCGGCGGCGACCGGCGTCTATCGGGCCGTTGGCACCAATCCGAATGGCAGCGTCTACCGCGGCATCGCGGCGATCACGCCGGACGGCGAGCGGGTGCAGGTGAAATGGTGGATCGGCAAGCAGCATTGCACGGCGTCGGCGAATATGCCGGGCGCATGCTGGTGGTGAACTGGGGCGACAAGTTCCCGGTCGTCTACAGTTCGCCGGCGACCTCTTGAAGGGCGAATGGGCCGACGGCACCGCGAGCGATGACCTGACGCTGTTCTCGCGCTCCACCGACGGGCCCATCGTGCGGCCGAACGGCCGCTACCACGTGCTCGGCCGCAATCCGAACGGCAGCCGCTATCACGGCACCGCCGACGTCACCGACCAAGGCGACCGTTTCATCTTCGAGTGGCAGGTCGGCCGCAAGCTCTTCCGCGGCGTCGGCAAGCTTGACGGCAGCGTGATGATCGTCAATTGGGGCGAGCCGACGCCGGTGGTCTATGCGCTGGCCGCCGACGGCAGCCTGCAGGGTTTGTGGGGCAACGGCAGGGGCGAGGATGTCCTGATTCCAGCGCGCTGAACCGGCATCCTCACAGCAACGAAAGCACGTCATGCCCTCCTACGACCTCATCATCATCGGCAC
>CAWFEO010000013.1:0-184941 GCA_963814885.1 uncultured Alphaproteobacteria bacterium | reverse complement strand
GGAAATGGATGGTGTCGCCGGATACGTCGGCATGGCCGCCGATCGGCGTCTTGCAGGAGCCGTCGAGCTCGGCGAGGAAGGCGCGCTCGCAGCGAACCGCCGTCGAGGTGTCGGCATGATCGATGCGCGCCAGCATTTCCAGCACGCGCTCGTCGTCCTCACGCGTCTCGATGCCGATGGCGCCCTGCCCGACCGCCGGCAGGAACTCGTGCACCTCCATGATCCTGGTGGCGTGCTGCGTCAGCCCGAGCCGCTTCATGCCGGCGAGCGCGAGCAGCGTGGCGTCGACCTGGCCTTCGTCGAGCTTGCGCAGCCGCGTCTCGACGTTGCCGCGCAGCGGCGTGACTTTGAGATCGGGGCGCAGCCGCTTGGCGATCGCCTGCCGGCGCAGCGAGGCGGTGCCGAGCGTGGCGCCCTGCGGCAGCTCCTGCAGCGATTCCGCCTTGCGGGAAATGAACACGTCGCGCGGGTCCTCGCGCTCCAGGCACGCCGCCAGCATGAGGCCGGGCTGCGAGAAGGTCGGCATATCCTTGGTGGAATGCACGGCGAGGTCGATGCGGGCATCGAGCAAGCGCCTCCTCGATCTCCTTGGTGAACAGGCCCTTGCCGCCCTCTTCGCCAGCGGCCGGTCCTGGATGGTGTCGCCGGAGGTGCGGATGATCACGAGCTCGATGTCGTCTTCTCTCGCGCCCAACGCGGCGGCGAGCCGCGCCCGCACGGCGCGCGCCTGCACCAGCGCCAGCGGGCTGCCGCGCGTGCCGATACGTAAAAGGGCGGTGGATTGCGCCATATGACCTCTCGATGCTAGGGCACCTTTTAGTTCACCCTTCCGGGAAAAGGGAGAGCCGGAGACATATATGATCGTCCTCGGCATCGAGACCACCTGCGACGAAACCGCGGCGGCGGTGGTGGAGCGCTTCGAGGACGGCCGCGGCAAGATCCTGTCCAACGTGGTGCTCAGCCAGGTGAGCGAGCACGCGGCCTTCGGCGGCGTGGTGCCGGAGATCGCCGCGCGCGCCCATGTCGAGGCGCTCGATCTCATTATCGCGCGCGCCATGAAAGAGGCGGGCGCGATTTTGACGCGCTCGACGGCGTCGCCGCCGCCGCCGGCCCCGGGCTGATCGGCGGCGTGATCGTCGGCCTGACCACGGCCAAGGCGATCGCGCTGGTCAAGAACAAGCCGCTGATCGCGGTCAATCATCTGGAAGCGCACGCGCTGACCGCGCGGCTGACCGACGCCACGCCGTTTCCCTATTGCCTGTTCCTCGCCAGCGGCGGCCACACCCAGATCGTGGCGGTGCGCGGCGTCGGCGACTATGTGCGGCTCGGCACCACGCATGACGACGCCATCGGCGAGGCCTTCGACAAGACCGCCAAGCTGCTCGGCCTCGGCTATCCCGGCGGGCCGCAGGTCGAGCGCGAAGCGGCGAGCGGCGATGCCGCACGCTTCGCGCTGCCGCGGCCGATGCAGCACGCAAGGATGCCGACTTCTCGCTCTCCGGCCTGAAGACCGCGCTGCGGCTGGAAGCCGAGAAGATCGCGCCGCTCTCCGACCAGGACGTCGCCGACCTGTGCGCCTCGTTCCAGCAGGCGGTGGTGGACGTGGTGTTCGACCGCTTGCGCGCCGGCTTGCGCCTCTTCCGCGCCGCTACGGCGCGCCGACCGCGCTGGTCGCCGCCGGCGGCGTCGCCGCCAACCAGGCGATCCGCAAGGTGCTGCATCGGCTGGCGTTCGAGCACGGCACCGTGCTGGTGGCGCCGCCGCTCGAACTGTGCACCGACAACGGCGCCATGATCGCCTGGGCGGGCTGCGAGCGGCTGGCGTTGGGCTTGACCGATACGCTCGACGTGGCGCCGCGCGCGCGCTGGCCGCTCGACGAGATCGCCGCCGCCGAAGGCGCGCGGCAGCGCACGGCGGCCTACAAATGACCATCCAGAAAATTTCCGTGCTCGGCGGCGGCGCCTGGGGAACGGCGCTGGCGCTCACGGCGCGCGCGTCGGGCGCGACGTCACGCTGTGGGAGCACGATGCCGCCAATGCCGACAGCCTCGAGAAGAAGCGCGAGAGCCGCTACCTGCCCGGCGTCAAGCTCGACGACGCCATCAAGCTCACGCGCGATCTGGCCGAGGCCGCGGCAACGACGCCATGCTGCTGGTGGTGCCGGCGCAGGTGGTGCGCGCGTCGTGACGCAGCTTGCGCCTTCGCTGCCGAAACGCACGCCGCTGATCGCCTGCGCCAAGGGCATCGAGCACGGCACGCCACAAATTCATGAGCGAGATCATCGCCGAATGCGCGCCCGACGCCGTGCCGGCGATCCTGTCCGGCCCGAGCTTCGCCGCCGACGTGGCGCGCGGACTGCCCACCGCGGTGACGCTGGCCGCCCCCGACGCCGAAACCGCGGCCGCGCTCGCGCAAGCGATCGGCTCCGCCACCTTCCGGCCCTATCACTCGACCGACCTGCGCGGCGTCGAGCTCGGCGGCGCGGCCAAGAACGTGCTCGCCATTGCGGCGGGCATTGTCGCCGGCCGCGCGCTCGGCGCCAGTGCCGCCGCCGCGCTGATCACGCGCGGCTTTGCCGAGCTGACGCGCTTCGGCAAGGCCTATGGCGCCAAGCCGGAAACATTGATGGGCCTGTCCGGGCTGGGCGATCTCATTCTGACCTGCTCGACGCCGCAGTCGCGCAACTTCTCGTTCGGCGCCGCGCTCGGCAAGGGCGAAACACCGGACGACGCCGGCCACGGCAAGCTGGTGGAAGGCGCCTTCACCGCGCCGGTGCTGCTGGAAATGGCGCGCGAAAGACAAGTCGAGATGCCGATTGCGTCCGCCGTCGCCGCCGTGCTGGCGCAGAAGCTGAGCGTGGACGAAGCCATCGCCGCGTTGCTGGCGCGGCCGATCAAGGCGGAGTGACATGGCCTACTGGCTGATGAAATCCGAGCCCGACAGCTGGTCGTGGCAGCAGCAGGTGAAGGCCGGCGACAAGGGCGAGGCCTGGAGCGGCGTGCGCAATCATCAGGCCAAGCTCAATCTGATGAAAATGAAAAAGGGCGACCGCGCCTTTTTCTATCATTCCAATGTCGGCAAGGAGACGATCGGCGTGGTCGAGGTGATCCGCGAGGCCTATCCCGATCCCACGGCCAAGGCGGGCGAGCCGTGGGTGGTGGTGGACGTCAAGGCGGTCGAAGCCTTGCCCAAGCCGGTGACCATCGACGACGTGAAGAAAGAGCCGAAGCTGAAGAAGATGGTTCTCATTAATAACACGCGGCTGTCGGTTCAGCCGGTAACCGATGCCGAGTGGAAAACTGTCTGCAAGAAGGGCGGGCTCTAGTCCTCCAAGTGTCATCGCCCGCGGAGGCGGGCGATCCAGCAACCCCAGTGTCGCATTGAACATTGGTCACCTAACATGACAGTCGGCGTCTACTGGATGCCCCGCCTGCGCGGGGCATGACAGCCGAGGGAGAACGCCACCCATGACTTTCGCAGGCATCAATTACATCGCCGTGCTGGTGGCGGCGGCGGCCGCCTGGGGCTTCGGCGCGGTGTGGTACATGGCGTTCGCCAATCCCTGGAAGGCGGCGCACGGCTTCACCGCCGAGCAGATCCGCGCCCATCACGGCAAGGGCGCGGCACCCTGGCCGCTGATCGTCTCCTTCGTCGCCGACCTGATCATGGCCTGGATGCTGGCCGGCATTCTCGGCCATCTCGGCGCGGTGACGCTGGCGAACGGCGTGATCTCGGCCGCCTTCCTGTGGTTCGGCTTCGTCATCACCACGCTGGCCGTCAACAACATGTTCGGGATGCGCAGCCACCGGCTGATCGCCATCGACGGCGGCCATTGGCTGGGGGCGCTGCTGCTGATGGGCGCCATTATCGGCGCCTGGGGGGTGTAAGGCCGGGCCTCTCCGTCTGTCATGCCGGGCTTGTCCCGGGCATCCCGATAAAGGAGGCACTGTGCCATCCCAAGCGGGATCGCCGGGGCGAGCCCGGCGATGACGAGCTGACCAAGCCCCCGCCAAAAGTCGCCCCTCCCGCGCCTTGTCGCCCCAGCAAGCGGCTCGCATAATGGGCCCCAAAGCCGTGCGAAAAATAGCCTGCGGGAACAGCCGCGGGGCAGGGAGGATGTGCGATGTCCGAGAAGATCTACGACGTTCCGGCCGACTGGAAAAAACGCGCCTTTGCGGACGACGCCAAGTACCAGGAGATGTATGCCCGCTCGGTCAAGGACCCGAACGGTTTCTGGGGCGAGCAGGCCAAGCGCATCGACTGGATCAAGCCGTTCAGCAAGGTCAAGAACACCTCCTACGACCCGCACAATATTTCGATCAAATGGTTCGAGGATGGCACGCTCAACGCCTGCTACAATTGCGTCGACCGCCATCTCGCCAAACGCGGCGACCAGACCGCGCTGTTGTGGGAAGGCGACGACCCCAAGGACTCCAAGACGCTCACCTATAAGCAGTTGCACGCCGAGGTCTGCCGCTTCGCCAACGTGCTGAAGGCGCGCGGCGTCAAGAAGGGCGACCGCGTCACCATCTACATGCCGATGATCCTGGAGGCGGCGATCTCCATGCTGGCCTGCGCCCGCATCGGCGCCATCCATTCGGTGGTGTTCGGCGGCTTCTCGCCGGATTCGCTCGCCGGCCGCATCACCGACTGCAAGTCCGACTGCATCGTCACCGCCGACGAGGGCATCCGCGGCGGCCGCAAGATTCCGCTCAAAGCGAACACCGACGCCGCCTGTGACCGCGCCGCCGGCGTCAAGACCGTCGTCGTGGTGCGCCACACCGGCGGCAAGGTGAACATGAAGGACGGCCGCGACGTCTATTACGACGAAATCGCCAAGACCGTGCCGGCCGACTGCCCGTGCGAGGAGATGAACGCGGAAGACCCGCTGTTCATTCTTTATACGTCGGGTTCGACCGGCAAGCCGAAGGGCGTGCTGCACACCACCGGCGGCTATATGGTCTACACCGCGATCACGCACCAATACGTGTTCGACTATCACGACGGCGACATCTACTGGTGCACCGCCGACGTCGGCTGGGTCACCGGCCACAGCTACATCGTCTACGGGCCGCTCGCCAACGGCGCCATCAGCCTGGTGTTCGAGGGCGTGCCGAACTATCCGAGCACCTCGCGCTTCTGGGAAGTGTGCGACAAGCACAAGGTCAACATCATCTACACCGCGCCGACCGCGATCCGCGCGCTGATGCAGGGCGGCAACGATCCGGTGAAGAAGACCTCGCGCAAATCCTTGCGCCTGCTCGGCACCGTCGGCGAGCCGATCAATCCGGAAGCCTGGGAGTGGTACTACCACGTGGTCGGCGAGGACCGCTGCCCGATCGTCGACACCTGGTGGCAGACCGAGACCGGCGGCATTCTGATCACACCGCTGCCGGGCGCCACCAAGCTCAAGCCCGGCTCGGCGACGCGGCCGTTCTTCGGCGTCATTCCGCAGATCGTCGACGCCGAAGGCAAGGAGCTGGAAGGCGCCGGCTCCGGCAATCTGTGCATCGCCGATAGCTGGCCCGGCCAGATGCGCACGGTCTATGGCGACCACGAGCGCTTCGTGCAGACCTATTTCTCCACTTACATCGGCAAGTACTTCACCGGCGACGGCTGCCGGCGCGACGAGGACGGCTTTTACTGGATCACCGGCCGCGTCGACGACGTCATCAACGTCGCCGGCCACCGCCTCGGCACCGCCGAAGTGGAAAGCGCACTTGTCGCGCATCCGAAAGTGTCGGAGGCCGCTGTGGTCGGCTATCCGCACGACATCAAGGGCCAGGGCATCTACGCCTATGTCACGCTCATGTCCGGCGAAAAGCCGACCGAGGACCTGCGCAAGGAACTGGTGCAGTGGGTGCGCAAGGAGATCGGCCCGATCGCCTCGCCCGACCTGATCCAGTTCGCCCCCTCACTGCCGAAGACGCGCTCCGGCAAGATCATGCGGCGCATCCTGCGCAAGATAGCGGAGGACGAATTTAAGAATCTCGGCGACGTGTCGACGCTGGCCGATCCGGCGGTGGTCGACGACCTGGTCGACAACCGGCAGAACAAGCGGGCGGCCAAGGCGGGGGCGTAACGGTATCACCGTCCTCTCGCCTCATGGTGAGGAGCGCCGCCATAGCAGGCGCAGCCTGCGTACACTTGACTGCGATGCGGCGCGTCTCGAACCATGAGGCCATCCTTCGAGACGCCGCGCGGAGTTTATCATTGGGCCGCGCTTCGCGCGGACCCTTGGCGCGGCTCCTCAGGATGAGGTCCGGAAAAAAGGCCAGCGCGCCGCCGGCAATGGTTAACGGCTGCCGCCGTTCAGCCGCTATTTAGGATACTTCCCACTTTCGCCCGACCGCCGCGGCAGCCGCATTATGATCGCGCCGGCTAAATAATGTGGGCTGAGATTATGACTCTGAAATTCGTTCTCAAACGGACGGCGATTCTTTTTACTATCGTGCTGACCTGGGCGCTGCTGACCACAGCGAGCCGTGCTGCGACGCGCGTGCCATTCACGGGCTATTCGGCCGGCACCATCGTGGTGAAGACGCATCAGCGCCGCCTCTATTACGTGGTCGGCAACGGTCACGCGCTGCGCTTTCCGGTCGGCGTCGGCAAAGCCGGCTGGCGCTGGCAAGGCCGCGCCACCATCGAAGGCAAGTATGTCAAACCGGCCTGGCGCGCGCCGCCGGAAATCACCAAAGGCGGCTGGGGTCCGGTCATTGCCGGCGGCTCTTCGCGCAACCCGATGGGCGCGGCCGCGCTCACCATGCGGGGCGGCGAATATGCCATTCACGGCACCAACAATCCGGGCTCGATCGGCGGGTTCGTCTCGCACGGCTGCATCCGCATGTACAATCGTGACATCCGCCAGCTCTATTCGCTGGTCGGCATCGGCACGCCGGTAATCGTCGAATAGTGAAACGGCGCGGGGCGCGCGGCCTGTCGGCCCCGCCGTCTCTATGCCGCAGCAATGCGTCAGCCACACCAGCTTTGCCGCCGGCCGCCGGAATAGCGCCGCGCCAGCCCGCGCGCGAGCAGCGCGGCCGAAACGTCGGCCGTAGCGGCCGTCGACACCGCGGCATCGACGCGGCCGCCATATTTATCCTGCGCCACGCCCGCGACGCCGACCGCGCCCTCGCTCAAAATATCCGCCAGCGCGTCGCGCGCCGCGACCGCCTTCATTCGTTCGTTCTCGCAGCGCGCGCGCAGTTCCGGCGCGTCGATGCCGCGCAGCCGCACTTTGGTGGTGACGTCCATGCCCGGCCAGATGCGCACCCGCGCCTCGAAAGTGTCGCCGTCGATCACGCGCAACACCTGGGTTGGCAACGATGGGCCCGCATGACCGCCGCGCAAGGACGGCGGCGCCGGCGGCTGGCGTATCGCCGGCGCCTCGACGCCGGAGCCGGCCCCGACCGGGGCGATCAGCGTCCCGGTGGCGAGACCGGCGGCGAAGCCGGCCGCCGCCAGCAGCCAGGCCCCGCCGCGCGCGGGAACGCCGAAGACTTTCAGCGTAAGGAACATGCTCCTAGGCATTACATCCTAAGACACGATTCGCGCAAGCACAATCACTGGTTGTTTATCCGTTCATTGCAATCCAGTGCCGGCGCCCGCCTGTCCGTAAAGCTGTGAACGAACGGCACTTTTCGCGCCGGGCTTCGCGACGCGGACACAATTCGTGGCAATGTTCGCCCCATGGCGCGTCCGCGCACCTCCCCCCAGCCGGAAGTCCCCGGCCTCGCCGCCCGCAGGATTGCCGCCGACCTGCTCGACGGCGTGCTGCGGCGCCGCCTCGCGCTCGACGAGCAGCTCACCGGCAAAAACGCCCATCCCGGCATCGCCACGCTCCCCGAGCGCGACCGCGCGCTGATGCGCCGGCTCGCCGCCACCGCGCTGCGGCGGCTGGGATCTTTGCGTCGCCTGCTCGGCAAGTTTCTCGAGAAGGGATTTCCCGCCGAGGCGCCGCGCACGGAAAGCATCCTGCTGATCGGCGCGGTGCAGATCCTGTGGCTGGAGGTGCCCGACCATGCGGCGGTCGATCTGTCGGTGCGCCTGGCGCAAGCCGACCGGCGCGCCGCGCGCTATGCCGGGCTGGTCAACGCGGTGTTGCGGCGCGTGGCGCAGAACCGCGAGGCGCTCAGCGCCGTCGATGCCACCCGCGACACGCCCAACTGGTTGCTGGCGCGCTGGCGCAAGACCTACGGCAACGAGACCGCGCGCGCGATCGCGGCCGCCAACGGTCACGAGCCGGCGCTCGATCTCACGGTCAAGCAGGATCCCGACATCTGGGCGGAGCGCCTGCGCGGGCGCGTGCTGCCGACCGGCAGCGTGCGCACGCTGGCGCATGGGGCGATCTCTCTGCTGCCGGGATTCGCCGAGGGCGCCTGGTGGGTGCAGGACGCCGCCGCGTCGCTGCCCGCCCGCCTGCTCGGCGACGTGCGCGGGCTTCGCGTCGCCGATCTGTGCGCGGCGCCCGGCGGCAAGACCGCGCAGCTCAGCTTTGCCGGCGCGCGCGTGACCGCGGTCGACCGTTCGCCCGCGCGCATCAACCGCCTGCGCGACAATCTCGCCCGGCTTTCGCTCGAAGCCGAGACTGTCGTCGCCGATGTGCTGGAATGGCAACCGCCGGACTTGTTCGACGCCGTATTGCTCGATGCGCCCTGCTCGTCGACCGGCACCATCCGCCGCCATCCCGATGTGCCCTGGCTCAAGAGCGAGGCCGACATCGGCGTGCTGACCGGCTTGCAGCAGCGGCTGCTCGACCGCGCGGCGGCGCTGGTGAAGCCCGGCGGCTGCCTGGTTTATTGCGTCTGCTCGCTGGAACCGGAGGAAGGCGTCGAACAGATCGCAGCGCTGCTGGCGCGCGATGCCGGCCTCGCGCGCCAGCCGGTTGCCGCCTCCGAGCTCGCCGGCCACGCCGAATTCGTCAGCGGCGACGGCGATCTGCGTACGCTACCGCTGCATCTGCCCGATCCGGATCCGCGCTGGGGCGGGCTCGACGGCTTCTATGCCGCCCGCCTCGTCCGGCAAGCGCCCTAATTCACGGGCGGCAAAGGCATATTGGCCCTGGACCGGGGCTTCGCTATCGTGGGGAATCGCGCGCAAGCACAAGCCGCGCCGCAAGGGGCAAACGCTTTGATGATGCGGATTTCGGTCGCGGAGCGGGCCAGGCTCTCCGTGTTCATCGGGCGCCGCGCGTTCCGTAGCCTTCTCGGCCGCATCAGCGCCCATCCCTTCATGCGCTGGCGCTTCGGCTCGGCCTCGACCGACCGCCTGGTGATCGCGCCGCAGGACCTGCGCACCGCCGACGCCACCCGCGCCGCCGAAATCTATGCCGGCCGCTTCGCCTTCGCCGGCAAGGTGGTGATCTGCGACCGCCGCTCCGCCTTCGAGATGACGCCGCCGTCCGACGAATGGGCGGTCACCCTGCTGAGCTTCTCCTGGCTGCGTCACCTGCGCGCGGCCGATTCCGCCATCACCCGCGCCAATGCCCGTTCGCTGATCGACGAATGGATCAACCTGCAAGGTTCCTGGCATTCAACCGGCTGGCGCCTCGACATCCTGTCGCGCCGCATCGTCTGCTGGCTCAGCCAGGCGCCGTTCGTGCTGCAGGATGCCGACGCGCGGTCTTATCGCCGCTTCATCCGCAGCCTGTCGCGGCAGGTGCGCTATTTGCGCCGCTCGCTCAAGGCCTCGCGCGACGGGCTGCCGCGGCTGCAGGCGGTTATCGCGCTGACCTATGCGGCGCTCTGCCTGCAGGGGCTGTCCACCTCGCTGCGCGCCAATGTCCGCCGTCTCAGCGACGAACTCAATGCGCAGATCCTGCCGGACGGCGGCCACATAAGCCGCAACCCCGGCGCGCTGATCGAACTGCTGGTCGATCTCCTGCCGCTGCGGCAGTTGTTCTCGGCGCGCCATCTGCAACCGCCGGCCGCGCTCAACAACGCCATCGACCGCATGATGCCGATGATGCGCTTCTTCCGCCACGCCGATGGCAACTTCGCGCAATTCAACGGCATGGGCCCGACGTCGGTCGACCTGCTCGCCACCGTGCTCGCATACGATGACGCGCGCGGCACGCCGGTGTCGAACGCGCCGTATTCCGGCTATCAGCGCATCGACGCCGGGGAGAGCGCGCTGTTGATGGACAGCGGGCGGCCGCCGCCGATCGCCGTGAGCCAGGAGGCCCATGCCGGCTGCCTGTCATTCGAATTGTCGTGGAAGGCGCACCGGCTGGTGGTCAATTGCGGTTTGCCGGCCGCGAGCAAAGAGAACTGGCGTCAGGTGGCGCGCGCCACCGCGGCGCATTCGACCGTCACACTCAATGAAACCTCGTCGTGCCAATTTTTCGATTCGCGCTGGTTCCGCCGCCTGCTGTTCGGAATCCCGATCGTCGGCGGCCCACGGCATATCGGCGTCGAGCGCGGGCATGACGCCGACGCATTGGGCCTGCGCGCGACGCATGACGGCTACGCGCGCAGCTTCGGCGTGCTGCATAGCCGCGCTATCAGACTGAGCCCGGACGGGCGCGCGCTCGAAGGTGAGGACAGCTTCGCCGCGGCCAAAGGCACCTCGCCGCAGGCCGGCGCCGACGAATTTGCCATCCGTTTTCATCTGCATCCGGCGATCAAGGCCAACCGCCTGGCCGACGGCCACGGCGTCATCCTGCTGCTGCCGGACCGCGATCTGTGGTCGTTCTCGACCTACGGCGAGACGGTGGCGATCGAGGAGAGCGTTTACCTGGCCGGCCCCGACGGCCCGCGCCGCACCGTGCAGATCGTGATCTACGGCCATGCCCGCCAGCAGCCGACGGTGCGCTGGCTTTTCCGCCATACCCCGGTGGCGCAGCCGGAAGAGCGGGTGGTGCGGGCGGAGGAGCCGGAACTGCCGCTCTGATCGGTGCTAGCGAAACCTGTATAAAGCTGCACGGTCGAATACACTTTCACCCGCTCGGTGTGCTAGCTCGTGAGCCAAGGTAACTCCCATGGCCAGCCACCCGCGCCGCATCACCCGTGCTTTGCTGTCGGTATCCGACAAGACCGGCCTTGCCGATTTCGCGCGCGCGCTCGAAGGTTTCGGCGTCGAACTCGTCTCCACCGGCGGCACTGCAAAGGCGCTGCAGGAGGCCGGCCTGAAGGTCACCGACGTCTCGGCGCTTACCGGCTTTCCTGAAATGATGGACGGGCGGGTGAAGACGCTGCATCCGAAGGTGCATGGCGGCCTGCTCGGCATCCGCGCCAACAAGGAACACGCCGCCGCCATGGCGAGCCACGGCATCAAGCCGATCGATCTCCTGGTGGTCAATCTCTACCCGTTCGAGGCGACGGTGGCGAAAGGCGCTGCCTTCGACGACTGCATCGAGAACATCGACATCGGCGGGCCGGCGATGATCCGCGCCGCCGCCAAGAACCATGCCGACGTCGCCGTGGTGGTCGAGCCCTCCGACTACGAGAAAGTGCTGAGCGAACTCAACCAGCACAATGGCATGACCACGCTGGAACTGCGCCAGAAGCTGGCGGCCAAGGCCTACGCGCGCACCGCGGCCTACGACGCCGCGATTTCCAACTGGTTCGCCGCCACGCTGCACGACGACGCCCCCGACTACCGCGCCTTCGGCGGCCATTTGATTCAAGCGCTGCGTTATGGCGAAAACCCGCATCAGAGCGCGTCATTCTATCGGAGTCCAAGCGAACGCTTCGGCGTCGCTACCGCCAGGCAATTGCAGGGCAAGGAGCTCTCCTACAACAACATCAACGATACCGACGCGGCTTACGAATGCGTCGCCGAGTTCGACCCGCGCCACGGGCCGGCTTGCGTCATCGTCAAGCACGCCAATCCCTGCGGCGTGGCGGAAGGCGCCAGCCTGCTCGATGCCTATAAAAATGCGCTCGCCTGCGACCCGGTATCGGCCTTCGGCGGCATCGTCGCGCTCAACGGCAAGCTCGACGCCGCGGCGGCCAAGGCCATCACCGAAATTTTCACCGAGGTAATCATCGCGCCGGAGGCCACGGACGAAGCAATCAAGATCGTCGCGGCCAAGAAGAACCTGCGGCTACTGCTGGCCGGCGGGCTACCCGACCCGCGCGCCGCATCGCTGACGGTGAAGTCGGTGGCTGGCGGGCTGCTGGTGCAGTCGCGCGACAACGCCGTGGTGGACGAGATGCAGCTCAAGACCGTCACCAAGCGCGCGCCCAGCCAAAAGGAGCTCGCCGATTTGCGCTTTGCGTTTCGCGTCGCCAAGCACGTCAAGTCGAACACCATCGTCTATGCCAAGGACCGCGCCACCGTCGGCATTGGCGCCGGGCAGATGAGCCGGGTGGATTCAGCCCGCATCGCCGCGCGCAAGGCGCAGGACGCGGCGGAGCAGGAGAAACTGCCGGAGCCGCGCACCAAGGGTTCGGTGGTGGCGTCCGACGCCTTCTTTCCGTTTCCTGACGGGCTGCTGGTGGCGATCGAAGCGGGCGCCACCGCGGTGATCCAGCCCGGCGGCTCAGTCAACGATGCCAAAGTCATCGCCGCCGCCGACGAACATAATGTGGCGATGGTGTTCACCGGGACCAGGCATTTCAGGCATTGACTATCATCCGCTCGTCCCCGCGAAAGCGGGGACCCAGGGCCGCAATTACAGAAGTATAGAAGTGCTGGATTCCCGCTTACGCGGGAATGAGCGGTGTGCAAATAATTATTGCCTCGCCAAATCCCCCAGCAGGCTCGCCGCCACCGACAGCTTCGACAGCGTTAGCCCGGAGCTGGCGATCTCGTGGATGGCGGTGCGGATGCGCTCGACATCCGCCTTGCGCGGCTTGATCCATTCCTCCACCGCGCCGGCGCCGGCAATTCCGTTTCCTTGGCCATTGCCGACCATGGCGGCGGTCAAACGCCGCTCGGCGTCGCCGATCGAATCGAGGGCGCGGTCGAGCGCCAGCCGGTCGAAATAATCCGCCACCACGATGGTGCCCACCGCGCCGGCGACACGGTCGAGCTGGAAGTAGGCTTCGGTGGCGAAATAGGTGGCGGTCACCTCGCCCACCGACTTGCCGGCGCGGTCGGCCACCAGAACGATGTCGGGCGCCGCCTTCAGCACGGGAAGGCTGGCGATGCGCTGAGCCAACGCCTCGGGCACCCCGGCGGTCATAAGCTCGGCCATCCGTCCTTCGCGCGCGACGGTGGCCTGCTTCGACAGCGCGCTATCAAGCGCACTTTCCACTTGTGCAATGCCGTCGCGGTAATGCGCGACGATCGTCTCCAGCCCTTTCGTAAGGTCGACATAGCGCAGGAACCAGACCAGCCGGTCGAGCAGCAGGCTCTGTACCGCGGCGTAGAGACCGAGCTGAACCTCGCCGGACAGCTTGTTGTCGAGCGCGTCGATCGCGCCGTTGAGCTCGACCATGTCGTAGCTGTTGCGCACGGCCGCAAAGGCTGCGGCGATCGATGACGTTGCCGCTCCGGTCTGGTCGGAAATGCGCACGATCAGCGTGGCGCCGCCGCGGTTGATCATGGAGTTGACCAGTTGGGCGACGATGATCTCGCGGCGCAGGCGATGCGACTGCAGCGCCTCGGGGAAGCGCTCCGACATTTCCTTGGGGAAATAGCGGCCGAGTTCGAGCCCGAGATAGGGATCGTCCGGCACCGCGCACGCGAGCAGCTCGTCGTTGAGCGAGAGCTTGGCATAGGCGAGCAGTACCGCCAGCTCGGGCCGCGTCAGCGGCTCGCCGCGCTTGCGGCGTTCCTCCAGCGCCATCTGGTCGGGCAGGAACTCGACCGCGCGGTCGAGCTGGCCGGCCTTTTCCAGGGTCTGCATCAATCGCTGCTGGAAGCCGAGGTCCTCCAGCCCGTGCCGCTGCGCCAGGGAAAGCGCCAGCGTCTGCTGGTAGTTGTTGCGCAGCACCAGGCGCGCGACCTCGTCGGTCATCTCCGCCAGCAGCGCATTGCGCGCCTCGATCTTGAGCGCGCCGGCGCGCACCGGCCCCGAGAGCGCGATCTTGATGTTGACCTCGACGTCGGAGGTATTGACGCCGGCGGAATTGTCGATGGCGTCGGTGTTGAGCCGCACGCCGTTGAGCGCCGCCTCGATGCGGCCGCGCTGGGTCATGCCGAGATTGGCGCCCTCGCCCACCACCTTGCAGCGCAGGTCGGCGCCGGTGACGCGGATGGCGTCGTTGGCACGGTCGCCGGCCGCCTCATCGCTTTCGCCCGACGCCCGCACATAGGTGCCGATGCCGCCGAAGAACAACAGATCGACTTGCGCCGTCAGGATCGCCTTCATCAGCTCCTGCGGCGTCACGTTGGCGCCCACGCCGAGCAGCTTCTGGGCTTCGGGCGAAAGCGCGATCGACTTCGATGCGCGCGGAAAGACGCCGCCGCCCTTGGAGATCAGCGTCTTGGCGTAGTCCTTCCAGCTCGAGCGCGGCAGCGCGAACAGCCGCTGGCGCTCGGCGAAGCTCTTGGCCGGATCGGGATCGGGATCGATGAAAATGTCGCGGTGGTCGAACGCAGCCACCAGCTTGGTGGTGGTCTCGCGCAGCATGCCGTTGCCGAACACGTCGCCCGACATGTCGCCGACGCCGACTGCGGTGAATGGCGCCTCGTGGATGTTGATATCCATCTCGCGGAAATGCCGCTTTACCGCCTCCCAGGCGCCGCGCGCCGTGATGCCCATGGCCTTGTGGTCGTAACCGGCCGAGCCGCCCGATGCGAACGCGTCGCCCAGCCAAAAGTCGTGGCCGACCGAAATCTCGTTGGCGATGTCGGAGAAAGTGGCGGTGCCCTTGTCGGCGGCGACGACCAGATAAGGATCGTCGCCGTCGTGGCGCACCACGCTATCCGGCGGAATGATCGTGCCGTCAGGCCGGATATTGTCGGTGATGTCGAGTAGCGTGGAGATGAACAGCTTGTAGGTCGCGATACCTTCCGCCTGCACCACTTCGCGCGGCGCGCCCTTTGGCATCAGCTTGGGCACGAAGCCGCCCTTGGCGCCGACCGGCACGATCACCGCGTTCTTGACCTGCTGCGCCTTCACCAGCCCGAGAACTTCGGTGCGGAAATCCTGCGGCCGGTCGGACCAGCGGATGCCGCCGCGCGCCACCTTGCCGAAGCGCAGGTGCACGCCTTCCACGCGCGGCGAATAGACGAAGATTTCGTAGAGCGGGTGCGGCAGCGGCACGCCGGTAAGCTTGCCGCTCTCGAACTTGACCGCGATCATCGGCTTGGACAGGCCGTGCTCGTCGACCTGAAAGTAATTGGTGCGCAGCGCCGCCTGCACGGCATTGACGAAATGGCGCAGGATGCGGTCCTCGTCCAGGCTCTCGACGCCTTGCAAGGCCTCTTCGATGCGCGCGGCGATGGCCTTCTCGCGCGCATTGCGGTCTTTAGCGGCCTCCGGGCGCGGATCGAAGCGGGCATGGAAAAGCTCGACGATGTCGGCGGCGATGCCGGCGTGCTTGGTGAGCGTCGCCCACATATAGTCCTGCGAAAACGGCACGCGGATCTGGCGCAGAAAACGGGATAGCGTGCGGACCAAGGCCACGTCGCGCCAGCCCAAGCCACCGGCCAAGGTAAGAGCGTTATAGCCGTCGTTCTCGGCACCGCCGCGCATGATCATCAGGAAGGCTGCTTCGAGCCGCGCCTTGGCTTCAGACAGATCGACGGCACCGTCGTCGCTGCGCTTCAGCAGCATGTCGTGCATCCAGACGCGGGCGCCGCCTTCAGGCGTGATGCGATAAGTGCGTTCGTCCACCACCTGGAAGGCCATGTTCTCCAATACCGGCACACGTTCAGACAGCGGCAGCGGGCGCCCGAAGCTCCATACCTTCAGATTGACATCGCTCGGCTCGTCCACGTTCGGGTGGCGGAAATCGACGCCGAGCGGGCGCTGTTCGGAAAGTCCTTCGACGACGCGGATGTCGCCGGCGACCGTGGTTGGCTGGTAGAAGTCCTGGAAACTGAGAGAGAATGCGTCGCGATAGCGGTTGAGCAGTTCTTGCGCCTTGCCGGGCGGATTCGCGAGCGCCAGCACCTCGGCCAACCCGTCGACCCAACTGCGCACGATGGCCGCAATTTCACGCTCGAGCGTGGCGCGGTCGACCTGCGGCGTGGGCCCGCCGGAGCGGCCGATGATGAAGTGCACGCGCACCATCGAGCCTTCCGGAAAGTAGGGGTAGAAGGCGGATACTCGGCCGATGAAGGCGCGCGCGAGATATTCGCCAATCTTCGCGCGTATTTTGCTGTCGTAGTGCTCGCGTGCCACGAACACCAGCACCGACACGAAACGGTCGAAGCGGTCGTGCCGCGCCAGCACGCGAACGCCCGAGCGCTCGCCGA
Source organism: uncultured Alphaproteobacteria bacterium (assembly GCA_963814885.1). Lineage (GTDB taxonomy): Bacteria > Pseudomonadota > Alphaproteobacteria > Rhizobiales > Xanthobacteraceae > Pseudolabrys. The sequence continues at coordinate 168,628 of CAWFEO010000013.1, read as the reverse complement.
TCTGTAGAATCGCGAGCGCGAACCGGCAAAGCGTATCTTCGTCGATCTGGAACAATTCGTCGCGCGGATAGTGCTCCAGCACGTTGGCCAGTGCTTTGCCGGAATGGCTATTGGGCGCAAAGCCCGAGCGTCGCTCGACGGCGGCGATTTTGCGCCGCAGATAGGGAATGCCGTGCGCCGCGCGTGTATAGGCGGTAGAAGTAAACAGGCCGACGATGCGGAATTCGCCGGTGAGATTGCCGGACGCGTCGAAGCGCTTGATGCCGATATAGTCGAGATAGACGCGCCGGTGCACATGCGCGTGAATATTGGCCTTGGCGATAATCAGCAGGCGCGGTTCCTTGAGAAACGCCATGATCTCCGGCGTTATTTCCAAGAGCTCTTGGCCGCGCTTGAGAACGCGCAGATCGCGGTCGCGCATGATACCGAGCGCGCTGTCGTGGTCGGCGATGAGTTCATTGCCTTTGAAGCGGTAGTCGCGCACGCCGAGGAAAGTGAAATGGTCCGTCAGCAGCCATTGCAGGAATTGGATCGCTTCCGCGATCTCGTCTACCGGCAACTGCGGCGGATTGATTTTCAAATCGTCGACGATGCCGTTGACGCGGTCGAGCATCGGCCGCCAGTCCTGCACCGCCAGCCGCACTTCGGTAAGCACGGATTGCAGCGCCCGCACGATGTCGGCGCACACCGTCGCGTCTTCGATGGCATCGAGATGAATTTGGATGAAGCTTTCGCGCGCGGTGTCGGCGGCGCCGGCCGCGGCAAGGGCAATGAGCTTGCCTTGTTTGCGCCGCGCGCCGAACACCGGATGCACAACCAGCCGCACGTCGAGGCGGCGGTCGGCGAGCTCGCCCAACACCGAGTCGACCAGGAACGGCATGTCGTCGTTGACGATATCGATTACCGTGAGTGTCTTGTGTACGCCGCTCGCCTGTAGCTGCAGCGTGTCGCAGTGAATCTTCGGCGTGCCCGGCGTCCGATCGCCCAGGAAATCGAAAGCTTGTTCGGCGAGATCGGCGAGATCGGCGGCGGCGTAGCGCACCACATCCTCGGGCACCGCGTGGCTGTATAGCTGCGCGACGAACGTCGCCGGGATGTCGGTGCGGCGGGCTGCCAGGGAACTGCCTGCTTGCTCGATGACCGTGCGGGCGGCGGTTTCATTCTCGATGCCGGGTAGCTCAACGGTCATGTCGTTCTCCCTGGCATTTATTTTGGCGCATGACCCTTTCCGAAATCCGGTTGCGGTCCCCAAGCGAGCCGGGCGCCGGCTTTTCAGGATCATGCACGGTCGAGAATCAGCCACGGCTTAGGCCGGAGTTTTCACCTTCCTGAACGCTCCGTCGAGAGCAACACACCATTTGGTGACGGCACAACGACGGGCTTTCCCAACGTCGCGCGTTCAAGGCTTAAATTGCTGAAACAAAAGAATAAAGCCGACACGCCCGGTCGTATCGCGGGCGGTGAGAACGTTGTAGGCTTGGCGCCAATAAGGCACGCGCAAGGGACGGAGACATGGCCAAGGCGAGCAAGCGGTTGAAAGCCGCCGGCAAGGTGGAAATGAGCCGGAACAAGCCGGCGCTGCGCGCCATCAAGGGCGGCAAGACAAACGGCAAGCCCGCGTCCGTCAAAGCGCCGCCAGCCAAAGTTGCGGCCGCAAAGGCACCCGTCGCCAAACCGGCGCCGGCGGTCGCCGACGACGTGCCGGTGATCGCGCTCAACCTGCCGGCGGTGAAACTGTCGCCGGCCATGACCGCCTATTTCAAGAAATGCCAGGACCGGCTCGGCTTCGTGCCGAACGTGCTGCTGGCTTACGCCTTCGACAATGCGAAGCTGGAAACCTTCGTCGCCATGTACAACGACCTTATGCTGGGCGACAGCGGCCTGTCCAAGCTCGAGCGCGAGATGATTGCGGTGGCGGTGTCGTCGCAGAACCGCTGCTACTACTGCCTCACCGCCCACGGCGCCGCCGTGCGGCAATATTCCGGCAACCCGCTGCTCGGCGAGCAGATCGTGATGAATTATCGCGTGGCGCGCCTGAACCGCCGCCAGCGCGCCATGCTCGACTTCGCGGTCAGGCTGACGGTGCAGCCCTGGAGCATCGAAGAAACCGACCGCGAGCGGCTGCGCCGCGCCGGATTTTCCGACCGCAATATCTGGGATATCGCGGCGGTGGCCGGCTTTTTCAACATGTCGAACCGCGTGGCCTCCGCCTCCGACATGCGGCCGAACAAAGTCTATCACGGACAGGCGCGGTAATGCTCTCTGCCGTCATGCGCGGGCTTGTCCCGCGCATCCCGATTCGATAGGCACCGTGCCATCCTTGTCGGGATGGCAATGGAAGTCGGGCTAGCCCGACTTCCGCGAAAAACGGCACAAGCCCGGCCATGACGAGTCAATAACAATGAAGCGCTTCGCCGGAACAATTCCTTTCGCCATTGCGCTGCTGCTTGGCGGGCTCGCCTACGCCCAGGTCGCGCCGGCCGATCGGCGGCCGGCGATCCCGCGCGCCCAAAGCGTCCTCGCCCATAACGGCATGGTGGTGGCGCAGGAAGCCCGCGCCGCCCATATCGGCGTGACCATCCTCGACCGCGGCGGCAACGCGGTCGACGCCGCGGTGGCGGTCGGCTTCGCGCTCGCGGTCACCTATCCGCGTGCCGGCAATATCGGCGGCGGCGGCTTCATGGTGATCCACCGCGCCAGTGACAACCGCGACACGACAATCGACTATCGCGAGACCGCGCCGGCCGCGGCGAGCGCCGCCATGTTTCTCGACGCGCAGGGCAAGCGCGATCCGAAGAAGTCGCGCGATTCAGGATTGGCCGTCGGCGTGCCCGGCACGGTGGCGGGCCTTGCCTTGGCGCACGCGAAATACGGCTCGGGCAAATTCACGCTCGCCGAGCTGATCGCGCCGGCCATCGATCTCGCCCAGAAGGGCTTTCGGGTCGCGGACGATCTGGCGGATTCATTGCCACGCGCGGCCAGGCGTCTGGCGCGCTGGCCAGCGTCGGCGTCGATCTTTCTCAACGGCGGCCGGCCGCTGCAGCCAGGCGACCGCCTGATCCAGCCCGACCTCGCCGATACGTTGCAGCAAATCGCCGACGGCGGCCCGCGCGCCTTCTACAGCGGGCGCACCGCCGAGCAAATCGCGCAAGCCGTGCGCGACGCCGGCGGGGTCATGACCGCCGCCGATTTGAGCAAATACCGCGCGGTCGAGCGGCCGGTGGTGCGCGGGACCTATCGCGGCTACGACATCGTTTCCATGCCGCCGCCCTCTTCCGGCGGCGTGGTGCTGATCGAGATGCTCAATATTCTGGAAGGCTACGACCTCGCCAAGCTCGGGCGGGGCGTGGAATCGTTTCACGACATGATCGAGGCGATGAAACGCGCCTATGCCGACCGCACCCTGCTCGGCGATCCCGACAGCATAGAGATGCCCATCGCCCGGCTCATCTCGAAAAAATACGCCGCCGCCCTGCGCGCCGGCATCACCGAGAAAGCGACGCCGGCCGCCGCTATCCACCCCGGCAAACGCGATGCCAACCGGGAGGGCCGCAACACCACGCACTTCTCCATCATCGACCGCGACGGCAATGCGGTGGCCAACACCTATACGCTGAATTTCGGTTACGGCCTGGGGCTGATCGCCGACGGCACCGGCGTGCTGCTCAACAACGAGCTCGACGACTTCGCCGCCCGCCTCGACGCCGCCGCAGCCCAGGGCCGCGTTCTCAAGGCCAACCGGCCGGGGCCAGGCAAGCGGCCGCTGTCGTCGATGACGCCGACCATCGTGCTGAAGGACGGCAAGCCGTTCCTCATCACCGGCTCGCCCGGCAGCCGCCGCATCATTACGGCGGTGTTGCAGGTGATCACGAACGTGATCGACTTCCATATGGGCATCGCCGACGCGGTAAGCGCGCCGCGCCTGCATAACCAATGGCGGCCGGATGAAACCTTGGCCGAGCCGGGCTTCGACGCGGGCGTGCTCGACGCCTTGCGCGCGCGCGGCCACAATATCGTGCCGACCGCGCCGCATACCGCGGCGAATTCGATCGAAGTCATTCCCAAGGGCGAATTCAACCCGCAGGGCTATGTCGGCGCCGCCGACCGCCGCACCCGCGGATCGATGGCGGCGGGATATTGAGCGGCGCGCAATGCGGCGTATCGATCTTGCGACGCGCGCCGATGTCGAGCCGGAATAGCGGAACGCTGTCGGTCACCGCCAGGCGGTCGACGGCAGGATCGTCGTTCATCGCGGCGTTTCTTGCGTTGCCGCCGGCGCGAAGCGCGCGAGCGTATCGATCACCTCCTGGTCGGAGGTCTGGCGAAAATCCGAATAATAATAGCCGATGGCGCCGAACGACTCGTAATCCTCCAGGCACACGACCTCGTCGGCTTCCTTCCGCATTTCTGACAGGCTTTCCGTGGGCGCTACCGGCACCGCCAGGATAAGCTTCTTGGGCTGGCGCGCGCAGGTGGCGCGCAATGCCGCGCGGGTGGTGGCGCCGGTGGCGACGCCGTCGTCGATGACGATTGTGATGCGGCCGGCGACCTCGATGGGCGGACGGCCGCCGAGATAGCGCCGCCGCCGCCGCTCGATTTCGGCGCGCTCGGTGTCGCAGACGGTCTTGAAGACTGCTTCGTCGATGCCCGCGAGCATGATGACTTCGTCGTTGCGCACCACCAGCGGTGACGCGCCGTCGACCACCGCGCCCATGGCCAGTTCCGGCTGCATGGGCACGCCGATCTTGCGCACCAGAATCAGGTCGAGCGGCGCGTCGAGCGCGGCGGCGACTTCCGCCGCCACCGGTACGCCGCCGCGCGGCAGTGCCAGCACCACCGCGCGCTCATCTTTGTAGCGCAGCAGCGCCTGCGCGAGTTGGCGGCCTGCATCGGTGCGATTGACGAAAGGCATCGCGCTGTTCAGGCGCCGACCGGACCGCCGTGACGCTTCACGTCACCCTTCATCCGGTCCACCTGATCCTGCAACTGCCGGCGCGCCCTTTTGAACGCGTCGTTGAGCGCAAAGGAAAGATCGGCACAACGCTCGTCGTTCTGCCGGGTGCGGTCGATATTGACGTCACGGCCCTCCGGCAGGGCCAGATGAATATTGATCTCATACAGACCGCCGGTGCGGTGATGGCCGCTGGGCGCTTTGACCACCACCCGGCCCGCGGTCAACCTCCCGAAGCGGCCCTCAAGCTGAGCGATGTGTTTGTCGATGGCGCCCCGGGTTTCCTGATTGACGTCCATTCCCTGGAAATCGACTTCGATTGGCGTCTGCATGGTTTCATCCCGGCATTTGTAATGGTGATGTCATTTGGCGCACAAGCCGCCGGTTTTTCATTGATTTGGCTCAATGGGCGCGGGCAATGCGCCGACTTGATGGCGCCCCTCTCACGCGCAGGACCCGTGCCGCTTCTCCTCCACCCTTGGGTCTCCCCTGGGGCGCTCGGATGACACGACGACGGGCCCTTCCGCCATGGATCGCTGGCGGACCGGTTCTTTGCAACATGACAAATCCACGCCCCCAGGCGCTTCATTGCCACCGCTTGCCGGTCTTCCCACCACACGGCGGTAGAAACATTAGACCCGGAGGGATTTCCCTTCACATTGATTTGAATCAAAGTCGCATCAGAAAGCGAATTCGCATGTGTTGTTGCGTTAGCTCAAAAGCGCAGCCCACCAAGCGCCTATGGTTCTCGAAAAATTACGGCGGCCTGCCGGCCCGGCCATAATTTGCGAGGTGATGCTCATGGCGAAAGAGAAGATCAAAGCGAATGAAGCCGCCGACGACAGCAAGGACCGGCTGACCATCTCGCCGGAGAAGGTTTGTTTCGTCATCGTCAAGGCGCGCGAGTTCGACGCCAAGGATGAGGTCACCGAGGACGATTCGGTATCGAATCCAACCGACGATTTCGAAGCCGAGGTTCTCGAAGACCATGGCGACGACCCGGTGGCCGAGGAACTGACGGCGCTCGTCAACTCGCTCTCGGTCGATGAACAGGTCGATCTCGTCGCCCTGATGTGGCTGGGGCGCGAAGACTACACCGCGGCAGACTGGACGGCGGTGCGCGAGGACGCGGCCGGCGCCCACAACGAGCACACCGCCGAATATCTGCTCGGCACGCCGATGCTCGGCGATTTCCTCGAGGAAGGGCTTTCGATGCTGGGTTATTCCTGCGAGGATTACCAGGCTCATCGGCTTTGACGGCATGACGGAATCTTTTGCGGCCGGCGCGCGCGACGTGTTGCTGGCCGTCGATATCCAGAACGACTTCTGCCCCGGCGGCAATCTGGCGGTGCCGCGCGGCGACGAGGTCGTGCCGGTGATCAACGCGCTGGCGCGGAAATTCGCCCACGTCGTGCTGACCCAGGACTGGCACCCGGCCGGCCACCAATCTTTCGCCTCCTCGCATCCCGGCAGAAAGCCGTTCGAGACCATCGAAGTCGCCTATGGTCCGCAGATCCTGTGGCCGGACCACTGCGTGCAGGGCACCAAAGGCGCCGCCTTCCGCGACGATCTGCACGTCGACCGCGCCGAGCTGGTGCTGCGCAAGGGCTATCACCGCGAGATCGATTCCTATTCGGCGTTCTATGAGAACGACCGCAAGACCCATACCGGGCTTGCCGGATACCTGCGCGAGCGCGGTTTTACCCGTGTCTTTCTCGCCGGCCTCGCCTTCGATTTCTGCGTGCGCTATTCGGCGGAGGATGCCCACCGCGAAGGCTTCGAGACCATCGTGATCGAGGACGGCTGCCGCGCCATCGACATGGACGGCTCGGCGGAGGCGACACGCGATCTGTTCAAGAAACTTGGCGTCCGCTGCATCAACGCGAACGCAGTGAGCGCTTAGCAGGTTCCCGTTCGTCCCCGCGCAAGCGGGGACCCAAAGCGATAAACGACAATCTTGAAATTGCATCCTCGGTTCCCGCTTACGCGTGAACGAGCGGAATTTGACTAACGCTTAGCCTGCAAGGCTTTCGTCGCACGTTGCCCGGAGTCTTCCGATTCGACCGTGAACCCGAGCTCGTCGGCGATGGCGCGGATGCGCGTTTGCTCTTGCGGAAAACGCATCACGGCGTGACGCACGCCCTGCGCCGCGATCACGCCGAACAGCGCCTCCAGCATTTGCCGCCCCAGGCCGTGCTCGCGCAGATCGGCGCGGATGATGACCGCGCACTCCGCCGCGTCGAAATCGGGGTCGGCGATGGCGCGCGCCAGCCCCGCCACCCGCTCGCCCTGCCACGCCACCAATGTCATTTCGCGGTCGTAGTCGATCTGGCTCAGGCGCGCCGCGGTCTCGTGCGTGCGCGCGCGCAACGGCACGAAGAACGGGTGCCAGAGATCGCGGTTGTCGACTTCGTCGGCGAAGTGGCGCAGCGCCGGCTCGTCTTCCGGCCGGATCGGACGCACCGCGAAACGTCCGCCTTCATGAGTTTGCACTGCACCCTCGAAGCGTTGCGGATAGGGTCGGATGGCGAGGCGCGTTTGCGGCGGCCCGGCCGCCGCCCGCACGCGGATGCGGGCGTCGACCGCGATCACGCCAGCTGCGTCGCACAGCAGCGGGTTGATGTCGATTTCGGCGATCTCGGCGTGGTCGGCGACGATGCGGCTAAGCTGCACCAACACGTTGACCACGCCGTCGATGTCGGCGGCCGGACGGCCGCGGTACCCTTTCAGCAGCGCGGCAACGCGCGTGCGCTCGATCTGCGCGCGCGCCAGCGCGCTGTTGAGCGGCGGCAATTCGAGCGACTCGTCCTTGACGATCTCGACTGCGGTGCCGCCCTGCCCGAACAGGATCACCGGTCCGAAAGTCGGATCGGTGGTGACGCCCGCGATCAGCTCGAAGGCGCCCGGCCGCACGATCATTTCCTGCACGGTGAAGCCTTCCAGCCGCGCCTTTGGCAGCGCGCGGGCAATCCGTTCGTTCATCTGCTTGGCAGCGGCTTCGACGTCTTTGCGGCCGGCAAGATTGAGCGCCACGCCGCCGACGTCGGATTTGTGGATGACGTCGCGCGAGCGGATCTTCAGCGCCACCGGCGCCTTGATTTTCGCGGCGGCTTCGCCCGCGGTTTTCGCGTCTTTGACGTTTTCAGTGCGCGCGAAGGCGATGCCGTAGCAGGCCAAAAATCTCGCCACTTCGGCCGGATCGAGCCACTCGCGGCCGTCGCCAAGCGTCTGGCCGATCAGCCCGCGCGCGCACTCGATATCGGCCAGCGGCGGCGGCGCCAGCGAAGCCGGCGTCTCCAGCAGCAAATCCTGACTCTGGCGGTAGCGCACCAGATACATGAAGGCGCGCACCGCCCGTTCCGGTGTTTCGAAGTCCGGCACCTGCGCCGCCACCAGCGCCGCGCGCCCTTGCGCCACGTTAGCCTCACCCATCCAGCAGCCGAACACGTTTTTCTTGCGCGCGTCCGGTTGCGCCAGTGCGCCGATCAGTCCCTGGGCGGCATCGGCGGACGAGGCAACCGCGGTCGGACAGTAGATCACCAGCAGCGCGTCGACATCGGCATCCGCCATGAGAATACCGACCGCATCGCCATAGCGCTTGGCATCGGCGTCGCCGATGATGTCGACCGGATTGGCGCGGCTCCAGGTCGCCGGCAGCACAGCGTCGAGCTTGCGCAGCGTATCGGCATTAAGCTGCGCCAGCCTGCCACCTTCCGCGATCAGCCGGTCGGTCGCCAGCACCCCGGCACCGCCGCCATTGCTGACGATCGCCAGCCGGTCGCCGCGTTGCGGCGGCATGCGCGCCAAGGTCGCGGCAGCGTCGAACAGTTCCTCCAGCTCGTTGACGCGCAGCATGCCGGCGCGCCGGAAGGCCGCGTCGTAGACGATGTCGGCGCCGGCCAGCGCGCCGGTGTGCGACGAGGCCGCGCGCGCGCCCTCTGCCGCGCGCCCGCCTTTCACCACGATCACCGGCTTGACGCGCGCGGCGCGCCGCGCCGCCGACATGAACTTGCGCGCCTCGGTCACCGCCTCGGCATAGATCAGGATCGCATTGGTCGTTTCGTCGAGCGCGAAGTAGTCGAGCAGATCGCCGAAATCGACGTCCGCCATGTCGCCCATGGAAACGATTGCCGAAAAGCCGATGCCGCGCGGCAGCGCCCAGTCCAGAACCGTCGTCGCCATGGCGCCCGACTGGGTCAGGAACGCGATGTTGCCCGGCAGGATCGCGGCGGGCGCGAAGGTGGCATCGAGACCGATGCCGGGCACCGCAAGCCCGAGACAATTGGGACCGACAATGCGCAACAGGTGCGGGCGCGCGGCGGCGAGCAAATCGGCCGCGCGTTCCTTGCCGACCTTGGCTTCGCCCTCGGCAAAACCGGCGGTGAGAATGACGGCGGCGCGCGTGCCGCGCTCGCCGAGCTCGGCAACCAGTGACGGCACGGTATCGGGCGGCGTGGCGATGACGGCAAGATCGGGCGTCAGCGGCAGGCTGGCGACGTCGCCATAGGCCATGATGCCGTGCACGGCGGCCGCTTTCGGATTGACCGGCAGCACCGGGCCGCTGAAGCCGGCCTGCAGCAGATTGGCCATCAGCGCCGAGCCGACCGAGTGCGGCTTGTCGGACGCGCCGATCACCGCGATCGAGCGCGGGGCGAACATCTTGTCGAGATTGCGGATGGACATGTGCCGCGACCGGAATTGACCTGCGAAAGCAATCTAAACGCTGTGCACCCCCGGCGATTTGACACAGCACAATTAATCGAGGCTTACCGCGCCATCGGATGCAGCGGGCGGCGCAGCTGCTCGAAGCGGCGGGCAAGCCAGCGCGTTTCCCCGCGGATGGCGCGATAGGCCCAGACCTTGCCGGCATTATTAATCAGAAACCAGACCAGCGCGTAGGCCCACACCAGCAGCGCATTGTCCCAGCCGATCGGCGCCACGAACCAGCCGTAGACCGCCGCCAGCGTGCCGAGCACCTGCGTCGCCTCGCAGGCGACAAACAACCGCCAGTTCGGCCACGGCTTTTCCCAGAACCAGCCGGTGTTGCGCGTGAGGTAGATGGTGAAGTGCCCAGCCACCAGCAGCTTAAGGAAGATCAAGGTCTGCACCGTCGGGCGCGGCAAGTGCAAATAGCGTTCGGCGAACCAGAACAGGCCGAAGCTCGCGACCACCCCGAGCAAGCCGAGGAAACCGCTCATGGTCAGCACGCGCACCATGTCCCAGCGCACCGGCCGCTCCGCCACCGGCACGTCGTCATAGGCGATCATCATGATCGGCACGTCGTTGAAGATTGCCAGCAGCACGATCATCACCGGCGTCACCGGATAAAAATCGAACACGATGATCGACAGCGTCATGAACAGGAGGACGCGCACGGTCTCGGAGATCCGAAAAGTCGCGTAGCCGGTCATGCGCTCGAAGATGCGCCGCGCTTCCTCGATCGCGCGCGCAATCACCGACAGGCCCGGCGCGGTCAGCACCAGGTCGGCGGCCGCGCGCGCGGCATCGGTCGCCCCATTTACCGCGATGCCGATGTCAGCCTGCTTGAGCGGCGGCGCGTCGTTGACGCCGTCGCCGGTCATGCCGACGATGTAGCCGGCGCGTTGCAGCGCGCGCACGATCTTGAACTTGTGCTCGGGAAACACTTCGGCGTAACCGTCGGCAGACTCGATGCGGCCGCCATCGCCATCGCTTCCATCGTGGGTGAAGATTTCGCGCGCCGAGACGATATTCGTGCCGAGGCCAAGCGTGCCGGCAATTTCGCGGGCTATCGCGGTGTTGTCTCCCGTGACCATACGCACCTGCAGACCCATGTGCTTGGCCGTCGCTATGGTTTGCGCCGCGTCGTCGCGCGGCGGATCGAACAGCGGAACGAGCCCCAGGAAGCGCCATTTCCCGTCATCCCCGGTCTTTGCGACACCAAGGGTCCGGAACCCGCGGCGCGCCAGATCGTCGGTGGCCGCGCGCGCCTCTTTCATGACCGCGGCGTCCGGCTTGGCCAGATCGAGGATGACCTGCGGCGCGCCCTTGGCGACGCGAAAAACGCTTTTGCCTTTTTGCACATCCGCCACGGCGCGCTTGCACACCGGGTCGAACGGCTCGAACTTGAGCACCCGGTATTCGGCGAGTTCGTTTTTATCGTCGAAGCCCTTGAGCACTGCGGCGTCGATTGGATCGGGCGCGTCGCATTCGCAGGTGAGCGCTGCCGCCAGCAGCAGCGCTGCGCGATCCACGCCCGCCATCGGCGCAACCTCGCCCAGCGTCAGTTCATTCTTGGTGAGCGTGCCGGTCTTGTCGGAGCACAACAGGTCCATGCCCGCCATTTCCTCGATCGACACCAGCCGCGAGACGATGGCCTTCATAGCGGCCAGCCGCGAAGCGCCCACCGCCATGGTGACCGACAGCACCGCCGGCAGGGCGACCGGAATCGCCGCCACCGTCAGAACAAGAGCAAAGAGCAGCGTGTTGATCAGCCCATTGCCGCGGAACAGCGCCACCAGCAGGATGAGCGCGACCAGGCCGAGCGTGATCAGAATGAGGAAGTTCCCGATGCGTAGCACCGCCTTCTGGAAATGCGAGCGCTGCACGGCGGTTTCCACCAGCTGCGCGGTCTTGCCGAAATAGGTCTTCATACCGGTGGCGGTCACCAGCGCGCGCATCGAGCCCTGCCGCACGATCGAGCCGGAATAGACCGTGTCGCCGGCCTTTTTGTCGACCGGCAGGGATTCGCCGGTGAGCGCCGACTGGTCGACGCTGAGGTAGTCGCCTAAGCGCAATTCGAGGTCGGCTGGCACGATGTTGCCGAGCTTGACGAGCACGACGTCGCCCGGCACCAGCAGGCGCGCGGCAAGATCCTGCCATTGGCCATCGCGCAGCACGCGCGCCATTGGCGCCAGCCGCTGCCTGAGCGCGGCGATCGCGGTATCCGCCTTGTATTCTTGAAAGAAGCCGACCCCGGCATTGATCAGCAGCATGACGACGATGATGGCGAGGTCTTCCCAGCGCCGCGTCAAGCCGGACAACAGGGCCGCGATCTCGATCATCCAGGGGATCGGGCCCCAGAAGTAGCCGAGGAATTTGCGCAGCGGGCTGACGCGCTCCTCGCGGATCGCGTTCTCGCCGTATTGCGCGAGACGGCTGCGCGCCTCGTCGCTGCTGAGGCCGGTGAGCGGCGCTGCCTGCGGCGGGGCGGTTGAGTCGCCCCCTGTGCGAAGCTGCTGCCCGTTCATGGTTATAACCTAAGTTTCGAATGCGGCGATTTGCGGCCGGCTTGCTCAGATGCGGCGCTTGCGCGGCCTCACAATTGCTCGATCAGCTTGGCCGCGCCCAGCAGCGCGGGCGAAGGATGCGTGATGACGTAGGTCGGGATCGCCGCCAGATAGCCGTGGAAGCGACCCTTGGCCTCGAAGCGCGCACGGAATTCCGACTGCGCAAACGCCGCGCCCAGCTTGGGCACGATGCCGCCGGCAATATAGATGCCGCCGCGCGCGCTGATGGTGAGCGCGAGATTGCCGGCGATGGTGCCGAGCATGGCGCAGAACATTGCCGTCGCTTCGCGCGCGCGCGGCTCATCCTCTTCGGCACGCGGATTGGTGATCTGCGCGGCGGTGAACGGCGCCGCTGGCTCCTTGGCCAGTTCGCACAGCGCGTTATAGAGATTGACCAGTCCCGGCCCCGACAGGAAGCGCTCGGCCGAGACGTGATCGAAGCGCTTGCGCATGAGTTCGAGCACCGCCGCTTCGTGCTTGTTTGCCGCCGCCATGGTGACGTGGCCGCCCTCGCCTTGCAGGGGAATGACGCGGTCGCCTTGCGGAATCAGAATACTCACGCCCAGCCCGCTGCCCGGCCCGATCACGCCGATGGGCGCGCCTTTGACGGGCGCGCCACCGCCGATCTGCTGGCGGTCGGCCGGCGTGAGCTGCGGCACGGCCAAGGCGTTGGCGACGAAATCGTTGATCACGTGCAACGCCGTGAAGCCGAATTGCTCGCCCATCGCCTGAATTGAAAACGTCCACGGGTTGTTGGTCAGCGCCACCGTGTCGCCGGTCACCGGCGCCGCCACCGCCAGCACGGCGACCGTCGGTTTCGCCGGCGGCGCCTCGGCCGCGAGATAATCCTCGATGGCGTCGCTCAACGAGACGTAGTCGTCGGTCGCCACCACGCGCGCGCGCGCAATCGCACCGCCCGGCTCCACCAAGGCGAGCCGCGTGTTGGTCGCGCCGATATCGGCAATCAGTCCCGTTGCCGTCGCGTTCATGGCAATTCCTGCCTGCTCCGATCGCTGCGATGGTTAAGTCCTAGCGGACAATCGCCACCTGCGCACCACGTAACAAGGCCGCGTCGTCCTCCGGGCTCGACGGGTTGATCGGCAAGCCGGCGCCGAGCTCAAATCCGCCCCAGGTGACGACACCGGGAACCAGACGCAGGCGCCAATGCAGATGGCGCGCCGCGCCCTCGTCCTTGGGCGCGGAATTGATCACGAAATTGTACGGCGGATCGTCCAAGGCCGCGCGCAGCCGCCGCAAGGCGCGGCCGAGCAGGTCGGCGAAATCGCCGAGCGCATCGTCGGCGAGCGCGCTGAACGAGGCCTGGTGCTGTTTCGGCACCAGCCAAAGCTCGCATGGATAGGTGGCGGCAAACGGCACCAGCGCCACGAAGCGTTCGTTCTCGTCGACGATGCGTATGCCGTTGTTGCGCTCGATGGCGATCTCTTCGCATAGCGGGCAGGCGCCGTGCGCGCTGTGATACTGCCTGGCCCAGTCGTCCATGGCGGCAAGCTTGGGCGGCACGATATCGAGCGCGATGATCTGCGTGTGCGGGTGTACCAGCGAAGCGCCTGCGCGCGACCCGTAATTGCGGAACAGGATGGCGGCCTCGATGCCGTCCTGCGCCAGCAAGATGCGCGACCGCTCCCGGTAGGACCCGACAACGGCCTTCAGCTCGTCCGTGCTCATGGTGGCAAGCTCGGCGTCGTGCCAAGGGCTTTCGATGATGACTTCTTGCGCGCCATAGCCTGGCCGCACCTGATGATCGCCGCCGACAATCGGCGGCGGCTGAAGCCGCACGGCAGGATACTTGTTGGGAACGACACGCAGGCTCCAGCCCGGCGCATCTTGCGCCGGCGTCTCGGCGACGATGCCCGGAAGCTGCGCTTCGTTGCCAGGGCAGAACGGGCATGATGGATCGAAACGTGGCCGCGGTTGCGCGCGTTCGCCGCGCTCGCGTATTTGCGGGCGGCGGCCGCGCTGCGGCGCCACGATGACCCACGCGCCGGTGGTGCGGTCCTGCCGCAGCTCGCTCATGCGCTTGTTCCCGACGTCAGCGCTGCGCCGCCCCTTTGAGTTGAAAACGCGCCTCGAACGAGCCGATGAGATCGAGCCAGTCTTCCATCAGCCGCGGCATCAGGAAGCGTTTACGCACGCTGTCGCGCGCATTGCGCCCCAGCCGTTCGCGCAAAGCGCGGTCCTTCAACAGCGCGACGATGCGCGCCGCCGTGTCCTCGACATTGTCCACCAGATAACCGTTCACGCCGTCCTCGATCTGATGCTTGATGCCGCCGACATTGCCGCCGATGACGGCGGCGCCCTTCCACATCGCCTCGGTGACGGTCAGGCCGAAGCCTTCGCGGATCGATTTTTGCAGCACCACCGCGGCGCGGCGTTGCAGCGCGTTGACCAGCGCGGTGTCCTGCACCGACAGGATGCGGATCCGGTCATCGGCGGATTTGCATAGCGAGGCGAAAACTTCCTGGCCTTCCGGATCGTCGGTCGCCACGTTGCCGACCAGCACCAGCGTGCAGTCCACTTGTTTGCGCGCGATTCGGAAGGCATCGATCACGCCCTGCGGATCCTTCCACTTGTCAAAGCGCGAGATCTGCACCACCAGCGGCAGGTCGGTCGGAATGTCGTAATGCGCGAAGCGGTCGGCGATCTCGGCCTCGCCCAATTCCATGTTGGTGGAGGAGAACGGATTGATCGCCGGCATGATGAAACGCTGCGGCGCGCCGAGCTTCTGTGCGTATTCCGGCAGCGACATCACCACCGCGTCGTATTGTTCGACCAGCGGCGCGATGTAGTCCCAGACATCCGGATGCGGCTGGCTCAAGTCGACGTGACAGCGCCAGATCCAAGGCGCCTTCTTGCGGAAGTGCTGGATCAGCGGCAGCGGCTGCGGGTCGTGCACGATAATGACGTCATGATCGAGATGCAGGCGCGCGGCATTTTCGAACACCACTTCCTCGTAAATTTGCAACTTCAATTCGGTGAGGTTGATGTCGCCGCCCTGCAAGGCGTTGTGTATTTTCTTGGTGATGCTGAAGAAGTCGGGACGGCCTTCGATTACGCGCCAGCCGGTCCTGATCCCCGACGCGTTCATCAGCAGCGTCAGCGAGGACAGCAACTCGGCGACGCCGCCGCCGTAATAGGTAGAATTGACGTTGACGACGTGGATGTCGCGCAGCGCCTCCACCTTTTGAAGCAGCCGCTCGACCGTTTCGGCGCCGATCAGCGGCTCATAGTCCTCGATCGAGGTCAGTTTGAAGGTTCGTGGTGCCTGTGGATCGTCCGGTACCAGCATCGATAAAGCTCCGCACGCTGCTTGTTGTGCCAGGTCATCCTTCCGACGCCGCTTATCAACGCGTCCATTGCAACAATATAATGAACATAGTCGCCAAGATGGCGATCGGTCGCGTTGACTTGAGTCAAGTTTTTCCCAAGACATTTCAATATTTTCGCCCTGATCCGACGGATAATGCGGGAGGCGCGCGCGAGATCGGCATGACCACGGTTAAGGCATCGCAAACACCGCCCGACGCCCCGCAGGCGCTGCCTGCCGATGAGGTATTGGCGCATTTGGGCGTCTCGGTTGCCAGCGGGCTTGCCGACGAGGAGGTCAGGCGCCGGCTCAAGGCCTTCGGGCCAAACACGATCGTGTCGCGGCGCAAGGCCAGCGCCCTGATGGTGCTGCTGCACCAGTTTCAAAGCCCGGTGGTTTATCTGCTGAGCGCGGCGGCAGCGCTGGCGTTCTACTTCGGCGAATTGGAGGAAGGCGCGGCAATCGCGGCCGTGCTGGCGGTCAACGCGCTGATCGGTTTTCTCACCGAGCTGAAAGCCGCGCGCTCGATCGAGGCGCTGCACGCACTCGGCACCCGTTCGGCGCGCGTGCGGCGCGACGGCCATACCCGCATCGTCGCGGCCGAGCAGATGGTGCCCGGCGATATCGCCCTGCTGGAGGCCGGCGACGTCATCTCGGCCGACATGCGATTGGTCGAAGCCTCCAACCTGGCCGCCGACGAATCGACGCTGACCGGCGAATCGGTCGCGGTCGACAAGACGACGCAGCCCGTCGCCGCCGGCGCGCGGCTCGCCGAACGCGCCTCGATGCTGTTCAAAGGCACCGCGCTCACGCGCGGCAGCGGCGTCGGCGTGGTGGCGGCAACCGGTTTGCACACGGAGCTCGGCCGCGTCTCGCAACTGGTCGAGGAGGCCGAACCCGGCTCGTCGCCGCTGGAGAAAAAACTGGCGCGTCTTTCCGCCCAGTTGGTCTGGGCCACGCTGCTCCTCACAGTGCTGATCGCCGGCGTCGGGCTTACCACCGGCAAGGACGCCTTCCTCATGGTCGAGGCGGCAATCGCCTTGGCGGTCGCGGCGATTCCGGAAGGCCTGCCGATCGTGGCAACGCTGGCGCTGGCGCGCGGCATGTGGCGGATGGCGCGCCAGAACGCGCTGATTGAGCGGCTGTCGGCGGTGGAGACGCTGGGCGCCACCACCGTCATTCTCACCGACAAGACCGGTACGCTGACCGAAAACCGCATGACGGTGCACCGGCTCTGGGTGCCCACGGGGGAAATCGAACTCGAGACCGGCGCCGATGAAGGCGCCCAACAAGTTCAGCTCGGCGATGACGCGCAGCTTTCCCTGCTGCTGGAGATTGCCGTGCTTTGCAACGACGCCTCCCTCGAAAGCGCGGACGAGGAGGGCAGCGGCGATCCCATGGAACTGGCGTTGCTACGCGCCGGATTTCGCGCCGGGCTCAAGCGCTCGGCGCTGTTGCAGCACAGCCCGGTCGTGCACAAGCACGCCTTCGACACCAGCGCCAAGATGATGGCGACCGTGCACCGGCGCGGCGACCGCTTTCTGTTCGCGGTCAAGGGCGCGCCGGAAGCGGTGCTTAACGCCGCCGAAAACGTCATTGCCGAGGACGGCGACGCCGTCATGGATGACGAGACCCGCCGCGACTGGCTGCAACGTGTCGAACATCTCGGCCATCACGGCTTGCGCGTGCTGGCCTGCGCCATGAAAACCGGCGCCGAGGCAGACACGACGCCTTACGGCGCGCTGACCTTCGTCGGCCTCATCGGGCTGGAAGATCCGGCGCGCGCCGACGTGCCGCAGGCCATCCAGGACTGCCGGCAGGCCGGCATCCGCGTGGTCATGGTCACCGGCGACCACGCGGTGACCGCGCGCAGCATCGGCCGTGCCGTCGGCCTCGGCCACGCCGCCGCCAATGTGATGGAAGGCGCGCAAGTAGCGGACATGGCCGCCGGCAAGAACGGGGCGCTGTTCGACGTCGGTATCTTCGCGCGCGTCAGCCCGAGCGAAAAGCTGGCGCTGGTGCGCGCCTATCAATCAGCCGGCGAGATCGTCGCCATGACCGGCGACGGCGTCAACGACGCGCCGGCGCTGCGGCAGGCCGATATCGGCGTCGCCATGGGCCTGCGCGGCACCGACGTGGCGCGCGAGGCCGCCGCCATGATCCTGCTCGACGACGCCTTCCCCACCATCGTCAAGGCGATCCGCGAGGGCCGCGTCATCTTCGGCAACATCCGCCGCTTCGTCGCGTATCTGTTGTCGTGTAACCTGAGCGAAGTGCTGGTGGTGGGCCTTGCCATTCTCTCCACCCTGCCGCTGCCGATCCTGCCGCTGCAAATTCTCTATCTCAATCTGGTCACCGACGTGTTCCCCGCCTTCGCGCTGGCCATGGGCGAAGGCGACCGCGACATTCTCAAACGGCCGCCACGCGACCCAAAGGAGCCGATTCTGGGGCGCGCGCACTGGATCACCATCGTGCTGCAAAGCCTGGTGCTGACCGCCGGCACCTTCGGCGCGCTGGCGCTGGCGCGGCTTTGGCTCGACCTCGACAGCCGCTCGGTCATCACCGTTACTTTCCTCACGCTCGCCTTTGCGCAGCTCTGGCACGTCTTCGACATGCGGCATCCGCGCGCGCACCTGCTGCGCAACGAAGTCACCCGCAATCCGTGGCTTTGGGCGTCGCTGGTACTGTGCACCGCGCTGCTGGCGGTACCGCCCTATCTGCCCCCGGTGGCCTATGTGCTGCATCTGGCGCCGCCCACGCCGGCAATGTGGGCTATCATCCTTGCGTTGAGCGCCGCGCCGATGCTGGTGACGCAAGCCGTCACGCTCGCGCTGGCGGCGCGATCGAGGACCTGAGAGATGACCGCCATCCTGTTGCCGTGGCTGAAATTCGCGTTCTGCGCCGCCGTGATCGGCATGGCCGGCCCGGTGCTCACGCATTATGGCGATGTCATCGCGCGGCTGACCGGGCTGTCGCGCACCTGGATCGGGCTGGCGCTGCTCGCCACCGCCACCTCGCTGCCCGAACTGTTCACCGGCGTCAGTTCGGTCACCGTTGCGGCTGCGCCCGACATCGCGGTCGGCGACGTACTGGGAAGCTGCGTGTTCAATCTGGTGATGCTGGTGCTGCTCGACGAATTGAGTCGCGGCGAGCCGATGTACCGGCGCATCGACCAAGGCCACGTGTTGACCGCCGGCTTCGGCGTTATCCTGATCGGCGCGGCCGGCGCATTTCTGCTGCTCAGCCAGAGCGCGTTGAACGTACAATTCCTGCACATCAGCGGCTTCACGCCCTTCATCATCGTGCTCTATTTCGTGGCGATGCGGGCAGCCTTCGTCTACGAGCGCCGCGCACCGCGCCCGCCGCAGATCATCAAGGAAGAACGCGACATCACGTTGCGCACGGCGATCATCCGCTATTCGGCGGCCGCCGCGGTGGTGGTCGTCGCCGGCTCCTGGCTTCCGTTCATCGGGCACGACCTCGCCGAGGTCATGGGCTGGCGCGAAAGCTTCGTCGGCACGCTGTTCATCGCCGGCGCCACCTCGGTGCCGGAACTGGTGGTGGCGATTAGCGCACTGCGGCTCGGCGCGGTCGACATGGCGATCGGCAATCTGTTGGGCAGCAACCTGTTCGATATCCTGATCCTGGCGATTGACGACATATTTTACCGCAAAGGCCCGCTGCTGGCCTCGGTCTCGCCCGCGCACGCGATCACCGCCTTCGCCGCAGTGATCATGTCCGGCATCTTCATCGTGGCGCTGCTGTTCAAGCCGGAGACGCGCATACGCGGCACCATCGGCTGGGTCAGCATTTCGCTGCTGCTGGTCTATCTATTCAGCGCCTACGCCATTTACCTGCACGGGCATTGAGGGGCATTGAGGCCCCGCGCACAGCATAAATGTTGGGCTGAAAATTGGAGCGGGCGAAGGGATTCGAACCCTCGACCCCGACCTTGGCAAGGTCGTGCTCTACCCCTGAGCTACACCCGCATCCGGTAGGTACTTAATATCAGGCCGGAAAAACGCGATACCGGCTGCCAACTGGGTTCCTATAGCCACAAGCCCGGGTGCTTGCAACCGGAGCCCAAAACGGCCGCTAACGGCTGCGGGCCCGGTGTTTCCGGCGCGCTTTGGGCGGCGGGCCCACATAACGCGGGTTCGGATTGCAAAATCCCCGGTTGCCGGCGATCACATAGGGCACGCAGGCCTCCAGCGACCAGTAGACGCAGTCCTCGATCACGCTGCCCGGGCCCATCGGGCTGATCGCGCACCAGGGCGCCTCGCGCGCGCCGGCGCCGCGCGGGACCAGCGCCAGGGCGGCGGCCGCGACGGCGATAGCCAGGATCGTGCGGTTCATCTTCAACCTCGTCGGTTCCCGGGCGATACTAACACCGTTCATGCCTGGAATGTTTCGCCGATGGTAACGACCCCCGACCAGTTGTTCGCCGCGCTCGACGCCCTCGGCATCGCGCATGCGACCATCAAGCACCCGCCGCTGTTCACGGTCGAGCAGTCGCGCGCGCTACGCGGCCAGATCCCCGGCGGCCACACCAAGAACCTGTTCCTGCGCGACAAGAAACATGAGCTTTACTTGGTGGTGGCGGAGGAAGACGCCGCCATCGACCTCAAGGGCCTGCACCGGCTGCTCGGCGCCAATGGCCGGTTTTCCTTCGGCTCGGCCGACCTCTTGCGCGAGGTCTGGGGCGTGGAGCCGGGCGCGGTGACGCCGTTCGGCGCCATCAACGACCGGGAGGGCCGGGTCACGGTCGTGCTCGACGCCGCCATGATGGCGCACGACACCCTCAACTACCACCCGCTGGTCAACACCATGACCACCTCGATCAAGCGCGACGATCTGGTGAAATTTCTTCAATTTACCGGCCATGAGCCCCGCATCGAGCGGGTCTCCACGCCGGCCGCGGGCGCCCCCTGACACGATTGCATTCGGCAGCCGGATGACCCATTTAATCCGGCAAGGAATTTTGAAGACCCGAGCCAGCGAGGAAAAATGCTGCAAGACGGCGGGGAAATGATGGCGGCGCCCGAGGTGGTCAAGGAGACGACCACGCAGGGCTTCATCAAAGACGTGATCGAGGAATCCAAGCAGCAGCCGGTGCTGGTGGATTTCTGGGCGCCCTGGTGCGGGCCCTGCAAGCAGCTCACGCCGATCCTGGAAAAGGCGGTGAAGGCGGCTAAGGGCAAGGTCAAGCTGGTCAAGATGAACATCGACGAGCACCCGACGATCCCCGGGCAGATGGGCATTCAGTCGATCCCGGCCGTGATCGCGTTTTCCGCCGGCCAACCGGTCGACGGCTTCATGGGCGCATTGCCCGAGAGCCAGGTGATCGCGTTCCTGGAACGGCTGACCAAGGACAAGATCGTTTCCGCCGACAAGAACCTGCTGGAAGCCGCCGATGCGGCGCTGGCGGAAGGCAATGCGACCGCCGCGGCGGAAGTCTATGCGCAGCTCCTAAAAGAAGACGCCGGCAACGTGCCGGCACTGGCCGGCCTTGTGCGCTGCTACGTGGAGACCGATGCGCTCGATCAGGCCAAGCAGACGCTGGCGCTGGTGCCGGAAGCCAAGCAGAACGACGCGGCGGTCGCCGCCGCGCGCGCCGCGCTCGAAGTGGCCGAGCAGGCCAAGTCGGTCGGACCGCTCAACGAATTGGAACAGAAAGTCGCGAGCAACCCGCTCGACCATCAGGCGCGCTTCGATCTCGCCGCCGCGCTCAACGCGGCGGGAAAACGCGCGGAAGCGGTCGAGCAGCTGCTGGCGATCGTGAAGAAAGACCGCAATTGGAACGAAGACGCGGCACGCAAGCAACTCGTGCAATTTTTCGAGGCTTGGGGCTTTTCCGATCCCGCCGCGGTGGAAGGCCGCAAGCGGTTGTCGTCGATTTTGTTTTCGTAGGCGGCGGAATGCCGCGTGTGGTTTTACTTGGTTCGGCCTCATGCTGAGGAGCGTCGCGCAGCGACGCGTCTCGAAGCATGGGGCCGCCCTCCATCCTTCGAGACGCGCCCTTCGGGCGCTCCTCAGGATAAGGGCGGAGTAAGCGCCATGCCGATGAACGCCCACTATCGCGGGCCGATCGACCTGCCGGAAGTCATCCCGGTGTTTCCGCTGCCGGGCGCGCTGCTGTTGCCGCGCGGGCAGATGCCGCTCAATATTTTCGAGCCGCGCTATCTCGCCATGATCGACGATGCGCTGCGTGACGGCCACCGGCTGATCGGGATGATCCAGCCCGACACCGCCCACAGCGAATCCGGCAAGCCGCCGCTCTTCAAGATCGGCTGCGTCGGCCGCATCACCCAACTGGCCGAGAGCGGCGACGGCCGCTATCTGCTCGAGCTCACCGGCGTCGCGCGCTTTCGCGTCGAGCAGGAATTGCCGGTGAAGACCGAGTACCGGCAATGCCGCGTCACCTACGCGCCGTTCGCCGACGACTTCGTCGCGCGCAAGGGCGAGGACGCGGTGGACCGCGAGGCGGTGCTGACCGCGTTGCGCGCTTTCATGAAAGCCAACAATTTAGAGGCGGATTGGGAAGGCATCGATCAGGCGCCGAACGAGGCGCTGGTCAATGCGCTGTCGATGATGTCGCCCTATGGCGCGCCGGAAAAGCAGGCGCTGCTGGAGGCGCCCGACCTGAAGACCCGCGCGGAACTCCTGGTCGCCATCACCGAGATCGAGCTCGCCAAGAAGAACACCGAAGGCGAGTCGCAGTTGCAGTAAGCGCCGCTTGTGGCGCGGCCGAGCGACAATCTCTCTTACCCTCTCCCCTTGTGGGAGAGGGTGGTCCGAGCGAAGCGAGGACCGGGTGAGGGGGCGGTTCACGATTGATGCGCGGCCCCCTCACCCGGCTCGCGCTTCGCTGACGCTCTGCGCTCGCCACCCTCTCCCACAAGGGGAGAGGGAAAGCGCGCAAGCCTCATCGCCGTGCTATAATTCCTGCGGTATTTGCCGGGAGCGCCCCCCATGCCCACCGATCCGACCCCCGAACGCCCCGCCGGCAGCGTCGATCCCAAGCTGCTGGAAATCCTGGTCTGCCCGCTGACCAAGGGCCCGCTCGAATACGACGCCGCCAAGCAGGAGCTGATCTCGCGCAAGGCCAAGCTGGCCTATCCGATCCGCGACGGCATCCCGATCATGCTGCCGGAGGAAGCGCGGCGGCTGGAGTGACGCCGAAGTTATTGGCGTCATCATCCGCGAAAGTGGATGATCCCGTCATCGCCGAAGTCATTTTATATCATCAGCAGTGAGACCTGGATGCCCCGCCTGCGCGGGGCATGACAGTGAAGGAAAGAGGAAACGACCATGATCAAAATCTGGGGCCGCAACACCTCGTCCAACGTGCAGAAGGCGATGTGGGCGGTGGGCGAGCTCAAGCTCGAATGCCAGCGCATCGACGTCGGCGGCGATTTCGGCAAGAACAAAGAGCCGGCCTATCTGGCGATGAACCCGAACGGCCTGGTGCCGGTGCTGGAGGAAGAAGACGGCTTCCTGCTATGGGAATCGAACTCCATCATCCGCTATCTCGCCGGCAAGCACGACAAAGCGGGCGTGTTGGAGCCGAAGGATGCGCATGCGCGCGCGCGCGCCAGCCAATGGATGGATTGGCAGTTGTCGGTGGTGGGGCCGGCGATCACGCCGGCGTTCTGGGGCCTGATCCGCACGCCGGAAGAAAAGCGCGACCTGGCCGCGATCAAGACCGCGCAGGACAAAACCGTCGCCGCCATGAAGATCATGGACGCGCAACTGGCGAAAACAAAATTCCTCGCCGGCGATGCGTTTTCCTACGGCGACATTCCGGTCGGCGTCATGTGCTACCGCTACCGCCAGTTGGTGCCCGGCCGCCCGCCGACGCCGAACCTCGATCGCTGGTACGACGCCATTGCATCGCGCCAAGCGTTCCAGGATCACGTCGGCAGCATTCCGCTGTCGTGAGCTCTCCGTAGTCATTGCCGGGCTTGACGCCGAGAACGTAGCATCGCTGTGCTCTACAGCGCTTCCCCGCGCAACAGCTTCGGCACCTCGCCGGTAAAGCCCGCCGCCTCGCGGATGAAGAGCTGCTTGAGCGGCGGCAGGCGCTCGACCAGCCCGAGCCCCACGTCGCGCACCAGGCGGAGCACGTCGGAGCGGTTGGAGAACAAGCGATTCAAGCCGTCGGTGGCGACACCCATGGTCATGGTGTCGAAGCGCCGCCAGCGCTGATAGCGCTCCAATACATCCGGCGCGCCGATGTCGAGCCCGAGCCTTGCCGCGTCCGCCACCGCTTCGGCCAGCGCCGCCACGTCACGCAGGCCCATGTTCAAGCCCTGCCCGGCGATCGGATGAATGATGTGGGCGGCGTCGCCGATCAGCGCCAGCCGCTCGCCAATGAATGCGCGCGCGGTGAACAGTCCGAGCGGAAAGGCGCGGCGCGCGCCCGTCACCTCGACGTCGCCGAGATGCAAACCGAAGCGGCGCTCCAACTCGTCGTGAAATTCGTCGTCGGGCAACGCCACGATGCGTGCCGCTTCGCGCGCGTTTTCGGTCCACACGATCGACGAACGCTTGCCGGTGAGCGGCAGGATCGCGAACGGTCCCGCCGGCAGAAAGTGTTCCTCGGCGCGGCCGCGATGTTCGCGCTCATGCGCGACCGTGCATACGATCGCCGACTGATCGTAATTCCATCCGTGCGTGGCGATGCCGGCGTGCTCGCGGATCGTCGAACGCGCGCCGTCGGCGCCGACCAGCAGCCGCGCCGAGATCGTCGCGCCGTCGGCCAGCGTGACGTCGATTGACTTCGCGGTATTTTCAAAACCCTTAACCGCGGTGGCGCGCAGATCGATGCCGAGCGCTTTGGCTTTCGTCACCAGCGCGTCGACCAGCAGCCGGTTCTCGATCATGTGCGCGAACGGCTCGCCCTCTTCCACTTCGCCGCCGAAGGTGAGGAAGGTCGGCCGCACCGCGTCATCGAGTTTGGAATTGGTCACCACCATGTCGAGGATCGGTTGCGCCGTATCCGCCACCGCGTCCCAGACCTCGATGGCTTCGAATAGCCGGCGCGCGGCGGCGGCGATGGCGGAGGCGCGCGGGTCCTTCGATGGCGCCGCACCGAGCGCCGGATCGGCGACCGCGATTGAAAAGGTATCGCCCAGCCCTTGGCGCAACGCGATCGCCAGCGCCAGGCCGGCAAATCCCGCCCCGCCGATCACCATGTCGCGCTTTGCGTCACCCGCCATCGGGCCCTCCGGAGAGCCGCTATCCTAGTCATTTCAGGCACTTGCGCCAGTCCTGACTTTTTTTGAGCCAAATCAACAAACGGTCACCTTCTTAGACTAAAGTATGATTCGTTTGGGGCCCAGGGACCGGAGTGGCCCGTCCCACGGCCTCTGCAAGAAGGGGCAACCCATGACAAGCGAAACCCATACCCTCAACAGCAAGACCCAGATTCTTATCTGGGTGGTCCTCGCTGTAGTTGTGCTCGGCGTGGTGTATCTCACGCTCTAGTGACGAGCGTTATCGGCGCACCTCTTGACGGTGCGCGGATGCACGGGCGGCAGGCAATCTGCCGCCCGCTCGTTTTGCGCCACCGCGCACGCACGGCCGCCATGTCTTGACTTCGCGCGGCGCGCAAGCGTCATTGGCAGCCCCGCAAGCAACGCATCCGCCGCCCATGTCCTCTGCCGTCGACGAACTGCTCAATATTCTCGATCTCGAGCCCCTCGAGGTGAACCTGTTCCGCGGCCGCAGCCCGCAAGTCGGCTGGCAGCGCGTGTTCGGCGGCCAGGTGATCGGCCAGGCGCTGGTCGCCGCCGTGCGCACGGTCGACGCCAGCCGTCCGCCGCATTCCATGCACGCTTATTTTCTATTGCCGGGCGATCCCAAGGTGCCGATCATCTACGACGTCGATCGCATCCGCGACGGCAAGAGCTTCACGACGCGGCGCGTCAGCGCGCGCCAGCACGGCCATCCGATCTTCTCCATGCTGGTCTCGTTCCACGCCGACGAGCCCGGCCTCGATCATCAGATGCCGATGCCGAAGGTGCCGCCGCCGGAAGATCTGCCGACCGAGTCGGAGATGCGCAAAAACATGCTGCCGACCATGCCCGATCCGGTGCGGCGCTATTACGAGCGCGAGCGGCCGATTGAATTGCGTCCGGTCGAATTCGATCGCTACGGCGGCAAGAAATATCCCGACGGCCGCTTTCATATCTGGATCCGCACCACCGGCCGCCTGCCGGACGAACTGGCGATCCATCAATGCGTGCTGGCCTATGCCTCCGACATGACGCTGCTCGATGCCGCGCTGGCGCCATTTGGACGCACGCTGTTCGAGAAGGATTTCATGGCCGCCAGTCTCGATCATGCGCTGTGGCTGCACCGGCCGTTCCGCGCCGACGACTGGCTGCTCTATGCGCAGGATTCGCCCAATCTGCACGGCTCGCGCGGCTTCGCCCGCGGCCTTATATTCACCCGCGACGGCACGCTGGTCGCTTCTGTCGCCCAGGAAGGCTTGGTGCGCCTGCGGCGTGAGCCTTAACGCACGATCCCGAATAACTTGTCGCCGACGCGAATAGGGATGGGCGCCGGTTTTCTGACAAGATCGTACGCCACGTGGTATGTCGCGGTGGTAATGAAAAGATCAATTTCCGCAATTGTCGTTCTGTTGTCGATGACGGCGGCGGCGCTCGCGGCTTCCGGCAAGCGGCCGGCGCCGGCCGGTGCGTTCCACGGCGCGCCGAGCGAATACACGCGCTTCTCGGCCGACGAGCTGGAGCGCGGTTTTCTCGCGCTCGCCTTCGGCTCCGATCTGCGCATCGGCGCAGCGCCGCGCGGCATCCGCCGTTTCGATCATCCGGTTCGTGCGCGCGTGATTGCCGGCGGCAGTGTCGACCGCACCGCGGCGACGAAGCGCATCGTCGAGCAATACGCACGCGAAGTTCCCAGCCTGCACTTGAGTCTCGTGAGCACGTCGCCCGCCGACATCGAAGTGCGGCTGATCGACGAGAAGGATTTCAAGTCGGCGCTGCGCGCCGCATTCGGCGCCAAAGTGGCGCAGACCTTCATCCGGCGCACCGATCCGCAATGCATGACCAGCGTGAAGTCGAGCACCGAAGGCGACATCCTGCGCTCGGTCTCCTTCATCATCGTCGACAAGGGCACCGACGTGTTTCTCGACTGCGCCTACCACGAGCTGCTGCACGCCTTCGGCCTGTCCAATCACGACCAGCGCAATCCTTGGACCACGCTCAACCAGCACCGCATGGTCGGGTACCTGACCGTGTACGATCGCGCCCTGCTCACCTTGCTCTACGACCCGCGCATCGAGCCGGGCATGACCGCCGAGCAGGTGCGCGCCGAGCTGGCGGCCGTGATTGCCGACCGCGGGCTGGCCGCGCCGGCCAACGGCAAATAAGACAACATCGCTGTCCTAAAATGCCCCCTATGGCGGCGACTGCCTGTGGGCGCGGCAATATTGCCGCTTAAACTTTGGGCCATCTGTCGATAACCTATGCAAACTAGCCCGTGCCGGCATCTGCCGGGGCGGGTTCGTTGTTGTGCGGCGCATGATCCCGAACAGCTTGTCCCCGGCGCGAACGGGGGGTGGGCACCGGTTCCCGTAAATGGTCACGCGCCAACGAAAAAATCATCGCCGGGAAGGAAGCCATGAAGCTGATCATCGCCGTCATCAAACCGTTCAAGCTCGACGAGGTGCGCGACGCACTCACCCGTATCGGCATTCACGGCATGACCGTGAGCGAGGTCAAAGGCTTCGGGCGGCAGAAGGGCCACATGGAGATTTATCGCGGCGCCGAATATGCCGTCAATTTCCTGCCTAAGGTTCGCGTCGAAGTCGCCATCGCCAGCGATCAACTCGACCAGGTGATGGAAGCAATCGCCGCCGCCGCCAAGACCGGCCAGATCGGCGACGGAAAGATTTTCGTCATGCCGCTCGAGCAAGCCGTGCGCATCCGCACTGGCGAGACCGACACCGGCGCGCTTTAAAAACAATTTTGGGGGGAACGACAATGACACGGGCGCATACACGCCTCGCCGTGGTGACAACCGCGCTGGCGACGACACTGACCGCCTCGCCTGCTTTCGCGCAAACACCGAAGATCGACGGCGCCGACACCGCCTGGATGATCGGCGCCACCGGACTCGTGCTGATGATGACGATACCGGGCCTGGCGCTGTTCTACGCCGGCATGGTGCGCAAGAAAAACGTACTCGCCACCATGGCGCAGTCGCTCGCCGCCACCTTTCTGGTATCCCTCCTGTGGGCGTTCATCGGCTACTCGCTCGCTTTCACCGGCGACGGCGCGGTCATCGGCACGCTCGATCGTATCTTCCTGCAAGGCATATCGCTTAACTCGATCTCGCCGCTGGCCAAGACCATTCCCGAAAGCCTGTTCATGATCTACCAGATGACCTTCGCCATCATCACGGTGGCGCTGGTCGCGGGCTCGGTGGCCGACCGCTTGCGCTTTTCGGCCTATCTCATTTTCAGCGCGCTGTGGCTGCTGTTGGTGTACGTGCCGATCGCGCACTGGGTTTGGGGCGGCGGCTTCCTCGGAAACTACGGGCTGATCGATTTTGCCGGCGGCACCGTCGTGCATCTCAATGCCGGCGTCGCCGGTTTAACGGCGGCCTACGTGCTCGGCGCCCGGCGCGGTTATGGCCACGAGAATCTGGCACCGTTCGATCTGGCATTGGCGGTGATCGGCACCGGGATGTTGTGGGTCGGCTGGTTCGGCTTCAACGGCGGCTCGGCACTCGGCGCCAATTCGCGCGCGGTGATGGCGATCGTCGCCACGCATTTGGCCGCCAGCACCGGCGCCTTCACCTGGATGGCGCTGGAGTGGTGGACGCGCGGCAAGCCCTCGGTGCTCGGCATGATCTCCGGCGCCATCGCCGGCCTCGGCACCATCACGCCGGCGTCGGGTTTCGTGATGCCGATGCAAGCGGTGCTGATCGGCTTGATCGCCGGCGCGGTGTGCTTCTGGGCCTGCACCTGGCTCAAGACTAAATGCGGCTATGACGACTCGCTCGACGTGTTCGGCGTGCACGGCGTCGGCGGCTTGACCGGCACTTTGCTCGCCGGCGTGCTGGCGGTCGGCGCCTTGTCGGCCAGCCCCGAGTTGCCGGGCGGCATCCGTGGGCTGATCGAAGGCAATCCGCACCAGGTGCTGGCGCAAGTCTATGGGATCGGCGTCACCATCCTGTGGTCGGGCATCGTCACTTTCATCATTCTCAAGGCGGTGGGCACGCTGGTGCCGTTGCGCGTGCGCCAGGAGGATGAGGTGATGGGCCTCGACGTCAGCCAGCACGGCGAGGCGCTGCAATAGCGCAGCCGGCCGGCCGAAACCTGAAAAGCCCTGCCCGCGCACGCCGCGGGCAGGTTTTTGCGTCAAATTTCCTGATTAATTTTTGTGCAGCGGCTCAAAACCCTGACCGGTCTTTGGGCGGTGGCCCGCGGCGGTATTTAGGTCGGGTACCGGCCGATCGGATTCATCCCCTAGAATCAACCGCATAGCGCGTTTGCCGGCACTTGGCACGGCGTTTGATTCCTTTTTGGTGGCCCTGCCTGCGAAGCAAGCTTCGTGGGCCCGGCTCAGTGAACCCGCCCGCACTGCGTAAGGATCAAAACGGGCTCAAGCGGGGATCGAATCCATGAAAATCGTCATGGCCATTATCAAGCCTTTCAAACTCGACGAGGTCCGTGACGCTCTGACCTCCATCGGGGTTCAAGGACTGACCGTCACCGAGGTCAAAGGTTACGGGCGTCAAAAGGGCCACACGGAAATCTACCGTGGTGCCGAATATGCGGTGAGCTTCCTTCCCAAGATCAAGGTGGAAGTGGCAGTTGCATCCGACCAGGTCGACAAAGTCGTCAGCGCTATCAGCGGCGCTGCCAAAACAGGGCAGATCGGCGACGGCAAAATTTTCGTCTTCGGCCTGGATCACGCTGTGCGCATCCGCACGGGCGAAACTGACGCTGCGGCGCTGTAAGCGACCCACCGCAACAATTCGGACAGGAGTACGACCATGACGTTGAAGAAATTTTCCGGTGCGGGGTTGATTGCAATTGCCGCACTCATAATCGGCCTGATTTTGGCCGACGGTGCGCTGGCACAGACGCCGCCGCCGGCAGCTCCGGCGGCACCGCCGGCACCGAAGCTCAGTTCCGGCGACACAGCCTGGATGCTGACGTCGACCGCTCTCGTGCTGATGATGACAATTCCCGGCTTGGCGCTGTTCTACGGCGGCATGGTCCGCAAGAAGAATGTGCTGGCGACCTGCATGCAGAGCTTCGCGATTACCTGTCTGGTGACGGTGATATGGATGTTCGTCGGCTATTCGCTGGCGTTTAAGGACGGCGGCAGCATGAACGCCTATGTCGGCGGCATGCAAAGCTTCTTCCTTAAGGGCATGACCGGCGCGTCCTTGCAGGGCACGATCCCCGAGACGGTCTTCATGGTCTTCCAGATGACCTTCGCAATCATCACGCCGGCGCTGATCTGCGGCGCCTTCGCCGACCGCATGAAGTTCTCGGCCATGCTATGGTTCATGGGGCTTTGGAGCATCATCGTTTACAGCCCGATCTGTCACTGGGTGTGGGGCGGCGGCTTCCTCGGCGGCCTTGGCGTCAAGGACTTCGCCGGCGGCACGGTG
Source organism: uncultured Alphaproteobacteria bacterium (assembly GCA_963814885.1). Lineage (GTDB taxonomy): Bacteria > Pseudomonadota > Alphaproteobacteria > Rhizobiales > Xanthobacteraceae > Pseudolabrys. Next base: position 138,426 of record CAWFEO010000013.1, on the reverse strand, counting down.
GTGCACATCAACGCCGGTGTCGCGGGCCTCGTCTGCGCCCTCGTCCTCGGCAAGCGTGAGGGCTTTGGCACCGAGAACATGGCGCCCCATAACCTGGTGCTGTCGCTGATCGGCGCCTCGCTGCTGTGGGTCGGCTGGTTCGGCTTCAACGCGGGTTCCGAGCTTGCCGCCGACGGCACCGCCGGCATGGCCATGGCCGTCACCCAGATCGCCACGGCGGCCGCAGCCCTCGGCTGGATGTTCTACGAGTGGATCGGCCGCGGCAAACCGAGCGTTCTCGGCATCATCTCCGGTGCCGTCGCCGGTCTCGTCGCCATCACCCCGGCCTCGGGTTTCGTCGGTCCGACCGGTGCGCTGATCATCGGCATCGCCGCCGGCGTCATCTGCGCCTGGGCTGCGACCTCACTCAAGCGGACGCTCGGCTATGACGACTCGCTCGATGCCTTCGGCGTTCACGGTGTCGGCGGCTTTGTCGGCGCCATGCTGACCGGCGTCTTCATCAGCGGTGCCTTCGGCGGCGTCGGCTTCGACAAGGACGTGACGATGGGCCACCAGGTCTGGATCCAGTTCCTCGGCACGCTGGCCACCATCGGCTGGTCTGGTATCGGGAGCTTCGTCATCCTCAAGGTGATCGACGTCGTGATCGGCCTGCGTGTCAGCAAGCAGGTCGAGATCGAGGGCCTGGACATCAACCTGCACGGCGAGGTGGTGCAGTAGCAAGACTTACCGGCGCGCGATCGACTCCGAACAAGACATCTCTTGCCTTTCGGGATCGTGCGCCGGACCAGCTAGCGGTAGGGGCGGAAACCCGGCACTGTCCCTTCCGTCGAGGCCCCGGTCCAGCAATGGGCCGGGGCCTCTCTCTTTTTATATGTACGTGATGTCTGTCCGCCCGCCATTGGTTAACGGGGTCTTAACCTCGCCTTATCTATTGTGGCCAAGTCCTTGCCCCGCGGGCGCTTGAGCCCGTGCTTGGTTCCGCATGCCCATGATGACCGCCCAGCGCGCGCCCTTATCCACCACTGCTCCGGCGGTCGAATCGCGCTCGCCTTTCGTGCGGCTGACCGAGCTGATCGCCGGCATCGAACCGGGCAAGCCGCCCATCAATCTGTCGGTCGGCGAACCGCAGCATGCGATCCCGTCCTTCGTCGGCCCGGTGCTGGCGGCGCATCTCGATGAATTCGGCCGCTATCCCGCCAACAAGGGCACCGAGCCGTTTCGCCAGGCGGCAGCGCTTTGGCTTGGCCGCCGCTACAAGCTGCCGCGCGCGGTCGATGCCAACAGCGAAGTGCTGGTGCTCAACGGCACGCGCGAGGGCTTGTTTCTCGCCGCCATCGCCGCCAAGCGCTGGGTGTCCCCGCGCAGCGGCCGGCCTGCCATGCTGATCCCCAATCCGTTCTACGCCGCCTATGCCGCCGGCGCTTTGGCGGCCGATTGCGAGCCGGTCTTTCTGCCGGCGACGAAACAATCCGGCTTCCTGCCCGACCTCGACGCGCTCGACGACGCTCTGCTTCAGCGCACCGTCGCCTGCTACATCGCCTCGCCGTCGAACCCGCAAGGCGCGGTGGCAAACCGCGGCTATCTCGACAAGCTCGCCGGGCTTGCCCGCCGCTTCGGCTTCCTGGTGTTCGCCGACGAGTGCTATTGCGAGATTTATACCGAGCACGCACCACCCGGCATGTTGGAAGCCGCCGGCAGCGATTTTGCCAACGCCGTCGTGTTCCACTCGCTGTCGAAGCGTTCGAACCTGCCCGGCATGCGCGTCGGCTTCGCCGCCGGCGACAAACGCTTCCTCGAAGCCTTCCTCGAGTTGCGCAATATCGCCGCCCCGCAGGTTCCGACCCCGATCCAACACGTCGCCGTCGCCGCCTATGGCGACGAAGCGCACGTGGCGGAGAATTGCAGGCTCTATGCCGCCAAGTTCGATCTCGCCGATCAGATCATCGGCAACCGATACGGCTATGAGCGTCCGGCCGGCGGCTTCTTTCTCTGGCTCGACGTCGCGCAATACGGCGGCAGCGAGGCCGTGACCAAGCGGCTGTGGCAGCAGGCCGGCGTGCGCGTCGTGCCCGGGCGCTATCTCGCGCGCAATCAGGCCGACGGCAGCAACCCGGGCACGGACTACATCCGCGTCGCCATGGTGCAGGACAAGACGAGCACGGCGGAGGCGCTGCATCGCCTCGTCGCGCTCCTGGGGTGAGAGGGGTAACGCTAGGCATGCCGGCAACGGATCGCAGTCTCGACATCATCGCTTTCGTCTCGGAGCATTTCCGCGACATCGTGCGCCGGCGCCTGAGCGAGCTGTTCGGGCTCGCGCTGTTGACGATGGCCTTGCTCGGCGCCATCGCGCTCGCCACCTGGTCGGTACAGGACCCTTCGCTCAGCCACGCCACGCAGAAGCCGATCCACAATCTGCTCGGCTTCGCCGGCGCCATCTTCTCCGATCTCGCCATGCAGCTGCTCGGCTTGGCCAGCGTGCTGCTGCTGCTGCCGGCGACACTGGTCGGCTGGCGGCTGCTGTCGCACCGGCCGATCGGCGACAAATGGCGCGGCCTGGTTTTTATTCTCGCCCTGCTGCTCGCCACCGGTTTCGCCTCCACGCTGCCAAGCAGCCATGCCTGGCCGCTGCCGACCGGATTGGGCGGTGTCCTCGGCGACGCCCTGCTGCAGGTCCCGGCCTTTGTGTTGCGCGCGCCGCTTTCGGGCGTCACGCTGATCGTCTTTTCCGTCATCCTGGCGGCCGCGACCGTGGCGACGCTGGCGATCGCCACCGGCTTGCGCTGGCCATGGCCGCGCGCCGCGCGCGCGCAACTGCGCGACGCCGACGAAAATGAAGAAGATGATGATGATGACGAGGCCGGCGACGATCGCGCCTCCGCCTGGCTCGGCATGGTCGTCCATGCACTGCTGAGCTGGAAGGCGCGCGCCCTGCGGCTGTTCCGCGGCGCACCGCGCCACGCCCGGCCCATTGCCCGGATGCCGGCCGCCGGCGCCCGCATGGAGCCGCGCTTCGACCGGCCGGGTTTCGCCGCCGAACAGGAGTACGACGAGGAAGAAGAAGACGAAGCGCCGGCGCCGCGCCGCCGTGCCGCGCCGCGCGCTCCGGCGCGCCGCGCCAGCGGCAGCTATGTGCTGCCGTCGCTCAGCCTGCTGGCGGCGCCGCGCGCTTCCGACCGCACTACGCTGTCGAAGGAGCTGATTGATTCCAACGCGGCGGCGCTGGAGACCGTGCTGGGTGATTTCGGCGTGCGCGGCGAGATCATCAATGCGCGGCCCGGCCCGGTGGTGACGCTGTACGAACTCGAGCCGGCGCCCGGCATCAAGTCCTCGCGCGTGATCGGGCTCTCCGACGACATCGCCCGTTCCATGAGCGCGGTATCGGCGCGCGTCGCGGTGGTGCCCGGCCGCAACGCCATCGGCATCGAATTGCCCAATCCCACGCGCGAAAAAGTTTATCTGCGCGAACTACTCACCGGCCGCGATTACAATGAGCACGCCGCCAAGCTGCCGCTATGCCTCGGCAAGACCATCGGCGGCGAAAGCGTGATCGTCGATCTGTCGCGCATGCCGCATCTTCTGATCGCCGGCACCACCGGCTCCGGCAAGTCGGTCGCCATCAACACTATGATCCTGTCGCTGGTCTACCGTCTCTCGCCCCAGCAGTGCCGGCTGATCATGGTCGACCCCAAGATGCTCGAGCTCTCCGTCTATGACGGCATCCCGCATCTGCTCACGCCCGTGGTCACCGATCCGCGCAAGGCGGTGGTCGCGCTCAAATGGGCGGTGCGCGAGATGGAGGAGCGCTACAAGAAAATGTCGAAGCTCGGCGTGCGCAATATCGAAGGTTACAACACGCGCCTGGCCGAAGCCAAAGCCAACGGCGAAAAACTCACCCGCACCGTGCACACCGGCTACGACAAGGAATCGGGCGAGGCGATCTACGAGAAGGAGGAGCTCGACCTCGAGCCGCTGCCCTTCGTGGTGGTGGTGGTCGACGAGATGGCCGACCTGATGATGGTCGCGGGCAAGGACATCGAAGGCGCCGTCCAGCGGCTGGCGCAGATGGCGCGCGCCGCCGGCATCCACTGCATCCTGGCGACCCAGCGCCCGTCGGTCGACGTCGTCACCGGCACCATCAAGGCGAACTTCCCCACCCGCATCTCCTTCCAGGTCACCTCCAAGATCGACAGCCGCACCATTCTCGGCGAGCAGGGCGCCGAGCAGCTGCTCGGCCAGGGCGACATGCTCTATATGGCCGGCGGCGGCCGCATCAGCCGCGTGCACGGACCTTTCGTGGCGGACGCCGAGGTCGAGAAGGTGGTGCGCCACCTCAAGACGCAGGGCCAGCCGGAATACCTGGAAGAGGTGACGGCGGGCGACGACGAGGTGGGCGAGGACGGCGCGGTATTCGATTCAACCGGCATGGGTCTGGCCGAGGGCGGCGACCTCTACCAGCAGGCCATCGCCATCGTGCGGCGCGACCGCAAGGCCTCCACCTCCTACATCCAGCGCCGGCTGCAGATCGGCTACAACCGCGCCGCCACCATCATGGAGCGCATGGAACAGGAAGGCGTCGTCGGTCAGCCCAACCACGCCGGAAAACGCGAGATCCTGATCCCCGAGGACGGCTGAGAACGCTATTGAGCGCCACTGACCGCCATTGTTGCTATTGAGAATCGCTCCATTCGCGATTAAGCGGGAAGCGCCGGGCCGCGAAATAGCCACAGCCGGTTCCTAGACGATGCCGGGGCGACGCGGGGCGCGAGGCGGAGAACCTCATGGGATACGGAAAGGCGCGAACCGGCGGCCGGAACCTGGCAATCGCCGCGTTGCTGACCGGCTTCGCAGCCGGCTTGGCGGCGGCCCCGGCGCTGGCCCAGAGCGTGCCGCTGCCGACGCCACGTCCGCACGCCCAGTCGGCGGCGGCTACCGGCTCGATCCCCGCCCCGGCCAAACCCGCGACCAAGCCCGCGTACCACCGCCGCGCCCAGGCGACACAAGCCGAGCCGGCGCCCAACCCGGTCTTCAATCCTTTCGCCGCCCTCATGGGCAAGTCCGGCTCGACCACCGCGCTCAACCCCGATCAGCGCACCATCATCCGGCGCGTCGACAGTTATCTCTCCGCCACGCAGATACTGTCGGGCAATTTCGTGCAGGTCGGCCCCGACGGCCGCCGCAGCCAGGGCGAGTTCCACATCCAGAAGCCGGGCCGGGTGCGCTTCGATTACGATCCGCCGAGCCCGATCGACATCATCGCCGACGGCCAGTCGGTGGTGGTGCGCGACCGCAAACTGGCCACGCAGGATCTCTATCCGCTGTCGCAGACGCCGCTGCGCTTTCTGCTCTCCGACAATGTCGACCTGATGAAGGACACCAATCTGGTGTCGGTCTTTGCCGACGACGTCTTCGTCACCGTCGTGGTCGAGGAGAAGAATGGCCTGGTCGGCACCAGCCGGCTGATGATCATGTTCAGCGCCAACGACATGCAGCTCAAGCAATGGACGGTCACCGACCCGCAGGGCTACGACACCACGGTCGCAGTCTACAACCTCGACACCAGCAAGAAGCCCGATCCGGGCATGTTTCACATCGATTATACGAATTATCATAATTGAGAGCGGTCATCGCGACCCGCGCTCTCGTTCGTCATGGCCGGGCTTGTCCCGGCCATCTCGCTTAGGGAGGCACGGCCCTGCCCGCATAAGCGGGAGGCGCCGGAAGTCGGGCCTGCCCGACTTCCGCACAAAATAAGCGCCGCAAGTCGGGTATACCCGACTTGTGGTTACAAGCCCGCGCATGACAGTGACAAAAGTTGTGCCACGCAGTATTCAAATCTGATGCCCCTTAAGGTCACCACCTGGAACATCAACTCGGTCCGCCTGCGCATCGATCTGGTCGCCAAGTTTCTCAAAAGCGCGCGTCCCGACGTGCTCTGCCTGCAGGAAACCAAATGCCCCGACGAGGCCTTTCCGCTCAAGCGCTTCAAGCGCCTCGGCTACGAACACGCCGCGCTCAACGGCCAGAAGGGCTATCACGGCGTCGCCGTGCTCTCGCGCCTGCCGTTCGAGGCAAGCGACATCCAGAGCTTCTGCGGCAAGACCGATTGCCGTCATGTCTCGGTGGTCTTGGGTGGGCGCGCCGGCTTTCGCGACTCCATTACGCTGCATAATTTCTATGTGCCGGCCGGCGGCGACGAGCCGGACCCCGAGCGCAATCCGAAATTCGCGCACAAGCTTTCGTTCCTCGACGAGATGCGCGCGCACAAGAGGCTGCGCCCCGCGAAATCGCAGCGCGCGATTCTGGTCGGCGATCTCAACGTGGCGCCGCTTGAGCACGACGTCTGGAGCCACAAGCAGATGTTGAAGGTCGTCTCGCACACGCCGGTCGAGTGCGAGAAGCTGACCGACGCGCGCAATGCCGGCGGCTGGGTCGACTGCATGCGCGTGCTGACGCCGGAGCCGAAAAAGCTCTACACTTGGTGGAGTTATCGCGCCGCCGATTGGCGCGCCGCCGACCGCGGCCGCCGGCTCGATCACTTCTGGACCTCCGACGCGCTCGCCGACCGCGTCTCGACCATCAAGATCGCCAAGGATTACCGCGGCGCCGCGCGTCCCTCCGACCACGTGCCGGTGACGGCCATGGTGGAAATCTAAATCGGCGCCAATTCCGCTTTGTCTCCGCTTTGTACGGAGTTCGAAAAACGGACGGCCTTGTCGTAGACCAATAGCGCGACGCAGCCACCGACGCTGCCCGGCGAGTGCCGCGAACCGGGCTGGTGGACGACGAAGCTGCCGGCAGGATAGGAGCCTGCTTCGTCGTATTGGTCGCCCTCCAGCACGAGCATGTGCTCATAGCCGACATGCTCATGCTCGGCGACGCGGGCGCCGGGTTGATAGCGGAGCAGCACGGCGCTGGGGCCGCCGTCTGGTTCCTTGTACAGCCAATGGGCGGTCACGCCGGGCCGGAAAGATTGCCAATCGCTCTCGCGCAGTGTGCGCGCGTATTCCTGAAGATTGGGGAAGACCAGAGGGGCGGATAGCGTCAGCATGTCAGTCTCTCCGATGAGCCATGAGGGTTTGCGCCGGCGCTATAGTCTCGGATCCGGATGCTGCCGGCGCAGCGGCTTCCTCCTTGACGTCGAACCACTTGTCTTCGACCCAGCCCAAGGCAAGCATGAGCCAGGTGGCGAACACGAACGGTGCGCGGACGCCATTTGCATGCCGAGGTCGGAGATCGCCGGCATCATCATGGTGGCGACCAGCGCCCCCAATATTGAAAGCCTGAGCTTGCCGCCGCAGGACAACGAACACCGCAATGGCCGCTGAGACGCCATTGAACCCGTAAAGCCCGCTGATCGACGCTCCCCGGGTCGATCTCGCGTAGTAGTACGACCACAGCGGTGCCGATGATCGCGCCGAAGATCGCCAGCATGCCGTGCCGCCAGTTGCTGAGGAGCACGCCGATGGCAAACAACACGCCCGGCAAAACATGGGGAGCGAACAAAGCCTCCCCCAGGCTCGACAGCACCGCTTTGACGGGATGGAATGCTCGCGTGCGCATTGCGCGGCGACCAGATGGCGCACTGGACGAAGTCGATGTGCGGCGCCAATCATACGAGCGTCCAGAACACGAGCAGGAACGGCAAGCAAGCGTCGGAAACGGCAGGACAGCAAGGCACAACGCACCAGCACGATAGTGACGGCGACGCAGACCACGAGCACGGCCCACATGCCGGATTGGTCCAGCCGGTTTCGAAGAAGGCCGGGATCGCGATCGCGAATTAGGCAGGGATTGAGACCCGGCAGCCCAGCTCGAGCGGATTACGCCCCTGTCGCCGAGCAGCATGCGGCCGACGGGCGCCATCATGCCGGCCACCAGAAAATAGGCGGCGCTGATCGGCGAGGCGATCAAGAGCGGCCAACAAGAAGAACAGGCCCGTCAGCTCGTTGCTCTGAAAGCAAATCTGCGAGGTGCCCCGGAGCACCAGACGCCAGTACGGAACCTGGCCTGGCGCCGCGGGCGCGAAGATGTAATCGACGGGCGGTTTCATGCCTGGCCCCTATGCCGGCGCGCGTCGCCGGAAGCGTCTCGCTCAACTATGCGGCCTTGTAGGGACTCACGCTTCCGCGCAACTCCTTGGCCATCATCTCGAGCAGGGCGTCCGACTTGCAGGTCCAGCCGACGATGCCGCCCTGGGCCACCAATGATTTGAGAGCGAACTCCTTGAACTCCGGGAAATAGCTATCGGTGCCGTCCTCGACCAGGAGGCAGTCGTAGCCGCGGTCGTTCGCACAGCGCATGGTCGTCTGCACGCAGACCTCGGTCGTCACGCCCGTGATCACCAATCCGGAGATCTTGCGGCGCATCAGATACTCGTCGAGGTCGGTGAGGTAGAACGCATCCTTGCCCGGCTTGGAGATGACATGCTCGTGTTCCCGAGGCTCGTTCTCGGCAATGAACTCCGTTCCTGGTTCGCCATCGACCAAGATCCGTCCCATCGGTCCAAATTCGCCGATCTTGACCTTCGGGTTGCCGCGGTTGAGTTTGGCGGTGGGAAGGTCGGACAGATCCGGTTTGTGGCATTCCTTCGTATGGATGATCGGCAGGTCGGCCTTACGAAAGGCGGCCTGCAGCTTGCCGATGACTGGAATGCAGGGTTGAACGTTCTTGATGTTGTCGCCCAAGGATTCGGCAAAGCCTCCCGGCATGCAGAAGTCCCGCTGCATGTCGATGCAGACCAAAGCGACGTGATCGAAATCGAACTGAAAGGGAAAAGGTTTGGCGTCGATGAATGGCATGTCTCTCATGCTCCCGGTGGTTGGGCTTGCGCCGTCCGACCGGATCGCCGCAGCCTCATGAGAGATCCGGATCGAGGAAAACTCATAAACAAGGCTATTTAAAATTAGCTTGAAAAAACCTGAAGCATTCAACCAAAGCCGCTAAATGCCTCTCGGCCCATAAGGAGGCACTCCAAACAGCACACGAGGCATCCTATTAACCCCAACTTGCGGCGGGCTATACACGCAAGCTTTCGCTTGCCCGTTTATGACGTCGTAGCGTTATTCCTTCCCCTCCAGCGCACTTTTCACGGCGGTCAATTCGCGCGTCCAGGAATCCACCCGCTCGGACATGCTATCGCGCAAGCGCTTGGCGGCGGCCGGATAGCCTTCCAGCGTCTTGCGGAACAGGTTGCGCGGAATCCGCACCAGCACGGTCGGCTCTTTGGCGATGGCCGTCACCGGGCTGATTGTTTCGGTCAGCAGCGCCAGTTCACTCAGCAGCGTGCCGGGACCGACGGTGTACTCAGCAGTATCGGGAGCAGCCCCGTGCTCTACCACCAGCGAGCCGTCCTGCACGATATAACCGCCGTCGACCAGCTCGCCCGCATAGAACAGCACCGCGCCGCTTTGCAGCTGCCGGGTGTCGGCGCCGATCGCCAGCACGCGCAGCGCCTGCTTGCCCAGTACCGCCAGCGTCGGCACCGTTTCGAAGAACGCGATGTCGTCCTCGATGGCCATGGACGATATCGCTCCTATGCGATGCTGCGCAGGATTTTCACGGCACCAGCTTGTAGCCGCCGGCTTCCGTCACCAGGATCTGCGGCGCGGCGGCGTCCTTCTCGACCTTCTGCCGCAGCCGGTAGATGTGCGTCTCCAGCGTATGGGTGGTGACGCCGGAATTGTAGCCCCACACTTCCTGCAGCAGCGTCTCGCGCGACACCGGTTTCTGCCCGGCGCGGTAGAGATAGCGCAGGATGGCAGTCTCCTTCTCGGTCAGCCGCACCTTGCTGCCCTTGGGCGTGAGCAAGAGCTTCGAGCTCGGCCGGAACATGTAGGGACCGATGGCGAACACCGCGTCCTCGCTCGCCTCGTGCTGGCGAAGCTGCGCGCGGATGCGCGCCAGCAGCACGGCGAAACGAAACGGCTTACTGACATAGTCGTTGGCGCCGGATTCCAGCCCGAGGATGGTGTCGGAGTCGGTGTCGTGGCCGGTGAGCATGATGATCGGCGCCTTGAAGCCGTTCTTGCGCAGGATGCGCACGGCCTCGCGGCCGTCCACATCCGGCAGGCCGACGTCCATGATCACCAGGTCGATCTGGCCGCCTTTGGCCGCCTGCACCGCCTTGGTGCCTGAGTCGACCGCGATGGCGTCGAACTCTTCGTGCAGCGCCAGCTGCTCGACCAGGGCGTCACGCAGTTCATTGTCGTCGTCGACGATCAGAATGGTCCGCTTGTTGGGCATCGCTATAAAAAGCCCCCTGGCGGGCGCCCCTGCGGCCCGCCCAATTCCTTGTGGCGCATGGTCTTTTCGGAAATCCCGGTGCCACTTTTCAGGGCCATGCGCTAGTCGCGGAGTAGAACATTCAGGGCTAAAAGAGCAAGCGTGAACTGATATTTAGGCCGTGCCGGCCGGGTCCGGCGGAGAAACGACGGGCATGCGCAGGAAGTCACTGAGCCGGCTGTCGGTACGGCGCAAAGCGGGCGATCCGAGGGCGGGCTGGCTCAGCGCCGGCGGCATCGTGATGCCGGTGGCGCTTGGCCGCGGCGGCATCAAGGCCAACAAGCGCGAAGGCGACGGCGCCACGCCGCGCGGCCGCTTCCGCCTGAAGCGGCTGTGGTGGCGCGCCGACCGGCATTCGCGCCCGGCCACCCTGCTGCCGGCGCGCCCGATCAAGCCGGACGACGGCTGGTGCGAGGATCCCGCCGACCGCCGCTACAATCAGCGGGTCACGCTGCCGCCCGGCAGCAAGGCCGACCGCCTGACGCGCGCCGACAATCTTTACGATTTCATCGTCGAGCTCGACCACAACACGCGGCCGCGCGTGGCCGGCCGCGGCAGCGCGGTGTTCATCCATGCGGCGCGGCCCGGCCATGCGCCGACCGCCGGCTGCATCGCGCTTCGGCATGCGGCGCTGCGGCTCCTGCTCGCGCGCCTCGGCCCGCAAACTCGAATCGTGGTTGAGTAAAAGTTACCGCCATCGTCGACCGAAATTTAAGCATAGCCGCACGCCGCCGGGCCAAATCCCGCCGCGTTAACAGAACGGCGTCGCGTCCCTGATATTGGTTGCACCCAGCGCCGTTTTCGCGCGGCCACCAGAAAACAAGAAATGCTTGCGACAGGGGCAACTATGGAAACTGCCACCGCTCAAAGCACAGCGACGTCGCCGCTGCCGGAGTTGATCGGCCGCGTGGTGACCGTTACCGGCTCACAGGCGACCGTCGAGTTTAACGCGCGCGCGGCAAGTGGAGATCATCCCACCGTCGGAAAATTCATGGGTCTGGTAACCGGCGGATCGCTCACGGTCGGAATGATCAGCTCGATTGGCGAGCGAGCGACCGCAAACGGCGATCATGTTATTCACAGCTGTGCGAACCTTGATCTCATCGGTGAGATCCTCAGGGGCGCTAACAATACCATGCGCTTCCAGCGCGGCGTCACAGAATATCCAAGCATGGGCGACGGCGCCTTGCTGCTCACCGAAAATGAATTGCGATTGATCTATGGCGTAGCCGACCACGACCGGGCCCATATCGGTGACCTCCAGCAGAACTCGAACATTGGCGTACATATCGACATCGATCAGATGGTGAGCCGACATTTCGCGGTTCTCGGCACCACCGGCGTCGGCAAGTCGAGCGGCGTCGCCGTCATTCTGCGAAACATTCTTGAGACGCGCCCAAATCTGCGCATCTTCTTGGTCGATCCCCACAATGAATATTCCAGGTGCTTCGGAGAGAAGGCGCAAGTACTTACACCGCGCAATCTGCGGCTGCCATTCTGGCTGTTCAATTTCGAGGAAACGGTCGACGCATTTTTCGGCGGCCGGCCCGGCGGCGACGAGGAAGTCGAAATTCTCTCCGAGGCCATCCCGTCAGCAAAGGCTCGCTATCTACAATACCGCACCGGCACCGAGCGGTCGCTTGTCAAGAAACGCGACCCCAACAATATCGGATTCACCGCCGACACGCCGGTGCCATACCGCATTGAGGATTTGATCGCGTTGCTCGACGAGCGCATGGGTAAGCTCGAGAACCGTTCCTCACGGGTCGTTTATCACAAGCTGATCTCGCGCATTCAGACATTCCGCAATCACCCACGCTACGCCTTCATGTTCGAAAATGCCAATATTGGCGGCGACACCATGGCGGAGATCCTTGGTCATCTGTTCCGGCTGCCGCCGGAAGGCAAGCCGATGACCATCATGCAGCTCGCCGGCTTCCCGGCCGAGGTGGTGGATTCTGTGGTGTCAGTGGTTTGCCGCATGGCCTTCGACTTCGGGCTGTGGAGCGACGGCGTGGCGCCGCTGCTGTTCGTTTGCGAAGAAGCGCACCGCTACGCGCCGGCCGACAAGAAGATCGGCTTCGGCCCCACCAAACGCGCGCTCTCGCGCATCGCCAAGGAAGGCCGTAAATACGGCGTGTTCCTCGGGCTGGTGACGCAGCGCCCGGCTGAGATTGATTCGACTATCATTTCGCAATGCTCGACGCTGTTTGTCATGCGGCTCGCCAACGACAACGACCAAGATCTGATCCGTTCGGCGGTATCGGATGCGGCGGCCAATCTGCTCAAGTTCATCCCCTCGCTCGGTGTCCGCGAAGTCTTTACCTTCGGTTCCGGCGTCGCGCTGCCAACACGCATGCGTTTCCAGGAACTTCCCGCGAACCTGCGACCAAGCAGCGAGGCCTCCGGCGACACCCGCTCGGACGCTGGCAACAATTTCAGCCGAGATCTGATTACTTCGGTAGTCGAGCGCTGGCGCAGCGCCAGCATGAGCTGCCGCATGATGAGCGATGACGACGATGCGATCGACAACGGCTCGCCGCTCGACGCACCGGCGCTGCAGCCGGCGCAACCGGCCGCGCCTGCAATGCCGGCGACGCCGCCGCCCTCGCCGCGCGGCGAAGCGCTGCGCTCCAGCCTGCTGAAAAAACCACTCGATCCCAGCCCCCTCGGCGGCACGCCCGGCAGCGCGCCGAGCCGTGCGCCGGCTAATCCGGCGAGCCCGCCTGGCTATCCGCCGCGGTTCAGGTAGGCCGATCCCCGAAAATCGCGCTGCCGACGCGCACATGCGTGGCGCCCAACTGAATCGCCGTGGCGAAATCCGCGCTCATGCCCATCGACAAAAGCGTCAGGCCGTTGCGCTTGGCGATCTTGGCGGCGAGCGCGAAATGCGGCCCCGGCGCTTCCTCCAGCGGCGGAATGCACATCAACCCGGAAACCGTCAGCCCGTATTTGTCGCGGCAGGCGGCGAGGAAACCGTCGGCGTCGTGCGGCAGCACGCCGGATTTTTGCGCCTCGGCGCCGGTATTGATCTCGACGAACAACAAAGGCGAACGCCCCTGCTTGGCGATCTCCTTGGCCAGCGCTTCGCACAGGCTGGGACGATCGACCGAATGAATGGCGTCGAACAGCGCCACCGCTTCCTTGGCCTTGTTGGATTGCAGCGGGCCAATCAAATGCAGCGTCAGCCCCGGATGCTTCGCCAGTAGCGGCGGCCATTTGCTCTTGGCTTCCTGCACGCGGTTCTCGCCGAACACGCGCTGGCCGGCGGCGATGACCGGCGCGATGGCATCGGCCGGAAACGTCTTCGACACCGCCACTAGCGTCACCTCGGCGGGATCGCGCCCGGCGTCCTTGCAGGCGCGCGCGATCTCGGCGCGGACGACTTCGAGGCCGGATGTGGCGATGGTGCGTTCCATTGCGCGCCCAATATCAGCTTGTCATCGTCCGCGAAACCCGCCGCCGCGAAGGCGAGACGAAATGATCACCCGCGCGGCTCGACCCGGACGCCGTCATGCACGCGGTCGCTCGGGTGAAGAACCACCTGCTCGCCGGCTTTGAGCCCGTCGACGACATGGGCGGCGTGCAGATTGCGTTCGGCGATCTTGACCAGGCGGCGGTGCGCGCGGCCGCCGGCGACCACGAACACAGCCCAGTTCTCGCCTTCGCGAAACAAGGCGCCCAGCGGCACTTTCAAGACGTCGTCGCTGTGCCACACCACCACGCGGGCGATGACGCGGTAGCCGTGCCCCAGTTGCCGCCATTCGGATTCGGGCCCGGTGAAATCGAGGATCACCTTGACCCGCTGCTCCTCGATGCCGAGCGCGGAGACCTTGGTAAAGCCGGTCGGCTCGATGCGTTTGACCCGTGCGGCCAGCATTTTGTCGCCGCCCCAGCTTTCGATGCGCGCAGGCTGACCCGGCTTGATGCGCACGGCGTCGCGCGAAAGAAAATCGACGGCGATTTCGAGATCTTGCGGATCGCCGATATCGACCAGCGGCGCGCCCGGCGGCACGACCTGCTCGCTTTCCGCGATGATCTTGAGCACGCGGCCGTCGATCGGCGACCGCACCGCGATGCAACAAGAGGCCGAGCGCTCGCTGGCGTTGACTTCGGCCGGCTGGATCAAGTGCGCCTTGGCGCTTTCCAACTCGCGGCGGCGCACCTCCAGCGTCGCCACCGCGCTCGCGACGCCGGATTCAGCCGAGTCGACATCGAGCTTCGCCTTTTCCAGTGCACGATCCGAGATCGTCTTGCTGACCGCCAGCCGTTCGGCGCGGCCGAGATCGTTACGCGCAAATTCAAGTTGCGACTTCGCCTGCTTGATCTTCGCCTGCGCCAGGTCGACCGCGGCTTGCGCGGCCTGCACCGCAGCCTCGTTCACGCGCTGGGAGCGGACGTCGAGAAACGTTGGCGCGGACGGCTCGATTTCGGCGACCAGCGTCTTGTTCGCCACCACCTTGTCGCCGACCTCGCGCGGCGAGCGCAGCATCTTGCCACCGATCGGCGCCGACACCGTGTAGACCTCGCGGATGCGGGTGATGCCCTCGTCCTCGACGGTGACCTCGAGCGGGCCGCGCGTGATCGCCGCCATGTCGACCGGCACCGGCTGCGGCCACAGCGCCCAGACAATGAGCGCGACGACCCCCAGGCCGACCAGTGCGGCGATAATGCGCCTGCCGGTCTTTCCGAACACGATCTACTCCCGCGTTTTAAGCACTTCGATCATATCGAGCCGGTCGATGCGCCGCCGCACGATCAGGCCCGATAACAGCGCCGACACTATGACCACCAGCGAGGCCCAGGCGTAAACCGAAAGGTCGACCACCAGCGGAACGCGATAGAGCTCGCTTTCGAAGCCCTGCACCATCGCATAGGCAAAACCGTAGCCGAGCGCCCACCCCAAGGGTTGCGCCAGCAGCGTGAGAATGGCGAGCTCGATCAGCAGGATGCCCGACACCTCGCTCTTGCGGAAGCCGAGCACGCGCAGGCTGGCCAACTCCCTTCCCTGCTCCGACAATGAAATGCGGGCGAAATTATAGACCACGCCGAAGGCGACGATCATGCCGAGCGAGACGTAGACCGTGATCATGACTTGGATATTCTCAGCCAGGGTGTCGCGAAATTTCTGCAGCGAGACCCGCTGCAGACTGATGAAGCTTGCCACCGGCGTGCTCTTGAGCCGGCGAAACAAGGCGTCGCTGCGCGCCGTGTCATACAGCAGATGGACGCCACTGATCATCGGCCCTTCGCGCAGCAGGCGGTTGGCTTCGGTCAAGTTCATGTAGGCCGTCAGCCCGAGAAAGCCCTCGATGATGGCGGTGACCGGCAGCCGCGCCTTGCGGCGGTCGCGCTCGAGCAGTTCGATCTCGACGATATCGCCGACCTTGACCTTGAGGATTTTCGCCAGCGCGGCGCTGAGCGCGATGCCGCTCTTCGGCAGCCGGATCGGCATGAAGTCCGGACCCAGCACCCGGCTCAGGTCGGTGCCGGCCGGCTTGCCGGTGATGGCAATGCGCCGCTCGACATGGCCGTAGCGGATCTTGACCGGCACCGAGCGAAACGGCTCGGCCGCCATCACCCCCGGTAGTTTGGTGGCGGAATACAGCGCCGCCATCGGCCGCTCGCGCACGAAGCTGATGGAAGCATCCTGCCGGTCGGAGCGGTTGTAGGTCACGTCGATCATGAGATTGACGGAGCCGAACGTCCACAGCGAGCCGACCAATATCGACACCGCCAGTGCAATGCCGAGGACCGTGCTCGCCGTGCGCAGCGGCCAGCGCATCAGATGGCGCGCCACCATGATCAGCGACTGCGGAATGCTCAAGAACTTGTACAGCGCCTCCGGCAGCAGGCGGCGATAGACCGCCGGTGCCGGCGGCACCATCGCCACCGCCGGCGGCAACGTGACCACGTCGCGCACCGCCTTCAGCGCGCCGACGGCCGCGGCGGCCAGCGTGATGCCCGTGGCGATGACGTAGGTTGCCGGATCGAGGCGGAAAACCAGAAACGGAAAATGGTAGAACTGCGCATAGAGCCGCGTCATGCCGAAGCCCAGCCAGGTGCCCGCGGCCAGCCCGAGGACGATACCGACACAGGCGATGCCGAGGGCGAATTCGAGATAGTGCCAGCCGACCGCCGCGTTGCGGTAGCCGAGCGCCTTCAACAGCCCGATCTGCTCGCGCTCCAGCAGGATCAGCCGCGATAGCGTCATGTTGACCAGGAACGCCGCCACCAGCAGAAAAATCGGCGGCAGAATGCGGCTCATCGCCTTGAGCTGCGAAAGTTCGGCGTCGAGGAAGGCGTGCGAGGTCTGGTCGCGCCGCCCGTGCGCGCCAAGTCCGCCGTAACGCGCCAGCAGCGCATCGAGCCGTTCGATCACCGCTGGTTCGGACGCACCCCGCGTCAGCTTGAGATGCACACTGGAGAACGCGCCGGTGAGATCGAAAGCGGCGGCCAGCGCCTTCTCCCGCATCCACACGATGCCGAAGCGCTGGTCGTCGGGCACAAGCACACCGGGCCCGAGCGCATAGATGTATTCCGGCGACAACGCGGTGCCGACGATGCGTAAGGTCCGTTTGCGGCCGTTGAGGATGGCCTGGAAAGTCGAACCTATGTCGAAATGGTTGGCCTTGGCAAACGGCTCGTTCACCACCACTTCGTGCTCGTCGCCCGGCAGCGGCAAACGCCCGCTGCGTAAATACAGAAGATTGAGCTTTTGCTCGCGGAAGTCGGGGATCGACACGAACATGGCGGAGGCCGGCTCCGGCACGTTCGGCAAATCGATCAGCGCGATCTTGGCGATGCGCGTCTCCACCGCGGCCACGCCGGGAATGCGCGCGATCTCGTCCTCGTACACTTTGGGCGCGCGGGTGAGATTGGCAAACACGTCGGCGAAGCGGTTGCGCTCGTAGTAGGCCGCGCGCGTCTCCGCCAGCGACTGATAGGCGCCGATGCCGAGGATGAGCGTCGCCGCGCCCGCCGCCATGACCAGCGCGATGGCGAGCGCCTGCGGCCAAAGCCGGATCAAATCGCGCAGCAGCTTGCGGTGCAACGCACTCATGATTTCACCACGTGATATCCGCCGCCGCCTTGCGGTCGGCGATGACGTTGCGCGCGATGATGCGGCCATCGCCGAAATGCACGACGCGGTGGGCGATGTCCTGAATCGCCACGTTGTGGGTGATGATGAGCGTGGTGGCGCCGAGCTGCGCGTTGACCTGCGTGAGCGCTTCCAGCACCAGCACGCCGGTCGCCGAATTGAGCGCGCCGGTCGGTTCGTCGCACAGCAGCACCTGCGGCCGCTTGGCGATGGCGCGGGCAATCGCCACGCGCTGCTGCTCGCCGCCGGAAAGTTGCGCGGGAAAATGGTCCATGCGGTTTTTCAGGCCGACGATTTCGAGCGACTCTTCGGGACGCATGGGATCGCGCGCGATTTCCGTCACCAGCGACACGTTCTCGCGCGCGGTCAGGCTCGGCACCAGATTGTAGAACTGGAACACGAAGCCGACGTGGTCGCGGCGGTAAAGCGTCAGCGCGCGGTCATCATACTTACTCAGCTCGTGGTCGGTGAACCAGACTTCGCCGGCGGTCGGCCGGTCGAGCCCGCCGATGATGTTGAGGAAGGTCGACTTGCCCGAGCCCGACGGCCCCAGGATGACCACGAACTCACCGGCCGCGGCCTCGAAATCGACGCCGCGCAGGGCCTGCACCTGGATGTCGCCGGTGACGTAGACCTTGGTCAGGTCCTTGGTGCGGAAGACGGGTTCGGCGGCTGGGGCTGGTGCGGCTTCGGTCATCGGGCCTTCTTAGCGCTCACTTGGGGCAATCTGACGAAATGTTCCGCCGCATCCTTTGCGATGGCTCAAGCCCGGCGGCCGCAACGTTGACCCGCCAGCCCCTTCCATGTCACCTCCCGGGGCCTTAGAAAGCCCCATAAATGACTGCCGAATCGCACAAAAACGAGCGTCCGGAGCGATACAACGCCGGCGAGGCCGAGGCCCGCTGGCAAAAGGTCTGGGCCGAGCGCGGGATTTTTGCGACCCGCAACGACGACCCACGCCCGAAATACTACGTGCTGGAGATGTTCCCCTACCCGTCGGGGCGCATCCACATGGGCCACGTGCGCAATTACACCATGGGCGACGTGGTGGCGCGCTTCATGCGCGCCATGGGCAACGCCGTGCTGCACCCCATGGGCTGGGACGCCTTCGGCCTGCCGGCGGAAAACGCCGCCGTCGCCGGCAAGCTGCATCCGAAGAAATGGACCTACGACAACATCGCCGCCATGAAGAAGCAGCTCCAGTCCATGGGGCTGTCGCTCGACTGGGCGCGCGAGGTCGCGACTTGCGACCCGGCCTATTACAAGCACCAGCAGAAGATGTTCCTCGACTTCCTCAAAGCGGGGCTGGTCGAGCGCAAGCAGTCGAAAGTGAACTGGGATCCGGTCGACCAGACCGTGCTCGCCAACGAGCAGGTGATCGACGGCCGCGGCTGGCGCTCGGGTGCGGAGGTCGAACAGCGCGAGCTGACGCAGTGGTTCTTCAAGATCAGCGACTACTCCGAAGATTTGCTGGACGCGCTCGATCATCTCGACCGCTGGCCGGAAAAAGTGCGGCTGATGCAGAAGAACTGGATCGGCCGCTCGGAAGGCCTGCTGGTCCGCTTCATGCTCGACGCCGCGACCACGCCGAACAAGGAAAGCGAACTGGAGATCTTCACCACGCGGCCGGACACCTTGTTCGGCGCCAAGTTCATGGCGCTGTCGCCCGATCATCCGCTGGCCACGGCGGCGGCCGCGAAGAATCCGAGCTTGGCCTCCTTCATCGCGCAGTGCCATCACATGGGCACCTCGCAGGAAGCGATCGAGACCGCCGAGAAGATGGGCTTCGACACCGGCATCAAGGCGGTGCATCCGTTCGATGCCGTCGTGGAAGCTGCCGGTCTATGTCGCCAATTTCATTTTGATGGATTACGGCACCGGCGCCATCTTCGGCTGCCCGGCGCACGACCAGCGCGACCTCGACTTCGTCAACAAATACGGCCTCGGCAATACGCCGGTGGTGTGCCCGCCCAACCAGGACCCGGCGACCTTCGTCATCACCGACGTCGCCTTTGACGGCGACGGCCGCATGATCAATTCGCGCTTCCTCGACGGCATGAGCATTGCCGAAGCGAAAGAGGAAGTGGCGAAACGGCTCGAAAAAGAAACGCGCGGCAACCGGCCGGTCGGCCAGCGTCAGGTCAATTACCGCCTGCGCGACTGGGGTATTTCGCGCCAGCGCTATTGGGGCTGTCCGATCCCGGTCATCCATTGCGAAAAGTGCGGCGTGGTGCCGGTGCCGGCGAAAGAATTGCCGGTGACGCTTCCCGAAGACGTCACCTTCGACAAGCCGGGCAATCCGCTCGACCGCCATCCCACCTGGAAGAACGTCAAGTGTCCGGCGTGTTCAGGTCCGGCGCGGCGCGAAACCGACACCATGGACACCTTCGTCGACTCGTCCTGGTATTTCTTGCGCTTCACCGATCCGTGGAACGAAAAAGCGCCGACCACGCCCAAGGTGGCGAATGCCTGGATGCCGGTGAACCAATATATCGGCGGCATCGAGCACGCGATTTTGCATCTGCTCTATTCGCGCTTCTTCACCCGCGCCATGCACAAGACCGGCCATGTCAATCTCGATGAGCCGTTCGCCGGCCTGTTCACCCAAGGCATGGTGGTGCACGAGACCTATCGCGCCAAGAACGGCGACTGGGTGGAGCCGGCAAATGTAAAAATTGAAGGCATGGGTGACGGCCGCATCGCGACGCTCGTCGCCACCGGTGCGCCCGTCGAGATCGGGCCGATTGAGAAGATGTCGAAGTCGAAGAAGAACACCGTCGACCCCGACGACATCATCGCCGCCTACGGCGCCGACACCGCGCGCTGGTTCATGCTCTCCGACTCGCCGCCCGACCGCGACGTGATCTGGACCGAGGAAGGCGTGCAGGGCGCCTGGCGTTTCGTGCAGCGGCTGTGGCGGCTGATCGGCGAAATTTCCGATATCGAAGCACCGGCGGCGCGCCCGGCGCAGTTCGGCGAACAGGCGCTGAGCGTGCGCAAAGCGGCCCACCGCGCGCTGGCCAACGTCTCCGACGACATCGCCCGCCTGCGCTTCAACCGCTGCGTCGCCCACATCTACGAATGCGCCAATGCGCTGTCCGACGCCATCGGTTCGGCCGAAACCAAGCCGGCGCCCGACTTCGCCTGGGCCCTGCGTGAAGCGGGCGACATCCTGGTACGCCTGTTCCACCCGATGATGCCGCATCTGGCCGAGGAATGCTGGGCCGCGCTCGGCCACGACAGCCTGGTCGCCACCGAGGCCTGGCCCCAGGTGGAGCCCGATTTGCTGGTGGAAAACACCATCACCCTGCCGGTGCAGATCAACGGCAAAAAGCGCGCCGATGTCACGGTTGCCCGCGATGCCGGAAAAGACGCTATAGAGGCTGCCGTTTTGGCCCTCGATGCGGTAAAAAAGGCGCTCGACGGCAAGAGCCCGAAAAAGGTCATTGTCGTCCCGCAAAGGATTGTGAATGTGGTGGCCTAAGACCCCGCTGTTGACCCGCTTTTTGGGCGTTTTGGCGCTTGCCGGCCTTACCGCCGGCTGCTTCCAGCCGCTTTACGGCGACCACGGCACGGTCGGCGGCGCCAAGCTCAACGACAAACTCGCCAGCGTCGAGATCGCGCCGATCGCCGCGCCCAACGGCACCCGCCTCGCCCGCATCGGCGTCGCCGTGCGTGACCAACTCATGTACGACATGACCGGCGGCGGCGCCGCCGCGGCGCCGACCCACAAGCTCACCGTCCGGCTTTCCGCCAAGCAGTTGCAGGTGATCGTCGACATCAACACGGCGCGGCCGGAAATCCAGAATTACGGCATCGACGCCACCTATACGTTGACCGACCTGCGCACCGGCAAGACGGTCATCACCGGGCGAACCTTCTCGCGCGTGTCCTACGACATCCCCGGCCAGCAGCAGCGCTTCGCCGGCGCGCGCGGCTTACGCGATGCCGAGAACCGCGCCGCCAAGGTGATCTCCGACAATGTCCACGCCCGGCTGGCCTCGTTCTTCGTGGCGGGGACGTAGAACGTCGCGGCGCACTCTGCGCGACCCTCTCCCCTTGTGGGAGAGAGTGGTCCCGGGCGAAGCGAGGGGCCGCATGAGGGGGCGAGGACCAATCGTTATGCACTACCCCCCTCACCCGGCTCGTTGCCCGCAAGAGCTCGCAACTCGCCACCCTCTCTCACAAAGGGAGAGGGCGGTGCCGTGCCCAATGTCATGACCGCCATCAAAGCCTCCGACGTCGACCGCTACATCGCCCGCCCCGACGCGGAAACACCGATCGTGCTGGTGTTCGGACCGGACGCCGGCCTGGTGCGCGAGCGCGTCGACGCGCTGGTGCGCGCGTCCGTCGACGACCCCAACGATCCGTTCGCGTTTGTCCGCATCGAGGGTGAAGACCTCGCCGCAAATCCGTCGCGGCTAGTCGAGGAGGCGCACACCGTGCCGCTGTTCGGCGGCCGCCGCGCCGTGCTGGTGCGCGCCGGTGCGCGCAACATTGCCGCGGCGGTCGAGACCGTGATCGCCGCGCCGTCGAATGAATGCCGCATCATCATCGAGGCGGGAAACTTGGGCAAGTCGGCGCCGCTGCGCACTCTTTGCGAGAAGGCCAAGGTCGCCGCCGCCCTGCCCTGCTACGCCGACGGCGAGCGCGATCTGGCGCGGCTGATCGACGAGGAGATGCGCAGCAGCAATCTCACCATCGCTCCCGATGCGCGCGCCGCGCTGATGTCGCTGTTGGGCGGCGACCGGCTCGCCTCGCGCAACGAGATCCGCAAGCTTGCACTCTATGCGCAAGGGCAGGAAGGGGTCGCGCTCGCCGACGTCATGGCGGTCACCGCCGACGCTTCCGCGTTGGCGCTCGACGGCGTGCTCGACGCCGCCTTCGCCGGCCGCACCGCCGCGGTCGAGACTGAATTCACCAAGGCGCGCGCCGGCGGTTCCTCGCCGGCGGCAATTCTGTCCGCCGCGATCCGCCAGGTCGCCAACCTGCACAAGATGCGGCTCGCCATCGACGGCGGCGACAGCGCGGATTTCGCCATGAAACGTGGCGCGCCGCCGGTGCATTTTACCCGCCAGGCCCAGGTAGGCGAAGCCCTGCGGGCGTGGACGGCGCCGCGGTTCACGCGCGCCATGCAGCAACTGGCCGAAGCCTCGCTCGAGGCGCGCCGCAACGGGCCGCTGGCCGACACCATCGCCCAACGAACGCTGTTGTCGATTGCGGTGAGCGCGCGGCGGCGCGAAGGTTGATTTTCAAGGGTTCTCGGCCTGCTTCGGCGCAGAGTTGATCGCGGTCGCTCAAATCCGCCAGCTGCCGTTCATAGCTGGTCAATGTTTTTCGCTTAATCTTTTGCTAATGACCACGATTGCCGAACCCTCGCCCCACAAAGTCGGCCGCGACCCGCCGGGCGCGCGCAGCGAACGCGACGTGCGTCGCGCACGCGAAGCGCGCATCAAATACTGGCGCGTCTTGATCGTGACGGCTTTCTTTGTCGTCGTGCTGGGCGGCAACTTGTTCGTCGGCGGCGTGTTGGTGATCAAGGCGCTTCACTCGGCCACGGCCGAAACCGCGGCATCCGTGCGCATCGGCCGCATGACGTTTCCGCTGCTCGACGGCGTCTTTTGCCGTCACGTCCTGATCGACAACGAGACCGTCGAAACCAAGGAAGAAAAGGTTTCCCGTTGCGACGGCCAAGACCCGATATCGGGCCGCAGCGGCAATGGGTTCAGCTGGGGCAAATGATCGCCGGTGTCCCCGCCTGTCCCCGCGAAAGGGGGACTAAGGCGGCGCCTTAAATGCTCATCTGGTAGCTGTGCGGCACCCAACGATAGACGCCGTCCTTGCCCTTCTCGATATAGCCGATGCCGGGCGCCGGCATGTGAAAGCCCGCGACCAGCAGGTCCTCCTTGTCGCACATTTCGAGGATGCGCTTGCGGGTCGCCACCGCCTTCTCCTTGTCATCGTCGACGTCGAGCTGCAGCTCCGGCCGCTGGATGGCGACCACATAGTGGTTGCAGGTGTCGGCCCAGTTGATCATGCGCTTGCCTTCGCTCTCGATGGTGAAGGCCATGAGCCCGGGCGAATGTCCGAAGGCGTCGACCGCGCGGATGCCCGGCACGACCTCGTCGCCCGGCTTGATCATGGTGGCGCGGTTGGCGAGCGGCACCACGATCTTCACGTAGAGCTCGCGGTTGAATTTGCGCGCCTCGCGCACGTTCTCGCCCTTGTTCCAAAAGTCGAACTCGGCGGCGCCGAAAACATAGCGCGCGTTGGGAAATACCGGTTTGCCGCCCTTGGTCAGCCCGCCGATATGGTCGGGGTGGCCGTGGGTGAGCACCACCACGTCGACATCCTCGGGCTTGTAGCCGGCCTCGCCCATGCGCTCGACCAGGTGGCCAGCCGGCAGCCGGTTTTTCAGCTGCTCGTGCTCCGCGCGCAAGCTGCCGTTGCCGGTGTCGAACAGCACCAGCTCCTTGCCGGTGTTGACCAGGACCGGCGTGAAATTGTGCTCGTAGCGGTCGGTATCGATGCGGTTGGCTTTCGCCAAAGCCTTGACCGCGTCGGCATTGGCTTCGCCGCCGAACGCCGGCGTCAGACCCGCGCGGACCGCCGTGCTGTCGACGATGGTCGTGACCTCAAAGCCGCCGAGCTTGAAGCGGTAGGTGTGGGGGTGAATTTCACCTTGCATTGATGCGGGCACCGGGTGTCCTCCTAATTATTTCGGCGTGTCGGGCGATCCTTAGCAGCGGCGGAAGGCCAGTTCCAGCGGGGTATACGGTGCGGCGCGCGGCACAATGCCCTCGCGACCTTAAGCGCGGCAGGCCCATGGCTGGACCCGGCAAGAAACTTTCACCTGGCAAAAAAGAGCCGACGCGACCGCGGTCGCGGCGACTCTTTTGGCGTTTCTTCGGGTGCCGCTTCTTTCGGCGCCTAATCTATGGCCGGCTACTTCTTTTTCTCGGCCTTTGGTTTTCCGTCCATGCAGGCATCGATGTCGTCCGCGCGTTTGCTCGCACTCAAGTTGGGGTGCGCTTTATACGATTGCTTGCAGCAGTTTCTATAATCCTTCGGCCCGTATTCGCACACGATACCGCCTTGCGCGTTGGCCGGCTCGCTCTGACCGATTGACATTAATATGACGATGGCCAAGGCAAATCCGCTGGCCGTAGCGATCCTGACGATCGATCCCATTGTTACGCCCCTCTGTTTAGTGGAGTGACCAAATCTGCCTGCCCCGGCGCGTGAATTCAAGCGCCCCATGACGCGCCTGGCGGAGGCCCTCTGCCCATGACGCCAAGTGTTCCAGCCGACGAATTGAGAACCCGTCCGCGCGGTTTGCCAAATGCAATGCCGGATACGCTTGTGCACCCCGGCATCGATGGTGCGCCGCGATGTCCGCAAATGACCGAAATCCGACATCTCATTCGTCCTCGCACATATCCGCGATACGATTGTTGCAAATCGACAAGCAGAAAACTTCCGCTCCGCATTGGACTTACCGATTGGTCGGAAATTTCCGCCGCGGCCTCATATTGCGAGCCGAGCCGCCATAACATAGGCTTTCGGCATAAAAAAATATACGCCGAAAAAAAGAACACGTTAAACGGGAGGATGGTTATGAAGCGATTGTCGGCCGCGTTCGCGGTCATTGCGACATTATTGCTGCTCATTGCGACACCTGCCGCGCAAGCCGCGCCTTGCATGATCGTGACGCTGACGGGCACGCAAAGTGGCCCGCCGGCCTTCAATGGTCTTGCCGGCGCCGGCACTTTGGTGCGCTACGGCGACGACAGCAACAATTGCAGTGCAATGAAGCTGCAGTTCGATGCCGGACGCGGCACCACCATGCGGCTCTCCCAACTCCACGTGCCACCCGGACAACTCAAAGCGATCTTTTTCACCCACATGCACTCGGACCACACCGACGGTTTCGCTGGTCTGATGCAATTGCGGTGGCACTTCAATTCGAAGGGGCCGAAGATCGACATGGTGTGCAGCGACGACGTCACCTCGGCGCTCGGCTTCACCGTCAGCTGCAAGAAGCTCGCTGCCCATGTTGCCGACGCTTTCATCCAATCGGGAGAAATCGCCCAGCGTCTTTCGGAGAACAAGGTCCGATTGCCCGGCGGGCCGGCCGATCTGATCCACGTCATGACATTCAAGGCAACGAACGAGCCGCAGGTCGTCTGGACCTCCGGCGACGTCAAGGTGAGCGCCATCCGCTCGACCCACATTGCCGGCCATGCCTCCTATCGCGTCGATACGCCCGCCGGCAGCGTTGTGATCGGCGGCGACGCCGGCAACGACGTGAGCAAACCGCCGCGCCCGTCATCGACCTCCGCTCAGGTCGAAAAGCTGGCCAAGGGGGCCGACGTGCTGGTGCATTCAACCATCCACCCGGTCATGGGACCGGACAAAGGCAGCAAATTCCCGCCGCCGATCTACTTCCGCCAGAGCACGGCGGAGGACCTTGGCGCGCTGGCAAAGCGGGCGGGCGTCAAGCATCTGATGCTGACCCACCTGCTCCCGCCGATCGGGGCGAAGAACCAGGGCCCTTACAAAATTCCAGGCGGGGCGCTCACCGAGGCGAGCTACAAGGAAGCGGTCGCTGCCAGCGGTTATAAAGGCGACACCATCGTCGGGACCGACCTCGCCAGCATCCGGCTTCCGGCAAAATAGCATCGTGTCGGAAGCGTGAACGCGGTGCTTAATAGTCCCGGCTCGCGCTCGCTAACGCGCGCGCGGCCGGAACGACTGATTGGAATCACCGATCCAGCTTCTTGAGAATCGTATCGAGCTGATCGAGATCCGTGTACTTGATATGCAGCGTGCCGCCCTTGCCGCGGTGGTCGATGGTGACATCGAGCCCGAGCGTGTCGGACAGCCGTTTCTCCAGCGCCCGCGTGTCGGCGTCCTTGCCGCCGGTCGCGCCCTTGCCTTCGCCCTTCGACGCGCGCGCTTGCGTTGCGCCGATCTTGCGCATGTCGTCTTCGAGCTGGCGCACGCTCCAGACCTTGGCGATGGTCTCTTTCGCAATCTGCTCGGCGTTGGGCTGGCCGACCAGCAGGCGCGCGTGGCCGGCTGACAGTTTTCCCGCACGCACCAATTGCTGCACCTGATCCGGCAATTTCAACAACCGCAGCGTATTGGCGACATGCGGCCGGCTCTTGCCGACGATCTGCGCGACGTCGTCCTGGGTGCGGTTGAAATCGTCCATCAGCGCCTGATAGCCGGTCGCCTCTTCCATCGGATTGAGGTTGGCGCGCTGGATGTTTTCGATCAACGCAAACTCGAGCGACTGCACGTCGTTGGCGTCGACGACTGTGATCGGTACGTCGTGCTGGCCGGCGCGCTGCGCCGCGCGCCAGCGCCGCTCGCCGGCGATGATCTCGAACGTGTCGCCGCCGCCGGGCGATACGCGCACCACGATCGGCTGGATGATGCCGCGCTCGCGGATCGAGGCGGCCAGTTCGTCGAGCTCGGCGTCGGTGAAATCGCGGCGCGGATTGCGCGGGTTAGCTTGCAGGTTTTCGATCGGCGCGCGCCGCGGCTTGCGGCCCTGCTCGTCGGGCGCGCTTTCCTCGCCGACGTCGCCGATGAGCGCAGCCAGGCCGCGTCCCAATCGCCTATGATCCGCCATCGCCGCCGCTCCTGACCCTCTCGCCACGCCTCGCCTCTTTTGCTTCACGGTTTTTGTTTTTGTCATGCGCGGGCTTGCCCCGCGCATCCCCTTAGGCTGGCGACGCCATAGCGTCACTTATCGGGATGGCCGGGACAAGCCCAGCCATGACGGTCGCTAGCCCGCCGCCTTCAATTCCCTCTCGCGCTGAATGATTTCGGTGGCGAGCCGCAAATAGGCTTCGCTGCCGACGCACTTTAAATCGTAGACCAGCACCGGCTTGCCGTAGGACGGCGCCTCCGAGATGCGCACGTTGCGCGGAATGACGGTGTCGTAGACTTTGCGGCCCATGAACTGGCGCACGTCGGCGACCACCTGGTTGGAGAGATTGTTGCGCGCGTCGTACATGGTGAGCACGACACCGTGGATCGACAGTTTTGGGTTGAGACTGTTCTTCACCTGCTCGACGGTCTTGAGCAGTTGCGACAATCCTTCGAGCGCGAAGAACTCGCATTGCAGCGGCACCAGGATCGAGTCGGCGGCCGCCATGGCGTTGACCGTGAGCAAATTGAGCGACGGTGGGCAGTCCACCAGCACGTAGTTGAAGTCGTGCGCGCGCGCGCCGGCGTTGAGCGTGTTAAGCGCGCCGCGCAAGCGGAAGGCGCGGTCGCGCGTCTGGCCGATTTCGAGCTCGAGGCCGGAGAGGTCCATGGTCGAGGGCGCGATGAAAAGCTGCGGCACCGCGGTCGGCAGCACCGCGTCGCGCATCGGCGCGGCGCCGGTGAGCACGTCGTAGGTCGAGGTGCTGCGCGCGCGGCGGTCGATGCCGAGGCCGGTGGAGGCGTTGCCCTGCGGGTCGAGGTCGACGATCAAAACGTGTTCGCCGATGGCCGCCAGCGCGGTGCCGAGATTGATGGCGGTGGTAGTCTTGCCGACGCCGCCTTTCTGGTTGGCGATCGCCAGCACCCGTGGGCGCGGCGCCGGCTCGGACCGAACCGCCGGTTTGTCGACGGGGACGGCCTCGGCGGCGCTGCTGCTCTGCGTTTCGGTCATATGCGGGACATCCAGTCTGCTGTCTGCCGCCCGGCCGCCATCCTCGGGGGATCCTCGGTGGCGGTCAGGCCATCGTCATGGCCGAGCATCGGTCCTTGTACGAGCCTGAAGGCCCGTTATGACCACGACGCAACTCTGGGGAGCGGTCTTGCTGGGCACTTTCTCAGCCTCGATAGTCCAATATTTAGCGGCTTCGGTCAATTCGGCCTCTACATCTTGACCCTTGGGAAACAAGCCGACGGCGCCCTGGGCGATCCAAGGAAACGCTTGATCGCACAGGGTTTTCAATGGGGCCAGCGCCCGGGCGGTGACGGCATGCACCGTTTCCTTGCAACTTTCCCCAAAATTCTCCGCCCGCACCTGATGCACCGCCGCCGGCACCCCCGTCAGCCGCACCGCCTCACGCAAAAACGCGGCTTTTTTGCCATTGCTTTCAATGAGATGCACTTTTGCGCCGGGAGTCTCTGCGAGCGCGCAGGCGATCGGTATTCCAGGGAATCCACCACCCGATCCGAGGTCGAGCCATGTGCGCGCCTGCGGCGCCAGCGGCATGAGCTGCAGCGAATCGGCGATGTGCCGGGTCCACAGCCGAGCAAGCGTCGAGGATGCCACGAGGTTGGTCGTTTTCTGCCAGAGCAACAGCACGTCTACCAACATGTCCAGGCGCTTTTCCGTTTCACGTGAAACAGGCGTGAGCGTCAAAGCGCGTGCTTTATCGGCGGCGAGTTCGAGCGCGGCCTGCCCGGGCTTGCTCACGCGATTTTGGCGGCCGGCTTTTTGCCGCGCCGAACATGCGCAACCAGCAGCGTCAGCGCCGCCGGCGTCACGCCGTCGATGCGGCTGGCGTGGCCGATCGTGCGCGGACGATGCGTTTGCAATTTTTGTTTCGCTTCGTTCGACAGGCCCGGCAACGCGCCGTAGTCGAAATCGTCGGGCAGCGCAAAACTTTCGTCGCGCCGATAAGCCGCGACGTCGGCGGCTTGGCGCGAAAGATAGACGTCGTACTTCGCATCGATCTCGATCTGCTCGGCGATTTTCGTATCGAAGGTGCCGAAGCGCGGCCAAACTTTCGCAAGATCCGTGACCGAAATATTCGGATACGACAACATTTCGAATGCCGTGCGGCGCTGCCCGTCCTTGTTGAGCGCGATGCCATGGCGTTCGGCTTCTTTCGGAGTCAGCGAAACCGAATTGGCGAATTCGCGCGCGGCCTTCAGCGCAGAAGATTTTTCAATGTGTACGCGCGCGCGCTCCTTTCCAACGCAGCCGAGCGCAATGCCTTGATCGGTGAGACGCTGATCCGCATTGTCGGCGCGCAGCGCCAAACGATATTCGGCGCGCGAAGTGAACATGCGATACGGCTCGCTGACGCCGCGGGTAACGAGATCGTCGATCATCACGCCGATGTAAGCTTGCGCGCGATCGAGCACGATTTCAGCGCCGCCGCCGGCCACAGACGCCGCGTTGAGACCCGCCAGAAGTCCCTGCGCTGCAGCCTCTTCGTAGCCCGTGGTGCCGTTGATCTGGCCGGCTAAAAACAACCCGCGCAAACGTTTCGTTTCCAGCGTGGCACGTAGCTCGCGCGGATCGACGTAATCGTATTCGATGGCGTAGCCTGGCCGGACGAATTGCGCTTTCTCGAGTCCGGGAATGGTTGCGACCAACGCATGCTGCACATCTTCGGGCAGCGACGTCGAAATGCCATTCGGATAGACGGTGCTGTCGTCGAGACCTTCCGGCTCGAGAAAAATCTGGTGGCCGTCGCGCTCGCCGAACTTGACGATCTTGTCTTCGATCGACGGACAGTAGCGCGGACCGGTGCTGGCGATCTGACCGGAATACATCGGCGAGCGATGCACGTTGGCGCGGATGATGTCGTGCGTCGCCGCGACGGTGCGCGTTATGCCGCAATCGATCTGGCGGTTTGCGATGTGTGTCGTCAAAACGGAAAACGGCTCGGGGTTTTCGTCGCCCGGCTGCATTTGCAAACCGGACCAGTCGATCGTGCGGCCGTCGAGCCGCGGCGGCGTACCCGTTTTCAAGCGGCCGAGCGTAAAGCCGATATTTTCCAACGTGCGCGCCAAGCCAAGCGCCGGCGCTTCGCCGACGCGTCCGGCGGGAATTTGCTTTTCGCCAATGTGGATGAGCCCACGCAAAAAAGTGCCGGTGGTGAGCACGACAGCCGCCGCGGAAAACGCGCGGCCATCAGCGAGTTTGACGGCCGCGACGCGGCCGTTGACGATGATCAAGTCGTCGGCTTCCGCTTCGATCACGGTGAGATTGGGCGTGGCGCGGATCGCGGCCTGCATGGCCTGCGCATAGAGCTTGCGGTCGGCCTGGGCGCGCGGGCCGCGCACCGCTGGGCCTTTGCGGCGGTTCAAAACGCGAAACTGGATGCCGCCGGCATCGGCGACCCGGCCCATCAGGCCGTCCAAGGCGTCGATTTCCCGCACCAGATGGCCCTTGCCGAGGCCGCCAATGGCGGGATTGCAGCTCATGGCGCCGACGGTGGCGAATCGGTGCGTCACCAGGGCGGTGCGGGCGCCCATGCGGGCGCTGGCGGCCGCGGCTTCGCAGCCGGCATGGCCGCCGCCGATGACAATGACGTCGAAGGAATCCATGGAGGCGGTTTGTAGCGGAGGGGGCCGGTTGGGTCAAAAATATCGCGATTTCCGGCTATGTTTCACGTGAAACATCGTCGAAAAAGGTGCCAGATTACCAATAGATGCGCGATTCCTCGGCCCCGAACAGGGCCAGTTCGGCCCGTGAGGGCCAATCCTCGTTAGCCGACGATCGAGCTTTTGGGGAACGGGCTGGCGGCGCCCGCCGGCGGCCTAGCGGGCGGCGTGGGTCACCGCGGCCGGGCCTTCGGCCGGGCCGCTGCCGCCGAAATAGAGTGTGCCGATGCCGATGGCGATCACCAGGATGAACAACCCGATCCAGCCGATCGCATTGGGTTCCTGAAGGGCCTTTTTCCACGCGGGCGTGTCGGCCATGTCGCTCCCTCGCTTTATTCAGCCCAAGCCGTTTGCCGGCCTGCCACGGCGCCACGCTCCTCCAAATCGCGGGCCGGCGCGAGACGACCGGTTGCCACGGCGGCTGTTTGCCACACGGACATTGGCCTCATGGTGAGGCGGCGCACCCCGACCTCGGGCTTGCCCGAGATCGGGGCCTCTCTAAGTGCTAAGCGCGCAAATCGGCTATAGCCGACTTGCGTTGTGCGCCGTCTCGAACCATGAGGCCCGCCGCCCTATCCTTCGAGACGCGCGCCTTTGGCGCTCTCCTCAGGATGAGGCTGCAGGGGCCTACTTGCCGATGCAGAAGTCGCGGAAAATCACGTCCAGGATGTCCTCGACATCGACCCGGCCGGTGAGCCGCCCCAGCGCGCGGGCGGCGATGCGCAGCTCCTCGGCCAGCAGATCCTCGCGGCCGGCCAGGCCAGGCTTGAGCGCCCGCCGCAGCGCCGCCAGGGCGTCCTCCAGGGCGCGCCGGTGGCGGGCGCGGGTGACCAGCGCCGGCTCGGCCCCGGCAAGGAAGCCGTCGGCGTGGCGGGCCAACTGGTCGAGCAGGGTGTCGAACCCCGCGCCGGTGACGGCCGATAGAATGAATACTTGTTCATATTTGTTGGACTTCGATTCATTTCTTAGTAGCGCGTCCGTTGACCTTTGGTTAACCATGTTTGTTAACGGTTTATTAGCCATAAATGTGGCTTCACTTCTACGATCAGACTGTACTTCTAATTCATTTCTTTGATCCGGCGGCCGGACCAAATCTATCTTGTTGCGGATCACCCAGACCGGTGGGCCGGACGCCGCCGGCCCGGCGCCGGCACTTTCGGTCGCGCCGGCATCCACCACCCACAGCACCAGGTCGGCGGCCTCGGCGCGTTCGCGCGCGCGCCGCACGCCTTCCATTTCCACCGGATCGTCGGTGTCGCGGATGCCGGCGGTGTCGAGCAGCGTCACCGGCAAGCCGCCGAGGTCGAGATGCACCTCGATCACGTCGCGCGTGGTGCCGGCATAAGGCGAAACGATCGCCGCCTCGCGCCGCGCGATGCGGTTGAGCAGCGTCGACTTGCCGGCATTGGGCGGGCCGGCGATGGCGACCACCAGCCCTTCGCGCAAGCGCTCGCCGCGATGGCCGTCGGCGAGTGCGGCTTCGATTTCGCCGGCGAGTTCGCGCGCCGCATGCAGCGCCGGCGTCACCAGATCCGCCGCCACGTCGGCCTCGTCGGAAAAATCGATGCGCGCCTCGATCAACGCCAGCGCGCGGATCAGCCGGTCGCGCCAGGTCTCGGCGCGGTTGCCGAGCAGCCCTTGCATCTGCCGCAGCGCCTGGCGGCGCTGGCCTTCCGTCTCCGCCATCACCAGGTCGGCGAGGCCTTCGACCGCGGTGAGATCGAGCTTGCCGTTCTCGAAGGCGCGGCGGGTGAACTCGCCGGCCTCGGCCGGACGCAGGCCCTCGATCGTGCCGAGCGCGGCCAGCGTGGCGGCGATCACCGCGCGGCCGCCGTGCAGCTGCAATTCGGCGGTGTCCTCGCCGGTCTCGCTGTGCGGCGCCGGAAACCACAGCGCCAGCGCCTCGTCGATGATCTCGTTGTCGGCGCCGCGAATGCGCGCCAACGCGGCCTTGCGCGGTTCGGGGATCTTGCCGGTCAGGCGTTTCAGCGCCTCGCCCGCGCGTGGGCCGGAAATGCGCACCACGGCAATCGCCGCCGGCGGCCGGCCGGAGGAGAGGGCGAAAATGGTGTCGCGATCGGCGGGCATCGCAGCGCAGGTGAGCGCCGCGGGCAGGGTCGGTCAAGGCCCGACATCGGCATGATTTGCGGCCCCGCGATGGATGCATAAGATGCTGCCAATGACAGACACGAAAAAGGACCGCGCTACGCCTATCCTGGATCACAAGTCGCCCGCGGCAGCATCGGTGTTCTCGCCCGACACCCTGCTGCGGGAAGCGCGGCGGCAAAAAGGCATCACGCCAGCGGACGTTCCGGCGGTTTGCATCCTCGACCCCGACGGCGACATTCTCCGCAGCTTACGCAAATCCGGCCGCGTCGCGCGTTTCGATGCCTGGCCCTGCTACCACACCGAGCTCTACACTTTTTCGCTCGCGGGACAGACGGTCGGTATCATCGGCTGCGTGGTCGGCGCGCCGTTTGCGGTTTTGATCGCCGAGGAGCTGTTTGCCTGCGGCTGCCGTTTGCTGATCAATCTCACCTCGGCGGGCCAGATCAAACCCGCCGGCCCGACACCCTATTTCGTGGTGATCAATCGCGCGCTGCGCGACGAGGGCACCAGCTATCATTACGCCGCGCCGGCCGAGTTTGCCGAGGCCGATCCCGATCTCGTTGCCAAAGCTGCCGAGGCATTGCAGCAAACCGGCTTGCGCGCGCTGGTCGGCGCGAGCTGGACCACCGATGCGCCATTCCGTGAAACCGCCGAGGCAATCGAAGCGGCGCGCGCAAAAGGCGTGCTGGCGGTGGAAATGGAAGCAGCCGCGCTCTACACGTTCGCGCACGCACGCGGAAAAGTGGTGCTGTGTCTGGCGCACGTCACCAACACCATGGGTCAGGCCGGGCAGGATTTCGAAAAAGGCGAGTCCGACGGGACCACCGATGCGTTGCAAGTGCTCGCGGCGATCGTTACCGGCCTGGCCTAAGGTTATTCGCGTATCACCTCACGATAGGACCAGCTTTCCGCGCCCAAAGGCCCATCGGCACAAACCCCTGGTTTCCGCCCAATTCCGTTCGTCAAGAGTTTGCCATTTGATCGAGAGCCTCCATCAGCGTAGAGGTGCCGCCCCACAACAGCTGGCAGCGCCGCCACTCCGCTCCGCTTGCACGGGCGGGCAGGGGACCGAGCCAAAGGAGCAGAACACGCAGCAGTCGCCGGGCTTGGGTTTCAACCGCGCACGGCAAGCGGTGCAGATGTAAAAGAACTGGCAGGCGTCCGTGGGCATCCGCTCGAGCTTCGCGGTGCCGCAATGGGGGCAGGTGATGAGAGATTCTTAAATCACAGGTATGTACCCCAGACCCGCTCGCTCACCCAACGAATGAGCTTGCCGCCGACCAAGATCGCTACGGCCAGCAGTATCCATCCGGCCTGCTTGAGCGGAACCAATTGCATTCCGGCCATGGTGACCGGAACAATCATGACGATGTAATACGGCCCCGTATAACGGCAGTGCGTGCGGCCGCAGCGGCGGGCATTGAGCAGGCAAGCGGCTCCCATCCAGGCTAGAGCGAGAGACCATATCGCCGTCCGCGCCGGCACACCGGCGAACAAGCCCAATACGATAGCGGCCATGGGTAAGCCCCAAGCCACTGCATAGGCGCCGGCACTGCCCGCCCAATCGGAGCGCTTCGGATTCGCCGTCATAATCGTCATGACGTGCGGATTGCTCAACTCTTCAGTTCGGACGGATAGCCGGCATTCGTCGTCGCGGCGGTCAGCGCATTAACATCGGTCTTCGCATCGTCGTAAGTGACGACCGCGGTCTTATCCTGAAGCGAAACGGCGACTTTACTGACGCCCCGGACTGCTCGCAGGCTTGCTTTCACGGTGTGCGGGCACGCCGCGCAAAACATGTTCTGAACCGCCAGCTTGACCGTCCGCTCGGCGGCGAAACTTTGCGACGACACGGCGAGGGCGAATCCGAAGGCGAGGGTAGCGATTAGCCTGGCCATCTGCATTTCTCCGTTCATCAAGACAGGACATAAGGCGCGATATAGTCGAAGCCGACCGCAGCGACGATCAGCAGCGCCGCGGCGACCAGCGCGATTCGAACGATTTTATTTGGCAACGGCCGCGCGCAGGCTTCGTCTTCGGCACAAGCCGCCGTATCCGAGCGCCGCGCCAGCCAATAGCCCGCCCCCAGACAGACGACCGCCGCGCTCACAAAATAGGGCTGGTAGGGGGCGAGCTGCGTGAAGTTCCCGATCCAGGCCCCGCTGATCCCAAGACCGAATAGCGCCACCGGCAGAATGCAGCACGACGAAGCCGCAAGCGCGCCGATTACGCCGCCGACCGCCAGCAATTTCAGGCCATGCTGAGAAAGTCCTTTTTTCGACTCTGTCTTGAGCGTCATGACAGGAAGATGCATCCTGTAGCCACTACAGGTTCAAGGGAAACCGGTCATGGCATCGATCACGGCTTCGCGAGGCCGAAACCTCAGCATCGGCGGGCTTTCGCAACGGACCGGCGTGAACATCGAGACCATCCGCTACTACGAACGCATCGACCTCATGGATAAACCACCGCGGACCGCGGGGGGCCACCGCAGCTATGCGACAGAGCATGTCAGCCGGCTGAGCTTTATCCGGCGCGCGCGCGAATTGGGTTTCGGCATCGAGGATATTCGCACGCTGCTGCTGCTCTCCGAGCGGGGGCATGCGTCCTGCACTGAGGCGCGCGAGGTCGCGGCAGCCCATCTCGCCGAAGTGCGCGCCAAGCAAAATGATTTGGCGAAGCTGGAAAATATTTTAGCCGAGACCGTGAGCCAGTGTGACACCCGATGTGCCGACGGCAATGCACCACTCTGCCCTGTGCTCGAAGTCTTGGAATCGTAACGAACGCGATGCGGTCATCCGCAGGATAGGGCGGGTCAAGAGGCGCCGTGGTTGGTCAGGCCAACGCTACACAATCGATCTCGACGTCGAATGGCCCCGGCCACGAATGAATATGCATGAAGATGCGAGACGGCGCGTCTTTCGGAAAATAGCGGTCGTAGACCGCATTGAAGGTTGCGAAGTGCGTCAGGCCAGGCGCGCAATAGACATTGCACTTGATGACTTTGGAGAGCGAAGAGCCGGCGGTCTCCAGACAATGCTTGAGCTGATCCATCACAAGCTCGCACTGCCGCTCGAACGCAACCGGCTTAATCTCACCCGTTTGCGGATCGAACGGCGGCAGGCCTGACAGGAACACGAAGCCATTTGCCTTCGTGACTGGATGCACCACGCCCTTCCGGTAACGCTCCAAATAACTGGAAATGGGTTCGATGCGCATGCGCTCGATCATGGCGGGTCCTCCGGTTGAGGCCGCTTTTCTACCGCCAACTCGGACCGCCATGGTTCGGCCGATACCGAACTCTCGCTGCTTGCCGCGCCAAACGCAGCACCGGTAAACTGCGGCATGGTCGCAGCCGCCAACATGGTCGAAGTCGCGGCGCTGGTCGGCGACACCGCGCGCGCCACAATGTTGGCCGCGCTCATGGGCGGACAGGCGCTCACCGGCAGCGAACTCGCCGCGCTCGCGCGGATCACGCGGCCGACCGCCAGCGAGCACCTGACCAAGCTGGTCGATGCGCGGTTGCTGACCGCGACCAAGAAGCGCCGCAATCGCTATTACCGCATCGCATCGCCGCTGGTGGCGAAGATGCTGGAAAGTATCAAGGCGGTGGCCGCGATCGAAACGCCGCCGCGCCATCAGCCGCGCTCGGCCGAAGACGACGCCTTGCGCTTCGCGCGCACCTGCTACGACCATCTCGCCGGCCGGCTGGGCGTCGCTATCGCCGACGCGCTGGTTGCCAAGCGCTACGTGTTGCTGAGCGAGGACGGTGGCGAGGTGACCCCCGCCGGCAGGCGCTTTCTGACTGCCTTCGGAGCCGAGCTGACGCCGAAATCCGGCAGCCGCCGCATCTTCTGCCGGCCTTGCCTGGACTGGAGCGAGCGCCGCTATCACGTCGCAGGTCTGGTCGGCGCGGAAATCTGCCGCTGCTGCCACGACAAAGGCTGGCTGACCCGCCGCCGCGACGGCCGCACCGTGTCGCTCACGCCGGCCGGCCGCCGCGGCTTGCGAGAGACGTTTGGCTTGACGCTTGTTGCCAACGACCGGCCGGGCGGGGCTCAAGGGGGCGGACCGCGCGCGTGATTTGCCGCACAATGAGGCGTCGGACGCTCAATCACCGCGGGGGAAAGCCGTGCAGGCACAATTCAAAGACAAGACCATCGTCATAACCGGCGGCAGCCGCGGGCAGGGGGCCACGGAGGCGCGGCTGTTCGCCAAGGCCGGCGCCGCTGTCGTGATCGGCGACGTGGTGGAAAATGAAGGCGAGGCGCTCGCCAAGGAAATCCGCGACGGCGGCGGCCGGTGCGAATTCAAGAAACTCGACGTGGCGAGCGAGAAAGATTGGGAGGACGTTGCCGCTTTCGCCAAGAGCAAATTCGGCGGACTTGACGTCCTGGTCAACAATGCCGGCGTCTCCCTGCGTGGCGTGAACATCGCCCAGACCACGCGCGCCGACTGGGATCGCATTCTTAGCGTCAACCTCACCGGCTGTTTTCTCGGTATCCGCGCGGCGGCGCCGCTGATGCGGGAAGCCGGCGGCGGCGCGATCGTCAATATCGGCTCCACCGCCGGCATCAACGGACATTTCGCTGCCGCTTACAGCGCGGCGAAGTGGGGTCTGCGCGGGCTAACCAAGGCAGCGGCCATGGAATACGCCGAGCACAATATCCGCGTGAACGCGGTGCATCCGAGCATCGTCGAGACGGCGATGGTCGAGGGCTCGGAAAAATTCGTTGAAGCCATGGTCTCGGTGACGCCGCTCGAGCGCGGCGCAAGCCTCGAGGACGTCGCCCGCGCGGTGATGTTTCTATCCAGCGACGATGCAAGTTTTCTCACCGGCATCGACCTGCCGGTGGACGGCGGCTTTACCGAGCTCGGCGTCTACCGCACGGTCTGGCGGCGCGCGACCGGACGCGAAAGCTGAACGAGATTGAAGCCATGGGACGTGGCAAACAATGACGCTATGATCGCCCTGTGTTCCTCGCGCGCTAGGAGGGCCTCATGACTGCCAGCAGAACAGCATTTCAATTTGCCGCATCTATTATTTTGCTCGCCTTGTTCGCCAGCGCGTCCGCCCGCGCCGAAGGCGATCTCGCGACGGCTTACAAGATCATCGCGAGCAAAAAGTTCGTCGACCTCACCCACAGCTTCGAACCCAATACGCCGGTGTGGTCCGGCTTCGGGCAGGCCATATTTACGCGGGCCTACGATCCCAAAACCAAGCGGCCCTATACCATCAAGCAGGACGGCTTTCGCGCGACCTATTACAACATGGTCGGGCAGTACGGCACCCATATCGATCCGCCGGCGCATTTCGCCGAAGGCGGCGCGACCATGGACGAGATCCCGCTGAAAGAAATGATCCTGCCGCTGATCGTGCTCGACGATACGCCGTATCTCGGCAAGGACCCGAACCATGCCTTCTCGGTGGCCGACCTGATGGCCTGGGAGAAACAACACGGCAAAGTGCCGCGCGGCAGTTTCGTCGCGCTGCGCACCGACATGTATAAGGATTGGGTCGCAAACCCGAAGCGTTTCAAACGCGCGCCGTTTCCGGCCTGGGCGTTCGAAACCATCGAGTTCCTCTATGAACAGCGCGGCGTCACCGCCACCGGCCACGAATCCATGGACACCGACACCACCGACAATATGGTTTCGGAAAATTACATCCTTCAGCGCGGCCGCTATCAGATCGAGGTGATGGCCAATCTCGACCAGGTGCCGGCGACGGGCGCGCTCATCGTGGTGACCTGGCCGAAGGTGCGTTACGGCCTCGGCTTCCCGGCGCGGGCCTTTGCGATCCTGCCGTAACGAACCGGCGGCACGGCCGCCCGGCGCATCAATTAAAGTTCACCGCCAACTCGACCACATCGCCGTCGAGCCCCGCAAAGCCGTGATGCGCCTTGGCTTTGCAGGGATTGCCTTGCGTCGTGCCGCCCGTGAGCCAGGCCACGCGCGCCTTGCCGCCCGCCCATTTGATGAAGGGCGCGACGCCGGCCGGCTGGGTAAATTTGCAGCCGTCACGGCGGTGGTGGATCACCAGCGTCTTCGGCAGCCTGGCGGGCGTACCGAGGATGTTGGCAACGTTCTGACTGCTGCCGGAGGCATTGGTCAAAAACCCGGCTGTCAGTATTAGCGCGTCCGGCCGCGCGCCGCGCGCGATGCCGGTCGCTGCACGCAACGTGCCGCGGCTGGTGCCGATCACCGTGACCGGTTTTTTGATCCTGGCCATGTAGTCCACCGCCTGCGCCAGATTGATATTGGCGTCGACGACCAGCACCGCCAGGCCTTTCGCCGCATAGGCGCCACGGGTGCGCACGAGCTGGTTGTTTTTAAGCCTGCCTATCTTGCCGCCGGAACCGGCGGCGATAAGGCCGTCGCCGCCCGGCATCAGGATGACGCTGGCCACGGGCGCGGCGGGTTTCAACAGCACCGCCTTGGAGCCGCCGATGTTGACGGTCTCGGCGGCGCGCGCCGTCATCGCGCCGGACGCCGCGCCGAGCCATGCGACGACTGCCGCCGCAAAACACAGTATCAGGCGAATGCACCCGCCGATCCGTTTGGTCATGTTGGATATCCCTGTAAGCCGGCCTTTACCGTAGCCGCATCCGCCGCCACATCAATCCTTCGTTTGCTCCGGCACAATGATCGCGTTGCAATCGCGCCGGCCGGATTCGAAACACAGCGCACTTTTTCTCGCGTCGACCATCGCGTTGACCAGCCATATACCGCCACCGACGACGAGGACGCCTGCGACCAGAAGAAAGATATTGGTGGCGCGGCGATCGCGCTCGTCTTCTTCCTCGTCGCCGGTCCGATTTTGCTGGTCCATCGAAATCGCATTCAAGCCGCGGCAGGCGGAACAATAACGTTAGCACCTCGCTACCACCTGCGCTTGGACTTGAACTTGGGCCCTGGGGTTCGCCTCACCATCAATCCGGGCTAGGCTGCGGCGATGGCTTCATCGCAAACGGCCGCACACAGCAACCGCCTTGCCGGCGCGACCTCGCCCTATCTGCTGCAGCACGCGCACAATCCGGTCGCCTGGTGGCAATGGGGGCCGGAGGCGCTGGATACCGCCAAGCGCGAGAACAAGCCGATCCTGCTGTCGGTCGGCTACGCCGCCTGTCACTGGTGCCACGTGATGGCGCATGAGAGCTTCGAGGACGAGGCCACCGCGGCGGTGATGAACGAGCTGTTCGTCAATATCAAAGTCGACCGCGAGGAGCGGCCGGACATCGACCAGATCTACATGAACGCGCTGCATCTGCTGGGCGAGCAGGGCGGCTGGCCGCTCACGATGTTCCTCACGCCCAAGGGCGAGCCGGTGTGGGGCGGAACCTACTTTCCCAAGGATTCGCGTTACGGCCGGCCGGCCTTCGTCGACGTCTTGCAGGAAGTGGCGCGGCTGTTTCGCGAGGAACCGGCCAAGATCGAGCAGAACCGCAAGGCGCTGCTGGCGCGGCTGGCCGAGAAGGCGCGCCCGCAAGGCCAGGTGACCATCGGGCCGGTGGAACTCACCGGCGCCGCCCGCCAGATCGGCAATGCCTTCGACTCGACGCACGGGGGTTTGCGTGGCGCGCCCAAGTTTCCGCAGCCGGCCATGCTGGAGTTTCTGTGGCGGGCGGGCTTGCGCACCGGCGATGCGCGCTTCTTCGAGACGGTCGAACACACGCTCGAGCACATGTGCGAGGGCGGCATCTACGATCATCTCGGCGGCGGCTTCTCGCGCTATTCGGTCGATGAGCGCTGGCTGGTGCCGCATTTCGAGAAGATGCTCTACGACAACGCGCAACTGCTGGAGCTGCTGGCGCTGGCTTTTCAACGCAGCGGCAATCCGCTGTTCGCCGCGCGGGCGCGCGAGACCGTCGGCTGGCTCAAGCGCGAGATGGTCACGGGGGAGGGCGCCTTCGCGGCCTCGCTCGACGCCGATTCCGAGGGCGAAGAGGGCAAGTTTTATGTCTGGTCGCTGGCCGAGATCGAGGCGGCGCTCGGGCCTGACGCCGCCGATTTTGCTGCAGAATACGACGTGACGGCCGGCGGTAATTTTGAGGGTCATAATATCCTCAACCGCCTCAAACACTTACCGCGCAGCATGGAATCCCATGCTGCACCCACCCATGCTGCAAGCGGCGAAATCGATGCTGCGGCGCGAAATTCCATGCTGCGCGGTAAGCTATTGGAAATACGAGATAAACGTATCCGGCCCGGGCTCGACGACAAGGTGCTGGCGGACTGGAACGGCCTGATGATCGCCGCCCTGGTCAATGCCAGCATTATCCTCGACGAGCCGGCGTGGGTCGCCATGGCGCGGCGGGCCTTCGATTTCATCGCCGCCACCATGACGCAAAATGGACAGCAAGATCAGCGGCTTGGCCATTCCTGGCGGGCGGGGACGACGCTGTTTCCGGGCCTGGCATCGGACTATGCCGCCATGATCCGGGCGGCCCTGGCGCTTTACGAAGCGAGCG
Organism: uncultured Alphaproteobacteria bacterium; assembly: GCA_963814885.1. Classification (GTDB taxonomy): domain Bacteria; phylum Pseudomonadota; class Alphaproteobacteria; order Rhizobiales; family Xanthobacteraceae; genus Pseudolabrys. The sequence continues at coordinate 97,113 of CAWFEO010000013.1, read as the reverse complement.
GCGAACGCGACCTGCTCGACCGGGCCTTGCGCTGGCAACACGCCCTCGACTCGCACTATGGCGACCGCGAAACCGGCGGCTATTACCTCACCGCCGACGATGCCGCCGACCTTTTGCTGCGCCCGCATTCGACCGCCGACGACGCCACGCCCAACCCGAACGCGGTGGCGGCGAGCAACCTAGTGCGGCTGGCGGCGCTCACCGGCGAGCATCACTGGCGCGCCAAGGCCGACCGGCTGATCGAAGGCATCGTGTCGGCGCAGGCACGCAACCTGTTCGGCCATGTGGCGCTGCTCAATGCGCTCGACCTGCGCCTGCGCGCGGCCGAAATCGTCGTCACCGGAGCGGACGCCGAAGCATTGACGCAGGCCGCGCTGAAATTGCCGTTCCTCGACCGCATCGTGTTACGCGCCGGCTCCGCCGCCGACCTGCCGGCCGCGCACCCGGCGCAGGAAAAAATAAAGGCGGCGCCGGCCAGCGCGGCTTTCATTTGTGTCGGGGAGCGTTGCTCGCTGCCGGTCAGCGAGAGCGGGCAAATCGCCGAGACCGTCACCGCCATGCGAGGGTCTTGATCTCGCGCCCGCAAAGAAGAAAAATCGCGGCTGCCGGGGTGTGGAGCGGAGTAGGGTCATGCGGGTTTGGACGGGACTATTGGGCGGCTTGGCGATCGCGGGGGCGCTGGCGCTGTCGGCGCCGACGGCGAGCGCACAGGACTGGTGCGGCTTTCATCAGAAGGCCGGGTCGCAGGTGAAATGCGGCTTCTCCAACCTGCAGCAATGCAAGCAGGCGCTATCCGACAAGAAGAGCGGCGACAAGGGTGTGACTTGCGTGCCCGATCCGGCGTTCGGCTAGCGCGTTATCTGGCGCATGATCTTTTCCGAAACCGGTTCCCGCTTTTCGGGATCATGCGCTAGCCGGCGCGGCGCAGCGTCGGCGCAGGTTTCAGTAACCAGGGGCTCCACGGCTCGGGTGCGATCAGCCCATCGCTGATCCAAACCGGCTGGATGACGTTGTGCGCGTCGAAGCGGCCGATCACCGCTGGCTTGTGGAGATGCTGGTTTTCCGGGTCGAGCAGCACGTCGAAGCCCGAGGGCGCGCGGATGCGGCGGCCAGCCAGCGCGGCACGCACCGCCGACGGCTCGGTCGTACCCGCCGCGGTGACGGCCTGCACCCAGAGCTGGAAGCCGATCCAGCTCGCCTCCATGGGATCGTTGGTCATGGCGGCGGGATCGCCGGTGAATTCGCGCCATTCCGCGATCAGCGCATGGTTTTCCGGCGTATCGAGGGTTTGCAGGTAATTCCACGTCACCATATGGCCGATCAGCTTGCGCTCATGCAGCGCCGGTATCTCCGCTTCGCCGAGCGACAGGCTCATCACCGGCAGGATATCGGCGTCGAGCCCCTGGCGCGCGCGCTCGCGGAAGAAATGCACGTTGGCATCGCCGGACAGCGTCGCGACGATGACGCCGTCGCGGCCGGCAAATTTGCGGATGTTGAGGACGGTTTCGTTCCACGCCCTCTCGCCGAACGGCGTATAGAGCTCGTCGACCGCATCGGAGCCGATGCCGCGCGAGGCGAGGTAGTTGCGGATGATGGCGTTGGTGGTGCGCGGATAGATGAAATCGGTGCCGAGCAGGAAGAAGCGGCGGCGGCCGAGCTCCAGCAGATGATCCACCGCCGGCAGCGCCTGCTGGGCTGGCGTTGCGCCGGTGTAGATCACATGCGGGGACTGCTCTTCGCCCTCGTACTGGCTCGGGTAGAACAGCAGGCCGTCGTATTTATCGAGCACCGGCAACACGCTTTTGCGCGACGCCGAGGTCCAGCAGCCGAAGATGGCGGCGACCTTGTGCTCGCTCAGCAGCGCCTCGGCCTGCGCGGCATAGGCTTGCGTGTCGGAGCGCGGGTCCATGATCGCGGCTTCCACCGGGCGGCCGAGCAAGCCGCCCGCGCGGTTGAGCTTCTCGATCATCATGACGAGCAATTGTTGCAGAGGCCGCTCGCTGGTGGTGAGCGTGCCCGACAGCGAATGCAGAATGCCGACCTTGATCGAACCGTGGTCGAGATCGGAGAAATAGCGGGTGACCGATGCCGTCAATGTCTTTGCGCGCGCGATCAGGTCGTCCGTGGTCGACAGCACGGCGTCGCCCGCCATGGCGACGTCGGTCACCACCGCGCGCACGCCCGGCAGCGCCTGGCCGACGGTTTCGGCCACCTTCATGGCCTCGTTGCCGATCACGTCGAGCTGGACGATCTGCTGCTCCATGAGCTGCGTGATGGTCGCGTTGACGTGGCCCATGTCGGCGACGCTGCGGTCGACGGCCACGATCGCCTCGGCGGTTTCCTTCACAGCCGCCTGGATGTCGCGAATCTGGGCGCCGACTTCCTTGGTGGCCTGATCGGTCAGCCGCGCCAGCTCCTTCACCTCGGTCGCCACCACCGCGAAACCGCGGCCGGCTTCGCCGGCGCGGGCAGCCTCAATCGTTGCGTTGAGCGCGAGCAGCGAGGTCTGCCCGGCAATGTTCCGGATCAGCTTGATGACCTGCTCGATGCGGTTAGCTGCCCCGTCGAGGTTGCGCATGGTCTCGTCGGCGCGCGCGAGCTCGCTGACCGTGCGCTGGGTGGCGGCGCGCGTGGCTTCGACCTGGCGGCCGGAATCAATCACCAGCGCCTGTACGTCGCGGGCAGCGTTGGCGACGCCGGCCACGTCCTCGGCGGCCTGGGCGGCGGCGTCGGAGGAGGCGGTCACCTGCTGCGCCATCAGCCGGTTGGATTGCGTCAGCTCTTCCGCGGTGCCGCTGATGCGCTCGCCGGCACTGGTGAAGGCGTTGACCACGTCGTCGATCGCGCGCCGGAAACTGCCGGTGAAGAACTGCCGCCCGGCGTGATGCAGCCGCGCTTCGGTCTCGCGCCGCTGCCGGTCGACGGCGAGCGTATCGGCCTCGAGCAGCGCGCCGCGGATCGCTTCCGCCGTCGTGCCGAATTCCTGGATGGCGCCGTCGCCGATCAATGCGGGCAGGCTGGTGTAGCGGTCGCCGCCGGCGATCTTGCTGATCGAGGCGATGATTTCGGCGAGGCGGGCTTCCGCGAAGCAACCGACAACAAGCGCTCCGAGCGCGGCGAGCGCGAGCGCCACCGGCAGCGAAGGCCACAGGCTAAAGGCGGCGACCGCGACAGCGCTGACGAAGAAAACCGGTAGCGTAATCCACAGCGCCGGACGCGGGAATCGATGGCGGCTGTGCAGCGGCATTGCGGGCCTATGGAGAAAAAAACTTAGCGATCAAATTCGCGCGAATCTAGTTTCGAATTCCTTTCGCACCCGCAAAAAACCCGCATCAAATAACGGCAACCGCGCACAAGTTTTGGGCGCAACCAAAATGCCGCGTTAGCGACGGACGGCGCTGGCACGTCCCTTGATCCGCCGCCAGTCCAGCGCATCGACTTCTTGTTTGATCCAGCTTCGAAAGGCCTCGGCCGCCGGACTGGGCTTGCGCCCTTTCGCCCAAACCAAATGAAAAGCCCGGGCGGGATCCAAAATAAGTTTCACCGGTATCACCAAGCGCCCGGTGCGCAGATCGTCATAAGCGAGAATGTCATGGGCAAGCAAAACACCGGCGCCTTCGCCGGCCGCATCGAGGGCATGGTCGGCACTGTTGAAGCGAAGCCCGCGCCGCAAGTCGACATCCTCGACGCCGGCAGCTTTGAACCAGTTGCTCCAGTTTGGAATCTGGACGCGGCCAGCCAGGGTTTCGTCGTGGATGAGCGGCAATCGTGCAAGCTCTCGCGCATTTTTCACCGGGCCATATTTTTCGAGCAGGCGCGGGCTGCATACCGCAATGAAAAAGATATCGGCGAGTTTTTCCGTTTCCAGCGCGGGGTCTGGGGCTGGCTCGGCCGCCATATTGCGCACGGCGATGTCGATGCCGTCGGTCGCGAAATTGGCATTGATCAGCGAGGACGAAATGCGCACGTCAATGTCGGCGTGGGCGTTGCCGAACCGGTAGAGCCGCGGCGCCAACCATTTCGACGTCAGTCCCGGCGACGTGCTGACGACCAGAACGCGCGCGTTGTGCGCCGTATCCAGGCTGGCGACCGCTTCGCGGATATGACCGAAGCCGGTCTGCAAGCCGGGATAAAGCTGCTTGCCCGCCGCCGTCAGGGCGATCGACCGCACCCGCCGTTCGAACAACTTCACGCCGAGCAAATCCTCAAGCCCGCGAATCTGATGGCTGAGCGCGCCGGCCGTGACGTGCAATTCGGCCGCCGCCCGCGTCAGGCTGAGATGGCGCGCCGCCGCCTCGAAGGCGCGCAAGGCGGAGAGCGGGGGCATCACGGTATGCATGAGATTATCTCAACTATCGGCTGAGAGCTTATCCTTTGTCAACGGGCCGGAAAGGACGAATTCTGCCGCCTATAAATGACGCTTTCTCAACAGTCGGCAAGCTTCCGACCCGGAGATCGACCATGGCTTACCTTGCCCGCCCGTCCGAATTCCAAGACCATGTCGCGCATTATCGGCCAGCCGCCGCCGTCGATGCCGTCAAGGCGCCGGCGCGCCCGGGTCTGCTGCGTCGGGCATTTGATGCCATTATCGAAGGGCGCCAGCGGCGGATGCAGCGCGAGATCGACCGTTACGTTGCCTCGCACAGCCGCAGCTTCACCGACAGCTTCGAACGCGAGCTCAGCGCACGCATGTTCAGCGGCGACTGGAATTTACGCCGCTAACCGGAACGCAACCGTTCGGCACAAAAAAGATCGCCCGCTTGAAGCGGGCGATCTCGCTTTTCGTCGAAACTGAAACGCTCAGGTATTCATCGACTCGAAGAACTCGGCGTTGCTCTTGGTGTTGCGCAACTTGTCGAGCAGGAAGTCGATGGCGTCCATGGTGCCCATCGGATTGAGGATGCGGCGCAGGACGTACATCTTCTTGAGCACGGCCGGGTCGGTGAGCAGCTCTTCCTTGCGGGTGCCCGAGCGCGTGATGTCCATGGCCGGGAAGGTGCGCTTGTCGGCCACCTTGCGGTCGAGGATGAGTTCGGAATTGCCGGTGCCCTTGAACTCTTCGAAGATCACTTCGTCCATGCGGCTGCCGGTGTCGATCAGCGCGGTGGCGATGATGGTGAGCGAGCCGCCTTCCTCGATGTTACGCGCGGCGCCGAAGAAGCGCTTGGGCCGCTGCAGGGCGTTGGCGTCGACGCCGCCGGTCAGCACCTTGCCCGAGGAGGGCACCACGGTGTTGTAGGCGCGGCCGAGGCGGGTGATGGAATCGAGCAGGATCACCACATCGCGCTGGTGTTCGACCAGGCGCTTGGCCTTTTCGATCACCATTTCTGCGACCTGCACGTGGCGCGAGGCCGGCTCGTCGAAGGTCGAGGACACTACTTCGCCCTTGACCGAGCGCTGCATGTCGGTGACTTCCTCCGGCCGCTCGTCGATCAGCAGCACGATCAGGTAGGTCTCCGGATGGTTATGCGTGATCGAGTGCGCGATGTTCTGCAACAGCACGGTCTTGCCGGTGCGCGGCGGCGACACGATCAGCGCGCGCTGGCCCTTGCCGATAGGCGCGACGATGTCGATGACGCGGGCGGAGAGATCCTTCTTGGTCGGATCCTCGAATTCCATCCGCAGCCGCTCGTCGGGATAGAGCGGCGTCAGGTTGTCGAAGTTGATTTTATGGCGCGCTTTCTCGGGGTCTTCGAAATTGATGGTGTTGACCTTGAGCAGCGCGAAGTAGCGCTCGCCTTCCTTCGGCGAGCGGATATGGCCTTCGACGGTGTCGCCGGTGCGCAGGCCGAAACGGCGAATCTGCGAGGGCGAGACGTAGATGTCGTCGGGACCCGACAGGTAGTTCGATTCCGGCGAGCGCAGGAATCCGAAACCGTCGGGCAGCACTTCGACGACGCCTTCGCCGATGATGTCGACCTCTTGCGTGGCGAGCTGCTTGAGGATGGCGAACATCAGTTCCTGCTTGCGCAGGGTGCTGGCGTTCTCGACTGAGTGTTCTTCGGCGAAGGAGAGGAGATCGGCAGGCGTTTTCGCCTTGAGATCCTGGAGCTTCATTTCCCGCATGCGGGTGTAGTCCTGTTTGAAAATAGACCGGCGGCGTGTTCGGAAAAACGAAAACCGACGCGGGTGCTAAGGAGAGGTAGGGATCGCAGGTCTGGAGAGGCGTTTTGGGAAGGTATCCCGGAACCCGATGCTGCGACCGGCCCTGAACTTACTTTGGGTGCCGGAACGCGACTGCATCCGCCTGCGTTCGGTGGGATGACGGCAAGATAAGTTGCGCCGGGCTTTCGCGCAAGAGGCTGCCTTGGCGTCTGTGCAAGGCCGGCGCGTTACCCGAACGGCTTCACGGTCGCCAGGATCACGATGACGATCAGGATAATCGTTGGTATCTCATTGACAATACGATAGAATTTCTGCGAGCGCGTATTGCGGTCGTGGTCGAATTCATTAACCCAGTGACTGAAAAGTCCGTGGGTTACGGTCATCACCAGCACCAGCACGAGCTTGATATGGAACCAGCTGGCGCCCAGGAACTGCCCCTGAAACGCCAGCGCGATGCCAAGGACCCAGGTCACGAACATGGCCGGGGTCATGATGAACTTGAGCAGCCGGCGCTCCATCACCTTGAAGGTCTCGGATTGCTCGGAACCCGCTTTGGCGGCGGCGTGATAGACGAACAGCCGCGGCAGATAGAGCATGCCGGCCATCCAGGAGATGACCGCGATGATGTGGAAGGCTTTGATCCAGAGGTACATAGGCGGTCCTACCGGGGGCCATCCTTCGAGACGCGGTCCTTCGGACCGCTCGTCAGGATGAGGTCAGCACAGGTGGCCTGCATTCAGCGGCATATTCCGCCTTCATGGTGAGGAGCGCAGCGAAGCAGCGCGTCTCGAACCATGGCCAAGAATGTGAACGACAGCAATATGCTTACCCTCTCACCCGCTTCAGCATCCGCTCCACATGCGCGATCGGCGTCTGCGGCAGGATGCCGTGGCCGAGATTGAAGATCAGCGACCCTGCGCCGAACGCTTCCAACACCGCGTCCACTTCGCGGTCGAGCGCGGCGCCGCCGGCAAGCAGCGCCTGCGGATCGACATTGCCCTGCACCGGCACGCGTCGTTGAATTTCATCGCGCGCGAAGGCGCGGTCGATCTCGTTGCCAAGGCCGACGGCGTTGATCTTGGTTTCCTCGACATAGCGCGGAATATTTTTGTTCGCGCCGCGCGGAAAGCCGATCACCTTGGCGTCCGGTCTTTTCGCACGCAGCTTGGCGACGAGTTGCTTGGTAGGCTGCACACACCAGCGCTCGAAGTCTTCGGCCGGCAGCGCCCCCGCCCAGCTATCGAAGAGTTGCACCACGTCGGCGCCCGCTTCCAATTGCCTTGCAAGATAATCGACCGAAGCGTCCACCAGGCAATCGATCAAGTGCTGGAAGGCCTGCGGCTCGCGCGCGGCCATTTCTTTTGCCGGCGCCTGATCGGGCGTTCCTCGCCCGGCGATCATGTAGGTCGCGACCGTCCACGGCGCGCCACAAAATCCGATCAGCGCCGTTTGCGCACCCAACTTTGCTTTTACACTGCCGACCGTCTCGTAGATCGGCAGCAAGATATGCGTATTGGCGTCCCGCTGTAACGATAGCAGATCCTTCGCATCTTGCACCGGCTCCAGCCGCGGCCCTTCGCCCTCGACGAACCAGACCTTGCGTCCCAACGCCAACGGCACCACCAGAATATCGGAAAACAAGATAGCGGCGTCGAAACCGAAGCGCCGTACCGGCTGCAAGGTCACTTCCGCTGCAAGTTCCGGATTAAAACAAAGGTCGAGGAAACCGCCGGCCGTCTCCCGCACCGCACGATATTCCGGCAGATAGCGCCCGGCTTGACGCATCATCCATACCGGCGGCCGCGCTTCGCGCTTGCCTTCCAGCACGCGAAGCAACGGTTTTATCCCCACGACCTCTTTGCGAGCAGCTTCTTCCATAGAATCTTATAAGACTCTTTGTAGTGGTTATTAGACGGTGAATTGGACTCATGCCTTCCGATCAACATCCTGTCCACCGGTTGGCCGGCGTTGACCGAGATTCCCATGTTATCCCGTAAGATCCCGTCCACAACGATACCGGCGGTTTTACAGGCTTTTTCGTAGGCTATCCCGTCCTTTCCCCCAAGCCCCGTCCACATCCGGGCCTAAAGGTACAAGCTCGTCCATCGCGGCGTCCCATGGCCAGCAATGTGGACCGTAGTTGGACAGTTAATCGGAGCGGCTTGCGTACGACCGAAAGCCGTGGCCTTCTCCGGTCCTGTCCACAGGACGTCCTGACTTTATACCGATGCCCAACACCGGCTATTTTCATCTCCATCTAGTTTCCGACGCAACCGGCGAGACCCTGATCACGGTGGCGCGCGCGGCAGCCGCTCAATACGCCAATGTGGCGCCGGTCGAGCACCTCTATCCCATGGTGCGCACCAAGAAGCAGCTCGAGCATGCGCTGGCCGAGATCGCCGAGTCGCCGGGGCTGGTGCTTTATACGCTGCTGGAAGAAGATCTGATCCAGGCGCTGGAGAAAAACTGCCGCGAGCTCGGGCTGCCCTGCATGTCGGTGCTGGGGCCGATCCTAAGGCTGTTTGAATCCTATCTCGGCACCGAGACCGTCCATCGCGCCGGCGCCCAGCACGTTCTCAACGCCGAATATTTCCAGCGCATCGACGCGCTCAACTTCAGCATGCTTCATGACGACGGCCAGCACGTGGAAGGCCTGGAGGATGCCGACGTTGTTCTGGTCGGCGTCTCGCGCACCTCGAAGACGCCGACGTCGATCTATCTCGCCAACCGCGGCGTCAAGACCGGCAACGTGGCGCTGGTGCCGGGAGTGCCACTGGCGCCGCAAGTGGAGAAGCTAACGCGGCCGTTGGTGGTGGGTTTATACGCCAGCCCCGAGCGCATCGTGCAGATCCGCGAAAACCGGCTGCTCGGCTTGCGCGCCCATCGCGACGACGACCGCTATATCGACAAGACCGCGGTGGCGGAGGAGGTGGCCTATTCGCGCCGCCTCTGCGCCAAGAACAACTGGGCGAGCATCGACGTGACGCGCCGCTCGATCGAGGAAACCGCCGCTGCGGTGATGCGGCTGTTGACCGAGCGCCGCCGCGCACCGGCCAGTTGACAAAAATGCCGCTTTGGCTCGCTCCCCAGCCGCTGGTGCTCGCCTCGCGCAGCGACGTGCGCGGCAAGATCCTGGCGGCCGCCGGCCTGCGCTTTGAAATCAGGCCGGCGCAGATCGACGAGCGCGCCGTGGAAGCACAGGCAGGCAAGCTAGACGCGGCCGCGGCCGCGCGGCTGCTGGCGCGCACCAAAGCGCAAGCCATCGCCGCGACGCTGCCCGGCCGGCTGGTGTTGGGCGCCGATCAAACCCTTGCAAGGGGGAACGTGCGCTTCAGCAAGCCGGCCGACCGTCAGGCCGCGGCCGGGCAACTGCGCGCGTTGCGCGGGCGCAGCCACGAACTGCATTCGGCGCTGGCGCTGGTCCGCGATGGCACCGTACTGTTCGACTGCGTCGATGCCGCGCAGCTCACCATGCGGGATTTCTCCGACGGCTTTCTCGACGACTATCTCGACATGATGGGCGACTACGCCATGGCGAGCGTCGGGGCCTATCAGCTCGAAGGCATCGGCATTCATTTGTTTGAGCGCGTGAAAGGCGACCATTTCACCATTCTCGGCCTGCCGCTGCTGCCGCTGCTTGAATTTCTGCGGCAGAATGAACTTGTTGCTGGATAGCGCTTGATCCCGAAAAGCCTGTCCCCGGTGCGGACGGGGATGGGGACCGGGTTTCGGACAAGATCATGCGCCAGTAGAAAGTGCCAATGTTCATCCTCGGTCTCACCGGCTCGCTCGGCATGGGAAAGTCGACCACGGCGGCGATGTTCGCCGATGAGGGCGTGCCCGTGCACGATGCCGACGCCGCCGTGCACCGTCTTTATGCGGGCGAAGCGGCGCCTTTAATCGAGACGGTGTTTCCCGGCACGACCCAGGACGGCAAGGTCGATCGCGTTGAACTGGGCAAGGTTGTGCTTGGCGACGATGCCGCCATGCGCAAGCTCGAGCGGATCGTGCATCCGCTGGTCCGGAAAGCCGAGGAGCGTTTTCTGGCCGAGGCGGCGCGCAACGGCGCCAAAGTGGCGGTGCTCGACATTCCGCTGCTGTTCGAGACCGGGGCGCAAGACCGCTGCGACGCGGTGGCAGTGGTATCGGCGCCCGCCGAGATGCAGCGCGCGCGCGCGTTCGAGCGGCCGGGCATGACCGAACAGAAGTTTCAGGCGATTCTCGCCAAGCAGATACCGGACGCCGACAAACGTGCGCGCGCCGATTTCGTGGTGGATACCGGGCAAGGCTTCGATCACGCCCGTGGCCAGGTGCGTGAAATCCTGCGCAAGGTCGCTACAATGGAAACACGGCGGCGCTGATTCCCGCGCCCGGAAAACCACGATGCGCGAGATCGTCCTCGACACCGAAACCACCGGCCTCGATCCCGGGCAGGGCCATCGCCTGGTCGAGGTCGGCTGCATCGAATTGCTCAACCGCATCCCGACCGGCGCCACCTTTCACGTCTATCTCAACCCCGAGCGCGAGGTGCCGGCGGAAGCCGCCGCCATCCACGGGCTGACCACCGATTTCCTCAAGGACAAGCCGCTCTTTGGCGATATCGCCGATGACTTCCTCGCCTTTGTCGGCGAAGAGGCGCCGCTGGTGATTCACAATGCCGGCTTCGATCACGGTTTTCTCAACGCCGAGCTCAAGCGCGTGGAGCGCGTGCTGATCGCGCGCGAGCGGCTGATCGACACGCTGATATTGGCGCGGCGCAAGCACCCGGCAGGTCCCAACCGGCTCGACGATTTGTGCGCGCGCTACGGCATTGACAATTCGCGCCGGACCAAGCACGGCGCGCTGCTCGACGCGGAGATCCTGGCCGAGGTCTATGTCGAATTGATCGGCGCGCGCCAGGCTCAGCTCGGCCTTGCCGCGCTGGCTGAGCGGCGCGGCAGCGGTGGCGGCAAGGTCACATTGCAAACGCGGCCAGTGGCGCTCGGCGCGCGCGTGAGCGATGCCGAGCGCGAAGCGCACGCTGAATTCGTGGCGAGCCTGGGCGAGAACGCGCTGTGGCGGGAATACCGCTCCGATAAAGCCTGACGCTTTAGCTCTGCGGCGCCGGCTGGTTGGCGGCCTGCTGCGCCATGCGCTGGCGGTAGAGACCGACGAAATCCACCGGATCGAGCAGCAGCGGCGGGAAGCCGCCGTTGCGGACCGTGCTCGCAATGATCTCGCGTGCGAACGGGAACAACAGCCGCGGGCACTCGATCAGCACCACCGCGTTCATGCTTTCTTGCGGCACGTTGCGAATGCGGAACACGCCGGCGAAAGACAATTCGAAACCGAACATCAGTTGATCGCCGATTTCCGCCTTGCCCTCGAGCTTGAGCGTGACTTCGATATCGCTGCCCTCGAGCGGCTGGGCGCCGACATTGATCTGGATGGAAATTTGCGGCGGCTGCTGCTGTCCGGCCATCAGCGAACGCGGCGCGTTCGGATTCTCGAATGACAGGTCCTTGATGTATTGCGTGACCACGTTGAGTTGTGGCTGCGCATTCTGTCCCGCCGCGGCCGCCTGGGCCGCCGACTCGCCTTCACCGCCATTGGACGTGTTCATGAAATCTCCCTCGCCCCGGCCGCTTCCTGGCGGCGCACGGTCCTTTCCGAAAACCGGTTCCCATTCCCGTCCACGCCGGGGACAAGCTTTTCGGGATCACGCGCTGGCGCGCGGCGGTTGGCTAACACAGGGTTTTCGGGGGAACAAGGACAGCCGTTCGCCGTGGCCGGCTTACCGTCCGCCGCCGTTCTCGCGGCGGTCGGTCAGCTCGGGGTCGGGCACCCGGTGCCACTGCTCGGGCGGGAGATCGACCACGCCGTCGCCGCGTTGCGCCGGGGCGCCGTGTCGAGCCGCCGCGCTTAAGGCCCGGCGCAGCGGCGCCACCAGCAACAGCACGCCCAGCGCGTCTGTTATAAACCCAGGAATAAGCAGGAGAATTCCCGCCAGCAGGGTGAGGCTGCCGGTCCCATCGGCTTCCAGCGCGGTGAAACTGCCCGCGTCCAGCGCGACCCGCATCCGGGCGATATGGTTACCGCCGGCATGCCGCAGGATCACCATGCCGGCCAAAGAGGTTGCCGCCACCAGCGCCAGCGCCCCCAGCAGGCCGATCTCCGCTGCCACCGCGACGAACGCGGCCAATTCCATGACCGGCAGCGCCAGAATTGCCAGCAACAGCCATTTTGCCACATTCATCGGTGTTTCTATCCCTAATAGCGGCGCATGATCTTGTTCGAAAAGCGGTAGCCACCTTTCGAGATCATGCGCCGGGTAAGGTTGGCGTAGGCGTCCCGATCGTTTAAGGTCGGCCGGTGAGCCAGAAAACGCGCCGAAATGCCGGCGCCAAGCCTATGGATCGGCGCGCCCGCCACCTTACATAGTATCAGGAGGGCAGGCCGCCATGCCGCCGGTCCGGCGGCGTGGCCGTGAAGCCGGGCTGTCACTAGCGGTTACCGAAAGCATGCGAGACGTGTTCGACATCTACACCATCATCTTTCTGGCGCTCGCGGTGTTCATCTTCTTGCGGCTGCGCAGCGTGCTCGGCCAGCGCACCGGCCGTGAGCGGCCGCCATACGACCCTTATTCAGCCCGCGAGCCGGCGCGGCCGGCGCCGGAGAATGTCGTCGCGCTGCCCAACCGAGCCACCGAAGCCGCCGCGCAAAAGCCGGCAGAGGCGGTGGCGCCGGGCGAGCGCTGGAAGGGCGTCGCCGAGCCGGGCTCGACGCTCGCCGCCGGGCTCGACGCCGTCGCCGGCCTGGATGCCGGCTTCGATCCCAAGCATTTCCTGACCGGCGCCCGCACGGCCTACGAGATGATCGTGTCCGCCTTTGCCGAAGGCGACCGCCGCACGCTGAAAAACCTGCTTGGGCGGGAAGTGTATGAAGGCTTCGAATTGGCTATCAGCGAGCGCGAGAAGCGCGGCGAGACCGTGGAGAACCGATTCGTGTCGATCGATGAAGCCGAGATCACCGGTGCCGAGTTGCGCGCGCGCACTGCCCAGCTCACGGTGAAATTCCTATCGAAGCTCGTGTCGGCGACGCGCGACAAGAACGGCAATGTAGTCGACGGAAATGCCGAGAAGGTGACCGACGTCACCGACGTGTGGACGTTCGCGCGCGACGCCTCTTCGCGCGATCCGAATTGGAAACTGGTCGCCACCGAAGCCGGACAATAAACGCATGGCGCGATTGCCGTCCCGCTCCGTCGCCGGTGCTGCCTTCGGGCTTTGCCTGATCGCGAGCGCGCCCGCGTCGGCCTACACGTTTCATCTTCGCAACGCCAAGCTCGAGCCGCTGAGTTTCACCGCGCTCGACGGTTGGAAGAAAGACAACCAGGCGGCGGCCTTCGAGGCCTTCATGAAGAGCTGCGGCGCGATCCTGAATGGTACCAAGGCCATGCGCCGAGCCCGCCCGATCTATGGCGGGCTTTATAACGCCTGCGAGAAGGCGGCCGCGCTCGCCGCTGGCGGCAAAGTGGGCGCCGCGCAGGCGCGCAAGTTCTTCGAAGCCAATTTCAAGCCGGTGCGGATTTTGCCGCCCGTCCACACCTACGGCTATTACACCGGCGCCGACGGCTTCTATACCGGCTATTACGAGGCCGAAGTCGCCGGTTCGCGCGTCAAGACCGAGGAGTTCAACGTCCCGCTCTACGGTGTGCCGAAAAAGCTCGCCGGCAAGAAGAGCAAGGTGTTCTCGCGATACGACCGCGCTGACATCGTGAAGGGAGCGCTTGAGGGCAAGGGACTGGAGATCTGCTGGATTAAAAATCCGGTCGATGCCTTCTTCGCGCAGATCCAGGGCTCCACGCGCATCAAGCTTGATGACGGCGAAATGCTGCGGCTCAATTACATCGCCAGCAACGGCAAGCGCTACACGCCGGTCGGCCGCATCCTGCTCGACCAAGGCATCTACACGCCCGAAGAAATGTCGATGGACAAGATCCGCGAGTACATGGAGACCAATCCGGAAGAGGGCAAGGCGCTGCGCATGAAGAACCGGTCCTTCGTGTTCTTCTCCAAGACGCAGCTCGAGCCGCACGACGAATGCATCGGCGCGCAGGGCATTCAACTGACGCCGTGGCGCTCGCTGGCGGTCGATCCCAAGAACCACATCTACGGTACGCCGATCTGGATCGACGCCAAATTCCCGATCAAGAGCGAGGCGCCGCAGGACAACTTCCAACACCTGATGGTCGCGCAGGATACCGGCTCCGCCATCCGCGGGCCCGCGCGCGCCGATATTTATTTCGGCCACGGCGGGGATGCCCCCCACATCGCCGGCCGCATCAAGCAATTCGGCAAATTCGTCATGCTGGTGCCAAAAGACATCGCGGTGCACGACGAAAGCCCCGGTGCGATCCCGCTGCCCAATCCACGGCCGAAGACGATCACCGTCCGCGAGGCGATGGCGAAAGAAAAGAAAGCAACGCCGGCCATCACCGCGGCCGAGCAGCCGCCACCGATGCCGAAGCCGCGTCCCTGAACCCATCCGCCATGAGCCCTCGCGACGGCAGCCGGCGCCGCCTTCTCACCCAGGACGAGCGCGTGTTGTGGACCATGTTCACGCGCGCGATAGAGCCGTTGCGCACCGGGCCGGCGCCGGACGCGGAAATCGAGTCCGCGGCGGTGGAGATGGCCGCGCTGGCGCAACCCGCCAAACCGCTGGCAACGCGCCCCGGCGCGCCGCCGCCCGCCGCCGCGAACCCGCCGCCGCCGTCGCTGGCGCCGCTTGGCCGCCGCCTGCGCCAGCGCGTCGCGCGCGGTAAGGAATTGATCGACGGCAAGCTCGATCTGCACGGCCTCACGCAAAGCGAGGCGCACGCTTCACTGCTGCATTTTCTACGCTCGGCCAGCGCGCGCGAGGCGCGGCTGGTGCTGGTGATCACCGGCAAGGGTGCACGCGGCGATGGCGCGCGCGGCGTGCTCAAGCGACAGGTGCCGCATTGGCTCGGGATGCCCGAGTTCCGCGTCTATGTGATCGGCTTCGAGGACGCGCATATTGCCCATGGCGGCGATGGCGCGCTTTATGTGAGGATACGCAAGAGCAAGAGCCGCTAGGTCGCACGCGTGGCATGGAGGTCCGGCATGGCCAAGAAGAAGAAAGCGAAGAAAACAAAGAAAACAAAGAAAACAAAGGGGAAGAGTCGCAAACCGGCGCGCAAACACGCACGGCCGACGGCAAAGAAGGCAATCGAAAAAAACAGGCTTGCGGCGCGCGCCGAGCGCGCGCTGGAGGAAGGATTGGAGGAGTTGTTTCCCGGCTCCGATCCGCTGGCGCTGACCGACCCGACGCGGTCGATCAAAGAATAAAGCAATCAGCCAACCGCAATCAGAGGATATGCGGTTCGCTATAGATCTTGGGCTCGATCGGTTTCCCGTCGTTGGTCGTTGCATGCTCTTCGAAACAGGGGATGCCGGCGGGAACGATTGTGCCGCGTCGTGCCACGCTTAAGAAAATGTGTTTCGCATTGCTTGCAGAATAATCGAACCAGTTCGGATCGTCGAAAGTGCCGCCGTAAAGTCCGGCGAAGCCGGCGAACCGCTCAAACGTCAGAAACAACTTGGTGCCGCACGCGTCGCAGAAATGGACGTGGACATTCTTGCCGCTTCCTTCCGAGCGTTGCGAGTAGATTTTCGGCCGGCCTGCAATCACTTCTAGGGCCGCCATTTCGAAAACCGGCTCTACCAGGTAAGCCGAGCCGGTTGCTTTCTGGCAGAAACGGCAATGGCAGAACGTCACGCGCAGTGGTGGAGTGCTGACCGCGTAGCGTATCGCGCCGCACAGGCAGCCGCCTTCCTGCCTCGTCATCGTCGTCGCCTCCGTAAGGAGTAAGCTTGGCCGATCAGAGAATGAAGCGGGAGAGGTCGGCGTTCTTGGCCAGATCGCCGATGTTTTTCTGAACGAAAGCGGCGTCGATCTTGACGGTCTCGCCCGCGCGGTCGGGGGCGGCGAAGGAGACGTCGTCGAGCACGCGCTCCATCACGGTCTGCAGGCGCCGCGCGCCAATATTCTCGATCGCGGAATTCACCGCCACCGCGATGTCGGCCAGCGCGTCGATGGCGTCCTCGGTGAAATCGAGCGTGACGCCTTCGGTGCCCATCAGCGCCACGTATTGCTTGATCAGCGAGGCTTCCGGCTCGGTCAGGATGCGGCGTAAATCGTCGCGGGTGAGCGCGGCCAATTCGACGCGGATCGGCAGCCGGCCTTGCAGCTCGGGCAGCAGGTCGGACGGCTTGGAAATGTGGAAGGCGCCGGAGGCGATGAACAATATGTGGTCGGTCTTCACCGGCCCATGCTTGGTGGCGACCGTGGTGCCCTCGATCAGCGGCAGCAGGTCGCGCTGCACGCCCTCGCGCGACACGTCGCCGGTCATGCGGCCCTCGCGCGCGCAGATCTTGTCGATCTCGTCGAGGAACACGATGCCGTTCTGCTCGACCACGCGGATCGCTTCCTGGGTCAAGTGATCGGAGTCGAGCAGCTTGTCGGATTCCTCGGTGACCAGGATGTCGTGCGATTCATCGACGGTGACGCGCCGCGTCTTGGTGCGGCCGCCGCCGAGCTTGCCGAAGATGTCACCGATCGAGATGGCGCCCATCTGTGCGCCCGGCATGCCGGGGATTTCGAACATCGGCATGCCGGAGCCGCCGGACTGCACCTCGATTTCGATCTCCTTGTCGGCAAGCTCGCCGGCGCGCAGTTTCTTGCGGAAACTCTCGCGCGTGGATGGCCCCGAACCCGGCCCGACCAGGGCGTCGAGCACGCGCTCTTCCGCCGCGAGCTCCGCCTTGGCCAGCACGTCCTTGCGTTTCTTTTCCCGCGTCAGCGCGATGGAAATCTCGACCAGGTCGCGCACGATCTGCTCGACGTCGCGGCCGACATAGCCGACCTCGGTGAACTTGGTGGCTTCGACTTTCAGAAATGGCGCGCCGGCAAGCCGTGCCAGCCGGCGCGAGATCTCGGTCTTGCCGACGCCGGTCGGGCCGATCATCAGGATGTTCTTGGGCAGCACTTCCTCGCGCAGCTTGTCGTCGAGCTGCAGGCGGCGCCAGCGGTTGCGCAGCGCGATGGCGACCGCGCGCTTGGCGTCGTTCTGGCCGACGATAAAGCGGTCGAGTTCGGAAACGATTTCGCGGGGGGAGAAGTCGGTCAACTGTTTACTCGATTACGTTTTGATTTGCTCGATGGTCACATTGCGGTTGGTGTAGACGCAAATCTCGGCGGCGATGTCGAGTGCCTTGCGTACGATCTGCTCGGCATCGAGCGGGCCGTCGAGCAGCGCGCGCGCGGCTGAGAGCGCGTAGTTGCCGCCGGAGCCGATGCCCGAGACGCCGTTCTCCGGCTCCAGCACGTCTCCGGTGCCGGTGAGCACCAGCGACACGTCCTTGTCGGCGACGAGCATCATGGCTTCCAGCCGGCGCAAGTAACGGTCGGTGCGCCAGTCCTTGGCGAGCTCGACCGCGGCGCGGGTGAGCTGGCCGGGATATTGCTCGAGCTTGCTCTCCAGCCGCTCGAACAGCGTGAAGGCGTCGGCGGTGGCGCCGGCGAAGCCGCCGATGACGTCGCCCTTGCCGAGCCGGCGCACCTTCTTGGCGTTGGCCTTGACGATGGTCTGGCCGATCGACACCTGGCCGTCGCCGCCGATGACCACGCTGCCGCCCTTGCGGACGGTGAGGATGGTGGTGCCGTGCCAGATGTCGGAAGTTGAATTCATTCGCTCAAAGGGTCTTTCGCTGCCGGCCAAACATGTAGGGACCCGCCATCGCCATTGCAAATGGGCCTATTTGACAAGCTCCCGGCGCCTGAGCTCGGCCAACATGACATCGGCTACCAGCCCGCTGCCCGACACGCCGAAGTGGCCGGCGCAGTGGGGCGGGTCGGTATAAAGCGCGCAATAGCTGCGCTGTCCGAGCGCCGTCAGCAGCGCCGGGGCGGGATCGAACACGGCGACTTGGCGGGCGGCGAGCGCCGTGAGCAGCGGCTGGTATTCCGGTTTGCCGTCCTTGGCGCGCGCGCGGAAGCTGCTGGCCCCCGGCAACATGACCACCAGCGCGCGCTTGCCGCGGTGTTCGGCGTCGCGCACGAAGGCCTCGGCGATCGCCACCGTCAAGGCAAGCGCGCCGGAGGGATGATCGGCGCGGTAGAAATCGCCCCAGGACGGCGACCCTGTGATCCGGGTCCACAGGCGGGGCATGAGCGCGATGCGAAGAGCGGTGAGCAGATAGGGGAAGCGCAGTGTCACCGGACCGTCGCGCGTATCGGGCAGCATATAATCGTGCGGCACTATGCTTTGCGGGTCGCGCAGCAGGCGCAGGTAACCGGCTTCGTCGATGCGCGGCCGGTGGATCCATGCGAGGTGGCTGGCGCTGTCGAGCAGGTAACGGCCCTTGAGCACCAGCGGTGTTTGATTAAAGCCGATGAGCTGGCGATACTGGTTGACGTTGCGCATCACGTTCTCGGGGAAGATGCCGAGCAGCGCGACCGGCGCGTCATCCCCGGCCATGCGCGTGAAGCGCAGATAGGCCTGGTCGGTGCCGTAGCCGGACACGCCGTAATTGGCGACGCGGCAGGTGAGCTTGCGCGCAAGTTGCTCGACCCATCCCTGGGCGAGCGGGATATCGTCGCCCCAGACGAATGAATCGCCATAGACCGAAGCGCACGTGCGCGCGTCTTGCGGAAAGTCCGCGATATGCTTGGCGCCGGTTGCGTCGCGCGGCGGCGCGACCGCTTCGCGCGGCGACGGCCAGCCCAGTTCGTCATCCCAGTTGCCGGCGGCCGCCAGCCACTGTTGATGCGCCGCGGCGAGGTCCGGGTCCCAGAGCAGGAAATGCGCCCGCGATCCGATCACGACATGCAGGAAGATCGCGCAGGCGCCTTCCATGACCGCAAGCAAAATGAGGATCGCGCTCGCCCACAACAGCAGGCGCCGGCCTATCGAAGGCTGAGATTGCGCGGCCACTTTCGTCTCAATCGAGTTCGAACGAATTCGCGATAATCCTGCTTGAGCGTCGGATCCTGCTCGTCCTTGCGCAGCACACAGTTGCCGACCGCCAGCATCTCGATGTCAGTTCCCATGAAACAGCGGAACGCCTCCTCCGGCGTGCACACGATCGGCTCACCGCGGATGTTGAAGCTGGTATTCACCAGCACCGGGCATCCGGTCATCGCCTTGAAGCGGGCGATGAGCGCGTGAAAGCGCGCATTGGTCTCCGGATGGACGGTCTGCACGCGCGCGGAATAGTCGACATGGGTAACCGCCGGAATGTCGGAGCGCGGCACGTTGAGCTTGTCGATGCCGAAAAGTTTCTCTTCGTCGGCGCTCATGGCCCGGCGGTGCTCGGGTTTTACCGGCGCGACCAGCAGCATGTAGGGCGAATCCGCGTCGAGCTCGAACCAGTCCGCCACGTCCTCGCGCAGCACGGCCGGCGCGAAGGGGCGGAAGCTCTCGCGGTATTTGACCTTGAGATTGAGGGTCTTTTGCATGGTAGGCGAGCGCGGATTGCCGAGGATCGAGCGCGCGCCGAGCGCGCGCGGACCGAATTCCATGCGGCCCTGGAACCAGCCGACCGCTTGGTCGGCGGCGAGCGCCTGTGCCGCGTTGTCGATCAACGCTTCGTCCGGGCAGACCGCAAACCGGGCGCCGGCGGCGGTGAGCCGCCGCTCGATTTCGCTCTGTTCAAAAACGGGGCCGAGATAGGCGCCCTGCATACCGTCGGGGCCGTTGGTCGGCGCACGCGGCAATTTCTCGTGCTGATGGCAGGCGGCGAGCGCGGCGCCGACCGCGCCGCCGGCGTCGCCGGCCGCCGGCTGGATCCAGATCTGGTTTACGGCGCCGTCGCGCAGCACCTTGCCGTTGGCGACGCAATTGAGCGCGACGCCGCCGGCCAGGCACAAATTCTTCATGCCGGTTTCGGCGGCGAGCGCGCGCACCAGCCGCAGTACCACTTCTTCCGTCACTGCCTGCACGGAGGCGGCGAGATCCATTTCGCGCTGGGTCATCCACACTTCCGGCTTGCGCGGCGGTCCGCCGAACAGCGCGTCGAAGCGCGCATTGGTCATGGTCAGTCCGGTGCAATAGTCGAAATAGTCCAGATCCAGCCGGAACGAACCGTCCGGTTTAAGGTCGATCAGGTTGTCGAAGATCGTCTGGGCGAATTTCGGCTCGCCGTAGGGCGCCAGCCCCATCACCTTGTACTCGCCGGAATTGACCTTGAAGCCGGTGTAATAGGTGAAGGCGGAGTAGAGCAGGCCGAGCGAATGCGGGAAGTGGATTTCCTTGGTGATCGAAAGCTCGCTGCCGCGTCCGACGCCGGCGGAACTCGTCGCCCATTCGCCGACGCCGTCCATGGTCAACACGGCGGCCTCGTCGAATGGCGAGGGGTAGAAGGCGGACGCGGCGTGGCTGAAATGGTGCTCGGCGAACAGCAGCTTGTCCGGTGTGCCGAGGTCCTTGTCGATCGCGCGCAGCTCCTTTAGCAGCAGGTCTTTCTGGAAATAGTTTCTCGCTCAGCCACACCGGCATAGCGGTGCGGAACGACTTGAAGCCGCGCGGCGCGAAAGCGAGATAGGTTTCCAGCAGGCGCTCGAACTTGAGGAAAGGCTTGTCGTAGAACGCGACGCGGTCAACCTCGCGCGCCGTCACGCCGGCGTCGGCCAGGCACCATTGGATCGCGTTGATCGGAAAACCCGGATCGTGCTTCTTGCGGCTAAAGCGCTCTTCCTGCGCCGCGTTGACGACCACGCCGTCGCGCACGATCGAGGCGGCGCTGTCGTGGTAATAGGCGGAAATGCCGAGAACAATCATCCACGTCGACGATCAGAAGATCGTGTAGATGAACGGCGCCACCGCGGATCCCTTGGTCAGGATCACCAGGCCGCCGAAGATCAGCATCATGAGGACGATCGGCATCAGCCAGAATTTCTTGCGGGCGCGCAGGAATTCCCAAAGCTCGGCGACAAACGACACGGGCGGCCCCTAGAATTGCTTGCTCATCGAGCCCGGCGCGGGGCCAGGCGGCTCGCGATCAATCCAGTACGAAACCGCTTTCGGGTCGCGCTTGAGCCGCAGCAAATCCTTGCCGAGCACCCGCAGCAACAGCGCCATGGGCAGGATCGCGCCGTAGAACATGACGGCCATGATCAGCGGATTGACCACGTGATGCAGCAACAGCCCGAGCGCGAACCATGCGCGGTTCAAAGGATGCAGACAGGCGCGGCGCAAAGAACGCGGCAGCGACAAAACCGGCGGCAACGGCCAGCGCCCACAAGCGCACCGGGGCGCCGTGAATCGCCGGCAACAGCGCCACCAGCACAAAAAAACCGCCAAACACGAGCCCGAACGAGCGGTTCGAGCCCATGACGACTTTTCTATGTGACACAACGGGTTCGTTTGCCGCCATGATTCATCCGCTCGGCCAATGGGTCGGCACCATGGGGCCCGCCGCGCGGTCAAGTCAACCTGGGCCGGGCCGGCGAACCATGCGCGGACGCGGGGCCGTTCCGGCCGAACGGCGCCTGTGGCGAATCCCGGCTACCCCTGATAAAAGGCGCGCGGCTCAAGGGGTTTGCCAAGGCGTTCGACATGCGCAAGGCCACGGTAAAACGCAAGACCAAGGAGACCGACGTGGAGGTCGCCGTCGACCTCGACGGCGCCGGGCGTTCGCAGGCGGCAACCGGCATCGGCTTTCTCGACCACATGCTCGATCTGTTGGCGCGCCATTCGCGCATCGACATCACGGTCAAGGCCAAGGGCGACCTGCACATCGACCACCATCACACCACCGAGGACGTCGGCATCGCGCTCGGCCAGGCGGTGAAGCAGGCGCTCGGCGACATGAAGGGCATCACGCGCTACGCCGATGTGCATGTGCCCATGGATGAGGCATTGACCCGGGTCGCGCTCGATATTTCCGGGCGGCCGATCCTGGTGTTCAAGGTCGAGTTCGTCCGCGACAAGGTGGGCTCGTTCGACACCGAGCTGGTGCAGGAATGGTTCCAGGCTTTCGCTACCAATTCGGGCATGACGCTGCATGTGGAGACGCTGTACGGGACCAACGACCACCACATCGCCGAGTCGTGCTTCAAGGCGCTGGCGCGCGCGCTGCGCGCCGCGGTAGCGATCGATGCGCGCGCCAAGGACGAAGTGCCGTCCACCAAGGGCTCGCTCGGGAGTTGAGGCGATGCCTATACGTGGTCATCGCCGGGCTTGACACCGCAAGTCGGGTTTACCCGACTTGCGGCACGTCCTAAATGCGGAAGTCGGGCAAGCCCGACTTCCGATGCGATCTCGATCAGGGACGCAGTGCCTTCCTAAGCGGGATGCCCGGGACAAGCCCGGGCATGACGAGTCAGAGTTTGAGGCGTAATGCAATGCCCACTTACACCGTGCACGCACCGCCGCCGCGGCCGGGCGCGACAGCAGAAAGCGATCCCGAGCGCTTCCTGTTCGTGCGCGACGGATTCTATTTCTGGGCCTTCCTGCTGGCGCCGCTGTGGTTGCTGGCGAAGCGGTTGTGGCTGGTGCTGCTCGGCTATGTCGTGATCGTTGGGCTGATCGGCGCGGGTTTTTATGGGATGGGCGCGCCGTCGCTGCTGAAATTTTTCGGCAACCTGCTGGTGGCGCTGTTGATCGGCTTCGAAGCCGGCACGCTGTGGCGCTGGACGCTGGCGCGGCGCGGCTGGCGCACACTCGGCTTTGCCGTCGGCGACGACGAAGAAACCGCCGAGCGACGCTTCTTCGGCGAATGGGCCAAGCGCGCGCCGTCTGCTTTGCCGCCGGCGCCGCAAGCCGCACTATACGGCCCCGGTGCTGCGCGGGCCGCCGTCGGGCTCCGACGTCATCGGCTTGTTTCCGGAGCCCGAGCGATGAGCGTCGCCATCGTCGATTACGGTTCCGGCAATCTGCACTCGGCGGCGAAAGCTTTCGAGCGCGCAGCGCGCGAGAGCGGGCACGCGCAGCCGATTGTTGTGACCAGCAAGCCTGAGCAAGTCGCCGCTGCCGGCCGCGTGGTGCTGCCGGGCGTCGGCGCCTTCGCCGACTGCCGGCGCGGGCTCGACGCCATTGCCGGCATGGTCGAGGCGCTTAATGAAAATGTGCTGCAGCGCGGGCGGCCGTTCTTCGGCATCTGCGTCGGCATGCAATTGATGGCCGAACGCGGGCGCGAATATCAAGTAACGCCCGGCCTCGGCTGGATCGCCGGCGAGGTGGACAAGATCACACCGTCCGACGCGGCCTTGAAGATTCCGCACATGGGCTGGAACACGCTCAACATGCTGCAGCCGCATCCGCTGCTCGCCGACATTGCGCTCGGGCCCGACGGCTTGCATGGCTATTTCGTGCACTCCTACGAGTTGAAACCCACCCAGCGCTCTGATCTCGTTGCGCAGGCCGACTATGGCGGCCCGCTCACGGCCATCGTCGGGCGCGACAACATGGTGGGCACGCAGTTCCACCCGGAAAAGAGCCAGCGCCTCGGTCTCAAGCTGATCGCGAATTTTTTGCGGTGGGCGCCATGATCCTGTTTCCCGCCATCGACCTCAAAGAGGGATTGGCCGTCCGCCTCGAGCAGGGCGACATGGCGCGCGCCACCGTCTTTCATCGCGATCCGGCACAACAGGCGAATGCGTTCGAGACCCAAGGCTTTAAACATCTTCATGTGGTCGACCTTGACGGTGCTTTTGCCGGTAAGTCGATGAACGGTGCCGCGGTCGAACGAATCCTCAAGGCCGTCAGCATGTGCGTGCAGCTCGGCGGCGGCATCCGCGACACCGCGACGGTGGAGGCGTGGCTGGAGAAAGGCGTCAATCGCGTCATCATCGGCACCGCGGCGGTGCGCGATCCGCCCTTCGTCAAGCAGGCCGCGCGCGATTATCCGGGCAAGATCGCGGTCGGGCTCGACGCCCGCGACGGCAAGGTGGCGGTGGAGGGCTGGGCCGAGACGTCGGAATTGTCGGCGCTGGAGGTCGCGCGCCGCTTCGAGGACGTCGGCGTTGCGGCCATCATCTACACCGACGTGACGCGCGACGGCATGCTGCAGGGATTGAACCTGGATGCGACGATTGCGCTCGCTGAGGCGATTTCCATTCCGGTGATCGCCTCGGGTGGCTTGGCGTCGATTGACGATATCAAGGCGATGCTGCAACCGCGCGCCGCCAAGCTGGAGGGCGCCATTGCCGGCCGCGCGCTTTACGACGGGCGGCTGGATGCAGCAGAGGCGTTGGCGCTCATTCGCGCGGCGCGTGCGAATTGAGAATGGAGCCGCGCGGCTGCGCCTCGGCGCGATAGATATCGTTGCGGCAGACCACGCGCGTATCGATGCCGGCGATATGTTTCATCGCCAGCAGGCCGGCGCCGGCGCCGACAATGAGTGCGGCAAGACCCGGCAGCGCGTGCGGCGAAAAACTCGGTGTCGCGTAAAGCACGAGCACGGCATTGCCGCCCGGCACCATGGCGGTGCCGAGTCCCATCAGCGCGCCGCCGAAAATATTGCGCAGCCAGGACCGTTGCGGCCGCCAATCGAGGCGGAAGCTGCCGCGCTGCAAGGTCGAGGCCAGCATGCCGGCTAGCACCGCCAGCACGATGACGCCGCGCAGCGTCGGCAATGCGCCCATGCCGATGGCGCCCTGCACCAGGTTCTGCAGCGTGATGGTGTAGCCGGGCGTGCCGATCAGCAGGAAGACCACCGCGCTGGCGATGCCGATCAGCAAGGCCGCGGTCGACAGCCGGTACTGCGGCGCCAGGATCAAATCTTTAAGGCCGAGATGCCGTGGACGCAGGCGCCAGATGCGCGGCACTTCGTAGAGCGCCCAGGCCAGCAGAACCGCCGAGATCAGCAGTGCGAAGGTCAGCACCGAGCCGAGCAAGGCCGGTGCCTTGGCCGGCCGCGCCAGCCATTCGAGATCGACCAGCGCCAGGAACGTCACGATGCCAATGGCGAATCCGCCGATGGTGACGGCCATGCGCACCTCGCCGTCCGCCAGCCGCGCCATGGTGGAATAGGCGCAGGCGCCGTTGATGGCGGCGCCGAGCCCGAACAGGAAGCCGCCGAGAAACGTAGCCGCGGTCACCTGCCAGCCGCCGATATGGCTTGCCGCCGCCGGCATCAGCCAAAAGAAGGGCAGCGTCAGGGCGATGACCCAGAGCGCCGATTTGGTGATGCTCCACAGCATGTGGGCGGAGCGCGCGCTCATGATCTCGGCCACCGCCCGCACCGTGCAAATACTCGCCCGATGCGCGGCAAAGCCCATCAAACCCGCGAACAGGCAGGCGACGATGAGCGGGACCGCTTGCATCAGCATGGGCCAAATCCGGTGCGAACTGGATATTTCCGCGATGCTAGCTTAACTGTTGCTGCGCCGGTATCGGCTCGCCGAACACAAGGTCGTTATGTTCAAGGTCCGCGTCATTCCCTGCCTCGACGTGAAAGACGGCCGCGTGGTCAAGGGCGTCAATTTCGTCAATCTGCGCGACGCCGGCGATCCGGTGGAAGCCGCCATTGCATACGACGCGGCCGGCGCCGACGAGCTTTGTTTCCTCGACATCACCGCCAGCCACGAAAACCGCGACACCATCTACGACGTGGTGACCCGCACGGCGGAAGCCTGCTTCATGCCGCTGACCGTCGGCGGCGGCGTGCGCACCATCGAGGACATCCGCAAGCTTTTGACCTGCGGCGCCGACAAGGTGTCGATCAACACCGCGGCGGTGGCGCGCCGCCAATTCGTCAAGGAGGCGGCGGAGAAGTTCGGCGACCAGTGCATCGTGGTGGCGATCGACGCCAAGAAAGTCTCCAAGCCCGGCGCGCAGGACGCTTGGGAAATCTTCACCCATGGCGGCCGTAATCCGACCGGGCTCGACGCGGTGGATTATGCCCGCGAAGTGGTGGCGCTAGGCGCCGGCGAGATCCTGCTGACGTCGATGGACCGCGACGGCACCAAACAGGGTTTCGACATTGCGCTCACCCGCGCGGTGGCCGACAGCATCCCGGTGCCGGTGATCGCCTCCGGCGGGGTCGGCACCTTGCAGCACATGGTCGAGGGCATCCGCGACGGCCACGCCACCGCGGTGCTGGCGGCCTCGATCTTCCATTTCGGCCAGCACTCGGTGCGCGAGGCCAAGGTTTTCATGGCCAAAGCGGGCCTGCCCATGCGGCTCGATCCCTAGCGCCAATGGTGCTATTGAGCGCGCCAAGATGAGCAAATTCACCCTGGCCGATCTGGAAAAACGGGTGCACGCGCGCGCCAAGGCGAGCGCGTCGGAATCCTATACCCGCAGCCTGTTGGACAAGGGCGTCGCCCAGTGTGCCAAGAAGCTGGGCGAGGAGGCCATCGAAACCGTGCTGGCGGCCTTGCAGGACGACAAGGGCAAGCTGATCGCGGAAGCCGCCGACCTGCTTTATCATCTCATGGTGGTGCTGGAGGCGCGCGGCGTGAAGCTCGAGCAGGTGGAAGCCGCGCTGGAGAAGCGCACGGCGCAGACCGGGCACCAGGAAAAGGCCTCGCGCAAATAGGCGCATGATCGCGAAAAGCAGGAGCCGGATTTCGACTGAGATCATACGCGAGCGAAAGTAATTTCATGGAACAGCGCACCAACGATATTCTGTCGCCCTACCACACCTTCACGCGCGCACAATGGGCGTCATTGCGCGAAGACGCACCGATGACGCTGACCTCGGACGAGGTCGCGCGCCTGCGCTCGCTGCACGACCGGCTGGACATGGCGGAGGTCGAAGAAATTTACCTGCCGCTGTCGCGCCTGCTGTCGATGTATGTGGCGGCGACGCAGCGGCTGTTCCACGCCCAGCAGCGCTTCCTCGCCACCGAGGACGTCAAGATGCCCTACGTCATCGGCGTCGCAGGTTCCGTGGCGGTCGGCAAGTCGACCACCGCGCGCGTGCTGCAAGCCTTGCTGGCGCGCTGGCCGAACGTGCCCAAGGTCGACCTCATCACCACCGACGGCTTTCTTTATCCCAACGCCGTCCTCGAGCGCGAAGGCCTGATGGAGAAGAAGGGCTTTCCCGAAAGCTACGACCTGCCGGCGCTGCTGCGGTTCCTCACCGACGTGAAGGCGGGGCGGCGGCCGGCGCGGGCGCCGATCTATTCGCATCTGATCTACGACGTGATGCCGAGCCAATGGATCGAGATCGACCGGCCGGACATCCTCATCGTCGAGGGGCTCAACGTCCTGCAGACCGGCCGCCTGCCGAAGGACGGCAAGGCTATTCCTTTCGTGTCGGACTTCTTCGATTTTTCCGTCTATCTCGACGCCACCGAGGACGTGCTAAAGGCCTGGTACGTCAACCGGTTCCTGACGCTGCGCGGCACCGCCTTCAGCGATCCGAAATCGTACTTCCACCGCTATTCCAGTTTGTCGGACGAGCAAGCGGTCGAGACCGCGTCATCGATCTGGGAACGCATCAATCTGGTCAATCTGCACGAGAATATTTTGCCGACGCGCCAGCGCGCCCACCTGATCCTGAAGAAGGTGGAGAACCACCAGGTTAAGGAAGTGTCGCTGCGGCGGCTTTAAGCCAGAACCTTTCCACCGTTCATTCCCGCGAAAGCGGGAATCCAGACAATAAGAATTGGGTCCCCGCTTTCGCGGGGACGAGCGGAAAAATTACGCCGCGCGTCGGCTCAAGTCGAAATGCTCAAGATAGCGCTGCTTGATCGCCGACACCGGCAGCACGATCAGCACGTCGGTGGTGCCGAATTCGTGGTCGACCACAGCGCCGTCGCCGACCATTCCGCCGAGCCGCAAGTAACCCTTGATCAGCGGCGGCAGCATGCGCAGCGCTTCCTTCGGGTCGATCGCTTCTTTTGACATGCGGTTCATCTCGACGTAGCGCGCGCTCAGCGCGCGCGCCCGCCATATTTCCGGCGCGCGCGTATAGTGATGCAGGAACGACAACGGCAAGGCGAGGCGTTTGGGGTCGGTGCCGTCGAGGCTGGCGCAGCCGATCATCACGTCGAGCCCGTTCCGTAGCACATAGGCCCAGATGCCGAGCCACAGCAGTTCGACCGTGCGCTTGTTGCGATAGGGCGCGAGCACGCAGGAGCGGCCGAGCTCGAGGAATTGCAGGTGACTATGGCGCGCGATCAGCGCGCCGATGTCGAATTCGCCCGCCGTGTAGAAGCCGCCGTATTCTTCCGCCAGCGGCTGGCGCAGCAGCCGGTAGGTGCCGACCACCGCCGGTTTGTTGAGCGGGTGGCTGGTTCGCGCGGCATGATCGACGACCAGAATGTGATCGCAGATCGCGTCATAGCCGTCGATGTCGCGGCGCGCGAACAGCCGCGCCGGATTGGGGATGGCGGATCCTTCCTGAAAGAAAATCCGGTAGCGCAATTTCTGCGCCTGCCGTACCTCGGCGGCGGTCTGCGCCAGCCGCACTTCCAGCGAGCCGATGCGGCCGAGGCTCGGCGACGGCCCCTGCGTGCGCGCGGCCCCGGCCTGCAAGCCGCCATAAGCTTGCAGCGCCGGGATCAGGCCGGGGACGCCGGCGCCCGGTGGTAACGGACGAAAGCGATCGAACAGTCCACGGGGCGGAATAAGGATGTTGGGGTTTGCCATGGAGGATGCCGGTCCTTTTGGCGCGAGAAACCTTGCGATAGCCGCGGTTCAAGATTTGCGAATCACAAAGCGAACGTCGCTCCCCTCTACAGCATGGGGCCAATACCGAATTATGACAACGTGGGAAATGCGGTTCAGGCTGCGAGCGTACGCGAGCCGGCGAGCGGCGCCGCTTCAATGGCCTGCCGCAGACGTTCGGGATCGAGCGGCTTGACCAGCAAGCCGTTCATGCCGGCGGCAAGGGCTGCCTCGCGGTCTTCCGCATAGGCATTGGCGGTAATCGCCAGCATGCGGGTCGGCTTGCCGTCGGTTTCGGCGGCGCGGATGCGGCGCGCGGCTTCCAAGCCGTCCATCACCGGCATCTGCACATCCATCAGCACCAGGTCGTAAGGAGAGCCGGCCGCGCGCGCGGCCAACCACGATTCCACCGCGGCTTCGCCGTTGCCGGCGATGGTCGGGCGATGACCGAGACGGGTGAGCAGCGCGCGCGCCAGCAGCGCGTTGATGTCGTTGTCCTCGGCCACCAGGATCGACAGGCCTTTGTTGTGGGACATCGTGCTTTCGGCGTTTTCGCTGGCGACTTCGGCGGCCGCGTGCTCGAAAGTGTCGTCGTCGGCAAGGCGCGCGGCCAGCGAAGCGGCGCGCACCGGCTTGACCAGATAGCCGGTGAAGCCGGCTTCTTTCAGCGCCGGCAGCTCGTGCCGTTCGGTCGGCCGGATTAACACAATACGGCGCGTCGGTCCGCGCTTGGCGAGCGCGCCTTGCGCGATCATTGCCGAGGCGAGCGGATAGTCGACCAGCAGCGCGTCCCAATGGCGCTCCGGCAAGAGCGCGAGCGCGATTTTTTCGTCGGTCGCCACGCAAGTGCGCGCGCCCCAGCGGCCGAGCCGACGCGCCAACAGCGAAGCTTCGATCTCGGCCGCGGCCACGATCATCGCGGAAGTAGCGCGCAAATCGGGCGCGGCGAATATGCTTTTGTTCTCGTCGTCGAGCGCCGCCGGCAACGGCACGGTGAAGCTGAAAGTGGAGCCGACGCCGGGCGCGCTTTTAACGTCGATATGCCCGTCCATGCGCTCGACGATGCGCTTGGAGATGGCAAGTCCGAGGCCGGTGCCGCCGAACTTGCGGGTGGAAGAGCCGTCGGCCTGTTCGAAATCGCGGAATATGCGCGCTTGGTCCTCGCCCCTGAGGCCGATGCCGGTGTCGCGTACCTGGAAGCGCACCGCGCCCGCCGCCTCATCCGGTTCGACGATGACGGCGACGCCGCCGTGTTCCGTGAACTTGATGGCGTTGCCGGCGAGATTGAGCATCACCTGGCGCAGGCGCGCGGCGTCGCCCACGAGCTGCGCCGGCAGGCGCTCGTCGACAAAGCTGGCGATCTCGATGCCCTTGGCCTGCGCGCGCGGCGCCAGCAACTCGACCGCTTCCTCGACCATCGGCTGGAGCGCGAACGGCCGCGACTCCAGGTCGAGCCGGCCGGCTTCGATCTTGGAGAAATCGAGAATCTCCTCGATCAGCGACAACAGCGTTTCCCCTGACGTCTTGGCCGCCTTGGCATAGGTGCGCTGTTCCGGCGTCAGCGGCGTGTCGAGCAGCAGATCGGCCATGCCGAGCATGCCGTTGAGCGGCGTGCGGATCTCGTGGCTGACCATGGCGAGGAAGCGCGACTTGGCGCGGCTGGCGGCTTCGGCCTGGTCGCGCGCGGCGCTGAGCGCATGCTCGGCCTCGACCCGGTCGGTGACATCGCGGCCGACGCCCTGCACGTCGCTGCCGGTTTCACTGCGCACCGCGACTTCGCGCCAGGCGATCCAGCGCGCGCTGTCGCCGGAGGCGATTTTCTGATCGTACATGCGGGTGCCGTCGGCGAGCACGGTGACGGCGCCCTGTTCGAGCACGCGCAACTCGACTTTTTTGCCGATGAGCGCGTCGCGCGCCTGACCGGCGAGCGCGCAGAAGGCATCGTTGGCGTAGGTGACGCGCGCGTCCGCGTCGCGGCGCACGATCAGGTCGCCCTGCGCCTCCAGCAGGCTGCGCGCGCGCTCTTCCGCCTCGCGCAGCTCCCAATTGTCGTCGGACAATTCCTCGGCGTGGGTTTCGAGTGCGCGGTTTTGCTTTCGCTGCCCGCGCCGCAATACCAGCAGCCAGGCGATCGCGGTGCAGGCGGTGGCCAGCAGCACGCCGGTGCCGGCGGCAAAAGTGTAAGGATCGTAGTTCGGCGCCTGCACGCGGATACCGGCAAGAAAGCCGACCACGCCGGAAAACAGCGCCAGCGTGGTCATGGCGGCGCGGCCGAACAGCACCAGCGCCGAGGTGTTGCGCGATTTTTTGCGGGCGGCACGCACGAGCGCCGATGATCGTGATTTGGATCGCATGGTTGGCGGCATTTGACCGCGTGAATATTGCGATTTCATTCCCCGCGGCGGGCGTGGCAAGCGTGGGGTGGCGCGCTCGCGCGAACGTGGTGAAGGAAGCGTTAAGCCGGCGGTAACGGGGTCGGGCGCGGGCGGCGATTACGCCGCTCTTCGCACTTCATCGGCGAGCGCGCGGTAGGACAATGCCTCGGCCAGATGCACGCGGCCAACTTTGTCGGCTCCGTCGAGATCCGCCAGCGTGCGCGCGACCCGCAGCACGCGATGATAGCCGCGCGCCGACAAATGCATGGCGTCGGCGGCGTCGCGCAGCAGCGTCATGCCGGCGGCATCCGCGTGCGCCACCTGCTCCAGCACCGGGCCCGCGGCCTGGGCATTGGTGTGCACGTTCGACAAGCCGAGCGCCGCGTAGCGCTCGGCTTGGGTGTCGCGGGCGCGGGCGACGCGCGCGGCCACTTCTTGGCTGCCTTCCGACGGCGGCGGCAGGATCAGGTCGGCGGCGGTGACCGGCGGCACCTCGATGTGCAGGTCGATGCGGTCGAGCAGCGGACCCGACAGCCGCGCCTGGTATTCGGCAGCACAGCGCGCATTGGGCCCGCGCTTGCAGGCAAAGCCGGGATCGGACGCGCGGCCGCAGCGGCAGGGGTTCATGGCGGCCACCAGCATGAAGCGCGCCGGATAGGTAATGCGATGGTTGGCGCGCGCGATGGCGACTTCGCCGGATTCCAAAGGTTGACGTAAAGAGTCGAGCACTTGCGCGGCGAATTCCGGCAGCTCGTCGAGGAACAACACGCCGTTGTGGCTCAGCGAGATTTCGCCCGGCCGCGCGCGCAGGCCGCCACCGACCAGCGCCGGCATGGAGGCGGAATGGTGCGGTGAACGGAACGGGCGCTTGTTGGTGAGCGCGCCGCCTTCGATCTCGCCGGCGACGGAAGCGATCATCGACACTTCCAGCAATTCGGCCGGCGTCAAGGGCGGCAGGATCGAGGGCAGCCTTGCTGCCAGCATCGACTTGCCGGCGCCGGGCGGCCCGATCATCAAGAGGTTATGGCTGCCGGCGGCGGCGACCTCGAGCGCGCGCTTGGCGCTCTCCTGACCCTTGATGTCGGCAAGGTCGAGCGGCACACCGGCGATCTCGCGGATCTTGGGGCTCGGGCGGGAGAGCACCTGCGTGCCCTTGAAATGATTGGCGAGCTGAATGAGCGAGCGCGCCGCCACGATTTCGATCTCCGGTGACGCCCAGGCCGCTTCCGGGCCGCAGAGCGCCGGGCAGATCAGGCCTTGCCCGCGCGCGTTGGCGCCGATCGCCGCCGGCAGCACACCGGCGACGGCGGCGATGGAGCCGTCGAGGCCGAGCTCGCCCAGCACGGTGAAGCCGGCAATGGCGTCCTGCGGGATGGCGCCGATGGCGGCCATCAGCCCGAGCGCGATCGGCAGGTCGTAATGGCTGCCTTCCTTCGGCAGGTCGGCGGGCGCCAGGTTGATGGTGATGCGGCGCGCCGGCAGCGCCAGGCCGGAGGCGATCAGCGCCGCGCGCACGCGTTCCTTGGCTTCGGACACGGCCTTGTCGGGCAGGCCGACGATGTTGAAGGCCGGCAAGCCGGGCGCTACCTGCACCTGCACATCGACGGCGCGGGCCTCGATGCCCTCGAAGGCGACCGTTGAGACGCGTTGGACCATGCCCCGCTCCACCACCCCGATACCCGCCAGCGTAGCGGAAATTGGGGATAACAACAAGAACATTTGCAGAACAAATCGACTCAGGGCATGATCGGGCAAAAGCCGGCAAACCAAGGCAAATGACAGGGGATTTCGTCATGATCGACAGCAAGGCATTGGCGCGGGAAGTGAAGCGCGCTAAGGCGGCGCGCAGCGAGGCGGAAGACGCCTGGTGCGCGGTCGAGGAATTATTGTGGGAGGTCGGGCGTGGGCCCCGCACCTGGCGGCGGCTGGCCGAGGTCGATGCGCCTGAGCCGACGGTGCTAAAGCACTGATTTCCGCGTCCACATATTCTTCAGTTGCCGGCGCCGCGTAAACGCTTTGCCCATAATTCACGACGCATTGTGGGCAATGGTCTTCAGTTCCCGCCGCATTGCCGTTGTTGGAGCGCTCGCCGCCGGCGCGATACTGGTCGCATCAAACGTTGCGCTCTTGGCGCAAACGGCGCCGGTCTGGACGGTGCCGGAAGTCGGCGCTCTGCCGCACGACGCGCACGGCCAGCAGGTGCGGGACGGGCGCGACATCATCACCGCGACCTACGCCCATATCGGCCCGAACGTCCCGCGCCGCTCTCAGCGTTACGCCGGCAACAATCTCGCCTGCGGCAATTGTCATCTCCAGGCCGGCACGAAAAAGTTCGGGCTGGCGCTGTTCGGTCTTTACGGTGATTTTCCGCAATACAGCAGCCGCACCGGCAACGAGATCAGTATCGAGGACCGCGTCAACTCCTGCATGACGCGCAGCATGAACGGTCGCGCCATGCCGAATGACGCGCCGCCCATGCAGGCGATCGTCGCCTACATCAAGTTTCTCAGCACCGGCGTGCCGGCCGGCAAGCGACTACCCGGACTGGGCGTGGGCAAGATGCCGGAACTCGACCGCGCCGCCGATCCGCAGCGCGGCCATCCAATCTACGTGCGTGTCTGCGCTCCCTGTCACAACACCAATGGATCGGGCATCCGCAACAGCATTCCCTCCTCCGATTTCGGCTACATGATGCCGCCGCTGTGGGGCAGCGACACGTTCAATGACGGCGCCGGCCTCGCGCGGCTGATCAATTTTGCAAACTTCATTCATTTCAACATGCCGCACGGCGTCGACTATTTCGATCCGCAGTTGAGCGTCGAAAATGCTTGGGACCTGGCGGCCTATGTCGTGTCGCAACCGCGGCCGCACAAAGCCGGGCTTGGCAAGGATTTTCCGGACCTGTTGCAAAAGCCGGTGGATGCGCCCTATGGGCCGTACGCCGATCACTTCAGCGAGCGGCAACATAAATACGGGCCGTTCGCACCGATCCGCGCCGAAATCGCGCGGCTTAAAAACGCGAAAACCGCTCCAGCGAAATAATTAAAAACGGCAAGTTACTTCTTCACGCGTGCCCGCATCACCTCGATCTTGTCCCAGATCAGCGCGGCGATGTCGGGGCCGCCGACATTCTTCACAGCGCGAATTCCCGTGGGAGACGTGACGTTGATCTCGGTGATGTAATCGCCGATCACGTCGAGGCCGACGAACAGCAGCCCGCGCTCGCGCACCGCCGGCCCGAGCCGCGCGCAGATTTCTTTTTCCCGTTTCGTCAAATCGGTCGCCGCCGGCGAGCCGCCGCGCACCATGTTGGAGCGCAGGTCGTCGGCTGCCGGGATGCGGTTGACCGCGCCGGCATATTCGCCGTCCACCAGGATGATGCGCTTGTCGCCGTCCTTGAAGGCGGGCAGGAATTTCTGCACCACCCATTGCTCGCGGAAGGTGGTCGCGAACATGTCGTAGAGCGAGCCGAAATTGAGGTCGTCCTTGGTCACGCGGAAAACCGCGCCGCCGCCGAAGCCGTAGAGCGGCTTCATCACGATGTCGCCGTGCTTGGCGCGGAACGCCTTGATCTCGGCGAGGTCGCGCGTAATCAGCGTCGGCGGCATCAATTCGGGAAACTCGGTGACGAAGATTTTTTCCGGCGCGTTGCGCACATGCGCGGGATCGTTGATCACCAGCGTGCGCGGATGGATGCGCTCGAGCAAATGGGTGGTCGTGACGTAGGCGAGATCGAAGGGCGGGTCCTGGCGCAGCAGCACCACGTCGAAGGCGGTCAGCTCCACCCGGCGGGGGTCGGACAAGGTGAAGAAGTCGCCTGCGACGTCGCGCACGCTCAGGGTCTCGACACGGGCAAAGACGTGGCCGTCGAGCAAAGCCAGCCGGTCGGGGGTATAGTAGGCGAGCGTATGACCGCGGGCCTGCGCTTCCAACAGCAGGGCGAAGGTTGAATCGCCCTTGATATTGATCCGCTCGATCGGATCCATCTGCACCGCGATTTTCAGGCTCATGTCAGGCTCATATTATTTCGGCGCGTTGCCGGGCTAAAAAGCCAAGGTAAACAGTACGTTAACACATTGCCGCCACTATGGGGACAATGTGCTTACCGGGTCTGGGGGGCCGGCTGTGAAGCTGCCGAAACTTTCTATAGCTGCCAAGCTCTATGCGATCTTTGCCGCCATGGCCATGATTACGGTGGCGCTGTCGCTCGCCGCCGTACTCAACGCGCGCGGCCATGCCAGGCTCACCACGGAGTTCGAATTGGCCAACATCGGCACCTGGAATGTCGAGCGCGTCATCGGACTAATCTATGCGGTGCAATCGGCGGCGCGCGGCGTCGTCATGTCGCCGGACTACAAGGCCGCGGGTTCTTACCTGGCAGACTTGCACAAGGCCAACGACGCGATCGACACCGTTTTCACCGATTGGCAGCACGGCGTTGGAGACGACGACGCCAAGATATTCAAACAATTTTCCATCCGCCTGTCGGCCTTTCAAAACTTCGCCCCGGAGCTTGCGCGTATTGCTCAGGAATCCGGGCCGCAGGCGGCGCGCGACTGGGCGGACAAGAATTTTCCGTCCGATACGCGCAACGATCTGATCCGCGATCTTGACGCCCTGCGCCAGCACTATACCGAACGTGCCAGCCAGACCTATCTCCAGATCGACCAGGGCATCCGGCGAACGGCGATCCTGTTTTCCGTGTTTGCCGGGCTTGCGGTGTCATTCGCTTTCGCCGGCGCATTGACCATCATGCGCAGCGTGGCCAAGCCGATCAGCGAGATCACCCGCGTGACCGAGGCGGTCGCCGCCGGCGACGCCGAAATGGCTGTGCCGTTCAGCGAGCGCGGCGACGAGATCGGCGCCCTGGCGCGATCGATTTCCGTGTTCAAGGGCGCCATGCGCCATAACGAAGAGCTCAACCACGCCGTGGTCGACGACGCCCAGCAGCGTGCGCAGCGCCAGGAGCAGATGTCTGCCGAGATCGCACGCTTCTCCGCCGAAGTGGAAGCGACGGTCGCCGAGCTCGGCCGCATTTCCGATCAGATGCTGGAGGCGTCGAGCGAACTCTCCGGCGTTGCCGACGACGCGTCGGCCAAGACGACGCGGGCGGCGGCGGCTTCCGCGGAGGCCTCCAGCAACGTACGCGACATTGCCTCGGCCGCCGACGAGCTGTCGGCGTCCGTCAACGAAATCGACCGGCAGGTGGCGCAGTCCAACGCCGTCGCTACCAAGGCTGTGAGCGAGGCCGGGCGCACCAATACCGCGGTCAAAGAACTGGACGAGGCGGCCGCGCGCATCGGCGACGTGGTCAAGCTGATCACCGACATCGCCGAGCAGACCAATCTCCTGGCGCTCAACGCCACCATCGAGGCCGCGCGCGCGGGCGAAGCCGGCCGCGGATTCGCCGTGGTCGCCGGCGAGGTCAAAGCGCTGGCCGGCCAGACCAGCCGCGCCACCGAGGAGATCGCTACGCAGATCGCCGGCATGCAGCGCGCCACCTCGCGCTCGATCGAGGCCGTCACCGCGATCGAAGCGATCATCCGCGAGATCGGCGATATCAGCGGGACGATCGCGGCGGCGGTGACCGAGCAGGGCGCCGCCACGGCGGAAATCGCCCGCAGCGTCGAGACCGCGGCCAGGCGCACGGTGGAAACCGCCGACGAGGTCAATCTGGTGGGCAGCGCCACCGAAGACACCCGCACCAGCGCAAACTCGGTGAAGGCGGTTTCCGACGATCTGGGCCACGTGGCCGGCCGCATCCGCGCCCAGGTCGACCAGTTCTTCGAACGGCTGAGCGCGTAACCCTTCAATTCGTCTCGAACGCGGCCGGGATATGGCGCGGCAGTTTGCCGGGCGCCACCAGGATGGCGTCGAAGCGGATGTCGTGAAAACCCTCGCTGCCATGAACCGCCAACCAGGCTTCCGCCGCCGCCGCGATGCGGCGCTGTTGGCGCGGCTGCAACGATTCCGCCGCCTCGTCGAGATTGGCGCGCGCCTTCACCTCGACGAAAACCAGCAAAGAACGCCGACGCGCGACGATGTCGATCTCGCCGACTGGCGACTTCCAGCGCCGCGCCAGAATGCGAAAGCCCTTGGCGATGAGGAAGGCGGCGGCGCGGCTTTCCGCCGAGATGCCGACGCGGAACGCCGCAATTTTTTCAGGACGTGCTTCGCGCTTTTGCCGCTGTGGTGCCTTGCCGAGCGGCGTCGCCTTGGGCGCGCGGCCGCCGCTGCTACGGCGCGCCATCGCGCGTGTCCTTGCTGAGTTCGAGCGCGCGCTGATAGACCGCGCGGCGGGGCTGGCCGGTCGCGAGCGCGACCTCGCCGACGGCGTCCTTGAGCGAGACGCGCGTCAGCGCGCCGCGCAGCAGCGCATCGACATCGACTTCCCCGTCCTGCTCTTGCGGCGGCGCCACGACGATGACGATCTCGCCGCGTGTCTCGCGGCCTTCGGCGTAGTCTCGCGCAAGCGTTGCGAGATCGCCGCGGCGGACTTCCTCATGCAGCTTGGTCAGTTCGCGGCACACCGTGGCCGCGCGGGCGCCGAGCCCCGCGGCCAGGTCGGCGAGTGCGGCAGGCAAACGCGGACCGCTCTCGAACAGCACCAGCGTTGCCGGAATGCCGCCGAGCGCCGCGATGCGCTTTTGCCGCGCCGCCTGCTTCGCCGGCAGGAAGCCTTCGAAGTAAAAGCGGTCGGTCGGCAGTCCCGACAGGGTAAGCCCGGCCAATAAAGCGGACGCGCCCGGCAGCGCCGTGACGGGGTGGCCGGCTTCGGCTGCCGCGCGCACCAGCTTGTAGCCGGGATCGGAAATCAGCGGCGTCCCGGCATCCGATACCAGCGCCACCGCTTGGCCCGCGGCGAGGCGAGCCAGCAGCTTCGGCCGTGCTTCGGTGGCGTTGTGCTCGTGATAGGGCGTCAGCGGCGTCGCGATGCCGTAACGTTCGGCGAGCTTTCGGGTGACCCGGCTGTCCTCGCAGGCGATGACGTCGCAGCCCGCCAGCACCTCGAGCGCGCGTAAGGTGATGTCGCCCAGGTTTCCGATCGGGGTGGCGACCAGATAGAGCCCGGCCGCCGGCTTCGGCGCCTCCACCTCGGCGCGGTTTAGCGAGTAACGGCGGGGACGCCCGCCGGCAACGGATTTGCTGGACTTGGCCATGGCGGGCACTTTAAACGGCCGCCCTGGCGGC
The DNA here is from genome assembly GCA_963814885.1 of uncultured Alphaproteobacteria bacterium. Taxonomy (GTDB): domain Bacteria; phylum Pseudomonadota; class Alphaproteobacteria; order Rhizobiales; family Xanthobacteraceae; genus Pseudolabrys. The sequence goes on along the minus strand of CAWFEO010000013.1, from coordinate 58,821 downwards.
GTCATTTCGCGACAAATTCCCTTGCTCTTTTAATGCCTTAACTTTTGTGGGATAAAATCGCGGCTTGTCATCGGACTGACAAGTCAATTCGTCGCGTGGGGAGGTCATGTCGGGGACGCCGCCGGACCAAGAGAAAGTACCGATGTTCAGCCGGCGTAGCGTGACCGCGGCGCTGGGGGCTGCCGCTGCCGCTATGCTGTCGGCCTGCAGCGGCGACAAGCTCGGCAATTTCGGCGGCGATTTCAAAAACCCGTTCACGCCGGAGCCCCCGACCCAGCCGGCTGCCGCCATCGGCAGCGGGCAGGTCCGGGTCGGCCTGATTCTGCCGCTATCGGCGCAGGGGAATGCCGGCGTGGCGGCGGTCTCGATGAAGAACGCGGCCGAGATGGCGCTCGCCGAATTCCAGAATCCGAATATCCAGCTCTTGGTGAAGGATGACGCCGGCACGCCGCAAGCCGCGCAATCCAGCGCCCAGCAGGCGATGGCCGAGGGCGCCGAGATCATCATCGGCCCGCTGTTTGCGCAGTCGGTGCGCGCGGTGGCGCAGGTGGTGCGCCAGCGCGGCATTCCGGTGATCGCCTTCTCCACCGATTCCAGCGTCGCCTCACGCGGCGTCTATCTGTTGAGCTTCCTGCCCGAGACCGACGTCAAGCGCATCGTCGATTACGCCATCTCGCGGCGCAAGCGCTCGTTTGCCGCGTTGATGCCGGACAACGCCTATGGCGCGGTGGTGCAGGCGGCATTCCAGCAGGACGTGCCGCGCCGCGGCGGCCGCGTGGTGGTGCTGGAGAAATATCCGCACGACCCGAGTAAGATCGCCGAGCAAGTGCACCGCGTGGCGCAAGCCGCGGCCCAGGTCGACGCCGTGTTCATTCCCGATGGCGCCGACGCGGTGCCGCAAGTGGTGCAGGCGCTGGCGGCCGACCGCGTCAACCTGCGGCGGCTGCAATTGCTCGGCACCGGACTGTGGGACGATCCGCGCATCTTTTCGGATAAACTGTTGCAGGGCGGCCTCTATGCCGCGCCGGAGTCGGGCGGCTTCCGCAATTTCTCGTCGCGCTACCGCGCCCGCTTCGGGCAGGATCCGGTGCGTACCGCCACGCTCTCTTATGATGCGGTCGCCCTGGTGGCGGCGCTGGTGAAGACGCAAGGGCCGCAGCGGTTTTCGGAAGGTGTGCTGACCAATGCGTCGGGCTTTGCCGGCATCGACGGCATTTTCCGCTTCCGCCCCGACGGCACCAATGAGCGCGGGCTGGCGGTGCTGCGGGTCGGCTCGACCGGCGGCCAGACGGTAAGCCCGGCGCCGCGCTCGTTCGGGTCGGGGACCTGAATTAAGCCGCCAGATCAGCGACCACGGCGTCGAGAACCGGAAAGCCGCTTTGCGTCACGCGCAGACGGCCGTCGGCGGTGGTTTCCACCGCGCCTTCCTGGTGCAGAATGGCGACGCGCTTGGGATCGATCTCGCGGCCGCAAAGCACGCGGTAGCGCGCCGGCTCGATGCCTTCCGCGAGCCGCAGGCCCATCAGCAGATATTCGTCGGCGGTCTCGCCGGGGGTGAGCATCTCGTCGACGGTGAGCCCGCTGCCGATGGATTCCGCGCGCATCAGCCAGCTTTCCGGGCGCTTTTCTGTTTCGGTCGCGAAGCGGCGGCCATCAAGATTGAGCCGGCCATGCGCGCCCGGCCCGACGCCGGCATATTCGTGGCCGCGCCAATAGACGAGGTTGTGGCGGCACTCGGCGCCCGGCCGCGCGTGGTTGGAAATTTCATAGGCGGGCAGTCCGGCATCGGCGCAAACCGATTGCGTTAGATCGTAGAGATCGCGCGCCAGATCCTCGTCCGGCACCTTGAGCTTGCCGGCCTTGTGCAGACCGGCGAACGGCGTGTCGGGCTCGATGGTCAGTTGATAGAGCGAAAGATGCTCGGCGGCTTCGCCGATGGCGCGCTTAAGTTCGGCAGACCATGCTTCCAGCGTTTGCCGCGAACGGGCGTAGATGAGATCGAACGAGTAGCGATCGAAGATCGACCGCGCGACCGCGACCGCGGCAAGCGCTTCGTCGGCACTGTGCAACCGGCCGAGCTCTTTCAGCGCGGCGTCGTCGAGCGCCTGCACGCCGAGCGAGACGCGGTTGACGCCGGCCGCGCGATAGCCGCGAAAGCGGGTGGCTTCGACGCTGGTCGGATTGGCTTCCAGCGTGACCTCGATGTCGGGCGCGATGCTCCAATGGCTGGCGATGGCGTCGAGGATCGCCTCAACCGAGGCCGGCTGCATCAGCGAGGGCGTGCCACCGCCGAAGAAGATGCTCGAGACGGTGCGGGCGCCGATGCGTTCCGCGGTCGTTGCCAGCTCGCGCTCGAAGGCGCGCACGAAGCGCTGCTCATCGATGCCGCCGTGGCGGACGTGGCTGTTGAAGTCGCAATACGGGCACTTCGACAGGCAGAACGGCCAGTGCACATAGACGGCGAACGGCGTGGTTGATGTCATGTTAACCATCATAGGCCGCGGCGGGCCGAGCTGCCAGCGCGGAAGCGAGGTTGCGCTCGGCAAGTATTTAAAATTGTAACGATTTCGCGCGCCGCAAGAGGCGCGATTTTAATCGCGGCGCAGGCAAACCTGCGCCAGCGTCACGAAGGCGCGGGCGCGGTGCGAGAGGCCTTTGCCTTGCGGCGGCAGCCCGTGTTTTTCTTGCGCCGTCATCTCGCCGAAGGTGCGGTCGAAGCCGTCGGGCCGGAACAGCGGATCGTAGCCGAAGCCTTGGTCGCCGCGCGGCGGCCAAGTGACCACACCGTCGACGCGACCCTCGAACTCCTCGACGTGGCCGTCAGGCCAAGCCAGGCACAGCGCGGCGACGAAATGGGCGCGGCGTTGCGCGGGCGTTTTGGCGCCGCGTTCGATCAGCAGCGTCTGGATGCGGTTCATGGCGGAGCGGAAATCCTTGCTTCGGGTCCGGCCCAGCGCGCCGAATGGATGCCGGGCTCGCCACCAAGCGCTTCCACGACCAGTCCCGAATCGTCGGCGAAGGCGGGACGCCCAGCCGCCGTTGCGGCGGCCAGCGCCTTGATGCCTGCGTTCTGCGCGAAGGTCTTGCCGGTTTCCGCGGGCTCGGCGAGCCCAAGCTCGCCGGCCGATTGCGCTTCGACGCCGAACGGCGCCAGCAGCTCGCGGAGTTCGTTGAGCTTGCCCGGATTGTGGGTGGCGATGACGACCGGCGAGGTGAGTTGTCTGTGCACTGACTTGCTCATGGCCGGGCTTGTCCCGGCCATCCCAATTCATATGGCAATGCTTTGCCCGCCTAAGCGGGATGCCCGCGACAAGCGCGGGCATGACGGCGGATGAGTTTACGCCACCGCCAGTTTCTGCAAATCGACCAGCTTGCCGATGCCCTTGCGCGCCAGCGCCAGGAGCGCCAGGAACTGATCTTCGCTGAACGGGGTCTTCTCGGCGGTGGCCTGCACCTCGACGATGTTGCCGTTGCCGGTCATGACGAAATTGGCGTCGGTCTCGGCTTCCGAATCTTCGGCGTAGTCGAGATCGAGCACGGCGGTATTCTTGTAGACGCCGCAGGACACCGCCGCGATGTGGTCGCGCAACACCTGCGCCTTGAGCATGTCGCGCGCCTTCATCCAGGTCAGGCAATCGGCGAGCGCCACCCAGGCGGCGGTGATGGAGGCGGTGCGGGTTCCGCCGTCGGCCTGGATCACGTCGCAGTCGATGGTGATCTGGCGCTCGCCCATGGCCTGCAGATCGACCACCGAGCGCAAGGAGCGCCCGATCAACCGCTGGATTTCGACGGTGCGGCCGCCCTGCTTGCCGGCGGAAGCCTCGCGGCGGGTGCGCTCGGAAGTCGCGCGCGGCAGCATGCCGTATTCGGCGGTGACCCAGCCGCGACCCTGGCCCTTGAGCCAGGGCGGCAGCCGCTCTTCCAGGCTGGCGGTGACCAGCACATGGGTGTCGCCGAATTTCACGAAGCAGGAGCCCTCGGCGTATTTGACCACGCCGCGTTCGAGCGAGACCGGGCGCAACTCGTCGACTTCTCGGCGGCTGGGCCGCATGACGCCTCCCTGGCGCCGGCGGGGCTGCCGGCTTGTTGATTGCCGCTCACCATAACGAGATGCCCGGCTTGAACAAGGTGGCCGGAATGGTCAATTGTGGGTTGGATTGAAGGAGTTAGACGGTGGCCTCGCACGACGTCCCGATCGGCGCAACGCAAGTGAGCCTGGCCGCGCTCAACGAGCGCTCGCGGGAGATTTTCCGCTCGATCGTCGAGAGCTATCTCGCCACCGGCGAGCCGGTCGGCTCGCGCAACCTGTCGCGCATTTTGCCGATCCCGCTGTCGCCGGCTTCCGTGCGCAACGTGATGTCGGACCTGGAACAACTCGGCCTGGTCTATGCGCCGCACACTTCCGCCGGCCGGCTGCCGACCGAACTGGGCCTGCGCTTCTTCGTCGACGCGCTGATGGAAGTGGGCGACCTCACCGAAAGCGACCGCAAGTCCATCGAGGCGCAGGTTGCCGGCTCGGGCGCGGGCAAGTCGCTGGAATCGATCCTCACCGAGGCCTCGCAGATGCTGTCGGGGCTGACGCGCTCGGCCGGCATCGTGCTCACCGCCAAGAGCAATGTGCGGCTCAAGCACATCGAATTCGTGCGGCTGGAGCCGGAGCGCGCGCTCGCCGTGCTGGTGGCCGAGGACGGGCAAGTCGAGAACCGGGTGCTCAACGTACCGACCGGGCTGCCGACCTCGGCGCTGGTCGAAGCCGGCAATTTCCTCAACGCCCGCATCCGCGGCAAAACGCTGGCCGAATTGCGCAACGAGATCGAAAGCACGGTCAAGGAAGGCCAGGACGCGCTCGACCAGCTCACCCAGAAAATCATCGCCGCCGGCCTGGCGAGCTGGTCGGGCGGCGACAGCGAGGACCGGCAGTTGATCGTGCGCGGCCAGGCCCATTTGCTGGAGGACCTGCACGCGGTCGAAGACCTGGAGCGGGTGCGCCAGTTGTTCGACGCGCTCGAGACCAAGCGCGGCGTCATCGACCTGCTCGGCCGCGCCGAGCGGGCCGAAGGGGTGCGCATCTTCATCGGCTCGGAGAACAAGCTGTTTTCGCTGTCGGGCTCGTCCACCATCATCGCGCCCTATCGCGACAACAAAGGCAGCATTGTCGGGGTGATCGGGGTGATCGGGCCGACCCGGCTCAATTACGCCCGCGTCATCCCCATGGTCGATTATACCGCCCGGGTGGTGAGTAAATTGCTCTCCGGATAAATGCTTGATTTTTGGGCCCCGAACCCTGATATGCCGGGCATCCGATCAATTTTAATGGGTTAAGCACGATGACGGACCCGACCGCTCGCCGAAGCGAAGACGCAGTGGGCGAGACCGAGAACGGCCAGGTTAATACCGAAGGGCAGGGCGCGCCGGCCATGGGCGATCCCGCGGCCGCCGCGGATCCTGTGACCGAGGCCAAACGCGAGGCCGCAGAATTCAAAGACAAGCTTTTGCGCACGCTCGCCGAGATGGAGAACCTGCGCAAGCGGACCGGGCGCGAGGTTGCCGACGCGCGGCTTTACGGTGTCACCGGTTTTGCCCGCGAGGTGCTGGCGGTCGCCGACAATATGCATCGCGCGCTGGAGGCGATCGGGCCCGAGTTGCGCGAACATGCCGACGCCAAAGTGAAGGCGCTGATCGAGGGCGTCGAGCTCACCGAGCGCGAATTGCTCAAGGCGCTGGAAAAGCACGGCGTCAAGAAATTTTCGCCGCAGGCCGAGAAGTTCGATCCCAATGTGCACCAGGCGATGTTCGAGCTGGAGAGCGCGGAGGTACCGCCGGGTCACGTCGCGCAGGTGATCCAGGCCGGCTACATGATCGGCGACCGTGTGCTGCGCCCGGCGATGGTCGCCGTCGCCAAGGCGGCAACGCGTCCGGCGTCGGCGAACGACAATCCGGGACCGGCCGGCGCCGTCTGAGTCGAGCGTCTCTCCACAGGTAACAATATTTGAACGCGCGTCCGCGACGGACGCGCCTGTCGTCTTGCTGCAAGAAATTTGTCATGTCGTCGCGCGTCGTTTGCGTTTGCAAACGCGGTCAGCGAGTTACCCGCTATCCATTCATTGGAATAATTCGAAATTGGTTACATAGGTAACTGCTATCGTCCCGCAGCACCTTAGACTCATTATAAACTATTGATATCACTCAACTTTTTTGTTGACGCCGGTCGGTCTTGGGTGAATCTTCCGGTCAGGTTTTTGTAGCGGGGATTTATCCATGTCGACATCGATCCAGACTTTGTTCTTTACCCAGCGCGCGCGCGCGATGGCGATTGGTTGCGCGCTGATTGCGGCTGCGTTCGTCGCGATGCCCAACGCCGCGCGGGCGGCGTCGATGGAGGAGGGCGCCAAACAGTTCAAAGCTTTCGTCGTCGATCACATCGGCAAGGCGATCGCCGGCGCCAAGAAATTGCAGGCGGCGGTGAAGGCGGGCGACGCCAAGGCGGCGCAAGCGGCCTGGATCGCGTCGCGCAAAGGCTGGGAAGCGATGGAGCCGGTGACCGGCGAGTATTTCGGCGACATCGACGAAGTCACCGATCCCTGGCCCGACGCCAAGCACGGCTATCACGCCATCGAGGCGGCCCTGTTCGCCGGCAAGCTCAAAGGCCTCGACAAGCCGGTCGCCGAGCTGCTCGCTAACTTGAACAAGTTTCAGAAGCGCGTAAGCGACCCGAAATTCCAGTTTTCCCCGGAGCGCCTGATCAAGGGCACCGCCAACCTGGCCTATGAGGTGGGCGAGGAGAAGTCGAAGGGCGGCGAGTCGCCCTATGCCAAGACTTCGCACATCGACATGCAGGAAAACGTCGAGGGCATCGAGGTCGCCTACAAGCTCGTGTTCGAGGCGGCGCTAAAGGAAAAGGACGCCGAGCTTGCCAAGCTCATCGACGACCGGATCGGGAAACTCGAAGCCTTGGTGAAGGTCGACAACGTCAAGCAGCTCAACGAGAAGGCGGTGCACGTGGCCGGCGAGGAGTTGGCGGTCATGCTGCAAAGCGCCGCCCCTAAGCTCGGCCTGAAGAAGCCGGTCGTCGGCGACTGACGCGGACGGCCACAACCGGCGGACAGCGAAGGTGGGCGATATGATTGCGTACGGATGGATGCAACGGAGAGCATGGGCGGCCGCGAGCCTGGCCGCCGTGCTCGCATGCGTGGCCGGATTGCCGCCGGCAGGCGCCACGCCGGTCACCAGCGAGGAAAGCGCGCTGCCGATCGGCAGCGAGCTGAACGAGCAGGTCCTCAATGAGCCGACCGAGTTGTTCGCTTTCGAGCTGGCCGGCGGCAAGCGTTCCTACCTGTTCAATCTCGGCGACATGCTGTTCTCCTCGCCGAACATTTTCGGCGGCCCGGCGCGCAAGGCCGGCATGAGCTGCAACAGCTGCCATCAGGGCGGCGCCGGCAACGCCAAGCTCTTCGTCCCCGGCCTGTCGAGCCGGCCGGGCACGTTCGACGTGACCGGCGGCCTGTTCAATCCGAAGGCGGACAACGGCGTGTTCGATCCGGTGACGCCGCCCAGCCTGCGCGGCGTCAAATACCTCGCGCCTTACGGGCACGATGGCCGCTTCGGCTCGCTGCGCGATTTCGTGCGCAACGTCATCGTCAACGAGTTCGCGGGAGCCGAGCCCTCGCAACAAACGCTCGACGCGCTGGTTACCTATGTGAAGGAAATCGCTTTCCTGCCCAATCCCAAGCTGGCTGCGGGCGGCCGCCTGAGCGATAAGGTCTCGGCCGCCGCTCGTCGCGGCGAGGTCCTGTTCAATAAGCCGTTCCGGCATGATCCGGCCATGAGTTGCGCCGGCTGCCACAAGCCGACCGGCGTCTTTATCGACCATCAGGTGCACGATGTCGGCACCGGCGGCTTCTTCAAGACGCCGACCTTGCTCAACGCCAATTTCAACGCGCCCTATTTTCACGACGGGCGCTACGACAGCTACGCGCAGGTGGTCGATCATTTCGACCGCCAATTCGATCTCGGCTTGCGCAAGAACGAGCGCGCCGACCTGGTCGCCTATCTCGAGGCGGTGGGCGACGCCAAAGAGCCTTTCACCCCGAAAACCGTGCAGCTCGAGCTCGACGAGCTCGAAGCCTTTGCCAGCGTACTGGCCACGGCGATCCCGGCTCGTGACCGCGACACCATCGTCATAGCCGTCGACGCGGTCGGTAGCGAATGGCGCGAACTGGCCGAGAACTTCCCGGCGCGCACCAACCCCAGCGTCAGCGGCGGCGTTCATGAGCGCCGGCGCGCGCGCCGCGCCGTGGGCGGACTGGTGTTGACCTTGCGCCGGGTCGCCATGGCGGCGGAAGCCGGCAATTTCGACGGCGCGGCGGCGGCTTTTGCCGACTACCGGCGCGAAGTCACCGCGGCGACCGCCAAAATGAAACTGGCGGAGCGCTGGTCGCTGTTCAATCCAACGGTGCGGCAGGCGCATTTTGCGGCGCTGCAAAAACTCACCGACTTGGCAACCAACTCGACGAAATGACCGCCCTGTCCGGGCGGCCGCAATTCACGTAATGCAAGGGGCAATGGTAAATGCGGGGCGATCAGCGGAGTAACATCGTGCGGCGTGGGCTTCTCGCGCTGGCAGCAGCGACAATTCTCGGCATCGGCGCAACGGGGGCGGCGGCCGCGGAAAAAGGCAAACCGCCTGCGTCGATCTGGGAGCAGGACGCCTTCAGCGGCGACTGGCACGGCTTGCGCACGGCGCTGGCGAACCAGGGCGTCACGCTCACGGCGAAATATATTGCGGAAGGTTTTAACGTCGCGTCCGGCGGAATTTACCAGCGCTCCAGCTACGAGGGCCGGTTCGAATTCTCCGTCGACAACGACCTGGAGAAGTTCATGGGCTGGCGCGGCGCCAGCGCCCATTTGACGTTGTTCAATATCCATTCCGGCAACGGCGATAAAAACGTCGCCTACAATGTCGGCAGCATCGCCGATCCGAGCAATATCAATGGACATGCGACCACGCGTCTGTTCACCGCCTGGTTCCAACAGGGCGATCCGGAAAAGGATTTCTTTTCGCTCCGCATCGGCCAGCTCGCCGCCGACGACGAGTTTTTCACCAGCGACACCGCCGGCGGCCTGATCAACGGCACCTTTGGCTGGGCCGGCATCCTCGCCGCCAACATGACCAATGGCGGTCCCGCCTATCCGCTGGCGACGCCGGGCGCGCGTCTGCAACTCAACCCGACCGACAACGTGTCCGTGCTGATGGGCGTGTTTTCCGGCGATCCGGCCGGCAAGGGTTGTATGGACGATCCGCAAGTGTGCAACTCCCACGGCACCACGTTCAGCTTCTATGGTGGCTCGCTGTGGATGGGCGAACTGCATTACAAGCTTAACCAGGGCGAACACGCCATCGGGCTTCCCGGCGTCTATAAGATCGGCGGCTGGTATGCGACGACGGATTTTCCCGACCAGCACTTCGGGACCGATTCGACCGGCGCGGTTGTCTCGCTCGGTGTCGATCCCACGGCCGATCCGATCCAGCACCGCGGCAATTGGGGTATTTACGCCATCGCCGACCAGATGGTGTGGCGCCAGGCCGATCGCAGCATGAACCTGTTCGTGCGCGGCGGCATCTCGCCTGCCGACCGCAACCTGTTGTCCTGGTATGTCGATGGCGGCGCCGGCTTCACCGGCCTGCTGCCAGGCCGGCCTGCCGACGTGCTGACCTTCGGCGTGGCCTATGCCGAGATCAGTAGCGATGCGGTTGCCGCCGACCAGGACGCGCTCGCCGCCAACGGGCCGCCGTCCTTCATCCGCGACCACGAGGTGGTGTTCGAAGTGAGCTACGCCTTGAAGCTCGCGCCGTGGTGGATCGTGCAGCCGGACTTCCAGTACATCATTCATCCCGGCGGCAATGTCGCCGATCCGAACGATCCCAACGTGCCGATAAAAAATGCGGTGATCGCCGGGGTGCGCAGCACCTTCACCTTCTAGGCGGGTGCCGCGTCAGCGCGGGTCGATGCCGTCGCGCACGGCGCGAAAGCGCGGGAACAGTTCGTCCCAGCGGTCGTTGCTGACGATGCCGATGACGCGCAGAAAACCGCCGGCGCCGCCGAAACGCAGCCACTGCACCAGTGCGAGCGGCGTGCCGCCCGCGCCCTTGGCCTTGGCGCGGATCTCGTAGCCCTGCATGCCGTTGATCCGCATCGCCTGCCCCAACGTGATGGTGAGACCGGGGAGCGGCGTGCGTATCAGCAGATTGCGCGCGAAGTTGGGGCGGAGGTCCGGAGTCCGGGGCGCGCCGCGGCCGACCTGAACGATGAGGTAAGGGTTCTTGTTGAGATCGTCGCTCGGCCCGTCGATCAGGACAACCGTCCCCTGGGGCGAGACCTTCAGCACGCGGAAGCCTGCCATCTTGGTGAGCTTGTACGGCAGCAGCTTCAGCAGTTCCGCAATCGGCGCCTGGCGAAAGCTGACGCTCGCCAGCGCGGCGCGCACCACCCGTTCGGGATAATCGCGGGTGGCGCCCTCCGGCATGCGCATGGCGATCAGGACCGCAATAGGGCCGGCCTTGCTGTCGGGGACATTGGCGAGCAGATACCAGCTGCGCAGGTCCGTGCCCTTGATCGTCTCATGGCCGCTGATGAGGTACCCGACACCGCCGCGGAATATAAAAAGCTCGCGCTTGTCCACGACCAGCGTCTTCGACACCTTTTCGAAAGCGGACTTCTCCAGGGTCTTATAGGCCGGCACCGGCAAATCGAGGACGGTGATGACGACGTCGCGCGCTTTGTCCTCGAAGCCGTGAAATTTCCGGCTCAGTTTTAGGCCGGCGGGCGGCTCGAGCCCGATGCGCGAGCCGGGCGGAAACACCAGCGGGGCGCCGAAGGCGGGCGTCAGCACGGCAAAGCCTGCCCAGGCCGCGACGAGCAGAATTATGGACTTGCGAAGCATGGGGCCGCTGTCTGGTTTCGGGGTGGAGCCTCGGTCCGGCCTGCCTAACCGGCTTCGCCCGGCCGCCGCAACCGCAAGATTAACCCCTGCGGCGGGGGCCGAGCCCGGCCGCTCGCGAATTCGTGACCGCCTGTCTTGCAGGCTCCCGGGGCCCTCCTATATGAGCGACTAAGCCGCGAAAACGCGGTGAATCGCGTATCCAGGGGGCTGGATCAGGGAGTTGCGGATGAGCCGCCGACTTTCCCAATCGGGCGCTTAATGGCCCGGCCGGCCTGCCGCAATTTGAGAGGAAGAACCATGGGCAAGGTCATCGGCATCGACCTCGGCACCACCAATTCGTGCGTTGCCGTCATGGAAGGCACGTCTCCGAAAGTTATCGAGAACGCCGAAGGCATGCGCACCACGCCTTCGATCGTCGCCTTCACCGACGACGGCGAGCGTCTCGTCGGCCAGCCGGCCAAGCGCCAGGCGGTCACCAATCCGGAAAAGACCATCTTCGCGGTCAAGCGCCTGATCGGCCGGCGCTACGACGACCCGATGGTGGAGAAAGACAAGAAGCTGGTCCCCTACAAGATCTCCAAGGCGTCGAACGGCGATGCCTGGGTCGAAGAGGAAGGCAAGCAATATTCGCCCTCGCAGATCTCCGCCTTCATCCTGCAGAAGATGAAGGAGACGGCGGAAGCCTATCTCGGGCAGAAGGTCGAGCAGGCCGTCATCACCGTTCCCGCATACTTCAACGACGCCCAGCGCCAGGCCACCAAGGATGCCGGCAAGATCGCCGGGCTCGAGGTCATGCGCATCATCAACGAGCCGACCGCGGCCGCGCTCGCCTACGGACTCGACAAGCAGAAGGGCGGCACCATCGCGGTCTATGACCTCGGCGGCGGCACCTTCGACGTGTCGATCCTTGAGATCGGCGACGGCGTGTTCGAGGTGAAGTCGACTAACGGCGACACCTTCCTGGGCGGCGAAGACTTCGACATGCGTCTCGTCAGCTATCTCGCCGACGAATTCCAGAAGGAGCAGGGCATCGACCTGCGCAAGGACAAGCTGGCGCTGCAACGGCTTAAAGAGTCGGCCGAGAAGGCCAAGATCGAGCTGTCGTCAACGACGCAGACCGAGATCAACCTGCCGTTCATCACGGCGGACGCTTCCGGTCCCAAGCATCTGACCATGAAGCTGACCCGCGCCAAGTTCGAGGCGCTGGTCGACGATCTCATCCAGAAGACCGTCGAGCCGTGCCGCAAGGCGCTGAAAGATGCCGGCATCTCCGCCGGCGAGATCAACGAGGTGGTCCTGGTCGGCGGCATGACGCGCATGCCGAAGGTGCAGGAAGTCGTGAAGCAGTTCTTCGGCAAGGAGCCGCACAAGGGCGTCAACCCGGACGAGGTGGTCGCCATCGGCGCCGCCATCCAGGCCGGCGTCCTGCAAGGCGACGTCAAGGACGTGCTGCTGCTCGACGTGACCCCGCTCTCGCTCGGCATCGAGACGCTGGGCGGCGTGTTCACCCGCATCATCGACCGCAACACCACGATCCCGACCAAGAAGAGCCAGGTCTTCTCTACCGCCGAGGACAGCCAGAACGCGGTCACCATCCGCGTATTCCAGGGCGAGCGCGAGATGGCGCAAGACAACAAGATGCTCGGCAATTTCGACTTGGTCGGCATCCCGCCGGCGCCGCGCGGCGTGCCGCAGATCGAAGTCACCTTCGACATCGACGCCAACGGCATCGTCAACGTGTCGGCCAAGGACAAGGCCACCGGCAAGGAGCAGCAGATCCGCATCCAGGCCTCGGGCGGTCTGTCGGAAGGCGACATCGAGAAGATGGTCAAGGACGCGGAAGCCCACGCCGAAGAGGACAAGAAGCGGAAAGCCGCGGTCGAGGCCAAGAACCACGCCGAAGCGCTGGTGCACTCGACCGAAAAGGCGCTCGCCGAGCATGGCTCCAAGATCGGCGATTCCGAGCGCTCGGCCATCGAGAACGCCATGGCGGACTTGAAGGAAGCGCTCAAAGGCGACGACGCCGACGCGATCCAGCAGAAGACCAATACGTTGGCGCAGGCTTCCATGAAGCTCGGCGAAGCCATGTACAAGCAACAGCAGGAGGCCGGTGAAGGCGCCGATACCAGTGAAAGCACGACCGGCGCCGACGGCCAGAAGGAAGACGTTGTCGACGCGGAGTTCACCGAAGTCGACGACGACAAGAACGACAAAAAATCCGCCTGACGCGGAGCGCGTTAGTCCATGCGCAAGCTGTTCCCAATCGTGTCACCCCCGGGCGATCCCCGGGGGTGCGGCTTTTCCGGGCAGCCCGGGAGCCCCGAATCACGTACCGCTGTGACGGCGTTCTGAACTGAGGGCGGGAATCGGAATGTCCAAGCGCGACTATTACGAAGTCCTGGGCGTCTCGCGTGAGTGCACCGAGATCGAGCTCAAGGTCGCGTTCCGCAAGCTCGCCATGCAGCATCACCCCGACCGCAATCCGGGCGATACCGATTGCGAACACCGCTTCAAGGAACTCAACGAGGCCTATGACGTCCTCAAGGACGGCGACAAGCGCGCCGCTTATGACCGTTTCGGCCACGCCGCCTTTGAGCAGGGCGGCATGGGTGCCGGCGCGCACGGTTTCGGCGCCGATTTCGGCTCGACCTTCGCCGACATCTTCGAAGGCATTTTCGGGATGGGCGCGACGCGCGGGCGGGCGTCCGGCCGCGAGCGCGGCTCCGACCTGCGCTACAACATGGAAATCGACCTCGAAGAAGCGTTTTCCGGCAAGACCGCGCAAGTCCGCATCCCGACCTCGGTCACCTGTGAAGTCTGTTCGGGCTCCGGCGCCAAGGCCGGCACCAAGCCGAAGCAATGTGCGACCTGCGGCGGCGCCGGCAAAATCCGCCATGCGCAAGGCTTCTTCACGCTCGAGCGCACCTGCCCGGCCTGCCACGGCCGCGGCCAGGTGATCGACGATCCCTGTCCGAGCTGCTCGGGCGCCGGACGGGTCATGCGCGAACGCATGCTATCGGTGAACATCCCGGCCGGGGTCGAGGACGGCACCCGCATTCGGCTCGCTGGCGAAGGCGAGGCGGGCCTGCGCGGCGGCCCGGCCGGCGATCTCTATATTTTCCTGTCGATCGAGCCGCACGAATTCTTCCAGCGCGACGGCGCCGACCTGCATTGCCGTGTCCCGATCTCGATGGTTTCCGCCGCTCTGGGCGGGGAATTCGAGGTGCCGGCGATCGACGGCAGCAAGGCGCGGGTCAAAGTGCCGGGCGGTACCCAGACCGGGCGCCGCTTCCGCCTGTCGGGCAAGGGCATGCCGGTGCTGCGGGCGAAACAAACCGGCGACATGTACGTTCAGGTAGTGGTGGAAACGCCGCAAAGCCTGACCAAGCGCCAGCGCGAGCTTCTGGCCGAATTTGACAAGCTGTCGTCGGACAATACCCAGCCCGAGTCCGCCGGGTTCCTCAGCCGTGTCAAGGAGTTTCTCGATGGCCTGGGAAATCGCAGCAGCCATTCCAGCTGACCATCTTGACCCCCCGCCCGCCGCCCTATACGGCTGATAGTTGGTAGGTTTTGGCCCGCCGATTGCTTGCGTGAACCTGCATCAATGCCACCACATTCAATAGCCCGCGTCGCCAAAAAACCCCTGCGTCTCGATGATGAGATGCAGTTCATCCGTTCCTGGATCGAAAAGCCGCTGTCGACCGGCGCCGTGATGCCGTCAAGCAAGGCATTGGCGCGCGCCATGGCGCGCTATGTCGATCCGGCCTCGAGCGGCCCCGTGATCGAGCTTGGCCCCGGCACCGGTCCGGTGACCGAAGCCCTGGTGGCGCAAGGCGTCGACCCGGCACGGCTGATCCTGGTCGAATTCAATCCCGACTTCTGCCGGCTGCTGCGCACGCGCTATCCGGCGGCCACCGTGGTGCAGGGCGACGCCTACCGCCTGCGCCGGCTCTTGGAAACCTTCGTGAAGGAGCCGGCCGCGGCCATCGTGTCGGGCCTGCCGCTGGTCACCAAGCCGGTGCGCACGCGGCTGCGCCTGATCTCGGATGCGCTGGCGCTGCTGGCGCCGGGCGCGCCGTTCGTGCAGTTCACCTATGCCATGGTGACGCCGATCCCGAAGGCGCTCACCGGCATCAAGGCCGAGGCCTCCGAGTTGATCTGGTTGAACGTACCGCCGGCGCGGGTCTGGGTCTATCGCGGGCAAGAGCCGGCTGAGGCGTTCGCCGCGAAAGCGGCCATTGCGACCGTCTCCGCCTAGGCTGCTTTTCGATATAGCGGCATGGGATAGTTTCGCGCGGCATGACCCGCGTTGCTAAGCTGCGCGCGCACGCAATCGGAGCCGCCGATGCAGACGCCCAAAATCCTCGTCATGCCCGGCTCGACCCGCACCGGCTCACATAACGTCAGGCTGGCCGCGCTGGCGGCCAAGGAATTGACGTTGATCGACGCCGACGTCACGCGCATCTCGCTCGCCGACTATCCGTTGCCGATCTACGAAGCCGATCTCGACGCCCGCGTCGGCCAGCCCGCCAATGCGCTTTCGCTCAAACAGATGATCATGGCGCACCACGGCGTCTTCATCACCAGCCCGGAATACTCGGCCTCGGTCACGCCGATCTTGAAGAACGCCATCGATTGGGTTTCGCGCGTGCGCGAGCGCGGCGATCCGACCTATGGCGCCTTCAAGGGCCGCGTGTTCGCGATCGCCTCGGCCTCGCCCGGCCGCGCCGGCGGTCTGCGCTCGCTGATGGCGCTGCGCCAGATCCTCGAGCTCGGCTGCGGTGCGCTTGTGATCCCCGAGCAGGTGGCGATCCCCAATGCCGAGCGAGCCTTCGACGACATGGATAATATTACCGACACCGGCACCGCCAACCTGTTCCGCGCCGAATTGCAGCGGCTGGTGGACATGGCGCGGCTGATGAGTTGAGGAGAATTGCGTTGAGCCTGGATGCGCGCGAAAGGCTGATCGTCGCTCTCGACCTGCCATCGGTCGACGCCGCCGAGGACATGGTGGCGCGTCTCGGCGAGGCGGTGTGGTTCTACAAGATCGGCTATCAACTCGCTTTCGCCGGCGGGCTGCCATTCGCGCGCGGACTGATCGCCGCCGGCAAGCAGGTGTTTCTCGATCTCAAGCTGCACGACATCGGCAATACGGTGGAAAAGGGCGTGCAGAGCGTGGCGCAGATGGGCGCCGCCTTTCTCACGGTGCACGGCTATCCGCAGACCATGAAGGCGGCAGTCGACGGAAAACGCGGCTCGACGCTGCGTATCCTCGCCGTGACCGTACTCACCTCCTATGACGACGCCGATCTCGCCGCCGCCGGCTACGAGATGAGCGTTCCCGAGCTGGCGGCTGCGCGCGCGGCGCAGGCGCGCGACACCGGCGTCGACGGGCTAGTGTGCTCGGCCAAGGAAGCAGCGAGCCTGCGCGCCGTCGCCGGGCCCGGCATGGTGCTGGTGACGCCCGGCATCAGGCCCGCGGGCAGCGCCGGCGGCGACCAGAAACGCATCATGACGCCGGCGCATGCGATCGAGGCCGGCGCCGACTATCTGGTGGTCGGCCGCCCGGTGCTGGAGGCGCGCGATCCCAAGGCCGCGGCGGACGCGATCGTTTCCGAAATAGAACAGGCCACGGGATAAGAAGAAGGGGGAGGACGGCAATGGCAAAAGGATATTGGATTGCCAATATCGATGTGCACGATCCGGACGGCTACAAGGCCTATATCGCGGCCAACGCCGCGCCGCTCAAGCAATTCGGCGCGAAGTTTCTGACCCGCGGCGGCAAGTCCGAATCGGTCGAAGGAAAGTTTCGCGCGCGCGTCGTGGTGATCGAATTTCCGAGCTACGCGGCGGCGTTGGATTGCTATCACTCGCCGGATTACCAAAAAGCCAAAGCCTTGCGCATCGGCAAGGGCATCGGCGAGATCGTCGTCATCGAAGGCTATGACGGCCCGCAGCCGTAGGACTCCGAAATGTCCACGGGCGGTGAAACGGCTGAGGGAGGCGCCTACGGGCGCTTTGGCAGGATCAGCGCCGCCTATGACGCGGCACGCCGGGAATTCCCGCGCGAGACCGTCGCCTATGTCATCCGGCATTTGGCCGGCAACAATCCGTTCGTGCTCGATCTTGCCTGCGGCACCGGCATTTCCACCCGCCAGCTTGCCGACGTCGGGATCGAGGTGGTCGGTTGCGACGTCGATCCGCTCATGCTGCGCTATGCCATCGGCCGCGGCAGTGCGCGCATCGGCTATGTGATCGGAAAAGCCGAGGCCATTCCTTTCAAGGACGCGAGCTTCGATGCGGTCGCCTGCTTCCGCGCCTATCATTGGTTCGATCCCGCCCGCGCGGTGCCGGAGATGATGCGCGTGCTGCGGCCCGGCGGCCGCATCGCCATTGCCAATATGACCGGCGGCGACGGCCTCTACGAAGAATTCCGCCGGCTGGTGGCGCGGTTCGTCGATGGTGACTTGCCCGATCACCGCAAGACCTACGATCCCAAGCGCGATTTGCGGGCGCATGGCTTGCGCGTCATCGACGAACAGACCGAGCGCGAGGAGATCACCACGAGC
The DNA here is from genome assembly GCA_963814885.1 of uncultured Alphaproteobacteria bacterium. Lineage (GTDB taxonomy): Bacteria > Pseudomonadota > Alphaproteobacteria > Rhizobiales > Xanthobacteraceae > Pseudolabrys. The sequence continues at coordinate 41,311 of CAWFEO010000013.1, read as the reverse complement.
GTCGCCGATTTTTCCGCGCAGCTTCAAACGATCAGCGCCTGGAACCTGATTCCGGATAGTCGCCTGCCGGCCGCGCGCTATGCGCTGAGCGAATTCTGCGAGGCGCGGGCGAAGGACGGCACGGTCGCGCGCGTGCTCGTTTACGATACGATCATTGCCAGCCGGTAGTGCCGCCGCCCGGCCGGATGCAGGGAGCGGCTTCCTTTGCCGGCCCGGGCCGTCTATACCCGGCGCGTCTTTCTGGAGCGTGAGCGATGGCTGACATGCGGATTATCGTGGCGGGGGCCGGCGGGCGCATGGGCCGCACGCTGGTGAAAGCCATTGCCGAAGCCAATGGCCTGACGCTCGCCGGCGCGCTGGAAGATGCGCGCTCGTCGCTGATCGGCCAGGACGCAGGCTCCCTCGCCGGGATCGGCGACAACGGCGTCAAGCTCGTGGCCGATGCCGGCCCGCTGATGGACAAGGCCGATGCCATCGTGGATTTCACCGTACCGGCGGCGACGGTCGCGTTAGCCGCGCTGGCGGCCAAGGCCGGCAAGGCGCACATCATCGGCACCACCGGCTTGAGTGCCGCCGACGACGCCAAGATCAAGGACGCCGCCAAGACGGCGGTGATCGTGAAGTCCGGCAATATGAGCCTCGGTGTCAATCTGCTGGCGGCGCTGACCAAACGCGTCGCTAAGACACTCGATGAATCCTTCGACATCGAAATCCTGGAAATGCATCACAACCAGAAAGTCGATGCGCCGTCCGGCACCGCGCTGCTGCTCGGTCGCGCGGCGGCGGAAGGCCGCGGCGCCGAACTCGACAAGAAGTCGGTACGTGCCCGTGACGGCCACACTGGCGCGCGCAAAGCGGGCGATATTGGCTTTGCGACGCTGCGCGGCGGCAGCGTGGTGGGCGAGCACACCGTGATGTTTGCCGGCCCGGCCGAGCGTCTGGAACTGACTCACAAGGCCGAGGACCGCATGATCTTCGCGCGCGGCGCCTTGCACGCGGCGCTCTGGGCGCGCGGGCAGAAGCCGGGGCTCTATTCCATGGCCGACGTGTTGGGGCTGAAGGATTTTTGAGCGCTTGTTTCACCTTTCCCCGCGTGCGGGGTGAGGTCGACGCGCGAAGCGCGTCGGGTGAGGGGGCTTATCCGCAATTCTGAGCGTGTCGAAGCGCCCCCTCACTCCGACCCTCTCCGCGCAAGCGGGGAGAGGGAGTTACTCCTGCCTTGGCAAATACTCCGCCGACCATTTCACGGTCCTTCGCCAATCAGTAATTCAACTATTTTTCGCCGCCCTTACGGAGGACCACAACGTACTGGGGTTGGGAGACTGACAACATTCGCGCACGAACACCGTGCAAATCGATTGCGAGGTCTACCGATTCGGGATCGGTTTTGAACAAATCTCGGACGTCACTCACCTGATCGTCAATTGATTTACTCCCTACGCTCGCAAGCCCGGTAATAAACCCTGCGGCAATTAAATCCGCCATCGAATGACCGTAGATACGGCTGGGTTGAAATTCAAACCGGGCCAATTCGACATCGTCGCGGCCAATGCTCTTTCTCAAACGCTCGATACGAAGGTGGCAACTGCCATCTTGCCCTCGCACTATGCCGAAAAACCCGTGACGATCACGAATGCGACGCATGTATGCGGAGGTTTGGCTGGCGTCATGCGTTCGTAAGTGCCGAAGCACCGCCTTGCCCGTAAATCCCGTCAATTCGTCTGCAAAAACAAGAAATATCCTGCCCGATGGCGCCAAATCTTCAACCAGCCGAGAAATAAGCGACTTCAAGTCGTCCAAAAAATAAAGTGAGTGTATCAACAGGATCAGACGGAAGCCGTTGCCCGGTCTGCGCCCGACGATGTTCGGAGGCCGCCTAACCCAATCACCGAGCGTGCTGCACATGGCTCTCGCAGACTGAATATGCCGGTATTGCGCTGCCAGCTTCCCATAGTCCCTAAGGTAGTGCTCGCTCGGATCGAGATACTCAATGGTAATGTCGGACTTGAGTTTGTCCCACAGCAATCTACTGGTTTGCCCATCTCCACAACCAAGGTCGGCCACTAAGCCGCCGGCATTGAGGTAGCCAGCCTCTCGCCGCAGCAATGGAACGAACAAGTCTCTCTGGTCGGTCCCCATCATCAAGACTTTGCCGGCCGGGCTCTTGCTGCGGGCGGCAACAAACTGTGCGGGATCAGGTATCAAAAGCCTGGAAAAACACAGTTCGTAGATTTCTTCGCTCGTTTTCCCGGAAAGCTCTAGAGACACGAGCTTCGCCATCCCGTCCAAAATTCCTGAAGCATTGCGAACGTCGCTCGTCTTCAATGCGATGCGGCGCCGGTGGACCTTCGATCCAATTTTATCTTTGCCTCTAGCAGTCATATTGATCTCCGACATTCTCGTTCTAACGCTTGCAGCGTCGCAGCAATCGAGTCTCCTGTGATGTAGTCTTGGACAAATGTACCGCGCGCCATCGGCGCATCAACCATGCGTTCGAATACGGCAGTCAGTGGAGTCCAAAAAGACTTAGGCATGATGGCGACTGGCCTAATCTGACGTTCGCCGGATGGAACGGCTACCATGTCGCACGAAGCGTCTGGTTCGGGTCATTGGCAACAACTTCGCTCGCATTGTGTTTAATTTGGGGGACGACATTCGTGCGATGGCAGCATATTTACCCGAATTCGTCGGTTTTCCCGCAATCAGCACGTAGGGCGGGTTAGCCGAAGGCGTAACCCGCCGCATTGGTCAAATGGAATTGACGGATTACGCTTCGCTGATCCGCCCTACGGTCCTGGATTCCGGGTCCGGGGCCACAGCGCGCCGAAGACGCGCGTTAACGCGCTTATGGCGCCGCCCCGGAATAACGAGCTTCTACTTTTGCCTTGGCAGATACTCGGCCGACCATTTCAGCACCACGTTGAAGCTGATGCTGATGCGCGGGGTCTCGCTCAGGTTCGGGTGCACGAAATGGGTGAGGAAAGCCGGCCACAATAAAATTTCGCCGGGCTTCGGCATCACCGTGTATTCGGCCTCGATGTAAGGGTCGCCGCGGATGGCGCCCATGTTCACCGCCGGCCCGCGCGGGTCGTAGAAGGTGATGGCGCCGGGCCGCACGTCCTTGCGCGTCTTCAGCGGCGCGCGGTCGGTCGGCACCTGCACGTAATAGGTCCCGGACAGATAGGAATGCGGGTGATTGTGCGGGTCGTGGTAATCGCCCAACCGGTTGACGTTGGCCCAGCCCATCAATGACCAGTCGATCGGATAGGCCATGCCGAGCTGGCGGAAATAGTCGGCGACGGTGCGATTGATGCAGTCGCGCAGCCAGGCCACCGCCGGGTGGTCCGAGGTGAGCAGATTGCGGCTGAGATAATCGGTGGTGAGGTCGGCCTTGTTCTCGTCGAGCTCGAGGACGAAGGCGGCCAGCGCCTGGTTGGCAACGTCCGCGCCCGGCAGCGCGCGGCGCATGAAAACGGTCGGCCATAGCGCCTGCAAGCCCTCGCTCGTTTCCCGTTCGGCCATGCCAGTTTTCCCGCTTGCCGGTCATCCTGCCACGAATTGCCGGAAGGCGCCGCCAAGAAACGTGCACGATCGTTTATGCCTGCAGGAGCGACTTCCCGGTCATCTCCGCCGGCTGCGGCAGATCCATCAAGGTCAGCAAGGTCGGCGCGATGTCTGCCAACCGGCCATCCACCAGTTTGACGTTGCCGGCGCCCGTCACCACGACCGGCACCGGATTGGTGGTGTGCGCGGTCTGCGGCCCGCCGGTTTTCGGATCGCGCATCATTTCGCAGTTGCCATGGTCGGCGGTGAACAACAGTGCGCCGCCGGCCTTATCGATCGCCGCTGCGATCTGACCCAAGCCTTTATCCACGGTCTCCACCGCTTTGATCGCGGCCGGCAGGCTGCCGGAATGGCCGACCATGTCGGGGTTGGCGTAGTTCAGCACGATCAGATCGTATTTTCCAGAATTGATCGCTTCCACCGCCTTGGCGGTGAGCTCGGGCGCCGACATCTCCGGCTGCAGGTCGTAAGTCGCGACCTTCGGCGACGGAACCATGATGCGGTCTTCACCCGGATAGGGCTCTTCGCGGCCGCCGTTAAGGAAATAAGTGACGTGCGGATATTTCTCGGTTTCGGCCATGCGCAATTGCGTGCGGCCGGCCTTGGCGATGACGTCACCGAGAATGTTCGGGAAGGATTGCGGCGGGAAGATCGTCTTCACCAAATTGTCGAGCGCTTCGCTATAATGCGCCATGCCGACAGCGCTCGAAAAGCGAATAACGCGTTTGCGCGGAAAGCCCGCAAACGAAGGATCAAGCATGGCGGCGAGAATTTCGCGCACGCGATCGGCCCGGAAATTAAAGCACAGCACACCGTCGCCATCCTTGATGCCGCGATAGTCGCCAACCACCGCCGGGACGATAAACTCGTCGTGGACGCCGTTTGCATACGCATCGGCAATCGCCGCCTGCGCGTCCGCAAAGCGCGGACCCTCGGCTGCAACGATGGCGTCATAGGCTTTCGCCACGCGATCCCAGCGCTTGTCGCGATCCATTGCGTAGTAGCGCCCGTCGACGGTCGCGATCGGAACGGATGGCGGCAGCTTGGCGGCGAAGTGTTTCAGGTCTTCGGCCGCGGATTGCGGCGGCGTGTCGCGGCCGTCGGTCAAGGCATGCACGACTGCCGGGATACCCGCATCGGTCAGGATTTTCGCCAGCGCAATGCAGTGGTCCTCATGCGAGTGGACGCCGCCAGGCGAAACAAGACCGATCAGGTGGCAGGTGCCGCCGCTCTGCTTCAGGGTCTTGATCAGGTCGACGAGCGCCGGCTTGCTTGCGATTTCGCCGGCCGCGATCGCGTCATTGATGCGCGGCAGGTCCTGCATCACGATGCGGCCGGCGCCAATGTTGAGATGCCCGACTTCGGAATTACCCATTTGTCCGGGCGGCAGGCCGACATCGCGGCCGGACGTATGCAGAAAAGCGTGCGGGCAACTCACCCAGAGCCGGTCAAATGTGGGTGTCTTGGCCTGGCGGACGGCGTTGTCGGCAACTTCCTCGCGCCAGCCCCATCCGTCCAGCACCACCAACATCACAGGACGGCGATTTTGCATTCATTGGTTCCCGGCTTCTGGTTCAAGCCGAGATGGTTTGAAGGATCGTTCTGCCATCGTCAACACGCCGTAAAGTGGGTGCAGCGCTGACATGCGCAAACGTTCATGCGTGCGGGGCGCGGCAATTGCGGCATGAACGCGATGTCGCAGGGTGGCCCTAAACCGTCGCCATGCCGGCTTCCCAGCCCAGCATGGCGCGCTTGCGGGTGAGGCCCCAGTGATAGCCGGTGAGTTCGCCGCTCTTGCCGATGACGCGGTGGCACGGCACCACGAAGCAGATCGGGTTCTTGCCGACGGCGGCGCCGACCGCGCGCGCGGCCTTGGGCGCGCCGGCGCGCGCGGCCAGATCTGAATAGGTGGTGAGCTTGCCCATCGGCACCGAGAGCAATTTCTCCCACACCCGCACTTCGAAATCGGTGCCGATCAGCACCACCCGCAGCGGCCGATCCTCGCGCCACAACGCCGCGTCGAAGATTCGGCGCGCGGTCGGCGCCGTCGCCGCGAAGTCCTCGACGTATTTCGCCTTCGGCCAGCGCGCGCGCATATCGCGCAGCGCGCTGCGCTCCTTGCCGGCATCGGCGAGCGCGAGACCGGCGAGACCGCGCGGCGTCGTCATAACCAGCGCCATGCCGAACGGGCAGGGGTGGAAGCCGTAAGTGACGGTCAGGCCTTCGCCGCCCGCCTTCCATTCGCCCGGCGACATCGCCTCATGCGTCACGAATAAATCGTGCAGGCGGCCTGGACCTGAGAGGCCGACCTCGTAGGCGGTGTCGAGCACGCTGGCCGAGGAGCGCAGCAGTTCGCGCGCGTGGCTGAGGGTGAGCGCCTGCAGGAACGCTTTTGGCGTCAGCCCGCACCAGCGGCGGAATAGATGATGCAGGTCGGTGGCGTTGACGCCGGCGGCGCGGGCGATTTGGTCGATTTCGGGCTGCGCCCGCCAATTGCCGCGGATATGGGCGATGGCGCGGCGCACGATGTCGTAGTCGGCCGCCGCGGTGGTGAGCGGGCTGAGGGTGCCGAAGGGGCCGGGCAAGGCCGGTTGTGCTTGGGTCATGGCTGCCTGGGTCATGGTCATGACCCGCTATCTAGGGCGGGCCCACAGACCGGGCCACCCGATTTCTGGCTAGCTTAACACCGTCCGCGTCGGGCCGCGCTTGGCCTCCTGCAGCGCGTCTGCCAGCGCCTTGGCGAAGCTCGCCTTCTCGTCGGGGCCGAGGAAGCTGGCGATCGCCAACTGCTTGCCGCGCGACACCAGAAACAGCCGCTCGATGCCGAATTCCTCGTGCACCACCTTGTCGAGCTTGACCCAGAGCGGATTGAGCACCCATTCGCGCACCCGCCCGCGATGGCTGACCTTGCGCACGGTCAGCGCCGCCGGCGTCACCGTGACCTCCTCGTAGGCGGCGGCGTGGCGGTAGTTGAGCCTGAACGCCCAGTACAGCAGCGCCACGTCGAGGCCGAAAAAGCCGAACACCGGCCAGGCGCCGTCGATCAGGAACAGCATGCCGGCCACGAAACTGACGGCGCCGAAAATCCCCATCAACACCAGGAAGCCGACGCGGCCGAGCGAGCGGTGCGGCGTGATCACGGCGGAAAAGATCGTGGGTTCGAGGGAGTCTACGTTGTCGGCGGCCATGAGCGTCAGTATACCCGAAATCATGGCGAAAAAATCGACCCGCAAGACGCGCAAGCCCGCGGCCAAGAAGCGGACCAAAGCGCGGCCCAAGACGCAGCCCAAGACGCAAATCAAGACGCGCAAGGGCAAGGCCGCAAAGGCGAAGCCGGCCGCCCCCGCCGCCGACGTCGGCCAAGGCGCGCTGCGGCCGTGGACCGATGCGGAGATCGCTGAGGCATTCCGCCGCTTCCAGGCCGCCAGTCCGGAGCCCAAGGGCGAATTGCAACACATCAATCCGTTCACGCTGCTGGTGGCGGTGGTGCTGTCGGCGCAGGCGACCGACGCCGGCGTCAACAAGGCGACGCCCGCTTTGTTCGCCGCCGCCGATACGCCCGAAAAAATGGTGGCGCTGGGCGAGGACAAGGTGCGCGACCTGATTAAGACCATCGGTTTGTTCCGCACCAAGGCCAAGAACGTGGTCGAGCTGTCGCGCCGTCTGGTGGCCGAGCACGGCGGGCAAGTGCCGCGCGCGCGCGAAGCGCTGGAGGCGCTGCCTGGGGTCGGACGCAAGACCGCCAATGTGGTTTTGAACATCGCCTTCGGTGAGCCGACTATCGCGGTCGACACGCATATTTTCCGCGTTGGCAACCGCACCGGGCTGGCGCCCGGCAGGAACCCGCTGGAAGTCGAAACGAAACTGGAGCAGGTGGTGCCGGCGCAATACAAACTTCACGCCCACCACTGGCTGATCCTGCACGGGCGCTACACCTGCGTGGCGCGCAAGCCGCTGTGCGAAACGTGCATCATCGCCGACTTGTGCCAATGGCCGGAGAAGACGGTGGCGGCTTAGCGTGGCGGCTCGATCAGTTCGGCGCGCTTGTCGCTCATGTGCTTGTGGATATGCACCATGAAAGCCATGGCAAACACCGGCGTCGCCAGATTGATCACCGGGATCGAGACGAACCCCGCGATCACCATGCCGGCCAGGAAGACGTAAGGGCTGTTGGCCTTGCGCATAGCCTTGGCCTCATAGGGAGGCCGGAAGCGCATGGCGGCGAGCTCGAAATATTCGCGGCCGAGCAGGTAGGAGTTGGCCAGGAACAAAATGATCACGCCGAGGCCGGCGAAAAATATGAACGGCAGCGCGCAGAAATAGACCAGCAAGGTCAGCGCGGCGATTTTCAGGCCTTCGATCAGCGCGCGGAAAAACGGCAGCGCGCGGCCGACCGGCTCGGCCGGATAATATTCGCGCTCGACCGCCTCGGCGGTCTCGTCGACGAAGAAGCTGCCGACGAAGGCGGCAATGGTCGGCATCAGAAACAGCGCGCCGGTGAGGATGCCGATGCCGGCCATGATCGAGAGCACCCAGGCCAGCGCCGACCAGGCTGCGTGCGGGGCGAAGCCCGAAGTCTGCTCGGCCCAGGTGGCGCCGTTTTCGGCCAGCGCAGCGAGCAGGCGCTGCAGCGCAACGCCGATAATGACAATGAGGATCAGCGCCAGGCCGACGGCCTTCAGCAGCACGCCGCGCAAGGCGGGCGTGAACATCTGCGCGAGCGCTTTGACGGCGGCGTCGATCATGTACAGCAGAGGTAAGGGCAGGCGCGCGGGAGGGCAAGGGCGCTCAACGGGCCGGCGACAGCGTCTCCGGCTCGATCGCCTCGGTTTCCGCCGGCACCAGCGAGATCATCTCATCGGCATCGGGCGCGGGGATGTCGACCCAGGCCATGGCCTTGTAGTCGAAGCCGTTCGCCAGTGTCGGCTTGACCACCTCGAAATAGGGCGAGATGTCGAAGTCGCGCGGTGCGTAAAGCGATGAATGGCGGATCTCGAGGATTTCCTCGCGCGCCGCCTCGCTTTCCACCCGCGTCACCTTGGGCAGGATCGGATAGCGCACGGCCTCGAAGGCTTGCGCGATGAGGGCCGAACAGATGATGCGCGTCGGGTGTCCGGAGCCAAGCGCGATCATGCGCCGGCGCCAGCGCTGCGGCACCGGCAGCGGAAACAGATAGCGCATCAGGTCGAGGATGTTCTTCAGATCGTAGTCGAAGCCGATACGCTCGGTGGCGTAGGCGCACACACGCGCGCGGTCTTCGTCGGTCAGGCCCGTCGGCCGGCAGATACGCGTGTGATAGCGGGAATATTTCGACAACGGCGCCGCCACCACACCTTGTCCGATATTGGCCTCCACCAGCACCAGCGGCTCGCCCGCGGGCGTGACGCGGTCGCCGATCGGCCCCACATAAAGCGCGGCATGGGACCAGGTGGACTGCGTGAGATATTTGATGACGCCGGAAATGTTGTTGCTGCCTTCGACCAGCAGCACGTCGCCGGGTTTGAGCGTCGCGCGCAACGCCTCCGGGTCGCTCGGCGTATACGGCTCGTAGCCCGGCGCCGGCTTTTCCAGATAATTGGCGAGAACCCGCCCAACCCCGTCGACGATCCAGCCCATAACGCCCGGTTCCTTGGCGCCAGTTCTTGACGCCCAAGTACGACGCTGCATGTTTTGCCGCGCGCGTTTTTGCCGCGCCACGACCAACTACGTTTAGCGATGACTCATTGCAATTTGGTTCATTGGTTGCGCCGCCACGCTACCATTCGTTAGCCATGAAATTTGCGGCGCCGCGCGGCTTCGGGCATTGTGGCGGCGTCACCATCAATCATTCGGATACCATGTCGAGGCTTAGCCGCCGTTCATTCATCGCCGGTTCCAGCGCCCTGTTGGCGGCGCCTGCGCTGCGTGCCAGCGCCGAGGATTCCGATGTCGATCTGGTGATCGTGGGCGCCGGCGCCGCCGGAATCGCGGCTGCCCGCCGCGCCCGTGCCGCCAAGGCGCGCGTGGCGCTGTTCGAGGCGAGCAATCGGATTGGCGGCCGCTGCGTCACCGATACCGCGCTGTTCGGCGTGCCCTTCGATCTCGGCGCCCATTGGATGCACAGTCCCAGTAGCAATCCGCTGGCCGCGCTGGCGCCGCAGACCGGGCTCGAGGTCTATCCGGCCCCACGCGGGCAGACGGTGCGCGTCGGGCCCCGCAACGCCCGCGACGCGGAACTGGAGAATTTCCTTAGCCTGCTGGTACGCGCGCACCGCGCCGTCAACGAGGCCGGCCGCGGCAAGACCGATATGGCCGCGGCGGGCGCGCTGCCGGCTGATCTCGGCAACTGGCAGCAAACGATCGAATTCGCGCTCGGGCCTTATCTCTGCGGCAAGCCGCTCGCCAGCGTTTCGGCCGAGGACCTCGCGCATGGCGACGCGCGCGACATCGCCGCGTTCTGCCGGCAGGGCTATGGTGCGCTGCTGGCCAAGCTCGCCGCCGGTCTCTCGCTGCGGCTGTCGGACCCGGTGACCAAGCTCGACTGGGACCGGCGCGGTGTCGACGTTTTCACAGGCAAGGGCCGGTTGCGTGCCCGCACCGCCATCGTGACGATGTCGACCAATGCGCTGGTCGCGGGCAAGCTCGAATTCAAGCCGGGAATACCGAAGCGCTATTTCGAGGCCGCGGGCAATCTTGCGCTCGGCAGCTTCGACCATATCGGGCTGCTGATGCCGGGCAATTCGCTCGAACTGCAACGCGACGATCTGGTGTTCGAGCGGGCGGAGTCCGAGCGCACCGCCGCGCTGCTCGCCAATGTGTCCGGCACCGATCTGCATATCGTCGAGGTGGCCGGCGCTTTAGGCCGCGCGCTTTCGGCGCTGGGTGAGGCGGCGATGGTCGAATTCGCGCGCGACTGGCTGGCTTCGCTCTTCGGTTCGGGCGTCAAGAGTTCGATCGAGCGCGCCCACGCCACGCGCTGGAACGCGGAGCCGTGGGTGCTGGGCGCCGCCTCAGCGGCGACGCCCGGCAATGCCGATGCGCGCCGGCTGCTACGCCGGCCGGTCGGCGAACGCATCTGGTTTGCCGGCGAGGCCGTGCACGAGACTAAATGGGGCACGGTCGCCGGCGCCTGGGAAGCGGGCGAGCGCGCGGCGCTTGCCGCGCTGGATCAGATGGGCATGCTGAAGAAACCGAAGCCGAAGCAGCCGGCGCGGAGCTCACCGCGGCGGCGGCGCAGGTGACGCGGAGGCGATGCCCATGCGCCCCAAGGCGCTGATTGCCTGGTCGAGCGGCAAGGACAGCGCCTGGGCGCTGCATGTGGCGCGCCGCGCCGATGAATTCGACATCGTCGGCGGCCTGACAACGGTGACCGACGATTTCGCACGCGTGAGCATGCACGGCGTGCGCGAGCAATTATTGACGGCGCAGCTCGCAGCCGCGGGGCTGGCGCCGGTCATCGTGCGCATCCCCTATCCTTGCCCGAACGAAATCTACGAGCGCGAAATGGCGGCGGCGATGCGCGACGCGACGGCGCGCGGCGTCACGCACATCATTTTCGGCGACCTCTTTCTGGAGGACGTGCGCGCCTATCGCGAGCGCCAGCTTGCCGGCACTGGGATCACGCCGGTGTTTCCGTTGTGGCGGCAGCCGACCGCGGATCTGGCGCGCGCCATGATCGCGGCCGGGCTGGAGGCGCATCTGGCCGTTGTCGATTTGAAAAAACTGCCGGCAGCGCTCGCTGGCCGCCGCTATGAAGCTGATTTGCTTGATGAATTACCAGAGGGCGCGGATCCTTGCGGTGAGAACGGCGAATTCCATTCCTTCGTGTCGGCAGGGCCGATGCTGTCGCGGCGGATCGCGGTCAGCGTCGGCGCGACGGTGGAGCGGGACGGCTTTGCGTTCGCGGATTTGCTGCCGGGGTAGTTTTGCGTCTCGCGCGCGATGCAAATTCAGCGTCATGCCCGGGCTTGACCCGGGCATCCATGATGAGCGGCCGCGATTAAAGCCTTACGTAAGATCGTGGAGAGGGCGAAGCCGTATGGATTGCCGGGTCAAGCCCGGCAATGACGGCGGAGAAGGCGCGGCGAGACAGCTACCCCCTAAGTACCCCGCCGGTGCGCTTGCTGACCTCGGCGACGATCTTCGTCGCCAGCGCGTCGATCTCCTCGTCGGTCATGGTTTTGTCGCGCGGCTGCAAGGTGACGGCGATGGCGATCGATTTCTTACCGGGCTCGATACCCTTGCCTTCGTAGAGGTCGAACACCGTCACGCCGGCGATCAGCTTCTTGTCGACGTTCTGCGCGGCGCGCACGATATCGGCGGCCTTCACGCTGTTCTCCACCACGAAGGCAAAATCGCGCTCCACCGGTTGGAACTGCGACAGCTCCAGTTGCGGCTTGGCGCGCGTCGGCTTCGCTTTCGGCTCGGGAATCTGCTCCAGCATCACCTCGAAGCCGACCAGCGGACCTTCGGCCTTGAGCGCGGCGAGCGTGCGCGGATGCAACTCGCCGAACGCGCCAAGAATGTTCTGCGGGCCGATTTGAATGGTGCCACTACGGCCGGGATGAAACCAGGCCGGACCGCCGGGCACCACCTGCAGCGCTTGCATGGGCGCACCGGCTGCGGCCAGCACGGCGAAGGCGTCAGCCTTGGCATCGAAAGCGTCGACCGGCTCCGGCGGGCGCTGCCAATGGCGGCCGCTGCCGTCGGGCTTGGCCAGCGCGCGGCGCAGGCCGGTCGCCGCGGTGAGTTGATCCTCCGGCTGGTCGCCCTTGAAGATCTGCCCGACCTCGAACAGCGCCGCGTCCGGCAGCCCGCGGTCGGCATTTTTCTGCGCCGCCATGATCAAACCCGGAAGCAGGCTCGGCCGCATGTCGGAGAGTTCGGCGGCGATCGGATTGGCGAGCGCGAGCTCGGGGCTACCGCCGCCGAACAGTTCGGCCTCGCGCTTGGAAACGAACGACCAGGTCACGGCTTCGACCAGCCCGCGCGCGGCGAGCGCGCGCTTGGCTTTGCGGGTGCGGTTCTGGATCGGGGTGAGCACCGGTTTGCGCGCATCGTCGCCGCGCGGAAACGGCGTCGAAGGCACGTGGTCGACGCCGACGATGCGCACCAGTTCCTCGACGATGTCGGCGCGGCCATGAATGTCGGGCCGCCAAGACGGCACCGCGATCTTGACGCGCTTGGGCTGGCCGGCGGCGAAGAAGCCGAGCTTTTCCAGCACGCGACGAGCGTCGGTGAGCGGCAGCTTGAATCCGGCAAGCCGCGGCAATTCGCTCAACGGGAAATCGATCACCGTTTCCATCGGTGTCGGATCGCCGGCCACCACGATCTCGGAAGGCGTGCCGCCGCACAGGTCGAGCACCATTTGCGTCGCCTGCTCCAGGCCCGGGATCATGAAATTCGGATCGACGCCGCGCTCGAAACGATACCGCGCGTCGGAATTGATGCCGAGCTTGCGCCCGGTCTGCGCGATGTTGTGTGCGTCCCACAGCGCCGATTCGATCAGCACGTCGGTGGTCGCCGCCGAGCAACCGCTGGCCTCGCCGCCCATGATGCCGGCGAGCGACTCCACGCTCTTTTCGTCGGCGATCACGCAGATGCCTTGGTCGAGGGCGTAGGTCTTGCCGTCGAGCGCGAGAAGCGTCTCGCCGTTGTTGGCGCGCCGCACCGTAAGATTGCCCTGCACCTTGGCGGCGTCGAACACGTGCAGCGGGCGGCCGCGGTCGAAGGTGATGAAGTTGGTGATGTCGACCAGCGCGTTGATGGGGCGCAGGCCGATCGCCGTGAGCCGCTTTTGCAGCCAGTCGGGCGAGGGGCCGTTCTTGACGCCTTTCACCAGCCGCAACGCGAAAGCCGGGCAGAGCGAGGGCGTGTCGCCGAAATCGAGCGTGACCTTGACCGGACAGGGGAACGTGCCCTTCACCGGCTTGGGCGCGTTGTCCTTGTAAGTGCCGATGGCGGCGGCGGAGAGATCGCGCGCAATGCCGGCGACGCCGGTGCAGTCCGGCCGGTTGGGCGTGAGGTTGATCTCGATCACCGGCTCGGCGGCGCCCGCCCATTCGACGTAGGATTTTCCGACCGGCGCGTCGGCCGGCAAATCGATGATGCCGTCATGGTCGTCGGAGATCATGAGCTCGGCTTCGGAGAGCAGCATGCCGCGGCTTTCCACGTCGCGAATCTTGCCGACCGACAGCGTCATGTTCTTGCCGGGGATGAAGGCGCCGGGCGCCGCGAACACGCCCTTCATGCCGGCGCGCGCATTGGGCGCGCCGCAGACGACTTGAATGGGTTTGCCGTCGCCCAAGGGTCCTATGTCGACCATGCACACGCGCAGCCGGTCGGCGTTGGGATGCTTTTCGGCGGAGATGACGGAGGCAATCACGAAGGGCTTGAGCAGGCTCGCGCGGTCCTCGACGTTCTCGACTTCGAGCCCGATCATGGTGAGCTTGTCGACGATTGCGGCCAGCGGCTCGTCGGTCTCGAGATGCTCCTTCAGCCAGGCGAGGGTGAATTTCATGGCGTCAGCCGGCCGTTACCTTGACATAGCGTCCGTAGACCCAGCCGTAGCGGCACGGGCCGGTGTAGGAAAGCCGCTTCGGCCAGGGGCTGCTGACGCCGCAATCGCGCCCGTCGGCGGGGTAGACAATTGACAGCCACTTTCCCTTCTCGCCGCAGATGTAGACGGGATTGCCATTGTAGAGCCGGTCGATTTCCCGATAGGGCTTGCCGCCGGGGCCGCTTCGCACCGAGAGGAAGCCGTCGCCCTTGGGGTCGAGGCCGACGATGACGCCCGAACTGCCGCAGGCATCGAAGTCTGCGTCGCCGCCGAGCACGACCGGAACGTCGATCTTGCCGTGCTGCTGGGCATGACCGGGCAGCGTCAGCGCCCAGACGGCGGCCGACAGCGCCATGATCACTGTCACGCGCGCGCTGCCGATCATGCGCTGAGCCCCCCGGCCAAGGTCGGGAAGTCGAGCGGGCGGAAGCCGTAATGCGACAGCCAGCGCATATCCGCCTCGAAGAAGGCGCGCAGGTCGTGCATGCCGTATTTCAGCATGGCGATGCGGTCGATCCCCAGGCCCCAGGCGAAGCCTTGGTATTCTTCCGGGTCGAGCCCGCAGTTTCGCAAAACATTCGGGTGCACCATGCCGCAGCCGAGAATCTCCAGCCAATCCTCGCCCTCGCCGAACCGAATTTCGCCCTTGTCGCGCTTGCACTGGATGTCGACTTCCAGCGACGGCTCGGTGAACGGGAAGAACGACGGGCGGAAGCGCATCTTCACGCTGTCGACCTCGAAGAAGGCTTTGCAGAACTCTTCGAGAATCCACTTGAGGTGGCCGAGGTGCGAGCCCTTGTCGATCACCAGCCCCTCGACCTGGTGGAACATGGGCGTATGGGTCTGGTCTGAATCGCTGCGATAGGTACGGCCGGGGCAGATCACCCGGATCGGCGGTTTCTGGCTCAGCATGGTGCGCACCTGCACCGGCGAGGTGTGGGTGCGCAGCAGAAGCCGCGAGCCGTCGGGTTTGGGCGGGAAATAGAAGGTGTCGTGCATTTCCCGCGCCGGATGGCCTTCCGGGAAATTCAGCTTGGTGAAGTTGTAGTCGTCGGTCTCGATGTCGGGGCCTTCCGCCACCGCGAAGCCCATGTCGGCGAAGATGGCGGTGAGCTCGTCGGTGACCTGGCTGATCGGATGCACGCGTCCGGTCTCGGCCGGCGGCTCGCGCACCGGCAGCGTGACGTCGACGGTCTCGGTGTTGAGGCGGGCATCGAGCGCGGCGGCGCCAAGCGCGTCCTTGCGCGAAGCGATCGCACTGGCGACGCGGTCCTTCAAACCGTTGATGGCGGGGCCTTGCACCTTGCGCTCGTCCGGCGTCATCGAACCGAGCGTCTTCAGCAGCGCCGACACCGAGCCGCTCTTGCCGAGCGCGCCGACGCGCAACGTTTCCAGCGCCGCCTCGTCCTTGGCGGCGGCGACGGCGGCGAGCAGGTCGGACTCGAGCGTTGCGATGTCAGTCATAAAAAGCCCCGGTCGTCATCGTCCGCGAAGGCGGACGATCCAGTAACCCCTGCATACGAGATTACGATAGGCCGGTGGTTACTGGATGCCCGCTTTCGCGGGCATGACACTTAGTGGTTACGCCGGCAACGCGGCCTTGGCCTTTTCCACGATGGCCTGGAATGCCGCCGGTTCGCTGATGGCGAGGTCTGAGAGCACTTTGCGGTCGACCACTATGCCGGACTTGGCCAGCCCGGCGATGAAGCGGCTGTAATTGAGGCCGAAGGGGCGCACCGCAGCGTTCAGGCGCTGGATCCAGAGCGCGCGGAAGGTGCGCTTGCGGCGCTTGCGATCGCGGAAGGCGTATTGGTTGGACTTCTCCACCGCCTGCTTGGCGACGCGGATGGTGTTCTTGCGGCGGCCGCGGAAACCCTTGGCGGCCTTGTAGACTTTCTTGTGCTTGGCGTGCGCGGTGACGCCACGCTTGACGCGGGCCATGACAAATCTCCTTGCAGGTCTGGCAAACGGTTAAACGGGGACGGCCGCCCGCTACGGGCGGCGGCGAAACCTGGTCAGCCGTTCGGCATCCAGTATTTCTTGATGGTTTCGCCGTCGGTCTTGAACAGCACGGCGGTGCCGCGATGCTCGCGGATGGTCTTGGTGGTCCGCTTGATCATGCCGTGGCGCTTGCCGGACTGCTGGTATTTCACCTTGCCGGTGCCGGTAATCTTGAAGCGCTTTTTGGCGCCCGATTTGGTCTTCATCTTGGGCATTTGGCTCTCCTCATCGGCTAAACGCAGGCGTACCCGCGCGGCCGGAAAGTGCTCGCAAGACTAAAATGTCTGGAGCGGGTGCTCGGGATTGAGCTGGTATCGCTGCCACGGCAGCCCTTGTTAGCCGGGCGGCGAGAGGGCGGCGTTATGGCAGACGCGCCCGCTGTTGACAACTGACGGTGCGCAGGCCGCGCCCGGCCGCCAAACGCGCGAGAACGGCCGCAAACGGCGTCGGTTCGGAGGTGTTCGGTCGATTTTCAACAGGACCTGACAAGTCTTTCGGGTTGCGATCGTGGCTTTTTTTGTTTATATAAAATTTATACGCCAGCAAATCGGACCTGAAGCGCCCATAATATGAAGGAAGGCGAAGTAATACCCATGAATAAGCCGGCTAGCTTTACTAAGATTAATCAAGCAAAAATGGACTTCTCCGATTTGTATAATTCGCGAGACCCGAGAAATTATTTTAAATACTTAGGACAACTTGACTATATAATTCCTCATCTTGCGCAACCGATCTTCGGCCAATTGATCCGCGCCCGCCAAGAGTTCCAGGACGAACCGGTCACCGTGCTCGACCTCGGCTGCTCCTACGCCATCAACGGCGCCCTGATGAAATACGCGCTTGGCTACGAAGAACTGCGCCAGCGCTACACCGCGCCGGCGCTGCAGACCTTGAGCAGCGACGAGTTGCTCGCGCACGACCGCCACTTCTACCGCGCCTGGCCGCAGCAGCCGAATGTGCGGGTGATCGGCCTCGACATCTCCGAGAACGCCATCCGCTACGCGGAGAAATGCGGCTTGCTCGACCGCGGCCTCGCCATCGATCTGGAGAACCGCGACCTCACGCCGGACGAAGCCGCCGACCTCGCGGACGTGGACATCATCGTCTCCACCGGCTGCGTCGGCTACGTCACCAGCAAGACCTTCGAGCGCGTGCTGAAGGCGAGCCGCCGCGGCCGCACGCCGTGGGTGGCGTCCTTCGTGTTGCGCATGTTTCCGTTCGACGAGATCGAGAAGACGCTCGCCTCCTACGGCCTGGTCACCGAGCCCTACGAGGGCGCGACCTTCGTGCAGCGCCGTTTCGCCAACCGCGAGGAAATGGAAGCAGCCGTCCGCGCGGTGGAAGCGCGCGGCCTCGATTCCGAAGGCTGCGAGACCGAAGGTCTTTACCACGCCAACCTTTTGATCTCTCGCCCGGCCGAGGAAATCGAGCGCTGCCCGATTCAGAAGCTGGTGTCCGTGGTCAGCGGCGCCAACAAGCTGTGGCCGGTGGGCGCCAATGTGCTCGGCAGCTTCGGGCCGACGGCGCTACGGCGGGCCCGCACCGGGCAGCCGCATCTCACCGAGGTCAAGGCGGCGTCGTCTTAGGCTGCGGTCGGCGGCGCCCGCCGCGCTGCTGAAAAACGAGAACGCGCCGCCCGCGTCATGCGGGGCAGCGCGTCCGACGTGAGAACCGTTAGCGCGGCGCCAGCAGCATCACCATCTGCCGGCCTTCAAAACGCGGCTCCGATTCGATCTTGGCGATCGGCGCGGTGTCTTCCTTCACGCGGTTGAGCAATTTGTAGCCGAGCTCCTGGTGCGCCATTTCGCGGCCGCGGAAGCGCAACGTGATCTTGACCTTGTCGCCCTCTTCAAAGAAGCGCTTCATCGAGCGCATCTTCACGTCGTAGTCGTGATCGTCGATCATCGGCCGGAGCTTGATCTCCTTGACCTCGACGACTTTCTGTTTTTTGCGGGCTTCGGCCGCCTTCTTCTGCGCCTGGAATTTGTATTTTCCGAAATCCAGGATCTTGCAGACCGGCGGGGTCGAATTGGGAGAAATCTCCACCAGATCGAGCCCGGCCGCTTCGGCCATGGCCATGGCGGCGGTGAATTCGACGACACCTTTGTTGTCGCCGGTACTATCGATCAGCTGAACCTCGCGGGAGCGGATCTCCTCGTTGACGCGCGGGCCGTCCTTGGCGGCGGGCAGCGCGGACTTCATCGGACGACGAATGGCTTTGCTCTCCTCATGTTGTTGCAACATTGCCTGGGGTGGTTACGCCCACCTCGGCTAACGAAAGATTGGTAGAAACGGCGAATAAGTCAACGCGGTTCCCGCCGGATTAACGGTGGAAATGCCCAAACCGCGGCCAAATCGTTCATATTTCTCTAATTTTGTCCGGCGCGCGCCACCGGACGCGGGGCCTTGTCGCCCCGGCCGGCGATCTCGCGGTAAAGCCGCAGCGTCTGCTCGGCGACCACCGGCGCGTTGAAATGGCCGAGCACCCAGTCGCGGCCGCGCGCGCCGATGGCGCGGCGGACCGGTTCCGGCATGGAGAACACCCGCACCAAGGCTGCCGTCAGCGCCGCGTCGTCGCCTGACTGGAAGCGCAAGCCGGTGATGCGGTTCTCCGGCACCGCGGGCGCCGTCAGCACGACTTCGGGCCCGGCGGCGAGTTCTGACACCAGCACCGGCCGCGCCATCGCCTGCGCCTCCAGGATCGCCCGTTGCAAGCCCTCCGGCTGCACCGCCGCCGACACCACGACCGATGCCACGGCATAGGCGGCCGGCATGTCGGCGACCGGCGCGGCCATGCGGATGACGTCCATGGTGCCGGTCGTCAGCACCAGATCCCAGAGTTCGCCGGTGTAGCGCGTGCGGCCGCGGTCCTCGCCGACGAAGACGCAAAGAAAATCCTTCAAGCCCATCTCTTTCAGCCGCTTCACCGCCCGCACCACCACGTGATGCCCTTTGCGCCGTAATATTCGGCCGGTGATCAGGATCACCTTGGTGTCGGGCTTGACGCCCCAGGCGCGGCGCATCGTATCGACTCGCTCAGGCGAGACGCTTGCCGGATCGAAGCGCTCGAAATCGATGCTGGTTGGCACAACCGCGATGCGTTCCCACGGCGTGCCGTAGCGGTCGTGGATCAATTGCGCGAGCTGCTCGCTGAGCGCGACGACGCGGTCGCCGCGCGCCATGATGCCGTTGTAAATACGCTTGAAGACGTTTTGCTCGCGGTAGCCCTTGTACCAGCTAGTGATGAAGGGAACATGCGCGAGCCTCGCCGCCAGAAACGCGCTCCAGGCGGCGGCGCGGCCGAGCGCATGAATGGCGTTACAGTTGCGCTCGCGCGCGAGACGAACCAGCACGGCGGTATTACGCAGCATCACCATCGGATTGTTGCTGGCGAGATCGAGCGGCACGAACGTGGCGCCGGCGGCGGCGACGTCGGCGACCAGCCGGCCGGCGCGCGAAGCGACGATAGCCCGGTTGCCTGACTCGGCGAGCACGCGCGTGAGCGCAACCGCACCGGCATCGGCGGCGCCGATCTCGAGGCTGGGAGCGACGATCAGCACGGTGATCGGTTCGCCCGTCTTCGTTGCGGCCGGCTCTGGGCGCCCAGCGGAGACGGCGCGCGCATTGGCCGCGCGGCGTTGTTCGGCGGCCGGAAAATCGGGGGCAGGCGAACTCGACATTGACGTTAGTGTCTCACCAAACTCATGCATCTGCCGATGATATGCTGAAATGCATGCGGAAAATGTGATGGCCATCACGCGTCGCGCGCGAGCAGCGACGTATAGACCCCGCGCATAGCTTCGGCAACGCTTTGCGGCGAAAACATGAATTCGGCAAATTGCCGCGCGCGCGCGCCCAGCGCCTCATAGGCTGTGACGTCGAGCGCAAGCGCCGCGCCCACGGCGCGCGCCAGTTCGCCAGCGCTGCCCGGCCGCACCAGCCAGCCGGTACGCAAATCGTCGCGCATGCGCGGCGGGCACAGCAGGTTCTCCGGCAGCATCCCGATCGTCGTCGTCACCAGCGGCCGGCCCATGGCCTGCGCTTCGGCCGCCGCCCGCCCCGACAGCGGCGGCTCGAGCGAGGGCACCACCACCACGTCGGCGGCGGCCAGCGCCGCCGGCATGTCGGCGCAATGACCGACGAAACGGCAGAGCGTATCGACGCCGTGAACGCCGGCCTGGTGGCGCACGTTGCGCGCGTAACGCGGCTGGCCGCGATCCTCACCGGCGAACACGAAGACGATATTGCGATCGTCGCCGCCGACGATCAGCCGCGCGGCGTCGACCATGGTCATCTGCCCGTTCCATGGCGCCACGCGTCCCGGCACCATCACCACCCTCATGTCCGGCGACACGCCCCAACCGCGGCGCAATGCAGCGATGCGGTCGGCGCTCACCGCCGCCGGGCTGAACTTGGCAGTGTCGACCGCGCGCGGGATCACGGTGATGCGGTCGGGCTTCAACTTGTAGCGTTCGATCATCGCGCGTGAAACGTA
This sequence comes from uncultured Alphaproteobacteria bacterium, assembly GCA_963814885.1. GTDB lineage: Bacteria > Pseudomonadota > Alphaproteobacteria > Rhizobiales > Xanthobacteraceae > Pseudolabrys. Next base: position 20,714 of record CAWFEO010000013.1, on the reverse strand, counting down.
AGCCGACGGCGCGATCACGCGGTCGCCGCGCGCGAGCGACGAACGCAGCATGTTGCCGAGATACGAATATCCCGGCAGCCGGTCGGGAAACGACGTTACCAGATAGACCGGCTGCTTGTGCGTGGCGGCGAGCGCGCTCCAGGCGCTGCCGGCGCTCTGCGCGTGCACGATGTCGACGCGCTCGCTGGCGATCAATTTGTTGAGTGCGCTGGCGTTGCGCCAGATGCGCAGCGGGTTGAGTGTGTCGTTCGGCATTCGCACGAACTCGGCGCCGAAGGCGCGCAATTCGTCGACCAACGGCCCGTCGTCGCCGGCGACGATGGCGCGGGCGCCGGCCTGCAGCAAGGTGAGCGCTATGTCGACCGCGGCGTTGCCGCCCGGGCCGTCACGCAGGCTCGGCGCCACCTGCAAAATGGTGGCGCCGGCGAGTGAGCGTGGACGCGCTTGGGCGTCAGGGCTCATCGCAATCGAGCCCCCTTGCGTCAGAGGCCTGCTTGCGGTGAGAAGATGCCACCCCCGCCGAAGCGTCCATCCCCGGCATCAGCCAATCGCACATGAGCGAACTTCGCCTGACCTCCCTGACGGTAGAATTGCCGCCACCGCAGCGGACCATCGCCGTGCGCGTGCGCGAGGGCAAGAGCCCAGCTCCTGGATCAAGTCCTGGACCAAGCCTGTTCTGGCTCGGCGGTTTCCAGTCGGACATGAAGGGCACCAAGGCCGCGGCGCTCGACGCCTGGGCCGCCGGCGAAGGCCGAGCCTGCTTGCGTTTCGACTATTCCGGCCACGGCGAATCGGGCGGCGATTTCCTCGACGGCACGATCACACGCTGGCTGGAGGAAAGCGTTGCGGTCTATCGGCAATTCGCCAAGGGGCCGCAGGTGGTGATCGGCTCGTCTATGGGCGGCTGGCTGGCGCTGCTGCTGGCCCGGCGCCTGGCCGAAGCCAAAGACGCGGCGCCGATCGCGGGCATGGTGCTGATCGCGCCGGCGGCCGATTTCACCGAGGAACTGATGTGGAAACAGTTTCCCGACGCCATCAAGCGTGAGATCGAGACTAAAGGCGTCTGGATGCGGCCGTCCGAATACGGCGAGGAGCCCTATCCGATCACGCGGGGGCTGATCGAGGATGGGCGCCAGCACCTATTGCTCGGCGGACTGATCGAGACCGGCTGCCCGGTACACATCCTGCAGGGCATCAAGGACCCCGACGTGCCGTGGCGGCACGCGGCCGAATTGGTGTCACGCTGCGCGCGCGACGACGTGGTGTTGACGCTGGTCAAGGACGGCGATCACCGGCTGTCGCGGCCGGAGGACATCGAGCGGCTGATCGCGGCGGTGAAGGCGTTTTAGCGAAGCGCCGTGTGCCATTCTTCTTGCACCGACGCATCGCTTTCCGTTTGCCGCTCCTCAAACGCACCGAGTCTATCGCGTGGCACCAGCCGGCTCAGCGCCCACACCGCGGCGCCGCGCACCAAAGGCGACGCATCGTCGAGCAGGCGCTCGGCTTCGCCGCTGAGCGAGGCGTCGCCGGAATTGCCGATGGCGATCAGCACATTGCGCACGAAACGGTCGCGGCCGGTGCGCTTGATCGCGGTCTTGGCAAACAAGGTACGGAATTGTGTGTCGTCGAGCCGCACCAACTCCGCGAGACGCGGTGCACGCAACGCTTCGCGCGCGGCCAATTTCATCTCGCGCCCCGCGACAGCGAACTTATTCCACGGACAAACGGCCAGACAATCGTCGCAGCCATAGATGCGGTTGCCGATGGCGCCGCGCAATTCACGCGGGATCGGGCCCTTGTGCTCGATGGTGAGATACGAAATGCAGCGCCGCGCATCGAGCTGGTACGGCGCCGGAAACGCCGCCGTCGGGCAAACGTCGAGACAGGCGCGGCAACTGCCGCAGGCATCGGCGTCGGCGCGATCCTCCGGCAGATCGAGCGTGGTGAAAATCGAACCAAGAAAAAGCCAAGACCCATATTGGCGCGACACCAAATTCGTATGCTTGCCCTGCCAGCCCAGTCCCGCGTTAGCTGCCAGCGGCTTCTCCATCACCGCCGCGGTATCGACGAATACTTTCACGTCGCCGCCGGCGTTGACGGTGAGCCAACGCGCCAACTGCTTCAGCCGCGCCTTGATCAGTTCATGATAATCGTCGCCTTGCGCGTAGACCGAGATGGCGCCGTGGCCCTTCTGCGCGAGGACCGCCAGCGGATCGTGATCCGGCCCGTAATTCACGCCCAGCATGATTATCGCGCGCGCGTCCGGCCACAACGCACGCGGTGCGCCGCGCCGTTCGGCGGTGGTCTCCATCCAGTTCATATCGCCATGCCAGCCGTCGGCGAGAAAGCGTTCGAGCCGTGCTTTGGTTTCCGGCGTGGCATCCGGCTTACTGACGCCGACCGCGCTGAAGCCGAGCGCCCGCGCCTGCTCGACCAGCGCCGCTTTGATTTCCGCTGGCGCGTTCAGAAGTCGAGGTCGGCGTAACTTTTGGCGGGCGGCAGGCCGGCCAGCATGTCGGCCAGAATCGGGCGGAAGGCGGGCCGCGACTTCACCCGCGCGTACCAGTGTTTGACGGCTTCGTCTTCGTTCCACGGCACCTCGCCCAGATAGTCGACAGCCGACAGATGCGCCGCGGCGGCGAGATCGGCCAAGCTCATTTGCTCGCCGGCGAGCCAATCGCGCGTGCGCACCAGCCAGCCGAGATAGGCCAGATGATAGCGGATATTGTGGCGCGCCGCCCGCAGCACATCGGTGTCGGGCGGCCCGCCGCCCTGTTCGGCGGTCATGTGGCGCTTGAACTCGCGTTCGTTGACCATCGGGCCGCTGACTTCGGCGTGGAATTTGTCATTGTACCAGTTCGCCAGCCGCCGCACCTCGACCCGCTCTCCGGGTGCGGCCGGCAGCAAACGATCGCCCTCGCGCCCGGCGCCTTCGGTCTCCTCGATATATTCGGCGATGATGGCGGCGCCCGGGATAGGCGGCACACCATCGGCTATCAGCACCGGGATTTCGCCGGCCGGATTGAGAGCCAAGAATTCCTCGCGCCGCTCCCAGAATCGTTCTTCGACCAACTTTGCTTCGATGCCGTACTCGCCCAGGATCAGGCGCACGTAGCGCGAACGCGGGCAGAGCGGATGGTGCAGCAGGATCAGCATTGCGGGCCGGTCGATTACGGCGGCTAGTCTCGCCGCCAAGGCGGGAATCGGAAGCGAGCACTATAGAAAGCCACAAACGTCTAGCAACCTGTTGACCGCCCCGCCTTTTTCGTTGCCCCGGCGGTGGCGTTGCGCCACAAGCGTTGCGGCGACGCCCCTTCCGGAACTCAAAGCATGGACTTCGTCAGCATCAAGGCCGCCATCGTCGGCGTGACTATAGCGCATATCGACCTGATCAAAGCGGCGGTGCTCGGCATCGTCGAGGGCCTGACCGAATATCTGCCGGTATCATCGACCGGCCATCTGCTGCTGATGGAGCAATTGCTGGGCTGGGGCGACGACGCCTTCGGCAAGTCGTTCGCCATCCTCATTCAGCTCGGCGCCATATTGGCGTTGCTCACCATCTATTTCGGACGGCTGTGGGCGCTGGCCAAGAACATGTTCACTGACTGGGCGGCGGCGCGCTTTATCATCGGCGTACTGCTCGCCTTCCTGCCGGCGGCGGTAATCGGGGTGCTCGCCTACCACGTCATCAAGTCGTATTTATTCGACGTGCGCGTCGTCTGCATGTCGCTCATCGTCGGCGGCTTCGTGCTGCTCGGGGTCGACCGGCTGAACCTGAAGCCGCGCTATCACGAGTCGACAGGTTTCCCGCTGTCGATGTATTTCGGCATCGGCCTCATCCAATGCCTGTCGATGATTCCTGGCGTGTCGCGCGCCGGCGCCACGATCGTCGGGGCCATGATGTTCGGCGCCGATCGCCGCTCGGCGGCGGAATTCTCGTTCTGGCTGGCGATGCCGACCATGGTCGGCGCCGTCGCCTACGAGGCCTACAAGAGTCGCGGCGAGATATTGAATGGTGATTTGACCGCCATCGCGGTCGGCTTCGTGTTCTCGTTCATCTTCGGCTGGATCGTGGTGAAGACGTTCCTGCGCTACGTGCAGCGTCACACCTTTGCGTTGTTCGCCTGGTGGCGCATCGTGCTTGGCACCATCGGCATCTACGCGATTTATTTTATGTGATCTGTTATTTTTCGTTCGCGTGATCTCATCCGAAAACCGGTTGCCATCCCCGATCGAGCCGGGGACATGCTTTTCGGGATCACGCGGTCCGGCTTCTGAACTGGCCGGTCTTGCGGAAGCGCCAGAGATAACTCGGGACAATCGTCTCGAGCGGCTCCGGCTCGATGCCGAGACCTTGCAGCGTGCGCGCTTCGGCTTGCGCCTGCTCCGATACCACATTGTCGGCGCGCAGCAGGTCGACCTGATCGGGCGTCAGGAGCGGCGTCGGCATGAATTGCAGGAACATTGCCTTCAGCTTGGCGGCGAAGAACGGGATCGGCACCAGCAGACGTTTGCGCTCGATGGTCGTAAGCACGAATTGCATGAGCTGCTTGAACGTGACCACCTCCGGTCCGCCCAGCTCGTAGATCGTGCCGGCGCGCGCCTTGCCATCGACGGCGTCGGCGATGGCGGCGGCGACGTCGCCGACGAAGACCGGCTGGAAATGCGTCTTGCCGCCGCCGATCAGCGGCAGCGCCGGCGATAACCGCGCCATCGCCGCGAAGCGGTTGAAGAAGTCGTCTTCCGGTCCGAAAATGATCGACGGCCGCATGATGACGGCGTTGCCTTGCGCTGCCAGCACCAGCCGTTCGGCCGCCGCTTTCGTGCGCGCGTAAGACGATCGCGAATTCTCGTCGGCGCCGATGGCGGAGACATGCACCAAGCGCGCGCCATGGGCGTTGGCGGCGAGCGCCACCTGCTCGGCGCCGACTGTATGCACGGCGCTGAAACGCTGGCGGCCGCGCTCGAACAATAAGCCGACCAGGTTGACCAGCACGTGCGCGTCGCGCGCCGCCGCCTCCACCGAAGCGCCGTTGCGGATATTGGCCTGCACGGCGTGGATCTGGCCGACCTTGCCGAGCGGCTGCAGGTAGTTGGCAAGCTCCGGCCGCCGCACCGCCACCCGGATGCGGAAGTCGCGCCTGGCCAGCGCGCGCACCACATGGCGGCCGAGGAATCCGGAGCCGCCATAGACGGTAACCAGGGTGTCGTTGTTGCTGCGGGCGTTCATGGCGTGCGTTTCGGGCGATAAGGGGCCGGCAAGCGCCAATTACAGGATCGGCTGGGGGCTGTACAGGGGCGCCGCGGCCGGATTTGGCCTTCAATTGACAAGCCGAAAGCGGCTCAATACCTAGTCCCGACGGGCCCAGGTGGCGGAATTGGTAGACGCACTAGTTTCAGGTACTAGCGGTGAAAGCCGTGGAGGTTCGAGTCCTCTCCTGGGCACCACCATCCCGCCGCATGATGCCGAAAAGTCAGTCCCGGTTTTCGGAAATGATCATGCGCCAATAACTCGGGAAGCCGAATGACCATCCGCCTGCACCGCGGCGATCTGCCGGACCTCAGCGCCTACAAGGGCGCGGTGGCGATCGATACCGAGACCATGGGCCTCGACCCCAACCGCGACCGGCTCTGCGTGGTGCAGCTATCGCCGGGCGATGGCAGCGCCGACGTGGTGCAGATCGCGGCCGGTCAGAAGAAGGCGCCTAATATCGAGCGGCTGCTGGCCGACAAGGCGATCGTCAAGATTTTCCATTTTGCCCGCTTCGATCTCGGCGTCCTGGCCAAGAGCTTCGGCGTCATGGCCGGCCCGGTCTATTGCACCAAGATCGCCTCGCGGCTCGCCCGCACCTATACCGACAAGCACGGGCTCAAGGACCTGACGCGTGAGGTGCTCGGCATCGACGTGTCCAAGCAGCAGCAATTGTCCGACTGGGGCGCCGACGATCTGACCGACGCCCAGGTTTCCTATGCCGCCAGCGATGTATTGCACCTGCACGCCCTGAAGGAGAAGCTGGACGCCATGCTGGCGCGCGAAGGCCGCACCGAGTTGGCGGCGGCTTGCTTCCGCTTCCTGCCCGACCGGGTGCGGCTCGATCTGGCCGGCTGGGCGGCCGAGGACATCTTTTCTCATAGCGCGTGACCCGGGAAACCGGGCACCGGTTTGCGGAAACGATCACGCGCAACCAACTATACCTAAGTGGTTGTGTTCCGAGCGATTTTGGTTAACCCGGCGGTCCGGCAAACGCCGCCGGTTGCCGCGTATGGGCCATATTCGCTCGGCAAGTTGTGGCGCCGGGAATACCCTGTTTCCCGAAGGCGCATTTGGGGTGGCATGAACAATTTGATCGCGGCCCGAACCGATCCGCAGACCGCGCGCGCCTATTGGACCGTGGGCCGCGGCGACAGCGAGCGCGCCTTTCGCGCCGCCCGCCGCCACAGCCGCCTGGTGCGCGCGTTGCGGATCGCGCTTCCGGCCGTGGTGGTGGTGATCGCCATCGCCGCCTTCCTCATTACCTATCTCAATCCGCTGCGCATGCTCGCCAAGCTGCCGATCAATATCGGCGATCTGGTCGTGTCCGGCACCAAGATCACCATGGAGCACCCGCATCTGTCCGGCTTCACCCACGACGCGCGCGCCTATGAATTGTCCGCGGACGCGGCGGCGCAAGACCTGACCAAGCCGGACATCGTCGAATTGCGCAATATCCACGCCAAGGTGGAGATGCAGGACAAGAGCTCGCTGCAGATGACGGCGGTGACCGGCATCTATAACAACAAGGCCGAGACGCTGAAGCTCGACCGTGACATCCAGCTCAACTCGTCCACCGGCTATGCCGGCCATCTGACCGAAGCGATGGTCGACATCCGCAAGGGCAACGTGGTGTCCAACAAGCCGGTGCAGGTGAAGCTGCTGCAAGGCACGCTCGACGCCAACCGGTTGGAAATCGTCAATTCCGGCGATCTGGTGCGCTTCGGCGGCGGCGTCAACATGACGTTGATGCTCAACGAGGTTGCCGCCGCCCAAGCCAAGACTGCGCCGCCGGCGCAAACCATGACCGTGCCGCCGGCGCAAGCCAAGAGCGGAGCGCAATAACCGTGCTGCGCAAGCTCATGCCGCTTACGGTCGCGCTGCTGTTCGCCATTCCCGGCGGGCTGTCGGCGCAGCCTTCGAAGGGCCCGCCCAACGCGCTGCAGGGCTTCTCGCAGAACCGCGACCAGCCGGTGCATATCGAGGCGGCGACGCTGGAAGTGCGCGATAAGCAGAAGGAAGCGACCTTCAGCGGCGACGTGCGCGTGACGCAGGGTGACACCAATATGCGCTGCAATTCGCTGGTGGTGTTCTACGAAGGCGGCCCTGGCGGCCCCGGCGACGCCGGCAAAACCAAAACCAAGACCAAGACCATGACGACGGATCAGCCCGGGCCCGGCGGCGAGCAGCGCATCAAGCGGCTGGAAGCGCGCGGCGGGGTGGTCGTGACCCAGAAGGAGCAGACCGTCACCGGCAGTCTCGGCGTTTTCGACATGAAGACCAACACTGTCACGGTCACCGGCAATGTGGTGATGACGCAAGGCAAGAACGTGCTGCGCGGCGACCGGCTGGTGGTCAACCTGACCAGCGGGGTGTCGCGGGTGGAGTCGGGCAAGAACGGCCACGGCCGCGTGGAGGGCTTGTTCCAGCCCGGCGCCGGGACGCCCGATCTGATGCCCGGCGGCAATGGCAGTATGTTGCCGCCGCCATCGCGACCGCCGACGCGGGCACCGGTGCAGGCGCCGATGCGGCCGATCCATTGACCGGCAAGCCACCCGCAGCAAGCCCGTCCGCCCGCGGCATCGGGGAATCAGCTAATGTTGCGCGCGCCCCGGCGCATGAACCGGAAACGTGGGGACCGGTTTTCGAACAAGGCCATGCGCAGACAAACACGGCTTATCCGGGTCCGACCATGCGCCGCGAGGTAGCCTGGTGAACATCCTTTCGATGTTTTGGCGGCGGCCGCCGTCGCCGGCCGGACCGCGGCAGCGTCAGGCGGGTGCCCAAGCAACCGGACAGGCCGCGGCACAAACGGCGCGACCGGCCAACGCCTATGCGCAGCCGCAAGTGGTGCAACGCAGCCCGCGCGGCGACGGCCGCCAGACGCAGCGGCACGCCTATCTCGCCGTCCACGGCGTCGAGAAGAGCTTCGCCGGCCGTACGGTGGTCAAGGGCGTGACGCTCTATGTACGGCGCGGCGAGGCGGTCGGGCTGCTGGGACCGAACGGCGCCGGCAAAACCACGGTGTTCTACATGATCACCGGCCTGATCAATGCCGACCGCGGCCGCGTCGAGCTTGACGGTTATGACGTGACCTCCCTGCCGATGTACCAGCGCGCGCGGCTCGGCATCGGCTATCTGCCGCAGGAAGCCTCGATTTTCCGCGGCCTCAACGTGGAGGACAACGTGCGCGCGGTGCTGGAAGTGGTGGAGCCCGACAAGCGCCGGCGCGAGGCCGACCTCAACGCGCTGCTGGAGGAGTTCAACATCGCGCGCCTGCGCAAGACCCCGGCCATCGCGCTCTCCGGCGGCGAACGCCGCCGCGTCGAGATCGCGCGCGCGCTGGCGACGCGGCCAAGCTACATGCTGCTCGACGAGCCGTTCGCCGGCATCGACCCCATTGCCGTGGGCGACATCCAGGCGCTGGTGCGCCACCTGACCAACCGCGGCATCGGCGTGCTGGTCACCGACCATAATGTGCGCGAGACGCTGGGCCTGACCGACCGCGCCTACATCATCTATTCCGGCGAGGTGCTGATGGAGGGCCGCGCCGACGACATCGTCAACAATCCGGACGTGCGCCGGCTCTATCTGGGCGAGGAATTCCGCCTGTAGGGATTATCCCCGCAAATCCCTGCACAAATTTTGTGCATTGCGGCAGTGCGGAATCGCATACCACCGCGCCGCGGAACCTGCTATATAAAAACAAGCAAGAATCGGACCAGTTTCCGCCGGGAAACCCTCATGGCTTTGTCGCAAAGACTGGAGTTTCGCCAGACCCAAGCGCTGGTGATGACGCCGCAGCTGATGCAGGCCATCAAGCTGCTGCAGCTCTCCAGCCTCGATCTGGCGGCCTATGTGGAGGGCGAGCTCGAGCGCAACCCGCTGCTCGAACGCAACGACGATAACGACGCGCCGCCGGCGGCCGAGCCCGAAAGCGGCAGTGCCGAGGCTTCCGACGGCGATGACGACGCCGGCGCCACGCCCGACTGGATCGGCCAGGACATGGAGACCAGCCGCAGCTCCATGGAAGAAGGTCTCGGCACCGAGCTCGAAAACGTTTTTCCCGACGACGGCCCGGAGAAGGCCGCCGCTCCCGAGGCGCCGCCGCCGGCCTATTCGGAATGGTCGGGTGCCGGCTCCGGCGGCAGCGACGACGGCTACAATCTGGAAGCCTTCGTCTCGGCGGAGACGACGCTGACCGGTCATCTCGCCGAACAGATGGCGCTTGCCGTTGCCGATCCGGCCGCCCGCATGATCGGCCGCTATCTGATCGATATGGTGGACGAGGCCGGCTATCTCACCGGCGACCTCGACGCCTTCGCCGAGAAGCTGGGCGCGCCCATTGCCGACGTCGAGGCCGTGCTTGCCGTGCTGCAGACCCTCGATCCGTCCGGCGTGTGCGCGCGTAATCTCACCGAATGCCTCGCCATCCAGCTCAAGGACCGCAACCGCTTCGATCCGGCCATGCGCGCACTGGTCGAGCATCTCGATCTGCTGGCCAAACGCGATCTTGCCGCCTTGCGCCGCATTTGCGGCGTCAACGACGAGGATCTCGTCGACATGATCGCGGAGATCCGCAATCTCAATCCCAAGCCGGGGCTGGCCTTCGGCTCGACCGCGGTGCAGCCGATCGTGCCCGACGTGCTGGTGCGGGCGGCGCCCGACGGTACTTGGCAGGTGGAGCTGAATTCCGACACGCTGCCGAAAGTGCTTATCAACCAGCGCTATTACGCGCAGGTCGCGAAAGGCACGCGCAACGACAAGGACAAGACGTATCTCGCCGACTGCCTGCAAACCGCCACTTGGCTGGTGCGCGCGCTCGATCAGCGCGCCAAGACCATTCTCAAGGTATCGAGCGAGATCGTGCGCCAGCAGGACGCCTTCTTTGCCAAGGGCGTGCAGCACCTGCGTCCGCTCAATCTCAAGACCGTCGCCGACGCCATCAGCATGCACGAGTCCACGGTCTCGCGTGTCACCGCCAACAAATACATGGCGACAGCGCGCGGTATTTTCGAGCTGAAATATTTCTTTACTTCGTCGATTGCCGCCGCCGACGGCGGTGAGGCGCATTCGGCCGAAGCGGTGCGCCACCGCATCCGCCAGTTGATCGAAGGCGAAGCCGCCGCCGACGTGCTTTCCGACGACACCATCGTGGAAAAGCTGCGCGAAGCCGGCGTTGATATCGCGCGCCGGACGGTCGCCAAATACCGGGAAGCCATGCGCATTCCGTCCTCGGTGCAGCGGCGCCGGGAAAAGCAGGCCGCGGCATCCTGAAGCGCCGCCCGGCATGCGCATTGACCTTTGCTGGAACCTTTCTAAGCTTTAGCGGTCAGCCGGGGCGATCAATGGCGCGGCCGGATGTCGCGCCGGATAGGAGGCGTTCCATGCCTTTGCGCGTTTCGGGCAAGAACATCAGTGTCGGCATGGCGTTGCGCGAGCGAATTACCGAGCGGGTCGAGGAAGCGACCTCGAAATATTTCCGCGGCGGCTATTCCGGGCACGCCACAATTGGCAAGGACGGTTTCGGTTTCCGCACGGAATGTGTGCTGCATCTGGATTCCGGCGCGTTGCTGGAAGCAGAAGGCATGGCGGCCGACGCCTATGACAGCGCCGACCAGGCAGCGGTCCGCATCGAAAAACGGCTGCGCCGCTATAAGCGGCGCCGAAAAGGCAATCAAGCCCGGCGCGGGCGCTGATTAGCGCGCAAAATGCGATAAAAAACGGCAGAGTGCGGCGCGCGCCGCCCATTGACGGCGGCTGCGACCGCTCTTATGGTCCGCGGCCTTCAACCACCCCATTCACCGCGGCGCTATTTTTCCCGATCATCGGCCATGTCCATGACGCTCACCGATCTCGTCGCGCCGAATGCGATTCTTCCGGCCCTCAAGGTCAACAACAAGAAAAAGGTGATCCAGGAACTCGCCGCCCGCGCGGCCGAGCTCACGGGTCAGAACGAACGCGCGATTCTGGAAATCCTGCTGCAACGCGAGAAGCTGGGTTCCACCGCGGTGGGCAACGGCGTCGCGATCCCGCACGGCAAATTGCCCAAGCTCGGACGCCTGTTCGGATTGTTTGCGCGGCTGGAAAAACCGGTCGATTTCGAAGCGCTCGACGCGCAGCCGGTCGACCTGGTGTTTCTACTGCTGGCGCCGGAAGCGGCCGGCGCCGATCACCTCAAGGCGCTGGCGCGGGTGGCACGGCTGCTGCGCGACCCCGAGATCGCGCGCAAGCTGCGCGAATCGCGCGACGCCGATGCGCTCTTTGCCGTGCTGGCGATGCCGCCGGCAAGCAGCGCGGCGTAACGCGCACCGCATTCCGCTCATTCCCGCGCAGGCGGGAATCCAGAATCAACGCCATCTCTCAGGTGTTTTCATGCCGGGTCCCCGCTTGCGCGGGGACGAGCGGAGCAATGCGCGTTGCGCGGCAAACGCCTTAATGCACGCTCACGGCCTCGAGCTCATGGCTCCAGGCATTGGCGATCGCGGCTTCGCGCGTGTCGGTCAGCATGATCGGCGTGCCGTCGGCGGCGTGCAGCGCGAACAGCATGACGCCGGGCTGTAGTTGCGGCGCCTGCGGAAACTGCTTGGCGACATCCTCGGAACGGATCGGCTTGACATAAGCAAGCTGCCCGCCGCCGAGCTGCGCCAGCGCTTCTTGCGTGATCGCCGGATGGGTCGTGTTCAGTTCGGTCATCTTCGTCTTATCAGTCATTGGCCCTCGACTCCTTTCATGACGCGAGACACGGTCGAGTCCTGTTGTTTCCGAGTTCCTCAGTCGTCCTGCTCGTTGATGGCAATCGTCTTGACGATGCGCTCGGCCTGCGGGCGGATGAGATCGATTGCCAGCAGACCGTTCTTCAAGTCGGCGCCGCGCACCTCCATGCCGTCGGCCAGCACGAAGGTGCGCTGGAATTGGCGCGCGGCGATGCCGCGGTGGAGGTATTGCCGGCTCTTGTCGTCCTGCTGACGTCCGCGGATCACCAGCTGGTTCTCCTCGATGCAGACGTCGAGCTGGTCGCGGGTGAAGCCGGCGACGGCGAGCGTGATGCGCAGCCGTTCCGGATTCTGCTCGTCGCGCGCCAGCCGTTCGATGTTGTAGGGCGGGTAGCCGTCGGCGCCCTTGGCGACGCGGTCGAGCAGGCGCTCGATCTCGTCGAAGCCGAGCAGGAACGGGCTGGATAGTGACGGAACTCGTGACATGGTCCTCAAAGTCCTCGCTGGAAGCGACTTTGACCTGGGTCCTGGATTAGGCACCCTGCCTCGCCGGCACCTGCCGACCAGACGCTCCTAATATGGGCAGGGCCGGTTAAAGGTTCAAGAACAAGGGCAATTCCACCGCCGCAGCGCTATTGTGGCCGCCGACCGGGAGTGTTCATGCCCAATCCGCCATCCATGCCGGCTCTCACCGTCCGGGCCATCTGCGCGACCGCGGTCGAGGTCCCACTCAATTTCGTGCTCGGCACCAGCCAGGGGGCGCTGCGCCAGGTGCCGCTCTTGCTGGTGGACGTGGAAACCGAACAAAGCGTCACCGGCCGCACGTGGCTGTTCTGTTATGTGCGGGCGGCGGCGCCGGCGATCATGAGCATCCTCGGCGAGGTGGAAACCATCACCAAGGGTGCCGCGGTGGACCCGGCCGCGCTATGGCCGAAACTTGCGCGTCGCTTCGCGCTGATCGGCGTGCAGGGCATCGTGCGCATGGCGCTGGCCGCTTTCGACACCGCCTGCTGGGACGCGCTGGCCCGAGCCGCCGACCTGCCGCTGGTGCGGTTTCTGGACGCCGCGCCGCGGCCGATCCCGGCCTACAACAGCTGCGGCCTCGGCCTGATGGAGGATTTCGGCGCGCTCGCCGCCGAGGCCGAGACGCTGCTCGCGCGCGGCTTTACGGCCGTGAAACTGCGGCTCGGCTATCCGACGCTTGAACGCGACATCGAAGCCGTGAATGCCGTGCGCAGGCGCATTGGCGGCGACGTCAAGCTGATGGTCGATTACAACCAGGCGCTCACGCTCGATGATGCTTTGGCGCGTGGCGCTGCGCTCGACGCCGAAGACGTTTTCTGGCTGGAGGAACCGATCCGCCACGACGACTATGCCGGCAATGCGCGGCTGGCGCGCGAACTGAAAACGCCGCTGCAGATCGGCGAGAATTTTTCGCTGGCATCCGGCATGGCGGCTGCGCTCGCGCAGGCCAAACCGAAATACGTCATGCCCGATCTCGAACGTATCGGCGGTGTCAGCGGCTGGCGGCAGGCCGCCGAAATCGCCGCCGCTAACCGTGTCCCGATGTCGTCACATTTGTTTCCGGAAGTGAGTGCGCACCTGCTGGCCGCCACGCCGACTTGCCATTTTCTCGAATATGTCGACTGGGCGGATGTGCTGCTGGAACAGCCGCTCGCCATCGTCGACGGCCATGCCGTCATCCCGCAGCGTCCCGGTAACGGCATGATCTGGAACAAGGATGCGCTCGCGCAATATCGGCTGCGCTGAGCGCGTAAACGAATTTTCCCGCATCAATGCTGCGTGCACAGCCCGCGGTGAGCAAGAAACGGTCAGGTCGTTAGCTCAGTGTCAGCTTGAACAATTTGACGGCGTTGTCGCGGCCGATCTTCATGCGGTCGGCTTCGCTGATCTCCGCCTTGTCGAACCAATTCGCCGCTTCATCGACCGCCTCGAACGGCCAGTCGACCGAGAACATCACGCGGTCGGCGCCCATCTCGGTCACCACGTTGTTGAGCGAGGGGGTGTGGAAGTTGCCCGAAGTGGTGAGATGGAAGTGCTTGCGGAAGTAATGGCCGACGCCGTGTTTGGCCGGATATTTGTGTGGCGCCTCCATCCAGCCGTTGCGGCCGTCGATGCGCCACAGCTGCACCGGGATGCCTTCGCCGAGATGGCCGAGCACGATCTTCAAGCCCGGGCATTCGTCGAAAAGTCCTGAGCCGATCAGCCGCAGCGCGTGCACCGCGGTCTCGGCCGCGAACGCCCAGTTCGGCCCCAGCATCCAGGGGTGGCCTTCGTAGAATTTGGTCCAGCCCGCGAGCGGATTGCGCGGGTGCAAGTAGAACGGCACGTCGAGCGCTTCCACCGTCTTCCAGAACGGTCGGTATTCGGACAGGTCGTAATAGAGCACGTTCTCCGGCGTGCCGCGCTGCGAGAAGCCGTTGACCAGCGCGCCGACCATGCCGAGGTCCTTGACGCAGCGCGTGAGCTCGGCGCTCGCCGCTTCCGGGTCCTGCATCGGCAGCGCGGCGACGCCCGCGAAGCGGTCGGGGCGCGCGTGCGTTTCCTCGGCGAGCATGTCGTTGGCTTCGCGTGCGACCGCGATCGCGCGCTTGGTATCGTGGATCGCCTGCACCGCCGGCGCGTTGAGCGACAGGATCATCATCTCGACGCCGTATTTGTCCATTTCGCGCAGGCGCATATCGTGGGCGCTCAACAGGCGCGGGCGCAGTCGATCCCAAACATGCGATCCGAACACCTGTGAATCGCTCAGCGTCGCTTCGGTGGCGAAGTGCTCCTCGAGCGCGATCTTTCCTTGCATTACGTTGCTCCCCGGCGTTTTGCGCATCATGCAACGACGCAGTGGCGTTTGTCAGCAGGGATGGCCCGCGCGTCAAAAAATGCCGCCCGCGCGGACAGCTTGCTAACCGAGTGATTACGCCGTAGTCGAGAGCGCAGGTGCGAATGGGGAGCTCTCGAATGACTGACGTCGGTCAAGTCGATACTTTGTTTCAGCTACTGACCATCGCCAAGCGTAGTCTTTCGCCGGGGGCGTGGGACTATCTGATGGGCGGGTCGGAAACCGAGACGACCCTTAACCAGAACCGGCGTGCCCTCGATCGTATTGCCTTCCGGCCTCGGGTGCTGCGCAATGTAGCGCAGGTCGACACCGGCCGGACACTGCTCGGGCAGAAGCTCAAGCTGCCGATCGTCTTGGCGCCGATCGGCTCGATGCAAGACATTATTGCCGAGGGCGGCGTGGCGCCGACCCGGGCGGCGGCGCGCACCGGCATTGTCCATATGCTGAGCTCGGTCTGCGCGCCCGGCATGGAGATTATCGCGAAGGCTGCTGACTACCCCAAATTCTTCCAGCTCTACGTGCGTGGCGACCAGCATTGGGTGGATGATACGCTGAAGAAGGCGCTGGCCTGCGGTTATCGCGCGCTATGCCTCACCGTCGATCGCGCCAATTACGGCCGCCGCGAACGCGACATCGCCAAGGGTCATAGCCCGACCGCGCGCAGGGGCGCAGCCACCGAGTCGTTCCAGGCCGCCCTCAACTGGAACGATGTGGATCGAATCCGGTCTTATGCCAACGTTCCGTTGATCCTCAAGGGCATCGCGACGGCCGAGGATGCGGAAATTGCTGTGGCGCGCGGCGTCGATTGCATTTACGTGTCGAACCACGGCGGCCGGCAACTCGACCATTCGCAAGGCTCGATCGCGGTGTTGCCTGAGATCGTGGCGGCCGTCGGTGGACGCGCCGAGATCATTGTCGATGGCGGCATAATGCGCGGGACGGATGTGCTCAAGGCCATTGCGCTCGGGGCGACGGCCGTGGGGATGGGGCGCATGCAGGGCATTGCGCTCGGCGCCGGCGGCGAGGACGCGGTCGTCCGCATGATCGAAATTGTCGAGAATGAGATGCGGAATGCCATGGCGCTGCTTGGCGTGGCTACGTTGTCCGAGCTCAGCCCACGTTATCTGGCGCCGGCCGAACCGCTCGCCCGAAATTGGCTCGAGAGCGCCTTTCCACTCATGCGCGAAGGATACGGCGCTCCGGCGGGCGAGATCGGCGATCTGTCGCTCAAGTTGCCCGGCTAGGCCCGGCGCGTCTAAGTTTTGGCATCGTGCATTGGTCGGTTTTGACGATCGGAGTCGCCAGAGTTCCGGCGGCGCGCACGATCGTTCGCATCACGTTGACGTCAATACGTGTCGGTCATTGCACAAAGCTGCACTGGTCTTTTGCCTCGTACAGCGGGCCGGAAACATCTAATCGCGTTCCTGGCCGGATTCCTTCACCACTATGTCCAATTTTACGTTTTCGATATGTCCGGCGGCGCCTCCAATACAGCCGGGCAGGATTGCCGGAAAGGATAGCCGGCACGCTTGGCAATTGTCCGCCGCCGATCAATAATGTGTGCTTGGGAATGAGCCGCCCGGCGATCAACATGCGGTGCCAAAAACCGCGGGCTCGATGGAGGAGGACGCCACATGCAATGGACTCGCGTTGCGCGCGCATGGCTTGTTCCGGTCGCGCTTGCGGTTGCCGGCTATCTGCTCGCTGCACCAATCGCGCAAGCGCAAGATGCGCCGGCTCTCGCTGCAATCAAGGATGCGAAAGAAAAGGCGCGGGTTTCCGCGCTGATCGAAGCGGCCAAAAAAGAAGGGCAATTGTCCTGGATCGGCGTGCAGATCGAGCCCGGTCACGCTAGCGCGATTTTGACCGAGTTCAAGCGCTACTACGGTCTCAATGACCTTAAGGGCGAATACACCTATGCCGGCACCGGCGCGATCGTCACGCGCGTCGAGCAGTTGCTCAAGGCCAAGCGCAACAATTTCGATATCGTCTGGAACGCGTCCTGGGCCTGGTACAAAGACCTGCTCAAGCGCGGCGAAATCATGAAATATGAATTGCCGAGCTACGCGGGCTATACCTTGTCGGACAAACACGGCCTGTCGGTGAAGGGCTATTGGGTTTCTGACGCCTACACCTTCGCACCGATTTTCAACACCAAGGCCGTCGCCGACATCGGGCTCAACAACTTCAATCCGACGAGCTGGAACGACTTCGTCGACCCGAAATTCACCGGCCATCTGTCGATGATCAATATCCTGATCTCGACGTCGGCCGCGCCCGTGGTCTCCGGCATCACCAAGGTGATGGGTGAGGACTGGCTGAAGAAGCTCGGTAGCGTCAAGCCGACGTTGCACACCAAAGCCGCTCAGGGCCGCGATTGGGTCGGCGCCGGCGAATTCGCCGCCACGCTGTTGAGTAGCCCGAAGGATTCGTTGTCCCTGATCAAGCGTCATCTGCCGACAAAGCAGGTATTCCCGAAGGAAGGCGTGGTGTTGATCCCGTTCCCGGCGATTATCATGACGAGCGCACCGCATCCGGCAGCATCGAAGTTGTTCATAGACTTCGTGCGCAGCGCTCATGGCACGCAGACCGCAATGGACGCCGGCGCATTGCTGTTCTTCGGGCGGCCGGGCGTTAAGCCGAAGTATCCCGATATCCTGCCCCGTGCCGAGGACGTGAAAGCCATCCCGTTCGATTGGGACAAGGAAGCGACCAACGCCGCGATCAAGGCCTTCCGCGTCAAAGCGCGCGCGGTCGGAATCGGCGAAAAAAAGTAGACGGATATGTAAAGCTGCGGCGCCGGATGGCGCCGCACGCTTTTACTCGAACCTAGCCGCAGCTACGAGGTGCCCGTGAGCCTGGCGTCGACGGCAGCGATCCCGTTGCGGATTCCCTTGTTGCGCAGCCGTGGCGTCGTCGTCATCTTGTTGATCTATGCGACGCTGGCGATCACGGTCGCCTATCCGCTGCTGGCGGTCCTTGTGCAATCCTTCTCGGAAGGTGCCGGGCTGTCGATCGCCAAGATCGAGGAAGTCTTCACCACCCCGAACATCATCGATGCCGTCGTCAACACGCTGATCATCAGCGTGCTCACCGTCGTATTTGCAGGGGCTGTTGGTGTTGCGCTGGCCTGGCTGGTCGCGCGCTCCAACATGCCGTTTCGGCGGCTGTTCGATCCGCTTAACATGGTGCCGTTTTATCTGTCGAGCGTGGTCGGCGCGCTGAGTTGGCAGGTGGTGGCGGCGCCGCGCTCCGGTCTGATCAACAAACTGCTTGAGCCGTTTTTCGACAAGCCGCCGTTCGACATCTATTCGGTCGGTGGCATCGCGCTGGTGCTCGGGCTTTTTTATTCGCCCTACGTCTATCTGTTTACGCTCGGCAGCCTGCAAAGCATGGATGCGTCGCTGGAGGATTCCGCCCGCATGTCGGGGGCTTCCAAGTTCCAGACCGCGATCAGGATCACGCTTCCGCTGTCGGCGCCGGCGATCCTGTCATCGTGTATTCTCGTGTTTGTCACGGCGGCGGGAATTTTCGGCGTGCCGCTGGTGCTGGGCGTGCCGGCGAACCTGCACACGCTGTCGACGCTGATCTACACGGCGATCAACGAATATCCGGCCGATTTCGCGAAGGCTGCCATTCTCTCCTCCGCGCTGTTCCTTTTCACCGCCGTGTTCACGGTCGCGCAAATTCTATTGCTGCGCGGGCGCCGCTTCACGACAGTCACCGGCAAGGGCTATCGCCCGCGCCGGGTCGATCTCGGCCGCTGGCGTTGGGCGGCGGCGGGCGTCAACGGCATCTATCTGCTTTTCGTCATCGGGCCTTTTATCGCGCTCTTGATCGTGTCCTTCCAGGATGCCTGGACCGGCGTCTTCGACCTGAGCCGGTTCACATTGGACAACTACAAAAAGGTCATGTTTGTCGACGCCATCGCCCACCGCGGCCTCATCAACAGCCTGTTCGTGTCCACCATCGGCGCGACCATCGCGGTTGCCGTCTGCATGTTGTTGGCATTAACGATCCACCGGACACGGCTGCCTGGCCGCGGCGGGCTGGCGCCGCTGGCCATGTTGCCGGTCACGGTTCCCGGCATTGTGCTTGGGCTCGGGTTCCTGATCGCGCTCATTGCGACGCCGCTTTACGGAACGCTGTGGATCATCATGATCGCTTATATCGTGCATTATCTGCCGACAGGTCTGCGCAACAGCGAGTCGCTGGTGCAGGCGGTCTCGCGCGAGCTTGATGAATCGGCGCGCATGTCCGGGGCGAACTGGTGGCGCGCGATGACGCGCATCGTGGTGCCGTTGGTGACGCCGGGGATGGTCTCGCTGTGGCTCTTGATGTTCGTGACTTATATCCGCGAGGTGAGCTCGTCGATGATGTTGTTCACTTACGGCACCGAAACGATTTCGATTGCGCTGATCCAGATCATGGAATACGAGCCCTATGGCGTGTCGGGCGCGTTCGGCGTGTTGCAGACCGTCCTGGTGCTTGCCTGCGTCGCATTCATCCGCCAAGTCTCAAGCCCGCGTCAAATCAATGCATGACCGAACCAGCAATATGTCAGGTCGGCAGATCCACGAGGGTGGCGTGAGCGGGCATTCGGTGCCGGTGAGCGTCGAACATCTGACCATGTCGTATGGGTCGGTGCAGGCGGTCGGCGGCATCAGCTTCCATGTCTTGCCGGGACGCACGGTCACGCTGCTTGGTCCGAGCGGCTGCGGCAAGACCACCACGTTGCGCTGCATCGCCGGCTTGGAAATGCCGACCGCAGGCCGCATCACGGTCGGAGACCGGGTGGTCTTTGACGGCGCGAGCAATATTTTCGTCGAGCCGGAACGCCGCAATATCGGGATGGTGTTTCAGTCCTACGCCATCTGGCCGCATATGACCGTTGGCGGCAATGTCGGATTCCCGCTGGCGATTGCCGGCGTGTCGAAAAACGAGGTGCAGGAGCGCACCCGCGCCGTACTGGAGTTGGTCGGGCTTGGCGACTTGCAGCGCCGCTCGGCGGCGGACCTGAGCGGCGGCCAGCAGCAACGGGTGGCCTTGGCGCGTGCCCTGGTGCACGAGCCAAGCGTGGTCGTGTTCGACGAGCCTTTGTCCAACCTCGACGCCAATTTGCGCGAGCGCATGCGCGCCGAACTCCAGATCCTACAGTCCCGACTCGGTTTCACCGCGATCTTCGTGACCCACGATCAGAAGGAAGCGCTGTCGCTGTCGGATCATATCGTGATCATGAACAAGGGGTTGATCGAGCAGACCGGGAGCCCGCAGGAGATTTTCACCAACCCGGCAACTGCGTTTGCCGCGCGCTTCCTCGGTTATTCCAACGTGTTTCCCGGCCGGGTGGCTGCGATCGGCGATGGCGGTGTGGTTCAAATCGATTTCGGCGAGGGCTTGCGCCTTTCAGCCCTTTGGCGGTCGCCTATTCCGCCACGCAACGGCGAGGACAGCACGGTGGCATTCCGCGCCGACCGGGTGGTGGTGCGGCCGGGCAATCAGCAGTCTGGTGAAAACGTATTCACCGGCGAAGTCGAAACCGCGGCCTTCCTCGGCACAACCTTCGATTACACGATCAAGTCTGGCGCGCTGGAGATTCAAGCCGAAGGCTCGGTCGATCACCCGGTCAGCCGCGGCCAAGCAGTGAGCGTGCATATTGCAGCCGACCATTGCCATGCGTTCTCGGCGACCGCTGCTGGCTAACCCGAGCGTGCGCGGTCTTGCGGCGTGTAACAAAAACTCTTTCCAGATTGATTGGCGCGCGCAACCGAGGTTGGCGGGACATCCTTGCCGGACATCAACAAAATCTATTCAGAGAAATAATTTCAGTTGCAATCGGTAGGTTGGTGGAGCCAGGCGGGATCGAACCGCCGACCTCGTGAATGCC
>CAWFEO010000012.1:0-159724 GCA_963814885.1 uncultured Alphaproteobacteria bacterium | reverse complement strand
TCGTGCTCGACGGCTTGTTCGCCATTTTCTTCGCATCGATCGGGATGTGAGCCATGGCGAAAGCGAGCGGCAACGGCAAGGAAGTCGTCATCGAGGTGCGAGACGTTGTGGTCGGCTTCGACGACCACGTCGTGCTCGATCACGTCGATCTCGACGTCTATCGCGGCGAGATCCTCGGCTTTGTCGGCGGCTCCGGCGCCGGCAAAACGGTGCTCATGCGCACCATCATCGGCCTGCTGCCGCGCCGCGAGGGCAGCATCCGGGTATTCGGCGTCGATCTGAAGCGCGCCTCCGACACCGAGCGCCACGCGATCGAGCAGCGCTGGGGCGTGCTGTTCCAGCAGGGTGCGCTGTTTTCCTCGCTGACCGTGCGCGAGAACCTGCAATTCCCGATCCGCGAGTTTCTCGACCTGTCGCCGCGGCTGCTCGACGAATTGGCGGTCGCCAAGCTCGAAATGGTGGGCCTCGACCCCAGCGCGCTGGATAAGTTTCCTGCCGAGCTGTCCGGCGGCATGACCAAGCGCGTGGCGCTCGCCCGCGCGCTGGCGCTCGATCCGGAAATCGTGTTCCTCGACGAGCCGACCTCCGGGCTCGACCCGATCGGGGCCGGCGATTTCGACGAGCTGATCGCCACGCTGCAGCGGACCCTGGGCCTGACCGTGTTCATGGTGACCCACGACCTCGACAGCCTGCACACGGTCTGCGACCGCATCGCGGTGCTGGCCGACCACAAGGTGATCGCGGCCGGCACCATGGAAACCATGCTGGCCTCCGAGCATCCCTGGCTGAAGTCGTATTTCCGCGGCAAGCGCTCGCGCGCAAGCGGGACCACGCACGCGCATACGTGAGGCGCGGCGGATGTGAGAAGAACGCGCGCGGGCGCTCCCTTCGCGTCGATCTTATATTCAGTTCATACGGCCGAGTGCGGCGCCGCCGGCGGGCGAGGGCGCCATCGACGAATCAATCTCGATCACTTCCGGTTCGGTTTCCGCCACGATCTTGCGGCGGTAGACGAACCAGTAGGTGACGATCGCAATCACTCCGACCGAGACGATGTCTGACGCTATATCGTTAAAGGAGAACAGTATGTAGAGCGACATCGCCGCCAATACACCGCGCACGCCCAGGTCCACCGCGCGAGTCTCCGAGTAGGTGGCCTGCAGCGTGAAGGTAATGCCGACGGTCGAGACCATGACCAGATAGGCGGCGCCCATCTGATCGAGGCCCGGCTTAACAACCAGCTCGGGATGGACGAACACGGCGATCATCAGCGTGAACAGCGAGACGCAGATTTGCACCGAACGCCAGAGTGTCGTGTAAAACGACGCACCGGCAATCTTAGACGTGATTGCCGCGGTAATCGACGTCGGCGGCGTCAACTCGCCGAACACGCCGATGAAGAAAGCGAAGAAGTGCACCACCCAGGGATTGACGCCGACCTTGATGAAGGGACCGGCGATCACGATCGCGACCAGGATGTAGACCGGCGCCGGCGGCAGGCCGGTGCCCAGGATGGCGCCGAAGATAAAGGCCATTCCCACCATGGCGGCCATGTTGATGCCGGCCGCATCCACCAGCAGCGAACCGAGCTTGGTCGGAACGCCGGTGATCACCAGCGCGCCGGTCATGATCGACAGCGTCGCCAGCAAGAGCGCGATGTCGGTAATCATGTCGATGTAGGAATCGAGAAACCGGTGCAGCGGCGCGATGAACTCGCGGATCGACCATTGGCCGGCGATAACGAGTCCCGTCACATGAATGGCGAGGATTCCGATGAAGGTATAGACGAACATGTAGAGCGCGGCGAACATCGGCGCGAGATGGATCGTGGCCATCAGCGCAATCAGCCCGCCAACGACGAACACGAAAGCGCCGATATTGGCCTTGTCACGCCAGTCGAGCCCGCGCGCGTTGCGGTCGACGACCATCTTGGTGTGATAGAAGGTCGCCAGCAGATAAACCGACAGCGAAACCGATGTGAAATAGATGAGCGCCGGAACCCAGCCGCGCGCGACCACGTCGAAATAGTCGACGCCAAGGAATTCGGCCATCAAGAAGGCGGCGATGCCCATCACAGGCGGCATCAACTGGCCGCCCATCGACGAGGCATTCTCGATTGCCGCCGCGGTCGCCCGCGGCAGGCCAGCCTGGATCATCGCCGGGATCGTGGCCGAGCCGACCGTGATGGAATTGGCCGCGCCCGAACCGCTGATCGTGCCGATCGCCATCGAGCCGATCACCGCCGATTGCGGAATCGCGTGCGGCGAGCGGATGGCGATGCGTTTGGTGGCGCGCAACAGCGAATCGACGCAGCCGAAGCCGCGCAGCAGGCTCAAGACCAGCAGGAACGAGCCGATAATGGTGAGGGCGATCTGCGGCAGGTTGGAGAAGATGCCGGTTTCCATCTCCACGCTGCTGGCGCTGATGACACGATCCCAGGTGACACCGGCGTGATAAAACAGGCCCGGCACCATATAGCCGTAGACGGCATAGAGAATGAGCGCGATGTTCAGGATGAACAGCGGCATGTGGCGCTTGCGCGCATATTCGATGACCAGCAGCGCCATCACGCCGCCAACGATCAGGTCCGTGCTGTTCCACGCGCCGTTGCGCTCTTCGCCGAGCGAAACGAAATTGGTGTTCATGTAGTAGGCGCAATAAAACGAAAACAGGCAGTAGGCCGCCCCGATTGCGTAGTTCGCACTGGTCGGCAGCTTTGGATAAAGGTCGTTCTGGCGCAATCCCTGCAAAGTAAACAGCACGAACGTGATCGGGATCATCGTCATGGCGAGCACGACGGGTCCGTCATTGCCCGTCCAGTAGTAGTAGAGCATGTATATAAAGAACGCGATCGAGATTGCGTAATAGAGGTAGTCGAGCCAGAGCGGCGGCCGGCGTTGCGATATCGTTGCGCTCATGGCGGACCTATCTGAAGCCGAATTCAAGCGAGGCGGGCGCATGGATACGCCCGCCTCGGAGGATCAATCGGTTTGCTGGCCGGGCCTTACATTTTCGCTTTGGCGATGTGGGAATCCCAAGAAGCGTCCCACATCTTGCGCTCTTTCAGGAACTTGGCGAGGCCGGGATGGATCGGCACCATGTCCGCGGTCGATTCCAGTGCCGCCTTCTGGAATGCGGCCATCTGGCCGCCGCTGATCTGGCGGTAGCTCGGGTCGAGCTTGGCCAACTGGTCGGCGTTCTTTTCGATGACGGTGAGCACCTTGTACATCTCGGCTTCCGAGACGCTCAAGCCGAGGTCGAAGCCCCAATATGTCGCCACCAGCGTTATCATTTTGCCGGAGGTGTCCTTCCTGTGGAAGTTTGTTAAGGGCACCGACATGGAGGAGAATTTTTTGGCCTTGAGCTGCTTCAATTCGCCGGCGCTTGGGTTCAGGCCCACCCAATCGACCGACAGCGAAGCTTCCGAAATCCACGGTGCCGGGGTTTTTCCGCCGGCGGCGTAGACGATCATGGCCTTGATGCGGCCAGAGTTGAGTTGCGAACCGGCGGTCTTCATGTCGACCGCTTTATAGATGTGCTTGACTTTGAGCGCTCTCAAAGCGTTCTCAAGCTGCTTGCGGGTGTCGAACGGCAGCGGGCCGGTAAAAACGTTCTTGCCGGCCAGGTCGCCCCAGTCCTTGATGTTGCCTGCGTCGGTAACCTTGATGGCGACACCGACATCGAGCGTGTAGGCCCAAAACGATTGCACGGGCGTGACTTTAACTTTTTCCTTGAAGCCTTTGAATTGCTCGTCATTGTTGGCGAATTCGTTCAAGGCCACATCGGAGCCGTAAAATCCGTCGAGGTCACCGGTCGCAAAGCTCTTCACCGTCCCGACGGCGCCGGGATAGGGGAGCACGCTGATGCGGAGTTCCGGCACTTCTTTGTTGAGAAGGTCAGCGAGCACGACCAGCGCCTTATGGCCGGACGAGCCGACCGGGCCGGTGCCCCATTTGATGTCTTTCGGCGCAGACCACGCCGGCGTGCTCGGCAGACCGGCCAATGCAATAGCAGATGCGGCCAACAGTGCCGCAGTCACTCCGCGTACAACAAATGCACGCGTAACAGGTGCGCGATAGCGCATAGGATTTTCCTCCCGTATGGGTAGCTTTCGATGGGATAAACACCGCGCGATGCCTGATCAACGACGTCGCGCCGGCTTTTATGCGGTTTTTACGGGGGACTGGTGTAAATGAACGGCTTGTTAATCTGAGCGCCGAGCCGCTCCCTTCGGGTGATGTCGGTTCAGCTCATATTGCGGAGCGACGCGCTGCCGGCCGTGGCGGGCGCCAGTCCCGCCTTGTCGTCGATCACGACCTCTTCGACGCCGCTCTCGAGTTGGCGCCGGCGTATCAGCATCCAGTAGGCAATGCCTGCCAGGACCGGAATCGTGGCGAGGGTGCCGATGTATTCGTTCGTACTGAACAGGGCGACGAGCGCGAACGCTGCCAGCACGATGCGCATGCCACGATCGAGGAAGACGTTTTCAAAATAGACGCCCTGTAGGCTGAATGTGATGCCCAGCGTCGAGACCCCGATCAGATAGAAAGCGGGGATCTGGGCAAAACCGGGCTCGGCCACCAACTCGGGATGGACGAAAATGCCCACCATCAGCGTGAACAACGACACGCAAATCTGCAGCGAGCGCCAGAGCGTGACGTAGAACGACGTGTTGGCGATTTTCGACGTGATCGCCGCGGTGATCGAGGTCGGCGGCGTCAGCTCGCCGAACACGGCGACGAAGAAGGCGAAGAAGTGCACCACCCACGGGTTGACGCCGGCCTGCATGAAGGGCGGCGCGATGACGATGGCGACCAGGATGTAGACCGGCGCCGGCGGCAGGCCGGTGCCGAGCACCACGCCGA
Organism: uncultured Alphaproteobacteria bacterium; assembly: GCA_963814885.1. Taxonomy (GTDB): domain Bacteria; phylum Pseudomonadota; class Alphaproteobacteria; order Rhizobiales; family Xanthobacteraceae; genus Pseudolabrys. Next base: position 154,859 of record CAWFEO010000012.1, on the reverse strand, counting down.
ACAGGAAGCCCATGCCCACCATGGCAGCCATATTGATCCCGGCCGCCTCCACCAGCAGCAGGCCGAGCTTGGTGGGCACGCCGGTGATCACCAGCGCGCCGGCCATGATCGACAACGTCGCCAGCAGCAGCGTCAGGTCGGTGATCATGTCGGTGAACGAATTGAGGAAGCTCTTCAGCGGTTTCACGAACTCGGTGAACGACCATTGGCCGGGGCGCAACAGCGCCACCACGTGGAAGAGGAGCATCCCCGCGCCGACGATGCAGAACATGTCGAGGGCGGCGAATTGCGGCGCCAGGTACAGCGCCGCCATCAGGGCGACCAACCCGCCGACGGTGACGACGAAGGCGCCGAGATTGAAGATGTCGCGCCAGGTCAGCGGCTGCGCTTTGCGGTCGATTACCATGCGGGTGCGGTAGTGAATCGCCAGCAGATAGACCGAGACCGACACGGACATGAAATAGATCAGCGCCGGCACCCAGCCGCGCGCCACCACGTCGAAATAGTCGACGCCGAGGAATTCGGCCATCAGGAAGGCCGCGATGCCCATGACCGGCGGCATCAATTGCCCGCCCATGGAGGAAGCGTTCTCGATGGCGGCCGCTGTTGCCGGCGGCAACCCGGCATTGATCATGGCCGGGATAGTGGCGGAACCGACGGTGATCGAATTCGCGGAGCCCGAGCCGCTGACGGTGCCGATCATCATCGAGCCGATCACGGAAGACTGCGGAATAGCATGATGCGAACGGATGGCGACGCGCTTGGTCGCGCGCATGAGTGATTCAATGCAGCCGAAGCCGCGCAGCACGCTCAACACCAGCAGGAACGAGCCGATCAGCGTGAGCGCAAGCTGCGGCAGACGCGCGAAAATGCCGGTCTCCATCTCCACGCTCGCGGCCCCGATCACGCGGTGCCAGCTCAGGCCGGCATGGTAGAACATGCCCGGCACCAGATAGCCGTAGACGGCGTAGAGAATGATAATGACGTTGAGGATGAATAGCGGGACGTGGCGCTTGCGCGCGTATTCGATGATCAGCAGCGCCATCAGGCCGCCGGTGACGATGTCCTGGGTATTGTAGAAACCGTTGCGCTCCTCGCCGAGCGACAGGTAGTTGGTGTTCATGTAGTAGGAGCAGTAAATCGAGAACAGGCAGAAAACGAGCGCGATGACGTAGTTCACGCTCCGTGGCAGCTTCGGATAGAATTCGTTGTCGCGTAGCGCCCGCAGTGTGAACAGCCCGAAAGTGAGCGGCACCATGGTCATGGCGAGTACGACCGGGCCGCCGGCGCTGGTCCAATAATAATAGAACATGTAGACGGTGTACGAGACCGCGGACACGTAATAGATCGCGTCGAGCGCGAACGGAGACCGGTGCGCCGGATGGTCGGTCATGGCGGACGCGGTCGTGAGGGATTCGGACATAGCGGGCCTGCCGTTCTGGCTGAAAGCGGCGAGGCGGGCGCGTCGAAGCGCCCGCCTCTCGGATCAGGTCACAGGACCGTATCCCTTACATATTGGCCTTGGCGATGTTGGCGTCCCACTTCGCATCCCACTGGCCCTTTTCCTTCAGGAACTTGGCCAGGCCGGGGTGGATCGGAACGAGATTCCAAGTGCTCTCCAGGGCGGTATGCTGGAATTTGGCGAAATTGCCGCCCGCGATCTGCCGGAAGCTCGGGTCGAGCTTGGCCAGCTCGTCGGCGTGCTTGTCGATGATCGTGAGCATCTTGTACATGTCGGCTTCCGGCACGTTGAGGCCCAGATCGAAGCCCCAGAACACCGGCAGCAACGTGATCTTTGCGCCGGTCTTGTCGCGCTTGTTGAAGTTCTTGACCGGCACCTGAATGGGGCCGAAGCCGTCTTTCTTGAGCTCGGCAAGTTCCTTGGCGCTCGGATTGAGCGGGGCCCAGTCCACCGAGAGCGTGGCCTGCGACAGCCACGGGGCAAGCGTCTTGCCGCCGGCGCCGTAGATCAGCATGGCCTCGATGGTGCCGTTGTTGAGCTGTGAGCCGGCCGTCGCCTTGGAGACTTCCTTGTAGATGTGCTTGACGCCGAGCGCGTGAAGGCCGTTCTCGACTTTCTTGCGGGTGTCGAACGGCGCCGGGCCGGTATAGGTCGGCTTGCCGGCCAGGTCGGCCCACGACTTGATCTTACTGGCGTCGCTGGCCTTGATCGCCAGGCCGCAATCCAGCGTGTAGGTCCAAAGCGATTGCACCGGCATGTGCTTGACGTGCGCCTTGAATCCCTTGAAGCGTTCTTTGTCGTCGTGGAACTCTTTCAGCGCCACGTCGGATCCGTAGAAGCCGTCGAACTCACCGGTGGCGAAACCCTTCACCGTGCCGACCGCGCCGGGGGTCGGCAGCACCGTGATGCGGTATTCCGGCATGTTCTTGTTCAGAATATTTGAAAGCACGATGAGCGCCTTGCCGCCTGACGAGCCGGCAGGGCCGGTGCCCCATTTGATGTCCTTCGGCGCCGACCATGCGGTCGTGCCCGACAGTCCGATCATTGAAAATGTGAGTGCCGTAAAAAGTCCGGCAGCAAGGCCGCGTGCCGCGAACGCACGGGCCGACAGATTAACTTTCGACATATCTATTTCCTCCCAGGGTAGTTTCGTTTCCATTTCGGCGTTGGTTGCGCCAGCGATAAACCTCCACTCCGCCCGTTTGCTTTTGTTATTAGCGAAGACAAACAAACTTGGCCGCTGGCATCGTTCGATATGACAGCGGTGAGCCGTACTATCCGATAGATGGCGGCCTGTGGCAAATCGAAATTTCGCCCCGAGCACGGCCGGTTAACCACGGAGCGGCGCGATTATTCCCGTTCACGCCTAAATTTTGTTCACTTGCGAAGAGCGGCGTTTTAGTCGAAGCGTCCCGCCGCGTGCGCCAGCATGGTGTAGACCTTGCCGGTTTCCGAGGTGAGATAGGTACGCGCCACCACCTGGCCGCGATCGTCGTGGGAGACCTCCTCGAGCAGCCGCTCGAACTCGCCGATATAGCGATCCACGGTCTGCTTGAATTCACGGTCGGCACGGTACTTGCGGCGGATCTCGTCGAACGCCTTCTGCCCCTGCAGGGTGTAGAGCCGGCGGGTGAATACATTGCGCTCGCCCCGCTTGTAGCGGTCCCAGAGGTCGGAGGCGGCGTCGTGGTCGATCATGCGCGCGATGTCGACCGACAGCGAATCCAGCGATTCAATGGTGTGGCGCGGCGTGCGCTCCTCCGGCCCGCGTGCGGGCTCGCGCGCAGGTTCGCGCGGAAATTCACGCGCGTTCTCGCGCGGGAAATCGCGCGGCTCCTCTTCCTCGCGCGAGGCGCGGGTAAGCAACTCGCTGAGCCAACCGCGGCTGGTGGCGCTTTGCGTCGGCGAGAGCGAGGGCGTTTCGGCGCGGCGCGATGTCGGCGCAAAGCTTGCTGTATCGCTGCGCGGCGGCGCAGGGGGCGGCGGTGGCGGCGGCGCGGCGGCGCGTGGGGGCAACATTTCGCTGCGGCCGCCGACGACGGCCAGCGCCGGCTCTTCGCGCACCGGGCGCCGCATCGGCTCAGCCGCGTCGAGGCTGCGGCCGTGACGGGCGACGATGCGGTTGAGTTCGGCCAGCGCCTCGATCTGATCGACGATGACGCGGCGCATTTGCGCGGCGCTCTCGGCGGTCTCGTGGGGCAGCTCGAAAATGCCGCGGTGAAGCTCGGCGCGGGTGGCCTCCAGCTCGTGCTGCATCTCGCCGGTCATTTGTTTCATGCCCTGCACCAGCGCGGCGAAGCGCTCGTTGGCCTCGCGGAACAGCGCCTGGGTGTCGCCGACGCTTTGCTCGTAGACCGCGCGCATGCCTTCGGCGGCGCGCTGGCGCTCGTCTTCGGCATATTCCCGCGCGCGCTCGTATTGCTCGCTGATCGCGCGGCCGCCCTCGGCGCTCGATTCCGAAACCACGCGGGCGACGTCGCGCGCGCGGGCGGAGGCGGCTTCCAGCGACTCGTCGAGCAAGCCGCTAAACCGCTTGAGCCGCTGGTCGAGATCCTCGGTGCGGATATCGAGCGTGGACACCAGCGAATCGAGCTGCACGCTGCGCTCGTTGAGCGAGCCGGTGGCGCGCTCGTTGCTGCCGTCGATCAGGTCGACGGCCTTGGCGAGCTCGCGGCCGTGGCTGTCGAATTGGTCGGCCAGTTGGCCGAGGTCGGTGACCACGCGCGTGGTGATGTCGCTGAAATCGTGAATGGTCGATTCCAGCCGCGCGCTGACGTCGCCGGTGGACGTGGTGACTTCATTCATGGAGCCGACGAATTCCGATACGCGCAGCATCAGCGTATTCTCAAGCGCGCTCATGTTCTCGTGCGCGCCCGAAAGAACTTCCTGCAGCATGATATTGGCTTCGCGCAGCCGCTCGAACAGCGCGGTCGTGTCGGAACGCACCATTTCGTGAGTTTCCATCATCTCCTTGACGGTGGAGGTGGTGGTGTCCTTCGAACGCTCGATCGCCCGGTGCGAGGTTTCGTGCAATTCGTTCATGGTACGGGTGACGGTGGTGGATGCGGCCTCACCGGCAGAGTTGATCATGCGCGCGATTTCGTTGCTGTTGTCGAGCATCGTGCGCGTGAAGGTCAGGCCCCGTTCCTCGATCGACCGGACGGCCAGATCCGTGGCGGTGGTCACGTCGCTGGCGAACTGCTGGCCTTTCTCGGTGATAGACGTCAGGACGCTGCCGCTCTTGTCGGACAGGACCTCGGTGATCTCGCTGGTGCGCTGGCGGAGCGTGCTGGCGATTTCGTCGGCCTTGCCGGTGAATCCCTTCGCGACCTCCTGGCTCACGCCCATCAGGGTGCGTTCGGCCTCGCCGGCGCTGGCGCGGATGGCTTCGCTGGTGACGATCGCGAGCTGGCCGAGCGAACGCTCGGCTTCGCCTGTATTGATTTTGATCGACTGGCTGAGTTGCTCCATGCGGGCGTTGAGCACGTCGGCGGCGGATTTGGCGCGGGTCTCGATTTGGCTGGTGACGTTCTCGGCGCGGCCGACCAGCAGTTCCTCGAAGCGGTCGATGCGGGTGTCGAGATTGTTGGCGACCTCGAGCGCGCGCGCGCCCAGCGTCTGGTCGAGCTCGGCGGTCTTGGCGCCGATCGTGTCGGCGACCGCGCTGCCGCGCGCGTTGATCGTATCGGCGACGCCGCTGATGCGCTGGTCGAGCGTGTCGAGGACCTCCTTGCCGCCGACCGTGAGATTGCGGGTGAGGCCGGCCACGCGCGTGTCGATTTCCTGCTCGAACTGCGTCAGCCGTTCGTCGACCGAGGACGAGAGCGCCTCGGAGCGGCTGGTTACGCGCTGGTCGAATGTATCGACGTAATTACGCATGGCGTCGGCCATGTTCTGCGTGCGCTGGCCGAGGCGTTCCACCAGCTCGCCGCCATAGGTTTTCACGGTGCGGTCGAACTCGGCGATGTGGGTGGTGATGAGACTGCCGAGCGTTTCGGAGTCGCGCGAGATCTTCTCGGTCAGCTCCGTCCCGCCGTGATTGAACATGTCCTCGAAGGCCTGCAGGCGCGTCGCCAGCATGTCCTTGACCGCCTCGCCGCGGCTGTTGAGCGCCTGCGCCAGCGCTTCCGCGTTCTCGCGGAAGCTTTCGGCGACGGTATTGCTGCGGGTGATCATGGTGTCGGTGATGCGCTGGCCGGTCTGCTCCAGCTTGGACACCACGTCACCGCCGCGCAGCGAGAGATCGAGCACCAGCGAATCGCCGGTCGAGCGCAGCGTCGAATTCACTTCCTCGGCGCGGGCGCCGATGGTTTCGGTCATTTGCGTGCCGGTCTGGGTGAGCGCCTCGGTGAAGGCCTGCGAGCGGCTGCCCATGGTCTCGATGGTTTGCGCGGCCCTCTGGGCGAAGCCTTGCGCCACGGAATCGAGCCGCGAGGTCATCATCTGTTGCAGGTTGGCGGCAAGTTCGGCGAACTCGTCGTGCACGTGTTCGGTCTTGAAATTGAGGCTGCTGTTGAGGCGTTCGCTGGCGGAAGAGATGGCCGTGGTGGCGCGGTCGCTGGTGGTTTCCAGCCGCTCGAGCAGGGTCGAGCCGCGCTCGCTCAGGGCGTCGATCATGGAATCGCCGGCGTGTCCCAGCGCCAGCGTGATGTGTTCGCCTTTCTCGGTGAGCGAGCGGGTGACGCGGTGCGCCACCTCGTTGACCTTGTCGGCAACCAGATCGCCGACCGAGCTGATGTCGTGGGAGAGATCGAGATGGACGGCGGCGATGGCGTTGCGCACGTGCTCGGCCTGGGTGACCAGGGTTTCGCGCTGGTTGGAGAGTTCGCTCAGCAGGTCGCGAATGCGTACCTCGTTGTCGTTATAGGCGCGCTCGAGCGCGGACACCTCGTTGTGCACCAGCGCTTCCAATTCGGCGGCGCGCGCCAGCGCGCGCTCGACGCCGTCGCCCATGGCGGCGACCTCGCGGCGGATGGCGTGGCCGACGGTGACGATCGACTCGCGCGCCGCGCTTTCCGGCTGCGCCAGCCGCATCGCTACTTCGGCCATGGATTCGGCGACCAGCCGCAGATCCTGCGAGCGGCGGAATATGTGGGCAAGCACGAAGAAGAAAATCGCCGGCAAAGCGATGGCGCCGATAATGCCGAGCGTGGCGGCAAAGCCGGTGCGCGGCGCCGCCAGTGCGCTTTCCAGTTCGGGGCGGAACAGCAAGACGGCGCCGATGCCGGCGACAACCCACAAGGCGGCGGCGGCGCCGGCGACGAGATAGGGCAAGCGGGCGCGGCGTCCGTGCAGCGCCTGCAGGATCTGGCCGATGCTGGCGCGGTCGTCGTTGGCGGCGCGGCGCGGCGCGTTCTCGTCGGCGTCCCATTCGCGGTTTTGCGTGTCTTCCTGGAAGAGGTCGGCGCTGGCCGGTGCGCGCGCGCTGTCGCCGTTCGTATCAAGCGCGGTGCGCTGGTCCGGCGGACGCATGCTGAGCGCTTCCTGGATGGCGGTCAGCGCTTCTTCCGTCGCGTCCTTGCTCTTCTGCGGGATATTCGCCATTTCGGTCGTCGCCTCGTCGTTACGCCGGGACTGCTGACGCGGGCCCAAACCATGCCGTCGTCGTGGCCACCGCCACGAGCACGCGATCGGAAATCGCAAGGCGCGTTTATTATGCCCCATTACCTCCGATGGTTAATCCTATCGCCTTGGCAATGCGAAAGAAACCACGCCGTTAGTGACTTTTTAATCATCGTTAACTTCTGATTAACCAAGATTTTTCAGTGGTCTCGCGGCCGCCGCGCGTCCCGCCGGTCCGGCCGATTGCGGCTGCGCTGAGGCCGATGCGTCCGTCGCGCCCCCGCGGTTAGACGACCATTAACCACCGATCCGCTCTTCGGGCAAAAGTGGCGCCCGGACTGCCCTGGATTTACCCGGATTTTGTCCTGCGCGGGCCAAACTCGTCGGCAACAAAAGGGGACGGGGCCGCTTGCAGGAGGCGTGCCATGGCGCAAGTTGCGATACTAACCTCAGGTCCGACACCGGCTACCGCACCGGTCATCGATCAGGGTCATCTCAAGCGTATGACGTTCGGCGATAGCAGCCTGGAGCGCGAGGTGCTGCAATTGTTCGACCGGCAAGCCGAAATTCTGATCGCGCGTATGCGCGCGAGCGATCCCGCCGCCGTCGCGACGCTGGCGCATACGCTGAAAGGGTCGGCCTCCGGCATCGGCGCCGGCAACGTCGCGCAAGCCGCGGAAGCCGCCGAGCTCGCGGTCGGACGCGCGCCGGCTGAAATCGCCGCCGCGCTCGATGGCTTGGCGCAAGCGGTGGACGAGGCGCGCGCGCTGATCGCCACGCTGCTACGCGCGCATTAAGCGGAAATCCGACGTTCAGCGGACGTGATTGTGCACGGCGGCCGCTCTGGCGCGCCCGGGCGAATGACTATATAGAGACCGCGCGGCGGCCATTCCGGCCGCGCCCTTTCCCGCATTTCGTCCGCCATGCCGAAGATCACCTATATCGATTCCGATGGGACCGCCCGCACCGTCGATGCCGAGGTCGGCTCCACCGTGATGGAGACGGCGATCCGCAACAGCATCCCCGGCATCGAGGCCGAATGCGGCGGCGCCTGCGCCTGCGCCACCTGCCATGTCTACGTGGACGAGGAATGGCGCGCCAAGACCGGCGAGCCGTCGCCGATGGAAGAAGACATGCTCGATTTCGGCTACGACGTGCGGCCGAATTCGCGGTTGTCGTGCCAGATCAAGGTCAGCGAGGAACTCGACGGGCTCGTCGTGCGCACGCCGGAGAAGCAGGCGTAAGGAACGAAGGAGGGCGCGCGTGGCCGCGATGCACGGAACCAACCGGGCGAAGCGGCTTTAACCGCAAAAGGGAGGCCCCTGTGGCGAAGTCTCCGATCAAGACCACCGCTTGCGTCGTCGGTGGCGGGCCTGCCGGCATGATGCTCGGCTTTTTGCTGGCGCGCGCCGGTGTCCCGGTGACGGTGCTGGAAAAGCACGCCGACTTCCTGCGCGATTTCCGCGGCGACACCATTCATCCCTCGACGCTGGAATTGATGCACGAGCTCGGTCTGCTCGATGAATTTCTCAAGCTGCCGCATTCGGAAGTGCGCCATTTGACCGGCGAGGTTGGCGATAGTTCGATCGCCGTCGCCGATTTCAGCCATCTCCCGGTTCATTGCCCGTTCGTGGCCTTCATGCCGCAATGGAATTTTCTGAATTTCCTCGCCGATCACGGCAAAAAATACCCCACCTTCGATCTGCACATGACGACCGAAGCGACCGACCTGATCGAGGAGGGCGGCCGCGTCGCCGGCGTGCGCGCCAGGACAGCGGACGGCGATATCGAAATCCGCGCCGATCTCACGGTCGGCACCGATGGCCGCCATTCGACCGTGCGGGCGTGCGCCGGGTTCAAGGTTGATAATCTCGGGGCGCCCATGGACGTGCTGTGGATGCGTTTTTCCAAGCGGTCCGGCGACGGCTTCGAAACGCTCGGCCATATCGGGGCCAGCCACGTCTTCGTCATGCTCGACCGCGGCGACTATTGGCAATGCGCGCTGGTGATCGCCAAGGGCGCCTATGACGGCGTGCGCGCGGCGGGGCTGGACGCGCTGCGCGAGAAGATCGTGGGGTTGGCGCCGGTGCTGCGCGACCGCATCGACGAGATCAAGAACTGGGACGACGTCAAGCTGCTGACGGTGGCGGTTGACCGGCTGCCGCGCTGGTACCGGCCCGGCCTCCTCTGCATCGGCGACGCAGCCCATGCCATGTCGCCCATCGGCGGCGTCGGCATCAATCTGGCGGTGCAGGATGCGGTCGCCGCCGCCAATATCCTGGCCGAACCTTTGAGCCGGCACGCGGTCACGGTGGACGACCTCAAGGCGGTGCAGCAGCGGCGCTGGCTGCCGACCCGCGTAACGCAAAGCATCCAGTTGTTCCTGCAAAAACGCGTGATCGCGCCGACCCTGGCACGAAAGACCGAGCCCAGGCCGCCGCTGCCGCTGAAGATGCTGAACTGGTTTCCGCTGCTGCAACGGCTACCGGCGCGCGTGATCGGGATGGGCATTCGGCCCGAGCACGTCCATACGCCGGAAGCGCCGGCGCTGCCGCGCGCGGCGGAGTGAGTTGCGGGCGCGGCCCTAGTGCTGCGGCGGCGCCGGCGCATCGTCGATAAATACGACGCGACAATCCGTGGTATGCTTGTGGCATAATCTAAGGGCGCTGGCCGTGGCCTCGTCGACCGTGCGCCGCGTGCTCTGCCAGCCGAAATTGCCCTTGGGCGACACCGCAAACGCTTTGTGCAGGCCGCTGCGTCAGATAATTTTCAAACGACAGTCGTCCGCGGGCATTTAGCTGCGGCGGAGGCTTAAGGCCGGGCGGAACGGGCAGCGGCAGCAGCGGCGTGCGCCGTGGCAAGCCGTGCTCGGCCAGGAACGCATCGACATAGCCGGTCCAGATCGGAATGCCCGCCAATGAGAAAAGACGGTGCCCGTCTTTTCCGAACGGCGCGGCCTTGATGAACGTGGCGTTGCCACCGGCGGCCTCGAAGGCGTCGTACAGCTTTGCCGCCAATGCCGGCCCAAAGAAATGATCGTTTTCCGAATAGACCCAGAGCATCGGCACCCGCGCGGTCTCGCCGAAGGCGCGGAACGCGGCAACCAGCCGGTCTTCGCGGCAGACCGTGAAATCGCGCGGCGAGCCGCGGCCGCCGGCGAAACTGATCGCGGCTACCAGGCCGGGCGGCGCGTCCGCGGTCAAGGCAACGGCCGCAAAACCGCCGGCGGATGCGCCGACGGCGAGAACGCGCGTGCCGTCGATGTCGGGGCGCCGCGCCAGCGCAAGGATCGCGGCTTTCAGATCGCGCGCCGAGGCTTTGCCCGACGCCAGGTAGTCTGGATCGCTGCACGATCCGGCGCGCTCGGCATATTGCCCGCCGGAGTCGCCATAGCCGCGCCGCATGACCACCACGGCGGCCCAGCCGCGCCGCGCGAATTCGACCGCCTGCGGATAAATCGACCACGGCGTTCTTTTTATACGGTCGTTCGGTTTGCGTGGCGCGCCGTGGCTGAGCAGGACCAGTGGATATTTTCCGGGCGCGTCGGGCCGCACCAGCAAGGCCTCAAGGCCGCGCGCGCCGGCCTCGGCCATCGGAATGCGCAGTTCTTCGCGATGAAGCGTCTCGGCATGCGCCGATGCCGCGCCCATCACCAGCGCGGCCAGCAGGACGGTACGAGGGGCGAAGGCCGGCATCACGGCGCAACTAATGGCTCAGGGTTTCATGCCCGCCGGCGCCACCGACGAGGCCTTCAGCCCCATCTCGTCGAGCGCCTTGCGCACCAGGCCGGCGGCTTTGACCTCTTCGATGAAGGTGCTGACATATTCCAATGCCGCCGGCCGGCCCTTGGGGATGCAGACCGCGGTCGAAGAATTAAGGAACGCGTCGTCGAGGATGCGTGAGCCGGGGATCTTGGCGGCCAGCCCCGCGAGCGACTCGCGCGACAACGCAATGAGCGATATGCGGCCTTCGCGCATGGCGGCCGTGGCGGCGTCGACGCCGGCGAAATCGATATGGGTGGCCTTCGGCGTTGCCCGCTTGGCGGCGCGGAACGTGGCGGTATTGGCGACGCCGCCGATGCCGACACCTTTGGCATTTGCGTCGGCCACCGAACCGATGCTGGCGCCGGGCGCCACCAGGAACGTGCTCTGCAACAGGTGATAGGCGTTGCCGAAATCGACCAGCTTTTTGCGCTCGTCGTCCACCGGCAGGAAGGCGACGTCCCAGCGGTTGGCGTCGGCCGAATTCTGGACTTCGCCCGAGCTCTGGTGCGCGATGATTTCCAGCGGCACGCCGGCCTTCGCGGCCAGCGCGGTCCCCAGCACGACCGCGACGCCCTTATAGGTGTCGCCGTCCTTGATGGCGAACTGCGCCGAGGGTGAGGGCGCCACCGCGATGGCCAGGCGAAGCTTTCCGGTGGGTGCTAGCTCTTTGATTGCGGCGTCGGCCATCGGAACCCCCTGGAATGAACGGCAAAAGGGCGGCGCGCGCCGCCCGTTTTTTGCCCGTCAGTGTGGCGCGCCGCATTCAGCCCCGCAAGCCGGGGGCCTCGCTTTGGCGGCTTGACGGCGCCGCGGCGAGGGGCGAATTCTGCAGCCATGTTCGTCACCTTCTTCAATGAGCTTAAGCAGGCCGGCGTGCCGGTGACGCTGCGCGAGTATCTGACGCTCATGCAGGCGATGGAGGCCGATCTCGCCGCGCGCCGGGTCGAGGACTTCTATTACCTGTCGCGCGCGACGCTGGTGAAGGACGAGCGCAATCTCGACAAATTCGACCGCGTGTTCGGCCACGTGTTCAAGGGCCTCGAATTGATGAGCGAGGCGGCCGAGGCCGAGATCCCGGCCGAGTGGCTTAAGAAACTGGCCGAGAAATATCTGACCGAAGAGGAAAAGAAACAGATCGAGGCCATGGGCGGTCTCGACAAGCTGTTGGAGACTTTGCGCAAGCGCATGGCGGAGCAAAAGGGCCGCCACCAGGGCGGCAACAAATGGATCGGCACCGCCGGCACGTCGCCTTACGGTGCTTACGGCTACAATCCGGAAGGCGTGCGCATCGGCCAGGAGTCAAATCGCAACTTCCGCGCCGTCAAGGTCTGGGACAAGCGCGAGTTCAAGGATCTCGACGATGAGGTCGAGCTGGGAACGCGCAACATCAAGCTGGCGCTAAGCCGCCTGCGCAAGTTCGCCCGCACCGGCGCGCCCGAGGAACTCGATCTCGACGGCACAATCAAGGGCACCGCGCACAAGGGCTATCTCGATATCCTCATGCGTCCGGAGCGGCACAACGCCGTGAAGGTGCTGCTGTTCTTCGACATCGGCGGCTCGATGGACTGGCACATCAAGGCGACGGAAGAACTGTTCTCGGCGGCGCGCACCGAGTTCAAGCACATGGAGCATTTCTACTTCCACAATTGCCTGTACGAGAAGGTGTGGAAGGAAAACCGCCGCCGCTTCCAGGAGACCACGCCGACCTGGGACCTGCTGCACACCTATCCGCACGACTATAAAGTGATCTTCGTCGGCGACGCCTCCATGTCGCCTTACGAGATCGCCGCGCCGGGCGGCTCGGTCGAGCATTTCAACGACGAGCCGGGCGCGGTGTGGCTGGAGCGCGTGGCGCGCACCTATCAGGCCGCGTCTGGCTCAACCCGGTGCCCGAGCGCGAATGGGGCTACACCCATTCGATCCAGATGGTGCACCAGTTGATGGGCGGGCGGATGTATCCGCTGACGCTGGACGGCCTGGACCGGGCGATGCGGGAGTTGGTGCGGTGAGGGGCGGCGGCTCACTTGCCGGCATTCAATTAATAGCAGCGGCAATAATTGCTATTGAGAAGACAAGAATTATGTCTTGCCTGTCTGCTCGTGTCTAAAATTCAAAGCTGCAAGCACTCTTTCATTTTCGGTGCACTTCTGGCAGCGGTCATGGAGTACAGATTTTTCAAGTGCTTTAATTAATTTATATGTGTCAGTGGCCATACCAACATCAATCGGTCGTGGCTCTCCGCTGTGGAGATGTCCATATGCGATATCGACGAACGATTGAAGGTCCACGAAAAACTGTTTGTCGGCACCCTCAGGAAATTCACCGAGGGCTTCCAGTCGCTCAACTTGAGCGGTCAGATCGACATGCGCAACTCGCTTGCTGCGAGCTTTTGTAATGTATTTGCGAAAGGTCATCAACCGCTCGTTGACTGAGCGAAGTTTTTCGCGAATAGAGGCAGGCCAATTGAATTCTTCTAGAATGAAGTTTGTTGTAAGATTAGTGTCGTTTCTTGTTTTTGCAGGATCCGTTATTTTACAAAACTGAAGAATTAGATGCTCAATGAGGATTCGATTGACGTCATGAAAATACATTGGCGCGACAGAATGACATAGTTCAACGGTACATTGATCTACATCGTATAAGCTTGCATAAAGGTCATGGTCCATCCACACGCGCTCGCAAATGGTGCAGAACTCATCGAGTATCGCCTTTTGGTCTATCCCCGTCATCTCGTCCTCATGTGAGCAAGAATGTGGCCCGGGTTTTGAGGTGGCGCCGATCAGCAAGCGTAGCCCGGATGAAGCGAAGCGAAATCCGGGGCCATTGGCGCTGTCCTTCCCGCATTCCGCTTCGCTCCATGCGGGCTACAAAGTCACTCCAACTCCACCCTCAAATTCCGTCCCACCGCACCGGCCGCCCGCCGCAGCGTCGCCAGCGTCACCGACGCATTTTCCGGATCGAGCAGCCGTTCCAACTGCCGCCGGCTCGTCTTCATGCGCGCGGACTTGACCGGGAGCCCTTGGCGGTCTTGCTCAGGCCGTTTTTGTCCATCGCCACCTTGATCTGATCGGCGATGATTTCCTTGATCGCTGCATCCTCGGTTTCGGCGAGCAGACCGTCACGTTCGAGGAATTCGTCGAAGCTTTCGCTTCGATCCACCCTGGCTTTCCCCGATTGGGTCATTCTTTCGTCTCCAAAGGCCGCAGCCGGGCGCCATGTAGCACGCGGATAATCTGCACTTCATTCTCGGTGACGGCGTAGAAAATCAAATAAGGAAATCGGCCGGCAGGCGCCATGCGTATGGCGGGCTCATCGGTCGCCTGCGCCGATTCGGGAAACATCGCTATGCGGGCGATTGTCGTCTCGACCGCTTGGCCGACATTGGCAGCCGCGCGCGGATTGCGCTCAATGAGATAATTGAGAATGTCTTCGAGGTCGGCTGTCGCAGTATCGGTATAGCGAACCTTCATGCCGTCCGGCGGTAACGATTGAACAATTCCGCGACTTGTTCATCGCTCGCAAATCGGCCCTGCCGGGCGTCGTCGAGGCCCTTGCGGATGGCGGTGCGTTCCTCGTCGCTCAGCCGATAGACGCCGAAATGCTTGGCCTCGGTGTCGATCATGAAGCGAACCAGATCGGCTTGCGCTTCGTCCGGCCATGAGGCCGCGCGCTCCATCAGTGCTTCAAGGGCCTTCGTTTCGCGCATGATCGCTTCTAATACCATAGTCGGACGCCGTACCCCAAGCACGGTTTGAAAGGTCCGGTGACCCACATGCCGGTCGTCGCTCTTCCAGGGCTGCGCGGGGCATGGCCGCCTAGGCGCTGGAATGGGCTTCCGAATCGCCGCCGCCGCTCTATATTGATCGGGTCCATTAACAACCGAAAGGAGGTGATCCAGTGTCTCATTGTCTATCGCCGTCGTCACCGGCATCCGTGAACTGGATCCTCGCCTCTGCCGAGGCTCCTGCCAGCTGATCTAATCCATCGGCGGCTCACGCAGCGCACGGCAGGCTATCGCCGGCGCAACCGGGCCACGGCCTGACAATGGAAGGGTCTGCCCGCGAGGGCGGCCCTTCTTTTTTCGGGCGCTAGCGCGGAACCCAAGTCTCGCCGGCCTTGGCGTAGTTCCGCTTCACCGCCGCCCAAGCGATCATGTGCGCGCGCCGCTCGCGGCCGGCCTCGCCGGCATGGGCGCGATAGGCGTGGTTGAAGGCTTCGCGATAGATGGACTGTGCGTGCTCCGGCAAGTGGCCGCGCACGGAAGCCGGCAAATCTTCATTCACATCATAGGGCATGACGAATCTCTTCCCGCCCGCCTGGATGATATGCGTGAAAACTAGCGCGGCGGCCGCCACTCCTGTTTTGCGATAGATCAATAGCCGACCGCGGCCGGCCCGGTCGGCCCGTCTGGCCCGAAAAACAACATCGCCGGGCGCGGGGCCCGGCGATGCGGCAACTTTTCGTTAAATAACTTCAGGCGGCGTTGGCGGCGCGCGGCTTCGCGTTCGGCTCCTGCGCCGCCTGGTTGCGTTGCAGCGCCATGACATCGCGCATCACCCGGGCGAGGTCCTTGCGCGCGGTCTCCAGCGCGCCTTCGGCCACCGCGCGTTCGAGCTTTTCGCGGCGCAGCGCGGCGACGAGTTCCTCGTTGGTCTCGGCGGCCGTCTGTTTCTCGGCCGCGAGCGTCCGTTCGAGGGTTCCGACGCGTTCGTTGAGCGCGCCGATCGTGTCTTCGGCACGCTCGAGCGCCGCTTCCTTGGCGGTGAAGGCGCGGGTGAGGGCGCTGCCGCGCTCCAGCAGGGTCGCGCGCTGCTGGGTGAGCTCCTCCATGGCGGAGCCGCGGTAGATGCGGTCGGCGTCGAGATCGGCAAGCCGCGTTTGCAGGGTGTCGCGCTCGAGCGTGAGCTCGCTGATACGCCGGTCGCAATCGCGGATCTCCTCGGCGCGGGCAAGCAAGTGACCGCGCGCCTCGCCCAGCAGCGTATCGGTCGCCGAGGCGCGCGCCTGCAAGGCCTCGAAGCGCGTGCGCTGGTTGGCGCGCTCGTGGTCGTTGCGCTCGTTGGCCTCCTCGAGGGCGCGCGCGAGCCGGGCGCGTTCGGTGTTCAGCTCGGCAAAATTGCCTTCGATGTGGCGCAGGCGGCTTTGCGAGGCGTTCAGGCTCGCCTCCATTTCCGCCAGCTTGCGTGACAGCCGCGCGGCTTCGCCGCTCGCCTTGTCGAGCATGTTTTGCTGCGAGCGCTTTTCGTCCTCGGCGATCAGCAGGCGCTGACGCGCGCCGTTGAGATCGGATTCAAGCGCGATGACGCGCTTGTCGGCGACGGTGAGGCGTTGGTCGAGGCTGTTGTTCTCGTCGCGCAACGCCTTGCTCTCGCCGAGCTCCTGGGCGAGCTGCCCTTCCAGATCGACGATCTGGGCGCGGCGCGCGGCGATATCGAAAGCGATCTCGGCGCGGGTCGCTTCCGCCGCGCGCAGCTGGCTATGCGTGTCAGCGAACGCGTCGCGCAATTCGCCGCATTGCTGTTCCGATTCGCCGAGCCTTTTCTCCAGTTCGGCCGCCTCGTTGCGCAGCTTGCCGTAGGCGGTGCGGGTATTGCTGAGCACCGTCTGCAGCGCGGCCTTTTCGGACCGTTCGGCTTCGATCGCGCGTAGCGCCTTGCTCACCGGATCGACCAACCTGCCGACCGCGTCCTTGATGAGGTCGAGTTCGCCGACCTTGGCGTTGGCGTCGAGCAGCAAACCGCGCAGCGCCTCGTTCTCGCCGCCGATCTGGGCGCCGATGGCGGAGAACAGTTCCTCGTCGAGTTCGAGCGGGTTGTCGGCGGGTGCGGCGTTGGCTGGCGTTGCGGCTTCGAAGGCTATGTCGGGAGCGGCCGTCTTGCGGGCGAGGAATGCCCCGAATTTTCTCATTAGTGATCCCCTTTGCGCCGATCCGCCCGGCCGAAGCGACGCCGAATCATCACTGTTATTAGTTATTAACAGATTGTGGATAACTGTGGGTAAATCGAAATTGGGGCCGAATAATCTTTTTATAACAATAGTTTACCTATAGGCGTCGGGAGCAGGCACGCGATTTTTCTGCGTGCTTGCCCGCCCGCGGCGGCTAAAGCCGCCATGCCGATCACGCGCGGCGGCGGCCGTGTTGCTTTGTTTGATTAAAACCTACGCCCGTTTGGCGATGAACAGCCCTTCGCACAGGCGGAAGGTCAGGTCGGCGCCGTCGCCCGCCGGCGCCAGCACGTCCTTCACCGCCGGCGTGACCTGCGCGAGCATGGCCCGCAGGAAGTTCTGCATATTGGCGTCGTGCCGCGCGGCCCAGCTCTTGAATTCCATCTGCTTGGCAATCTCTTCCTCGTGCGCGACCGAAAAGCCGTGGGCTTTGAACGCGGCGCGCCACTCCTCCATGGTCCATGAGCGCAAATGGCTGGGATCGCGGAAACGCTCGAAGGCGTTGACGTAATCGCCGACGCTGCCTTGCGGCACCACATTGTCCACCAGCGCCAGCACGCCGCCCGGCTTGAGCACGCGGTGGACCTCGTCGAGAAAGTCCGGGATCGACTCGAAGTGATGCGGCGCGATGCGGCAGGTGACGAGATCGAAGCTTGCGTCCTCGAACGGGACCGCCTCGGCCTTGGCATAGGCGGTGCGTACATTGGCGAGGCCGCGCTTTTGCGCCTCGGCCTTCACCATGTCGAGCATTTCCTGGGTGATGTCGGTGGCCCAGACCCGCTCGACATGGGGGGCGAAAGTATAGGCGACATGACCGCCGCCGGTGGCGACGTCGAGGGCGCGCCAGGTCTTTTGCGGAGCGGTGAGGGCGACGAGACGCTCCAGGCTCGCGCCTTTAGCGTGCGGCTTGCTGGTGAGGTACTCGGCGTGGGTCTTGCCGAACTGTTCCTGGACGAGGGTTTTGCTCATGGTGGCCTTCCGAAAGCGCCCGGCGGGCGGCCCTTGATAGCCAATCCCGGACCCCGGCGATACCGCCCGTTTGCGCAGGACAGCTTTTCCAAAAGCGTTAGTGAGCTACTTTTGCCCGCCGTCGCCGCCGCTGAGGTCGTCATAGCCGTGGCGGCTCGAGTAGAAAACAAGGGCCATCAGCCCGCCGCCGACCAGCAGCGAGACCGCGACGCCGCCGGCAATGGCGAACCAGCCGTAAATCGGGATGTCGGCGCCGGCCAGGTGCATCCAGGAACTGCCGGTGAACCAGAACGACGCCGCGAGCAGGGCAAACAGCGGCGTGAAGACGATCCATTTGCGCATGGCTGGCATATAGGGGAGGGCGCGCATTTTGTCATGGGGGCGGCCGGCGGGACGCAAAACGGCGCCCGGCCGAAACCGGGCGCCGCCGCCAACGTTTGCTCGTTAGTCCCTACGCATTATTTCGTCGACTTGGTGTGGTCGGTCATCGGGCCCGCGTTCAACGGCTTCATGCCGGTGCCGGCGCCGGTCGTGGCCGACTTGGACGCGTCGTAATACGCAAACTTCGGCGCGTTCTTCAGCTCGTCCTTGCTGAAGCTGACGGTGATCTTGTCGATCGCGCTCGAGTTTGACTCGCGCTGCACTTTGAGCGTTTCGAACGGAATGGCGACGTTCTTCTCGCCGACGCCCAGGAAGCCGCCAACGCCGACCACCGCGGCCTTGACGCTGCCGTCGCTGGCGAGGATCACTTCATTGATCTCGCCGATCGACTTGTCGTCGGGGCCGTAGACGCTGGCGCCGATCAGTTTACTGGCGCGCCAGTCCGCGGCGCTTTGGTGCTGAATGAATCCGGCATCCTTCTGCATGGCCGGCGCCATGTTCGACGACGGTTTCTGATTCATCTGCGTTGCCGGCGATCCGGCTGCCGGATGCGGCGATTGCGCGAATGCAGGCGAAGCCAGCAGGGCGGCGAGCGCCGCGGCGGTCAATGTATGTTTGAGCATCAAGTATGCCTCCTCAATTTCGGATTGACATTGCGAACAACGCGGCGCGGTTTGCGCTGCGTCTCCGGTGTCAACGCGAAGCCCTGCTTCCGCGTTCCGAAAAAGTGAGGATTGTTACTGCGAAGCCGCGACGCGGTGTCGCGCGCCGTCAGGCCTTGTTGTTGGGAACCGCGGATGCCGTTTCCGTGGCCTTGCCCCGTTTCGCCTTGTTCGCTGCGTCGGCACTCTCGCTGTCCCGCGACGCATGCGCTTCCTCGAGCGGCACGCCGCGCCGCAGCGTCGAGCGCAAGCCGGCGACTTCGTGCTGCAGCCGCGAATTGTCCTTGCGCGCGGCTTCCAGCGCGCCTTCCACGACCGCGCGTTCCATGCGCTCGCGTTGCAGCGACGCGTGGAGTTCCTCGACCCGCTTCTCGATATTGGTGCGGCTGACTTGGACGTCCGCCTCCAGATGCGCGTTGCGCTCGCTGAGCGAGGCGATCTTCTCCTCGGCGCGCGTGAGCGCGGTTTCGCGCGTCTTCAGCGTCTTGGTGAGCGCCGTGTTGCGCTCGCTCAGCGCCGCGCGCGCGGTTTCGAGATCCTTGATCTGGCGGTCGCGCGCCTCGTGCGAAGCCTCGATCTGGGCGAGCCGCTTTTCCGAATTGTTGCGGGAGATGGTCGCTTCCACCGACTTGCGGTCGAAGGCGCGCACTTCCTCGGTACGCGCGAGCAGGTTCTGCCGCGCTTCCGCCAGCAGCCGCTCGGCGGTGGCGGCGCGCGATTGCAACGCGTCGAGGCGCATGTTGAGGCTGTTGCGCTCGGCCTGATGCTGTTCCTTGGATTCATCGAGTGCGGCGGAAAGCCGGCCGCGCTCGCCATAGGCTTCGGCGAAACTCGCCTCCACCTTGCCGAGCTGGGCGCGGGTGGCGGTCAGCGTGTTCTCGCTCTCGGTCAGGCGGCGGGTGAGGCGGGCGGTCTCGGTGAGCGCCTGGTCGACCGCGATCTGCAGCGAGCGTTTTTCGTCTTCCAGCAGCGCCAGCTTCTCGCGCGCGGCGGCAAGCTCGCCTTCGAGTTCGACGACGCGTTTCTCGGCGCTGTCGAGCTGTTCCTGCAGCGTGCGGCGGTTTTCGCTCAGGCTGCGGCGCTGGCTGGTCTCCTGCGTGAGCTGGCGTTCGATCTCGGCGATCTGGGCGGCGCGGGCGGAAATTTCGTTCGACAGCTCGACGCGCGTGCTTTCCAGCGAACGGGCCTGCTCGCGCGACAGTTCGAGATCTTCACGCAGCCGCTCGGTTTCGCCTTCGAATGCGGTCGCTTTTTTCTCGATGTCGTAGAATTCGCTGCGCAGCGTCTCGTAGGACGCGCGCGCCTCGTCCAACATGTTGGACAGGCTCATGGTCTGCGATTTTTCCTGCTCAAGCGCGCGCAGCGTCGCGTTGAACGGCGCGACCAGCTTGTCGAACGCCTGCTTGAGGTCGTCGAGTTCGCCGATCTTGCGTCCGGTATCGGTCAGGAGGTTGCGGAGTACCTCGTTTTCCTCGCCCATGCGCGAGCCAACGTCGGAAAAACTTTCGATGTTGATATGCCGACCGCCGTTGCCGCCGTTCGTGCTCGACCGCGACGCAGGTTCCCCTACGTCTGTTTCGCCCTTGCGGCCAAACAGGTCCGACAACTTAGCCATGACAAACGCCTCCAACCCCTGACGCCACTAAAATGCCCCGAACGGCGCAATTAAGATATTATATACCTTTAGTGATTGGAACCTATGACGCACGCACGGTTGGTTCCGTGCTGGTCGCCAACATGGTTAACGGCCTAAACGTGCCCAAATCCGGCACATCGGCGCGATTGTGACAGGTATAAACTTATCCATGAGCGCCGACGCCGACGATCTAACCTATGCCTACCGGCCATCGCTGATAGGGGCGCCGGCGGAGTTCCGTCTCACCGGCGATACCATTGCTTGGTCGTCCGGGCAGGGGTCGGGCCAGGTTCCATTGCGCAACGTGCGCCTGGTGCGGATGGCCTACAAGCCCGCCACCATGCAGCCCCACCGCTTCGTCACCGAGCTCTGGGCGGACGGCGCGCCGCGGCTCGAAATCGCCTCCAGCTCCTGGAAAAGCATGACCGAGCAGGAGCGGCTGGACACCCGCTACGCCACATTCATCACCGAACTGCACCGGCGCCTCGCGCAGGCCGCGGTGCCGGCGCGCTTCCAGCAGGGCAGGCATCCGTTGTTGTTCTGGCCGGGGCTCGTGTTTTTCGCTTTGGCGGGGCTTGCCATGGCCGCGGTGTTGACACGCGCCTTGCAGACCCACTTCATCGGCGTCGCCGCTTTCATCGCCGCGCTGCTGGTGCTGTTTATCTGGCAAGGCGGCAACTTCTTTCGCCGCAACAAGCCGGGCAGCTACCGGCCCGACGCGCTGCCGCCGGAACTGCTGCCGAAGGTCTGAAGCAATTTCCGCGCGGCTCAACTGTGGCGATTTCGCAGCAGGTTACACACGCCGCCATCCCGTCTGCGTGAGCGGCACGGCGTTTTTTGTGACTTGAATGTGGATTGTACGTCATCGGCCGGCGGCGCATATCCGCGTCAACAAGAGAGATCGCTCTTGTCCAACACGGAGTTGAAACGATGAAGACCGTTACCAAGTTTGCCGCCGCTTTCGTTCTCGCGCTGTCGGCGGTCGCGCCGGCGCTGGCCTCCGACTTCGAGGGTCAGACGGTTGCCGAGCGCAACACCTATCTCTACACCGCGGACGGCCGCATGAAGCAGGTACCGCACGTCCAGGCCGACGTGGCCCGCGGCACCGATGCGTTCGCGCGGGCGCCGGCTCTGACGGGTGGCCAGATCAATGATCCGGTCCGGAGCCCGATCAGCGACGTCAACTAAGCGGGTCGGCCGCAATCGACGCGTATCGCGAAGAGGCCGCCCCTGTCCCCCGGGCGGCCTCTTTCGTTTCCGCTGTTTCAGGTCCGCTTGGCGTGCGCGTGCTGGTCGCGCACCACCAGCACCGAACATTGGGCGTAGCGCACCACGTGCCCGGCATTGGAGCCGAGGAAATAGGTGCGCATGGCCGGCCGGTGCGAACTCATCACGATCAGATCGGCGCTGATCGCTTTGGCCTCTTCCAGCACCTCGTGATAAATGCCGCCCTGCCGCACGGTGGAGGAAACGCGCGCCGGGTCGAGCCCGCATTCGCGCGTGACGATGGCGAGCGCTTCTTCCGACGACTTGCGCTGCTGCACGTCGAAGTCCGGCGGCACGTATTCCGCCAGCATCACCGGCGTCATCGGCAGCACGTTGACCAGCCGCACCGATCCGCCCGAGCTTTTCGCCAGCGTGACCGCGGTCTCGATGGCGGGTTTGGCGAGCTCAGTATCGCTGAGATCGACCGGCACCAGAATCTGCTTGTACATGACAGCGCCCCACGCTTCGCCGCACCGGCGCGATCATGGCACGTTTTTTCAGGGAGGTAGAGAGGCTAGTTCGCCGCGGCTTCCAGCGACTTCGGGCTGATGAAGCGTTCCAGCCGGCCGGAGGCCGGGTGCAGGCGATTCCAGTCGTCGAAGGCGAAATCGATGATCACCAGCCCCGAGGTCGGCAGCTTCTCGCGCAGCCGTTCGCGCGCCTCCACGTCGCCGGAGGCGATCAGCATCAGGGCGAGCTCGTGCAGGCCGGGGTTGTGGCCGACCACCATCAGCGTGTGCGCGGAGGCGGGCGCATCCTTGATGACGCCCAGGATGGCGTGCGGCGTGGCGTCGTAAAGCTTCTCAGCCGACATCGCACCCGGCTCAGGCGTCATTTCCTTGGCGGCGAATTTCCAGGTCTGTTGGCAGCGCGCGGCCGGCGACAGCACCGCCCGGTCGGGGACCAGATGGTGGCTCGCCATATAAGCGCCGATCTTGGCGGCATCCTTGTGCCCGCGCTCGATCAGCGTGCGGTCACGGTCGGGCGCGCCCGGGATGGCGCGCTCGGCTTTGGCGTGGCGAAACAAAAGGAGACGGCGCATGGGGAATTTCGGCACCTCGAATTGCGGGGGTGGCTGGATTCGAAAGCGTCGATTTCGAATCTCCGGCAGTCTAGCGCGATATCCGTTTAGATCGAATCAGCGTGCTCGCCTAACATTTTCCTCGCGCATGATCTTTTCCGATAACCGGTTCCCATTCCCGATCGAGTCGGGGACAAGCTTTTTTCGCGGTCATGCGCTAGCATGCGCGCCGCAGCGCCCGTGAGGGCCGCTTCGACGCAGGCGCACCCCCAATGAGCGACACCGACGGCACGGACGAGAGCTGGTATGAGGCGACTCGGGTTGCAACCCCGGAACGCGGACGCCTGAATTTCGAGCTCGACGTCGACGTCTGCGTGATCGGCGCCGGGCTTGCCGGTTTGACGGTGGCGCGCGAAGTAGCGAAACGCGGCTGGTCGGTGGCGGTGCTGGAAGCCGGCCGCGTAGCCTGGGCCGCGTCCGGCCGCAACACCGGTTTCGTGCTGCCGGGCTTCCACGAAGACGCCGACGCCATGGTCGAGCGCATCGGCCTCGATCAGACCCGGCAGCTCTGGGCGATGTCGGAGCAGGGCGTCGACTATGTGCGGCGCGCGATCGAAGAGACCGGCATGCCCGGCGTCGATCCGGTTCCCGGCTGGCTGCACGTCTCCAAGACCGAGGACGACGACCAGGTGCGCGCGCAAGTCGAGCGCATGCGCTGGATGGGCGCCGAGGTCGAGGCTTGGCCGACCGAGCAGGTGCGCGCGACGTTGCCGAACCCGCGCTATTTCGGCGCCATCCATTACCGCAACGCCTTCCACATTCATCCGCTCAACTACGCGCTCGGCCTGGCGGCCGATGCGGAAGCGGCCGGCGCGCGCATCTTCGAGGACACCCCGGCGCTGTCGATCGATCCCGCCGGCGTGCGCAAACGAATAACAACACCGAACGCGCGCGTGCGTGCGCCGCAAGTGGTGCTCGCCTGCAACGTCCATCTCGGCGATTTGATGCCCGAACTCGCCGCCACGCTGTTGCCGGTCACCACCTATGTGATGGTGACGCAGCCGCTCGGGCCGAAACTGTCCGAGGTGATCCGCTATCGCGGCGGCATCAGCGATAGCGACCGCGCCGACAATCACTACCGCATTGTCGGTGGCGAAAATCCCGACGAGCAAAGACTGCAATGGTCGGGGCGGGTGCGGCTGTGGGACGCCGATGCGCGCTGGATCGGGCGCGGGCTGGTGCGCGACATCCGGCGCAACTTCCCCGACCTCGGCAAGGTCGAGATCGCGCACCTGTGGAGCGGCACGCTCGGCACCGCCATCCACCGCATGCCGCAGATCGGCGAGATCGAGCGCGGCTTGTGGGTGGCGAGCGCCTTCGGTGGCCACGGGATCAACACCACCGCCATGGCCGGCGAACTGATCGCGCGCGGCATTGTCGAGAACGACGAGACCTGGCGCATGTTTACGCCCTACGAGCTGGTGTGGGCGGGCGGCAAGTTCGGCCGCGCGCTGGCGCAAGGGCTCTATTGGGGCAGCCAGCCGCTGGCGCGGGCGGAGGAGGGACTGGCGCGCTATCGCGAACAGGCGCGGGCGCGCAAGGCGGTGCGGCTGGCCGCGCGCGCCGACGCGCAGGCCAAGGCGCAAGCGAAGGCGGCGGCGGACGAGGCGGCGGCGCTGACGAAGATTGCGGCCCTGGCCGCGGCCGAGCAGCAGCATGCGGCCATGGCGCCGACCGCGGACGACATGGCGGTCGCGGAAGAATCCGATTTTGCAGCGCCGCCGGAAGCGGCGCCTGCGCCATCGACGGACACGCTGACGGCCGAAGCCGGGCAGGGCACGCTGGCGCAAGCAAAGCCATTCGCCGGGTTGACCCGGGTCTTCGGCCGCCGCAAGCGCAAGCCCGACGCGCCAAGCGAAACGCCGCCGGAGCAGTAGGCGCGCTGATTGCACCAACAGCCACGGCCGCTCGCCCCCGCGCCAGCAGGGGCCTGGTTCTGTTCAGGGATGAGCGAAGAAAGAAAGCGGCGCGTTACCGCCCCTCGCGCCGCGCCATGAACGCCAGCCGCTCAAATAAATGCACGTCCTGCTCGTTCTTGAGCAAGGCGCCGTGCAGGGGCGGGATGAGTTTCTTCGGGTCGCGCTCGCGCAAGATCTCCGGGCCGATGTCCTCGGCCATCAACAGCTTGAGCCAGTCGAGCAACTCCGAGGTGGAGGGCTTCTTCTTCATGCCCGGCACCTCGCGGATCTCGTAGAACAGCCTGAGCGCCTCGCTCACCAGCCGTTTCTTGATGCCGGGGTAATGCACCTCGATGATCGCCGCCATGGTGTCGGGATCGGGAAAGCGGATGTAGTGGAAGAAGCAGCGGCGCAGGAAGGCGTCCGGCAATTCCTTCTCGTTGTTGGAGGTGATGACCACGATCGGGCGGCGGCGCGCCTTCACGGTCTCGCCCGTTTCGTAGACGAAGAACTCCATGCGGTCGAGTTCCTGCAACAGGTCGTTGGGGAACTCGATATCGGCCTTGTCGATCTCGTCGATCAGCAGCACCGGGCGCTCGTCGGCGACGAAGGCGTCCCACAACTTGCCGCGCTTGATGTAGTTGCGGATGTCTTTCACCCGCTCGTCGCCGAGCTGGCTGTCGCGCAGGCGTGAGACCGCGTCATATTCATAGAGGCCCTGCAGCGCCTTGGTGGTGGATTTAACGTGCCATTCCAAGAGCGGCGCGCCGATCGACTGGGCGATCTCCAGCGCCAGCACGGTCTTGCCGGTGCCGGGCTCGCCCTTGATCAGCAAGGGCCGCTCCAGGGTGATCGCCGCGTTGACGGCGACCTTCAGGTCGTCGGTCGCCACATAGGCCGCAGTGCCTTCAAACCGCATACTTTCTCCTTGGTCCGGCGCGCGACACTAGACAGCGTCACGCCATGCGGCAAGACGCCGGGGCGTGCGGGTATTTTGGAACGCTGGTTGACGGGCCGCTCCTTTGCTGCGCCAATGCGAGACGTTGCGACGGACGGCAGGGTGGGGCGCTCTCGTGAACCGACGCGATTTTCTCGTCAATGCTGCGGGCGCTGCTTGCGCGCTGACCGGGCTCGTGCCGGGTGCGGCCTTGGCGCAGGCCAAGGCGCGCGCGCGCTCGATCGCCGGCTGGAAAAAACGCATCGACGAAATTCTCGCACGCGGCGGCCTGCCGATCATCGATTCGCAAGCCACCTATGTCGCGGGCCGCACCAATGTGATGCGCATGCTGCACAACATGAAAGAGCTCGATGTCGCGCAGATTGCATTCGCGGCGGCGAACGCGCCCAACAGTTCGCCGTCGCTGGAATTGCACCGCCGGCAGCCGGAATTTTTCATCCCGACCACCAACAGCGGCGAGTTCAAGCGCTGGCCCAGGAATCCCGGCCGGTTCCTGGCCGGCGTCGAACGTGATCTGCAATCGGGCGCCTACTACTTGATGGGCGAATACGAGTTTCGTCATCTGCCGTCGCCCGAGCAGGTGGCGGCGGGGCGCAAGGATCGCGACGTCACGATCGATATTGCCGGTCCCGCCGGCCGCAAGCTGTTCCAGCTCAGCGCGACCTACAATACCGCGTTCCAGATTCACTACGAGATCGAAGACCGCCTGTTGCCGCCGTTGGAATCCATGCTGGCGCGCTATCCCAAGGCGAAAGTGATCTGGTGCCATCTGGCGATGATCCGCCATCCGGACCGCGCCAAGAAATACGGGCCCGCCTACGTGTCGTCGTTGATCGAGTTCTTTCCGGGCCTGCATTTCGATCTCGCCGTGCCGGCGGCGCACCACGTCTATCGGCCGACCGGCGCGCACGATTCCACGCTCTACGCCCGCAACGGCGCGCTCAAGCCGGAATGGCGCGCGGTGATGGAGCGCCATCCGCAACGTTTCCTGGCGGCGAGCGATTACCGGCCGCCCATCGAGCAGAAGTACGGCGACAATATCGGGCGCCAGCGCAAGATCCTGAGCCAATTGTCCCCGGCGGTGCGCCAACAGGTCGCCTTCGGTAACGCCTGGCGGCTCATTACCGGAACGCCCTGGGCCGCATAGCGGCGGAAGGCGCCACGCCTGCAAAGCCCCATTTATCGCTGTTTATCGGGCAGGGCGCCGGCGCCGACCTCTCACAACCGTGATGGCCGGGTGATGCCAACGTGAGTGGCTATTATGCGCAAACGCTATATGTCAGGGCGCGAGAGACAACGATTTCGGGAGGCCCGGATGCCCCGCCTGCTGCTGAGTTTGATCTTCGCCTTTGCGTTCGCCGGCGCGGCCGCCGCGCAAAGCATGGCGCCCAAGGCGGGTGACACGCCCAAGACGGCAGTCGCGACCTTCGCCGGCGGCTGCTTCTGGTGCGTGGAAAGCGATTTCGACCACGTCAAGGGCGTGATCTCGACCACCTCCGGTTACACCGGCGGCCACGTCAAGAATCCGACCTATCATCAGGTCTCGGCCGGCGGCACCGGCCATGCGGAGGCGGTCGAGATCGTCTACGACCCGAACCAGGTCACCTACGCGCAGCTGCTCGATCATTTCTGGCACACCGTCGATCCGACCGTGAAGGACCGCCAGTTCTGCGACGTCGGCCATCAGTACCGCACCGCGATCTTCGTCCATAACGACGCGCAGCGGAAACTGGCGGAAGCCTCCAAGAAAAAAGTCGCGGCCGAGCTGAAAAAGCCGATCTACACCGAGGTCGTCATGGCCGGCGCGTTCTACAAGGCGGAAGGGTATCACCAGGATTATTACAAGAAAAACTCGGTGCAATATAAATTCTACCGCTGGAACTGCGGCCGCGATCAGCGGGTCAAGCAGATCTGGGGCGCGCACAAGGGAGATAGCTGATATGATCAACCGACGTACCCTGTTGACGGCGGGCGCAGCCATTGGCGCGCTCGCGGCCACGACTAAATTCGGCGAGGCGGAGACCATGACCACGGCGACCACGGCGACCACGACGCAGGCTATCGACTGGAAGAATCTGTCCGACGTCGAATGGCGCAAGCGGCTGACGCCGATGCAGTACAGCGTGCTGCGCGGTCACGGCACCGAGCGTGCCGGCACCAGCCCGCTCAACAAGGAGCACCGCAAGGGTACCTTCGCCTGCGCCGGCTGCGACCTGCCGCTGTTCTCGTCCGAGGCCAAGTTCGAAAGCGGCACCGGCTGGCCGAGCTTCCATACGCCGCTGCCCGATGCGGTGGCGACCACGACCGACCGCTCGTTCTTCATGACGCGCACCGAGGTGCATTGCAGCCGTTGCCTCGGCCATCTCGGCCACGTATTCGAGGACGGCCCGAAGCCCACCGGCCTGCGCTACTGCATGAACGGCGTGGCGATGAAATTCGAGCCGGCGACGGACGCCAAGGGCAACTCGTAAGGCTTGAAAACGCTTGCGGCGGCGCGGGTTTGCCGCGCCGCCGTCGGTATTTGCGGCTGGACGACTCAGCCGGACTTTTCTACCTCTCGGCGTCGGACATTTCTGATGCCGCAACCGCTCCCCCAAGCTCCACCCTCGAACGTTGCGCCGCTGCTGGCGCAAGGCTTGCAGTTTCATCAGCAAGGGCGCCTGGCCGAAGCCGAGCGGCTCTATGCCGAGGTGCTCAAAGTTCGGCCCGACCACGTCGATGCCCTGCAGATGATGGGGCTCATCAAGCTCGCCAAGGGCGAGCCGGCCGAGGCGCTGCAACTGGTGTCGGCGGCGATGCGCGGGCGCAAACCGTCGCCGCAAATCCTGCTCAACCACGGCTTGATCCTCAACGCGCTCGAACGCCACCAGGAGGCGGTCGAAAGCTTCGATGCGGCGATCAAGGGAAAATCGAAATTCGCCGAAGCGCACAACAACCGCGGCGCCGCGCTCTCCGCGCTTCAGCGCGACGAGGAGGCGATAGCTAGCTTCCGCAAGGCGCTGCAGATCAAGTCGGACTACGCCGAGGCGCATTATAACAATGGCTCGTCCTTGCGCGTCCTCGGCCGTTATGAAGATGCGTTGAAGAGCTTCGACCGCGCGCTGGCGCTGCGGCCGAGCTATTTCAAGGCGCACAACAACCGCGGCGCGGTGCTGGAGGCGATGACTCGGCACGCGGAGGCTTTGGCGGCCTATGAGCGGGCGCTCGCGATCAATCCCAGTTTCACCGAGGCCCGCACCAATCGAACCCGGGTCTTGTGTCTGCTCGAGCGCTTCGACGAAGCGCTGGCGAGCTTCGAGCAGGCACTCGCGCTCAATCCCTACGATGCCGAGGCCTATTTCAACCGTGGCCGCGTCTATATCGATCTCAACCGCAACGACGACGCGTTGGAGGATTTCAAAGCGGCGCTGGCGATCAAGCCGGATCACGCCGAGGCGCGCTTTGCGAGCGTGTTTGCCGAATTGCCGACCCTCTATGCCGACGAAGCCGAGATCGCCCGCCGGCGCCTCGCTTATGAGCGGGCCTTGCGCGCGCTGTGCGACGACGTCGCGAATGGGCGCGTCCAAGGCGACCTCGCAAAAGCGCTCACCGCCAAGCAGCCGTTCCTGCTGGCCTATCAGGGCCGCAACGATCGCGATCTGCAGACGCTGTATGGCGGGCTGGTGCGGCGCATCGTGCGGGAGCGCTATGGCGCGGGCACCGACGGTTTGCCGCCGCCGCCGGCGCCCGGCGAGCCCATTCGCGTCGGCATCGTCTCGAGCTTCTTTTATCTGCATTCGAACTGGAAAATTCCCATCAAGGGCTGGCTCGGCCAGCTCGACCGCAGCCGCTTCAAGCTCTATGGCTATCATGTCGGCGCCCGGCGCGACGCGGTAACCGATATTGCCGCCGGCATGTGCGACCGCTTCGTGCACAAGACCCTGGACGTCGCCGGCTGGCGCCGCGAAATCCTCGCCGATGCGCCGCACGTGCTGATCTATCCGGGACTGTGGATGGACACGGTGGCTTTTCAACTCGCCGCCCAGCGGCTTGCCCGCGTCCAATGCAATTCGTGGGGGCATCCCGAGACCAGCGGCATGGACACGCTCGATGCCTTCTTCAGCAGCGATCGCATGGAGCCGCCCGACGGCGCCGATCACTACACCGAAGCGCTGGTGCGGCTGCCCAACCTGTCGATCTATTACGAACCGGTCGAGACCGCCGCGGTCGCCATGACCCGCGCCGCGCTGAGCTTGCGGCCCGATGCGACGGTCTATTGGTGCGGCCAGTCGGTGTACAAATATTTGCCGCAGGATGACCACGTGTTCGCGCGCATCGCCAAGCAGGCCGGCAATTGCCAGTTCGTCTTCCTGCGCCACAGCGGCGGCCCGCCGGTCAACGAGCTGTTCGAGCAGCGGCTCGATCGCGCCTTCGCCGCCGTCGGGCTCAAGGCTTCCGATCATTGCGTCCACCTGGCGCGCCTGAGCCAGAGCCAATTCGTCTCGGCGATCGGACAATGCGACGTGTTCCTCGACAGCATCGGCTGGTCGGGCTGCAATTCGGCGCTGGAGAGCCTGCCGCACGATCTACCGATCGTGACGCTGCGCGGCGAACTGATGCGCGGGCGCCACAGCGCCGCCATTCTGGAAATGATGGGCGTGACCGAGACGATCGCCGACACCATCGACGATTACGTTGCGATCGCCGCGCGGCTGGCGAGCGACGGCCAAGCGCGCGCTGCCTTGAGCCGCCGCATGGCGGACAACAAGCACAAGGTCTACCGCGACCGCGCCTGCATCGCCGCGCTCGAGGATTTCCTCGACCGCGCCGCGCGTCGCCCCGCCGGCTGACACGGCCGTCGCGGCGCGCGCCTTCCTGGATCCCAATCGGTCGGCAAAAACTGCCGGTTCAAGGCAGAAAGAACCCTGCGCGGCCGCCCAAGCGGGCCGGCTAATTAGTATAAGTGTTTGATATCATTTAGTTATTTTATTGGCATGGTCATTGCGATGGTACTGACCGCCAGTTCGTTTGTGGCGCCCCGATGGGGAGCCAGGTCTTGTTTGTGGAGATGAAGTCATGGGTTTGTTCGACGCTCTTACCTCGGCCGTGAGCGGTTTGCAGGCGCAATCCTTCGCGATGCAGAATATATCCGGCAACATCGCGAACTCTCAGACGATTGCCTACAAGGGCATCAATACGAATTTTCTGGATCTTATTCCGGGAGATTCGCTGCCGTCGAAACAAATTGCCGGCGGCGTCATCGCGAATTCCGTTTCGACGAACACGGTCCAAGGCACGATCCAGACCACCACGTCCGGTACGGACATTGCCATCAGCGGCAACGGCTATTTTATCGTGCAGTCCGCATCCAGCTTCACCGGCAGTACGCCGGTATTCAGCGGCGTTAACAGCTATACGCGGCGCGGTGACTTTCAGTTGGATGCCAATGGCTATCTGGTCAACGGGGCTGGCTACTATCTCGAAGGCATTCCGATCGATCCGACGACGGGCAACCCGGTCGGCAGCGTCGCTGCACCGTTGCAATTTAACAGCAATTTTTTGCCCGCCAGCGCGACCACGACGATAAGCTATGGGCTAAATCTTCCAACAATACCGTTCACGAATTCGTACAGCGCGGCGATACCGGACTCCGAACTGCTTAACTCCGGGGATTTCGGCACCGACCCCACCGTCGCCGGAACAGGAACGGTTGTGGGCAGTGACATAACCACCTTCGTGAACGAATCCATCGATGGCGGATCGGTCACGGCTTACAACGCGACCGGCACGCCGGCCAATATCCAGCTTCGATGGGCCAAGACAGACAGCGTTGCCTCCGGCGGCACCGACACGTGGGAGCTTTTCTACCAGACAGATTCGACGGCAACCGGCGCCACAGTTGGTTGGGTAAATTCGGGTACCAGTTTCGCATTTGGCACAAACGGGCAATTGAGTCCCGCAATATCGAATTTCGCGCTCGCCGGCGTGACCGTCAACGGCATCTCGCTCGGCAATATCACGGTGAACAGCCCGGCAGGTTCCATTACACAATATGCCAGCACGAACGGGACCTCGACCGTCAACAACTTGCAGCAGAACGGTTATGCGGCGGGCCAGCTGGAATCGATTGCCGTCAATGACACCGGCAATATCAGCGGCACTTTCTCGAATGGGCAAACTGTCGCGCTCGCCACCGTGCCGCTGGTGCATTTCAACAGCCCGAACAACCTCAAAAGCCTGGATGGCGGTGCCTACCAGGTTACGGATGCTTCAGGCGTGGCGCTGGCAGGCGCGTCGGGCAAGATCATCGGGCAATCGCTGGAAGCGTCCAATACCGATATTGCGACCGAGTTCACAAAATTGATCGTGACCCAGCAGGCCTACTCGGCAAATACAAAGGTCATCACGACGGCGAACCAGATGTCGCAAGACTTGCTGAACGTCATTCGATAGCCGCGCGCGAGCGTCTGACATGAAGGCGTATCGCGAGTGATCGGAATTGGCACATGGGTCTGACGCAGGCGCTCTCGTCCGCACTCTCGGGTTTGCAAGCCAACCAGGCCAGCCTGGCGCTGGTCTCGTCCAACGTCGCCAACGCTGACACGCCGGGCTACACCCGCAAGACCCTCGACCAAGTCGCGAGCGTCGGCAATGGCGTCAATATCGGCGTGCGTATCAGCGACGTGCAGCGCCAGCTTGACCAATACGTGCAGCGGCAATTGCGGGCGGAGTATTCCGGCGCCTACTACGCCGACACGCGCGCGCAAGTCTACAACCGGCTCCAGGATATCTACGGCCAGCCGGGCTCCGCCAACGCGCTGGAGACGCTGTACAACAGTTTTACCAATGCCCTGCAGGCTTTGTCGACCAGCCCCGACAATTCAGCGGCGCGCGCGACGGTGATCAGCACGGCTCAGTCGCTGGCCCAACAGCTCAACCAGATGACCAATAATGTCCAGGGCCTGCGCGGCGACGCCGAGCTCGGCATTTCCAATGCGGTCACGCAAGCCAACTATGCGATGAGCCAGATTGCCGAGCTCAATCAGAAAATTGCGTCGTCTACGCGGGCCGACGGCGTTGCTGCGACGCTGCTGGACCAGCGCGATACCTATATCGATCAGCTGTCGCAATTGATGGACATCAATGTCATCAAGGGCGACCAAAATCAGGTCAGTGTCTTCACCACATCCGGCGTCCAGCTCGTCGGCGCCCAGGCCTCGCAGCTTTCCTTCAATGCACAAGGCTCCGTTTCCGCGGCCTCGCAGTGGAGCGCCATCCCTTCGCAGAGCACGCTGGGCACGATCACGCTCACCACGCCAGCCGGCAATACGACCGACCTGATCCAAAACAAATCCATCCGCTCCGGCACCATCGCCGCCTATTTGCAGATGCGCGATCAGGATTTGGTGCAGGCACAGAGTCAGCTCGACGCCATCGCCGCGGCCATGGCTTCGGCGCTCTCGGACAAGACCACCGCCGGCACGGCCGCCGTGGTCGGAGCGCAGAACGGCTTCGACGTCGATATCGGCAGCCTGTCGGCCGGCAATACGATTACGGTCAACTACACGGATGTGGGCACCAGCACGTCGCACACCATCACGCTGGTGCGGGTCGACGATCCGACCGCGCTGCCGCTGTCCAACAGCGCAACCGCGAACCCCAATGACACGGTGTTTGGCCTCGATTTCTCCGGCGGCATCGGCTCGGTGATCACGCAGATCAACAGCGCGCTCGCTGGAACCGGCATGACGGCTTCCAATCCGGCGGGCACGACCCTGGAAATCCTGGACGACGGCGCCGCCAATACCGTGAACGTGGACTCGGTCAGCACGACGACGACGGCGACCTCGCTCGCCGGCGGCAGCGCCGAGCTGCCGTTTTTCACCGACGGCGCAGCGCTCTATACCGGCGCGATCACGGCGCTGGGCTCGGAAAGCATCGGTTTTGCCGGCCGCATCACCGTGAATGCCGCGCTGGCGGCCGATCCGTCCGCCCTCGTCGCCTACCAGGCCGGCACGGCCTCCGCCGACAGCACGCGGCCCGATTTCATCTATCAGCAACTCACCGGAACATCGCTGACGTTTTCGCCCAACACCGGGATCGGCACGAGCGCGTCACCCTTCTCCGGCTCGCTCAACACGTTCCTGCGCCAGGTCATCAGCCAGCAGGGCGAAGCGGCGAACTCCGCCAACAACCTGAAGCAAGGCCAAGACATCGTCCTGGCGGCATTGCAGCAACGCTTCAACGACGCTTCCGGCGTCAACGTCGACCAGGAGATGGCCAACCTCCTGACCTTGCAGAATGCCTACGCGGCCAATGCGCGCGTGCTGTCGGCGGTCAAGGACATGCTCGACACCTTGTTGCAGATGTGAGGACTGAATGAGCGTCTCAGTGATCGGAGCGCAATCGGGGCTCGCCATCCAGCAGCTGATCAATTTGCGCACGCAATTTGACGAATTGCAGCGCCAGCTCAGCAGCGGCCAGAAGTCCTCGAACTACGCCGGCCTTGGTCTCGATAGCGGGATGGCCGTCAGCCTGAACGCGCAATTATCGGCGGTCAGCGGTTACAACGACACCATCGATAACGTGTCGACGCGCATCACGCTCATGAACGGCGCGCTGGGCGGCATGTCCGACCTGACCACCGCGGTGAAAGCGGCGATGGTCCAGGCCCCAACCGGCGCCAACGGCACCGGCACGGCCCTGGCGCAGCAGACCGGGCAGTCCTCGCTCGACCAATTGCTCGCTTTGCTCAATACCCAGGCCGGCGACCGTTACCTGTTTTCCGGCCGCGCCACCGACCAGCCGGCGGCGGAAACGATCGATCACATCCTCAATGGCGACGGCGCGCGCGCCGGCCTCAAGCAGCTCATCTCCGAACGCAACCAGGCCGATCTCGGCGCCAGCGGCCTCGGCCGCCTGGTGATCAGCACACCGACGGCGACGTCGGTGCAGCTCGATGAGGACGCGGTCTCGCCCTTCGGTTTCAAGCTCGCCTCGGTCAGCTCCGGCCTCACCAACGCGACCGTCACCGGACCCGCCGGCGCGCCGGCCTCGCTGTCGGTCGATCTCTCCGGCGGCAATCCGAACGCCGGCGACAGCATCACGCTGCGCTTCACGTTGCCCGACGGCACGAGCGAAAATCTCACCCTCACCGCCACGACCGCCTCGCCGCCCGGCGCCAATCAGTTCACCATCGGCGCGACGCCGGCGGCGACGACCACCAATCTACAGACCGCGCTCACGACCGCCCTTGGCACGCTCGCCGCAACCGCGCTGACGGCGGCATCGGCGGTGGCCGCCTCCGACGAATTCTTCAGCGCCGACGCCGCCAATCCGCCGCAACGGGTGAACGGCCCGCCGTTCGACACCGCGACGTCCATGGTCGCCGGCACCGCCGCAAACTCCGTCATCTGGTACACCGGCGAAACCGGCAGCGGTTCGGCGCGCGCGACCGCGACCGCGCGCATCGACCAGTCACTGGTGGTCTCTTATGGCGCGCGCGCCAATGAGGACGGCATCCGCGCCCTCGTCCAGAACTTCGCGACGCTGGCGGCCGTGACTGTCTCTCCCGCCAATCCGAATGCGACGTCTCTGAGCGCGGCGCTGAACCAGCGGCTGACAGCCAATCTGAGCGCGCCCGCCGGCACGCAGACCATCACCGATATCGAGACCGAGCTCGCCAGCGCGCAGACCGCGATGAGCACCGCGAAAAGCCGCCACCAGCAGACCGCCGCGACGTTGAGCGATTTTCTGCAGCAGATCCAAGGCGTATCGAACGAGGATGTCGCGGCGAAAATTCTGGCGCTGCAGACCCGCATGCAGGCCTCGATGCAGACCACCGCCCTGCTGTTCCAGACCAGCCTGGTCAACTACCTCCGATAGCCGCGCCGGCACACCCTGCCCGCGCATGAAAAAAGACCGCGGGCTCGGCCGCGGTCTTCGATTATTCTGGCCGTGTTGGCCGATCAGGCGCGTCCGAGCAATCCCGCCGCCAGCTCGCGATTGATATTGATGAGCGTGCCGAGGTTTTCCGGTTTCGGATCGGCCAGAATCCGCAGCGTCTGTTTGAACACGAACAGCCCGATATTGGCGACGTTCTGGCGCACGACGATCGGCAGCGGATTTTCCGGGCTGGTTGCCGAGGTCACGAAGATTGACCACAGCTTGCGGTTATAGAGCAGCGCCGCGTCGAGCTCGGTAGACTTGCTGTCCCAGCCGTCCCGAATCGTCTGCAGTTTCGCCGCCGCGCTCAGAAGCAGATCGGCTTCCAACTCACGCGGATTTGCGGTCTTGTTGGCGACCGCGCCGTAGGCTTGTGCCGCGTGTTGCATGATCGAGCAACTCCTTTTCGTAAGCAATGAGAGCCTTGGCGCTCTTGAGCGCCTTGTACATGTCGCCGGCCAGGATGTGATTGCTCACCGCCACCATGTGCGGCCAGGCGCTCGGCGCCGCCTGCACCAGATCGCGCATGAGCGAGAAATAGGCGTCGTGGTGGACGCGCGGGTCGCGTGATGTGTACATCAGCTGGACCGCCAGATAGACGCGCTTGGCCGGTGAGTCGGCCTGTGCGGGCAGCATGATGTCCTTCTCGCGCAGGATCGGCGCCTGCCCCTCGATGAGCAGCCGCGTGCGTTGCGTCCCGTTGGTGACCAGGCACTCCCCGAGAATGAGGCGCTCGCCCGGCTTCAATTCGACCTTGAGGCCCATTCGGTTCGCTTTCCTGGCGGCAGCTTATCGGTGCCGGCGCGGCGCAAGGACGTGGCCCTGCGGCGCGTCAGGCGGCTGGCGTTATCTGAACAGCCGCAGCACGTTCTGATCGGCTTGTGCGGCGAGCGACAGCGCGGTGGTCGACAGTTGCTGGCGCGTCTGCAAGGCGAGCAGGTTGGCGCCCTCCTCGTTGGTGTCGGCCAGCGTGAGACTATCGGCACCGGTGTTCAGCGTGTTGATCATCGCCTTGGTGAAATCTTGACGGACCTGCACGGTCTGCAGATTCGAGCTCAAGGCCTGGGACTGCGACCGCAGCGTCACGAGTGATGCCGTGAGGTCGCTGGCGGCAGCGTCGATATCGGCCGTGGAAGCCCAGTTGTTGGCGGCGGCGGTGAGCGCAAGGTCGCCGGCCGACGTATCGGTAACGCCGGAGATGACGACGGTGGATACGCCGGTCTCGTTCAGGGTGATCGTGAGATCGTCGCCGTTGAGCAGATTGATTCCGTTGAGGCCGGAATCGCCGGCGAGCTGGTCGATCTGTGTGCGGAGTTCGTCGAACTGGCTGGAGAGCGTCGCAAGGACCGTCGTGTCGGTGGTCTGGCGCGCCTGGCTGACCAGCGCCTGGGCCGACTGCACCAGCTTGGTAATCGCGGAAAGACCGTTATTGGCGGCCTGAATCGTATTGATGCCCGTGGACATGCTGTCGAGCAGCGAATTGAGGTCATTGGCGCGCACGGACAGGCCTTGGGCGGTGAAAAAGTTGATCGGGTTGTCGAGCGCCGAATTGACCCGCTTGCCGGTGGCGAGCCGGGTCTGCGTCTTCGAAATCAGATCCGATGTCTGCTGCAATTGCAGAAGATTCGAACGGACGCCCGGCGAAAGTACAATGTCACTCATGGCAAACTCCTTGCCTGCAAATGGGGAGTTCAATTCCGGGCGATAATGATTTGTTATGGTTGATGGACAGTTAAGAAATTGGCGTTAAGGATTCATTAACCATAATTACAGCGAGCAAAAAAACGGCGGCCCGCAGGCCGCCGTTTCAGTGCGTTTGCCAGACTGATTAGCGGAACAGCCGCAGCACGTTCTGGTCGGCCTGCGCGGCAAGCGACAGCGCGGTGGTCGACAGCTGCTGGCGGGTCTGCAACGCGAGCAG
The DNA here is from genome assembly GCA_963814885.1 of uncultured Alphaproteobacteria bacterium. GTDB lineage: Bacteria > Pseudomonadota > Alphaproteobacteria > Rhizobiales > Xanthobacteraceae > Pseudolabrys. The sequence continues at coordinate 117,429 of CAWFEO010000012.1, read as the reverse complement.
GTTGGCGCCTTCCTGGTTCGTATCGGCGAGCGTGAGCGCGTCGGAACCGGACTGCAGCGTGTTGATCGTGGCCTTGGTGAAGTCCTCGCGGATCTGAATGGTCGAAAGGCTCGAGCCAAGGGTCTGCGACTCAGAACGCAGCGTGGTGAGCGCAGCGGTCAAATCGTCGGTCGCTGCCGTGATGTCGGCGTCGGCCGCCCAGTTGTTGGCCGCGTTGGCGATGGCCAACTGGCCGGTGCCGGTAGCGTTCGCATCGGTATAGTCGATGCCGACCACGTCGACGGACGACGTGGCGTCCTCATTGAGGTTGACGGTCAGAGTATCGCCGCCAAGCAGGTTGATGCCGTTGAAGCCGGAGTCGCTGGCCAGCGTACCGATCTGGGTCAGGAGGTCAGTGAACTGCGACGACAGCGTGGCGCGGGTCGTGGCGTCGCTGGTCTGCTTAGCCTGGCTGGCCAGGGACTGAGCGGACTGCACCAGCTTGGTGATCGCCGAGATACCGTTGTTGGCCGCCTGAATGGTGTTGATGGCCGTGGCTTCCGAGTTGAGCAAGGAGCTCAAATCGTTGGCGCGGTTGTCGAGGCCCTGGGCGGTGAAGTAGTTGATCGGATTGTCGAGAGCGGAGTTGACACGTCTGCCGGTGGCCAGCCGGGTTTGTGTCGTATTAATCAGGTCCGCTGTTTGCTGAAGATTGAGCAGGTTCGAACGCACGCCTGCTGAGAGGACGATGTCGGACATCTTAAGCTACCTTTCTGGTCTAATTGCCGTACTGGCATCTACACGTGTCGATCCAGAGGATCGTCGTCTTTCATCGCATATGCCTCCAAACGCGCCGTAAAAGGACATGGTTAACGAGTTGTCGAATCGTTTTTGCCTTCGCGCGCATTCAAGTCGATTTGGAAATCCGGTTCCTCGCTGCCGGTGATTCGCGGGCGCCGGCGCGGCACTGGTGGGTTTCGACGCGACCGGAAGGCGGCGTTAACGAATAGGTAACTTTCAGAATTTGTTAATTGTGTTCATCTAAGCTGCCAACGTTTGGGAACCCGCGTATGTCGTCGGCCATCAGTTCAAGTGCGACCACCGATTATTACTCGTCGGTCTTTACCGCCGGTTCGGGCTCGAATTGGATTGGCGACACCATTACCGCGATCGAAAATTCGGCCACCTCCGGCGGTATTCTCGGCGCGCTGGCGAACTCCGGCGATGGCAGCATCGATTCTTTTCTGGGGCGGAACGCGACCAACGCCGACAATTTCGCGCTCATTTCGCAAAACAGCGTCACCAATGCGTCGAGCTTTTACGCTCAAATAGCGTCGCAAAATCAGCAACTACGCGCCCAGGAAGCCGTGAAAAAGGTGCTCCAGGCACTGGCGGAATCGCAGAACAAGGTCAAGGCGGAGAACGTGCTCGACTCGTTTATCTATCTTCCGGATGGCACGAGCATCGACACCGACAACAACATCATGACGCGGCCGGACGGGACGCAATACGACACGACGACCGGGGCAAAATACGTCGATCCGGCCTCTATCATCCAGTTGGCCAACGGCGCCTATCTCGACACCAAGAATAATATTCTGACGCTCAGCGATGGCACCCAGATCGACACCGTGACCGGGCTGAAGGTCTCGACCACGGCTTAGACGCGCGTTTCCGCGGCCAAGCCGCAAATCGTTCATCGCGACTGGCGCTGACGGTCCCTCGCACGGACCGTGCAGGAAAGAATTTTTAGGGATACGCGGCATCATCGCAATTGATTCGGGGATTTAAGGAGGGGGCCGCGCCGTGAAAGTCGTGCTTTACGGTCCGAAAAATCCCGAAACCATTCGGTTTTTCATGCAATTGAACCGGCACGAACGCAACGCCGGACTGCCGCTGACCGAACTGGCCGGATTTCTCCATGGCGATCCGGCCCTGAAAGACAAAGATTTCGAAGGCTATCCGATCTTTGGCGGTCTCGATGAAGTGCCGCGGCTGGCCCGCCAGGACGTCAAATTTGTCTCGCTGGTGACCGGCACCACCGTCCAGCGCTACCAGACCGCACGCGGCATCGTCACGCGCGGCGGCGAGCTCACCAGCCTCATCCACCCCGACGTCGAGCTCATCATGTCGAGCGTCGGGCCGGGCGCCTATATCCAGGAGAAGGTCGCGATCCAGGCCAATGCGCGGTTTGGCAACAACTGCAGCGTCCACATGGGCTGTCTGATTGCCCATGACGTCCGCGTCGGCCATTCGTCGTTCATTTCCTTCGCGGTCGCGGTCTCGGGCGAGGTCGAAATCGGTGATGGCGTTTTTATCGGTGCAAATGCTACGATCATACCGCGAATCAAAATCGGAAAATTCGCCACGGTTGGCGCCGGCTCCGTGGTGATCCGAGACGTTCCTGATTACGCGGTGGTTGCCGGCAATCCCGCGCGTGTCGTCAAAGAAAATCCGCGTGAGTTTGAGCACGGTGACGTGTACGCCGATTAGCACGCCAGCAAACTCGCACGGCCACACATGACCTCAGGACCAACCGCTGCCGAGAATCCGATCGCGACGTTTGATCGTGACGTGCAGGACAATATCGAGCGTCAGGGCCGGGACGGCGACGTGCATGCGCTGTCGCGCGTCTGGATGCGCGAAACCGTGCCGACGAAATATTCCTACAACTTTTCGTGGCTCGGTCTGCCGATCATTCAGTACCCGCAGGACATCATTGCCCTACAGGAGATCGTCTGGCGCACGCGTCCCGACCTGATCGTCGAGACCGGCATCGCGCGCGGCGGCTCGCTCGTGTTCTTCGCCTCGCTGCTGGAGCTGATCGGCGGCGGCGGGCGCGTGCTCGGCATCGACGTCGATATCCGGCCGCACAACCGCAAGGCCATCGAGGCGCACCCGCTGGCGAAGCGCATTACGATGATCGAGGGCTCGTCCATCGATGGCAAGGTCGTGGACGCGGCCGCCCGTCTTGCCGCCGGCAAGCGGACCATGGTGGTGCTCGACAGCAATCATACCCATCAACACGTCGCGGCGGAGCTCGAAGCCTATTCGCCGTTGGTCAGCCGGGGCTGCTATCTGGTGGTTCTCGACACCATCATCGAAGACATGCCGGCGTCGTTCTTCGACGATCGTCCCTGGCAACCCGGCAACAGCCCCAAGACCGCGGTTAAGGCCTTCCTCGAAACCAGCGACCGTTTTTGTGTCGACCGCTCGATCGATCACAAGCTGCTGATCTCGGTTGGTCCCGAGGGCTATCTACTCTGCACGAAATAGGATCGTCATGAAACGAATCCCAGTGGCTGGGCCGTCGATCACCGAGAAGGAGATCGCCTATGTCACCGAAGCGGTGACGACGGGCTGGTTCGAGCAGGCTTATGCTTTTCATCAGCGCTTCGAAACCGCCTCGGCGGAATGTTTCGGCCGCCGCTTCGCTATGGCGCTGCCGTCCTGCACGTCGGGCCTGCACCTGGCGCTCGCCGGCCTGGACATCGGCCCGGAAGACGAAGTCATCGTCCCCGACCTGACCTGGAACGCGACCGCGGCGCCGATTTCCTATGTCGGAGCGACGCCGGTTTTCGCCGACGTCAACCGCGATAGCTGGTGCCTCGACGCCGAGGCGTTCGAACGCTGCATCACCCCGCGCACCAAGGCTGCCATCGTCGTCGATCTCTACGGCAATATGCCCGATTGGGCGGCGCTCGAAGAGATTGCCGCGCGGCACGATATCGCGCTGATCGAAGACGGCGCCGAGGCGATCGGATCGCGCTACCGCGGCCGGCCGGCCGGCGCCTTCGGCGTTGCCAGCGCCTTCAGCTTTCACGGCTCCAAGACGCTGACAACCGGCGAAGGCGGCCTGCTGCTGACCGACGACGAAGCCCTGTTCAACCGCTGCGCCGCGTTGCGCAATCACGGCTGCAAGCCGGGCGACATCATGTTTTTAAACAACGAGGTCGGCTTTAAATACCGCATGTCCAGCATGCAGGCGGCGCTGGGACTGGCGCAGCTCGAGCGTCTGGACGAGCTCGTCGCCCGCAAGCGCGAGATTTTCGGCTGGTATCGGGAACGCCTGGCCGATGTGGCGGGCATCGGCCTTAACAATCCGTCGCGCGACGTTTTCGACAGCTATTGGATGGTGACGGTGGTTGTCGATCCTTCGCACGGGATCAACAAGGAAATGCTGATCCCGCAACTGCTCCAGCGCGGCGTCGACGTGCGGCCCTTCTTCTATCCGCTTTCGGCCATTCCGGCCTATCGCTATCATCCGAGCGCGATCATGGCGCGCATCCGAAACGTGAACGCCTACGACATCTCGCCGCGCGGGGTGAATCTTCCCAGCGGCTACAACATGACACCCGCGCTGGTGGATCAAGTATGCGCGGCGCTGGCCTCGGCGCTGAGCGAACTTGGCCGCGGCCGGGAGGCGATCGCATCGTAATCGAGCCATGCATCTTTCCATCCTGATACCGACCCACCGCGACGATCTGTTGGCCTGCTCGCGCCTCGCGCAGGCCTGTTCCTGGGCCGGCCCCGAGCTGGAAGTGATCATCCGCGATAATTCGGGCAGCGCGTCGAAGCGCGAATTGCTGGGGCGTTTCGCGCGCGATCATTGCAAAATCGTGTTTGCGGAAAATCGCGGGCCGGTGGAAAATTATTCGGAGACGTTAAAGCTCGCCGCCGGCGAATTCGTGTATTTCGTCGCGGACGACGATCTTGGATTCGAACGCGCCATGACGGCGCTGCCCGGCGTGATTGAAAGCGTGGGCGGCGACCGCGCCATCGTTGGGATGACCGGCGGCTATGTCATCGAAAATTCTCAGCGCTCGGCGGTGGTCGGCTATCAAAACCTCGACGCCGACGACGTCACCGCGCGCGTGGCGGGATTTTTGGGATTTGATCCGCAGAACGTGCTGATCTATTCGCCGGTCCGCCGCGCGCTCGTCCAGCGCGTTTTCGACTTCATGAATTCCATGCCGTTTGCGCTGTCGTTTCAGGACCAGATCATTTGTCTGCTGTACCTGCTCAACGGAAAATTCTTGAACATAAAGCGGCTGTTGTATCTCTACGACGCCGGCGCGTGGGAGACGCCTGCATTGGCGCAGGAACGCGATCTCGCATTCTATACCGCGGCAAACTTGGATCCCGCGGTGAACAAGCTTCATTGGTTCTTGTGCGGGTTCGAAGGCGCCGTGCTGATCCGGAATGCCTATATTTTTCCGGATTATCCGGCTGCCCAGCGCCAGGTCATGGCGGACCGCTGGTTCTCGACGATGTTTCTGCGCTTCAAGAACAGTAGGCGCGACGCCTTCGGTTCCCGCTACGGCGGGGAAGCGGACAGCCTGTGCAACAAATTGAAGGCGTCGGCCGGCCAACTTTCCTTTCACGATATGTTGGGCGACCTATGCAGCTTTATGGCGCTGTCGTCGAAAGAAAACGCGCAGCAATATTTCAATTTTTGGGGTTCGATACTCAGCAAAACCAATAGCGCGGTCGCCTGAGCGCCGTTGCGCCGCGCTTTGTTTCCGCGCCTAGAGCGTGCGGCTGAGCGCCAGCGGCTGGCTGGCCTTGGTGCCCGGCGCGGTGGTGCGGCCGGAAGCCCCGTAAGTCGAGGGGGTCTGTTTGCGGGCGAGTTCGTCCGATACGCCGCGGATGATGCCTTCGGAGACCGCATGCGCGGTGGCCAGCACCGTCAGATTGTTTTGCAGCAGCGCCTGGAACGCCGCGTGCCGCTTGTGGAGCGCGTCGAGCGCATCGGGCAGCGACTGCGCGATCAGTTCGCGGGCGCTCTTCACGCGATCGCTTTCGGCGCCATAGAGGCGGGCGAGTTCGACCTTGGCTTCATCCAGCTCGGCCGCGGCGAGCAGACTGCCGGCGCGTGCGCGGGCGGTTTCTTCTTCGACGGTTTCCACCAGGCGGTCCATGATCTTGTTCAAATTGGCGATGGCGCGCTCGGCTTCGCCGGCGTTGGCGATCGGGGCGAGCTTTTCGGCCGCTGGGTTCATGATCCGCGTTCCTGGTGGCTGATCAAGCTGCGATAGACCTGATCGGCGATGCCGATACCGCCGGCCTTGGCGAAGGATTTGGCGTAGGTGTCGGTGAGGAACGAGCGCCACACGCCGGTGGCGCCGTCGCCGCCGAACGGGCCTTCGCCCTTGATGCCGGTGAACATTTGCTGAAACATGTTGTTGAGGAACACGGCCTCGAAATCCTGCGCCGCCGCTCTTGCCTTGGCCTTGTTGCCGGTGGCCGCGGGCTTGCCGACCGCGTTCGCCGTCATCAGGTCGATCGGCTTCAAGCCGGGCGTGGGGAGGGCGAAGGCGCTTGCCATCACATCACCTCGATGTCGGCTTGGATCGCGCCGGCGGCCTTGATCGCCTGCAGAATCGCGATCAGGTCGCGCGGGCCGATGCCGAGCGAATTGAGTCCGTTGACCAGTTGTTGCAGCGATACGCCGTTCCTGACCACGGCCAGTTTCTTGCCGTCTTCCTGCACCCCGATGCGCGTGCGCGGCACCACTGTGGTCCGGCCGTTGCGCGAGAACGGCCCCGGCTGGCTGACCTGTGGCGTCTCGGTGATGGTGACGGTCAGGTTGCCCTGCGCCACCGCGACCGTGGAGACGCGCACGTCGTTGCCCATGACGATGATGCCGGAGCGCTCATCGATCACGATCTTGGCGGCCTGGTCCGGGTCGATCCGCAGTTGCTCGACCTCGGTGAGCAGCGAGATCACGTTGCCGCGATACTGCTTCGGCACCGTGATGCCGATGGTGGATGGGTCGAGCGGTTCCGCCGTCGGCATGCCGATATAATCGTTGATGGCGGCGGCGATGCGCTTGGCGGTGGTGAAATCGGGATTGCGCAGCGCCATGCGCAACTGGCTCTGCCGGTTGAGATTGAATTCGATCTCGCGCTCGATCAGCGCACCGTTTGAGATGCGGCCGACGGTCGGCACGCCGCGCGTGATCTTGGCGGCATCGCCTTCGGCCTGGAAGCCGCCGATTGCAAGCGAGCCCTGGCCGACCGCATAGACATTGCCGTCTGCGCCGAGCAGCGGCGTCACCAGCAGCATGCCGCCTTGCAGGCTCTTGGCGTCGCCAAGCGAGGACACGGTCACGTCGATGCGTGTGCCCTGGGTGGCGAAGGCCGGCAGGTTGGCGGTCACCATGACGGCGGCGACGTTGCCGGTGCGCAGCGTTTGACCGCGCACATTGACGCCGAGCCGTTCCAGCATCGCGGTGAGCGACTGTTTGGTGAAAGGGATATTGTTGAGCGTGTCGCCGGTGCCGTTGAGACCGACGACTAATCCGTAACCGATGAGCTGGTTCTCGCGCACGCCCTCGACATCGGCGAGGTCCTTGATGCGCGACGTCGCCCCGGCGGTCACCGGGACGCACACGGCCAGCAATACGGCCAGCAACGCGGCCAGAAACGTCTTCGTCATCACTGCTCCCCAATGTGACGTGCGACTTGCCTTCTCCTATGCGAACGCCGTGCCAACGCCGGCGGGCATGCCAAGACTCTGGCAATGCAGCGGTTTTCATTTTGACCGGCAGACACCGGGCGCCCTACAGGCCGGCACGATCGTCCAGGGCGGTAATTTTTGCCGGTGTCTTTACCCGCGGTTAACCATACCGGCCCAGGCTTGCGGGGGTATTCGGGGACCGGCGACGGCGCCGATTGGGATTGTCCGCCATGCGCATTAATGGACCGAACGGAGCCGCGCTTGCCAACGCGCCGGCCGGCGCGCGCCGCGCAACGAGCGGCACCTTCACGGTCGGCGAGCAGGAAGCGCCGCGCAATGCCGCCGCCGCCGGCTCGCTGCGCGCGATTTCGACGGTCGACGCGCTGATCGCGCTGCAGGGCGTCGAAAACCCGACCGAGCGCAAGAAACGCGCGGTCGCCAAGGGCCGCAATGCGCTCGACGTGCTCGATACGCTCAAGCTCGGGCTGCTCGACGGCTCGGTCGATCAGTCCACGCTGGCGCGTTTGAAGGTCGCCGCCGAGGGGCTGACCGAGGGCTCGGGCGATAACGGGCTGGACACCGTCCTGGGCGAGATCGACCTGCGGGTGGCGGTGGAACTGGCCAAGGCCGGCATCCGCTAGCCCGGGGAACTTGGCGGCTGCGACCCGCCGGGTCCCTTAAGTCACTGAACCGTCATATTAATCACGCCACGAAGCCGGCCCTACTCGGATGTTGTCGGCGCCGTGGCGCGCGTATATAAGCCTGCCGCACCGGGAGGGTGACTTCACTTCTAAGAAAAAAAGACAGGGAGTTCAGTGGGATGTTGGCTAAGACCAAAACCTACAGGCCGTCCGACAAGGAGCCGTTCATGAACGAGCGCCAGCGGGAGTATTTCCGCGCCAAGCTGCTCGCCTGGCGGGAGGACATCCTCAAGGAGGCCAAGGAAACGCTGCTGCATCTGCAGGAAGAGAATCAGAACCACCCCGATCTGGCCGATCGGGCGTCCTCGGAGACCGATCGCGCCATCGAGCTGCGCGCGCGCGATCGGCAGCGGAAATTGATCGCCAAGATCGACGAGGCGATCGGCCGCATCGAAGACGGCACCTATGGCTATTGCGAGGAGACCGGCGAGCCGATCTCGCTGCGCCGGCTGGAAGCGCGCCCGATCGCGACGCTGTCGGTGGAGGCGCAGGAGCGCCACGAGCGGCGCGAGCGGATCTATCGCGACGACTGAGCGAAGCCCTCGACAAGATTCGTTACGCGATGCCCGGCCTCAGCGCCGGGCATCGTCGTTTCAGGAGATGGTCACCAGTCCTCGCGCCGCGGAACGTCCGGCACGCGGCGGCCATAGACGCGCTTGCCGTGGTCGCTCCACAGGGTGACCCGGGTCTGCTCGCCGCCCATTAGCCGCGAGAGAACGAGCGCGAACAGTGCGCCGAAGGCGAACCCGCCGATATGCGCCCACCAGGCCACGCCCGCGGCCATGCCCGGGCGCGCAAGCTCGGACGAGCCTTGCAGCACCTGCAGGCCGAACCAGATCCCGGCGAACAGGATGGCCGGGACCGGCACGAACAGCGGAATGAACAAGATCGGCACGATGGTGACGACGCGCTCGGCCGGATAGACCACGGCGTAGGCCGCGATCACCGCGGCGATCGCGCCCGAGGCGCCGAGCACCGGCTGCGCCGAATCCGGATGCGCGACGATCTGCACCGCGCTCGCCGCCAGCGCGCCGCCGAAATAGAGCGCCAGGAACCAGGCGCGGCCGAAACGCGCTTCCATGGCCGGACCGAAAATCCAGAGAAACCACATGTTGAAGATGATGTGCATCCAGCCGCCGTGCAGGAAGGCGTCGGTGACGAACGGCAAGAAATCGTTCGGGTTGAGCCCGGCCGCGCGCGCGAGCTCGGGCTGGGTGTAGCGCAGCGGGATGAGCGCGTATTGCACCAGCACCGCATGCAGCAGATCGAGTGGCAGGCTGAGCATGATCAGAAACACGAGCACGTTGGCCGCGATCAGCATGAGCACGACGGCCGGGAAGGCGGCGCGCGGGGCGGTGTCGATGAAGGGAAACACGCGGCGGCGGCTCCTCGCAATGCGGCCCGGCGGGCCGCAATTGGCTCAGCGCTCAATGTCGGAACGATGCGCGGGCCGCGCAAGGCGTTGCGCCGGCGGGCGGCAAGTCGCTTCGATGTGTGGCGATAAAAAACGCACCGCGGCCCCCGGCTGGGGAGCTGCCGGGGGCCGCGTCGTTGACGCCATTTCCGCTCGCGAAACGAAAACGGCGCGGGAGCTCAATACGTTACGCAGTCACATCGCTACGCGCGCGAACGCCACTGACGCTACATAAACCCCACCTCGAACGGCGCCCGGCCCAGGCCCGCCGGCTCCGGCGCGGCGGCCGCCGCCGCGCTAGAACGGCAGCAGGATCTGGCTGACTTGCTGGCCCCAGGGCGGTTGCTGGATCTCGGTGATCTGGCCGCGTCCGCCATAGGCGATGCGTGCTTGCGCGATCTTGCTTGATTCGATGGTGTTGTCGCTCTGGATGTCTTCCGGGCGCACGATGCCGGCGACCACCAGTTCGCGCATTTCGAAATTGACCCGCATCTCCTGTCTGCCCTCGATCACCAGATTGCCGTTCGGCAGCACCTGGGTCACCACGGCGGCGATGTTGGTCGACAGCGCTTCCGAGCGGTTGATCGAGCCCTTGCCGTCGGAGGAGGCGGTCGAGTCGGTCGTCAGAACGTGCGTCGGCACCGGTGTATTCATGATCGGCACTTTCGGCTTGCCGAAGAAATTGTTGATATTGGAATCCTCCGTGGCTGTCCGCGTGCGTTGCGTTTCGTTCGACAAATTCGCCTTGTCGGTGATGTTGACCTGCACGGTGAGAATGTCGCCGATCTGGTGCGCGCGCTGGTCCTTGAAGAAGGCACGCGAACCGTTGCGCCACAGCGAATTCGGATTGTAGGAGGCGGGCTGCGCCGCCGGCATCGGCATCTGCACCGGTTTGTAGCCGGGCCGCGTGGTCGGATTGTTGACCGCCGTCAGCGGCGGCGGTTGACCAACGTCCTTGAGACGATCGAGATAGGCGCAGCCGCCGAGCAGCGAAGTCGTCAGCGCGGCCAACACCGCATGGCGCGTAAGCTTGGTTACATTCATCGACGTCACTTTCACAATTGGCGCGGCTTGCACCGTGCCGTTTCAGACCGACTTAAAATTTTGGCGTGGCGTTTTTCGCTCGTCGCTTCACAGCGTTTGAACCCATGCGTTAGCGTGCCGTGCGGTTGGTTGCGGGCGCGGTGGCTGTGGTATTGGCGGCAAGTTGCGGCGGGCCGCTGTCGACGGCGACGCGGCCGGGCCCGATAATGATGCCCCGCAGCGTGTGCTTGGATTGTTCGTTGAGCACCGAAATCGTGTCGCCTTCTGCGCCGCTCTCGATCGCCTTGCCGCGCACGGTGAGCGAGATGCCGGGCATCAGATAGACCAGCACCACCTGCTCGTTGCGCTTGATCGTCTCGGGCTTCGTCAGCAGGTCGGCGCGCAGCAGCCGGCCCGGCCGCAGCGCATTGCGGGCGGCAAGGCCGACCGCCTTTGCGGGGTCGGTGATGACGTCGCGTCCGACGCGGGCGCGCGGGCGCCGTTCGAGCACCACATCGGCATCCTTCAGGACGCCGCCGCGCTCGACCGGGCGCGCCACCGTCGCCACCTCCATGGTCGCGGTGGCGCGGCCCGTTAGCCGTAGCAGCGCATGGGTCGACGGGCCGGTCGGGATAGCAAGCGTGGCCTCGAAGTGGCCGCTATAGGCGTCATAGGTGGCGCGCTGGACCCGCGCTTCGCCTTCGGCATTGGGCTCCACATGCAGCGGACGCAATCCGCCGTCGAAATTAAGCGTGATGTCGGCCGGCGTTCCGAGTTCGAATTGTGCGCCCAAGGCCTGCTTGACGCGATCCTCGATGTCTTTCGCCGCGATGGTGCGGCTCGCCCGCGTCACCGCCACCTCGCGGATACCGCCGGTATCGAGGCCGATCAGCGCGTGGGCCCGCACTGCTTCGACCACCGCATTGGCCGGTACCGTGCCGGTGGTGCCGAGATCGGGCGCGCGAAAGATCGGCACCTTGGCGACCACGCCGGCATGGTCGACCAGGTCGCCGATGTGCACGAGATCGCCGGTGATGACCGCCTCGGCTTTGAGCCGCGGCCGTTGCTGGTCGAGCGCGGCGGTGACCTGCGCCGCGGCGGAGGCGCCGAGCGAAATCAGGCTTACGAAGGCTGCAATGAGGGTGCGGGACATGGCTCTTCCTCAACGCATCAGGTTGGAGGTGGCCGACAACATCTGGTCGGCGGCGGAAATCACCTTGGCGTTCATCTCGTAGGCGCGCTGGGCGGCGATCAGGTCGGAGATCTCGCTCACCGCTTCGACATTGGCCTGCTCGAGGCTGCCCTGCAGCAGGTTGCCGAAGCCGTCGGCGGCCGGCGTGCCGTCCTGCGGCGCGCCGGAGGCGGGCGTTTCCAGATACATATTGTCGCCGATGGCCTCGAGGCCGGCCTTGTTGATGAAAATCGTGAGCTGGAGCTGGCCGAGGATGCTCGGCGACGTGGAGCCGGGCAGCGTCACCGACACCTGGCCCTGCGAATTGATCGATACCGAACTTGCGTTCTGCGGAATCGTGATGCCGGGTTGCACCACGTTGCCCTGCGCCGTCACCAGCCGCCCCTGCGCGTCGAGCTCGAAGGAGCCGTCGCGGGAATAGGCGGTGCGCCCGTCCGGCAGCAGAATCTTGAAGAAGCCTTCGCCCCGGATGGCGAGATCGTAATCCTTTCCGGTCTGCACCACCTCGCCCTGCGTCATCAGGCGCGGCGTGCCGGCGGTTTTGACGCCGGAGCCGAGTTCGATACCCGCGGGCAGGATATTGCCCTGCGAGGAGGTCTGCGTGCCGACGCGGCTGACGTGCTCGTACAGCAGGTCCTGGAATTCGGCGCGCTGACGTTTGTAGCCGGTGGTGCGCATGTTGGCGATGTTGTTGGAGATGACCTGGACGTTGAGTTCCTGGGCCATCATCCCGGTCGCCGCGGTGTGCAATGCTCGCATTACTAAAATCTCCCGCTACTGCTGCCGATCAGCTCGTTGGAACTTCGGCGAGCTTGTCGATCGCCGTCTGCTGCAGGTCGGTCTGCTGCGCCAGCATGTTGGCGATCTGGGTGTAACTGCGCGTGACCTCGATCATGCGCGTCATCTCGAGCACGCCATGCACGTTGGATTTTTCGAGCGTGCCTTGCGCGAAGCGCGATATGGTATCGACCTGTGGGGTCACGCCATCCGGCGCCATGAATGTGCTGGCGCCGTCCTTCTGCAACTGCCCGGCGTTTTCGAATCCGGCCATGCGCAACTTGCCGCGCTGCGACTCGGTCTTGCTGTTGTCGCCCTCGCGCACGCTGATGGTGCCGTCTTCGCTGATCGTGATGTTGCGATCCTTGGGCTGAAAGGTGATCGGGCCGGAGTCGCCCAGCACCTGATAGCCCGCGCTGGTCACCAGTTCGCCGTTGGCGTTGATTTGCAGCGCCCCGTTGCGCGTATAACGCTCGCCGTTCGGCGTTTGCACGGCCAGAAAGCCCGAGCCTTCGATCGCCACGTCCAGGGCATTGCCTGTGCGCTCGAGCGGGCCCTGGCTCAGATTGATCCAGGTCGCGCGGTCTTGCACGAAGCTTACTTGGCTGTCGGTGCCCGGCAGATTGCCCGAGCGCGCCGTCTGCCCGATGTATTCCTCGAACACCGCGCCGTCGCCTTTGAAGCCGACGGTGTTGAGGTTGGCGATGTTGTTGGCGACCACGTCAAGCTCGCGGCCGAGCGCGACTTGGCGCGATAGTCCGACGAGAAGTGCATTCTGCATCGGTGTTCTCCCCTTTAAGTCCCGCAAAGCCCGGCCCTCCCGAGGCCGAACGGTGCGGACAGCTCTGCCGCGAGCTCTCCCAAGCCAGCGGCCGCATTGATCATTGCAGCCACCGTGCCAAGTGATAAAATCATGTTATATCAATAGGTTATGTGAAATCGCCGGGGTCCCAGCGCCGGCAAAAACGGCCCTGACCCGGCAAAAGTTGCCGCCGACGGGAACCCGGCAATGAACTGTTAACCATACCAACCTACCTTCGCCGGACGGGGAGCGCGGGGTCTGCGCATCCGCGGCGTGTCGCTTCAAGACGCCGCGCGCGCATCCCACCAGCACGGTGCAATCGGGGCAGCCATGGCAACCAAAGCAAAACCGGCGGACGCTGAAGTCGATGACGAGCCGGAGGAAGAAAACGAACAACCGGCGGCGAAGCGGAAGCTGCGGCTGCCGTCAAGGAAGATAATGATCATCGCGGCGGCCGGCCTGCTGGTGATCGGCGGCGGCGGCACGGCCGCCTATCTGTTCCTGGGCGGATCCGGCCACGAGAAGGAGATGAAGACCGCCGCTAAGCCGGCGACCTTCGTCGACATGCCGGACGTGCTGGTCAACCTGGCGAGCGCCGGCACCAACCGCACGCAATATCTCAAGCTCAAGATCGTCCTCGAATTGCCCAGCGCCAACGAGGTCCAACAGATCCAGCCGCTGATGCCGCGGGTGATGGACGCCTTTCAGACTTATTTGCGCGAGTTGCGGCCGACCGATCTCGACGGCTCCGCCGGACTTTACCGGCTCAAGGAGGAATTGACCCGCCGCGTCAACGCCGCCGTCGCGCCCAACCATATCACCGCCGTTCTGTTCAAGGAGATCGTCGTCCAGTGACGACGTAATCAATAATGGCGGGCAAAGACCAAATCGACAAAGACGCGATGGCAGCCGAGTGGGGCGTGGCGCTGGAACAAGAATCAGGCGCGCCGGCGCCTGGCGCGGCGGAGACGCCGGCACCGAGCGAAGAAGAGGCCGCCGCGCAATGGGCGGCGATGATCGACGACAACGGATTCCAGGGCGCCAAGGGCGGCGCCGAGCGCATTCTCAACCAGGATGAAATCGACAGCCTGCTCGGCTTCAGCCTGGCGGACGTGACGCTCAACGACAATTCGGGCATCCGCGCCATCATCGACTCGGCGATGGTGTCTTACGAGCGCCTGCCGATGCTGGAAATCGTCTTCGACCGCCTGGTGCGGCTGATGACGACGAGCTTGCGCAACTTCACATCCGACAACGTCGAAGTCTCGCTCGACCGCATCACCTCGGTGCGCTTCGGCGATTATCTCAATTCGATCCCGCTGCCGGCGATCCTGGCCGTGTTCAAGGCGGAGGAGTGGGACAATTTCGGCCTCGCCACCGTCAATTCGGGCCTCATCTATTCGATCATCGACGTGCTGCTCGGCGGCCGGCGCGGGCACAGCGCCGTGCGCGTCGAGGGGCGTCCCTACACCACCATCGAGACCAACCTGGTCAAGCGTATGATCGAGGTGGTGCTGGCGGACGCCGAGCTTGCCTTCAAGCCGCTGTCGCCGGTCAAATTCAACGTCGACCGGCTGGAAACCAATCCGCGCTTCGCCGCCATCTCGCGGCCGGCCAACGCCGCGATCCTGGTGCGGCTGCGCATCGACATGGAGGACCGCGGCGGCAATATCGAGCTGCTGCTGCCCTACGCCACCATCGAGCCGATCCGCGCCGTCCTGCTGCAGATGTTCATGGGCGAGAAGTTCGGCCGCGATCCGATCTGGGAAGGCCATCTCGCCACCGAAATCGGCCAGGCGCAGATCGGCGTCGAGGCCGTGCTTTATGAGGAGCGGCTGCCGCTGCGGCAGATGATGAGCCTCAAAGTCGGCGACACGCTCACCCTTGAACTCAAGCCGGACGCGCTGGTCAACGTGCGCTGCGGCGACGTTACGCTGACCGAAGGCCGCATGGGCCGGGTCGGCGACCGTGTGGCGGTGCGTGTTACCAAGGCCCTGCGCAAACCACGGACGACGTTCGCTATGTTCGAGAAGGCGGACGAGCCCACCAACCGATTGGAAGCGCCATGAGCTTCAACTTCGGATACCTGGTCGAGATCATGGTCTCGATCCTGCTGCTGTTGACGATCCTGTATTGCGTGCGGCTCAACAATCAGATTCGCCTGCTCAAGGCCGACGAGCAGACGCTGCGCGCCACCATTTCCGAGCTGATCACGGCGACCGAGATCGCCGAGCGCGCCATCGCCGGGCTCAAATCGACCATGCACGACGGCGAGCAGAATCTCAACGAACGGCTCGAACAGATAGAGCGCCTCACCGGCGAGCTCGACCAGCAGCTCGCCGCCGGCGAAGACCTGCTGGGCCGCGTTGCCAGCATCGCCAACGTCGCACGGCCGGCGGACCGTCCGACGCCCGCCGCGCCCGACGCCAAGGCGGTGGCCGCCGCCGCCAAGGCCTTCACCGAACGGGCGCGCGCGCGCACGCGCGACGTCGCGGCATGATCCGATTTGCGCGCGATTTCCGGCTGATCCCCATCGTGCTGCTGGCTACGATCGCCCTGTTCGCGCTCAAGGTGTCCGGTCTGGTGTTCGACGGCGGCTATACGCTGGCCGAGCGTATGGAAAACCGTACCAAGCCCAGACTGGAGATTGTCGCGCCCGAAAGCGTGCCGCCCTATCCGAAGATAGTGGATGCCCGCGACCCTCGCCTTCCCGATGCGCGCGTTGCCAAGCAATCTTGGGCGAAAGAGATGTTCAACTATGGCGACGGCAGCAACCGCGACATCACCGGCTCGGTCGACAAGCATGACAAGGAAGCCAAAAAAGAGCATGGCGCCGAGGCAAGCAAGGAAAGCGGTGACAAGCTCAAGGTGAGCGACAAGGCGCCGGGTCCGCCCACGCTCAAGGCCGCCGGCGAGGAAATCCAGATCAAGCCCGGCCACATCAATTCGTCCGGCGAGCGCGCCATCCTCGAAAGCCTGCATGACCGCCGGCAGCAACTCGATGCCCGCAACCGCGAGCTCGACATGCGCGAGAGCCTGCTCAAGGCGGCCGAGAAGCGGGTCGAGGCCAAGGTTTCCGAACTCAAGGGCGTGGAAACGCGCGTCAAGTCCGAGATGGGCGATCGCGACCACGCGGAAGCCAAACGTCTGAAGGGCCTCATCACCATGTACGAGACCATGAAGCCGAAGGATGCCGCCCGCATCTTCGACCGTCTCGACATGAAGATCCTGGTCAAGGTTTCAACCCGGATGAAGCCGCGCAGCATGTCGGCCATCCTCGGGCAGATGACGCCGGAGGCCGCCGAGCGGCTCACGGTCGAACTCGCCAATCGCGCCAGCGGGCAGACGACACCGCAAAATCCAGACCAGCTGCCGAAAATCGAAGGTACGCCGAGTGGGCACTAGCGCGCGGGCCCCGGAAAGCTTGCGCTCGGCATGCTTGGGGGTTGGATAGCGTTTTCCTGCCTTCGCGACGCTTGTTTCGGTGGGCGAAGTACAGCCGGAAGAGGTCATGCGCGCGCGATCGCGGCACGGTTAACGCTGCGTTAAACGGCAATCCTTAGGCTATCGCGGCTGGCAGTCTCGCCGGCTGGAACGGCTTCATGGCGGCTTCGTCCGGTGACAGGAAGAAGATGCGGCCCCGGCTGACGGCGGCCGTTGTCGCGCTGCTGGCGCCGGC
Organism: uncultured Alphaproteobacteria bacterium; assembly: GCA_963814885.1. Taxonomy (GTDB): domain Bacteria; phylum Pseudomonadota; class Alphaproteobacteria; order Rhizobiales; family Xanthobacteraceae; genus Pseudolabrys. Next base: position 100,401 of record CAWFEO010000012.1, on the reverse strand, counting down.
GCTGCTGGCGTCGAGCGGGCCGGCGCGTGCCGACGATCCGGTCAGCGGCGAAGTCAAGATTTTCACCGATCACGGCTTTGCGCGCCTGATGTTCCGTCTCGACGAGGCGGTGCCCGCCACGATCCGCTACAACTTTCCGATCGCCGTGGTGACCTTCAAGAAGCCGATCGCCGTCGCCGTCGATCGTCTTAGTGAAAGTGCCCCCGACTATATCAGCGCGGCGCGCCTCGATCCTGACGGCATGGCGGTCCGCATTGCGTTGGCCAAGAAGATAAAGATCCATTCCGTCGCCGCGGCCGAGCGGCTCTATGTCGATCTGTTGCCGGAGTCGTGGACGGGAGTGATGCCCGGCCTGCCGGCGGAGGTGATCGAGGAACTGGCCAACCGCGCGCGCGAGGCCGAGCGTAAGCTGCAGCGCCAGCGCCTTGCCGCCAAGGACCGCAAGCCGCCGACGATCCGGGTCCGGGTGGCGAGCCAGCCGACTTTCGTCCGTTACGTCTTCGATTTGCCGAATGGCGCCAGCGTCGTGCCCGACCGCCATGACGACCGGCTCACGCTCAATTTCGACTGGCCGATCAAATGGGACCTGGCCGACGTGGTGGCGACCTTGCCGCCGACGCTGAAATCGGTCGACACCGATATCAGCTACGAGTTGGTGGTCATCAATTTCGTGCTCAACGGCAAGCCGAAAGTGCGCACCTTCCACGAGGACAACAGCATCGTGGTCGATATCGGCGTCGATGACGCCAAGCCCAACAAGCCCAAGCATGCGGCGGCGGAAGATGCTGGCACTCCCGCGGCGGAGGCCAAAGAACCGGCGATCGCGCCGCCCGACACCGTGCCCGCCATGAAAAAGGCCGCGCCAGAGCCGCCGGCCAATCATGCCAAGAGCGCGGTTGCCGCGCCGCTGGCCGATGGGATGCCGCCCGAGAAAAAGGCCGGCAAGCCGCCCGCTGCCGCCGAACCTACCAGTGGCAAGCCTGGCAATAGCAAGCCTGCCAATAATAAAATGTCTGCCGCGCCGCCGCCGGCCAAGGCCAAGGACATGCCCGCGCCGGCACCGAAACAGGCAAGTGACGCCGTGCCGGCTCCGATGGCTGCCGATAAAAAGCCGGCGGTAAAAGCCGCAAGCGATGCCGCGCCCGCCGCCGCGCAGCCTGCGGCCAAAACGGCCGCGCCACCGGCGCCGAAACTTGCCGCGCTCGCCGAGCCGAAGAGCGCGGCGCAACACCCGCCGAAAGACGCCGCGGCCAAAGCCGCCACGCCAAATGCTGCCGCGCCCAAGACTATGCGCGAGGCTGCCCCCAAGGCTGCTGCCCCCAAAACCGCGGCAGAGACCACGCCCAAGACAGCACCCAAGACCGAACATAAGACCGAACACAAGCCAGCACCCAAGGCGGCAGCAAAGATGCCAAAGGCCGCGGCGAAATCCGCCGCTGCCAAGCCCGCCCAGCCGGCGCCCGATCCGACAGCGCCGGTCGCCGCCCAGCTGCACCACGCCGGCGCGGGCTTGCGTATCGAATTCCCGTTCGCGGTCCCGACGCCGGCCGCCGTGTTCCACCGCGGCGACACGCTGTGGCTGGTGTTCGACAGCGCCGCCCGCATCGATCTGGCCGCGCTGACGCGCGACCCGGACAGCGGCATCCGCGATGTCGGCGTCGCGCGCGCCAAGGACGGCGCGGCGGTTGTGCGCCTGCGGCTGGCGCGGCCGCGCCTGGCGAGCGTCGTGGCGGACGGGCCATCCTGGATCGTCACCATTGGCGGCAGCGCGGCGGCGCCGATCAAGCCGCTCACCATCGCCCGCAGCATCGTCGGCGAGAACCGCGCGAGCATTGCCATCCCGTTCGCCAATCCGCGCGCCATCCACCGCATCATCGATCCCGCCGTCGGCGACCGGCTGCTGGTGATCACCGCGCTCGGGCCCGCGCGCGGCTTCGTCAAGCCGCAGGCGTTCGTCGAGTTGCGCGCGCTACCGTCCGCCCAGGGCGTGGTGCTGCAGCCGCTGGCCGACGACCTCAGCGCCGCGCTTGCCGCCGACAAGATCACCGTCAGCCGCCCCGGCGGTCTCGCGCTGTCGCCGACCGCCATCGGCCAGCAGCGGCTCGCCACCAGTTTCCGCGCTTTGACCTTCGACACCCAGCTCTGGGGTTTCAACCGCCAAGCCAAGTACAACGCCCGGCAATCGGATTTGCTTTTCCGCGCCGCCATGGCGCCGCCGCCCAAGCGCCGCAACGCGCGGCTCGATCTGGCGCGCTTTTATCTCGCCCGCGGCATGTCGGCGGAAGCGATCGGCGTGATCGAGGTCGCGCTCGCCGACGAGCGCGGCGCCGACGACATCACCGGCACCGTGCTCAAGGCGATCGCCAACGTGATGCTCGACAGGCCAACCGATGCCATCAAGAATCTGTCCAACCCGCAGGTCGGCAACCAGCTCGACGCGCCGGTCTGGCGCGCCATCGCCCTCGCGCGCCAGGGCCGGTGGTCGGAGGCGCACGAGCGCTTCAAGGACGTCGCGACCGCTTTGGGCGGGCTGCCGATCGAATTGCAGCGCATGGCGCTGCGCGAGCAGCTGCACGCGGCGATCGAAATGCGCGACTTCACCGGCGCCGACCACGTGATCAACGAGCTCCAGACCCTCGGCGTGCCGGCGGAGATGCAGGCTTCGATCGCCGTGCTCGTTGGCCGCCTGGACGAGGGGCTCGGCCGCAACGAAGACGCGCTCACCAATTACCGCACCGCCGGGGCATCGCGCGACAAGCGCGCCGCCGCGCAAGGGCGCCTGCGCGAGATCATGCTGCGCTTCGCCATGGGCGACATGCCGCGCAAGGATGTGGTCGACCAGCTCGAAACGCTCACCACGGTCTGGCGCGGCGACGAGACCGAGGTGGCGGGTCTCAAGCTGCTGGCGCATCTTTATACGCAGGACAAGCGCTACCGCGAGGCGTTCCACGTGATGCGCGCGGCCATGATGGCGCATCCCAATTCCGATCTCACCAACAAGATCCAGGACGAGGCGGCCGCCACCTTCGAGAAGCTGTTCCTGAACGGCAAGGGCGACGCGCTGCCGCCGATCGACGCGCTGGCGCTGTTCTACGACTACCGCGAGCTGACGCCGATCGGGCGCAGCGGCGACGAGATGATCCGCAAGCTGGCCGACCGGCTGGTCTCGGTCGACCTGCTCGGCCAGGCCGCCGAACTGCTCCAGCATCAGGTCGACCACCGCCTGCATGCCGCCGCGCGCGCGCAGGTCGCCACCCGCCTCGCCGTCGTCTATCTCATGGATCGCAAGCCCAAGCGCGCGCTCGCCGCCTTGCGCACGACCCGCACCGACGGCATATCGAACGAATTGCGCAAGCAGCGCCTTTTGCTCGAGGCGCGTTCGCTGTCCGAGACCGGCCGCCACGATCTGGCGCTGGAAATGATCGTCAACATCAAAGGCTCGCAAGCGATCCGCCTGCGCGCCGATATCCTGTGGGCGGCCAAGCGCTGGCGCCAGGCGGCCGAGCAGATCGAATTGCTCTACGGTGAGCGCTGGCGTGATTTCGCGCCATTGAGCGAGGCCGAGCGCATCGACATCCTGCGCGCCGCGATCGGTTATGCGCTCGGCGACGAGGCGATCGGGCAGGCGCGCTTCCGCGACAAATACGCGGCCAAGATGGCCGACACGCCCGACCGGCGTGCCTTCGAAGTGGTGACCGCGCCGGTCGGCACCTCGGCCGTCGAATTCAAGAACGTGGCGCGCACGGTGGCCGGCGCCGATACGCTCGACGAATTCCTGAGCGACATGCGCAAGCGCTATCCGGATTCGGTCCCGCTGGCGCCGGCTGGCGCCGGTGCCAAGGGCAAGGCTGCGCCCGCACCGGCAAAACCGTCGCCGCAGGCTGCGAAAGCGCCAGCGGGCAAGCAAGGCGCCAAGCAAGGCGGCAAGCAGGCCGTGCCGGAGAAGGCGGCCGAAAATATGAAAGCGAAAGCCAAGCCCGATCCCGCCGCCGCGTCGCCATTGCCGCCGAAGGTACCGGCCGGCGTGCCGGTCAAGCCGGAACCGGCGTCGACCGGATCGATTCCGCGGTTGCCGAAGCGCCGCGCGGCCGGCCGCTAGGCGCGCCGCCTTACGTCCCGTAGCTCTGGATCAATGAGCCGGCGACCAGGCTCCAGCCGTCCACCAGCACGAAGAAGATCAGCTTGAACGGCAGCGACACCACCACCGGCGGCAGCATCATCATGCCCATCGACATCAAGACCGATGCCACCACCAGGTCGATGATGAGGAACGGCAGGAACAACAGGAAGCCGATCTCGAAGGCGCGTTTGAGCTCGGAGATCATGAAGGCCGGCACCAAGACGCGCAGCGAAAGGTCTTCCGGTTTCGCCGGCACGGCCTGATTGGACATGTCGACGAACAGCTTCAGGTCCTTGGCGCGCACGTTCTTTTCCATGAAGGCGCGCAAGGGCTTGGAGCCGCGATCGAAAGCCTGCTCGGCGGTGATCTCGTTGGCGACCAGCGGGCGGATGCCGGTGTCGTAGGCCGTTTGCAGGGCCGGGCCCATCACGAACGCGGTGAGGAACAGCGCCAGCGACACGATCACCGCATTGGGCGGCGCGGTGGCGGTGCCGAGCGCGGTGCGCAGCAGCGACAGCACCACCACGATGCGGGTGAACGACGTCATCATCACGAGGATGGAGGGCGCCAGCGACAGCACCGTGAGCAGCGCGATCAACTGGACCACGCGCTCGGTCAGCCCGCTGCCTTGCGCGAAATTGATGCTGACATCCTGCGCGCCGGCCGGTGCGACCGTCAGCGCCATCAGCCCGGCTACTCCGGCCGCCACCGTCACCAGACGGACGCGGCGGCCGAAGAGCACTGTCACGATTTGTCGGGTGGACGGCCGAGCAAGCTCGCCATCTCCTCTTCCAGATTGTCGTAAACGTTCTTGTCCGGGGCGGTGGGCGCCTCCGGTTTCGGCTCGTGCTCGAACTTGAACTTGAGCTCGGGCTTGGTCTCGGCCTTGGCATCAAATTTGGGTTCGAATTTGGACTCGAACTTCGACTTCGAACTTGGGTTCGAACTTCGGTTCGAACTTGGATTCGAGTTTCGGCTCAGGCTTGGACTCTTGCTTGGGTTCGGGCCGGCGCTCGGGTGCGGGCTCGAACCTGGGTTCGCGCTTCGGCTCGAATTTGGCCTCGGGCCGCGCTTTGAATTCGCGTATCGCGGGGCGCGGCGGTGGCGCGGGCTTGGCCGGCGGTGGCGCGACTGCCAGCGGATCGGTTACCGGCGGGCGGCCCTCCGGCGCCGGCGCACGGCGCAAGGCGGCTTCGAGCTGCTGCGCCATCTCGGCCAGGTTGTGATCGTTTTGTGCTGCCGCCGGCGGCGGCTCCGGCGACATCGGGGGCGCGGCGGTGCGCGGCGGCGCGGCAGGCTCCATGCGCGCGGGCGGCGGCGGCGGCGGGGCAGGGGGAGCCGGCTCGGGCGTATGAAGCTTGGCCGAAAGCTCGGCGGCGAGCCCGGTGAGACTGTCGGCGGGACGTGCGCGCGCGCCCGGCTCCGGCGCCAGCCAAGGCTCTTCGGTTGCCGGCGCGCGATATGACGGAGAAGGACGCGGCGGCGGAGCGGGCGGCGCCGGTTCGATCGGCGGCGCCTGCCAGCTGGGCTCGGCCGGTCCAAGCCGCGCCGTGGTCTCGGCTTGCATCGAAATGCGTCCCGGCTCGCGCGCGGTTTCGCGCGCACCGGTCGCGCGCACGATGTTGGGTTCGATCACCACGTCGGTGGGACCGCCGATCATCAAGAGATGTTCGGTATTGTCGCGGCGGATCAGCACCAGCCGGCGGCGGCCGTCGACGCTGGCCGCATCGATCACCGCCAGCCGCGGTTGACGTCCGCGCGCGCCGCCGCCCAGGCGGTTGGCGCCGAAGCGGCGCACAAGCCAAGCGGTGACGCCGATCAGGGCCAGCACCACCAGGAACGCGATGAAAAAGCGCGCCGCCAGTGGCATGGTTGAGCCGAACAGGGCGTCCATCAAATCACTCCATGCTTCATGCCGCGGCTCACCGGACGGGAATCGCCCCAATGGTTAATTCCGTAGGCACAATTTGCCGCCCCGAATACTAACAGACTCTTAAGAAATAAAGAGCCATTTCGTATTCAGCTCGGTTTTTGCTTAAGCGGCGGGCCGCACCGTCCTGAGCCAAAATCAACGGCTATCCGGGCCATTCCGTTCCATCCCTATCCCTTTACCCGCCATTAACCATAACCCCGGCAAAGTCTGCCTAGTGCCGCTTTGGGCGGCGGGGGGCGGCTTCGCAAGGGGCACATCATGGCCATCACCGATATCCCGATCCTGTCGATGCTGCGCACCCGGCTGCAATGGTCCCAGGAACGCCAGCGCGTGCTGGCCGAGAACGTCGCCAATGCCGACACCCCGCGTTACCAGGCGCGCGACCTGGCGCCGCTGAAATTCGAAACGCCGACTGGGGCCGCCGCGGCCGCGGCTTCCACGGTCGCGCTGGCCACAACCGAGCCCGGCCACCTGAGCGGCTTCGGCGCGAGCCCGACGTCGTTCCGGAGCGAGCGCAAGGGCAGCTACGAGGTGCGCCCGGCCGGCAACGCCGTGAACATCGAGGACGAGATGATGAAAGTCGCGGCCAACCAGATGGACTACCAGGCCGCGACCGCGGTCTACATGCGCAGTCTCAGCCTCATCAAGATCGGGCTCGGCAAGAAATAGCCAGGGAGAGCAGCCGTGGACTTCATAAAGACTCTGGCGATTGCCGCATCCGGCCTGCGCGCGCAGGCCGGGCGCATGCGCATCATCTCCGAGAATATCGCCAACGCGGATTCGACACCGTCCTCGCCCGGCGCCGACCCCTACCGGCGCAAAGTGCCGACCTTCCACACCGAGCTTGACCGCGCACTCGGCGTGCAGGTGGTCGAGCTCGGCAAGATACAGACCGACCAATCCGACTTCCGGCTGAAATACGAGCCGGGTCATCCGGCGGCCGACAAGAACGGCAACGTCAAATATCCCAACGTCAATCCGTTGGTGGAAATGACCGACATCCGCGAGGCGCAGCGCTCCTACCAAGCCAACGTCAACGTCGTCACCGCCACCCGGCGCATGCTCATGCGCACCATCGATATCCTCAGGGCGTAGAAGGAAAAAGCCAATGGCCACACCGATCAGCGCCGCCGGCGCCTATGCGGCAATCGCGCGCCTCACCGCCAATCCCGCGCAAGCGGCGGCCGCGGTCGCCGATCCGAAGGGCACGAGCAGCTTCACCTCCATGCTCAAGGAGGCGATCGGCTCGGTCAACGAGCTCGGCCAGAAATCCGACACGCAGACCCGCGCCATGGTCAACGGCAAATCCACCATGGTGGACGTGGTCACCGCGGTGTCGGAGACCGAAGTCGCCATCGATGCGGTGGTGGCGGTGCGCGACAAGATCATCGCGGCCTACGAAGACATCATGAAAATGCCGATCTGATTTTAATTTCTGTCATGCCTCGCCTGCGCGGGCGATGACAGCGAAGAAAGTTGCAGACGATGACCGGGCCGGAAGTTCTCGATATTGCGCGCGAGGCGATCTACACGCTGATCGTAGTCGCCAGCCCCGTGATGCTGGTGGGCTTGGGCGTCGGCGTCGCCATCGCGCTGCTGCAGGCGCTCACGCAAATCCAGGAAATGACCATCGCCTTCGTGCCGAAGATCCTGGCGATCTTCGTTTCGCTGCTGATCGCGCTGCCGTTCATGGCCGAGAAACTGCACGCGGAGATGATCCGCCTCGCCGCCCGCATCGCCAGCGGCACCTAGGCGCGCAAAGCATGTCCCGGGCTTGGCCGGGGAAGGGAAGCGGTTTTTGGACACGATCATGCGCCAACGAAAAATAGCCTGAATGCATGTCGACGTTTCTTTCCTGCCCGGGCTTGCCGCCGCATTCCTGCTGACGTTTGCGCGCATCGGCACCATGGTGATGCTGCTGCCCGGCGTCGGCGAGCAGAACATGCCGTCGCGGGTGCGGCTCACCATCGCGCTGGTGCTCACCGCCGTGGTGCTGCCGTCGCATCAGAAGGCCTATAGCGTCGATCTCACCGCGCTCGCGCCGGTCTTGGTGATGCTGGTCCAGGAAATCATCATCGGCGCGGTGCTGGGGCTGACCGCGCGGCTGGCGATCTCGGCGCTGCAGATCGCCGGTTCGGTCGTGGCGCAACAGATGGGCCTCGGCTTCGTCACGGCGATCGATCCGACGCAAGGCCAGCAGGGCATGCTGGTCGGTAATTTCCTCACGCTGCTCGGCGTCACGCTGGTGTTCGCCACCGACCTGCATTACCTCGTGATCGAGGCGCTCAACGACAGCTACACTTTATTTCAGCCGGGCGAGATGCCGCTGGTCGGCGACGTGGCTCAGCACGTGACCGCGATCGTGGCGACCGCTTTCCGCATCGGGATCCAGCTCTCGGCGCCGTTCCTGGTGTTCGGCCTGCTGTTTAATCTCGGGCTCGGCGTGCTCTCCCGGCTGATGCCGCAAATGCAGGTGTTTTTCATCGGCCTGCCGCTGTCGATCCTGCTCGGCATGCTGCTGCTGCTGCTGGTGATAGGCGCGATGATGGGGACCTTCGTCGGCTATCTCGAGGGCATCCTCGGCAGCCTGGCGCCGCACGCCTGACGTTGAGGGAGCGTCATGGCCGAAGAACAAGACCAAAGCGAAAAAACAGAAGACCCGACGCAAAAGCGCCTGGACGAGGCGCTCGAGCGCGGCGACGTCGTCAAGAGCCAGGAGGTCAACACCTGGTTCGTCATCGCCGCCGCCACGTTGGTGCTGATCACCTTCTCCGGCGGCATGGCGAAGGGCGTGACCAGCATGCTGCGCGGCCTGATCGCCAATTCCTACCAGATCAGGGTGGACGGCCCGGCTTTGCCCGGTCTGTTCGAGAAGATCGGCGGCGAGTTGCTGGCGGCGGTCGCCGTTCCTTTCCTGCTGCTGATTCTGGCGGCGCTCGCCGGCAACATGATCCAGCACCGCATGGTGTGGTCGTTCCAAACGATGACGCCGAAGCTGTCCAAGATCTCGTTGGCGAGCGGCCTCAAGCGGCTGTTCTCCAAGCAGGCGCTGGTCAATTTCGCCAAGGGCATGGTCAAGCTGCTGCTGGTCGGCGCCGTGCTCACCGCGCTGATGTGGCCGGAGCGCCACCGGCTGATCGCGCTGGTCGGCACCGATGTGGCCGCGGTGCTGCCGCTCGCACTCACGCTGGCGCTCAAGCAGCTGGGCGCGGTGGTCGCCATTATGGCGGTGGTGGCGGCAGCGGATTACCTCTTCCAGTACCGCACCTGGTACGAGCGGCAGAAAATGTCGCTGCGGGAATTGAAGGAGGAATTCAAGCAGACCGAGGGCGATCCGACCATCAAGGGCAAGATGCGCCAGGTGCGCCAGACCCGCATGCGGCGGCGCATGATGGCGAATGTGCCGAAAGCCGCGGTGATCATCACCAACCCGACGCATTACTCGATCGCCCTGCAATACGAGCGCGGCATGGCCGCGCCGGTCTGCGTCGCCAAGGGCGTCGACGCGACGGCCCTGAAAATCCGCGAAATTGCCGGCGAGCATTCGATTCCGATCGTCGAAAACCCGCCGCTGGCGCGCGCGCTGCATGCGACGGTCGAAGTCGATCAGGCGATTCCGCCCGAACATTACAAGGCGGTCGCCGAAGTGATCGGCTATGTCATGCGGCTGCGCCGGGCGGTTCCGCGCTCTTTTAGCCGGCCATGACCTATTGCGAAGGCCGGTTCCCGGCCTCCGATCGAGTCGGGGGCCTGCGTTACGGAATCATGTTCCAATTTGCCAAAGCGCGGGATTGCGGCGCCTTGGCTCTTGCGTCCCCGGGCCGGGTTAAGGCACTTGGATGAAGCGACAAGCGCGCGCCGCGACGACGAAAAGGCTGAGCACCGTCATGGCAGGTCAGGATCGGGCAAAGCAGCCGCCGGCGCAGGACCGCAGCGAAGGGCAGGCGCGGCCGGCGTTTGACCGCAGCCAGAGCGCGCCGCGCCGCGGCTCGCTCGGCAAGGTCCTGCTGGTTGCGCTGCTGCTGGTGGGCGCGGCCGCGGGGCTCGTCTATGTCGGGCGCGAGCATTCGGCGGCCTACATCCTGGTGCTGCTGGCGGCGCTCGGCACCATCGGCGTATTCGCGCTGTTTGGGCTCGCCGCCGGCATCTTGCGTCTTGCCAGCAAGGAGGCCGGTAACCCGGTGCTCAAGGCGGTGGTCGACAATGCCGTCTACGGCATCGTGGTCACCGACACGTCGGGCCGGGTATTTTACGCCAACGCCGCCTATCTCGACCTGATCGGCGCGGCGGATTTAAACGACGTGCGCCCGATCGAGCGGGTGTTCATCGGCGATCCCGACGCCTCCGAATCGATCTACCGCATGCTCAAGGCCGCGCGCGAGGGCCGCCGGCTGCAGGAAGAGGTGCGCGTGTCCGGCGGCAAAAGTGGCCGCTGGCTGCGGCTGCGCGTGCGTCCGCTGGGGGCTAGCAAACACGAGACGAAGCTGACGGTGTGGTCGATCGCCGACATCACGCGCGAGCGCGAGCGCCAGGAGAACGTGTTCCAGGAGCTGCAGCACGCCATCGATTATCTCGACCACGCGCCCGCCGGCTTCTTCTCGGTCGATGCGGCCGGCGACATTGTCTACCTCAACGCCACGCTGGCGGCCTGGCTCGACCACGACCTCGCCCAGGTCGGTGCCGGCTCGCTCAAGCTCACCGACATCGTCGCCGGCGAGGGCGCCGCGCTTCTGACCACCCTCAACGCCGCGCCGGGCGACGTGAAAACCGAGGTGGTCGACCTCGATCTCAAGACGCGCGGCGGCAAGCCGGTGCCGGTGCGGCTGTTCCACAAGGTGGCGTTCGGCGCCGACGGCACGCCCGGCACGTCGCGCACGCTGGTGCTGAACCGGGCAAGAGACGACGGCACCGATCCGCAGCGCGCCGCGGAAGTGCGCTTCATGCGCTTCTTCCAGAACACGCCGATGGCGATCGCGACCGTCGATAAGACCGGCCGCATCGCGCGCAACAATGCGCGCTTCGCGTCCGCCTTCGAAGACCTGCTCAAGGGCGAGCGCTCGATCTACGCGGTGGTGGCCGAGCGCGACCGCGCGGCGCTGGAAGCGGCCATTCGCCTGGCGGCCGCGGGGCAGGGCGACATCGCGCCGGTGGAAGCCGCGCTCATCGGTCCGGGCGAGCGCTGGGCGAACTTCTTCGTCTCGGCGGTCGAGGAAGAGGAGCGCGACGGCGAGGCGGCGATCGTCTATGCGCTGGAAACGACGGCGCAACGCACGCTGGAAAACCGCGTCTATCAGCAGCAGAAGATGGAATTGGTCGGCCAGCTCGCCGGCGGCATCGCGCACGACTTCAACAACGTGCTTTCCGCCATCATGATGGCGACCGACTTCCTGCTCAACGCGCACAAGCCGACCGACCCGTCCTTCAAGGACATCATGCAGATCAAGCAGAACGCCAACCGCGCCGCGGCGCTGGTGCGGCAGTTGCTGGCGTTTTCGCGCAAGCAGACCTTGCGCCCGCAGGTGCTCGACCTGCGCGAGACGCTGAACGACCTCGGCATGCTGCTCAAGCGGCTGATCGGCGAAAAGGTGACGCTGCAGGTGGTGGACGGCCGCGACCTGTGGCCGGTGCGGGTGGACCTGTCGCAGTTCGAACAGGTGATCGTCAATCTGGCGGTCAACGCGCGCGACGCCATGCCGGAAGGCGGCAAGCTGACCGTGCGCACCGCCAATGTCGCGGCCGACGAAACCGCCAAGTTCGGCTACAAGGGCATGCCTGTCGCCGACTACGTGCTGGTCGAAGTGTCCGATACCGGGGCGGGCATTCCCGCCGACATCATCGAAAAAATCTTCGAGCCGTTCTTCTCGACCAAGGAGGTCGGCAAAGGTACGGGGCTAGGCCTGTCGACCGTCTACGGCATCGTCAAGCAGACCGGCGGCTTCATCTATGCGGACTCGCAGCCCGGCAACACCACCTTCCGCATCTTCCTGCCGCGCCACGTGCCCGGCGCGGAGGAGATGCTGGAGCAGATCCCCGCCGCCGAAGCCCCCGAGATCGCCGGCGCCATGTCGGCCGCCGAGGAAGTGGCGCGCGCGGCCGCCACCGATCTCACCGGGCGGGGCACCATCCTGCTGGTCGAGGACGAGGAGGGATTGCGGGCGCTCAACGCGCGCGGGCTGACCTCGCGCGGCTACACGGTGCTGGAAGCCGGCAACGGCATGGAAGCGATCGAGATCTTCGACCGCCAAGGCGACGTCGACCTGGTGGTGTCCGACGTGGTGATGCCGGAAATGGACGGGCCGACGCTGCTCAAGGAACTGCGCAAGCACAATGCGAACGTGAAGATCATCTTCGTCTCCGGCTATGCCGAGGAGGCTTTCGCCAAGAACCTGCCGAGCGAAGAACAATACGCGTTCCTGGCCAAGCCGTTCACGCTCAAGCAGCTGGTCGCCGAAGTGAAGAAGACGATGGCGGACTGAATGGATTGGACGCGTCCGAACGATCAGTCGCAGGCTTGCGCGAAACGCGGCGTGCGGCCGATGGGTTGCAATCGCACGCGGCAGGGAAAAACGCGGCTGGCGCCAGCCGGCGGCTCGGGCGCGCGGAAATAATCGGATTCGAGCATCGCGCCGACCGGCCCAAGGTAAAGCGCGTCGTCATCGGCCGCGGTTGTCGCCGCACTCGGTTCGAACGGCGACGGATTGGCCGTGGCGATTGTGGCGAGGGCGGCAAGCACGGCCAAGGCAAGCAGGGCTTTCATCGATTGTTCTCTTAATTTTCGGCAGCCTAATCGATTCGCGCAATCCGCAGCGGGCTAATCGATAACGTCACGGATAGGTTCCAGAGACGCCGTGACATTCTCGCGACTGGTTGCGGGAAACGGTGCGCGCGCAAGCCTTACGCGCTTTCGGTCGCCTCGCTTTCGACGGTGCGCTCTCGGCTGGGGCGGGAGCGCCGTCTGGATTCGACGCTTGAGCGGTCTTTTCGGCGCTGCCCAAGCGCGGTTCGAATTGCACGCCGATTTGCTGTTCGTTGCGCCACACCACCCGGCAAGCGCGGCGCGCGGCGCCGTTGTTGGTCAGAAACAGCATGAAATGGTCGGGAAGAGTCACGTTCTCTTCCACGTCGATGCGTGCCCCGGACGCCGAAACGTCGGACAGCTTGCAGCCGTGCAATTCGCCGGGCCCGAATGCCAGCCACGCCGTGTGCCGCAATGTTTGCCGCCGTGCTTTGCGCTTTTCCTGGGTCATGGTCCCTCGCTGCCTTCGCTATGGGCAGGGCCGCGCGGCGTTCACGATTCATTAACGTCCGCCGTCAGCCGTGCCAACGATAGCGGGCGGCCATTACCAATTCATAAAGGGTTATATGAGGTCGGCGCCATTCCCGAAGATTGCGGACTGGCCGTTGACCTTGCGCCGAAATCGGTTTATTTGGCCGCCCGCAACCTGGTTTTCGGCTTCAACTTGCTGCCACGCTCCCGGCTTTGGGTTAGCTGCTCAAGTGATCTCCCAAAACTTGGATTGTTGCCGCCCACGCGATAAGCGTGCGGGCGTTCAACGAGAAGCGTGAAAGGATATCTGATGACGACCGGAACTGTGAAGTTCTTCAATACCCAAAAAGGCTACGGCTTCATCCAGCCGGATGACGGCTCCAAGGACGTGTTCGTTCACATCACCGCAGTGGAGCGCGCCGGCATGCGCTCGCTGGTCGAGGGCCAGAAGCTGAGCTTCGAGATCGTCACCGAGCGCGGCAAGCAGGCCGCCGGCAACTTGCAGACGGTCTGACGCCCGCCGCATGACCCCGAAAAGTGGATACCAGTTTTCGGGAAAGGTCATGGGCAAGCAATAAGCAGGAAGAACTTCGCGAAACGCTAAGCCCGGCGGCGACGCCGGGCTTTTTTGTTTCTTGCCGCGTCCGGGACGGGTAGGCTTCGCGAAATTTTTAGGGAGGAGACCATGGACATCATCGCTTGCGGATCGCGGCCCTCGCGCCGGATGGGAGCGCCAAGCTTCACCGGCACGGTGTGGCAGGACCCCATCATCCAGACGCCGGATCCGGCGCTGCTGCGCTCCGCCTGGGTGCGCTTCGAGCCGGGCGCGCGCACGGCCTGGCACACCCATCCGCTCGGTCAGACCCTGCACATCACCTCCGGCATCGGCCACGTGCAGACCTGGGGCGGCCCGATCCAAGAAGTGCGCGCCGGCGACACGGTCTGGATCCCGCCCGGCGAAAAGCACTGGCACGGCGCCACGCCCAAGGTCGCCATGGAACACATCGCCATGCAGGAGCATCAGGGCGGCGAACACGTGACATGGATGGAGCCGGTGACCGACGAGCAATATGGCAAGCCCGTGGGCTGAGGGCCTGCGGCCAAGCGCCGCTCTTTCCCGGGACGCCTTGGAATAGCCGTCAGTGTGCGGTGTTGTGCCATCCCGATGGCGGGGCGACGGGCTTCCGCCTAAGTCGGGAGACATCCAATGACTGTTCGAGTGGGTTTGCCGCTGTTGGCAGGCTTTTCCCTTTTAACGCTGCTCGGCGTGCTGCCGGGGCAGGCGCAACAGGCCAATATGACCTTCTTCGTGACCAGCGTCGGACCCGGCAAGGGCGCGGACCTGGGCGGGCTGGCGGGCGCCGACGCGCATTGCCAGAAATTGGCCGCCTCGGCGGGGGCGGGGGCTAAGACCTGGCACGCCTATCTGTCGACCCAAGGCGCGGGCGCGGTCAATGCCAAGGATCGCATCGGCAAGGGGCCCTGGATGAACGCCAAGGGCCTTGTCGTCGCAGTCAGCGTCGACGACCTGCACAGCGCCAACAACAAGCTCAACAAGCAAAACAGCCTGTCGGAGAAGGGCGCGGTCATCAATGGCCGCGGCGACAAGCCCAACCGCCACGACATCCTGACCGGCTCCAAGCCGGACGGCACCGCGTTCCCGCCGGACAAGGATATGACCTGCAAGAACTATACGAGCAGCACGCAAGGCGCGGTCATGCTTGGTCACAACGATCGCCAGGGCCTGAAAGACGACGCGCCCTCGAAATCGTGGAACTCCTCGCACGCCTCGCGCGAGCCGAAGGACGGCTCGGCCCCCGGTCAGGGCTGCACCCAGAAGGCGCTGCAAGGCACCGGCGGTGACGGGCTGTTCTACTGCTTCGCGATCAACTGATTGGCGTAAGACTTTTTGCGGCGGCCGGACTTGTTCCGGCCGCCGCTTTTCTGTTTGCTGGAGGCTAGGCGGCTGGCGCCGACAAAGGTGTGCCATGCGATACCAATTTTACTACTGGCCGGAAATCCAGGGCCGCGGCGAATTCGTGCGGCTGGCGCTGGAGGACGCGGGCGCTTCCTATGACGACGTCGCGCGCAAGGCGGGCGGCATGGACAAAATGCTCGGGATGATGAATGGCCGCGACAAGCATCCGCCATACGCGCCGCCGTTCCTGAAGGCCGGCAAGCTGGTGATCGCGCAGAGCGCCGAGATCCTGTTCTATCTCGGCCCGCGCCTGAAGCTTGCCCCGCGCGAGGAGGCCGGCCGGCTTTGGCTGCACCAACTGCAATTGACAGTGGTGGATTTCGTCAAGGAGATCCACGACACCCATCACCCGATCGCCGGCGGCCTCTACTACGAGGACCAGAAGCCGGAGGCCAAGCGCTTCGCCGACAATTTCCTTAAAGTACGGGCGCCGAAATATCTCGGCTATTTCGAGAAGGTGCTGAAGAAAAGCGGCGGCACCGCCACGCTCGGACGCAAGGTCAGCTATATGGACCTGTCCTTGTTCCAGCTCATCGAAGGCCTGCGCTATGCGTTCCCCAACGCGATGGCGCGCATGGCGCGCGAGGTGCCGCGCGTGGTCGCCGTGCGCGACAGGATCGCGGAGCGCGATGGCATCAAGAAGTATCTCGCCTCACCGCGCCGCATCCCGTTCAACATGATGGGCGTTTTCCGGCACTATCCGGAGCTGGATAACTAGAAATTGTGCTCATGAATCGCGATGGGCGCGCGCGTTGGCCAACGCGCAGGCAGTGATGTTGCCGGCGCGATCTTTGCGGTGATTGTCGCGCTTATTAAGTATGGGATGGCCTGGAAAGAACTAAACATACATTATGGCCCCAGCGCATCGTTGCGCCGGGGCCAAATGTTCTTGCGAGCGTCAAGTCCGCTCTCCGGTCCAAGAAAGCCTGGAAATACCTAGTTGGTCTTTTTCGTAGTATCCTTCTTGGTATCCTTCTTGGTTGACTTGGCCTTTGAATCCTTCTTGGTCGTGGTCTTCTTCTTGGTGTCCTTTTTGTCGTCGGTCTTGGCCGCGGCTTTCTTCTTGTCGTCCTTTTTAGCCGTGCTCTTCTTCTTGCTATCCGTCTTTGTCGTGGCCTTCTTTGTTGTGGCTTTCTTTTTGTCGCCCGTGGCTTTTTTTGCCTTGCTGGCTGACGAGCCCGATTTGCCTTTCGAACGGCAGTAAGAATCCACCTTGGCGCCATCCGCCCTCTTATATGCGCCGACATACACGCAGTCGCTGCGCGTTTCACACGATGCCTTTGACTTCAGTGTATTGCATGCCGTTTGTGCGCCCGCCGAACCCGCGCCGGCGACACAAAGTCCAAACACGGAAAATACGACCGCTAGTCGCGCCAACCACCTAGTCATTGCTGCCTCCTGAAATACACCGCGCACAGGATGTGAGCGTTGCCCTGACTTAATCAGGTACCCCGGTACGGTCGGCCTCGCCACACCATGCCACGCCGGCTGCCCTTCACGTTAGAATACCAGAAATGAATTCTGAACAAGCGCAAATATTGGCGCATCGGTATCGCTTGTAAGACGGCCCCGCAGTGCGCGCGGGTGCCGCCAGGTTGGCGGTCGGGACGGCTTCGAATGGCCCGACAACACCAACGACCCGGCCAATTTGGATGCAATCCGGCCGCCTAAGTGCCACGCCCTGGCGCGCCGTTTCAGCCTTGCGCGGCGAGCGCCTTGCCGCCGGCGGTGGCCGGCTTCGACGAAATCAGGACGAAGGCGATGACGCACGGCACCGTGCCCTTGTTGACCCAGTTGTGGATGGTGCCGCGCTGCACCAGCACGTCGCCGGCTTTCAGGTGCACGCTGCCGACGTCGAGCTCCATGTCGATTTCGCCCGACATCACCACCGCGTAGTCGATCGAGTCGGTGCGGTGGTTGCGCGGCGTTACGCCCGGCCCGAAACTGACCACGCGGAATACCGAGCCGTTCGAAACGGTGGTGCCGATTTTCTTGCCCGACGGATCCTCGTTGCCGTCGTTGTCTACGGGGAAGCCTTCCGTCATCCAGATCACGCCGTATTCCGCCCCCGGCCGATGCGAGGAGACATTGCCGATGGGCTCGTCGATGATCACTTTGGCGCGGCCCTGCGCGTCATGGCCGGTGACGACGCGGCGGAATGTCAGGCTCATGGTTTCATCCTCCCTTGCAATTCTTTTGTATCGCCGGCGCTAATCGACGGCGGGCGGCACTTTGCGGCCGCGCTCGTGCCAGATCAAAACGAGGCCGGAGCCGACCACGACGGCGGAGCCGGCGAGCAGCGTCAGCGACGGCACGTCGCCCCAGAACAGGAAGCCGAGCACCATCGACCATACCAGCATGAAATAATAGAACGGCCCCACCGCCGCCGGCGGCGCCAGGGTCAGCGAGCGCGTCCACAGATATTGCCCGACGCCGTTGAACAGGCCGTTGACCACCATCGCGGTCAGGTCGCGGTTGTCCGGCCAGACGAAACCGAAAAACGGCAGCGCCATCATGAAGAAGACGGTGAGCAGAACCATCTGGTACATGGTCAGCGTCTCCGCCGATTCGGTCGCGCTTAGTCCGCGCACGGCGGCGGTGACGGTGCCATAGAGCACTGCATTGGCGATGGCGAATAGGGCACCGAGCCGGAACGCGTCGGCGCCGGGGGTTGCCACCAGCAGCACGCCGAGAAAGCCGATGACCAGCACGGCGCCGCGCAGGCGACCGATCTTCTCCTTCAGCCATAGCGCGGCGGCCAGCGTGGCAAACAGCGGCGCCGAGAAATTGATGGCGGCGGCGCTGCCGAGCGACATCATGCTGATGGCGATGGTGATGCAGCTTTGCGCCACCGACTGTGTGGCGTTGCGCCCGACATGGGCGGCCAGCCGCCGGGTGCGGAACACGGCCCAGCCGGTGCGCGGCAGGATCAGGGCGGCGCAGACGGCGAGCGAGCCGAAGGAGCGGAAGACCAGCACCTCGGCGAAGGAATAGCTCGCCACCTGCCATTTCGAGATGGCGAACGAGCCAGCGAACAACAGCGTCGCCGCCAGCATATAGAAGATGCCGAGCGGGATGTGGTCGCTGCGCGCGCGCGTGTCGAGACTGTCGGAACTCACCGGGGAGGGGGCCTCAAGTGGGGGGACGGGTGCGGCCCCCCTAGCACGGCGCAGCCGGTGCGGGCAGGGGGCGCGGCGAATGGCGCCCGCCGCGTCCGTGCATGGCAGGCGTGGCAGGTGCGGCTGCGCGCATTGCCGGTTGCGCCTTGCGCAGCAGTCTCTAGCGTTTGCTGCGCCGCCGTGCCCGGCGCTCGCGGGCAAGCCGGGCTTCGCGGCGTTTCTTGATGCCACGCATTTCGCGCGCGCGCTTGGCGCGGCGCCGGCGGCAGCGCGAGCATTTGCAGTTCGAGCGGCCGATGACGTGCTTCAGGTAATCGGTGCCGTAGTCGTAGACGATTTCCTCACCCGGCTTGATATTGCGCAGCGCCTTGATGAAGACGCGGGCGCGCCAGACCACGGACTCGGCATTGGGGTTGCAGGAGTGGTTGGCATAGCGCGCGACATTGCGGCGCGGGGTGCCGTCGATGGTGCGGTGTTTGGAGACCTCGTAGAGATAGCGGTTGCCGCGGCGCTCGGCGCGTTCGGCGTCCTCGACGTCGAGGATCGGGCCGACGTACTCGACGATGCGGGTGTATTTCTTGATCGGCCGGGTGGCGAACAGGCCGAAGCCGGTGAGCGAGCGGCCGATGCGGAAGGGTCTGCGGGGCATTTTTTTAAGGAACGTCGCTGCCGGAGGGGAGCGCGGCAATTGCCAGATGTGGCGCGGGCCGTCAATGCAGACGGCGGCGCCTTGCACAGGAACGCGCGCTCAAAAGCCGTGCATCATGACGCTGGCCGCGAACAACAGTACGCCGGTCCAGTTGAACAAGGGCGGCAGGCTGGCGAAAAAGCCGGCCCAAGCCAGATGCCGGCCGTGCAGCGCCAGGCCCGCGCCCAGCAGCGCGCCCAGCGGAAACAGCACCTCGTGGGCGAAGGCGTCGACGCTGCCGTAATATTGGTCGGGCCTGAAGCCGAAGCCGTGGATCACGATCGACCACACGTCGTCCAGTGCCCAGCCCATGAAGGCGAAAGCGGCCAGCGCCAGCACGGCGGGGCGCAGCCAGCCCAGGACGGCGAACACCAGCGCGGCGGCGGCGGCCAGCGGGGCGAGCGCCAGCTTGACGTTGAGCAGCGTCTGCGCGAGGCGCAGCAGCGCGGTGGCGGCGTGGCTGTCGAGGGAAATGGTGGTGAGGCTGGCGAGCGCGTCCATCAATTCGAGCGCGGCGACCACCATGAGGCCGATGCGCAGCCAGTAATGATGCGACGGCGCGGCTGTGCTGTCGGCGGCAACTGTCATCGGCCCCTTGCCCCTCATCCCCGCGCGCGATTATAGGCGGAAAGCAGGCAGGTGCGAAACAGATCGGCTAATGTTGCCGCGGAAAGCGAGACCACATGCCGCCCGTCGAACGCCGAACGCTGGCCGGAGCTGCCCTACGCCGCCTGGAAGGACACGGCGGAAACGCTGCACTTATGGACGCAGGTCGTAGGCAAGGTGCGGCTGGCGCTGGCGCCCTGGCTGAACCATTCCTGGCAGGTGGCGCTCTACGTCTCCGCGCGCGGCCTGACCACCTCGCCGATCCCTTACGGCGCGCGCGACCTCCAGATCGACTTCGATTTCATCGACCACGTGCTGTGGGTGAGGACCAGCGACGGTCATTTCCGCCAGCTCATGTTGGCGCCGATGCCGGTGGCGGAATTTTATCAGAACCTGATGGTGGCGCTGCGCGAACTCGGCATTGACGTCGCGATCCGCACCATGCCCTGCGAGATCGCGAACTGCATCCCGTTCGATCAGGACACGGTGCACGCATCGTACGATGCGGAATACGCCAACCGCTTCTGGCGCGTGCTGCTGGCCGCGCACGACGTGTTCGCGCATTTCCGTACCGGTTTTCTCGGCAAGGCAAGCCCGGTGCATTTCTTCTGGGGCAGCTTCGACCTGGCGGTGTCGCGCTTTTCCGGGCGGCGCGCGCCGTTGCACCCGGGCGGCATTCCGCACTTGCCGGACGCGGTGGCGCAGGAGGCCTATTCGCACGAAGTCGCCAGCGCCGGCTTCTGGCCGGGCGGGGCGGGCGCGGAGGCGGCATTTTACGCTTATGCCTATCCGGCGCCGGCGGGGTTCAGCGATGCGAAAGTGCAGCCGGCGGCGGCGCTGTGGTCGCAGGAACTGGGCGAGTTTCTTCTTCCATACGAGGCGGTGCGCAAAGCGCGCGATCCCGACGCCACGCTGATGGAATTTCTGGCGAGCACCTATGAGGCGGCGGCCGATCTGGCCAAATGGGACCGCAAGGGGCTGGAATGCGCGATCGGCCAGGCCGGGAAGGTGCGGGCTACGTAACGCTTGGCCGCTCGCTCAGGCAGAATTGCGAAACCGTCCACGCCATATACCAGCGCAGCGTCCACGGGATCGGGATGACGAAGGCGCAGGACAACACGAACAGCAGGCTGCGCCACAGCATGTTCCAGCCGCTGGCGATGAAGCTCAATCGCAGGCGCGAGCCTTCGACGCTGCGGCAGGCCCAGCGCAGCATCCCTGTCATCACCCAGGCCCATCCGATGATGGTGACCATCGAGATCGCGAAGAGCAGCGTCCAGCCGAGCAGCTGCCAATAGCTCCCGGTGAAGGTGAGTGGGCCGCCGCTGCCGTCCCAGGTCAGCTTGGCGAAGAACCAGCGCATGATGATGAGATAGAACAGCACCGAGAGCGGAATGATCAGCAGCTGCAGCCAATCGTTCACCGCGCCGACATAGCCGCACAGCGCGCCCAACATGAAGATGTACCAGATGTCGCCGGGCTGGCCGGCGAAGGCGACCTGCCGTCCGTACGGCAACTGAATATGCTGCACGATCCAGCGGTAGTAGCTCGTGTTCGTCCACGGGCTCGGGATCACCAGCACTTCGCCGATAAACAGCAGGATGCTGCGGCCGAGCAACGGCCAGACGCCGGCGGTGAGCACCAGCGGTTCCCCGGCCTCGGCGCCGGGCCAGTCTTGCGTGTCGGTCATGATGGCAGTGCCCCCTGCTGCCGCGATGCCGAAGTCTAGCGAAGTTTTTTGACGGTGAGAATACCGGCGCGGCGGCGGCGCGTTATGATTCGCCCCGGCCTATTCGACGATTGTCGTCTCGCGGGCGCCGGCGTTTTGTGGCGGCGCGCGCCCGACATATTCGACTTTCACTTTGGCCAGGCCGTGGTCGTAGAAGCCGAGCAGCCTGGCGGTCTTCGCCGATACGTCGATGACGCGATGGCCGACATAGGGGCCGCGGTCGTTGACGCGCACCACCAGCGAGCGCCGGTTGGCGAGATTGGTCACCCGCACATTGCACGGCAGCGGCAGCGTCCGGTGCGCGGCGGTGAGCAAGTTCATGTCGAAGGTTTCGCCGTCGGCGGTGCGGCGGCCGTGAAAATCGGCGCCGTACCAGGAGGCCAGACCCACGGCGCTGTAGCCGGCGCTCTTGGGCAGGGGTTGGGCGCGCGGGTGCGCGGCCACCGACTTGGGCGCGGGCGCGGAACGCTTGCGCGCAACGCTCTCAGCCGCCTGCGCCTCAGGGCGGGCATTGCGGGCGACGTCGTGAGCGGGATCGACGCGGCCCGCCATGTTGTTGGCGCAGGCGGCGAGCGTGAGAGTGGTGGCACCCGAGGCCATGAGATGCGCGATGCGGGCCCATAGGGCGTTACGCTTGTACTCATCCGTCATCGCGCCGAACCCCGGTTTACCCCCCGGGTGCCTGAGATGACGCTAGCCGCGCTTGTTGTGCGGGCGGCGGTAAGGTGGGGTGTGTGGAGGAACTCGCTGCGCGATTGCGCGCAGGTGTGGCGGCGGCGCTACACGGTATTGGCGGACGCGCGGCGAAAAAGTTTCTGACCGCGCGGGCAACGATTGCTACGGTAACCCTTGACCGAAAAATTGTGATGGAGAGGGACGCGCGATGAGTCAAAAGGCCGAGTTCCACAATCTGGCGAAACCGGACGACGGCTTGTTGCGCGAACTGGCGCCGGGGATGACGACGCGCATCTTCGCCGGCGAGCACGCCATGTTGTCGGTGGTGACGATCGCGCCCAACGCGCAAGGCACGCTGCATCATCACCCCGAGGAGCAATGGGGCGTGTTGCTGGAAGGCTCCGCGCTGCGCTTTCAGGGCGGCGAGGAAATCCCGGTCAAGAAGGGCGACTTCTGGCGCACGCCCGGCAACGTGCCGCACACCATGCGCGCCGGTCCCGAGGGCTGCCGCGTGCTCGACATCTTCAGCCCGCCGCGGCCGGAATATAAAAAAGCTGGCTCGGGATTTGGGAGCGCTTGAAGAAAAACTTCCCGACGATGCTTTGGCGCCGCTGGCGCGTGAGGTCTAGCGGAACCGCCGGCGGGTGTGGCTGTAAGCGATAGGGCGGTCGTCGAAGGGATAATGATAGACGTAGCCGTACTCGGCATAGAGGCAGTAATAGCCGGCATAGGCGCAGCGTTCGCGCCAGTTCCAATAAGTCCACGCGGTCCGGACGTGCTTGGCGCCCACGCGATAATTCGGCCCGAGATCGGCGGCCTGTGACGCGGCCGGCACGCCGCCGAGAACGGCCGCGCACAATGCGGCCGCGGCCAGGCGCTGTTTCAGGGTGAGGCGAGAATCAAGGGTCACCGGCAGCCTCCATCGCAACAATTCAGATCGTTCGGTTTCCAACAGACGGGCCGCGATGGCAAATCAAGACGGCAATCGTGGTTAAGTGCGCGCGGACAGAGTCACTAAATCTCTTGGCCTAGCGTTTGTTTTTCACGGAGACGGCCGCAACCGTCCATTCTGCGCGCGCGCGCCAAGACAACGTTCAATTGTCAAACAGCAAGCGCGCGGCGGGCTTGCCCGCTTCGCGCCACGAAAAACGCGCGGCGGGCTTGCCCGCTTCGCGCCAAGACAAGCGCCAAGACAAGCGCCAAGGCGAGCGCTGAGGGCGCGCGCCATCGCCCCTGTTCTTTACCGGCGCGGGGGCGCCGTCTTTTTCCCGGCACGCGGCCGGGCGCTTCAGTTGCCCCCGGCAAAAATGCCGAGGGGATGGAGCGCCGCGTGGCGCCCATCGTGGCCGCGCTTGCGAAGCGCGGGCGCGTCTTGGCGAAGACGCGCGCGCCCCGCGGCGCTCCACCCAGACAAGCTTGCGCAGTCTGGGCTTATTTAGCGGCGATTTTTGTCCCCGGCGCCGTAGCTTCCGGGCGGGACAAGAGGGGGTGCCCCTTTCTCGGGCGCCCCTTATCCGGCGGGCTTCCGCCCGCCTTCGTTCCCGCCACGTCCAGCCCTCGAAGGGGCAGCCGGTCTTAATGCCGGCGGACGGCTGGCCAGGGCCTCCCGGTCCTGCGGTTACGAGCCGCAGCAGCGGGCGCCGCGCCTTGCTCCATCATCGAGACGTCTCGCGACGACGCCCTCAGCCGAGCCAGGCGAGGCTGTGATGGACTCGGAGTGTGGCGGAAGTATGATTATATTCCTATTTATTTTAATGAGGCTGAGAATGACGCGCGCATTCGTTTGTCACCGGCCTCACGCGCACGTCGGATGCCTACGGGGCTCTTGTCTTCCTGGCCGGGAAGGCCTTCGTCGATGCGCAACGCGTGGCCGCGGTCGGTTTCTCGCAAGGCGCCTGGATTACGCTTGCCGTGGCGGGGCCCAATTCGTTCGACCTGTTCGTCCGTCCGAAAAACCTGCGGTTCCGGGCGGCGGCGGCGTTCTATCCGCTATGCCGGGTCGTCGGGGCGCGTCCGGAGATACCCACGGTCATCTTCATTGGGGCCCTCGACGATTGGACCCTGGCGTCGGCGTGCGCCGAGCGGATCGCCATCTGGGGCAAGGACGGGCCGCCTGTCGAACTGGTCGTCTATCCCGGCACGTATCATGGATTCTACTACACGCACATGCAGCCCGGCCGGCGCATGTTCGGCCACTGGATTGAATACAACGGCGCGGCGGCGAACGACGCGCGCCTGCGCATGCGGCGGTTTCTCGACCGGCAGCTTAAGTGAGGGCTAGCGAGCGGCAGGCGCCGCGCCTTGCTCCATCATCGAGACGTCTCGCGACGACGTCCTCAGCCGAGCAAGGCTAATAAAAAATAATTCCTAAAATTGGAAAGCCTAGGGCAAAAAGCGATTCAATTATTTGATCTATGCCAATCCGTTCCATGAATAAATTTTAGTTGTGATCTCCAATAATCGTTCTTCAAGGTCGAGCGACTCGGCCATAGAGGCTCGATTAAGAGCGGGTAGCATCGACTCTGCGAATAATACTTTTTGTCGTTCAAATTTCTTGCCACGGCCCGGTTCTAAGTTCTCAAGGTATTCTGCGATGTCCTGAAATTGCCCTAAGGGGGATTGAGCCCGTTCTATTATTGATTCGAGCGCATGCGCCGGCAAATAATTTTCTATTTCGCGCCCCGCTGTAACCCAAGCCATACCGCCAAAAGAATGTGTTTCATCTATCAGTCTTTGCTTAGTAGCATTCTCGAAGAAGCTTATACGCTCAAGTTACCGACTGAATTTCTTGCCTATGGAGATCAGCTCCTTGCTTGCGCGGAACGGTTCGCAAACGAGAACAAATTGGCGATTCCGGTCGCCGTTCCGGATGACCCAGATTCGCCTGCGGGGTTGCTGCATATTGTCACTGCTGCCGGTCGATGGTGTCGATTCTGGGCTGAGCGTGGACACTTTTTGGAGCCATATTATTAGGTGAGTGAGGTCTTTCTCTAGGCATTACTGATCGCTAAAAAGGGTTGGTCTCTGCCGAAACCCTTGAGCATCCTCATGAACGCCCCCACCAAAAACCCGGTCCCCCCCTACCACCACACGCCCCTGTTTCCGCTCGGGCCCGACGAGACGCCCTACCGCAAGCTCGATATCGGCGGGGTGCGGGTCGAGAAGGTCATGGGCAAGGACATGCTGGTGATCGAGCACGAGACCCTGCGTGCGCTGGCCGAGGCCGCCTTCACCGACATCAATCACCTGCTGCGCCCGGCGCACCTCCAGCAGCTGCGCAACATCCTCGACGACCCGGAAGCCTCCAATAACGACAAGTTCGTCGCCTACGATTTCCTGAAAAACGCCAATATCGCCGCCGGCGGCGTGCTGCCCATGTGCCAGGACACCGGCACGGCCATCATCATGGGCAAGAAAGGCCGCCTGGTGTTCACCGACGGCTCGGACGAGGCGGCGCTCGCCGAGGGCGCGCGCGACTCCTATCTGAAAAAGAACCTGCGCTATTCGCAGCTCGCGCCGCTCTCCATGTTCGAGGAGCGCAACACGCGCAACAACATGCCGGCGCAGTGTGAGATCTATGCCGAGGGCCAGGGAGAAAACGAAGCCGCCTACAAGTTCCTGTTCATCGCCAAGGGCGGCGGCTCGGCCAACAAGGCCTTCCTGTTCCAGGCCACGCCCTCGATCCTCACGCACGAACGCATGCTGGCCTTCCTGAAGGAGAAGGTGCTCACGCTCGGCACCGCGGCGTGCCCGCCCTATCATCTGGCGATCGTCATCGGCGGCACCAGCGCTGAACTCACCATGAAAACGGTGAAGCTCGCCTCCACCCATTATTACGACACGCTGCCGACGGAAGGGAGCGAGGACGGCCATGCCTTCCGCGATCTCAACATGGAGGCGGAGGTGTTGAAGATGACGCAGTCGACCGGCGTCGGCGCGCAGTTCGGCGGCAAATATTTCTGCCACGACGTGCGCGTGATCAGGCTGCCGCGCCACGGCGCCTCTCTTCCCATTGGCTTGGGCGTGTCCTGCGCCGCCGACCGCCAGGCGGTCGCCAAGATCACACGCGACGGCGTGTTCCTGGAACAGCTCGAGCAGCACCCGGCGCAATATCTGCCCGAGGTCGATCAGGAAAAGCTCGGCGGCGAGGTGGTGAAGGTCGATCTCAACCGGCCGATGAAGGAGATCCTGGCGCAGTTGTCGAAATATCCGCCGAAGACGCGGCTCTCGCTCACCGGGCCGATGATCGTGGCGCGCGATCTGGCGCATGCGAAATTGCGCGAACGGCTGGAGGAGGGGGTGGGCCTGCCCGACTATTTCAAGAACCATCCGATCTATTACGCCGGTCCCGCCAAGACCCCGGAGGGCTACGCCTCCGGCGCCTTCGGGCCGACCACGGCGGGAAGGATGGATAGCTACATCGACCAGTTCCAGGCCGAGGGCGCCTCGATGATCTCGCTCGCCAAGGGCAACCGCTCGGCGCAGGTGCGCGACGCCTGCAAGAAACACGGCGGCTTTTATCTCGCCTCCATCGGCGGCTCGGCCGCCAAGCTCGCCGAACTGTGCATCAAGAAGGTCGAGGTGCAGGAATATCCCGAGTTCGGCATGGAGGCGATCTGGCGCATCGAGGTCGAGGACTTCCCCGCCTTCATCGTCATCGACGACAAGGGCAATGATTTTTTCAAAGAGCTGAATTTGGGCTAGGCGTTTTTCGTCCCCGTGCCGAGGCGCGCCGACAGGCGCGTCTCACAGGATGAGAATGGGCGCCATCGCGCGCCCAGCCGACCGGCGCGCGCACGCGCAAGTTGCTTTGTGTGCAAAGCATTGCCGCGTCCGGCAAGCTGGTTGGATATCCAACCATTTGGCCCCGCCGCCACACTTCACCCTTGCCGACTCAAGGCGTCGCTGTCAGCTTTGCCGCTCCGCCGTCGGCGGCAAGTAACAACAAGAAACGCGTTTAGGAAACTTGCGAAAGGGGATGGCCCATGGCGACCGTGACCGTCGACTTCGATGCGCCCGATCTCGCGCGCCGCATCGAGCAACTCAGCCAGTCCGAGCTCGACGCTCTGCCGTTCGGGGTGATCCTGCTCGACCCCAAGGGCACCGTGCTGTTCTACAGCCAGACCGAGGCGCGCCAGTCGGGCTACGGCAAGCTGCCGTTGGGCCAGAATTTCTTCACGGTGGCGCCCTGCATGGACAACGACGATTTCCGCGGCCGCATCGCGCGCGCGCAGGAGGAAGGCCCGGTCGATCTTGAATTCGGCTGGTCGGGCGACTTCGCCGACCCCAAGCGCGATTTGCGCATCCGCATACAGTCGGCGGGCCGGGGCGGCGTGTGGATCATGGTCGAGCGCGATCCCGCGTCATCCGCATCCGCCGCCTGAGCTTGCGCCTGAACTTTGCGCGGGCAATCGTGGCCGGCGTCGC
Organism: uncultured Alphaproteobacteria bacterium; assembly: GCA_963814885.1. Classification (GTDB taxonomy): domain Bacteria; phylum Pseudomonadota; class Alphaproteobacteria; order Rhizobiales; family Xanthobacteraceae; genus Pseudolabrys. The sequence goes on along the minus strand of CAWFEO010000012.1, from coordinate 72,859 downwards.
CGCTAGCGATGCAATCGCAACCGACAAGGGCCGTCAGCGGCCCAAATCGTTACGCCGGGCCGAGGCCGGGCCGCCACGACACGCTGTCGTGTGCGGTCGCGCCGCCGTTATGCACGACCGCGGGCGGCGTGCGCAGATTTTCCAGCACGTAAACGCGGATTGCCGACGACAGATTGGTGTTGCGCCGGGCAAGATCGATTTGGCGCAGCAGGCTGGAGACGGTCATCTCCTGCGCGCCGGCGATATCGCGCACGGCGTTCCAGAACGGCTCCTCCAGGCTGACGCTGGTCTTGTGCCCGCCGATAACGACTGAGCGCTTCGTGATCGCTGATTTCATGGGTACCCCCAAAGTCCTAGGCCACAACCATCGGGGATTGCTTGCCGGTGCAGTCCAAACGCCCGGCGCCCTAAAGGGTTCCTGATTTTTTCATGGAACCGCCAAGAATTTGCCGCGGCAAAGTTCCATCGGTGCCGCCCCCGCCGGGCCGGCATTTTCTGACGATCCGGTGAGGGGTGCCCCGGGTTTTCGCCGGCCCGCGTTCCGCTCCGCCTTTCAACCAGGTGGCGTTGCGCGCCCTAGCCGGGGCCGTTATCGCCGGGCGGGGTCGACTTGCGCTCGGTGATCGTGGTCTGACAGGTCAGGCACTGGAAGGTGTCGGCGTCCGCAAGATCGTCCTGCGACTTGCTGGCTTGCATCGCAACGCCGCAAAGCGGGCAGGCGCGGATGAGACGGCGGCGGCTGGCTGTCATCGAAAAATTTTCGATGGATTCCGGCGCCGGGTGGTTGATCCAGATCAATGCCGGCGCCGGCCCGGCCGGTGCGGAATTCGGGGCAGGCCGCGCAAATTCTTCTGATCTATCTCAATGTCGGATCGCCAATGCCGCGCAGACTGGCGCGCCATGTGGGAGCGCATATCAACCGCGCCATTCGACCGCGATCTTGAAATCGCGGTCATCGACGAGGACGGGCCGCACGCCTTGGTGTTTGCGTGCCGGCGCATCCTTGACGGCTGGATCAAGGCGGGAACCCGGGAGCGGCTGGACGTGCACCCGACCCATTGGCGCGAATGGCCGGACGGCCGCTAGGGCAGGCTGCGCTTCTCTTTCGGGGGCTCGTTCGCAGGCATGTCCGTAGGTTTGGGATCGGCGAGCTTGGCTTCTTCCTCGGCCAGCAGCCGCAGGATGGTCTGCCGGCGCGCCGGGTCGGTTTCGTCGGCCAGCAAGCGTCGATAATGCGCGATGTTCAAACCCGCCACCGCCCGGTCCACGGCGCACGCTCCGTTACATTACATATCGCTTGTTGAATATTAGCCGGCTTCGGCCGCTTTGCGAAGTGCCCGGCGGCGCGGCGGCCGGCGGCTTAATTCACCGCGGTTGGGGACGCAGCGTCGATCGCGGCATCATCCATGACGACCGGCAGCATATAGGTGCGGGTCTGGTTGCAGTCGTGGCAGACGAAGGTGTTGCGCTGCATCCCCGGCACCACCGGATGCGGGGTGACCGCGACCGGGCTCATGCCGGCACGGCATTTGGGGCAGGGCACGAATTCGGCGGAAGCGGCCATGGGGTTGAAGGCGTTGCGCGCGCCGGGGCTGGCGCGGCGTCAGCTTGCGCCGGCGCTGCTGAATATTGGGTTCCCGGCCGGCGCGGCCGCCGGCCAAATTGGGGAAAAATTGGAGGCCCGGCCTGGAATTGAACCAGGATAAGGGACGGTGCCCCGTCCCCGCGTCGACAGCCATTCCGCCACCGGGCCAGGGTCGAGCCTAGGCGCCCGGGCCGGCAAGGCAACGCCCCATGGGCAAACAAGGTAAACGCGCCACGCGCGGCCGCAACCGCGCGCGGCGGGCGCCCCTTACAGCTTGGCGCAGGCGATCACCACCACCGTTTCCGGCTGGCCGGGCGTGACGCATTGCGCCGTGCGCGGCGGCGTGATCTGCGGGGCCTGCTGGATCGGAGTCTTCGGGTTGGAGCAGTAGGCGCTGATCAGCGCTTCGTCGGCGCTGCAGGAAATGCGCGTCGGGCTGGTCTCGATGCGCAGCGGCGCGGCGGCAGCCTTGCCCGGCGCGCCCGCGGCTCCGGCCGGCCCGGCGGGTCCAGTCGGACCGGGTGCTCCCGGGGGGCCTGCGGGTCCGGCGGGACCGGCGGGTCCGGCCATGCCTTGCGGACCGGGCGCGCCGCGCTCGCCCTTTGCACCGGCCGCGCCTGGCGCGCCGGCGGGGCCCTTGGCGCCTTGCTCGCCTTTGGGGCCTTGCGCCCCCGGTGATCCTTCGAAGCAGCCTGCCAGCGTGAGTGACATGAGGCAGGCGATAACGACCGTTGCAACCCGCATAAGATTCCTCCCCCTTTTTTATGACGCCTTGAGGGGAGTGTGGACGCTGTGCCGCGCCAGTCAACCGGCGGCGGCGGCGAAATCTGCCAGCCCTGCGGTGGGGAGGGTCGGATCGCGGTGGCGCCGGAGCGGAGGCGGTTTCGAGCGCCGGTTGTAGACGCTGGGCGAGGCCGCCGGCGGCGGCCGGCGGCAATGTCAGCCGAAGCGCCGGCTCATCTGGATATTGCGCCGGAGGCTGTGAACCTCCTGTTCCATGTTCTTTAGTTCGCGGGTGAGCTCGGTGATCGCCCGGATCAGGCTGGCGTTGATGTCGATTTGCGAATGCTGCTGCTTGGCGAGCTGAATGAAGGTTTCGGAGGTCGACAGGGACATGGTGCAAACCCGAAAAACACATTTGGCTCCCGCAACGGTCAGGCGTGAGCCGGCAATCGAGCGGTCAGAGTGCGCGCCGGGAATGAATATTCTTTAATGATATTTGCTCGAATTCGCGCGATCTCGCGCACGCGGCCATGGCGGCCGCCGCTTTCATTGCGGCCACATATTGAACGGCACCGCGGCGCCCGAACAAACCAGTTCGCCGCCGTCGGTTTCCGACAGCTTTCCGCTATAGGTGCAATGATGGTCGCCGAACACGAGGGTCGCTTTGACCCGCGACCGCGCATCGGCAAATTGCAGGCTGATTTTTCCGTCCACCTCATCGGGGCCGCTATGCGAGCAGATGCCGACGTGCTTGACGGTCAAGGGACCGGAAAATTCCGTGGTGCCGTTGGCCGCTTGCGCCGTGACCTTGGCCGAGAGCTCGTATTCGCCGAGGTAGCCGAACTTGCCGTTCAGCGCGAGCGACTCGGCGAACGCGGGCAGGGCGAGGGCCGCGACCGGAAGCGCCAAAATGAAAGCCCGCATGCCGTTTCTCGTTGGGATCAGGGACATCGTCGCGCGACGGTATTAACGGCGCGCGGGCTTGGCAAGCGACCACGCGGGCGCGCAAGCGACATGGGTCAAGATGGATTTGAAAGGGAGCCGGCTCGATTCCGCTGGCTCGCAAGGCGGCAGTCCCCAAGAGGGCCATCAGACCTGGCCGATCAGCTCGCGATCGTCCGGCAGAAAGCCAAACGCCGCACCAAGTCGCCGTCCGGCGCATGAAAGAAGCCCCAGAGCGTACTTGCTCCGGGGCCTCCCTGATTCCCGGGCTCAGACAGCCTTCGAGCCCAGAACGGTATCAGGCTAAGCCGCGTGCCTTACCGAGAACTAAAAGGGACCGCTCACAATTTCAGTAGGGGCCACCGTGCCCCGGGAGGGGGGCGAAAGGGGCCAGTACCTACCCCCCAAAAAGAACATATTGCGAACTGAGAACAAATAGGGTACAGTGCTTTCTCCAGTCGATTCCGGCGGGGCGGGCCCTCGGGGGGCCGCGTTGTCGGGGGGTCGAATCCCGGCCATAAGGAGAAAACGATGTCCCAGCCTGCCCTGCGTGTCGTCGAAGGATCGTCCATGGACAAATCGAAGGCCCTGACCGCCGCGCTCAGCCAGATCGAGCGCCAGTTCGGCAAGGGCTCGATCATGCGGCTTGGCAAGAACGACAAGTCCATGGATGTCGAGGCCATTTCCACCGGCTCGCTCGGGCTCGATATCGCGCTCGGGGTCGGCGGCCTGCCGCGCGGCCGGGTGGTGGAAATCTACGGGCCGGAATCCTCCGGCAAGACCACGCTGGCGCTGCACACCGTCGCCGAAGCCCAGAAGCTCGGCGGCATCTGCGCCTTCGTCGACGCCGAGCACGCGCTCGATCCGGTCTATGCCCGCAAGCTCGGGGTCAAGGTCGACGACCTCCTGATCTCGCAGCCCGACACCGGCGAGCAGGCGCTGGAAATCGCCGACACGCTGGTGCGCTCCGGCGCCATCGACGTGCTGGTGGTGGATTCCGTCGCCGCCCTGGTGCCGCGCGCGGAGCTGGAAGGCGAGATGGGCGACGTGCAGCCGGGCTCGCAGGCGCGGCTGATGAGCCAGGCGCTGCGCAAGCTCACCTCGTCGATCTCGCGCTCGCGCACCATGGTGGTGTTCATCAACCAGATCCGCATGAAGATCGGCGTGATGTACGGCTCGCCGGAAACCACGTCCGGCGGCAACGCGCTGAAATTCTACGCCTCGGTGCGCCTCGACATCCGCCGCATCGGCGCCATCAAGGAGCGCGACGAGGTGGTCGGCAACCAGACCCGCGTCAAGGTGGTCAAGAACAAGCTGGCGCCGCCGTTCAAGCAGGTCGAGTTCGACATCATGTATGGCGAGGGCGTGTCCAAGGTCGGCGAATTGATCGACCTCGGCGTCAAGGCCGGCGTGGTGGAGAAGTCCGGTTCCTGGTTCTCCTATGACAGCCAGCGTATCGGCCAGGGCCGCGAGAACGCCAAGCAGTTCCTGAAAGACAATGCCGACGTCGCCAACAAGATCGAGGCGCAGGTGCGCCAGAACGCCGGCCTGATCGCCGAAGCGATCCTGCAGGGCGAAGTCGAAAAGGACGACGACGAGGAAGACGACAAGGCCGCCGAGGCTTGAAAGGTTGCGGGCACGCCGGCCGCTGGTGATCTAACGCCAGCGCCCGGTGCCGGTCACGGTGACGGGGGTGACGCCTCAAGCCAAGGACCGGCGCAGGAAAAAATCGAAAAAGCGCAAACCGAAGCGCTTCCTGCACAGCCCAAGCCGGCCCATGCGCAAGCCGCTGTTTTGGACGCTCGGTTGGAGACTGGGCCCAGGATAGACGCGGTGGAATTGAAGACCGAGACCGAATCCGAAGTCGTATCCGATGTCGTTTCCAAGATCGTTTCCAAGGTCGTTTCGTTGCCGGCCGCGCGCGAGACGAAAAAGGCCGACGTCACGGTTACGAGCATTGCCAAGCCCGCGAAGCGTAAAAACGCGAAGGAGCGGGCCCGGGATAAAATGAGGAATAAGACCGCCGCGGGTGGGACCAGGCCGGATATGACGGCAAAGGCGAAGCCCAAGGCGGAGAAGGCCAAGATGAAGCGTCAATCGGCGGCCCAAAAAACCGCCTGAAGTTCGGTACCGCGTAGCGTCACTCGCCCCCGTCGGCACCCGGCTGCGTAAAGCGGCCGCCACCGAGGACGGGGGCGCTGTGCGTTTGGGGGGCAGAGCATCGCAGCGGTCTCGCTTCCCTCTCCCCTTGTGGGAGAGGGTGCATAGCGAATGCCCTTGGCATTCGCGTTTTCTTACGCAAGGACGGCCGGCGCGAAGCGCCGGCCTATGGCGGAGGCGAAACCGAGCGAGGGCGGGTGAGGGGGCTTGCGCCTTACCGGCGCTCAAACCCCCTCACCCGGCTCGCGCTTCGCGCTCGCCACCCTCTCCCACAGGGGGAGAGGGTGGCGCCGTGCCGGATCGCCCGTCCTTCCTGGACTTAACCCACCCCCATCGCTAAATAGCCCCCTGAAAACAGCAGGCCGGACGGGGATTTAGCCTTTCCCGCCGGACCCAGAGGGGCGGCCAAACGGGCGGGCCAAGCAGCGTTGGATCGATGAGCGGCGTCAACGACATCCGCAAGAGCTTCCTGGATTACTTCGAACGCAACGGCCACCAGGTCGTGGCGTCCTCGCCGTTGGTGCCGCGCAACGACCCCACGCTGATGTTCACCAATGCCGGCATGGTGCAGTTCAAGAACGTGTTCACCGGCCTGGAGACGCGCCCCTACGACCGCGCGGTCACCGCGCAGAAATGCGTGCGCGCCGGCGGCAAGCATAACGACCTCGACAATGTCGGCTACACCGCGCGTCACCACACCTTCTTCGAGATGCTCGGCAACTTCTCCTTCGGCGACTACTTCAAGGAGCGCGCCCTGGAGCTGGCCTGGAACCTGTGCACCAAGGAATACGGGCTGCCGAAAGACAAGCTGCTGATCACCGTCTATGTCGATGACGACGACGCCTTCAACCTGTCGAAGAAGATCACCGGGCTGCCGGAGTCGAAAATTCTGCGCATCGCCGGCAGCGATAATTTCTGGTCCATGGGCGAGACCGGCCCCTGCGGCCCCTGCGCGGAAATCTTCTACGACCATGGCCCGCATATTCCCGGCGGGCCGCCCGGCTCGGCCGACGCCGAGGGCGACCGCTTCATCGAGATCTGGAATCTCGTCTTCATGCAGTACGAGCAGCGCGAGGACGGCACGCGCGTCGATCTTCCGCATCCCTCGATCGACACCGGCATGGGGCTCGAGCGCATCGCCGCCGTCCTGCAGGGCACCCACGACAACTACGCCATCGACCTGTTCGCCACCCTGATCCGCGTCATCGGCGAACTGACCGGCGTCGATCCGGAAGGCCCGCACAAGGCCTCGCACCGGGTGATCGCCGATCATCTGCGCGCTTCCGCCTTCCTGATCGCCGACGGCGTGCTGCCGTCGAACGAAGGCCGCGGCTACGTGCTCCGCCGGATCATGCGGCGCGCCATGCGCCACGCCGAACTGCTCGGCGCCAAAGACCCGCTGATGTTCAAGCTGGTGCCGGCGCTTACCCGCGAGATGGGGCAGGCCTATCCGGAATTGCTGCGCGCCGAGGCGCTGATCGCCGAGACGCTCAAGCTGGAGGAGACGCGCTTCCGCCAGATGCTGGTGCGCGGTCTGACCCTGCTCGAAGAGGAATCGAAGGGCCTCAAGCAGGGTGCGATGTTCGACGGCAACACGGCGTTCACGCTCTACGACACCTATGGCTTTCCGCTCGACCTGACGCAGGACGCGCTGCGCGCGCGCGGCATCGGTGTCGATCTCGCCGCCTTCACCGATGCCATGGAGCGCCAGCGCGCCAAGGCGCGCGCCAGTTGGGCGGGCTCGGGCGAGGCGGCGCAGGAAACCGTCTGGTTCGGCTTGCGCGAAAAGCTGGGCGCCACCGAATTCCTCGGTTACGAGACCGAGAGCGCCGAAGGCGTGGTGGTCGGCCTGGTGCGCGACGGCAAGGAAGTCGCCGAGCTCAAGAAAGGTGACAGCGGCGCGGTGCTGGTCAACCAGACGCCGTTCTATGGCGAGAGCGGCGGCCAGGTCGGCGACGAGGGCGAGATGCGCCGCGAGGGGTTAAGCCTTGCGGTCACCGACACCCAGAAAAAAGCCGGCGACCTGTTCGCGCATTTCGTCACGGTGCGCAAAGGCACGGTGCGCGTCGGCGATCCGCTGCTGCTGGAAGTCGATCACGCGCGCCGCTCCGCCATCAGGCAGAACCATTCCGCCACGCATTTGCTGCACGAGGCGCTGCGCCAGGTGCTGGGCGATCACGTGGCGCAAAAAGGTTCGCTGGTGGCGCCCGACCGGCTGCGCTTCGACTTCTCCCATCCCAAGCCGATGACGCTGGCCGAGATCGAGCGCGTGGAAGACATCGCCAACGACATCGTTTTGCAGAATGCGCCGGTGACCACGCGCCAAATGGCGCTCGACGATGCCCGCGCCTCCGGGGCGCGCGCGCTGTTCGGCGAGAAATACGGCGACGAGGTGCGCGTGGTGGCCATGGGGGAGGGCTCCGGCAACACGCTCGGCTGGTCGGTTGAATTGTGCGGCGGCACCCATGTGACGCGCACCGGCGATATCGGCTTGATCAGCGGCTTGTCGGACTCGGGCGTCGCGGCCGGTGTCCGCCGCCTGGAGGCGCTGACCGGCAAGGCCGCGCGCAAGGCGGCTGAGAAACAGGTTCAAGTCGCTAAAGTGGCGGCTGCGGAGCTTAAAGTTCCACTGGAAGATATGCCGGCGCGTCTTTCCGCCCTGCTCGACGAGCGCAAGAAGCTCGAGCGCGAACTGACGGATGCGCGCAAGAAATTGGCCATGGGCGGCGGCGGAACAACGTCTGGTGAGCAAGTGACCAACATCAAGACTGTAAACGGCACAGCGTTTTTCCAACTATCAGTCACCGGGCTTCCAAATAACGACCTGAAAGCCATGGTTGACGAAGGAAAACTCAAAGTGAAGTCGGGTGTTGTCGCGATTGCGAACGCCACGACAGACGGCAAGGCGGCGCTGGTCGTAGGAGTAACGAGCGATCTCACTAAGCGTTTCAATGCCGTCGATCTGGTGAAGAAGGGCGCGGAAGTGCTCGGCGGCAAGGGCGGCGGCGGCCGGCCCGACATGGCCCAGGCCGGTGGGCCCGACGGGTCCAAGGCCGACGCCGCGCTCAAGGCGATCGAGGCGGCGCTCGGCGGCAGTTGATCAGAATCAATTAGAATTAGGCAGCGTGCCGCAAGCTCTCTTTCCCTCTCCCCTGAGGGGGAGAGGTGAGCGGAGTGCGCCGTAGGCGCATGACGTAAACGCCAACCGCCGGAGGTGCGCCAATTGTGCTGCACGCCGAAGGCCTGAAGGGCCTCATCATCTTCCTGGTCGTCGCCGGTGTCATTGTGCCGCTGTTTCATCGCGCGCGCATCGGCACCGTGCTCGGCTTTCTGATCGCCGGGGTGGTGCTGGGCCCGCACGGGTTGGGCCGCCTCGATACCGCTTATCCATGGCTGCGCTACGTCACCTTCGACGATCCCGCCAGCGTCGCGGTACTGGCCGAGTTCGGCATCGTCACCTTGTTGTTTCTGCTCGGCCTCGAGCTGTCATTGCAGCGGCTTTGGCAGCTCAAGCGCTACGTTCTCGGCGTCGGCGTAGCGCAGGTTCTGCTCACCACCTTCGCCATCGGCGCCGGCGTGCGCCTGTCCGGCGCGTCGTCGCCGGCCGGCATCGTGCTCGGCCTCTGTCTGGCGCTGTCCTCGACCGCGATCGTGATGCAGCTCCTGATCGAGCAGCATCGCAGCGCCAATCTGGTCGGGCGCATCGCGCTGTCGGTGCTGCTGTTCCAGGATCTCATGGTGGTGCCGATCCTGATCGTGGTCGGCATCCTGGCCGGCGGCGAAAAGGGCAGCATCGCCACGCTGATCGAGCCGTTCGTTGGCGCTCTCGTCGCCGTGATCGGGATCATGCTGGTCGGCCGCTTCGTCGTGCGCCCGCTGTTGCGCTCGGCCGTGCGCACCGGCAGCCGCGACCTCATCATGGCGATCACCTTGCTGATCCTGGTGGTGTTCGCGGTGGCGACCGGCCTGGCCGGCATGTCGGTGGCGCTCGGCGCCTTCCTCGCCGGCCTGCTTCTCAGCGACAGCGAGGTGCGCCATCACATCGAGGTCGATCTCGAGCCGTTCAAGGGATTGCTGCTCGGCATCTTCTTCATCAGCGTCGGCACCAATGTCGATATCGTCGCCATCGCCGGCGATCTCGGCTGGATCCTGCTCGCGGTCGTGCTGCTGATGAGCGTCAAGGCGGCGATCCTGTTCGGCGCCGCCCGCAGCTTCGGCGTGCCGAGGTCGGTCGCCGCCGAAGTGGCGCTGCTGCTGGCGCAGGCCGGCGAATTCGGCTTCGTGGTGATCGGGGTGGCGCAGGCCGGCAACCTGCTGCCGCCGCGCTTGGCCGGCGACGCGGTCGCGGTGGTGGGCCTGAGCATGCTGCTGACCCCGCTGGCGGCGATCGCGGCGCGTGCGATCGCGCTGCGGCTCGACGCCATCGACCACGGCAAGCACGCGCCGGGGCCGGAGCTGGCCGAGTTCGACAATCACGTCGTCATTGGTGGGTTCGGCCGGGTTGGCCGGCTTATCGCGCGCGCGCTCGAAGCTGAAAATGTGCCTTATATCGCCCTCGATACCGATGGCGAACTGATCGCCCGCATGCGGCTCGACCGCAAGATGGTCTATTTTGGCGATGCCGGGCGCTCGGAGCTGCTCGACCGCGTCGGGGCGCGGCGGGCATGCGCGTTTGTGGTCACCATCAATAACGCGCGCGCGGCCGAGCGCATGGTCGCCGCCGCAAAGCAGATCAATCCGCGCGCGGTCGTGCTCGCGCGCGCCTCCGATCCCGAGCACGCCGAACGGCTGATCGCGCTCGGCGCCGTTAACGTGATACCGGAAACCGTGGAGGCGAGCCTGCAACTTGCCGCGCGCCTGCTCGAAAGGCTCGATCTGCCCGAGGAGGCGATCTCCCAGCGCGTGGCCGATATGCGCGCCGCCGAGCTGGGCCGGCTCGCTGATGGGGCCGCAGGCGGCGAGCGCGCCATTTGACCGGGCGCAAACCGGCGGCCGCAAGGCATTGTATGAATACGCAAGCAACGGAGCCGGTGGCGACAACCACATTGGCTGCCAAAAGGGATGCGCGACAATGACACGCTGGATTCGATTATTGACGTCGCCGGCGCCGCGGCTGACCGTCGCGAGAGCGGCGCTCGGCGCTGCTTTGCTCCTGGTCGGTTGCGTGGGCAATTCTGTCGCCAGTGAGCCACGCGTCTGCTTCACGCCTGGGGAAAATTGCACCGCCGAAATCGTCCGCGCGATCGACCGGGCCAGGTCGGAATTGCTGATGCAGGCCTATCTGTTCACGAGCCCGTCAATCATGAAGGCACTGGTGCGGGCGAAACAGCGCGGCGTCGCCGTCAAGGTCCTGCTCGACAAGGTCAATGAGCAGAAGCCCAAGACGGCCGCGACCTTCTTGAGCGACCATGGTATCGATCCTTTGATCGACGACAATGTCTCGACAGCGCACAACAAGGTCATCGTTCTGGATCGCCGCGACACGATCACCGGCAGCTTCAATTTTACGAAAGCCGCGCAGAACAAGAACGCAGAGAACGTCCTTATAGTCGTGAACAATCGGGCGATCGCTCGAGCCTACGCCCGAAACTGGCAACGGCGCGCAGAGCAGTCGAGGCCCTTTAGCGGGTATCGGCCGAGCCCAACCCCCGCCTGTGACTGAGAACAGTCAGCCGAGCGGGCTGTATTTCAGGCCTTGGCGGCGCCCCTATTCAAACTAGACGGCGGTAACGGTGTTGTGGTGACGCCTTCGCCACTTGATCGACCGCAAAATCGGCCAAGCCAGCGGGCTGTAGTAGTATTTAAGCGATTCCAGCGGAGTGCCCATCGCATGGCACGCGACCAAATCAAGGAGCTGCGCCGGCGCGTCTATCTGCTGCTCGAGCAGGGGCCGGTGGGCGACGCCATGAGCCTCTGGGTCGACCGGGCGCTGGTCGCGCTCATCCTCGTCAACCTGGTCGCGGTGGTGCTGCAATCGATACCGTCGGTCGACATTCGCTATGCGCTCGCCTTCGACACAATCGAGATCTTCTCGCTCATCGTATTCTCGGCCGAATACGCCCTCCGCCTGTGGGCCGCGGCCGAGCATGGGCCGCACCGGCACCTGCAGGCGGCGCGCGCGCGGCTGAAATACGCGCTCAGTCCCGCCGGCCTGGTCGACCTGATCGCGGTGCTGCCGTTCTGGTTGGCGCTGGTGCTGCCGGCCGACTTTCGTGTCGTGCTGGTGTTCCGCATCGTGCGCTTCTTCAAGATCACGCGCTATTCGCCGGCCATGCGCTCGTTGCTCGACGTGCTCTACCGCGAGCGCCGCGCGCTGTTCGGCTGCCTGGTGATCACGCTCGGCATCGCGCTGGTCGCCGCCACCCTGATGCATCTGGCGGAGGGCGGCGTGCAACCGGACAAACTCGGCACCATTCCGAAAGCGCTATGGTGGGCGATCGTGACGCTGGGAACCATCGGCTATGGCGACGTGGTGCCGGTGACCGCGCTCGGCAAGCTGATTGCCAGCGGCACCATCGCGTTCGGCCTCGTCGTCATCGCGTTGCCGGTCGGCATCATCGCCACGGCGTTTGCCGACCAGATCCACCGCCGCAACTTCATCATTACCTGGGGCATGATCGCGCGCGTGCCGCTGTTTGCCGAACTCGATGCCGGCGCCATCTCCGACATCATGGAATTGCTGCGCGCTGAGGTGGCGGAAGCGGGCGAGGTCGTCGTGCGTGCGGGCGACCCGGCGCATTCGATGTATTTCATCGCCGCCGGCGAGGTCGAGGTGGCGCTCAAAAAGGAGCGGCTGCGCCTCGGGGTCGGCCAGTTCTTCGGCGAGGTGGCGGTGTTGCGGCGCGCGCGCCGCTCGGCCACCGCCGTGGCGCTGACCCGCACCAACCTGCTGGTGCTCGACGCCCAGCATTTGCGCGCGCTGATGCAGCGCGACCCGCGCGTTGCCAAGCGCATCAAGGAGGTGGTGGACAAGCGCGTCGGCCGCGAGGTGGTCAGCCCCAAGGGCGACATCGTGGCGGAAGAGGTCAAGAAGCCGGCGGAGAAGTAGCGTTCCTTGATCCCTCCCCGAAAGGGGAGCGATCAACCATCGCCTTCTTCAAATTTTCGTCCACGCATGGCCTCGGAGGCGTCCGCCGCTGCCGGGCTTAAGCGTCAGAGCGCGGCGATCGCGGCATTCAACGTGGGGCTCGGCCGCATCGCGGCCGATGCCTTGGCAGGATCGGGCAGGTAGTAACCGCCGATGTCGACCGGCTTGCCTTGCGCGCCGATCAACTCGGCATTGATTTTGTCCTCGTTCTTGGCGAGCGTCTCGGCCAGCGGTTTGAAGCGGGCTTGCAGCGCCGCGTCCTTGGTTTGCGCGGCCAGCGCCTCAGCCCAGTAGAGGGCGAGGTAGAAGTGGCTGCCGCGATTGTCGATCTGGCCGACTTTGCGCGCGGGATTGCGGTTGAACTCGAGGAACTTTGCGATGGCCGTGTCGAGCGTCTCGGCGAGAACCTGCGCCTTGGCGTTCTTGTAGGTCTGCGCCAGATGTTCGAGCGAGGCGCCGAGGGCGAGGAACTCGCCGAGCGAATCCCAGCGCAGATAGCCCTCTTCCTGGAACTGCTGCACGTGCTTGGGCGCCGAGCCGCCGGCGCCGGTCTCGAAAAGACCGCCGCCCGCTAACAGCGGAACGATTGACAGCATCTTGGACGAGGTGCCGAGCTCCATGATCGGGAACAGGTCGGTCAGGTAATCGCGCAGAATGTTGCCGGTGACGGAAATCGTGTCCTGCCCCTTGCGAATGCGTTCGAGCGAAAACTTCATCGCGTCGACCGGGGCCAGAATGCGGATGTCGAGCCCCTTGGTGTCGTGATCTTTCAAGTACGTCTCGACCTTGGCGATGAGCTGGGCGTCGTGCGCGCGATTCTTGTCGAGCCAGAACACCGCAGGCGTGTTGGTGAGGCGCGCGCGGCGGACACCGAGCTTGACCCAGTCCCGCACGGCCGCGTCCTTGAGCTCGCACATTCGGAAGATGTCGCCGGTTTCGACCGGACGTTCCAGCAGTACCTTGCCGTCCTCGGCGACGACGCGGACCGCGCCGCCCGCGGGAACCTCGAACGTCTTGTCGTGCGAGCCGTATTCCTCGGCTTTCTGCGCCATCAACCCCACGTTCGCAACGGAGCCCATGGTCTTGGGATCGAACGCGCCGTTGGCCTTGCAGTCCTCGATTGCGGTCTGGAACAGCCGCGCGTAGGCGCGATCCGGGACGACGGCCTTGGTGTCGTGCAGTTGACCGTCCGGGCCCCACATTTTGCCGCCTTCGCGGATCATCGCCGGAATCGAAGCGTCGATGATGAAGTCGCTGGGCACATGCAGGCCGGTAATGCCCTTGTCGGAATTCACCATGGCGAGCGCCGGGCGCTTCGCGTATTCGGCCGCGATATCGTCCTTGATCGCTTTTTTCTCGGCCTCCGGCAGCGTCTCGATCTTGGTCAGCAGATCGCCGAAGCCGTTGTTGAGATTGACGCCGAGCTTTTTCAGCGTGGCGGCATGCTTCTCGACGACATCGGAGAAGAAGACGGATACGACATGGCCGAACACGATGGGGTCGGCGATCTTCATCATGGTCGCCTTGACGTGCAGCGAGAACAGCACGCCCAGCTTCTTGGCGTCCTCGATCTGCTCGGCGAAGAACTTGCGCAGCGCCTTGGCGTTCATGACGGAGGCGTCGATGATCTCGCCGGCGTCGAGTGCGGTCTTCGCCTTCAGCACCGTGACCTTGCCGTCCGCGCCGACCAGCTCGATGCAGGCATTGGTCGGCGACGCGACGGTGGTGGCGACTTCCGAGCCGTAGTAGTCGCCGCTCGACATGTACGACACATGCGTTTTGGAGTCCTTGCTCCAAGCGCCCATCTTGTGCGGATTGTTGCGGGCGTATTGCTTGACGGCGGCGGCCGCGCGGCGATCGGAATTGCCCTCGCGCAGGATAGGATTCACGACGCTGCCGAACACCTTACCGTAGCGGGCCTTGATGTCCTTCTCGGCATCCGTCTTAGCGTCGTCCGGATAGTCCGGAACGTCGTAGCCCTTGCTTTGCAGTTCCTTGATCGCGGCCTTGAGCTGCGGGATCGAGGCGGAGATGTTGGGCAGCTTGATGATGTTGGCCTCGGGCCGCAGCGTGAGCGCGCCGAGCTCGGTGAGTTCGTCGTTGATGCGTTGCGCAGGGGTGAGCTTCTCGGGGAAATTGGCGAGGATGCGGCCTGCCAGCGAGATGTCCTTCAGCTTCACGGACACACCTGCCGCGCCCACGAAGGCTTCGACGATCGGCAGCAGGGAATAGGTCGCGAGCGCCGGGGCTTCGTCGACCTTGGTCCACACGATTTCGAGATCTGGCATGCTTACACCTCAGGTCGCCGTGCTTGTTTGGGCCGACCAGAAACTGAACATTGATGGGCGCGGGGGAATGGCTTCTCCCTCGGGCCCTCAAATGAATTGTTCTCGGCGGGACACCGCCAACCGGGATTTCGACTGACGGGGCGTTCGGCGCGTGCCCTATAGCATCCGCACTCCGCCGGTGAAAGCCTTGTTAGCAGGTGCGAGATAACCGCCGGCGGGCCGAAATGCGGCTGGCGCATATGCGGAAACGTGCAAGAGCGCATGGGTTGCGCCGCATGCGGCGGCGGGTCGGGGACCCTTGCACAATGCCGGTGCAGCCGCCGGGTGGAGCGGCGCGGCTTGACGGACCCCGTTGGCTTGGGCAGGGGCTGCGCCTGCGGGACCCGCGCGGTCCTTGAGGAGCAGTCCATGCCGGGCGCCGGCACCGACAAGACCAAGCGCTGGATTACGACGCCGGCGCCGATCGTGGTGCTGGTTGAGCCCCAGCTCGGCGAGAATATCGGCGCCGCCGCCCGCGCCATGGCCAATTTCGGCCTTTCGCGCTTGCGGCTGGTGAAACCGCGGCAAGGCTGGCCGAACGAGAAGGCGCGCATGATGGCCTCGGGCGCCGACCGTGTGCTCGATGCCGCCGTGCTCTATGACAGCCTCGCCGACGCCATCGCCGACTGTTCGTTCGTGCTCGCCACCACCGCGCGCGGCCACGACCAGGCCAAGCCGGTGATCGGCGCCAATGACGCCGCCGCCGAGGTGGCGCCGCGCGTGGCCGCCGGTGAACAGGTCGCCATTCTGTTCGGGCGCGAGCGCATCGGGCTGGAAAACCACGAGGTCGCGCTCGCCGACTGTATAGTCACGTTGCCGGTCAATCCGGCCTTTGCCTCGCTTAATCTGGCGCAGGCGGTGGCGGTGGTCGCCTACGAGTGGTTCAAGGTGGCGAGCGGCGGCGAATTGCCCTTCACCCAGCCTGCGAAATCGCCGCCGGCCGCCAAGCAGCAACTCGACGCCTTCTTTGCGGACCTGGAGCGCGAATTGGAAAAGGTCGAGTTCTTCCGCCCGGAAGAAAAACGCGCCACCATGCGCATCAACTTGCGCAACATCTTCACGCGCATGATGCCCTCGCAGCAGGATATGCGCACGCTGCACGGCGTGTTCATGGCGATCGCGCAAGGGCGAAAAGGGCCGGCGCGCGGCGGCGTGCTCGATGCCGACGAAGCCACGCGCCTGCGCGCCTTGATCGCCGAGCAGAACAGCGGCGGGCGGCAGGGACGCAGCCCGGCGCGCGGGCTGGCGCGGCTGCTGCGCCGGAATCCGACCGAGGCCGAGCGCCTGTTGTGGCGGGCGCTCACCAACGACCGCCGCTTTGCCGGCCGCGGCTTCAAGCGCCAGGTGCCGGTCGGCCCGCACATCACCGATTTTGTCTCGTTCCCGCTCAAATGCGTGATCGACCTGGTGCCGGCGCAGGAAAACGCTGAGGCGCAGGGCGGCCGCGCCGAGAAACGTGGGTATTTGGAAGAGCGCAATTACCGCGTCATCATGGTGAAGGCAGATGAGCTCGAGCGGGATCCAGCCGCCGCGTTAGATCAATTGGCTAACGCGATCCGCTAGGATACAGATTGGCAATTGGTCAGCCATGGCCGTCATAGATACGGCGCCCAAAGTCAGCTTTTTGGGGATAAAGCGGACTTGTATTGGATATATGATTTTCGTTTACTTTTGACCCGAAGCGCACGACGTTGCCGCGCAGCATCTCAAGCCGACGCGAACAGAGGAGGAATTGCCGGCGGTCAATTCGTGTGCGTCTCTTGCTGAGGAATTGCGGACGTGCCCTCGAACAAGGTCGGCGCCTTATCGGGATCCTAGGCAGCCGTCACGCATAGTGCGTCAGGCGCTTGCCCGGCAACATATCATAGGGAGAGCGCCATCCTGGGATTTCCGCAAGTCGACCGAGCCATGCGTGAACGGCGGGATGGCTGACCGCGAAGTCATACCCCGTCTCGTCATTCGGAAATGACAGGTAAGCCATCATCGAAAAATCTGCCACGGTTGGGCGGGCCCCAATGGCAAATGCTTTGTCCTGCAGATGCCGATCAAGAATCGATAGGTAGTCGTCGATGCGTTTGCGGTAAAACGCGAGTACATTGGGATCGGGATTTGGCGTGAAAGTCCGATTGTAGCGGTAAGTCGCCATATATCCGGTGAGCTTGTGATTGTCCCAGAACAACCAGCGCAGCACGTCGAACCCCTCTTTTGCGGTCTCGCCTCGGTATCGCCCATACTGCTCGGCAAGCTGCAATAGTATCGGCGCGGTTTGAGTGAGACGCTCGCCATCCACCTCCAAAACGGGAATTTCGCCCATTTCGTTGACGGTTGCTCGCCATTCGGGCGTGCGGGTGATGCCCCCTCCGAAATCCGTCCAGATCAGCTCGACCGTCTGACCACAGAGCGTGAGCATCAGCGCCAACTTGTAGCTGTTGCCGGATTCTGGGAAGTAGTGCAGCCGATACGTGGTCACCGGTTTCACACCTCGTCGCCCGACTTGATATGGCAAGTAGAACGCTCGCTTCACTTCCGCAAGTGGCACGTGACGGACATCGTTTTTGTACAACAAATGTCTGCCTTTCGGGCGAAAGCGGTCACGGCGCGCCGCGCGCCGTAAGGCTACGCGCCTTAACTATTTCAACGCCTTCAAAATCTCCGCCGCGCCCTCGCGCACGATTCCGAGATCGCTGCCGATGGTGATGAATTTGAAGCCGCGCTTGGCCATCGCCAGCGCGCGCGTGGCGTCGCGGCAATAGATGCCGGGAATCTTGCCGGCCTTCTGCGCGGCCTGGCAGATGCGGTCGATGGCGCCTTCGACCTCCGGCGCGGTCACGTCCTGTGCGCTGCCGGCTGACAGCGAAGTTGAAAGGTCGTAGGGCCCGACGAACAATGCGTCGATGCCGTCGGTGGCGGCGATATCGTCGACGACGTTAAGCGCCGCCGGCGTCTCGATCATCGCCAGCGTCAAGGTTTGTTCGTTGGCCTCGCGCAGATAATCGACGCCGCCGCTGTGGCCTTGCAGCGCCAAGGCGCGCTGCGGGCCCCAGCTGCGTTCACCGAGCGGCGGAAACTTGGCGACGCCCGCGAAGCGGCGCGCGTCACCCGCGCTGTTGATCATCGGCGCGATGATAGCCTCGGCGCCGAAGTCGAGCGCGCGGGAAACGAGCGCGAAATCGTTGAGGGGGATGCGCACCACCGGCGCCGCGCGCGCGTGATGCAACGCGCCGATGCCGGCGATCAATTCGGCGGTGTCCCATAGTCCGTGCTGGACATCGAGTACAACCGCGGCGAAGCCTTCGCGCGCGACCGTCTCGGCCGCCAGCGGCGAGGCCAGCGTGCACCAGGCGGAAAAAACGGTTTCGCCGGCGCGCAAGCGTCCGGCGAGGGAGAAGGCGGCCACCTCAGCCGCTCTTCTGGACCTGCGCGACCGCCTGTTCCAGCAGCTGGATCATCTGCGCGCGAATCTGCTGCTCGCTGGCCTTGCCCTCGAGGTCGGCCTTAAGCTTGCGCATGACATCTTCGTCGCCGTGTTCTTCGAGGTCGGCGATCACGACCTCCTTGGCGTAAGCGTCCGCGTCCGGCCCGCTCTTGCCGAGCAGGCCCGCGGCCCACAGGCCTAACAGTTTGTTGCGGCGGGCCAATGCCTTGAAGCGCAACTCCTCGTCGTGCGCGAATTTCTTCTCGAATCCTTCTTCGCGCTTGTCGAAACTCGTCGCCATACCCGCCCTCGTTGTTTCGAATCACCACTTGCGGCCGGCCGGCCGCTTGCACACATAGGCCGCTTGCGCTTGCATATCGCCAGCCAAGCGTCAAGGCAACATCCAGCCTTCGGTTTGCGGCGGAATTGCGAAGTGGAAAACGACACTATACCTCGATTGTGCTGCCCCAACCGATCGGCTAGGTTGGCGTCTGTGTCCGGAAGCGTTATCGCGTCGCGCCGCGACGTTTTCGGTCCCGCCGCCGCGGATCTTTAGGACGTCATCGAACAGGAGCCACGGCAAATCTGATGGACTTTCACAAACCACGGTACACGCCCATGAGCCGCCGTCGCCGCATCTATGAAGGCAAGGCGAAGGTCCTCTATGAGGGTCCGGAGCCGGGAACGTTGATCCAGCATTTCAAGGATGACGCGACCGCCTTCAACGCCAAGAAGCACGAGGTGATCGAAGGCAAGGGCGTCCTCAACAACCGGATCTCCGAATACGTCTTCCAACACCTCAACGATATCGGGGTTCCCACGCACTTCATTCGCCGCCTCAACATGCGCGAGCAGTTGATCCGCGAGGTGGAGATCATTCCGCTCGAAGTGGTGGTGCGTAACGTCGCCGCAGGCTCGCTGGCGCAGCGCCTCGGCATCGAGGAAGGCACCCAGCTGCCGCGCTCGATCATCGAGTTTTATTACAAGAACGACGCGCTCAACGATCCCATGGTGTCGGAAGAGCACATCACCGCCTTCGGCTGGGCGAGCCCGCAGGAGATCGACGACATCATGGCGCTGGCCATCCGCGTCAACGACTTCCTGTCCGGCCTGTTCCTCGGCGTCGGCATCCGCCTCGTCGACTTCAAGATGGAATGCGGCCGGCTGTGGGAGAACGACGTCATGCGCATCGTCGTCGCCGACGAGATCAGCCCCGACTCCTGCCGGCTGTGGGACATCAAGTCGAGCGAGAAGCTCGACAAGGACCGCTTCCGCCGCGATCTCGGCGGGCTGGTGGAGGCCTATACCGAAGTCGCCAAGCGCCTCGGCATCATGAACGAAGGCGAGCCTCCGCGCGGGGCCGGCCCGGTGCTGGTGAAAGGCTAGGCAAATTTGCCCGCTTCGGCCATTTTGGCCGTGAATAACCGGTGCCCGGCCTTGTGCCGGGCATCGGCGTCTTTACCTTAGCCGTGTGTGCGGCGGGACACTTCCGCTGTCCGCAACTCATGTCATAAGCGGCCAAAGATGAAAGCCCGCGTCACTGTCACATTGAAGTCCGGCATTCTCGATCCGCAAGGCAAAGCGATCGAAGGCGCGCTGCGCTCGCTCGGGGTCGAAGGCGTAACCGCGGTGCGTCAGGGCAAGGTGTTCGACATCGAGCTGGAAGGCGCCGATCCGGCCAAGGCCGAAGCCCTGCTCAAGCAGGCCGCCGACAAGCTGCTCGCCAATACCGTGATCGAGAACTACCGGGTGGACGTGCTGGGATGAAATCCGCCGTCCTTGTCTTTCCCGGCATCAATCGCGAGCGCGACATGGCGCGCACGCTCAAGATTATTTCCGGCGCCGAACCGGCCATGGTCTGGCACACCGAGACCAAGCTTCCCGCCGGTTGCGACCTGGTGGTGGTCCCGGGCGGCTTTTCCTACGGCGATTACCTGCGCTGCGGGGCGATCGCGGCGCGTTCGCCCATCATGGCGGCGGTGCGCGAATTCGCCAGCAAGGGCGGCCTGGTGCTCGGCGTCTGCAACGGCTTCCAGATTCTATGCGAGGCCGGGCTGTTGCCGGGCGTGCTGATGCGCAATGAGAATCTGCGCTTCATCTGCCGCGAGGTTTACCTGCGGGTCGAACGCTCCGACACGCCGTTTACGCGCGGCTACAATGCCGGCCAGGTGATCCGCGTGCCGGTCGCGCACGGCGAGGGCAATTACATCGCCGACGGCGAGACTATCGCCAAGCTGGAGGGCGAGGGGCGGGTGATTTTCCGCTACTCATCGCCCGACGGCATGATCGACCCGAACTGGAACCACAACGGGGCCATCAACGCCATCGCCGGCATCGTCAGCGACAAGGGCAATGTGCTCGGCATGATGCCGCATCCGGAAAACCACGTGGAAGCGGCCGTCGGTTCGACCGATGGGCGCGGGCTGTTCGCGGGTCTCGCGGAGGCGCTGGAACGGGCGGCGTGAATAGCGTGATCCCCAACGAGACCCCCATCACCCCGGAATTGATCGCCGAGCACGGCCTCAAGGCCGACGAGTACAGCCGCATCCTCGAGCTGATCGGCCGCGAACCGACGCTGACCGAGCTCGGCATCTTCTCGGCCATGTGGAACGAGCACTGCTCCTACAAGTCATCGAAGGTTCATCTGCGCACGCTGCCGACCACGGGCCCGCACGTGATCCAGGGCCCGGGCGAGAATGCCGGCGTCATCGACATCGGCGATGGGCTTGCTTGCGTGTTCAAGATGGAGAGCCACAACCACCCGAGCTACATCGAGCCCTATCAGGGCGCCGCCACCGGCGTCGGCGGAATCCTGCGCGACGTCTTCACCATGGGCGCGCGCCCGGTCGCCTGCCTCAACGCGCTCTCGTTCGGCGATCCGGGGCACCCCAAGACGCGCCATCTGGTGTCCGGCGTGGTCGCCGGCATCGGCGGCTACGGCAATTCGTTTGGGGTGCCGACTGTCGGCGGCTCGGTGCGCTTCCACGCCCGTTATGACGGCAACTGCCTGGTCAACGCCATGGCGGTCGGCATCGCGGAGAAAGACAAGATTTTTTATTCGGCCGCCTCCGGCGTTCATATGCCGATCGTCTATCTCGGCTCCAAGACCGGCCGCGACGGCATCCACGGCGCCTCGATGGCTTCCGCCGAGTTCGGCGAGGATTCGGAAGAAAAGCGCCCGACCGTGCAGGTGGGCGATCCGTTCTCCGAGAAGCTGTTGCTGGAAGCCTGCCTGGAGATCATGGCCAAGGGCTGCGTCATCGCCATTCAGGACATGGGCGCCGCCGGCCTCACCTCGTCGTCGACGGAAATGGGCGCCAAGGGCGACCTCGGCGTGACGCTCGATCTCGACAAGGTGCCGTGCCGCGAAGAGGGCATGAGCGCCTACGAGATGATGCTGTCGGAGAGCCAGGAGCGCATGCTCATGGTGCTCAAGCCCGAAAAGGAAAAGGAAGCCGAAGCCGTGTTCCGCAAATGGGGCCTCGACTTCGCGGTGGTGGGCGAGACCACCGATTCAAAGCGCTTCATCGTGCGCCATCAGGGCGAGACCATGGCCGACCTGCCGATCAAGGAGCTCGGCAGCGAGGCGCCGGTCTATCACCGGCCCTTCGTGCAGATGGAGAAGCCGGCGGTGGTCGATGCAGGCTCAGTGCCGGCGCCGGAGAACATCGCCGGCGCGCTGGAGACGCTGATTGGAACGCCCGATCTGTGCTCCAAGCGCTGGGTCTGGGAGCAATACGACCACATCATTCTCGGCAATACGGTGCAGCGGCCGGGCGGCGATGCCGCGGTGGTGCGCGTGGAAGACGGGCCCAAGGGTCTCGCGCTCACTACCGACGTAACGCCGCGTTATTGCGAGGCCGATCCGTTCGAAGGCGGCAAGCAGGCGGTGGCCGAATGCTGGCGCAATCTCACCGCGGTGGGCGCCACCCCGCTCGCCATCACCGACAATCTCAATTTCGGCAATCCGGAGCGGCCGGAGATCATGGGCCAGTTCGTCGGCTGCGTGCGCGGCATCGGCGAAGCCTGCAAGGCGCTCGACTTCCCGGTCGTGTCCGGCAACGTCTCGCTCTACAACGAGACCAAATTCCCCGGCGAGGAGATGGGCCGCGCCATCCTGCCGACGCCCTCGATCGGCGGCGTCGGCCTCATCGACGACTTCAGCAAATCCGCGACGCTTGCTTTCAAGCGCGAGGGCGAGGCGATCTTGCTTGTCGGCGAAACCATCGGCTGGCTCGGCCAGTCCATGTATCTGCGCGAGATTAACGGACGCGAGGAGGGCGCGCCGCCGCCGGTCGATCTCATCGAGGAGCGCGAGAACGGCGATTTCGTGCGCGCGCTCATCGGCGACGGCACGGCCACCGCGGCGCACGATCTTTCCGACGGCGGATTGGCAGTGGCGCTCGCCGAAATGGCGATGGCCTCCGGCATCGGCGCCGTATTGAGCGAGGCGCCAGCCGATATTCCGGCGCATGCCTATTGGTTCGGCGAAGACCAGGCGCGCTATCTCGTCACCGTGCCGGCCGCGCAAGCGCAGGCCGTGCTCGCGCGCGCGCAAGAAGCGGGCGTGCTGGCCGCTTCCATCGGCGTCACCGGCGGCGCGGCGCTGGCGTTGCCCGGCGAGCGGCCGTTGGCGGTGAAGGCGCTGACCGAGCGTTTCGAAACCTGGCTGCCGCGCTATATGGCTGGCGGCGCATAGGCGCGGCCGCGGCCAAGATAATTGGCAATGCGCTTCGATGACTCAGTCGAATTTTAGTCTCTGCCGGTACTGAATATTAACTGACGACCGGTTGGCGGCCCAACGCAAACAACCAATCCTTCACCAGCAAAAACTATGCTGCTGTTGGTAAGCATTCGTTTCCAGCCCGATTGGGAGGTGATGTGCAGCCTTTACAGAAGAGTGGATATGACAAGGCGCAACGCGCGGCTCAGATGCTGCGAGGCGAAGTGATCGACCTTTTCGCACAGGCCGAACACGCCGTTAATGGAGTCCTCATCCACGCCGCCGCTCTGCCCGAATACAAGGCGTTAAAGCCAGCGTTTCCCCATCTCATGGGTAAAAAGCTCGAACGGCTTCGCAAGCTGATGACCGAAGTTGGCCCTTTGCGCGTACACGCTGGCGGAGTAGCCCCTCTCATCGACAAGCTCGCCTCATTCGAGGAGCTCCGACGCTTCATGGCGCACGGCATCGTCGAGGTTGCGCTCAAGCAGGGTGGCGAACCGATTTATCTCTTCCAAATGGACTATGCTCCTTCTGACGGCGCAAAAAATTCGACTCTCACACTCGTGCGGCCGGACGCTCAAAGCCGTATAGCCCGGCTCACCGACACCGTAAAAACCTTGGCGCCGAAGCTCGAAGCAATGACGGATGGGATGACGAAGCCGCCGAAGCGTCACGTCAATGGACACGTCCGCTAGTAGCTCAAAGCGGGCGTCCGAGCCCACCCGGCAAATGTCTGTTTTTGGAAGTGAGCCGGATTGACCGGTCACGGCCGTGCGGTGCCTCTGCGGGGCGATCTGTCGGCCGCGTTTTGCAGAAAACAGCGACAGCGACCATTCGCTTATTGTCATTCGTAAAAATTTGGGCGCAAATAGCACCTACGATGCTGCCGGAGCCGCCCACCCACGGCGGCCCGGGCCGTGAGGAGTGCCGCCATGCCCATGGACGCCGGCGAGATTGAGCGCCTGATCAAGGCGCGCATCCCGGACGCGCATGTGACCATCCGAGATCTGGCCGGCGACGGCGACCATTACGCCGCCACGGTGATATCCGCCTCGTTCAAGGGCAAGTCGCGGGTGCAGCAGCACCAGCTGGTCTACGAGGCGCTGAAAGGCCAGATGGGCGGCGTGCTGCACGCGCTCGCTTTGCAGACCGGCACGCCCGAGGGCGCATGATCCCGAAAAGCATGTCCTCGACCCCGATCGGGGATGGGCACCGGTTTTCGGAAAAGATCATGCGCGGGCGAAAATAATGGCGGACGTCAAGACGCTTGCGCCTGCGGGCGCCATCAAGCCGACTGGAACCTGGAGCCTGGGGGCGCGCGCCGGCGATTTCGTCTTCGTGGCCGGCATGCGCGGCATCGATCCGGCGACGAACACCATCGTCGGGCCCGAGGAAGCGCGTGTTCGGCAGGCTTATACGAACATGAAGACGATCGCGGAGTTGGAAGGCGCCAGCCTCGCATCGTGCGTGCGCACCGTCGTCTTTGTCACCGACATGGCCCGCCTGCGCCCGCTGGTAAACAAGATTCAGGAGGAATTCTGGGGCCTTGGGCCCTATCCGCCGCGCACCATTGTGGAGGTCGCCCGCCTCAATCAGGACGATATTGTCGAGGTGGAAGGCACGTTTTACGTCCCGAAAACGGCCTGATTCACGGCCATTTCATTTGGGGTGACACGGCATTCTGCGCTACATATATCGCTAGCGAAGCGGCCTGCCGGCTGAGACGCCGCTCAACAGGACGGGAATCCATGGGTATCGAGCAATTCATCGACAACGAAGTGAAGGCCAATGACGTGGTGCTGTTCATGAAGGGCACCCCGCAGTTTCCGATGTGCGGATTTTCCGGCCAGGTGGTGCAGATCCTCGACCATCTCGGCGTCGCCTATAAGGGCGTCAACGTGCTAGAATCCGACGAGATCCGGAACGGCATCAAGGCCTATTCCAACTGGCCGACCATTCCGCAGCTTTACGTCAAGGGCGAGTTCGTCGGCGGCTGCGACATCATTCGCGAGATGTTCCAGGCCGGCGAGTTGCAGCAGGCGCTGCAAGACAAAGGCGTCGCCGGCCGCCAGACCGCCTGAGCGGTTGACGCATTTCTGAGACGAAAAATCCCCCGCCGTAAGCGGGGGATTTTTTATGTTCTATGCGATCGGCCGGTCTTGCCGAACAGGCCGCTCAGCGCGAGTAATATTCGACCACCAGGTGCGGTTCCATCTGCACCGGGTAGGGCACATCGGAATAAGCCGGCACGCGGGAAAGCTTGGCGGTCATTTTGGAGCCGTCGACATCGATGTAATCGGGCACGTCGCGCTCGGTCAGGCTTTGCGCCTCCAGCACCAGCGCGAGGTCGCGGGACTTCTCCTTCACCTCGACTACGTCGCCGACCTTGAGACGATAGCTCGGGATCGTCACGCGGCGGCCGTTCACCTTGATGTGGCCGTGGTTGATGAACTGGCGCGCGGCGAACACCGTCGGCACGAACTTGGCGCGGTAGACCACCGCGTCGAGCCGGCGCTCCAGCAAGCCGATCATGTGGGCGCCGGAGTCGCCCTTCATGCGGATGGCGGTGTCGTAGATGCCGCGGAACTGCTTCTCGGAGATGTTGCCGTAATAGCCGCGCAGCTTCTGCTTGGCCTTGAGCTGGATACCGAAGTCGGAAAGCTTGCTTTTGCGGCGCTGGCCGTGCTGGCCGGGGCCGTATTCGCGCCGGTTCACCGGGCTCTTCGGGCGACCCCAGATATTCTGGCCCATCCGGCGGTCGAGTTTGTACTTGGATTCCATGCGCTTGGTCATCGCGTCCTCAAATCTTGGTTTGTCGGTGAGGATCGCGCCCTCCTTTGCCCCGGGAGACCCCGGGGCCGACAGGAAAAGCCTCGTAAGCGCAAGGCCTTACCGCGGGTCGCGAAACACCCGGGGATTTCGAAAAACCCGCCAGGAGCGGGGTATTTAGGGGGCCTCGGGCAGCGTGTCAAACCGGCCGGGCGGTGGCTTCCGTCGCGTGAAAGCCGAACTCCGCGAGCGCTACGGCCAGCTTGGCCGAAGGCGCACGGCCGGAGGTGAAGGCGATGCGCGGCGGCGACGCGGTGGCCACGGTCGGGCGCTCGCGCAGCAGGTCGGCGACCCGGCGGGCAATGGCCGGCGCCGGGTCGAGCCAGTCCACCGGCCACGACGCATTGGCTTTGAAACGCGCCATCAGCAGCGGGTAATGGGTGCAGGCGAGCACCACGGTGTCGGTACGCCGCCCGTCCTCGTCGACGAAGCAGGGGGCAATCTCGGCGGCGATCGCGGCGTCCGCCACGGGTTCGCCGGCGAACTCGGACTCGGCGAAACCGGCCAGCCGCGGCGAGCCGGCCAGCACCACGTCGCAGCCGGCGGCGAATTCACGGATCAGCGCGCGCGTGTATTCGCGTGAGATCGTGGCCTGCGTCCCCAGCACCGCGACGCGCTGCGTCTTCGACTGCGCGCAGGCCGGCTTGATCGCCGGCACGGTGCCGACGAAGGGCACCGTGAAGCGCGCGCGCAAGGCCGCAAGGGCAAGTGTCGACGCGGTATTGCAGGCAACGACGACGAGATCGGGCGCATGCTGCGCGATCGCATCGCCGAGCACGTCCGTCACGCGCGCGATCAGCGCGTCCTCGGCCAGGTCGCCATAGGGAAAGGCGTCGTCGTCGGCGAGATAGACGAAGCGCGCGTCGGGCCGCGCAGCGGCGACCGCGCGGAAAACGGTCAAGCCGCCGAGGCCGGAGTCGAAAATGAGGACGGTGGCGGGATCGGGCGCGGACATGCGGCAGCTAAAACATGGGCGGCGGCGGGTGACAATGGGTCGCAGCCGGAACCTTAAGGCGCCACGCGTTTAATACATGAGCGCGAACCAAGGCGTTCTTTAACCGTTTGAATACCTGAGTGGGGCGAAATCAACGCAAACCACGGATGGGACCCTAGCATGCGATTGAAACAATTTGCGCTCGCCGCCGGCGTCTTGCTGGTGACGGCGAGCACCGCCGCGGCCGCGATCGTCACCAATCCTCTCAATCTGCGGCGCGGACCCGGCACCGGTTTTGGCGTCATCGCCACCATGCCGCCGGGCGCGCGCGTCGACGTGATCGAATGCGGCGGCGACTGGTGCCGCGTGGCGTGGCGCGGCATCGAAGGCTTCGCCAGCGCCGGCTATCTTGCCGGCGGCGGCGCCTATGCCTATGAGCCGGCGCCAGTCTATGTAGCGCCGCCACCGCCGGTCGTCAGTTTTGGTTATGGCTGGGGCCCGCGTTGGCGCGGGCATTGGGGCGGCCGCAGCTACGGGCATTCGAGCTACGGCCATCACGGGCGTCATCACTGAGGCAAAACGGCAGGCGCGCGTATAACCTAGCGCGCCGCGCGCGCCAGCAACTGCCCGAGCATCAGCAGGCCTTGCGGCCAGAAGCCGAGCCGCGAGTCCGCGTTGATGTGGCCGAGCTCGCCGGCAAAGCCGAAGTCGGCGCCCCAGTTCTCGGCAAATTCCTTGGCGCGCGGAAGCGTCACGTAAGGATCGTTGGCGCTTGCCACCACGAGCGCCGGCACCGGAAACTTCGCGAGCGGCATCGGCGCAAATTCGTGCACGGTCGGCAGGTGCTCCGGCAAATCAACGTCGGTCGGTGAAACCAGGAAGGCCGCGGCCACGCGGCCGGGGCGGTTGCGCTTTGCCCAATGGGCGGCGAGCGAACAGGACAGGCTGTGGCAGACCAGCACCGTCGGCCGCGTGCCGTCGGCGATCGCGATCTCGAGCCGCTCCAGCCATTTCGGCAGCGTCGGCGCATCCCAGTCGTCCTGCAAGACGCGCGTTGCGTTGCGGAAGGCGAGGCACCAATAGGACTGCCAGTGATTGACGCCGGAATTGCTCAGCCCCGGCAGCACCAGAAAATCGAAATCATTGGTGGCGTCGCGCACGGCTCAGGTGGTCCCGAATACGCGGGCAAAAATCGTATCGACGTGCTTCAAATGATGGTCGAGGTCGAAATTGGCCTCGAGTTCCTTCTCGCTCAACTTCGCGCGCACGTCCTTGTCGGCTTTCAGCAGGGCGAGGAAATCTTTTTCGTCGCCGCTCCACACCTTCATGGCGTTGCGCTGGACGAGGCGGTAGGCGTCCTCGCGCGCCACGCCCTTCTGCGTCAGCGCGATCAGAACGCGCTGCGAATGGATCAGGCCGCCGAGCTGGTCGAGGTTGTTCTGCATGGCGGCGGGATAGATCACGAGCTTGTCGATTATGCCGGCCAGCCGCGCCAGCGCAAAGTCGAGCGTCACCGTGGCGTCGGGCCCGATCATGCGCTCGACGACTTGAATGCGAAATGTCGCGCTCGTGCCAGAGCGCCACGTTTTCCATGGCGGGCAGGGCATAGGCGCGCACCATGCGCGCAAGGCCGGTCAGGTTCTCCGACAGCACCGGGTTGCGCTTGTGCGGCATGGCGGAGGAGCCCTTCTGCTTTTCGGAGAAGAACTCTTCCGCCTCCAGCACCTCGGTGCGCTGCAGATGGCGGATTTCCGTCGCAAGACGCTCGATGGAGGACGCAACGACGCCGAGGGTGGCGAAATACATGGCATGGCGGTCGCGCGGAATGATCTGGGTCGAGATCGGCTCGACGCGCAGGCCCATGGCCTTGGCGACATGCGCCTCCACGCGCGGATCGACCTGGGCGAAAGTGCCGACCGCGCCGGAAATGGCGCAGGTGGCCACTTCTTCGCGCGCCGCATGCAGGCGGCGCCGGGCGCGGGCGAATTCTGCATAGGCATAGGCGAGCTTGACGCCGAAAGTGGTCGGCTCGGCATGGATACCGTGCGAGCGCCCGACGGTCGGCGTCATTTTGTGTTCGAGCGCGCGGCGCTTCAGGGCGGCCAGCAGCGCGTCGACGTCGGCGATGAGGATGTCGGCGGCGCGCACCAGCTGCACGTTGAAGCAGGTATCGAGCACGTCGGAGGAAGTCATGCCGGCGTGCACGAAACGCGCTTCCGGGCCGACGATTTCGGTCAGGTGGGTGAGGAAGGCAATGACGTCGTGCTTGACCTCCGCCTCGATGGCGTCGATGCGGGCGACGTCGAATTTCGCCGCCTTGCCGTTATCCCAGATCTTCTTGGCGGCGTCTTTCGGGATGATGCCGAGCTCTGCCATGGCGTCCGCGGCGTGCGCTTCGATCTCGAACCAGATGCGGAATTTCGTTTCCGGCGACCAGATCGCGGTCATCTCGGGGCGGGAATAGCGCGGAATTGTCACGCCGCTTCCCCGCGCGCCAGCGCCGCCGCATTGCGGATGGCGTCGATATTGGCCTTGTAGTTGTCGCCCACGTTGCCGCCCTTGAACACGGCCGATCCGGCGACCAGCACGTTGGCGCCGGCGCGCACCACGTCGGCCGCGTTGGCAGCGGTGATGCCGCCGTCCACTTCGATGTCGATCGGACGCGCGCCCACCATGGCGCGCAGCGCGCTGATCTTGTCGAGCGCGGAGGGGATGAAGGCCTGGCCGCCGAAGCCGGGGTTGACCGACATCACCAGAACGAGATCGACCATGTCGATGACGTGCTCGACGGTTTCCACCGGCGTGCCGGGATTCATGGTGACGCCCGCTTTCTTGCCGAGCGCGCGGATCGCCTGCAGCGAGCGGTGCACATGGGGACCCGCCTCCACATGCACGGTGATGATGTCGGAGCCGGCTTTGGCGAAGGCTTCGAGGTAGGGATCGCAGGGCGCGATCATCAGGTGCACGTCGAGGGTCTTTTTGGTGACCGGGCGGATCGCCTTCACCACCTCGGGGCCGATGGAGATGTTGGGCACGAAGTGGCCGTCCATCACGTCGACATGGATCCAGTCGGCGCCTGCCGCTTCGACCGCGCGCACCTCTTCGCCCAATTTGGCGAAGTCGGCCGCAAGGATCGACGGCGCGATGATCAGCGGGCGCATCATACTCTCCGGATGCCGTTCGCGTAACACGGGGCGCGCCGCCGGGCAACGCGCGGCAGCCGGCGTCCGCAAGCAGTCCATTTTTTTCCTTAACCCGGCAAAAATTGCCGGCCGGCACGGCGCAAAGCGGCGGCGCGGCGGCCGGGTGACTGTGGAAAACCTCAAGCGGGACGCGGCTTTTCGCGTTGGCACGCGGCTGGCGCGGCCTTTGCATCGCCGGGGGCAAGGAGGAACGCCATGTTCGGTTCGATCAGTCTCGCGCTGGGTGCGGTGTCAACGATCTCGTCGTTGATCGAATCCGCCGCCAACGGCATCAGCCAGGCGGCCGGCAAAACGCAGGCCACGATCAGCCAGAGCTTCGATCCGGCCACCACCGCTGCCGCCGCCGCCCCCATCAGTTCTGCGGCGCAGACTTTCTCGGTGCCGAAAGAACCGGGCGTTGTGCTGCCGAAATTCGACCAGCGCACCCAAGCAACGCTGCTCGCCTATCAAGAGATGCACCGCGGCGCCTAGCCGCCCGCGCCTTGGCCGAACCGCCTGGCCAGCGGCTGCAGCAGCACCGGCATCAGATAGATCGGGAACTGCACGAGCGCGAAATAGAACCAGGCAAGGTCAGGGAGCGAACCTCCGAGCGTCGCCATAACCAGGCCGATATTGCGGAAGCCGGCGAGCAGGCCGATTACCAGGCCGCGGTCCATGCCGACGCGCCAGAATAGCAATAGGCTGAGGCCGATCTGCGCGCCGGAGACGAGAATGGCCAGCGCGAACAATTCGAGCGCGAAGACCGGGTCGGCGACGACGTTGCGCGGCACGCTTTCCATGGCCGCAATGGCGAAGACAAAGACAGCGATCACATTGAGACCGTCGATCGGCTCCTTTTGGCGCTCGATCCACGCTTGACCGGCGACGCGCCTGATCGCATAGGCGATGGCGCCGGCACCGGCGAAAAATAAAAACAGCTTGATGCCAAGCTCGATCGGCGAGAACAGCGAAGAGCCGAGGAAGAGGTAGCTGAACGCGACCGTTGTCAGCGGCGATAGCGCGTTGCTGATGATCAGCGTCACCAGCGCAAAAGCAACGTCGAGACCCATCAGCGCCGCGAACGCCGCCGAGGAAGTGATCGGCGTAATCGCGATCTGCAAAATCAAGATCGTGAAGAGCGCCGGTATCTCCGCGCGGACGCCGGAGGCCGCATAGGCTGCGCCGAACAGAAGCGGCAGCGCCACCATGATCCAGAGCGCGGCCGCCAAAGCGAGGGCGGGCGATCTCAGGTAGCGGCGAAAGGCGGTGGGGTCGGTTCGCAGGTAGGAAAACAGCAGCAGGACGAAGACCGTCTCGCCGAGATAGGGCTTCACATAGGCTGCAAGAGGTGGCACGGCGAGGCCGAGAAAGATCGAGGCGGCGAGCGCGCGCGTGCCCTGCCGGCCGAGCCACGCGAGCGCGGCGGTCAGGCCGCTCAAGATCGGCATGGATAAGGGATCTCCGGCGCGGGGTGTGGCCGGGGGGTTATAGCGAGCGCGGTCGATCCATTCCATATAAAACCGCGGTGGCGGGCTTGCCGCCGGCGAGGACTTCTGAATGGCACGCACCGATGCGATCGTTCTCGGCGCCGGTATCGTCGGCACCTGCGTGGCGCTGCATCTGGCCAAGCGCGGGCTGGCGGTCGCGCTGGTCGACCGCGCCGGGGTGGGCGAGCAGACGTCCTTTGGCAATGCCGGCATCATCGAAGGCAATACCGTATTTCCGCCGGCGTTTTCGTCCGATCTCACCGCGCTGTTGCGCATTGCACTCAAGCGCGCGGGCGAGGCCAATTATCATCTTTCGTTTCTGCCGAAGATCGCGCCATGGCTGCTGGCATTCCGCGCCGCCTCGCAGCCGAAGCGGCTCGTCGAAACCGCGCACCTGATCCGCCCGTTGTTTGGCAGCGCGGTGCGCGAGCACGAAGCCTTGCTGAGCGAAGCGGGCGCCGCGCATTACCTGCGCAAGACCGGCTGGCTCAAGGTCTACCGCAAGGCGGCAAGCTTCGAAGGGTTGCGCCGCGAATTCGATCTGGCCGCCGAATTCGGCCTGCCCTTGCAGGCGCTCGACCTGGCGGGCGCGCAGGCGCTCGAGCCGTCGCTCAATCCGGTGTTCGCGCATGCGGTGTTTTGGCCGCAGGCGGCGAGCGTCAGCAATCCTTACGGCGTGACGCGCGCCTATGCGGCGAGTTTTCGCGCGCTCGGCGGCGTGATGGTGGCGGGCGATGCGCGCTCGCTGCACCGGAGCGGGCAGCATTGGCGGGTGGAGACCGACGAGGGCGGCCTCGACGCGCCGCAAGTGGTGGTGGCGCTCGGGCCCTGGGCCGGCGATTGGCTGGCCAGCGTCGGCTTGCGGCTGCCTTTTGCCGTCAAGCGCGGCTATCACCGGCATTTCACGGCGCAAGGCAATGCGGCGCTTACGCGGCCGGTGCTCGATGCCGATGTCGGTTATGTGATCACGCCGATGGAGATGGGCATCCGCATGACCACCGGCGTCGAGTTCGCACCGCGCGATGCGCCGCCCACGCCGGTGCAGTTCGACCGGGTGATGCCGCGCGCCCGCGAATTGTTTCCGCTCGGGCCGCGCGCCGACGACACGACCTGGATGGGCTGCCGGCCGTGCTTCCCGGATTCGCGTCCCGTCATCGGCCGCGCGCCGGGCTTGAGCGGGGTGTGGCTGGCGATCGGCCATGCCCATTGGGGGCTGACGCTGGGGCCGGCGACCGGGCGTTTGATCTCCGAAATGATGGCGGGCGAGACGCCGTTCGTCGACCCGGCGCCGTATCGCGCCGAGCGGTTTCTTTCTTAGCTGCGATTATTTTCCGAACTTGTCCCGCCAGCTCGGCAGCGCCCCGGGAAACGGCAGGGCGCTCGCCTCGTAGATGGCGCGGGCGATGGCGCGCGCCATCACGGTGGTGGCCAACATGCCGAGTTCGGCCAGCCCGTAGATTTCATCGGGCAGCGGTTTTGCGCCGGTCGCTACCGCGAACACCGTATCGCCGTCGAGCGGCGAATGCACCGGATAGATCGCGCGCGCAAAGCCGTCCTGCGCCATGATGGCGATGCGGTTGCATTGCGCCTTGCTGAGTTTGGCGTTGGTGGCGACGAGCCCGATGGTGGTGTTTTCCTGCGGCCCGCCCTTGGCGCGAAGCTTCAGGTCCGAGGGCGAGAAGAATTGCGGCATGCCGCGCCCGCCGAACTCCTTGCCCTGCTCGAACGGCGCCGCCCAGAAATGCGGTCCTTCGCCGATCACCGTCGTGCCGACGGCATTGACCACGACCAGCGCGCCGACGGTGACGCCGCCGGTCGGTCGTCGCCGAGGCCGAGCCGACGCCACCCTTGAGGTTGACGGTGGTAGCGCCGAGCCCGGCGCCGGCGCTGCCGAGCGCGAAATCGTCGCCGGCGGATTTCGCCGCTTCGTAGCCGAGCTCGCGGTACGAGGGATAGCGTCCCCAGTTCTTGTCGCCGCCATTGAGCAGGTCAAACATGATCGCCGCCGGCACGATCGGCACCACGGCGTCGCCGATACGGAAGCCGCGGCCCTGCTCGCGCAACCAGGCCTGCACGCCGGAGGCGGCGTCGAGCCCGAAGGCCGAGCCGCCGGAGAGCACGACGGCGTCGACGCCCTCCACGGTCTGGGCCGGATCGAGCAGGACGGTTTCGCGCGTGCCCGGCCCGCCGCCGCGCACGTCGACGCTCGCCACTACGGCTTTGTCGAACACCACCACGGTCGAGCCAGAGCCGAGCCGGGCATCGTCGGCATGGCCGACCCGCACGCCCGCGATATCGGTGATAAGATTGCGCCCTTTCGTCATCGTATCACCGCATATCACATCCACGCCATTGCGGTCAGGGGCACCTTGCCATCGCCACATTGAGACGTGCATGTAGCCGCCCATGCATGGCGACGTTACCCTTGTGGCTGCCCTGATTGCGGGCCTGGTCAGTTTCCTTTCCCCTTGCGTGCTGCCGCTGGTGCCGCCCTATCTGGTGTTTCTGGCCGGCACCTCGCTGGAGCGCTTGGCCGACCAGGAGCCGGAGCCGCGCGTCAAGCGGGAAACCGTGGCGGCGGCGCTGTTGTTCGTGCTGGGCTTCACCACGGTGTTCGTGGCGCTCGGCGCCAGCGCCAGCGTCATCGGCTCGCTCATCCGCGCCTATTCGGGGCCGCTCGCCACCGTGGCCGGCGTGGTCATCATCGTCATGGGCCTGCACTTCCTCGGTATCACGCCGATCGCCTGGTTGCACCGGCAGAAGCGCATGGAGATCGCCAAGCCGGTCGGCCTGTGGGGCGCCTATGTGATCGGCTTGGCGTTTGCCTTCGGCTGGACGCCGTGCATCGGGCCGATCCTGGCGGCGATCCTGGCGGTGGCGGCGTCCGAACAGACGGTCGCCAAGGGCGCCGGCCTGTTGGCGGTCTATTCGCTGGGCTTAGGGATTCCCTTCATCATCGCCGCCTTTGCGATCGAGCCGTTCGCCGCGTTCCTTGCGCGCTTCAAGAATTATCTGCATCGCGTCGAGCAGGCGATGGGCGCGCTCTTGGTGCTTACCGGCATCGCGTTTTTAACCGGCAGCATCAACCAGATGAGCGTGTGGCTGTTGGAAGCGTTTCCGGTGCTCGGCAAGATCGGGTAACCGAAAAGAAAAACCCGCCGCGAAAACCGCGGCGGGTCGAAGCGGTGACCCTTTGCGAAGCGCTTATTCCACTTCGGCGTATTTGCCGTCCTTGCCCCATTTGTAGAAAACATAGTCGAGCTTGGTGATGTCGCCCTTCTTGTTATAGGAGATGGGCCCCAGCACGGTTTGCCACTTTCCGGCTTTGACGACGGCGGCAACCTTCTTCGGATCGGTGGTCTTGGCCTTCTTGACGGCCTGCGTCCAGACCTGCAGGGCGGCGTAGGTGTAGAGCGTATAGCCCTCCGGATCGATGCCCTTGGCCTTGAAGCTCTTGACCACCTTGGCGGCGGTCGGGCGCTTGCGCGGATCGGGGCCGAAGGTGAACAGCATGCCTGCGCCGGCTTCGCCGGTGATCGACCAGAACTCGTTGGTGGCGATGGCGTCACCGGAGATCATCTGGCTCTTCATGCCCTGCGCGCGCATCTGGCGCAGGATCAGGCCGGCTTCGGTGTGGTAGCCGCCGACGTAGACGACGTTGATCCCGGCGGCTTTCATGCGCGAGACCAGCGCGTTGAAGTCTTTCTCGCCCGCGGTATAGGCCTCGTACATCGCCTCCTTCATGCCGGCCTTGTTGATCGCCTTCTTGGTCTCGTCGGCGAGGCCTTTGCCGTAAGTCGACTTGTCGTGAAGGATGGCGACTTTCTTGCCTTTGTAGTGCGAGGCAATGTACTTGCCGGCGACCGCGCCTTGCTGGTCGTCACGGCCGCAGACGCGGAACGTGTTCCACATGCCGCGCTCGGTGAACTTCGGATTGGTCGAGGCGGGCGTGATCTGCAGGACGCCGGCTTCGGCATAGACGTCGGAAGCCGGGATCGACGAACCCGAGCAGAAGTGTCCATCGACGAACGGCACTTTCATGCCGACCAGTTTCTCGGCCACGGCGTGCGCCTGCTTCGGGTCGCAGGCGTCGTCTTCCATGACCATCTTGAGCTTCTTGCCGAGCACGCCGCCGGCGGCGTTGATGTCGGCGACGGCGAGCTCGGCGCCGTTCTTGAATTGCTGTCCGAACGTGGCGTATTGGCCGGTCAAGGGCCCGGCGACGCCGATGGTGATATCCTGCGCCGATGCCGCACCGCCAAGGGCGAGGCAAAAGCCGGCTGCCAATCCAGTGAGCCGCAACATATTCATGATCTGCTCCTCTCCGCAGCTAACAACGATTTCGGCGAGCCAGGGCGGCTCGCAACGATGGGAACCCTTGGGCGTTATTTTCTAAAGAATTGCACGGAAGCTATCGTCCCGCCAGTCGTTTCCTGTGGATTTTTAGGCTTGCGGGTCTCGCTCGCGCCAACTGAAGGGTCCGGTCTGCTCGTAGAGCCACGGGTACTGCCGCGTCAACTGGCGGGCGCGGGTCATCCGATAGGAGATCGAGCCGACCGCCATCACGTATAACGTGTCCGCCAGATAAGAGGACAGCGACAGGATATCGGCCTGAAACAATGCGTAATGCAGGAAACGCACCCCCGCGCCGAGCAGCAGCATGTAGGCGAGCACGTACCAATAGGGTCGCCAGGTCAATGAAATGGCCCGGCCAGCCAGCAGCGCGGCGCCGCCGCCGATGACCCCTGTCACCATCACGATCTGTGGCCAGCTTTCTGTTGCATAGAGTCCGGTCATGTCACGACGATCCGATCGTCATTAGCGCCCGCCTTCCAGATAGGCGGCCCGCACTTCCGGCCGTTTCAACAGTTCGCGCCCCGGCCCCGACATCGTGATCAAGCCGTTGACCATGACGTAGCCGCGATGCGCGAGCCTGAGCGCGTGATAGGCATTCTGTTCCACCAGGAACACGGTGAGCTTCTCGCTTTCATTGAGTTCGCGGATGGCGCCGAAAATCTGCTGGGCCAGGATCGGTGCCAGCCCGAGCGAGGGCTCATCGAGCAGCAAGAGCCGCGGCCGGCTCATCAGCGCGCGCCCGATCGCCAGCATCTGCTGCTCGCCGCCGGACAGGGTGCCGCCGCGCTGACTGATGCGTTCCTTCAGGCGCGGGAACAGGCGGAACACGCGGGCGAGATCGTCGTCGAAATGGGATTGATCGGTGACGGTTGCGCCCATTTGCAGATTTTCCAGCACCGTCATGCGGCCGAAGATGCGGCGGCCTTCCGGGGCCTGCGCAATGCGCATGCGCGCGATCTCGTGGGCATGCAGGCCGGTAATGTTGCGGCCTTCGAACAGCACCTGACCTTCGCGCGGACGCGGGTCGCCGAAGATGGTCATCATCAGCGTCGACTTGCCGGCGCCATTGGCGCCGATCATGGCGACGATCTCGCCGGCATTGACGTCGAGATCGATGCCTTTGAGCGCGATGATGTTGCCGTAATAGGTCTTCACGCCGCGTATCGCGAGCATGGGAGCCGCTGAAGCCGTCGCCGCCGGCGGCGATGGAGACGTGCTCGTGCTCACAAGCCGACCTCCGCGTGGGCTTCCTCGATTTCCTCGTCGTGAACGCCGAGATAGGCGGCGATGACCTTGGGATCGTCACGCACCGCCTCCGGCCGGCCGTCGGCGATCTTGAGGCCGTAATCGAGCACGACGATATGGTCGGAGATTTCCATCACCACCGACATGTCATGCTCGATCAAGAGGATCGAGGTGTCGTGCTCGGCCCGGATGAACAGCAGCAGTTCGTTGAGCTCGTGGCTCTCGCGGGCATTGAGGCCGGCGGCGGGTTCGTCGAGGCAGAGCAGTACCGGATCGCTACACATGGCGCGGGCGATCTCGAGGCGGCGCTGGGCGCCGTAGGGTAGCGCGCCTGCTGGATCGTCGGCACGATCGAGCAGGCCAATGCGGTCGAGCCAGTAGCGCGCCTTGTCGGTGGCCGCGCGCTCGGCGGTGGCGAAGGTGGAAAGCCCCAACATGCCGAGGAAGGTCAGGCCGGAGGCGCGCATCAGCGGATTGTGCTGCGCCACCAAAAGGTTTTCGAGCGCGGTCATGCCGGCGAACAGGCGAATGTTCTGGAAGGTGCGGGCGACGCGGGCGTGCTTGGAAATGCGGAAGTCGAACAGGCGCTCGAGCAAGTAGCTGGTGTCGTCGGCATGGGTGAGGCGGATCATACCGACGCTCGGCTTGTAGAAGCCGGTAATGCAGTTGAACACCGTGGTCTTGCCGGCGCCGTTGGGCCCGATGAGCGCGGTGATATCGCCGCGCCGTGCGACGAAGGACAGGTCGTCGACCGCGACCAGGCCGCCGAAACGCATCGAAAGATGCACGACCGTAAGAACGGGTTCGGCCGCAGCGTCAATCATGGCGGGCGCGCCTCCATGACCAAGTTTTCGTCCGGGCCTGCCTGACCAGTTCGGCGTCGATGTCTTTTTCCCGGTTCAGGAAGATCGTGGGCGTACGCGTGGCAACCAGCCCGCGTGGGCGCCAGATCATGATCAGCACCATGGCGAGGCCGAACACCAGCATGCGGTATTGCGCGAACTCGCGGAAGAACTCGAAGCCACCGAGCATGACCGCCGCAGCCACGGCGACGCCGATCTGCGAGCCCATGCCGCCGAGCACCACGATGGCCAGCACCAAAGCCGATTCCGTGAAGGTGAAGCTCTCGGGGCTGATGAAGCCCTGGCGCGTGGCGAAGAACGAGCCGGCAAAGCCGGCGAACATCGCGCCCATGGCGAAGGCGGTGAGCTTGGTGTTGGTGGTGTTGATGCCGAGCGAGCGGCAGGCGATCTCGTCCTCGCGCAAGCGCTTCCCAGGCGCGGCCGATAGGCAGGCGGCGCAGCCGGATCGTCACCAGATTGGTGATCAGCGCCAGCACCAGGATCAGATAATAAAGAAAAACGATGCGGTGCAGCGGCGACCATTCGAGCCCGAAGGTGTGGGCGAAGCTGCCGTCGTCGTTGTTGAACGGCAGCCCGAAGAAGCTCGGCCGCGGCACGCCGGTGATGCCGTCGGGGCCGTGGGTCAGGCTCTGCCAGTTGATCAGTATCAGCCGGATGATTTCGCCGAAGGCCAGCGTCACGATGGCGAGATAGTCGCCGCGCAGCCGCAACACCGGGAAACCGAGCAGGATGCCCCAGAACGAGGCGAGGATGCCGGCGAGCGGCAGGCAGATCCAGAACGAGAAACCGAAATTTTCGGCCAGCAGCGCGTAGGAATAGGCGCCGACCGCGTAGAAGGCGACGTAGCCGAGATCGAGCAGGCCGGCGAGGCCGACCACGATGTTCAGGCCCCAACCCAACATCACGTAAGTGAGGATCATGATGCCGAGATCGAGCAGGTAACGGTTATGGTAGAAGACGATCGGCAGCAGAATGGCGAAACCGAGCAGTGCCAGCCCGACGAATTTGCTTAGCACCTGCGCCCGTGCCAGCAGACCGGCAGGGACAAACTGCGCGAGCGCGATGTCGCGTTCGCCGACGAGCAATTCGCGGACAAAGGCGCCGGCGAAAACCACGCCCACGATGATCGCCAGTGCGTCGGGCCGGCCTTCGAGCACGAGCGCGCCGGACGGTCCGGTCTTGGTGCGGATGCCGATCAGCAGCGAAAACAGCCCGAAAGCGATCAGCGCGGACAGCAGCGCGCGCTTGAGCGCGGTGATGAGATCCAGGCGGCGCGCAGTGCTTTGATCGGAAAGAACTGACACGCCGGTTGCGCTTTCTTCAGACCTTCTCGACTTCGGGCCGGCCGAGGATGCCGGTCGGCAGGAAGATCAGCACGATGACGAGGATGGAGAAGGCGGCTACGTCCTTGTATTCGACGGAAAAATAGGCCGACCACATGGTCTCGATCAGGCCGATCAGCAGGCCGCCCAGCATGGCGCCCGGCAGCGAGCCGATGCCACCCAAGACGGCGGCGGTGAACGCCTTCACGCCGGCAATGAAGCCGATGTAGAAATCGATGACGCCGTAATAGAGCAGGTGCATGACGCCGGCGACGGCGGCGAGCGCGGCGCCGATCACGAATGTGTAGGAGATGGTGCGGTCGACATTGACGCCGAGCAGCGAGGCCATCTTCAGATCCTGCTCGCAGGCGCGCATGTCGCGGCCGAGCCGCGTGCGGGCGACCAGCCAGGAGAAGATCCCCATCAGCACCACAGTGGTGACCACCACGATGATCTGCACGTTAGAGAGCTGCACCGGAAAGGTTTCGCTCGCAACCAGCGTGAAGCCGCCCGGGATCAGCGGCGGCAGCGGCTTGACGCGCGCGCCTTGCACGATTTGCACGTAATTCTGCAGCACGATCGACATGCCAATGGCAGAGATCAGCGGCGCCAGCCGGAATGAGCGGCGCAAGGGCCGGTAGGCGAAGTGCTCGACCGTCCAGCCATAGAGCGAGGTAAGCGCCATCGCGATCAGCAGCACCAGGAAGAGGGCGAGCGGCACCGCGGTGACGCCGATCGCGACCAAGGCGAGGAAGGCAATCAGGGCAAGAAACGCACTCACCATGAAAATATCGCCATGGGCGAAATTGATCATGCCGATGATGCCGTAGACCATCGTATAGCCGATGGCGATCAATCCGTAGATCGAGCCGAGCGTGACGCCGTTGATGAGCTGCTGGAAAAAATAGTCCATGCGTCCCCTTCGCTTTGCGCATGGCTGCCCGGCTGACAACCGTGGTTCCGTGCAAAGGCTTAACAGGGCGGAAGGAGAGCGGCAACGCTTGACCAGGACATGTTATTAAGCCGTTAGTCGAAAGGAGAGGTGCCTTGTCTCCCGGGCTCGAATTGGCAATCCGCGTCGGCGGCGCAGCGGCGGTTTTTGCAGCCATGGCGCTGTGGGAATGGCTCGCCCCGCACCGCCACCTGATCGCCGGCCGCCGCCCCCGTTGGCCGGGCAATCTCGGCATCCTGGCGATCGACATTGTGGCGGTGCGCCTGCTGATCCCGACCGCCGCGGTCGGGGTGGCGCTGATCGCGGCCGAGCAGGGCTGGGGCCTGTTCCGCCTGCTGGGCGTCCCGTACTGGGTGGCGCTGGTGGCGGGCGTGATCGTGCTCGACCTAGTGATCTATCTCCAGCACGTGGTGTTCCATCACGTGCCGGTGCTGTGGCGGCTGCACCGCATGCACCACGCCGATGTCGACATCGACGTGACCACCGGCCTGCGCTTCCATCCGATCGAGATCCTTCTATCGATGGCGATCAAGATGGCGGCGGTAGCGGCGCTGGGCGTGCCGGCGGTGGCGGTGGTGATCTTCGAAGTGGTGCTCAACGCCACCGCGATGTTCAATCACTCCAACGTGGCGCTGCCGCCGTGGCTCGACCGGGTCGCGCGCTGGATCGTGGTGACGCCGCAGATGCACCAGGTGCATCATTCGATCGAGCGCGAGGAAACCGACAGCAATTTCGGATTCAACCTGCCTTGGTGGGACCGCATGTTCGGCACCTACCGGGCGGCGCCGCGTGCGGGAGAAAAAGGCATTGTCATCGGCCTGCCGATCTTCCGCGATCTTGCCGAGTTGCGTATCACGCGGCTGCTGACGCAGCCGTTCCGCAACGACGAAAACTCCGCGCCTGATTCAATGCAGGCCGCCGAAAATCCAGATCAACGCTAGAATTGGCAAGGGAATCCCCAACAGCCAAAGCAAAAGATAGCGTCCCATGATCGTCCTCCGTCGCGTTAGGCGCGATAAGGAACTCC
The DNA here is from genome assembly GCA_963814885.1 of uncultured Alphaproteobacteria bacterium. Taxonomy (GTDB): domain Bacteria; phylum Pseudomonadota; class Alphaproteobacteria; order Rhizobiales; family Xanthobacteraceae; genus Pseudolabrys. The sequence goes on along the minus strand of CAWFEO010000012.1, from coordinate 31,700 downwards.
CAGTACGCGCAACGGTTCCCGCGTGATCAAGGCGAGGAACGAATTGCCGTGTTGGCGCGTTATCAGAGCAATGGGGATGGGAACAGCGAAGCAACTTCGCGCTATCCTAGGAGAGTCAAAATGAGCCAGCAGAATCAGAATCCCAATCAGCGGCCAGGCCAGCAACAGCAAGGCGGGCAACAGGGCGGCCAGCAGCAAGGCGGCCAGAAGCCCGGTCAGCAGCAGCAACAGCAGCCGCCGCGCCCCGGCCAGGGCGGCCAGCAGGACCAGAACCGCTGACGCACTGCAGCGAATGAACGGAAAGCCCCGCCAGGACGGCGGGGCTTTCTGCTTTTAGGCGCCCGCGGGCTCGCCTATGCTCGTGCCTCATGAGCATGACCGCGCTGCCGCTGTTCCACCTTTACGGCGACCCGCCGGACGATAGCGCGTTCGACTTCATCCATATCGAAACGATCCGCTCGCGCTCCTCGCTGCACGAATGGACCATCCGCGCGCACCGCCACCGCAACCTGTTCCAGGTCCTGCTGATCGAGAAGGGCGGCGGCGAGATGAGCTTCGAAACCGCGACCATGCCGTTTGCGGCCCCGGCGGCGATCCTCATTCCCGCCACCACCGCCCACGGCTTCCGTTTCATCCCGCAGGTGACCGACGGCTGGGTGGTGAGCTTCACCGAGGACGTCGCCGATGCGTTGGGCGATCAGTCGGGCGAGGCGCTGGCGCGGCTGAAAGCGGTGGCGGCCGATCCGCTGTTGCCGCTCACAAACGCGGCGGAAGCAAAGCGCCTGTCGGTGTTGTGCGCCGATCTCGACGAAGAAGCCTCGCTGGCGCGCGAAGGTTTCCGGCTCGCCATGCGCGGGTTGCTGGCGCTCATTGCCATCGAGGTGGTGCGTCTCGGCGTTTCCCGCGCGCGCAGCGGCGCGGTGACGCTGGCGCCCGCCGATGCGCGGGTGGATGAATTGCGCCGGCTGATCGACGAGCATTTCCGCAAAGAGCGGCTGATCAGTTTCTACGCCGAGAAGCTGGCGATGACCGCCGACCGGCTCAACGATCATGTCAAACGCGCAACCGGCGTCACCGCCGGCCACTTGATCCGCCAGCGCGTGCTGACCGAAGCCAAGCGCCAGCTGGTGTTTACCGGCCAGCCGATCCACGAGATCGCCTATGATTTGGCGTTCTCCGATCCGTCGCACTTCACCCGATTTTTCCGCAAGCAGACCGGCACCACGCCGCAGGCCTTCCGCGAGGCCCGCGGCGGCTAGCGCCTGATCCAAAAAAACTTGTCCTCGGCTTGATCGGGGATGGGAACAGGTTTTCGAAAAAATCAAACGCAAGAAAACCGGGAACTTCGGCCGCGCCACGGTCCATGGTTAAGCGGCTAACAAGTAAGGTAAAGGATCGGTTTGTTTTGAATTTCGCATTTGAAGCGTCTACGCCTGCGAGCCTGAGCAGGGAGGAATCCATGCGTAAGCTCTCAGTCGTAGCCGTTGCCGTGACACTGGCGATCGCCTTCTACTTCACCCTGTTCTGGGGCTTCGATGCACTGCGCATGCTCACCTCGCCGACCTACGGCCTTGAAGAGGTCTGGCGTTCGCAATTCGTATTCGAGATCGGCCGCCTGTTCGGCCTTGCGCCGATCGGCCTGATCAAGCTTGCGGCCTTTTTCGCCACCCTCAAGCTCGCGGTCGCCGCCATCTGCGCGGTGTATATCATCGACCGCTTCCGCAGTCTGCGCGGCGGCAAGGTCAATACCGAAATCTTCGAGGCCGGCCTCATGCTGGTGGTGCTGATAAGCATTGCCTCGGTCGGCCCAGCAATCTGGTCGCATAACGCCGACCTCGTGCGTGAGCAGACCATCCAGCTGGTGCTGGCGGGCGTTGCCGCCGGCCTCGGCATCCTCGAACGGCGCTACGCCCGCGCCAACACGGCGGCTGCGCTGGCTGATTTCACGGCCCCTAAGGATGCCGTGCCCGAGGGCGCGAGCTGGTTCTCGCCATTGCGGCGCTGAACGCTACTTCGGCTGCGCCTCGTGCAGGCCGCGGTCCGGCGGCTGCAATTTCCCGCTGCGGCGATCCTTGACCGCCTGCATCAATGCGCGCGCCGCGTTACGCACGTCGTCCTGCAAGCCTTCGTCCCTGTCGAGATCGTCGTGGCTGGTGGCGTAGGGCGTCAGATAGCCGACATAGCGGTCGATCAGGCTGAGATGGCCTGACGGGATCATGCCGATGTCCATGAGCCAGTCGGTCAGGATGCGGCGCAGGTTCTCGGTGCCGGCGGCGTCGCCGTGCACGATCACCGAATAGACCCGCCCGGCGAGATGGCGCGGATAGGGCCAGCCCTTCAGCTCCAGCGCCTTGGCTTTCACCGGGTCCTTGCCGCTGGTCGAGGTCTGGTCCGGATTGCCGCCGTCGGCGCAGACCAGGCGGTCGATCATCAGCTTGAGCGAGGAGGGCGCCTGGTACCAATTGACCGGCGTGACGATCATCACGCCGTGGGCGGCGGCCCATTTCGGATAGATCTCCGCCATCCAGTCGCCGGCCTGTCCGAGCGCGTGGTTGGGATAGCAACTGCACGGCCAGTGGCAAAGCGGCTGCGCCGTAGAGACGCAGGCCTTGCACGGATAGATGACGCGGCCGTATTCCGACGCCAGCCGCGAAAGATCGAGCACCTCGACCTCGAAGCCGCGCGTCTTCTCGATGGCTTGTTTGGCAAGCGTGACGAGGCGGAAGGTCTTCGACATTTCGCCCGGGCAGGTGTGCTCGCTGCGGGTGGAGCCGTTGACCAGCAAGATGCGCGAGGGCGATTTCGAATTCTTCTGCTGGCGCTCGGCGGCCTGGATATTGGCGCGGGTCTCAAGCCACTCGACCGCCAGTTCGTAGTTCGGATCGGCAAAACCGGGGCCGGCTTTCCGCGTGCGCGGGGTCTTGTGGTATTCGTCGTAAGTTTTCCAGGCGATATCGGCAATCTTGTCGAGTTCGCGTTTGAGCGGCTCGAACTCGGGATCGTAGAATTTCGTGAGAAACCGCTTTTTGAATTCGCGCTTGTCGAGCGCGACGCTCGGCATGCCCTTGCGCACTTTGACTTTGGCCATGGTTTCCTCCCACGAGCATGATCCCGAAAAGTAGGAACCGGTTTTCGGATCGGATCATGCTCAAACGAACCAATGCGTGGCCCATGGCTAGCATTGAAGCCTTTTCAACTGGAAATGACGAGAGCGTCAGCGCGGCGTGATGGCGCGGCGTAATTGTGTAACGGTGCCCCGGCGCGCCATATTGGATTCGTCATTGGAGAGGCGGTATGGGCGCGGATTGCTGCGGTCATGAAGTGAAATTCGACGGTCTGTCCGCCGACTACAAACGGCGGCTGTGGTTGGTGATCGCCATCAATGCGGCCATGTTCCTGGTCGAAATGGGCGCCGGCGCGCTCGCCGGCTCCAACGCCTTGCAGGCCGACGCCCTCGATTTCCTGGCGGATTCCGCCACCTACGGCATCAGCCTCGCCGTCATCGGCGCCTCGGTGCGCGCGCGCGGGTTTGCGGCCATCGGCAAGGCCGCGAGCCTGAGCCTGATGGCTTTCTGGGTGCTGGCGGCGACCGGCTATCACGTGTTGATCGCCGGGGTGCCGCGCGCTGAAGTCATGGGCTTCGTCGGCTTTTTGGCGCTCGCCGCCAATGTCGCTAGCGTCTTGGTGCTGATGCGCTACAAGGACGGAGACGCCAATGTGCGCTCGGTCTGGCTCTGCTCGCGCAACGACGCCATCGGCAACGTGGCGGTGATGCTGGCGGCGGTGGCCGTGTGGGCGACGGCGACGCGCTGGCCGGACCTGATCGTCGCCGCGCTGATGGCCGGACTGTTTTTGTATTCGTCGCTTCGCATCTTGCAGCAGTCGTTGCACGAAATACGCAGCGACCAGTCGTCGGCGGTCGGCCACGCGTCCTGACGGCGCGATCGGCCCGCGCTTTACGATTTCGTTTTTGCCAGCCCGGCGACGATCTCGGCCGCCTCCTTGAAGGCGTGGTTGGCGGCCGGCACCCCGCAATAGATCGCCTGCTGCAGGATGACTTCCTTGATGTCGTCTTCCGAAAAACCGCCTTCGGCGAGGGCGGCGCGCACGTGCAGGCGGAATTCGTCCCATTGGGCAAGCGCGATCATGGTGCCGATGACCAGGACGCGGCGCGTGCGCTCGTCGAAATGCGGCCGCGTCCACACTTCGCCCCAGGCGGCGCGGGTGATGAAATCCTGGAATTCTTCCGTGAACGGCGTCTTCTTGGCGTTGGCGCGATCGACCCATTCATCGCCCAGCACCTTGCGGCGCTGCGCCATGCCGCGCTCGTGGCGTTGCTTCTCGTCCATCGCAGCCTCTATCCCCGCAGGAAATTGAGCACGGTCTCGGCAAAGGCCTTCGGTTGCTCGGCGTTGGAGATATGCGCGGCCTCAAGGATAGTGAACTGGGCGCCGGGGATGCGTTCGCGCATGCTTTCGGCCATCGCCGGCGTGGTGGCGGCATCCTGGCGGCCGGCGATGATCAGGGTCGGCGCCTTGATCTTGGGCAGCAACGCACGATGGTCCATGTCGCGCACGGCCATGCCGCAGGCGATGTAACCGTCGAGGTTGGTGGCAAGGAACATTTCGGTAAAGCGCGCGATCACTTCCGGGTGCGCGTCGCGGAAGCCTTTGGTGAACCAGCGTTCCATGTTGCCGGACACGATGTGGCTGAGGCCTTTTTCGGTGACGGTCTTGATGCGGTCGTTCCAAGGACCCTTGTCGGGGTAGTAGTCGGTGCAGTTCGACAGTATGAGCTTGTTGACGCGGGTAGGCGCATTGGCGCCCAGCCACTGTCCGATCATGCCGCCCATCGACAGGCCGCACCAATTGGTCTTCTCGACCTTGAGCGCATCGAGCACGGCGAGCACGTCGCGGCCCAGGCGCTCCATCGTATAGGGACCCTGCGGCACGTCGGATTGGCCGTGGCCGCGGCGGTCGTAGCGGATGAGCCGGAAATGCTTGGCGAATTCTTGCGCCTGGTCGTCCCACATATGCAGATCGGTGCCGAGCGAATTCGACAGCATCAGCGCGGGCGCGTTCTCGCTTCCGGCGACCTCGACATGGATCGGGCAGCCGTCGTCGGTCTTGATCGTGGGCATGCGCTCCCCCCTCATGCGGCTTATTGTTGTCGGCGCTACCCATAAAGGGCTTCCCTGCGCCCTGCAAAGCCCTTTTCAGCGGCCTTTCGAGGGCTTAAGTCGGTGCAGCCGGCCCTTGAAGGCCGCGCGTGCGACAAGGAGACCGGCGATGGCGATGACCATGACGGGCGAAGTGCAGCTTGCCGCCACCCGCGAAGTGGTGTGGGCGAAGCTCAACGATGCCGAGGTGCTGAAGGCCTGCATCCCGGGTTGCGAGGAGCTCAACAAAAATTCGGATACCGAGTTTCAGGCGGTTGCCGTGACCAAGATCGGGCCGGTGAAGGCGCGCTTTAAAGGCAATGTCCATCTCACCGACCTCAACCCGCCCAACGGCTACAGAATTTCCGGCGAAGGCGACGGCGGCGTCGCCGGTTTCGCCAAGGGCGGGGCGACGGTGGCGCTCACCGAGAAAGAGGGCGGTACGCTGCTCACCTACAATGTCGAGGCGCAGATCGGCGGCAAGCTGGCCCAGCTCGGCCAGCGCCTGGTCAACGGCGCGGCCAAGAAGATTGCCGACGATTTCTTCAAGAATTTTGCCGCGCAGGTTGCATCGGCCTGAGTGGGCGGTGGGACAAGGTAGAGGCGCTTTCGCCTTTTGAATGTCTTGACCCGGCCTGCCGCGGGGGTTCAATGTTAAATCCGTTCTAAGGCGCATCTGGACCGAAATCGGCTCGATTTCGACCCCGAGCGACTGCCGCCCTTGCCGGGCGAAGCGAAAAGAGGGCTTTGTGGCCCCGAACATGGGAGGAAGGTCATGCCTGCCGTATCCATGACGGTGAACGGCAAAGCCGTTTCTGGCGACGTCGAAGCGCGTACCCTGCTGGTTCAATTCCTGCGCGAAACTTTGAGGCTCACCGGCACCCATGTCGGCTGCGATACCTCGCAGTGCGGCGCCTGTGTGGTCCATATCGACGGCATCGCCGCGAAGGCTTGCACCACGCTGGCGCTCCAGTGCGAAGGGGCCACGGTCACCACCATCGAAGGCCTGGCCGAGCCGAACGGACCCTTGCACCCAATGCAGGAGGCGTTCCGCGAGCATCACGGCCTGCAATGCGGTTATTGCACGCCCGGCATGATCATGGCGGCGCTCGACATCGTGCGCCGCAAGGGCAACGACCTCGACGAGCACACCATCCGCACGCAGCTCGACGGCAATATCTGCCGCTGCACCGGCTACCACAACATCGTCAAGGCGATCGCGGCGGGCGCGAAAGCCATGGGCAAGGGAGGACCGGCACGGCAAGCGGCTGAGTAATCATTTCCTAAAAAAAATCCACCACTGGGAGGAGACCGCCATGAGCGCGACCGGGATCGGCGCGGCGGTGCGCCGCAAGGAAGACTTCCGCTTCATTACAGGCAAGGGGCAATATACCGACGACGTGGTCCGGCCGGGCGAGACCCGCGCCATTTTCGTGCGCTCCCCGCATGCGCGGGCCAAGATAAAGGGCATCGACGCCAGCGAAGCCAAGAAGATGCCGGGCGTTGTCGCCGTGCTCACCGGCGCGGACCTGGCCGGCGACAAAGTCGGCAATCTGATCTGCGGCTGGATGATCACCTCCAAGGACGGCACGCCGATGAAGATGGCGCCGCATCCGGCGCTGGCTGCCGACACGGTCAATCACGTGGGCGATGCGGTCGCGGTGGTGATTGCCGAGACGCCGGCGCAAGGCCGTGACGCGGCCGAGAAGGTCAAGGTCGACTACCAGGTGCTGCCCTCGGTGACCGATCCGGCCAAGGCGAAATCGGGCCCGCAGATCCACGAGGTCGCGCCCAACAACACGATCTACGAATGGTCGATCGGCGACGCAAAGGGCGTTGACGCGGCCTTTGCCGCCGCCAAGCACGTCACCAAGCTCGATATCGTTAACAACCGCCTGGTGCCGAACGCGATCGAGCCGCGCGTGGCGCTGGCCGAATACGACGCGGGCAACGATGCGCTCACGCTCTGGAGCACCTCGCAGAACCCGCACGTGGCGCGGCTGGTGATCTCGGCCTTCGTCGGCATCGCCCCTGAAAATAAATTGCGTGTGATTGCGCCCGACGTCGGCGGCGGCTTTGGCTCCAAGATCTTCATCTATCCGGAAGAGGTGGTTTGCCTGTGGGCGGCGCGCAAAGTGAATCGGCCGGTGAAGTGGACATCGGAACGCGGCGAGGCGTTTCTGACCGACGCCCATGGCCGCGACCACGTCACCCATGCGGAGCTGGCGCTCGACGAGCACGGCAAGATGCTGGCTCTGAAGGCGCACACCATTGCCAATCTCGGCGCCTATATGTCGACCTTCTCTTCCTGCGTTCCGACCTATCTCTACGCCACGTTGATGTCGGGCCAATACGCCATACCGCAAATCTATTGCGAGGTGGATGCGGTCTACACCAACACCGTGCCGGTCGACGCCTTGCGCGGCGCCGGCCGCCCGGAGGCGACCTTTGTGGTCGAGCGGCTGGTGGAAGTGTCGGCGCGGCAGATGGGGATCGAACCGAGCGACCTGCGCAAGCGCAATTTCGTCAAGACCTTCCCGCACCAGACGCCGGTGATCATGGCTTATGACGCCGGCGACTATAATGCCTCGCTCAAGAAGGCGTTGGAACTCGGCGACGTAAAGGGCTTCAACAAGCGCAAGCGCGAGTTGGCGCGGCACGGCAAGCTCAGGGGCCTCGGCTATTCCACCTATATCGAGGCCTGCGGTATCGCGCCTTCCAAGGCGGTCGGGTCACTCGGCTGCGGCGTCGGCCTGTGGGAGAGCGCCGAAGTGCGCGTCAACCCGACCGGCTCAGTGGAAGTGCTCACCGGCTGCCATGCCCATGGCCAGGGTCACGAGACGACTTTCGCGCAAGTCGTGTGCGAACGGCTCGGCATCCCGATCGAGAACATTACCGTCGTGCACGGTGACACCGACAAGGTGCAGTTTGGCATGGGCACCTATGGCTCGCGCTCGGGCGCGGTCGGCATGTCGGCGCTGGTCAAGGCGCTCGACAAGGTCGAGGCCAAGGCCAAGAAGGTCGCCTCCCATGTGCTGGAAGCGGCGGAAAGCGACATCGAATTCAAGGACGGCAAGTTTACGGTGGCCGGCACCGACAAGTCGGCGGCTTGGGCCGACGTGACGTTGCAGGCCTACGTCGCGCACAAGATCCCGTGGCAGGACGTCGAGCCCGGCCTGTCGGAAGGCGCCTTCTACGATCCGGCCAATTTCACCTTCCCGGCCGGCTGTCACATCTGCGAGGTGGAGGTCGACACCGACACCGGCAAGACCGAGATCGTGAGCTGGACCGCGGTCGACGACTTCGGCACCGTGATCAATCCGATGATCGTTGAAGGCCAGGTGCACGGCGGCGTCGCCCACGGTATTGGCCAGGCGCTGTTGGAAGGCGCCATCTACGACAAGGACGGCCAGCTCGTCACCGGCTCGCTCATGGACTACGCCATGCCGCATGCCCACGATCTGCCCTCGTTCAATGTGGGCTTGACCGAGACCAAGACGCCGTCGAACCCGCTCGGCCTGAAAGGCTGCGGCGAGGCCGGCGCCATCGCGGCGCCCGCCGCGGTGATCAACGCCATCACCGATGCCATCGGATCCGAAGAGTTGACCATGCCGGCCACCGCCAATGTGGTGTGGACGGCCCTGCAACGCGCGCAACCGGCGCGTCAGGCGGCTGCGGAATAACGGAGAGAGCAATGTATAATTTCACCTTCCATCGTCCCACCACAGTGCGCCAGGCTGCAGGGCTGTTGGCGCGCAATCCCGACGGCAAGCTGCTGGCCGGCGGCCATTCGCTCTTGCCCGTGATGAAGCAACGCCTCGCCAGCCCCTCGGCGCTGATCGATCTGTCATTGGTCGAGGGCATGAGCGGCGTCGAGCAGAAGGGCCGCTCGATCGTGATCGGCGCCATGACGCGCCACGCCGATGCCGCCAATTCGCCGGTGTTGCAGCAGGCGCTGCCGGGGCTTGCCGCGGTGCCGGATTCGATCGGCGATCCGCAGGTGCGCAACCGCGGCACCATCGGCGGCTCGATCGCCAACAACGACCCGAACGCCGACTATCCGGCGGCGGTGCTGGGTCTCGGCGCCACCATCATCACCAACAAGCGGCGCATCGCGGCTGATGATTTCTTCCAGGGCATGTACACGACCGCGCTGGAAGACGGCGAGATCGTCACCAAGATCAGCTTCCCGATCGCCAAGAAGGCGGCCTACGAGAAGTTCAAGCACCCGGCGTCGGGCTTCGCGCTGGTCGGCGTGTTCGTGTCCAAGCGCGGCGCCGACATCCGCGTGGCGGTGACCGGGGCAGGCAGCAACGGCGTGTTCCGGGTGAAGTCGTTCGAGGAGGCGTTGAAGAAGCGCTTCGCGGCGAAGTCGCTCGAAGGCATGAGCATTCCGGCCAACGGCATGAACAGCGACATCCACGCCTCCGCCGAGTACCGCGCCCATCTGGTGGGCGTGCTGGCGCGGCGCGCGCTGGCCAAGGCCTAGGACAAGTTGTCGGCATTTTAGCGGGAACCCACCGCGCGCAACGGCGTTGAGGAATTGTCCTCAACGACGGGACGCGTGGGGGTGTTTCATGCTTGACCCGATTGTCGTGGTGACGATCGTATCTGTCGCCGGCGCCATGGCGTTTGCGCGCGTGTGGGCGCAGGGGCGTCCGCGGCGGTAGCGCCGCCAGACGCTTATTTTCCGGCGCGGTCCAGTTCGGCCAGCAGGTCGTGCAGGTCGAGCGGGTTTGTGTACATCCGCAGAGACCCGTCCGGCTTCTGCGGCCACATTTCCTTCGGGCGGTCCCAATACAATTCGACACCGTTGTCGTCGGGGTCGCGCAAATAGAGCGCCTCGGAGACGCCGTGGTCGCTGGCGCCTTCCAGCGGGATCTTGGCGACGATCAACCGGCGCAGCGCGTCGGCGAGCAGCGCCCGGGTCGGGTAGAGAATGGCGGTGTGGTAGAGGCCGGTTGTGCCCGGCGGCGGGGCTGAGCCGCCCAGGCTCTCCCAGGTGTTGAGGCCGATATGGTGGTGGTAGCCGCCGGCCGAGATGAAGGCGGCGCCGGGACGGCTGGTGGTGAGGGTGAACCCGAGGACTCCGCAGTAGAAATCGAGCGCCCGCTCGAGGTCGGCGACCTTCAGATGGACATGGCCGATGCGCACCCGCGGATCGATGGTGGGTAGCTGAAGGGCTTGTTTTTCGAGCGTTTCGGGGTTTGACATGGGCTAAATCCCTGGCTGGCCGCTGGCAGGCGGACACCCCACATGTAAAACGCCGCCGTGCCCGGTTAAAGTGTCTTCGAGGTTACCAACGCATGTCCATGACACCGCTTCCCGACAGCATCGACGCCACCCTCGCGCTGCTGGGCAAGGCCGACTATATCGCCGACCGCTCGCTGTCGACCGTGCTCTATCTGGCGCTCAAGATGGGGCGGCCGCTGTTCCTGGAGGGCGAGGCCGGCGTCGGCAAGACTGAGATCGCCCGCGTGCTGGCGAAAACTTTGGGGCGCAAGCTGATCCGGCTGCAGTGCTACGAGGGGCTCGACGTCTCGGCGGCGGTCTATGAGTGGAACTACGGCGCCCAGATGATCGCAATCCGGCTGGCGGAAGCCGAAGGCGAGGGCGACCGCGAGCGCATCGAGCACGACGTTTTCTCCGAGCGCTTCCTGATCAAGCGGCCGCTGTTGCAGGCGCTGGAGCCCGATCCGGACGGGCCGCCGGTATTGCTGATCGACGAGATCGACCGCACCGACGAGGCCTTCGAGGCATTCCTTCTGGAAGTGCTGGCCGATTTCCAGGTGACGGTGCCGGAGCTCGGCACCATCAAGGCGCCGCACCCGCCGATCGTGGTGATCACATCGAACCGCACCCGCGAGGTGCACGATGCCTTGAAACGCCGCTGCCTCTATCACTGGGTCGGCTATCCGGACGCCAAGCGCGAACTCACGATCCTGCGCGCCAAGGTGCCCGGCATCGCCAAGACGCTTTCGCAGCAGGTGGTGGCTTTCGTGCAGGCGCTGCGCAAGGAGGATCTGTTCAAGGTGCCGGGCGTCGCCGAGACGCTGGACTGGGCCGGCGCGCTCACCGAGCTTGACGTGGTGGCGCTCGACCCGGCGACGGTGTCGGATACATTGGGCGCCCTGCTGAAATATCAGGACGACATTGCGCGGCTCGACGGCAGCAAGGTGAAGGCGCTGCTCGACGAGGTGAAGTCGGAGCTGAGGGCGGCGGAGTGATTATTCATGGCTGAGAGCCAGACGAGCCATCAAGGCCGCCTCGCCGAAAACATCCTCTATTTCGCGCGCGCGCTGCGCGCGGCCGGCTTGCCGGTGGGGCCGGGCGCGGTGCTCGATTGCCTGGAAGCGGTGAGCGTCGCAGCGATCGGCGACCGCGAGGATTTCTACTGGACGCTGCACGCGGTGTTTGTGAAGCGGCACGAACACTCCATCCTGTTCGACCAGGCCTTCAAGCTATTCTTCCGCAAGCGCGGCTATATCGAGCAGTTGATCGCCACCATGCTGCCGGAGACGATGAAGACCGAGCCGAAGCCGCCGCCGCCGGGCGCGCAGCGCATCCAGGAGGCGCTGGGCGGCGGGCTCAAAGAGCGCGAGGAAAAGCAGGAGATCGAGCTCGACGCCCGGCTCACCGTCTCCGACCGCGAAGTTCTGCAGAAGAAAGATTTCGCGCAGATGACGGCGGCCGAGATCGCCGCCGCCAAGGAGGCGATCGCCAGGCTGGCGCTGCCGCTCGATCTGGTGCGCACGCGCCGCCTCGCCGCCGCGCGGCGCGGGCACATGATCGACCTCCGCCGCACGCTGCGTTCCAGCATGAAAGCCGGCGGGGCGGTGATCGACCTGAAATACTTGGGACCGCGCCTGAAGGAGCCGCCGATCGTGGCGCTCTTGGATATTTCCGGCTCCATGAGCCAGTACACGCGTCTGTTCCTGCATTTCCTGCATTCGATCACCGATGCGAAGAAGCGCGTGACCACCTTCCTGTTCGGCACGCGGCTGACCAATGTCACGCGCGCCATCCGCCAGCGCGATCCGGACGAGGCATTCGCCGCTTGCTCGGCCCATGTGGCGGACTGGTCGGGCGGCACCCGCATCGCCTCGTCCTTGCGCGAGTTCAACAAGAAGTGGGGACGGCGCGTGCTCGGCCAAGGCGCGGTGGTGCTCTTGATCACCGACGGGCTCGAGCGCGACGCCGACGACACGCTGTCTTTCGAGATCGACCGGCTGCACCGGTCGTGCCGCCGGCTGGTCTGGCTCAATCCGCTCTTGCGGTTCGACGGCTTCGAGGCGCGCGCCAAGGGCGTGCGCACCATGCTGCCGCATGTGGACGAATTGCGGCCGATCCATAATCTGGACTCCATGACGGAGCTGGTGCGCGCATTGTCGGGCGCGCCCGCCAAGGGCTACGATCCGAAACTGATGCTGAAACAGGTGGCCTAGCCACGGAGGCGCAAAAATGCTCACGCGCGATGAAGACATTCTCAAAGCCGCCGAGGACTGGCGCAAAGACGGCCGCGATGTGGCGCTCGCCACCGTGGTCGAGACCTGGGGCTCGGCGCCGCGCCCGGTCGGCTCCAATCTGGTGATCGACAACGAGGGTAATTTTCTTGGGAGCGTTTCGGGCGGCTGCGTCGAAGGCGCTGTGGTGACCGAAGCGATGGACGTGATCGAAAGCGGCAAACCCAAGATGCTGGAATTCGGCGTCGCCGACGAAACCGCCTGGAACGTCGGGCTGTCCTGCGGCGGCACCATCCGGGTCTATGTCGAGAAGGTGAGCTGACTTGCAACTCGACATTCTCCACGCCCTCAATGCCGAACGCGAAGCGCGCCGCGCCGCGGTGCTCGTTACCGATGTGGAAAAAGGCACGCAGCGGCTGGTCAAGGGCGCCGACGTCGCCAAGGATCCGCTCAGAGGCGCGCTGGAAAAGCGCCTGCGCATGGCCAAAAGTGGCATGGAGGAGACGCCGCAGGGCCGCGTTTTCCTCACCGTCTACGTGCCGTCGCCCAAGCTCATCATCACCGGCGCGGTGCATATCAGCCAGACTCTGGCGCCGGTCGGCGCCATGCTCGGCTATGACGTGACTATCGTCGATCCGCGCACGGCGTTTGCGTCGATCGAGCGTTTCCCGGATGTGAAACTGATCGCGGAGTGGCCGGATGTGGCGTTGCCGCCGCTCAATGTCGATCAATACACCGCTTTCGTTGCGCTCACCCATGACCCGAAGATCGACGATCCGGCCTTGCAGCACGCGCTGGCGCGCAATTGCTTCTATATCGGCGCGCTCGGTTCCAAGAAGACCCATGCCAAGCGGGTGACGCGGCTGAAGGAGGCCGGCCTGAGCGACGCTTCCATCGGCCGCATCCACGCGCCCATTGGATTGCCCATCGGCGCGGTGTCGCCGGCCGAAATCGCGCTCGCCATCATGGGCGAGATCACGCAGACGCTGCGCTTGAAAGCCGACAAGGAAGCGGAGGCGGCATGAAGTTCGGCGCCGTCCCGGTGAAAGAGGCGCTGGGTGCCACCGCTGTGCATTCGATCCGCCAGGGCGACCTCGTGCTCAAGAAAGGCACGCTGATCGGGCCGAAAGAGGTGGCGGCGCTGAGCGCCGCCGGCGTCAAGGAGATCGTGGTGGCGCGCGGCGAAACCGGCGACGTGGCCGAGGATCAAGCCGCCGCCGACATCGCCGCCGCCATTGCCGGACCCGGCGTGCGCGGCGACCGCGCCTTCACCGGGCGCTGCAATCTGTTCGCCGAAAATGCCGGCATCTTGGTGGTCGACAAGGACGCCATCGATCAGCTCAACCGCATCGACGAGGCGGTGACGCTGGCGACGCTGCAAGCTTATAAGCCGGTGGTCGAAGGCGAGATGATTGCCACCGTGAAGATCATTCCTTTCGCGGTGGCGGCGAGCGCGCGCGATTCCGCGATAGCGCAGGCGGCCAAGGCCAAGCCGGTCATTCGCATCGCGCCCTACAAGGTCAAGAAAATCGGCGTGGTCTCGACATTGCTGCCGGGCCTTTCGCCCAAGGTGGTCGAGAAGACGCTGAAGATTACGCGCGAGCGCATTCAGCCGGCCGGCGCCACGATCGTGGCAGAACGCCGCGTGCCGCACGAGCAGCAAGCGCTGGCGAAAGCCATCGACGCGGTGCTGAAAGAGGGCGCCGAACTGGTGATCGTGTTCGGCGCCTCCGCCATCGCCGACCGCCGCGACGTCATCCCGGCGGCGCTTGAAGCGGTGGGCGGCACCATCGATCATTTCGGCATGCCGGTCGATCCCGGCAATCTGCTGCTGATCGGCAAGGCGCATGGGCAGGCGGTGCTGGGCGCGCCCGGCTGCGCGCGCTCGCCGAAGGAAAACGGCTTCGACTGGGTGCTGATGCGGCTGCTCGCCGGTTTGCCGGTTTCGCGCGCCGACATCACCGGCATGGGCGTCGGTGGGCTGTTGATGGAGATCGTCACGCGGCCGCAGCCGCGCAGCGAGCCGCAGCCGGAGAAGGGCCGCCGCATCGCCGCGGTGGTGCTGGCGGCCGGGCGCTCCACCCGCATGGGCGCGGTCAACAAGCTGATCGCCGAAATCGGCGGCAAACCGCTGGTGCGCATCGCCGCCGAACAGGCGCTGGCGTCACGCGCCGGTCCCGTCATCGTTGTCACCGGCCACGAGCGTGAACGCGTGGAGGCCGCGCTCAACGGCTTGCCGGTGAAACTCGTGCACAATTCCGATTACGCCGAAGGGCTCGGCACGTCATTGAAGGCTGGCATCGCCGCGGTGCCGGACGCCGCCGATGGCGCCATCATCTGCCTCGGCGACATGCCGCAGGTGAACGCCGCGCTGATCGATAAATTGATCGCGGCCTTCGATCCTGAAAAAGGCGCGCTGGTGGTGGTGCCGAGCATCGCCGGGCGGCGCGGCAATCCGGTGGTATGGTCGCGCCGCTTCTTTAACGATCTGATGGCCATCAACGGCGACATCGGCGCCCGCCACCTGATCGGCAGCTATGCCGAGGCGGTCGCCGAAGTGCCGGTCGAAGGCGACGCCGCCTTGACCGACATCGACACGCCCGAGTCGCTTTCCGCGGTCAAGGCCGAAATCGAACGCGCCTGAGACTCGAATCATTGATCGGGTTCCCCGACTCACCCCTATCTGTCGGCGACGTTTAGGGTAGGGCAGGGGATGACGGACAGCTTCATGCCGCTCATGCGCGCGCTGGTGGCTGCGGCCTTGCTGCTGGCGACTGCGATGCTGATGGTGGTCACGGTCAACACGGCGCGCGCGGCCGGCGCGCTGGCGATCGGCAAGTGCGGCGCCTTCGGCGAGTCCTTTGATTTCCATAGCGCGGCGGCCGCGCGCCAAAACGCATTGGCGAAATGCTCCGGGCAAGCCTGCCGCGTGGTGGCGAGCGTCCAGCGCGGCTGCGCCGCCTTGGCGATCGACTACGTAATCCGTGCGGCCCCCATGGCTGGGGCAAGGACGTCGAACTCGGCCGCGCCCAGAACGCGGCACTCAAGTCCTGCTACCGCGGCGGCGGCAAGGAGTGCGTCATCCGCACCTTTTTCTGCGACGGCAAAGGCTGATCGCTCCGCTTCAATCATAAGCATCTGATATAAAACAGAATTTTCAAGCCCTTGCGGACTGGCATCTGCCGCACTAAGTATGACTGACCAGTCAGTCAGGTTTTGTTAATGCCCAAGCGTCCCCAGCAGAACCGATCGATCGCCCGCCGCATGGGGGCGCTGCGGGGCACGGCTTCCGGCGTCAAACCGGCCCGCGCCACGACCCGCGAGGCGCGCAGCGCCGCCCGCCGCGAGGCGATCCTGGCCGCCGCCCTCGATGAATTCTCCGCCCGCGGCTTTGCCGCCACCCGGCTCGACGACGTGGCGCAGCGCGCCGGCGTCGCCAAGGGCACCATCTACCTCTACTTCCGCGACAAGGAGAGCCTGTTCCAGGAGCTGATCCGCACCATGCTCACCCCGCTGGTCGGCACCATCGAGGCGATGGGCAAGGCGGACCTGCCGATCAGCGCGCTGGCCGAGCATATCGCCGACCTGTTCGTGCGCGAGGTCTACGAGACGCGCCGCAAGGACGTCATCCGCCTGATGATCGCGGAAGGCCGGCGCTTTCCCAATCTCGCCGAGTTCTACTATCGCGAAGTGCTGTCGCGCATCATCGCGGCGGTGCGCGCATTGCTCGCCCGCGCCGCCGCGCGCGGCGAGGTGCCCGCGAGCCTCGTCGACTTTCCGCAAATCATTGCGGCGCCGGGTCTGGTCGCCATCGTCTGGTCGGGCCTGTTCGAACGCTTCGAGCCGCTCGACGTGCGCGCCATGATGAAAACCCATCTCGCGCTGTTGTTCGCGCCCAGGAGTACGCCATGAGGACGAAGTTTGTCGGCTTGGCGTTGGCGGTGCTGGCGGCGCTCGCGCTCGCAGCCTGCGAGGATCGCAACGACCGGGAGCTGCAGGGCTGGGTCGAGGCCGAGATGGTGTTCGTCAGCCCCGACGAGCAGGGACGGGTCGAGGTGCTCAACGTGCGCGAGGGCGACCACGTCAAGAAAGGCGAACTGTTGTTCACCCTCGACAACGATCTGCAAAAAGCCGACGTGGTGGTGAGGCAGGCGGCCGTGTCCACGGCGCAGCAGGCGTTCGACCGCGCCGAGGTCTTGCTCAAGTCCAAGTCCGGAACGCAAAAGGCGTTCGACGACTCGACGGCGGCGCTGCGCCAGGCAAAAGCCAATCTGGAATGGTCGAAGACGCGGCTGGCGCGCCGCCGCGCTTCGAGCCCCGTCGACGGCACCGTGCAGGAGGTCTACTACCGGCCGGGCGAAACCGTGCCGCCGGGACGCCCGGTCGTTGCGTTGCTGCCGCCGGGCAATCTCAAAATCCGTTTCTTCTCGCCGGAAGCGCTGCTGCCCGACATCAAATACGGGCAGACAATCAATGTCGGTTGCGACGGCTGCGAGAAGGGCCTGACCGCCAAGGTCAATTTCATCGCCAAGAGCGTCGAATACACCCCGCCCGTGATCTACAGCCGTGAGGAGCGCGCCAAGCTGGTGTTCCTGATCGAGGCGCGGCCTGCGCAGCCGGACAAATTCCGCGTCGGCCAGCCGGTCACGGTCACGCTGCCGGAGCCGTCCAAGTGAGCCAAGTGAGCGCGCAAAACGCCGGCCAAAACGCCGCGCAAGACGTCGTCATCGACGTGCACGGACTTACCAAGAAGTTCGACGGCCGCGCCGTGGTGCGCAACCTGTCCATGCAGGTCAAACGCGGCACCATTTACGGCTTCCTGGGGCCGAACGGCTCCGGCAAGACCACCACCATCCGCATGCTGTGCGGATTGCTCACGCCCGATGAGGGTACCGGCACCTGCCTCGGTTACGACATCCGCCGCGAGGCCGACAAGATCAAGCGCCAAGTCGGCTACATGACGCAGCGCTTCAGCCTCTACGAGGATCTCACGGTGCGCGAGAACCTGGAATTCATCGGCCGCATCTACGGCATCGCCAAGCCGGTCGCGGTCGCGCGCGCGGCGATCGACCGGCTCGGCCTGCAGGGCCGCGAGGAGCAACTCGCCCGCGAACTGTCCGGCGGCTGGAAGCAGCGCCTCGCGCTCGGCGCCTGCACGCTGCCGAGCCCGCAATTGCTGCTGCTCGACGAGCCGACCGCCGGCGTCGATCCCAAGGCGCGGCGCGATTTCTGGAACGAGATCCACGCGCTCGCCGCCGACGGCCTCACCGTGCTGGTGTCGACCCACTACATGGACGAAGCCGAACGCTGTCACGAGATCGCCTATATCGCCTACGGCGAACTGCTGGTGCGCGGCACGGTCGAGGACGTGATCGCGGCCTCTCATTTAACGACCTTCATCGTCAGCGCCGCCGACGGCGAGCGGCTCAACGGGCTCGCCGAGGAACTGACCGGCAAATCGGGCGTCGACATGGTGGCGCCGTTCGGCAACAGCCTGCACGTGTCGGGACGCGACGCCGGCAAGCTCGAAGCCGCGATCAAGCCCTATCGCAACCGCAAGGGCCTCGACTGGGCGCATTCGGAGCCCTCGCTCGAAGACGTGTTCATCGACCTGATGGGCCGGGCGCGGGACAATTTCCAATGACGCAACTTCTGCCGACACAAGCGCCGCGCCGCCTCCCCGGCAGCGGCTTTGGGCGCAAGACCTGGGCGATGCTGGTCAAGGAGTTCATCCAGCTCAAGCGCGACCGGGTGTCGTTCGGCATGATTATCATGATCCCGCTGGTCCAGCTGATGCTGTTCGGTTTCGCCATCAACACCAATCCACGGCACTTGCCGACTGCAGTGCTGCTGCAGGAGCACAGCGACCTGTCGCGCTCGATCCTGGCCGCGCTCAAGAACACCGGCTATTTCGACATCACCGAACTGCCGCGCACGGAACGCCAGCTTGACGACCTGCTGGCGTCCGGCAAGGTGCTGTTCGGCATCGAGATCCCGGCCAATTTCGAGCGCAGCGTTCGGCGCGGCGACAGACCCCAGATGCTGGTGATCGCGGATGCCACCGACCCGGTCGCCTCCGGCTCCGCGCTCGGGACGCTCGGCAAGGCGGTGCAGGTCGCGCTGATCCATGACCGCGCCATTCCGGTCACCACCGAAATGCCGTTCGATATCCGCAGCCATGCCCGCTACAACCCGGCGGGCATAAGCCAGCTCAACATCGTGCCGGGGCTGGTCGGCACCATTCTCACCATGACCATGCTGATCTTTACTGCGCTCTCGGTCACGCGCGAGCTCGAGCGCGGCACCATGGAAAATCTGCTGGCGATGCCGATCACGCCAACCGAGATCATGCTCGGCAAGATCATCCCCTACATCATGGTCGGCTTCATTCAGGCAACGATGATTATCGGCATCGGGGTGCTGGTGTTCGGCGTGCCGATCCTGGGGAATCTCGGCGTGCTGGCGGCCTTGAGCACGCTGTTCATCGCCGCCAATCTGTCGATCGGCTACACGTTTTCGACGGTGGCGCAGAACCAATTGCAGGCCGTGCAGATGTCGATTATGTTCTTTTTGCCGAACATTCTTTTATCCGGCTTCATGTTTCCGTTTGCCGGCATGCCGACCTGGGCGCAATGGATCGGCGAGGCGCTTCCCCTCACGCATTACCTGCGTATTGTGCGGTCGATCATGCTGAAGGGCTCGTCGATCGCTAATTTGCACTACGACGCCGGCGCGCTGTTCGTGCTGATGCTGGTCGCCATGACCATCGCGGTGACCCGCTTCCGCCGCACGCTCGACTAGGCACCCAAGCGGTGCGAACGGCGGCGGTGCAACGATTCTCCCCGCAGCGATTATTCGTGTATTATAATTATTGAGAAATCCGCTTGCCGGAGCGTGCGATGGATGACGTTTCGACGGTCCTCGAAAATGCGCGGCGTGTTGCCATGCACGCGCTCACAGCCGTCATCGATTACCTTCCGACGCTTCTCGGCGCGTCGATTCTGCTGCTCGCCGGCTGGGTGGTAGCACGGCTTCTGCGCGCGGGAACAAATCGCGCCGGCGGCAATATCAACCGGCTCCTCGATCGGGTTTTTCGCAGCGGGCGGCTGGCGCAGATACGCTTGTCGGCCCGCATGCTGGCGGCGCTGGCCGATGTTATTTTTTGGCTGACGCTGTTTGTGTTCGCGTCAATCGCGGCGCGCGCCGCCGGCCTGACCACCTTTGCGACGTGGCTCGATCGCGTGGTCGCCAATCTTCCGAACCTCGTCGCCGGCGTGTTGATCATCGTCGTCGGATTTCTTATCGGTGCGATCGTGCGCGACCTCGCCACCGCCACGAGCCGCGCGAGCCGGACGGCGCAAGGTTTGCTGATTGGCAAGGCCGCGCAGATCGCGGTCATTGTCATCGCGCTGGTCATCGGCCTCGATCAGATCGGCATCGATGTAACGTTCATCGTTACCGTGTTGGCGATTGCAACCGGTGTGCTGCTCGGCGGCTTTGCTATTGCGTTCGGTCTTGGCGCGCGCGGCTTTGTCGCAAACCTGATCAGCGCGCGCGACCTCAAACGCGAGATCGAGCCGGGCCAGGTTATCCGTTTTGGCGCGATCGAAGGCGAGGTGCTTGAAATCACCGCGACCACGATCGTGCTGGCGACCAAGGAGGGGCGCAGCCGAATCCCGGCCGGCGTTTTTTCCACGGAACCGATGACAATCGTCGATTTGGATTCGCCTCATGACTAAGGGGCCCGTTTTGACCATCGCCTATCTTGAGCGGCTGCCGGAATCCGCGGCCAACGTGATCGCGGGCATGCGGCCGCAGGATGCCGCGGCCCTGTTTGAGACGCTGCCGACCCGCATCGTCACGCCGATTGTCGAGAAGATGGAGAAATGGCCGGCGGCGCGCTGCCTGCAGCAACTTTCGATGGAAAATGCCGCCGCGATCTTGGGCGAGATTTCTTACCAAGACGCGACCGTTCTCCTACGGCTCACGCCAGCGGAGCGGCGCGAAGCTATACTTGCGCAACTTTCCTCCCGTCTTGCACGCGACCTGAAGGAATCGCTGCGTTATCCGCGCAACTGTGTCGGCGCCTGGATGGACCTGTCGGTGCCGAGTCTATCGCTCCATGCAACCGTCAAGGATGCCGTCTCCATTGCCCGCGCCGGGGCGGTCGGCGATGCGATCTTCGTCGTCGACAACGACCAGCGCCTCGCCGGCGTGGTGCGCGCCGAAAAATTGCTGCGCTATTCCGCGGGGACGCGGCTGGCCGATATCATTCAGACCGGCCTCAAGCCGCTATTCTCGCGCATGCTGCTGCGCGAGGCGGCGTTGGAGCCCGCATGGAATGAATTTTTGCGCCTGCCCGTGGCTGGCCGCAACGGCCAGTTGCTCGGTGCACTGTCGCGACACGACATGATGGACGGCCTGACGACCATCACCGCCAAATCCGACGCGCCCGACACGAGTGCTTTGATCTGGTCGCAGGTCGGGGAGGCTTTCATCGTCAGTCTGGCGGGCCTCGTGCGTCTGTTCGACGGCGACGAAGTCAACACGCGCCTGCATCCGGAGTCCTGAAATGAGCGGTGACGCGACGCGGGCAATCACGCTACTCGACCGGCGTTTCTTCCTGGATCACCCGACTGACGCCGCGATCGAAATCGAAAATCATGCGACGGACGCGATCGTAGCGGCGCTCAACGCGCAGCCCGTCCAGGTTCTTACGCCGGTATGGCGCAAGCTTCTGCCCGAAACCGGCGCGCGGTTGCTTGCGCGTCTTCCCGACGCGTCAGCGAACGCGCTCCTTGCCGAGATGCCGCCGAACGAGGCAGTCCAGTTGATCGGTCAGCTTTCCGAGGACGAGCGCGCCCGCCGCCTTGCCAGCCTCGATCCCGCCATCAGGGCCGATCTGGAAATGCTCATGACGTTTCCGGAGAAAAGCGCGGGGCAGCTTATGGACCCGCGGGTTGACGCCTACCGGGGGACGATGACGGTTGGCGCGACCGTTCGTTCGCTCAAGGAAAAGCGGATGAAAACCGCGCGTAGTCTTTATCTTGTCGATGCAGACAAGCGTCTGGTCGGCCGCGTGTTTCTTCAAGACCTTGCGATCGCAAAGCACCAACAGCTCCTGGAGGAGTTGATGCATCCGATCGCGGCTGCGGTCGAGCCGATCGCTACGCAAGAAGAAGTTACTGAAATTCTCAACAATAGAAGGCTGATCGATCTCCCAGTCGTCCGTTTTGACGGCGTCCTGCTCGGGGTCGTGACCCATGCGAATCTGGTCAAGGCCGTGCAAGAGGAAGCGAGCACCGATATCCAGACGATGGTTGGTGCCAGCAAGGACGAGCGGGCCTTGTCGGGATCGGTATTTTCCGTGCGAAAGCGGATGCCGTGGCTACAGATCAATCTGCTGACCGCGTTCCTTGCGGCGTCGGTGGTTGGCATTTTTGAGAGCACAATCGCGCAATTTACGGCGCTCGCGGTGCTGCTGCCAGTCGTCGCCGGCCAATCGGGCAACGCTGGAGCGCAGGCGCTCGCGGTGACGATGCGCGGTCTGGCGTTGCGGGAAATAACGGTGCGAGACTGGTTCCGAGTCATGCGCAAGGAAGTCCAGGTTGGCTTTCTCAATGGGCTGGCAATTGCGGTCACGTGCGGTATTGCGGTTTACGCATGGAGCGGTTCGCCCGGATTGGTCCTGGTAATCTCGGTTTCCATGGTGCTTGCGATGGTCGTCGCGGGATTTGCCGGCGCTGTCGTGCCGGTCGTTTTGGTCAAACTGAAACAAGATCCTGCCCAGTCGTCGTCGATCGTGCTAACCACGATCACCGATGTGGCCGGATTCTTTTCGTTTCTCGGAATTGCGACTGCGCTAAGCACGCTGCTGTGAGTTTGTTTGCGATCTAAGCCTACGAAATGTGTTGGCGGCGGACCGCGGATGTGCTCACACCGAATTGTTTCGTGCTGCGCGTCTATTTGCTCGCGGCGCCAACTCACAGCCGCTGCAGGACGCCGAGCCGCAGATAGGGGCTGGAGCGGCTATCGGTATCGATGGCCCAGCCGCCGGCGGCCGACCATTCGCTGTTGCCGGTTTTGAATCCGGTGAGATGCACGCCAAAGCGCAGTTGGCGGTAGCCGTCGTCGCCGTAAACTTGCGTTTCCGGCCCGGCATAGAACCGGTCGAGCACCCGCCAGCCGAAGGCGGCGCGCGCCGAATAGTTGGTGGCGATCGACGACAGCGAGGCGTCCGCGGCCATCATGGTCGTGGGCGTCGGTTCGTTCCAGAACTCGATCGCGAAGCGCAGGCCGAAATTGCTGCCGCGCAAGCGGTTGCCGGGATCGTCCGGCGACAGCCGGTTGCGTTGGATTTCCGGCCCGATGAAAACCTTGGTCTCGATGTTGCCGCGCTTGATGCGCCAGCCGGGCAGCAACTGCCCGGCAAGTTCGGTGCCGACCACGCGCTCGCCGCCAAGGTCGCCGGCCTTGTAGCGGTAGAGCCCGCCCGAGATCAGCGCCTTGAAGGTGAAGCCGTCGCGGTCGAGCCCGCCCGGCGACCACAGGAGGCCGCCATAGGCAAAGGCGCCATCGCCCCAGAGATCGCTGCCGGAAAACAGGATGAGCCGCGCCTCGTCGCCATCGCCGGCCCTGGCGGGACCGGCCGAAACGCCGACGCAAAAAACGACCAAGGCCGCGGCGATGACGATCGCCGCGTGAACGCGCCGCCACCCACGCATTGAGGCCCCCTGAGCCCCTCAACAATCCGGCAGATACGCAATACGCACCGGGATACCACTGCAACTAAATCGATGTAGGGTCGCGCTGTCTACAACCAAAAAAACAACTAATGGTTGTGCAGCGATGTCGTCAGGCCGGTGTGCGGGCCAGACGTCGCGGCGGGCTGCCGAGCGTGCGATGGATCATGGCGGAGAACGCGCTCGGGCTGGCATAGCCGACCGAGGCCGCCGTCTCGGCAACCGAGGCGCCGTCGGAAAGCCGCGCCAGGCCGTCGACGGCGCGCAGCCGGGCGCGCCATTCGGCAAAGCCGAGGCCGGTCTCGCTGCGGAACAGCCGTGCCAGCGTGCGGCGGCTGGCGCCGGCCGCGTCGGCCCAGCGGTCGAGATCGTGGTCGATGCGGGAATTGTCCAGCAGCGCGCGGGCGATGCGCAAGGCGCGCGGGTCGCGCGGCATCGGCACCGCGAGCCGGCGTTCGCGCAGGCGCGTGAGTTCGGTGAGGATCAGCCGCGCGACGCTGCCGCCGCGGCCGCTTTCGTTGTATTCGACCGGCTCCTCCAGCAAGGCGAGGATGAGCTCCCGCAATAGTCCGGAAATCTCAACCAGCACCGGCTGTTTCGGCAGCGTCTCGCAGGCGGAGGCGGCAATATAGATTGTCCGCATCTCGAGACGGCTGCGCATGGTGATGTGGTGCGGCAGTTGCGGCGGCAGCCACAGGGCGCGCGCCGGCGGGATGATCCAGGCCGCCGCGGCGGTCTCGACCCGCATGATGCCGGTGACCGCATGCAGGAGCTGACCGCGGCGGTGGATGTGAAGCGGGATGTGTTCGCCCACGGCCCAGGTCTTCGCCATCGCCGCGACCGGGCGCGGGGCGTCATCCATGTTGCGGCGGTATTCTGGTACGATATCGGTCATGGCCTATATGCGACGAAAATCGACCGAACATCGCAAAAAGGCAAGGGCTATATCGCTAATGCAGTCGCATAGAATCGAGCGCCGATGACCTCGACCAGCCATCCAGCCATCCCGGACGCCGCGGCGCGCCGCTCCATCGCTTTTCTCAACTTGGCGCACGCGCTCGATCATTTCGTGCTGCTGATCTATCCGACGGTGGTGATCGGGATGGAGGTGGTCTATGGCCGCTCCTATTCGGAGATGATTGCGCTATCGACCGCAGCCTTTGTCGCCTTCGGCGTGTTCTCGCTGCCGGCCGGCTGGCTCGCCGACCGCTGGAGCCGCCGCAACATGATGACGCTGTTTTACGGCGGCTGCGGCCTGTCGCTGGCGGGCGCGGCCTTTTCCCCCAACCTGACCATGCTGGCGGTCGCGTTGTTTGCGCTCGGCATGTTTGCCTCGATCTACCACCCGGTCGGCATGGCCATGCTGATCGAAGCTTGCCAAGCGCGCGGGCGCACGCTCGCCTTCAATGGCGTCTGCGGCAATCTCGGAGTTTCCTTCGCCGCCGGCATCAGCGCGTTGCTCGCCACCTGGCTTGGCTGGCGCGCGGCCTTCCTTGTTCCGGCGGTGGTTCTGATCGCCATCGCAATCGTCTATCGCTGGCTAACGCCGGACGACGGCCATCACGCCAAGAACCGCGTGTCGAAGCCGGCGGTGCCGCTGACGACGCGCGGCGCGGTCGTCCTGTTTGGCCTGTTCATCATGATTGCGCTCACGGCCGGCACGACGTTCAACCTGCTCACCATCGCCTTGCCAAAGATCGTCGACGAGCGGCTGGCGGCGCATGTGCCGCTGTTGCTCGCCGGCAGCGTCGCCACCGCGGTGCTTGTCTGCGGCGGGCTCGCACAGCTCTGTGTCGGCCGGCTGGTGGAGCGCTTCTCGGCGCACAGCCTGTTCGCCGTTATCACCGGGCTCGGCTTCCTCGGCAATCTGTGGGCGGCCAATGCCGACGGCATTCCCTTGATGGTGGCGCTGGCCGTCGCTGTGGCGGCGATCTACGGGCAGGTGACGGTCAACGACATAGTACTGGCACGCTATACCGCCGACGCCTGGCGCGGCCGCGTTTATGCGGTGCGCTATTTTCTGTTGTTCATCAGCGCCGCCGTTGCCATCGGCATGATCTCGCTGCTGCACGAGCGCGGCGGTTTCGCGTTGGTGCTGGCGGTCAACGCGGCGATCGCGCTCACGATGTTTATTGCGACGGCCGGGCTGGCTTTGTTCATTTCCAATATCGAAGCGCGCCACGCGGCCCAACCGGCCGAGTAGTTTTTCAAAACAGCGGCGGGATCAGGTCTTCGACCTTGACGCGCATGCGCTTCTTGACGTTCGCCACGATGCGGCTGCGGTGGCAGGTGGCTGGGTCGCGGCAATAGCAGAGCAGGGCGACGCGCTTGCCCGCTTTGATGAGCGCGACCAATTCGTCGAGCGCTTCCTGGGCGTCGCGCGACTTGATGTGTTTGTCGTAAATGCGCCAGAGCGTGTCGACATCGCCGGAGCGTGCGGCGGCGCGGCCTTCTGCCGGCGTGCCCAGTTTTTGCAGGTGCAGATAGGCGATGCCGGCCTCGTCGAGCGCGGCCGCCAACTGGCGCTTGGAAAAGCCCGGCCTTCGCGAGGCCGCCACCGCGCGGGTATCGACCAGCAGACCGATTTTAACGCGCTTGAGTTCGTCCAGCACCGTGGCGGGCTTGGTTTTCTCGTAGCCAATCGTAAACAAAGTCTGCATGCGGTCGTCACAAGTTTGACACAGGCGTCCGCTATATAGACCGCAAGTGGCGGACGGTAACCAGTCCGTTCGTCCGCGGCCACTACGAGACCGGCGTCGGCGGATGTAACCGCGCTATTTCGTCAGTGGTCGTTTTCATTTTTGGGCGGCGCGGAACAAGCAAAAGGCCCGGGATTTCTCCCGGGCCTTCGCATTTTTGCGTTTACGTTGGACGATGGATTAGAAATCCATGCCGCCCATGCCGCCGCCGCCGGGCATCGCCGGGGCCGCGTTCTGCTTCTTCGGAATCTCGGCCACCATGGCTTCGGTGGTGATCAAGAGCCCCGCGACCGAGGCCGCGTTCTGGATCGCCGCCCGCACCACCTTGGTCGGGTCGATGATGCCCTTGGTCATGAGGTTGCCGTACTCGCCGTTCTGGGCGTCGAAGCCGTAGGAGTACTGGTCCTTGTCGAGGATCTTGCCGACCACGACCGAGCCGTCAGCGCCGGCATTGTTCGCGATCTGGCGGGCAGGGGCCTGGATCGCCTTGCGGACGATGTCGACGCCGTGCTTCTGGTCCTCGTTCTCGGTCCTGACGCGCTTGAGCGCCTCGACCGAGCGCAGCAGCGCAACGCCGCCGCCCGGCAGAATGCCTTCCTCGACCGCGGCGCGGGTGGCATGCATCGCGTCATCGACGCGATCCTTGCGCTCCTTCACCTCGATCTCGGTGGCGCCGCCGACGCGGATCACCGCCACGCCGCCGGCGAGCTTGGCCAGCCGCTCCTGCAGCTTCTCCTTGTCGTAGTCCGAGGTGGTCTCCTCGATCTGCGCCTTGATCTGCGCCACGCGCGCCTCGATGTCGGCCTTCTTGCCGGCGCCGTTGACGATGGTGGTGTTCTCCTTGTCGATCATCGCCTTCTTGCAGCGGCCGAGCATGTTGATGGTGACGTTCTCGAGCTTGATGCCGAGATCTTCGCTGATCGCCTGGCCGCCGGTCAGGACGGCGATGTCCTGCAGCATGGCCTTGCGGCGATCGCCGAAGCCCGGCGCCTTCACCGCCGCCACTTTCAGGCCGCCGCGCAGCTTGTTGACCACGAGCGTGGCGAGCGCCTCGCCTTCCACGTCCTCGGCCACGATCAGCAGCGGCTTGCCGGTCTGCACCACCGCTTCGAGCAGCGGCAGCAGCTCCTGCAATCCCGACAGCTTCTTCTCGTAGATCAGCAGGTAGGGGTCTTCCATCTCAACGCGCATCTTGTCGGCGTTGGTGATGAAGTAGGGCGAGATGTAGCCGCGGTCGAATTGCATGCCCTCGACCACGTCGAGCTCGGTCTCCAGGGACTTCGCCTCTTCGACCGTGATGACGCCCTCGTTGCCGACCTTCTGCATGGCCTTGGCGAGGAAGTTGCCGATCTCGGTGTCGCCGTTGGCCGAAATGGTGCCGACCTGGGAGATCTCTTCGTTGGAGGTGACCTTCTTGGAGTTCTTCTGCAGGTCCGCCACGATGGCTTCGACGGCAATATCGACGCCGCGCTTCAAGTCCATCGGGTTCATGCCGGCGGCAACCGCCTTGGAGCCTTCCTTGACGATCGAGGCGGCCAGTACGGTGGCGGTGGTGGTGCCGTCACCGGCGAAGTCGGACGACTTCGAGGCGACCTCGCGCACCATCTGCGCGCCCATGTTCTCGAAGTGATCCTCGAGCTCGATCTCCTTGGCGACGGTGACGCCGTCCTTGGTGATGCGCGGGGCGCCGAACGACTTGTCGAGCACGACGTTGCGGCCCTTGGGGCCCAGCGTAACCCTCACCGCATTGGCGAGGATGTCGACGCCGCGCAGCATGCGGTCGCGGGCATCGACGGAAAATTTGACTTCTTTCGCAGCCATAGTTGATGTCCTTTGTTTTCCTCGATCCTCATCCTGAGGAGCCCGCCTTCGCTCTTTGAGCTAGGGCGCGCCGTCTCGAAGGATGAGGCCATGATGATTTTTTGCCCTCGTCCTTCGAGACGCCGCGCGGTTTGCGCGGCACCTCAGAACGAGGAACGCGCTTTACGCGGCCTTTTTTCTCTTTACGGCGCCGCCTTCGATCACGCCCATGATGTCGCTCTCCTTCATGATCAGGAGATCCTGGCCGTCGATCTTGACTTCGGTGCCCGACCATTTGCCGAACAGCACGGCGTCGCCGACCTTCAGATCGATCGGGATCAGCTTGCCGGCTTCGTCGCGGCCTCCGGGGCCGACGGCGACGATCTCGCCCTCGCTCGGCTTCTCTTTGGCGGTGTCGGGAATGATGATGCCGCCGGCAGTCTTTTCCTCGGCATCGATGCGCTTGACGACGACGCGATCGTGAAGCGGACGGAACTTCATGGCAGTCCTCCTAAATTATTGGACGATCAAGATTTTTGGGTAGCTGGCGAGGTCCTTCTGGCCAACACCTGGCGCTGAGATGGCGCGCGCATTTTGGCCCGCAAGGGGTATCGGGAAAATTTTTAGCACTCATTGGCATGGAGTGCCAACAGCAGAGAAAAGGCAGCGCCTTCAATGGTTAACGCGGCGCGGGAACGCGTAGCTGGCCGGTGGTGTTGGCTTTTCGGCCTGCGCCCCAACAGACGCCGCGCCAGGGCTGTTAGCAGGCGCGGAGGGTTGCTGCTAACGCCTTGATTTTAAACATCTTGTTTACCTTTTCGGCTTGCAATGGACGGTGCCGGACATGGAAACTCGATATCCGACAGACGGAGGATTCGATGGTTTCGACGGTTTCGAATGATTTCGCAAAGCAGGTCAACGGTTACGGCCTCACCACCGCGCACATCCTGTACCGGCGTCCCGACCACCGCTGGCTGCTGCAGTCCTACGTCTGGCAGGCCTACGACATGTTTCCCCAGTTTCCCGAGCTGCAACGCTTTCTGGCGTTCTGGCAGGAGAAGCTGGAGGGCCCGCTGCATTCGGTGCAGGTCGCGCATTGCAAGTTGATCAAGCCGGCGGAGCTGAAACCGATCAACGGTGAGTTCCGGCTGCACTAGGGCGCGGCGCTTTTTACCGTTTCGCACTATTGCCGCGCGGCGCGCTGAACCAGCTCCTCGACCTGCGGCAACATGCGTCCAACCAGGATGCCATAGCCCTCGGCATTGAAATGGGCGTCGTCGCGGGCGCGGTATTTATGCCGCGGCAGTGTCCATTCGACGTAGAGCGCGTCATTGGCTTTCGCGAGTTCGGAGAAGTTCAGGCCGCCGGTGCCGACCAGCAACACCTTGATCTCGCGCACGCGCAGCGCGCGCACGATCTCGGTGAGCCGCGCGCGCACCTGCGCCATGGAGGCGCCGCTGCGGCGGTCATTGATGCCGAATTCGACGATGCAGATATCAGTGCCGGGGTCGATCGCGAGATCGAAGCGTTTGAGCGCATGCGCGGCGGTGTCGCCGGCGATACCGGCGTTCTTGACCACGACGTCGTAGCCCTTTTTGCGCAGGCGGGCCTGCAATTGCGCGGGATAGGCTTTCTCGCGCGGCACCAGCCAGCCGGAGGTGAGGCTGTCGCCGAAGGCGACGATGTGGACGGGGCGGGCCTGCGCAACGGTGAGCGAGGCCAGAAACAGCACGACGGTTAGGATGGGTCGCATTCCAAGCATCTCTCCCCCAGCATGCTCCCTTGCCAAGCCGCGCCCGCTCAGGAAAATGCTGAATCGCCGGGCGCAACGCAACGGGAGGCGCTCTTGAGCCGCATCCGCTTCGATTTCGGTGATCTCACCCTTGACGCCGAACTGCTCGACACACCGACGGCGAAGGCCATCGCGGCGGCGCTGCCGATGTCGTCCTCGGCACTGACCTGGGGCGAGGAGGTCTATTTCGACATTCCGGTGGAGGTTGCGCGCGAGAAGGATGCGCGCGCGGTGATCACGCCGGGCGAGATTGCCTATTGGCCGCAGGGCACGGCCATTGCCATCGGCTTCGGCCGCACACCGATCTCCAAAGGCAACGAGACGCGGCTGGCGAGTCCCTGCAACGTGTTCGCCAAAGCGCTCAGCAGCGTGAAGGTGCTGGGAAAAATCAAGACCGGAACGCAGGTGACGGTAAGCGCGCTCGATTGAGCTCAGCCGCCCGCCCGCCGCCGGCGGGCGACGAGAAACCAGACGAGTGCAGCGAGCGCCGCGACCGCCAGCAGATAAATCCAGGCGTGGCTTGAGCCGTTCCAGACCTGGTCGCCGGTGACCACCAGCAAGGTGGTAATCGGCAGGATGCCGAGCCCGGTGGTCCACAGGAACGTCCACCAGGAAACCGGCGTGAGGCCGGCGGCGTAGTTGATCACGTTGAACGAGATCAGCGGCATCAGCCGGCTCAACAGCAGCACGCCGATGCCCTGCCGCCGTGCCCAGCGGTCCACCGCCGCGCGATGGCGCTCGTTCATCAGGGCGTCGACGAAGGGCCGGCCGCACCAGCGCGCCAGCGCAAACGCAAGCGCCGCACCGAGCATGGCGCCGGTCCAGGTGATGGCGACGCCCCAGACCGGACCGAACAACATGCCGTTGGCGAAGGTGACGAATTCGGCCGGGAACGGCACCAGGCTGTGCGCCACCATCAAGCCGATGGACGCCGCCACCGCCCAGTTGCCCCAGGATTGGATCTCGGCCTTGATGCCGGCGGCGGTGGGGGCGACGCCGACCGCGTGGTACCACCAGACCAGCACGCCAGCCGCGATGATAAGCAGCAGCGCGAGCGCCGCCACAACGCGCAAAAGGCCGATGCGCTGAGAGGATGTCAGTTCGCTCAAGGGGCGTTCCCGGTCTGGCGCCAACAAAGCGCCGACGGGGGCAGTCTATATCACCCTCGCCCGACGAACGGCATGGTGTTGGCCATCACCGTCATGAACAGCACATTGGTGTCGAGCGGCAGGCTGGCCATATAAACGACGGCGTTGCCGACGTGGTCCGCCGCCATGCGCGGCTCAATTTTCTTGCCGCCGTGCGCCTGCAGCACGCCTTCGCCCTGCACCATGCGGTCGGTGAGCGGCGTCGCCGCGTTGCCGATGTCGACCTGTCCGCAGCAGATATTGTAGGCGCGGCAGTCGAGCGAGGTCGATTTGGTCAGCCCGGTGACCGCGTGCTTGGTCGAGGTATAGGCGACCGAGTACGGGCGCGGCGCGTGCGCGGAGATCGAGCCGTTGTTGATGATGCGGCCGCCGCGCGGATCCTGCGCCTTCATGATCTTGATGGCTTCCTGGGTGCACAGGAACATGCCGGTCAGGTTGGTGGCCACCACGTTCTGCCAGGTCTCGAACGGCAGGTCCTCGAGCGGCACCGCGGGAGCGCCGGTGCCGGCATTGTTGAACAGCACATCGAGGCGGCCGAAGGTGGATTTGACCTTGTCGAACAGCGCCAGAATCTGCTCGCGCTTGGACACGTCGGTAGGCGCGACCAGCGCCTGCGCGCCCGCGGCATTGATCGCCGCGGCGGTCTCTTCGAGCGGCTCCTTGCGGCGGCCCGCCAGCACCAGATTGTAGCCGGCCTGGGCGAGCGCAATCGCCACCGCCTTGCCCACGCCGGTCCCGGCCCCGGTTACCAGGGCGATTTTGGTAGACGCACTCATCGGCTTTCCTTCCCCGAGCGTTTCGTTCGCCGACCGCCATATCACAAAAGCGCCCGCCCGCCATCAGTGCGGGCGCGGGGCGGCAACGGTGCGATGTGAGGTGGGGAGGCCCGGCGGCGTTC
>CAWFEO010000011.1:0-373188 GCA_963814885.1 uncultured Alphaproteobacteria bacterium | reverse complement strand
ATAGCGATATTACCTTTTGTTTGCAGCCAGATAGAGATGCATTTTGGGCAAGCCATGCGGCATCAACCGAATTCCTGTAACAGGCTCAAGAGTTGCTGGCGGCGATCCTTGCCCAGCCGATCAGCGAGACGGCGCTCATGGTTGGCGGCGATCGCCTTGATCTGCGCAAGTTTTTCGGCCCCAAACGGAGTCAGATGAAGAGAATGGGAGCGGCCGTCATTAGCGGCCGAGCGCCGCCGGACCCATCGGCGGCGTTCGAGTTCGTTCAGCATCTTGGCGAGGCGCGCGCGCTCGATGTTCAATGCTTTGCCAATCTCGGCCTGCGAGCGGCCCGGATTGGCGCCGATCAAGACCAGGACCGAAAATTGCGCCGGCCGCACATCGAATTCAGAAAGGCTCTTGATGAAGCCCCTGAATATTTCCACCTGTAGCCGGCGCAGGAAATATCCCAGATGCGTGCGCAGGACGCCGATATCGAGCGGCGCATGTCCGCTCACTTTCATCGGCGCCGACTTAAGCGCCTGGGACCGCACTGGTTTCCTGGCGGACCTGTTGGCCGATTTCTCGGCTGGTTTCTTGGCTCTAGTCGGACGCACCATGGCCTTCCCCGCTGCGAAAATACATTCTAGCATTATATCCTTGACGACAATTGTTGTCAGTGACAACGTTCTGCCCGCCAAACCGACGGACATGAGCGCGGACAACCGGAGCCCGGCCGGCAATGAATGTTCAGCATTCGTCTTACGCCAGCGCGCCGGTGCGACCCATCGCATACGCGCCCGTCGATGTGACCTTCGCGGAAGCCGCTGACGGCTCGCTGCGTTACGGTTCGCGTGCGCCGCTTAATCATTACGATCCGAGCCTCGCCAATCTGTTTCGCTCCGCGGTCGAGCGTGCGCCGGACCGTGCCATGATCGCCGAACGGGCGGGCGAGGGTTGGCGGACGCTGAGTTACGAGGAGGCGCGCAAAGTCGTCGACGCGCTCGCCGCCGCCTTGATCGAGCGCGGCCTTTCCGCCGAGCGGCCGCTGATGATTCTGTCGGCCAATTCCATCGAGCACGCGCTGCTGATGCTGGCCGGCTACACGGCGGGAATCCCGGTCGCGCCGATTTCGGTCGCCTATTCGCTGCAAAGTCAGGATCACGGCAAGCTGAAATTCGTCACCAAGCTGCTGACGCCGGGTCTCATCTACGTTGCCGATACGGGTCCGTTCGCCAAGGCGCTGGCCGCGATCGCAAATTCCGGCGCGGAGATCATCGCCAGCCAAAATTCCGCGAACCTCGCGGGCGTGACGCTATGCGATGACTTGATGAAAACCAAACCCACGCGCGCAGTGGATGAGGCCGCCGCGCGCATCGATGGGGATCAAATAGCGAAATTCCTCTTCACCTCGGGCTCGACCGATGTGCCGAAGGCGGTAATCAACACACACCGCATGCTCACGGCCAATCAGCAGTCATTGGCGCAGATCTGGCCGTTCCTCAACGAGGAGCAGGTGGTCCTGGTCGACTGGTTGCCCTGGAGCCATACGTTCGGCGGCAACCACAACTTCCATCTCGCGCTGAAACATGCCGGCACGTTCTATATCGACGCCGGCAAGCCGGTGCCGGCCCTGGTCGAGCAGACCGTGCGCAATCTCGCCGAGGTCTCGCCGACGGTTTATTTCAATGTGCCCGCCGGCTATGCCGCCATCCTGCCTTATCTGGAAAAAGACCAGGCCTTGGCGAAAACTTTCTTCGCCAAGCTGCGCATGATCTTCTACGCCGCGGCCGCCTTGCCGCAGGATCTGTGGACGCGGCTCGAAGCCGTATCGGTGCGTGCGACCGGACAGCGCGTGCCGATGACGTCGTCCTGGGGCGCAACGGAAACGGCGCCGGCCGTGACGGCCGCGCATTTTCCGCTCGAGCGCGCCGGCGTGATCGGCGTTCCCATGCCCGGGGTGGAGCTCAAATTGCAGCCCTATGGCGAGCGATGGGAAGTGCGAGTCAAAGGTCCCAATGTCACGCCCGGCTATTGGCGCAGCCCCGATTTGACCGCGGCGGCATTTGACGAAGATGGCTTTTATCGAATTGGCGACGCGGTCCGGTTCGCCGATCCGAACGATCCAGCCGCGGGCCTGATCTATGATGGCCGCCTCACGGAAGAGTTCAAACTCACCACGGGAACCTGGGTCCAGGTCGGAGCACTGCGCGTCGGCCTGCTCGCCGCGATGTCACCGGTGCTGCAAGACGCCGTCATTGCCGGCGAGGGGCACGATAACGTGCGTGTCATGGCTTGGCTCAATGCCGCGGGGTGCCGCCAGTTGCTCGGAGACGAAACACCGGCCAACGGCGCCGAACTCGCGCGACATCCCGCCATCCATCGTCACGTCCTGGATGCGCTGAAGCGATGGAATTCCCAGAACACCGGCCAATCGACTTGAATACGACGTGTGTTGCTTCTGGGCGACGCGCCGTCGATCGATGCAAATGAGATCACGGACAAGGGATATATCAATCAACGCGCGGTGCTCAAGCACCGCAAAACCGAGCTCGAACGTTTGTTCGACTCCAGGCATCATCCGGACATCATCGACGTTGACGCGTAGCGCCCCCGCTCGCGCGCTGCATAGATTTCATCGGAAGACTTAAGGGAGTATCGAATGGGTCAGGTGGTCGGCACGTCTGTGCGCGATGGCATCGCACTCGTGCGCGTCGACAAGCCGCCGGTCAACGCGATGGACCAGAGCGTGCGCGCAGGCCTCAAGCAGGCGTTCGGCGAGTTGCGGGGAAAGCCCGAGGTCAAGGCCATCGTGCTGGCTTGCGCCGGACGGACCTTCATCGCCGGCGCCGACATCAAGGAATTCGACACGGGGATTGCCGACCCGGGCTTTCACGAAGTCCTTAGACTGATTGAAGATTCACCCGTCCCCGTCATTGCCGCGGTCCATGGCACCGCGCTCGGCGCCGGCACTGAGGTTTCGCTCGCTTGCCACTATCGCGTTGCCGCCGAAGGAGCCGCGTTCGGTTTGCCCGAGCTGTCGCTCGGGATCATTCCCGGCGCGGGCGGCACGCAACGCATGCCGCGCCTTATTCCGTTCGAGGCGGCGGCGGAGATGATGCTCTCCGGCCGGCCGATGCCCGCCACCAGGGCGAAGGAACTGGGCCTCGTGGATCAACTGGTCGGGTGCAACGTGACCGAAGGCGCCACCGCCTATGCCAAAGCACTGGTCGCGGCCGGCAAAGGCCCGCGCAGAACGCGCGAGCGGCCGGTCATCGGCGCAGAAAAAGCCGCGGAAACGCTGACGGCCAAGCGCGCGCAGGTGGCCAAGTCCATGCGCAACCGCGGATCACCGGTCAAGCTGCTCGAAGCCTTGCAGGCCGCGGCCGAAAAACCGTTCGACGAGGGCTTGGAGGTCGAAAAGGCGGTGAGCGCCAGCCTGGAACAGGCACCCGAGGCGCGCGCGCTGCGGCATCTGTTCTTCGCCGAACGTGAAGTCGGCAAGATTCCCGGTCTTTCCCCCGGCGTGGCGCCACGGCCTGTCGACAGTATCGCCATCATCGGCGCCGGCACCATGGGCGGCGGCATCGCCATGGCGTTCGCCAATGCCGGCCTGCCTGTTACCATCGTCGACGCCAAGCAAGAGGCGCTCGACCGCGCGCGCTCAACGATCGCCAAAAACTACGAGCGATCGGTGTCGCGTGGCCGATTTACGGCCGATCAGGTGGAAGCGCGCATAAAGTTGATGACACTGGCGCTCGATTATCGGGCAGTTTCAAAGGCCGATCTCATCATCGAAGCCGTGTTCGAGAACATGGATTTGAAGAGGGAAATCTTCGCCAAGCTCGACCAGATCGCCAAGCCCGGCGCTGTTCTCGCCACTAATACCTCGACGCTCGACATTGACGCGATCGCCGCGGTCACCAAGCGGCCGCAGGATGTCATTGGCCTTCATTTCTTCAGCCCTGCGAACGTGATGCCTTTGCTTGAAATTGTGCAGGCCAAGAAAACGGCCGACGACGTGCTGGTGACGGCGCTCGCGATCGCGAAGAAGGCGCGAAAGGTCGGGGTCGTCGCGCAGGTCTGTTACGGCTTCATCGGCAACCGCATCATGGACCCCTACGGACGCGAGGGCGAGCGTTGCGTCCTGGAAGGCGCAACGCCGCAGGAGGTGGATTCTGCGCTGGAAGATTTTGGCATGGCGATGGGCATCCTGGCCGTCTACGACTTGGCGGGAATTGATGTCGGCCACCTCACCCGTGTCGCGCATGGCGATAGCTTCCGCGACGACCCCACCTACTATCGGCCGTCCGCCATGTTGACCGAGCGCGGTTGGCTCGGGCAGAAGACTGGACGCGGTTATTACCGTTACGAGAACGGCAAGCGCGTCGCCGACCCGGAGGTCGTCGAGCTGCTTCACGACGAAGGCAGGCGGCTTGGCGTGCCGCAGCGCAAGCCGGGTGCCGAGGAAATTCGCGAGCGGTGTCTCTACGCCATGATCAACGAGGGCGCGCGCGTGCTGGAAGATGGTATCGCCTTTCGGGCCAGCGACATCGACGTCGTCTATACGTCCGGCTATGGATTTCCGCGCTACCGCGGCGGCCCCATGTTCTACGCCGACACGGTCGGCCTCAAGACGATCTATAACCGCATTCTCGAGTTCCAGCGCACACTCGACGCCCGGTACTGGCAGCCCGCCCCGTTGCTGGAAAAGCTGGTCAAGGCCGGCTCTTCCTTCGCCCAATGGCAGGCCGAGCAGGCCCGCTGATCGAAAGGCGATCCGATGAACAATGCATACGTTCCCTACGGCACATATTGGTCCACACCGTTCGCCAAGTGGCAGGGTTCGCTAGGTCATCTTCACAGCATGAAACTTGCCGCCAACGTCGCGCGCGATACGCTGGCGGCCAAGAAATTTCCGATTGAAATGATCGACTTCGGAATCCTTGGCATGACCATTCCCCAGCCGAGCAGTTTTTTCGGGCTGCCGTGGGTGACGGGGATGATCGGGATCCCCGACGTGGCGGGGCCCACCGTGAGCCAGGCCTGTGCCACCGGCGCGCGCGTCCTGCAGATGGCGGCGGACGAAGTCGAGCAGGGATCGGCCACATGCGCGCTGGTGGTGACGGCAGACCGCTGCTCGAACGGCGCGACGCTCGTTTACCCCAATCCAACAGGGCCGGGTGCCACGAACATCACCGAGGCATGGGTGCTCGACAACTTCAACAACGACCCGTTCGCTATGAACGCGATGATCGATACAGCCGAAAACGTCGCCATGCGTTATCAAGTCACAACGGCCGAGCAGCACGCCGTCGTGCTGCGGCGATACGAACAATACGAAGACGCGCTCGCAAACGACCGCGCCTTTCAGCGCCGCTACATGGTCGAGGTCCCGATCACCGACGCGAATTTCCGCAAGCAGACGGGCGCGCTCGCCGCCGACGAAGGCGTGTTCGGCATCACCGCCGGAGGGCTGGCCAAGTTGAAACCGGTGAAGCCAAATGGCACCGTCACCTTCGGCAGCCAGACGCATCCCGCCGACGGCAACGCCTGTATGATCGTGACGACAAAAGAGCGCGCCGGCGAGCTGGCCCAAGATAAGTCAATTGAAGTGCAGTTCCTGGGCTTCGGCCAGGCGCGCGTCGAAAAGGGGCACATGCCGATGGCGCCGGTGCCCGCCGCGCGTGCGGCGCTTGAAGCGGCAGCTCTCACAATCGACGACATCGATGCCGTGAAAACGCACAATCCGTTCGCAGTAAACGATATCGTGTTCGCGCGCGATACCGGCTTTCCCATCGACAAGATGAACAATTACGGCTCGTCCCTGATATTTGGCCATCCGCAAGGGCCGACCGGGATGCGCTGTGTGATTGAGTTGATTGAGGAACTCGCGCTTCGCGGCGGCGGCAATGGTTTATTCACCGGCTGCGCCGCCGGCGACACCGGCATGGCGGCAGTGATCAAGGTTAGCGACGCCCGCAAGCACTGACGGGCTTTCACCCGTCATACGACGAGCATTGCGCGGGTTGTATGTACCAAAAACCTCATCCTGCAACGATTTCGGTATTGCTCGGTAAAATTCTCTGTCGTTGCGCCGGAATTCCCTGCTCCGCCAAAATTATTTCCTGTTTCGTTGAGTAGGGAATTTAGTTTTAAGTCACCGAAACCATTGGGCTAGTGAGCCACATTGCGTCTGCGATGCGGCCGGTCGGCCCATGTTGGACTGACCGGAATTGTTAAACAATAATGGAAAAATTCCCGGCTCATCGTCGAACATTGCGTTCGAAGATGAGCCAGGAGCTTTTTCTCGGACCCGACACGAAGCGGACAGTTCGGGGTATCCGCGAAATTGGACTCGTGGCTAAGGCAAGCCCTATCCGCCCATGCTGCGCTGCTGCAGCTTGCCGCTGAACGCCAACAGGAATGCAAGACTCCGCTGCGTCTCAGGCTTCGACAGCATCGATATCATAGCTATCAGACCGGAACGCGGCGCCATCTTTTCCGTTTCCTCTGCCGCATCTTCGAGGGCATTGCGGGTATTCTCGGCCACCCTGCCCATTTCCTCGTTGCCGACGGTATTGATCATCTGCTCGAAGAAGGTGAAGAGCCGATCGAGGATATTGTCGGTGGCGGCATCGCGCGCCGCATGGAGCAGCGTCAACAGATCAAACAGCGTGTCGAGCGCGCCCAACTTGTGCGCCTCGGTCAGCCGGTCGAGCATTTTATGCACCGCCGCATTCGTTTGCTCGTCGTTTAAACGATCGACGAGTTCGAGTGCGTTGGCGCCCGTGGCCGCGATCCGTTCCACCATCGC
Organism: uncultured Alphaproteobacteria bacterium; assembly: GCA_963814885.1. Classification (GTDB taxonomy): domain Bacteria; phylum Pseudomonadota; class Alphaproteobacteria; order Rhizobiales; family Xanthobacteraceae; genus Pseudolabrys. The sequence continues at coordinate 366,392 of CAWFEO010000011.1, read as the reverse complement.
GTCAGTCAAGGCTTCGCGCGCCGCCAGCGAGAGGCGCGCAATCTCGTCCATGGGCTGATTGGAGATCATTGTCCCGTTCATCGTCGCCTCCTTCACAGCAGTCCGCGGGCGGAAAGCCAATACAGTCGATTGTAGGCCAGCTTGAACCAATAAATCATCTGCGACGGCGGTCCCGGGTTCGGCGGCGTGGTGTAGTTGAACCACACATAAGTTCCGCTGTTGAGACCGGTCTCGACGAAACAGAACACCTTGCCGTCATATTCACGCGCCCACCGATCCTCTTTGATCAGCGAAGAAATATTGTCGATGATGGTATCGGCCTCGAAGTGGGCCGTCGATCCGGCCTTGGAGATCGGGATGTTCGTCGTGTCGCCGACGACGAAGACATTTTGTGATCCTTCGCGCAGCAATGTGTTGCGTACGGTTGGCACCCAGCCGCCCGCGCCGAGGTTCGAGTCCAGGATCACTTGTTGGCCGGTGTGGGGCGGAATCGTGACCAGGAGATCGTATTCGAGCGTCGATCCCTCTTCCGAAGTGATCGTCTTCGCTTTCGCGTCGACCGACTTGGTATTGAAGAAAGTCTCGGACTTGATGCCATACTTTTGGAACTCGGGCACCGTCCAATTCGCTACCGGTTCCAGCGCGTGTAGCCGGCCGATTGGATAGGTGTATGTAATCTCGCTCTTGTCGAGCAAGCCTTTCGCGGCCAAATGTTCACGCAGCATGAAAACGATTTCGAGCGGCGCCACAGGACATTTATGAGGCGCGTTGACGTTTACAACGATTCGCCCGCCCTGGAACGCGGCCAGCGCATCGCGCATTTTGCGGGCCCCATCGAGGTCGTAGAACCAATGCGCGCCCTCGGTCATTCCGGGGATATTGTCGGGCCGGATGCGCGAACCGGTGGCAATCACGAGATAATCGTAAGAATGAGTCTTGCCGGACTGCGTGGTGACCACCTGCTTGTCGACATCGATGTGCTTGGCGGGGTCGATGAAATAAGGCACGCGACGGTCCAATACTTTGCGCTGATCGCGGAAAAGCTCGGATTCGCGAGCTCGGCCAAAAGGCAGGTAAAGCAGACCGGGCTGATACAGATGCTTATCGGTTGCGCCGATCATGTTGATGACGACACTTCCGGCCGACAGATCTTCGCGTAGCTGTCGACACAGACCATTGGCGACGATGGTGCCGGCCAGTCCCCCGCCAACGATAAGGATTCTTTTTGCCATCTTGCTTCCTCCCTATGGTATTATTTTGTTTTAGTCTGATGAAGACGCAATTCGCTGCGTCGTTCGCCGTCATTTCGCTTTGCGCACGACAATGCTCCAGTAGCCATCTTGCTGGGTGATGCCCACCATCTCGTGGTGAACTTTTTTGACCCATTCAGGAATATCGTTAGCTGAGCCCTTATCGCTCGACAGCACTTCTATTTCATCGCCGACATTGATGAGCTTCAAGCCCGCGATCAGCTCCATGAGCGGACCGGGACAGTAGGCGCCACGGGCATCTATTTTCGTTCTCTCACTCATCGGGCTCATTTCCCCGTAGGGCTACAAAGTGATGAATTGCCCATTTTCCGCATCGGACAGGAATTTGGTAAGGCCAAGCGCACCGTCGAACAGCCCCTCGACCAAGTGGCCGATTTCCCAACCCTGAATATCAAGCGCCATCGAGCAAGCCCACATCTTGAGGTCGCCGAGTTCCTTGCCTTGATCGAACAGCTTGAGGGCATCGGGGGCGTGTTTTTCCTTAAGCAATTTGGAAAAAGCGCCACCCTGATAGCGCTTGTCCGCCGGCGTATCTTTACCGAAGAGCACGAGTGCGTTCATGCTGACAAACACTTGGACCGGCCGATCGGAGACCGCCGCGACCGACGCGATCATGGCTGCCATTTGTACCCTCTCGTGCTGGTCGGAGCACAGCAGGATGAATAACGGATTGGACGCCATTCCCGTCTCCTGGCGCGGCTATTTCTAAGACGCGCACTCGATCAGGAAGCCGAAAACCTTGGCTTCCGCTTCAACCCCCAGCAACCCGTATGGCTTAGCCCGGCGAATTTTTGCCTGTGACGCCATATTCCCTTGCTTCTCATTTGAAATATTATAGCCAAAATTTGGCTTCCGCCAGTAAATTCATTCTGCAATTTCCACGGTTGGGGGACTAAATGTACTTTTGTAAAAATCAGCAATTTCGATACCCGCGCGGCGAAACCGCCTAATGGCCGCACGCGCTCTCACAACTGGATCTTGTCTTCCGGTTTTACCTGAAGGGAGGGTGCGCGGCAGATGAATTAAATCTCGGCATGTCCGGCATCAGCGCCTGTGAGACAGATTTTGGAGGTTGAGGAACGGAGGATTTCTGGCTCATCGTAACCGTCAAGGAGTGGAGATGAGACAGAAATCTGTACACGCTGAATTCTCGTCTGAGCGGATCGTGAAGGACATCCGTCGGGCAACCCGCAAGCGCCATTACTTCTGAGGAGAAAATCCGCATTGTTCTGGATGGGCTGCGGGGCGAGTCCAGCATTGCCGAGTTGTGCTGCCGGAAGGCATCGAGGTCGAAAGCGCGCCGATCGGCGACCACCCGCAAGTGATCATCGCGCCGCCGGATCATCCGCTCGCCAAGCGGCGCGCCATCCCACCGCAGGACATTGCCGGCGAAACCTTGCTGATGCGCGAGATGGGATCGGGTACCCGCCTGCTGGCCGAACGCTTTCTGGCCAAGCACGGCATCCAGCCGCGGATCGGCATGGAGATCGGCTCGAACGAAACGATCAAACAGGCCGTGATCGCCGGCCTGGGGATCGCGTTCATCTCGGCGCACACGATCGCCTCGGAAATTCAGGACGGCCGGCTGGTGATCCTCGACGTCGCTGGTCTGCCGGAGATCCGGCACTGGTTCGTCGTGCGCCTGGCGACCAAGCGGCTGATGCCGGCGGCCGGCGCCTTGCGGGACTTCCTGGTGGCGGAGGGGCGACAGTTTCTGCCCGACGTGGGCCAACTCCGGCGCAGTCGTAAAACGAACAAGGCGCCGAAACTGGGTTCACGTGCTGTCAACGAAAGAGCAGCCAGGCGGTAGACGCGATGTCAAAAGGCCGATACGCCCTTAAGGCGAGCCGTGCCCTTCGTGCACTTTCCTTATCCGTCAATAAGAACGTTTGGTTTCGCGAATTTCTCCAATGCCGATGGGTCCTCAATAGCAATATCGCGCCCGGAGCTTTTCACGCCGTATTTTGCCAGCAGCGCCAGGTTCCGCGACAAGTTCTCCGGCGTCATCCCCAGGCGCGAGGCCAGCGTGCGCTTGTCGAAGGTCAATTCGATATTTCGCTGATGCCCCTGGTGAGCATCGGCCTGGAGGATCCAGTTCGCCAATCGCTCCGCGCTGGTGCGCAATTTCTCGTTTTTCAGCGAACGCACGACGCTGCGGTAGCGTTCGGCGAGTTCATTGACGATGGCGCGCGCGAAAGCGGCGTCGCGCCCGAACACGTCGCGCACGGTCTGCGCGGGAATCATAAGGATCTGCGCCGGCGCGAGAGTGCGGGCCGATTTGAGATAGACCGCGTCGCGTATGACTGCGGCCAGAATGAACGTGGTCACCGGCCGCATGATGTCAATCGTCGTTTCATGTCCGTTGTGGGCACTGAACATTTCGACCGAGCCATCAACCACGATATGCAGAAAGTCCGGTAAATCGCCTTCAGTGATCAGGGTCACGCGCTGCGGGAAGCGCTGCAGGAACGCTGCGTTCAGCAATACCTCGAAATTCGTTTCGCTCATGGCGCTGAATAGCGGCAACGCGCGGATGAGTTTGCAGTCTGATTCGCGCACGGTCTTCTCTCCCGGCTCGGGCTTTGTTGCAGCGACGTTGTCAGCATAATGCAATAAAGGGGCGTTGAATCTTGATAATTATCAATTTCTAAGAAAAATAAAGTCAAATTAAGAGGCGATATAAGTAAAGCTAAATTATCGCGGGAAAACACTAAGTAGTTTTGACAAACGTCAAAGCATTCGCGCCGTGCCCCGGCTTTGGTCGCGCCATCAATTCGCAGCAGCCGACTTAGGTGGGGGGCCAGCCATGATTGAAGAGCGAGCCATAGGCACTGGAGGCCAAAACCCCGCGCCGACTGGAAGCGGCCCGCAGGTCTTCCAGACCCGCAAGCAATATTCCGTCCTGACCATGAATACGTTGGCCTTCACGGTCAACTTCGCGGTCTGGACGATGTTTTCCGTCATCGGCATCCGGATCAAAGCCCAGTTGGGCCTGAACGACACGGAATTCGGTTTGTTGGTGGCGACGCCGATCCTGACCGGATCGCTCACGCGCCTGCCGCTTGGCATCCTGACCGACCGCTTTGGCGGCCGCGTTGTTTTCTTCATCCAAATGATCCTGGTGGCGATTCCGACCTACGGATTGGCGTTCGCGACCCAGTATTGGCAGTACCTCGCGATCGGCCTGTTCGTGGGTCTGGCCGGCGGTTCGTTTGCCATCGGCATCGCCTACACCTCTGCGTGGTTCCCGAAAGAGAAGCAGGGTACCGCCATGGGGATCTTCGGCGCCGGTAACGCCGGGGCTGCGGTGACGAACCTGGCGGCGCCTTTGATCCTTGTCGCGTTCGGATGGCGTGCAGTGCCGCAGGTCTATTCCATCGTCATGTTGGCGATGGCGGTACTTTTCTGGTTCTTCACTTACCCCGATCCAAAACTTGAAGAGCGCAGGCGAAAGAAAAGTTTTCCCTCGCTCACCGAACAGCTCGCGCCGCTCGCGGAGATGCGGGTATGGCGGTTTGGCCTAGCCTACTATTTCGTCTTCGGCGGATTCGTTGCGCTCGCGCTTTGGCTGCCGAAATATTACGTGTCGGAGTACGGTCTGAATCTGCGATCCGCCGCCTTCATCACAATGCTCTTCACGTTGCCGTCCGGCGTCATTCGCGCGCTCGGCGGTTGGATCTCAGATAAGTTCGGCGGCAGCACCACGACCTGGTGGGTGTTCTGGGTCTGCATCGTTTGCCTGTTCTTCATGTCCTATCCCCCCACGACGCTACTGGTGCATGGCACCAAGGGCGACGTGACCCTCCATATTGCCGTCGGCGTCATCCTCTTCACGGTCCTCGTCTTCGTGGTTGGAATGGCTATGGGCATTGGCAAGGCCAGTGTCTACCGCGAGCTGGCCGACTATTACCCGGCGAATATGGGGGCTGTCGGCGGGCTGGTCGGCGTCATCGGCGGGCTCGGCGGTTTCTCCCTTCCCATCATGTTCGGCATCGCAGCTGATGCCTCTGGCGTGCGCAGCAGCACCTTCATGCTGATGTATGTCGTCGTCGCGGGCGTGATGGTCTGGACCTGGATGGCAGAAAGTGGCGAACGCGCCGCTGTTCTCGATCGCGAACCGGCGCTGCGCGACCAGATGGTCAAGGAACATCTGATCGGTGTCGGTGCCGTGCGCCGCTGGCTCACCGATTGGCACCCGGACGACGACGGCTTTTGGCAACGGCAGGGCCGGCGTATCGCCTTGCGCAACCTGATCCTCTCCATGCCGCCGCTGTTCCTGTCCTTCGCGGTGTGGATGGTCTGGAGCGTGGTGGTGGTCGAGCTGCCCAAGATCGGCTTCCAGTTCACTACCAGCCAATTGTTCTGGCTGGCGGCGGCGCCGGGTATTTCAGGCGCGGCGCTGCGGCTGGCATACGCGTTCGTCGTTCCGATCTTCGGCGGTCGCAATTGGACCGTGTTCAGCACGGCGTCGTTGCTTCTGCCCACCCTGTGGATGGCCCTGGCAATCCAGGACCCGAAAACGAACTACGTGGTGTTCGTTGCCATTGCGCTTCTGTGTGGATTGGGCGGCGGCAATTTCTCCGCCAGCATGGCCAACATCAGCTTCTTCTTTCCAAAGAGGATGCAGGGTACGGCGCTCGGTTGGAACGCGGGCGCCGGCAATCTTGGCGTCGGCGTGATGCAGGCCGTGGTGCCGTTGACCATCTATGGCGGCGCGCTCGCGATCATGGGCGGCTCGCCGCAGACCTACACGGATGGCGCTCTCGTTACCAAAGTCTGGATGCAGAACGCGGCCTTTATTTGGGTTCCGTTCATCCTGGCCGCCACCATTGCGGCCGCCTGGGGCCAGAATAACATCCGTGGCGCGCAGGCGAGTTTGCGCGAACAAGTCGGCATCTTCCAGCGTAAGCACGCCTGGATCTTGGCGTGGCTTTACACCGGCACATTCGGCTCGTTCATCGGGTTTGCCGCGGCGTTCCCGCAACTGCTGTCGACGCTGTTCCCGGCATCCGAAGCCAAGCATTGGGCCTTCGTCGGCCCGCTCTTGGGAGCGCTGGTGCGGCCTTTCGGTGGCTGGCTGTCCGATCGCCTCGGTGGCGGCAAGGTCACGTTCTGGAACTTTGCCGTCATGCTGGTTGCGGCAATAGCAATCCTCGCATTCCTGCCATCGAAACCGAACAGTGCCGATCTGCCGTGGTTCTTCGCAGCGTTTGTGTTGCTGTTCGTTACGACCGGCATCGGCAACGGTTCGGTGTTCCATGTCGTTCCCAAAGTCTTCCTGAAGCTGCACACCCGCAGCGCGGGGACCAACAAGGCTTCACAAGACCGCGCGATTGCCGAAGGCGAAATCGAATCGTCCGTCGCGCTTGGGTTCACGGCCGCCATCGCGGCGCTTGGATTGTTCTTCATCCCGGCGTTGATCGGAATTTCCATCAACTCGACCGGGACGGCCGGAACCGCCATGGCCGTCTTCGTCGTGTTCTACGTCACCTGTCTGTTGGCGACCTGGTGGTGGTACCGGCGCAAGGGAGCCGAGGTGCAATGCGACTAAATGCGTAACCCGCCGCCCGGTGACGGGTGAAAACGACGAGCTGAAATTTCACACAAGGATAATGCCATGCCCGAACTGAAGACGTGGAACGTCGAAGACGAAAAATTCTGGGAATCGACCGGCAAGCGCGTCGCAAACCGTAATCTCTGGATCTCGATCCCGAATCTACTCTGTGCGTTCGCGGTATGGGTCTATTGGGGCATCATCACCGTCCAGATGCTCAATCTGGGCTTTCCGTTCAAACAATCTGAATTGTTTACACTGACTGCCATCGCAGGCTTGACCGGTGCCACGTTACGAATTCCGAGCACGTTCTTCATCCGCATCGCGGGCGGACGCAACACGATATTCTTTACCACGGCCTTGCTGATCATACCGGCGATCGGTGCCGGTATTGCGTTGCAGGACAAGCATACGCCGCTGTGGGTATTTCAATGCCTTGCGCTTCTATCGGGAATCGGAGGCGGCAATTTCGCCTCTTCCATGTCGAACATCAGCTTCTTCTTCCCCAAGCGGACACAGGGGCTCGCGCTCGGCCTCAATGCCGGTCTCGGCAACGCCGGCGTCACGACCATGCAGATCGTGGTGCCGCTGGTCATGACTTTTGCCTTGCTCGGTGCCTTTGGCGGCGATCCGATGGTGCTGAAGCAGACCTCCGGTACGCTGATCGGCAAGATACCGGCCGGCGCCCAAACCTGGATCCAGAACGCCGGCTTTGTCTGGGTGGTGATTCTCGTTCCGCTTGTCATCGCCGCCTGGTTCGGCATGGACAACATCCGCACCGAGGAGGTGACGCCGAAAATTGCCGGCGGAGCGCTCGGCGCGTTTGCGCGCATGTCGGCGATGTTGCTAGTCGGTTTTTTTGCTTCCGCGGTCGGCCTATACTTCATCCTGCCGGCGCCAACCGGTCTCGGCTTGCCGGCCTGGACCAAGTGGTTCGTCATCGTCGGCGTCATCGCGGCGACCGTCGGCCTGCTCTACTACGTCTGCTTTTTCGTCAGAGATAATCTCAGGCGCCAATACCAAATCTTCGACAATAAACACACCTGGATCATGAGTGTGATCTACACCATGACCTTCGGTTCATTCATCGGCTATTCGGCGGCGTTCGCGCTCGCGATCAAGGTGGTGTTCGGCTATCAGCACCTGATCGTGAACGGCGTGCTTACGCACAACACGCCGAATCTCAATGGCCCCAGCGCGCTCACCTATGCCTGGATGGGCCCGTTTATTGGCGCCTTCATTCGGCCCATCGGCGGCTGGATTTCCGACAGGTTGGGCGGTGCGCGGGTCACCCAGTACATCACCATTCTGATGATCGCGAGTGCGCTCGGCGTCGCCTACTTCATGAAGGCGGCCTACCAGTCGGCGACACCGGAACAGTATTTTATGCCGTTTTTCATCCTGTTCCTGCTGCTGTTCGCAGGCTCGGGGATCGGCAACGGTTCGACCTTCCGCACCATCGCGATGATCTTCCCGAAAGAGCAGGCCGGTCCCGCGCTGGGCTGGACTTCGGCCGTCGCCGCCTACGGCGCCTTCGTCATCCCGCAGGTGTTCGGCGAGCAGATCAAGGCGGCGACGCCGGAATATGCGCTCTACGGTTTCGCGATCTTCTACTTCGTCTGTCTGCTGTTGAACTGGTGGTACTACGTCGGGCCGAAAGCGGAATTCAAGAACCCGTGAAAAATAACACGAACAAAACCGCACAACTGGTTCATGAAATAAGGAAAATGCGATGAGTCACTTTCTCGATCGCCTGACATTCTTCAACCGCGTCGCCGATGAATTCTCGGATGGGCACGGCATCACCACCCGGGAGGACCGCCGCTGGGAGGACGGTTATCGCAAGCGCTGGCAGCACGACAAGATCGTGCGCTCGACCCACGGCGCCAACTGCACCGGATCGTGCTCGTGGAAGATCTACGTCAAGGGCGGCATCGTTACCTGGGAGACGCAGCAAACCGACTATCCGCGCACGCGGCCGGAACTGCCCAACCACGAGCCGCGCGGCTGCTCGCGCGGGGCCAGCTACTCCTGGTACCTCTATTCCGGCAACCGGGTGAAATACCCGCTGGTGCGGTCGCGCCTGCTCAAGCTGTGGCGTGAGGCGCGGGCGTTGCGCACGCCCGTGGCGGCCTGGGGCTCAATCGTCGAGGACCCGAAAAAGCGTGAAGCCTACACGGCCAAGCGCGGCCTCGGCGGCTTCGTGCGCGCGACCTGGGACGAAGTGACCGAAATCATCGCGGCGGCCAATGCCTACACGGTCAAGCGGCACGGACCCGACCGCGTCATCGGCTTTTCGCCGATCCCCGCGATGTCGATGGTCTCCTACGCGGCCGGCTCGCGCTATCTCTCGCTGCTCGGCGGCGTCTGCATGTCGTTCTATGACTGGTATTGCGACCTGCCGCCGTCCAGTCCGCAGACCTGGGGCGAGCAGACCGACGTTCCCGAAAGCGCCGACTGGTACAATTCCGGCTTCCTGATCCTGTGGGGCTCGAACGTCCCGCAGACCCGCACCCCCGACGCGCACTTCTATACCGAAGCGCGCTACCGCGGCGCCAAGAGTGTGGTGATCTGCCCGGACTACTCGGAAGCCTCGAAATTCTCCGATCTGTGGATTTCGGTGAAGCAGGGCACCGACGCCGCGCTCGCTATGGCGATGGGGCACGTCATCCTGCGCGAGTTCTATCTCGACCGGCAGGCCGAATATTTCGAGGACTATGTCCGGCAATACACCGATATGCCGATGTTGGTGCGGCTGGTGAAGCAGGGCGATCAATTAGTGCCCGACCGGCTGCTGCGTGCTTCGGATTTCGCCAACAATCTTGGCGAAACCAACAATCCGGAATGGAAGACCGTTGCTTACGACGAGACCTCCGAAAGCGTTGTGGTGCCGCGCGGCTCGGTCGGCTTCCGCTGGGGCGAGAAGGGCAAGTGGAACCTGGAGGAGAAGGAAACGGAAGGCCGCGACACCAACCTGCAGCTGACCTTCGCCGCCGACAAGGATGAGCTGGCCGACGTTGGTTTCCCTTATTTTGGCAACCGCGAGCATGACCACTTCGCCGGCACCGATCACCCGAGCGTGCTGGTGCGCAAGGTGCCCGCCAAGCGCGTGCAACTGAAAGATGGCGAGGCGCTGGTCGCCTCGGTATTCGACCTGTTCGTCGCCAACTACGGGCTCGACCGCGGTTTTGGCGGCGACCATGTCGCCAAGTCCTACGACGAGAACGTGCCCTACACGCCGGCCTGGGCGGAGAAGATCACCGGCGTGCCGCGCGACCAGATTGTTACGGTGGCGCGCGAATTCGCGCTCAACGCGGAGAAGACCAAGGGCCGCTCGATGGTGATCATCGGCGCCGCCATGAACCATTGGTATCACTCCGACATGAATTACCGCGGTGTCGTCAACATGCTGGTGATGTGTGGGTGTGTGGGTCAGTCGGGCGGCGGCTGGTCGCATTATGTCGGGCAGGAGAAGCTGCGGCCGCAGTCGGGCTGGCTGCCTTTGGCGTTCGCGCTCGACTGGAGCCGCCCGCCGCGCCAGCAGAACTCGACGTCGTTCTTCTACGCGCACACCGATCAGTGGCGCTACGAGACCTTGGGCGTCGACGAAATTCTCTCGCCGACCGCGCCGGCCGGCCCGTGGGACGGCGCGCTCATCGATTACAATGTGCGCGCCGAGCGCATGGGCTGGCTGCCGTCAGCGCCGCAGCTCAAGCAGAACCCGCTCGATGTCGCCAAGCAGGCGCAAGCCTCCGGGCTCGAACCCAAGGACTATGTGGCCAAGGCGCTGAAATCGGGTGAACTGCAACTGTCCTGCGAGGATCCGGACCACCCGGACAATTGGCCGCGCAACATGTTCGTGTGGCGCTCCAACCTGCTCGGCTCCTCGGGCAAGGGCCACGAATATTTCCTCAAGCACCTGCTCGGCACCACCCATGGCGTGCAGGGCAAGGACCTGGGCGAGGATGGCCGCAAGAAGCCGCAGGAAGTCGCCTGGCACGAAGAGGCGCCCAAGGGGAAACTTGATCTGCTGGTTACACTCGATTTCCGCATGTCAACCACCTGTGTTTATTCCGACATCGTGCTGCCGACCGCCACCTGGTACGAGAAGAACGACCTCAACACGTCCGATATGCATCCCTTCATCCATCCGCTGTCTTCGGCGGTGGACCCGGTGTGGGAGTGCAAGAGCGATTGGGAGATCTACAAGGCGATTGCCAAGAAATTCTCCGAAGTCGCACCGGGCGTGCTGGGCGTCGAGAAGGATGTTGTGCTCACACCGATCCAGCACGACTCGCCTGGTGAAATTGCCCAGGCGCTCGACGTCAAGGATTGGAAAAAGGGCGAAGTCGATCCGATCCCCGGCAAGACCATGCCGGCGGTCGCCGTGGTCGAGCGCGACTATCCGAATCTCTACAAGCGCTTCACAGCGCTCGGACCGCTGATGAGCAAGCTCGGCAATGCCGTGAAGGGCATTGCGTGGAACACCGAGCACGAGGTCGACCTGCTCAAGCGGCTCAACGGCGAAGTGACGGAGGAGGGGGCGAGCAAGGGCCTCGCCCGCATCGACACCGACATCGACGCCACCGAGGTGATCTTATCGCTCGCGCCCGAGACCAACGGCGAAGTCGCCGTGAAGGCCTGGGAGGCGCTGTCGAAGACCACAGGGCTCGACCACGCGCACCTGGCATTGCCGAAAGAGGACGAAAAAATCCGCTTCCGCGACGTGGTGGCGCAGCCGCGCAAGATCATCTCGGCGCCGACCTGGTCCGGACTAGAATCCGAGAAGGTCTGCTACAACGCCGGCTATACCAACGTGCACGAATTGATCCCGTGGCGCACGCTTTCCGGGCGCCAGCAGCTCTACCAGGACCATCTCTGGATGCGCGCCTTCGGCGAGGCGCTCTGCGTCTACCGTCCGCCGATCGATCTCAAGGCCGTCAAGCCGGTGATCGATTCAAAGCCGAACGGCGAGCAGCAGATCGTGCTCAACTTTATCACGCCGCATCAGAAGTGGGGCATCCACTCCACTTACACCGATAACCTGCTGATGCTCACGCTCTCGCGCGGCGGTCCGATCGTATGGATCAGCGAGAACGACGCCAGGAAAGTCGGCATCACCGACAACGACTGGATCGAAGCCTACAACGCCAACGGCGCGCTGGTCGCGCGCGCGGTGGTCTCCCAGCGCGTGAAGGACGGCATGTGCCTGATGTATCACGCGCAGGAAAAGATCGTGAACGTGCCCGGCTCTGAAATAACCGGCCAGCGCGGCGGCATCCACAATTCGGTGACACGCGCGATCATCAAGCCGACCCACATGATCGGCGGCTACGCTCAGCAGTCCTACGGCTTCAACTACTACGGCACGATTGGCACCAACCGCGACGAATTCGTCATCGTGCGCAAGATGGCGAGGGTTGATTGGCTGGACAAACCGGCCGCCGATCAGCCCGAACCGCTCACCGTCGCGCCCAAGTACACATCAAGCCCAAGACCAAGCTGGAGGCCGCAGAATGAAAATCCGCGCGCAAATCGCGATGGTGCTGAACCTCGACAAGTGCATCGGGTGCCACACCTGCTCGGTCACCTGCAAGAACGTGTGGACCAACCGCGAAGGCATGGAATACGCCTGGTTCAACAACGTCGAGACCAAGCCCGGCATCGGCTATCCGAAAGAATGGGAGAACCAGGACCGCTGGAACGGCGGCTGGCGCCGCAAGAAGAACGGCAAGATCGAGCCGCGCATCGGCTCGAAATGGCGGGTGCTGGCGAACATCTTCGCGAACCCCGACCTGCCGGAAATCGACGACTACTACGAGCCGTTCACCTTTGACTACGAGCACCTGCAAAACGCGCCCGAACTGCAGGCCTCGCCGACGGCACGGCCACGTTCGCTGATCACCGGCGAGCGCATGGAGAAGATCGTGTGGGGCCCCAACTGGGAGGAAATCCTCGGCACTGAATTTGCCAAGCGCTCCAAGGACGTCAATTTCGAGGGCATCCAGAAGGACATCTACGGTCAGTTCGAAAACACCTTCATGATGTACCTGCCGCGGCTATGCGAGCACTGCCTCAACCCGGCCTGCGTCGCGGCCTGTCCCTCGGGCGCGATCTACAAGCGCGAGGAGGACGGCATCGTTCTCATCGACCAGGACAAGTGCCGCGGCTGGCGCATGTGTGTATCGGGCTGTCCCTACAAGAAGATCTATTACAACTGGTCGAGTGGCAAATCCGAAAAGTGCATCTTCTGCTATCCGCGTATCGAGGCCGGCCAGCCGACCGTGTGCTCGGAGACCTGCGTCGGCCGTATTCGCTATCTCGGCGTCGTGCTCTATGACGCCGACCGCATCGAGGAAGCCGCCAGCGCGGCGGACGAGCAGGACCTGTACGAAGCGCAGCTAGGCATCTTCCTGAACCCGAACGATGAATCGGTGATCGCGCAGGCGCGCGCCGACGGCATCGCGGACAATTGGTTGGAGGCCGCGCGCCGCTCGCCGGTGTGGAAGATGGCGATGGAGTGGAAGGTCGCCTTTCCGCTGCATCCTGAATACCGCACGCTGCCGATGGTCTGGTACGTGCCGCCGCTGTCGCCGATCCAGTCGGCGGCGGCCGCCGGCAAGATCGGTCACGACGGCGAAATGCCGGATGTGCGCTCATTGCGTATTCCGCTGAAATATCTCGCCAACCTGCTCACCGCCGGCAAGGAAGAGCCGGTGGCGCTTGGGCTCGAGCGCATGCTGGCGATGCGCGGTTATATGCGCGCCAAGACCATCGACGGCGTGATCGACGAGGCCATCGCCAAGCGCGTCGGGCTCACCGCGCTTGCGATCGAAGAGATGTACCAGACGATGGCGATCGCCAATTACGAGGATCGCTTTGTCATTCCGACCGCGCACCGCGAAATCAACGAGGATGCCTATGACCTGCGCGGTTCCTGCGGCTTCTCGTTCGGTAACGGCTGCGCGGGCGGCACCAGCGAGGCAAACCTGTTCGGCGCACCCAAGCGCGCCAAGACGCCGATGGAGGTCGAGTGATGCTCAGGTCGTTAAAAGCGTTTTCCGCATTGCTGACCTATCCTACAGGCGAATTGCAGCAGGCCGCGGGCGAGATCGGCGATGCGATTGAAAACGAAACGGCCATCCCGGCCGGCATTCGCAAACAACTGCAACGACTGCTGACCGAAATCAGCACCGGTGACCTTTATGACCTGCAGGAGCGCTACGTGCTGCTGTTCGACCGTACGCGTTCACTGTCGCTGCATCTGTTCGAACACGTGCATGGCGAAAGCCGCGACCGCGGCCAAGCCATGATCGATCTCAAGGCGCAGTACGAGCAACACAACCTGTTCATGACCGCGGCCGAATTGCCGGACTTCACCCCGCTGTTCCTGGAATATCTTTCATTGCTGCCGGCGCAGGAGGCTTGCGACATGCTGGCCCAGCCGGCGCATATTTTCGCCGCCATCGCGGAGCGGCTGCGCAAGCGCAAGTCGTCCTATGAGGCGGTGTTCCGGGCCCTTGTGGCACTTTCGGCGGCAAAGCCAAGAGAAGAAGAGGTCTCGGCGCTGCTCACGCTGCCCGATCCCGATGCCACCGATCTGGCGGCGCTCGATGCGGCTTGGGAAGACGAACCGGTCAATTTCGGCCCCGGCGCCGGTGACGGCTGCAAGGACGGCCTGATCGCCCGTATCCGCGGCGGCATGCGCCCCGCGCCGGACATGCCGGCCAATCCCCGCGCCATCCCGCCGCGCCATTGAGGAAACCATCATGCGCGAACAGCTCAATTACATCGTATTCGGCTGGTATCCCTATCTCTGCCTGACCGTGTTCCTGCTCGGCAGTTGGCTGCGCTTCGACCGCGAGCAATATACCTGGCGCAGCGGCTCGAGCCAGCTTTTGCGCCGCCGCCAGCTCGCCTGGGGCTCGAACCTGTTCCATGTCGGCATCCTGGTTATCTTCCTCGGCCATTTCATCGGCCTGCTGACGCCGATCTGGATATTCGACGCCATCGGCATCTCGCACACCTTCAAGCAATGGATGGCGATCGGCATCGGCGGCGTTGCCGGCGTGATGTGCTTCATCGGAATCACGCTGCTGGTGCACCGCCGCCTGTTCGATGCGCGCATCTATGCGACCTCGTCGTTCGGCGATATCGCAATTCTGCTCATGCTCTATGCGCAACTGATCCTCGGTCTCGCCACCATCACTGTCTCGCTCAATCACCTCGACGGCCACGAGATGGTTCGGTTCATGACCTGGGCGCAGGGCATCCTCACATTGCAACCGGGCGTCTCGGCGCTCATCGTCGACGCAAACCCGCTGTTCAAGGCGCATCTGTTTCTCGGCATGACGATCTTCCTGGTGTTTCCGTTCACCCGCCTCGTGCATGTCTGGAGCGCGCCGGTCTGGTATCTCGGCCGCCGCGGCTATCAGGTGGTGCGCAGCGATGGCCGGCCGCGCAGTACGCCACGGCCAAATGCGATTCCGGCGGAGTAGGGGCGATGAGCTGTTCGGTTCACACGCAAGTCCCCGCCGGGCCACCGGTTGCCGTCAGCGTCAATGGCGTGTCGATTGGCCGCGACGCGATCGTGCGTGAAATGCAGCACCATCCGGCGCCAAAGCCGATTGCGGCTTGGCAGCAGGCGGCGCGCGCGCTGGTCATCCGTGAGTTGCTGTTGCAGCGCGCGCACGAACTTGGCGTCACGCCTGAGCCGGTCAGCGACAGCGACGGCCGGCGCGAGACCGACGACGAGGCCAAAATGCGCGCGCTGGTCGAGCGGGAGGTCAGGGTTCCAGAGCCGGATGACGAAACCTGCCGGCGCTACTACGCGCGCAATCAAGGTCGGTTCCGCTCACCCGACATCTTCGAAGCGTCGCATATCCTGCTCGCGGCACCGCCTGCGGAGCGGGAAGCCTATGCGCAGGCGCGTGCCGATGCTGCCGCGGTATTGGCCACGCTTATGGACAATCCCGACAGCTTCGCGACGCTGGCGCGGGCCTATTCGCGCTGCCCGTCGGCGGCGCAGGGCGGCAATCTGGGCCAGATCACTGCCGGGCAAACGACGCCGGAATTCGAGCAAGCGTTGCTGGCGCTGAAGCCCGGCGGGTTGTGCGCGGAACCGGTGGCGACCCGCTACGGATTTCATGTCATCCGGCTCGATCGCAAGCACGAGGGCCGGACACTGCCTTATGAAGCGGTCGCCGGCCGCATTGCCGATTATCTGCGCGAAAGCGTGCGGCGGCGGGCCGATGCCCAATACATTGCGCGACTGGTTACGGCGGCGCAGATCGAAGGCGTCGATCTCGCCGGCGCCGACGCGCTGCGTGTGCATTGAGGAAATCATCATGCTCGGTGATATTTTGGCCAGTTTGACTGACGAGACGACCGCGGCGGAGACGATTCTCAACACAGGCGATTTGGCGTTGTTGGCCGCCGTGCGGGAGCGGGCTTCTACCGAGGGCGTCAGTCTTGCCGCCTGCGTGACCCAAACCATGCAGCGCTACACCGCTCAGGCTTCCGATGAGGAATGGGTCACGCTGATGGGCATGCTGAATCGCTCCCGGGATCCCGGCACGACTTGCCTGAAGCGCGCGTTTGAATACGCCCAGGGCGGTTGAATTAGCATGAACGCGATCCCTCGTTTGCGAACCTACCGGGGACCCGCGCTGCTGTCCTACGGGTTCCGCCCGTTCTTCCTGTTCGGCGCCATTTATGCCGGGCTTATCATGCTCGCCTGGCTGCCCATGTTCCATGGCGAGTTGGAATTGCGAACCG
This sequence comes from uncultured Alphaproteobacteria bacterium, assembly GCA_963814885.1. Lineage (GTDB taxonomy): Bacteria > Pseudomonadota > Alphaproteobacteria > Rhizobiales > Xanthobacteraceae > Pseudolabrys. Next base: position 349,790 of record CAWFEO010000011.1, on the reverse strand, counting down.
CCTTCACGCCGATCGATTGGCACGTTCACGAAACGCTCTACGGTTTTCTGCCGGCGGTGGTGACCGGGTTCCTGCTCACGGCGGTCCCCAATTGGACCGGACGACTGCCGATTCAAGGCATGCCGCTGCTCGTGTTGGTCGCAGTTTGGGTCGCGGGCCGTGTAGCGATTACTTTTTCGGCCGAGATCGGCTGGTGGCAAGCCGCCATCGTTGACATCAGCTTTCTGGCATTGGTCGTCGCGGCGATTACGCGCGAGATCGTTGCCGGCAGTAATTGGCGCAATCTGAAAATCGTCGCCATGGTCTCGTTGTTGCTGGTCGGCAACGTTGCGTTTCATCTTGAGGCGCAACTTGCTGGCAGCGCCGAATACGGCACGCGCATCGGTATCGCCGCCATGGTGTTGCTCATCGCGGTGATCGGCGGTCGCATCATTCCAAGCTTCACCCGCAACTGGCTGGTGCGGGAGAATCCGGGGCGGCTGCCGGTGCCGTTCGCCCGCTTCGACGTTATCGTGATTGGCATCAGTGCAGCGACGCTGGCGCTGTGGACCGTTCAGCCCTTCGGACGTCCGACCGCCGCCGCGCTCGCGACCGCCGGCGTTCTGCATATCGTCCGTCTGCTCCGATGGGCCGGCGATCGCACGTGGCGCGATCGTTTGGTGCTCATTCTGCACGTCGGTTACGCCTTCGTACCGATCGGATTCTTGCTCGTGAGCGCGGCCGCGCTCGGCATCGGCTTGGCAAGTGCCGGCATCCACGCCTGGACCGTGGGGGCCGGCGGCACGATGATTCTTGCCGTGATGAGCCGCGCCAGCCTTGGTCATACCGGCAACGTACTTGCGGCTTCGCCGGTCACGCAGGCGATCTATGCGGCCATCGTCATCGCAGCGCTTGCACGCATCGGCGCTGCGCTCGCGCCGGCATGGAGCGGGCCCCTGCTGTCCATCTCAGCGCTTGCCTGGTCTGCCGCGTTTTTCGGCTTTGCCGGGTCGTATGGGCCGCTGCTGGTCGGAACACAGCGGCGCGCCAGATCGGCGGTGTAGCGAGGCGCCTTGTTGTTGCCCTGATTGAAGGGTGCCGGAAGCGGCTGGTTTGGTTTGCCCCTTTCCAGCCGTTGCCTCACGGGGAGCCCCAGCCTTGTGCTGGGGCTCTTTGCGGCAAGTGGGTATATTAACCCGCGATGCTGCGTGTCCGCTTCGACGCCATGCGGACGTCGAAGCTCACCCGCCGGCTGTCTGCATTTGGGGCAAAACCGGACGTGTTGGCCTTACAAAGACCGCTTCGTATAGGACTGCGTGCTAGGCACACAGTTCGAGTTTTCCGGGCCATTGGCATGTCTTCATTGCTCGCTTCACGGCGATGGGCATCCGCGACCGGCCCATCTCACCTGGATCGCCAGGGCAAAACGTCATTGCCGATGATGATGCAGAAAATTTTTAGTTTCCTCGTCCGGGGAGAGGATCAGGCGGACTTGCGTTTGCCTGCTGCGTACCCGAAGCGCGCTGATATTTCATCGGCCGCACCGACAACTTTATCATTAAGCCGGCCGGCTGCCTCGACCTTCTCAAAGATCTCATCCGTCGGACCCGACACGTTGATAGCGGCGATGATCTTACCGGTTGAATCGCGAACCGGCGCGGCAACGGAGCCGCCGCCAAGCAAAAAACTGCCGTGGCTTACGATGTAGCCGCGCGCGCGATCGGCCGTCAGCAGCGCTTCCAGCGCCGCGAGCGTGGTCGGCGTTTGTTTGGTAAAAGCTTCGAGCTTGCTCTTGCCGAAGATGACCGCCAGTTCGGCCTTCGATTTTTCAAGAAGCAGGGCTCGCCCCAGCGGGGTAGCATGGGATGGACGGCGGGCGCCGACAGTCACCGTACTTGCTAATGGCCCGTGACTTGGAATGCGCGCGAGATGAACAATATCGCGGCCATCCAATATGGCCAAATGCGCGGACAAATTGGTCTCGTTGCGCAACTTCTCGAGAACTGGACGCGCGATATCGACGATTTCCAGCGAGGCAAGGTATTCGAAGCCGAGCCTCAGCGCCTTGCTGGTCAGCCGGTAACGGTTGCTGCCAGGATCCTTTTCAATGAATTCAGCGACCTCGAGCGTGTAAGCGGTGCGAAACGCCGATGAGCGCGAAATCTTCATTTCCCGCGCTAGATCAGAAAGTCGCCAAGCCGGTTTATCCCGCCCGAAAACCTGCAGCATTTCCAGACCTCGCATAAGGCCGGGCACGAAATAGCGATGATGATTTTCCGATCGAGTTGACATCGATGTTTTTTGCTCCGTTCCCGCGGCAGCGCGGGCGCGCGTAATCATTTTATATATACACGTCACCAATGCGAGATAAAGTTGTTCCTTGCAGAAAACTCATCACGGCGCTGTTGGTCGTTGCTAACACGACATTTGATCGCATCAGGGGCATCAGCCGATGCCGCGTACGGCGTCTAGAAACCGCGTATAGCCTTCTCGACTGCGTGCGCCAGAGGTATTGCCGCTTCCGGCGAAGTCGAAGGCCGACATCGATTTTTCTTAAATCTCCAGCTTGCCGATGCCGTGTGCGATGAAGACAAGGAGAGACTGCGGCCTGTCATTTGGCCAGGCCTCAAGCGGCATTGGCGCATTGATCGTTGTCCCCTCGATCAGCACCCCGCCATTCTCGATGACGGGTCCCCCGCGCCCATCGATGTGCCGGGCACCGCTTAGATGTTTGGCCTTCTTCGTTGCCTTCGCCGCTTTCCCGTGCACGTCGGGCTGATTTTATACCTATGACTGCTCAGCTAAAGGCCCTCGCGAGGTTGACCGCGCGGAATTTTCCGCACCTGCCAGCATCAGCCCGGTCACCCGCGATCGCGCCGCCGGGGAAGGGCAGATATTGCCGGTTTTGCGCGCGAACCAGTGGATTCTCGCCCGCGAAATGAGCTTCGCGGGACGGACTGAAACCGAAACCGCCGATCTCATTTTCGCTTACCTGTAAAACATTGTTTGACTATATATACAAATCTCGGCAGGATGCGCGTGGTGCTTTTCGCCGGGCGTGCGCGCGACGGGCATTAAAGCGGAGCGCGCCACTGCTTTTCCGGGTGGCGTTGGACAATGGACTTCATTTGTCGGCGCGGCCGCGCAGACGAAGGAAGAAGAAGATCGTGCCGATTGTGACCGATACCGATGGTTTGGCTGCTGCTGAGGTGCAGGTGCCTGCAGCCGGCAACAACATTCCGGTCTATTTCGCGGCGCCAAAGGATCGGTCGGATAAGCCCATTATTCTGGTCATGCATCAGATATACGGCCGCAACGACTACACGCGCGATATCTGCCGCCGCCTGGCCAAGCTCGGCTACCTGGCGATCCTTCCCGACCTGTATCACCGCTACGGCAGCACCGAGGGGCTGTCGCGCGAGCAAATACGCGAAGGCATTGCAGGCGTTGTCGAGGACGACGCGGTGCTAACCGATCTCGATCTAGTGGTGCGTTGGGCGGTGGAGAAGCAATCCGGCGATTCCAAACGCATGGCAATTGTCGGCTTTGCCTGGGGTGCGCAGTTCGTCTGGCTCTATTGCGTGCATAATCCGGCGATCAAGGCCGGCGTCTGCTGGTACGGGCGCCTTGTCCGTGACAGCAATCCGAAGCGGCCGACACCCTGGCGCACGGTCGCCGCTTCGCTGAAGGCGCCTGTGCTCGGCATTTATGCCGGCACCGATCCCAACATTCCGCCGGAAGCGCTCGCTGAGATGCGACCGGCGCTGGCGCAAGCACCGGTGAAAACGGAAATTCAGCTCTATCCGGACGCCAAGCACGGATTTCACGCCGACTATCAACCGCAGTACCGGCAAGCGGATGCCGAGGATGCTTGGTCTCGCCAGATGGAGTGGTTGAAACGATATGGCCTGTAAAGCGGTCTCGACCGCACCGCGAATGGCATCACGTAAAACACCAACGTAGAAAGGGAGGAGAAAAGATGAAAACACGAAAAATCGGCTTGGGCTTCATGGCGGCGGGTGTCGCCGGTGCGCTTGCCTTTGCATTCGGTCCCGCTTTGGCGGCGAACTGGCAACCATCTAAAACCGTGACCATCATCGTCGGGACGGCGCCCGGCGGCTCGCTGGACGTCACCGCGCGCCAGGTTCAGAAGATCCTGCAAGACGATCACATGGTGAAACCTGCGGTGACCGTGCTCAACAAACCGGGCGCCGGCAGCGCGATCGCCTGGACGTTCCTCAACGAGCACGCAGGACAAGGCAACTACGTCTCGATCAGCGCGCCCAACGTGATTACAAATAAGGTAGTCGGCAGCAATCCGCTCAACTACAAAGACATCACGCCGATCGCCACGTTATTCAGCGAATATATCGCCTTCTCGGTACGTCCGGACTCGCCGCTGAAGACCGGCAAAGACCTGATCGAGAAGTTGCGTAAGGACCCGGCTTCGCTGACTTTCGGCATCGCCAGCGCGCGTGGTGCCACCAATCACATGGCGGCAGGAACGGTGCTGTCGGCCGCCGGCGTCGACCTCAAGAAAGTGAAGTTCGTCGTATTCAAGTCGTCCGCGCAGTCTGGGATCGCGATGATGGGCGGCCATGTCGATGTGGACGTGGCGACAGTGTCGAACGCAGCGCGTCATATTAAGGGCAAGCAGCTACGCATTCTCGGCATCACAGCGCCCGAACGGCTCGGCGGAATCATGGCCGACGTGCCAACCTGGAAGGAGCAGGGGATCGATGCGGAATTTGCCGGCTGGCGCGGAGTCATCGGTCCGAAAGGCATGACGAAGGATCAAGTCGCGTTCTGGGACAAGACTTTCGCCGCTTTGACCAAGACCGACGCCTGGAAAAAGGCGCTTGCAACCCGCTTCTGGATCAGCACCTACAAGAACAGCACCGAGACCGAGAGCTATCTTGAAAGTCAGAACAAGAAGTTGCATGCGGTGCTGAGCGCGCTTGGTCTAGCCAAGAACTGATAAGCGCCGGACAAGTCAGCGTCCCGGTGGTGGTGGAAGCGCCTGTCAGATAGGCTACGCTTTCAGCCACCAGTGGCGCCCACGGACGGAGGAATGTCACGTGAGGCCTGAAGTCGTTGTGTTGGCCCCGATCTACGGTCCGGCAATTGCCGCGTTGGAGGCCGAATACACCGTTCACAAACTTTGGGAGCTTCCCGACCAATCGCAGTATCCCAAGAACGTGCGCGCGGCTGTCACATCGGGCTTGGTGGGCTTCGACGGGAAAATCCTGGAAAATTTTCCGGACCTCGGGACCGTTGCCTGCTTCGGCGTGGGGCATGGCACCCTCGATCTTGCCGCGGCCGCCAAACATAAGGTCGTGGTCACCAACACGCCCGACTCCTCGGCCGATGCGGTTGCCGACGTCGGAATCAGCTTGATCCTTACCGCCATGCGGCGGCTCTGTGAGGCCGACCGGTTCGTGCGCGCCGGGCGCTGGCCGCAAGGCGGCTTCCCGCTCGCAGCCGGTCTCAAGGAGAAAACCTGCGGCATTATCGGGCTTGGCAAGATCGGGAGCGGCATCGCAGCCCGGGCGACGGCGTGCGGCATGTCGGTGAGCTATTACGGTCGGCGCAAGAAAACGGACGTCGACTATCGCTATTTTTCGGACGTCAAGGAGATGGCTGCCGCATCCGACTGCCTGGTTGTCAGCTGTGCGGCGCGACCCGAGACACATCATCTCGTCAATGCCGAGGTGTTGTCGGCTCTCGGACGGCAAGGCTTTATCGTCAACATCGCGCGCGGCTCCATCATCGATCAACCCGCACTTATTGCTGCGCTGAAGAGCGGCGGCATCGCCGGCGCCGGACTCGACGTGTATGAGGACGAGCCCAATGTCCCGCAAGAATTGATGGCGATGGAGAACGTCGTCCTGTTGCCGCATATCGGCACGTCGACACGCGATATCCGCGAGGAGCGCAGCCGTATCGTCCTCGAAAACCTGCGCCGCTACTTCGCCGGTGAGCCCGCGCTGACGCCCGTATCTGCCGCGGACGCGGGCGCGAGAGCGCGTACGGCCTCCGCGGCCACAGGTTGAAACGAGATAGCGAGCCCTGCTGCCCTATTTGAAAAATTCAGGAAGGAAAGACGAGAATGACGCAAACGATGGAGGCAAACGCCAAACCGGCGGCCGAAGCCGAGCCTGCCGGTCAGATGGAGATGATGGCGCAGCTCGTCCTGGTCCGCGAATTCGAGACGAAATGCGTAGAGCTGCACAAGGCCGGCGAGCACATGGTCGGCGAATACCATCTCAGCCTTGGCCAGGAAGCGATTGCGGTCGGCACCTGCGCGGGCGTGCGGCAGGACGATCTTATCTGCCCGTCGATCCGCGGCATGGGAATTTATCTGTGCCGCGGCACGCCGCTCGATTTCCTGACGACGACATTCTTCGATCGGGTCGGCGGCATCGGCGCCGGGCGCTGGGCGCACTGGCACAGCCCGGACCCTGAACACGGTATCCTGGCGCAGACCGGCATGCTCGGTAGCGGCCTCGTGACGTCCGTCGGCGTGGCCATGAGCCAGAAGCACCTGCGCACCGGCAAGATCGTGGTGACCATGCTGGGCGACGGTGCCACCAATGTTGGTTATGTCCATGAGGGGCTGAATTTCGCCGCCTTCGGCGAACTGCCCGTCGTTTTTATCATCGAGAACAATCAATACGCGGTCTCGACCCCGATCTCTTCGGTGATCAAGACCGAGAACCTGTCGGTGCGCGCGCAGGGCTATGGCATGCCGGGCGTTACTATCGACGGCAACGACGTCATGCTGGTTAAGAAGACGGTCAGCGAAGCCGCCGAGCGGGCGCGTAGTGGCGGGGGCCCCTCACTGATCGAATGCGTGACCTACCGCCACAGCGGCTCCACCGTGAAAGACCCGGACAAGCTGCGGCCGCAGGCGGAAAAGGAGGCCGCGCTGCGGCAATGCCCCGTGCAGCGCTTCAAGACGCTGCTCATCGAGCGCGGGCTGCTCAACGAGAAGGACTACGAGAGCCTGGTGACGAAAGCCCGCAAGCGCATCGACGAGGCGGTTCGCGTCGGCAAGAGCCGTGACCCGTTCAAGCCCAGCGCCGATCCATTGATGGAATATTGGCCCTATGCCGAAGGGGTGAGCCAATGAGTGACACGATGCAGCTGACCAACGAGCGCACGCTGACTTTTCGCGACGCGATCAACGAAGCGCTTCGGCAGGAAATGGCGCGCGACGCGCGCGTCATCCTCATGGGCGAGGACGTCGGGCTTAAGGGCGGCATTGCCGGCGTGTCGCGCGGGCTGCTGGAGGAATTCGGCAAGGATCGGGTCATCGATACCCCGATCTCGGAAATGGCGATTGCCGGGGCGTGCTGTGGTGCGGCGATGACGGGCCTGCGGCCCATCGGCGAATTTTACTACAGCGACATGCTGATGTTCATGGCCGACAATATCGTCACCAGCGGCGCTCGCCTGCATTTCGCGACCGGCATGACCGCGCCCTACGTGCTGCGCGGGCGTGATGGCAGCAAGCCGGGCGATGGCGGACCGCACCAGGATTCCTTCGCGGCCTGGTTTGCACATATCCCTGGCCTCAAGGTGGTGATGCCGGCGACGCCGCAGGACGCCAAAGGGCTGATGACGGCTGCCATCCGCGACGACAATCCCGTGATTTTCCTGGAGCAAATCCCGCTCTATGGCACCAAGGGCCACGTTCCCGAAGGCGAATACGTCGTTCCGCTCGGAAAGGCGGACGTCAAGCGCGCCGGAACCGATGTGACGCTCGCTTGTGTCGGGCGCTGCGTGCACGACGCACTCGCCGCCGGCGAACGCTGGGCGAACAAGGGCGTGTCGGTCGAAGTGCTGGACTTGCGTAGTCTGCGTCCGCTCGACGTTGACGCCATCCGCAAATCCGTCCGCAAGACCGGGCGGCTTGTCGTTACGCATGAAGGCTGGGGCAGCTACGGCATTGGCGCCGAAGTTGTCGCTTCCGTGTGCGACGGGCCTGATCTTTTGTTGCGTTCACCGGCGCAGCGGGTCGGCACGGTCGAGACGCATATTCCGTCGAGCCCGATCCTGGCGCGCGCCTGTTTGCCCAACGCAGAGCGGATCGACGCCGCAATCGCGGCGGCGACGCGCTGACGCGTGCATGATCAGAAGGCTGAACGGTTTCCCGCATGCCCGACGGATTGACAAAATGGCTCGGCAAGTTCGCGAGCGGCCTGCGGTTTGAAACCCTTCCGGCCGGCGCGCTCGACGTGGTGCGCGCCGGCTTCACCGATTGCGTTGCCACCACGCTTGCCGGCCGCGACGAGCAGGTGACGCAGACCCTGAAACAGGTGATCGGCCCGGGATCCGGCGGCGAGGCGACGCTTTATTTTTCCAGCGAACGCGCCTCGGCGCCAAATGCCGCTTGCATCAACGGCACCGCCGCGCACGCGCTCGACTACGACGATGTCGCATTACGCGGGCACCCCAGCGCCGCGATCGTTCCGGCGATCTTCGCGGAGGGTGAGACCCTTTCGTCATCGGGTCGCGATCTTGTTACGGCCTATGTCGCGGGCTACGAGACCTGGGCCGAGCTCGTCGACCGTGAGCGCGGCAAGCATCACGAAAAGGGCTGGCATCCGACCGGCATCTTCGGCCCGCTCGGGGCGGCGGCCGCCTGCGCCCGCCTGCGCGAACTCGATGCGGAGCGCACGGCTATTGCGCTCGGCATTGCGGCCTCCCACGCCGGCGGCCTGATGTCGAATTTCGGCACTATGACCAAGCCGTTTCATGCCGGCCGCGCGGCCCAATCCGGCCTGATGGCGGCGCGACTTGCCGCTGCCGGCATGACAGCGTCTACGGATGCACTGGAGCACCCGCAGGGCTTCTTGAGTGCGGTTTCGCCCGCGGGCGATTTCGACGTCAGTGTGCCGGCACAAGGCGAGCGCGCGTGGCAGATCACCACGCAGGGTCTCAGCATCAAGAAATATCCGATCTGTTTTGCCGCGCATCGCGCGGTCGATTCCGTTCTTGAGCTGCGCAATACCCACAAGCTCACGCCCGAAAAGGTGGAAAGCATCGTCGTTGAGCTCAGCGTGCTGGCGGCCAAGCTTTTGCGTAATGCCAAACCGCAGACCGGCCTGGCGGCCAAGTTCAGCATTCAATTCGCGATGGCGAGCGCATTGATCGCGGGCCGGGTGGGCCTGGCCGAAGTCACGGACGAATTCGTCGCGCGGCCGGACGTTCAGGCGCTGATGAGCCGCGTATCGGTCAAGACCAACGAGCGCTACGACAACGAGGCGCCGGTTCAGTCCATCTCCGACCGGGTCGACATCGTCCTTCGCTCCGGCGAGCGCATTGAAGGCGAGCCGGTGCATCGGCCGCTCGGCCATCCCAGCCGGCCGCTGCCGGCCAGCGCGCTCAAGCACAAATTCCGCGAATGTGTCGAGGCGGCCGGCGCGAACGAAGACGCCGCCATGCGGCTGTTCGATCGCCTGCAAACGATCGATGAGGTGACGTCCGTCAGAGATCTGGTGGCGACCCCGCTATGACATCGATGGCCGTGCCCGCGGATCGCGCATGAACGTAAGAGTTGCCAAAGATGCGCTGCTCGGCCTCGGCACCTTCGTGCTGGGATCCGCCTACATTATTGCCGCCAATTCGCTGCCCACGCTACAGACCGGCGACCCGGTCGGCCCGAAGACCTTTCCCTATCTGATCGGCATTGCCACCGTCGTGTGCGGCGCGGCGATCGGCACACGCGCCATCTTGGGGCACAGCCATGGGGACTGGTCGGATGACGAGGGCGACGCGCCGACGCGGATGCTCGCCGTGGGTGGCGTCTATATGTGGACGTTGCTGTATTTCCTCGCGATGGAGCCGCTTGGTTTCCTGCTGTCCTGTACGGTGTTCATGCTCGGGCTGTGCTTCTTCTTCAATCGCGGCCATCCAATCGCCAATGTGATTGTCTCCTTCGCCATTCCCTTTTGCACCTTCCTCCTGTTCACCCAACTCGGAATTTCACTGCCGTCCGGCGTGATCCCTTTTTGAGGCATGGCCATGGAAGTCGTCGGCACATTTGGACACGTTATGCATGGCTTCGCGGTTAGCGCCGAGCCGCAAAATCTTCTGTTTCTTCTCATCGGGGTGGTATTGGGGACGTTGATCGGCTTGCTGCCGGGCATCGGCTCCTCGACCGCCATCGCACTGCTGTTGCCGGTGACATACGGAATGAGTCCAGTGGCGGCACTCATCATGTTCGCCGGAATTTACTATGGCGCGCAGTATGGCAACACGGCGTCCGCCGTCCTGATCAATACGCCAGGCACGGCTTCGGCGGCCATGACGACGCTCGACGGCTACCCGATGGCGAAGGCGGGCCGCGCCGGCGCTGCGCTGGCGGCCGCGACCATCGCGTCTTTCATATCCGGCACAGTATCGATCGTTCTGCTCACGGTGCTCGCCATTCCGTTTGCGCAATTTGCGCTCGACTTCGGGCCGGCGGAATATTTTGCACTCACCCTGTTTGCGCTCTCGGCGGTCTCATCGCTCACCGGGCGCTCGGTGCCGAAAGGGATATTGGCCGCGCTGCTGGGCCTCATGATCAGCACGGTAGGCATCGACCTGCAAAGCGGTGTGCCACGGTTCACCATGGGCGTGTTGGCGTTCCAAGACGGCATTTCATTTCTGATCGTGATTGTTGGATTTTTTGCCATCGCCGAAATCATGATCAACGTCGAGCGTTGGTTTCATGGCGAACTCGATCCGATCCCGATCAAGGGCAAACTGTGGCTAACGCGCGACGAATGGCGGCGTTGCATCAAACCGATCATCCGTGGCTGTCTGATCGGCTTCGGCGTCGGGGTGCTGCCCGGCACCGGCGGCACGGTGGCAACCGTGCTGGCCTATGCGACCGAACGGCGATTGGCAAAGCAACCCGAACGGTTCGGAAAGGGCGCGATCGAGGGCGTTGCGGCACCGGAGGCTGCGAACAATGCATCGACCAGCGGCGCCATGGTGCCGATGCTGACGCTCGGCGTGCCGGGATCCGATACGACGGCTGTTATGCTCGGCGCGCTGGTGCTCTACGGGATCGTGCCGGGGCCGCACCTTTTCGTGGAGCAGCCCAATCTTGTCTGGGGTTTGGTCAATAGCATGTATCTCGGCAACGTTATATTGGTAATTCTGAATCTGCCGCTTATCGGCATATTGGTGCGAATCCTCCGGACGCCACCCGGCATTCTGATGGCGCTGATCCTGGCGGTAGCCTCGGTCGGCACCTATTCGCTCGACAATTCCACGACCGATCTATTTGCCATGTTGTTCTTCGGGCTCGCCGGCTATGGCTTCCGCAAGCTCGACATCCCGGTCTCGCCGCTGATCCTCGGCCTGGTGCTCGGCTCCTTGATGGAGCAGTCGTTCCGGCAGTCGATGGTGATTTCGAGCGGCAATCCGATCATCTTCTTCTCGAGCTGGACGGCGGCGACCCTGATGGCGATGGCTATCTTTTCGCTACTGGCGCCGCCCATCGGGCGCCTTCTCGGGCGGCTTCTCAATGCGGTCCCGCAATCGGGTTAGAAGAGGGCGGGCATGCTAGCCTACCGTTCAAGCGCTGCGGCCGCGCCGCCTGCGCGCCGATGAGACGAAGATTCGATTGTAATCAAACACAGCGAGGAGTGAAAGAATGAGCCATAATCAGGATCCGAATGAGACGATCGGCCAGATGTTCGAGCGTGGCTTGGAATTGCGCCGCGAGGTACTGGGCGCCGAATACGTCGATGGATCGCTCAAGAGCGCCAACGACTTCATGATGGCCTTTCAGCACATCACGACGGAATGGTGCTGGGCTTATGCCTGGGGCAGGCCGACACTCGACAAGAAAACACGCAGCATGCTGAATCTGGCGATGTTGACGGCGTTGGGCAAAAGCGCGGAAATCAAGCTGCACGTGCGCGGCGCGGTGAACAACGGGCTGACCGCCGACGACATCAAGGAAGTTTTGCTACACGCCTCGGTCTATTGCGGCATCCCGGCGGGGCTTGACGCCTTCAAGGCAGCAAATGAAGTGCTCAAAGACATGGGCAAAGTATAGCGCCAGCCTGACGCAGCGCCTCAAGCATCCTTCGCATTCCAAGACGCGTTGTCCTTCCCGCATCCGTGCCGGACGCTGGAAGTCCATGCGCGCCACGACAATGATCTGAGAACGCGCCGGTCGCTGGGTAAGGATGCGCCACATTTGTGACCGGCCCAACGGGCCGGACATATCACGTCACATGCTCTACCTGGCGGGCCGCATCACCAATATGTGCGAATTTGAGCTTTCGCGACGGACAAGAGTGGCTGTTCCCCTGCCGCCGCCCTATTCGAGGTAGATCAAGCGGCCATCATATGCTATTAATCGAATTTGATAGCGGGTCTCTCGATGACATGGTCATCTAAGCCGATATGATGGGCGCGCGGTACCACGCACCTCATTTCTACCGAGTCACCAGCGAGAGGAAATACAATCCATGAAATATGGTGTTATCGCCGCCGGTCTTGTCGCGATGCTGTTGACGGTGCCGGCGAAGGCAGCCCAATGGACGCAAAACGGTGTCACCGTCATTTGCGCGTGGACGGAAGCAACGCAGCCGGGTGCGACGGCCGCTCCGATTTACATGTGGATTAGCGCGAACTCGCAAGGAAAACAGACGGTGATAGATGCGCTTGCGGAGGTTGCCCAAGGCGTGGAAATCGACGGCTTTGTACGCGTCGGCGGCGAGATGCAGCGCGTGCGATTGCAAAATCTGCCGGTCGAGGCCGGCACGGCGCTGGAACTGGCGCCGGGCGGTTACCACCTTTTGCTCACCGGACTGAATACGCCGCTCGTACCTGGACCCACCTTCGGGATGTTGCTCAATTTCGATCCGGCCGGAGGTCTCGAAATCGAGGTTCAAGTGGTGCCAATTGGTGACGCCCCACCGTGTAGCCCCGGAGTCGGTGCCGAACCTCGGTTGCTGGGCCCGCCGCCAGTCAGGGTGCTTCCGGTTCTGCCTCCGCGGTGGATTCCCAGAGGGTCGTTCTAACGATCGAGTAAAGCGTAGTGATACTAAAATGGGAGCCACCAATATGTGTGGCTCCCATTCCGTTTGACCGGGACGCCTGTCGACTTGCTTGGCTGTCATGATATTTTGTGATCTTGCATTGCCGATCGGGCTCGGATGTCTTGCGTTCACAACCGCCGCGAATTCGTAGCCACGCTGAACATACAAGTGCGGCTAGAGATGGTGTTAATTTGGCGCGGCGGCTGCTAATTCCTGTCGTTGTGGTGCCTTCTGAACACCATGGCTTGCCGTTGTGATTGGCGATCGCCGATTGAGCGCCGAATGAAGCCGTAGCAATTTCCGCCGAGGCCCTTCATGCGAATGCGCGTGGTCGCTCGTCACTGGGTTCCCTTGGCGCTTTGGCTTGGCGTCGGCATTGCGTTGACATTGTTTGCAGGCCTGCTGGCGGTCTACGCGTATCGCTTCGATTGGCAGCTGCCGGTTAAATTGATGCCGGCGGCGACGCTCGGGTTCATGATGGCTGCGGCGGGATTGGTCTATATGGCGGTCCTGCCGCTCATTCGCGTATCGCTTCGGACGCCCGTTGAATTGCAGAAAAGTCTGGTCGTGCTGGTTCTGGCGGTCGGTCTTGTCCTCAGGTTGATATTGCTCTTCTCAGAGCCGGCGCTCGAAGACGACAACAATCGGTACCTATGGGAAGGAGCGCTCACTGCCCACGCTATAAGCCCCTACGCAATCTCGCCGCGCGAGGCGCGGCGGGCCCGGCCTGAGACGCAGCTCGGCCAGCTCGCGCGGCAGGCGGGACCCGTGCTTGCGCGCGTCAATCACCCCGATATGACCAGCAATTACCCGCCGGTCGCTCAGGCCGTGTTCGCCCTGGCCTATCTGATTTCGCCCTGGAACCTCATCGCCTGGCGACTCGTTTGTCTTGCCTGCGACGTGGCCACCATGGCTCTCCTTGTCATGCTGCTGCAGGCGGCCGGCCGGCCGGCACTTTGGGCAACGCTCTATTGGTGGAATCCCATTGTGATCAAGGAGCTTACCAATTCGGCGCACATGGACGGCGTCGTCATGACCTTGGTGCTCGCGGCGCTTTTGCTTTCTGCCAAGCGGTGGCAAATGTGGGCCGTATTTGTACTTGGACTTGCGATCGGAACCAAACTCTGGCCGGTGCTACTCGCGCCACTTATCCTAAGGCAATTGTGGCCTCATTTTCGTCAGGTTGCAGTTGCGTCGGCGCTCCTTCTAGCAATGATTCTTCTTTGCCTGCTGCCGGCAGCGTTGGCCGGCGCGGATTTGCAGTCCGGCTACGCCGCGTATTTCCGGCACTGGACCACGAACAGCGCGCTCTTTCCTGCCGTAGAGGCATTTACCCGGCTGTTGCTTCAACCGGTCGGGTTTGCGGAAAGCGCCTGGGTGGTTGCGCGGGCGGCGGTTGCGTTGCTCCTTGGCGGGTTGGCGCTGTGGGTGGCTCGGCGTCCCATCGGCAGCGCGCACGATCTGATGGGACGGGCCGCCTTGGTCTGCTTCGGCTTGGTGCTATTGAGCCCGGCCCAATTCCCTTGGTACATGATCTGGATGATACCGTTCCTGGCGTTTCGCCCGTACTGGGGCCTGCTCGCGACCGCCGTAACGGTTCCGCTCTACTACGTTGCATTTCATCTTATAGCGCGCGATGCATACGATGTTTTTGTAAACTGGGTAGTTTGGGTAATCTGGGTGCCGGTCTGGCTGCTGCTGGTGGCCGAGGCCTTGTGGAATTGGACCGGGACCGATCGGATCTCGCGCGCCGAACCTGAGACACTTATGGGCCGATGATGGATCGCTTTTGGTTTGCGGTGGGAGATCGCATCAATCTGATCTTGGGAGCCGCTATGACAATCGCATTTCTGGGCGCGCGGCAACTTTAGATCGTGCGGTGCACCTCAAGACAGAATCCCTGATGCAACGACAAATTGACTTACGCATAGCGGCGTGGGCGGGACTGATACTGGCTGGTGCCGTCGTGCACGTCGTGCTGTGGCAGATTTCCGAGCCGGCGGGTTTCTTCGACGATTTCCACAAGGCGTATTATCCCACGGCGAACCTGCTCTGGCATGAAGGCCCGCAGCCGACGTGGTTTAATATCGAGCAATCCGAACTTGGGTTCGTCAATATCCCCGTTGTCGCATATTTGTTCGTTCCGTTGGCGCTCCTGGACGAGAACACGGCGGCCTGGGTCTTCCTGGGCTTCGGTTATGCAGCAACAGCGATTGCGTGGGTGCTTCTGGTGCGCTTGGCTCGGCCGGAAAGCAAAATGGGGCCGGCGCTCCTCTTTTTCATTCTTGTGAATGGGCCGCTGATCTACAGCCTCCGCGAAGGCAATATCACACAATTCACACTTCCATTGCTGGTTGCCGCGCTGCTGCTGTGGAACGCGCGCTTCGAGTTTGCGGCGGGCTTGGTGCTGGGCGCCTGCGCCGTGCTCAAGCTTCCCCTTCTTCTCTTTGGTGTTTACTTCCTGCTGCGGCGACGCTGGTGGGTTGTGGCCGGGGGAGCATTCACGATCGGCCTCACCGTAGTGCTGTCGATTGCGATTTTTGGCGTCGAGATCAACGTTGGCTGGTATCAGAACTGCATTGCGCCATTCCTGGGCCGGGTCATTCCCGCTTTCAACGTCCAATCGATCGACGGATTTCTGATGCGGCTGTCGACCGGCGCAGAATACCTGCGATACTGGCAACCGGTGCTGCCGACGGTGCTTCATAGAGCCGTGCGCATTCTGTTGTTCGCGGGCGTGCTTTTCGGCACATTTTGGCTTCTGTGGCGCGCGGACGACGGCGAACAACCGGGCGACGAAATAGGCGCCTTGAGAGCGCGACATTTTCTGGAATTCGTTCTGATCCTCGACCTGTCGCTGGTGATGAGTCCGCTGTCCTGGACGCATTATTTTCTGCTGCTGCTGCTGCCGTGGGGTCTGTATCTCGGCGGCCGGTTGGCAATGCCGCAAGGTGCAAGCGACCGCTCGCTCATGTGGGCCGGCATTATGCTGTCGTCGTTGCCGGTGGTGACCTTGCCATTGAAGTCCGATTGGGCAGGATTCTTGGCGTCGCGCAGTGTTGTTTCAGCGTGGCTTTTTGGAGGGCTATGCATGCTGGCAGCCATCGTGCACGCTCATTGGCGGCTGGCCAGCCGCCAATGGCAAAAGCGTGCCGGCGCGTCGTGAGCGTAATTGCTTAGTGCAGCCAACGCCGCTGGTGGGCATCGGGTCATGAAAGTTGACGCCTTCGGTCCCTTGCTGCGGAGAATGGCGCTATTTCTCGCGTTAAATGCACTTGTCGTGAACGGTATTCTTTGGACGACGTCACCAACGGGTCTCAACGACTCCGTGCTGCGGCACGCATGGGATTTTTCCCATGCCAAAAGCGGCGATGATTCGTGGTCGACAATGGCATTTGCGTACAACTACATAAACCGCCCCCATACAACGCCGCTCTATACGGAAATATTCTTTCACCGGAAGATCAAATTCCAGTATCCGCCGTCAGCGCTCTTGGCCTATGGCGCGCTGCACGCGGCCGGTGTTCAGCGGGTGCGATTTGACGACGAATATCTTGGCCCGTGGCCATCGATCAACGATCTTCTGGCGTGGATATTTATTCTGGTGACGATTGTCGCAGTCGCGGCCTTGTTTCGGATCCAATTCAAGAAAGACATAGATTCCCCTGGTAATGGAGTTTCGTTCGTGCTTTGCGCGGTCATATCCGCGGGGTTTACGCTCACATTCTACCCGGTGATGAAGGCTTGTACGCTCGGCCAGATTCAGGTCTGGCTCAACTCGATATTTGCTGTGGCGCTGCTCGCCTGGATGCTGGGACGCAAGGCGATCAGCGGCGTGCTAATCGGGCTGATTTGCTTGATCAAACCGCATTTCGGCATCTTTCTGATATGGGCGCTCGTTCGCCGGGAGTGGCCTTTTATCATCGCCTTCGGTGCAACTGTCGGCATCGGATTGGCGGCCTCGGTGTATACATTCGGTTGGGCTAATCATCTCGACTACTTGCGGGTGCTGTCGTATCTGGGGGAGCGCGGCGAGGCCTATTATCCGAACCAGTCCGTCAACGGGCTGCTAAACCGGCTAATGAGCGTCGGAGACCCGCAGCAATACAACAATCTCAAATTTGAGATCGAAAAATTTGCTCCCTTCAACCGATGGGTCTATGGCGCAACGGTCGTCAGCTCTTCGGCGATCCTGCTTGCGGCCATCGCTTGGCGGGATCGTGCGGAAAATCGAGTTGTTGATTTTTGCCGAATGGCTGCAAGCCTGACGATAGCCTCACCGATCGCCTGGGAACATCATTATGGAATTTTCCTGCCGATATACGCCGTTATGCTGCCAATGGTCATGCAAGATCGCGGCCGGATATTTTGGCTCGCCGTGAGCTACATTCTTGTCAGCAACTTTTTCCCCGTCACCAATCTGCTGGCGTCGACCTATTGGAACTTTGCGCAATCGTATTTATTCATCGGCGCAATTATCCTTTTGGTACTGTTGTATACTCAGAGAGTTGCACCAACCGTTGCCGTTGAAGATCGTCAGCCTAATATTCGCCAATATGCGTGACAGGACTGAACGATTGGACCTTCCGTAAGACATAGCTTCAATGTGTCATGTTGGCCAGCGCCTCGGCCAAAAGCCGGGCAGCATGCTGGTTGCCCTTCGGAGTCATGTGTCCGAAGTTGTCCTTTTCCTTAAAATAATAGTCGCGAAGTTTTCGCCGATCAGCCACAGCAATAACACGGAGTGACGCGAACTGATCTACGACTTGGATGCCAAATTTCTTGGCGCAGTCGACCACGCGCCGCGCATATACCGACGATTTATCTCCGCCCAGAATGAGGTATTCGTTGTGCTGCATGAACAGCAGCATTTGTATGCCGTTCGCGTCCACCTGCTTCTTCAAACGAGTCAGTAGCGCGCAGGTGACCGCGACCGGATTGATGATGGCTCTGCGATAGAGGATCTTTGATCCAGCGTGCCAATAATTCGGTGCAAGCCGCCGCATCAAATAATCGGCAAGCGCCGAGTATCCAAAAAGGCCACGCAAATCGGCGCCAATAGTCGCTACTGGCGTGGTTTCAGCTTTTGGATCGATTGGTTTCGGTGGATGAAACTGAAGTGCGTCTTTCACAAGCGTGAAATATGGTTTTGGGGCGCCAAAATCGGAATGAGCGGATCTGTAGATATCGAACTCCAAAAACCCAACGATCAAAATCTTCGGCTTGACGATGGGCAGCAACTGTTCTGCGCGCAAAACGATCTGGTCAGTGCCATAACCGAACACGCCTCCATTTATGACAGGCGTGCCGAGAAGGTCTTCTAGATACGCCGGCCAGCTCTCGTCATTGTCTACATCCCACCCCTCTGTAAAAGAGTCGCCGACGGCAAGGATCGCCCCGGTTCGGATTTTCTTTTCACCGAAGTTTGAGCGGATGCCGTAATCGATCGTCGTGAAATCGATATCGTCAGTGAGCCACGGCCGCAAAGTCCACCCGAGGACGGGGTCGGCGACAGCGTGCTCGCCCACTCTTTTGAGAACCACCTGGCTTGTGCGCCAATCGGCGAACTTGAAGACCGGTATGCCTGTGGCAAGTCGAAAGATAAGCTCTGCTAGCAGCAGTGAAAAAAAGACAGAAACGACGAGCAGCGCCAAGTTGACCCAATAGTGGCCTCGCTTGCCTGCGACCGATCGAGCAGCACCCCTCCCGTGGGTTAGGTCTTGCATTCCATTCGCCTGTTGCTTGTGTGCTCTCATGCCCGCGCTGGCATGCTAGACCACCTGCCGCGCCGCGCAAATGAAGGTGTAATAGTTGCGAGAAATTGAGCTTGCGGCAGCGCCGTGGGCTCGGGTCATCGGACCTGATACACCTCAGCAGTAGTTGCTCGTGACTCCCTGGCGAGCGATCCTAAGCCGAAAAAATCGCTCATGATCGCCGATTGCATCAAAAGTAGAGCAGAATTCATGACCTGTGAATTGGCGCATGGTTAATCCCGATGTCACCGAGGCATATTTATTCCTGCAAAAACATTGATATGGTCGAACAGTGATCGCAGCAGGCAATGCTAGCCAATGTCTCGGCTGCGGCGATCCACATCGACTGAAAGTGTAACCCCGGACATCGGCTGTTACGCATAGAGTGCGACGACTATGGAAATGATTGCGCCGACTATGGAAATTTCCCAAGCACATTCGCTGCTTCGCAAGCGCATTAATATTCTGGGCGCGGTAGGGTTCTTGACCTATCTGTGCATGTCGTTGCTGTCATACGCGCAGGCAGGAACGCTATGGGACAGCGAAATAGCCGAGGCCCCGCGCACTGGCTATTTTTTTGAGCACTTCGGCCTTTACATTGACTCAATGCCGGCGCTTTCAACAGTGCTGCAGGCAACCTCTCGGCTGTTCAAAAACAATCCTGACGTAATCGTTTTCTACTGGATAACCCTTGCATGCGCCACCTTCGCTATGATGGGCGCTGTGCTGTTGGTCTTGCGGCACCGAGAGGCCGCGGACGCGGCGATAGCGAAGCTGCTATTCAAGTGGGTGCTGGCATTTGCTGCAGCAGCTTCCCTCGCATTCCCAGTTTTTACCCAGGATCTTTGGCTATCAGCGGCCTGGGGTCGTATGGTCGCGGCAGGCGTAAATCCTTATCATCATTATTTCACGCTCGATTCATTGCGCGGCCTGCCGCTCGATCATTTCCCAATGATGATGTCGTATGGCCCATTGTGGGCGCTGATTTCGGGCGCCGTTATGGCGATTGCCCGGAACAGCGCGCTGGTCACCGCTATTTTGTTCAAGGTCGTTATTGGCGCCGCATGGGTTGGTTCACTCATGCTCATTCAAAACCTTATGCGAAGTAGATCAAATTTCAGCTTGTGCCTCGCGACCGCCTTGTTCGGATGGGCTCCGCTTTGCATCACGCAATTCGTGTCCGAAGGTCACAATGATGTCATCATGATGTTTCTGGCGCTACTCTGGTTCTCGCTTCTTCTGCGCGGCCAATGGAGCGCGCCAATCGCTCTGATGTTGTCGGCTTTGTGCAAATATATTACGGCGCCACTATTCCTGATTGATGCGATCTATACTCTTCGCGTAGAACGGATGCACTGGCGCGCGTATGCCGCGCGCCTTATTGTACCGATCTTGCTTGCACTTTTCGTTTTTGCCCTCTTTTATCGGTCGCCACAGTTTTTTGATGGCTTGAAGCTCATCAACAAGTGGCACTTTCTACAGCCAAGAGACGCGATAGCCGCCATCGAAACCTTGTCCGGAATTCCGCTCTGGCCGCTCGCCTATCTACTCTCGGCCATATTTCCGGTGGCAGCAATCTATTACTGTGTTGTTTGGTATCGCCACCCCACATTTGAAGGCCTGCTGAAGGCCATAATCGCGCTTCTTGCCTCGCTTTGCTTTTCGGTAATCAATCATTTGTGGCTTTGGTATATGGTTTGGAGTCTTGCCTTTGCGGTGCAGCTCCCGGCGTGGTGGTTGTCCCGGTTCATTATTGCGGTTTCCGTCTTGATTCCATTTGCCGTCGTCTGGTGGATATCGCCATATGCTCATCAAATGGCGGCACTGGTCATGTACATTGCGGTCGTTCTTGGAACAATTTTTAGCCGCCCAGCAACACACCCGGTTGCCGCAGGTGTAATGCACAAAATTGGGTGACGGCGCGTCCTTACGTGCTGTGATCCACGCGTGGCCTTCCGGAAAATGCCGGCCGGAACGGGCGGCATGGAGTTTTTGGAAGGGACAGGTTTAACGGCATTCCCAGCGCAAATATTTTGAATGGCCGTAAATCAGCGGCTGGGCACGCTACATTGTGTAAGCGCGAATGAGAATTTCGACTGCAAATCAAAACGTGCTGAGCCGCAAGGATTATCCGGGCAAATATGTATTTCGACCTCGCCCCGAACTACGAGCGCGCCGGCCAACAGTGTTTGGCCGGCCCCGCATGGCGGCGTCTTGTGCCATGCGGGGCCGCCGGTTTCCAGCCGCGTTACTTCTTCGTACGCAGCTCCTTGAGCAGCGCCTCCAGGTATTTCGTGCGATCCTGGAACATCTTCTGGACCTGCTCGCGGCTCATGACGCGCAGCGGCGAACCGCCCGCCTTCATCTTCGACATCACCTTCTTGTCGTCGAACATCTTCGGCACGTTCGTGGACAGCATGGCGATGACCGCTGGCGGGGTTCCCTTCGGCACCATGATGCCGCGGAAGTTGACGCTGGAGTCGTCGACGTCGATGCCGCTCTCCTTGAACGTCGGCACCTTCGGCAGAAACTCCTTGTTACGCTCGTTGTCGGCGATCGCCAGGATCTTGAGACGGTCCTGGCTGCGGTAGGCGTCGGACAGGTTGTTGAAGCCCGCCATCACCTTGCTGCCCAGCACCATCTGCATGGCCGGCACGCCGCCCTTGGCCGGCACGTAAGTGAGCTTGATCCCAGCGGCCTTCGCCAGCTGCAGCATGGCGATGTGGTGGCCGATGTAGAGGCCGCCGCCGGACACCGTGATCTTGCCCGGGTTCTTCTTGGCGTAGTCGACGAGGTCCTTCACCGAGTTGAACGGGCTGCTCTTGGGCACGATCAGCACCGCCGGGTCGGCGCCCCAGTTGGCGATCGGCTCGACATTGCCGACGTTGTACTTGGTCTTGAATACGATCGACTGGGCGATAAAGTGCGGCAGGTTATAGGCGCCGAGATCGTAGCCGTCCTTGCTCGCGCTCGATGCGAACCAGTTCCAGCCGACCTGTCCGCCGGCCCCGGCCTTGTTGATGATGACGATGGGCTCCTTGAGGTAATTGCCGGCCATCATCGTCACGATGCGCGCCTGGAAGTCGGTCGCCCCTCCCGGCGGATAGGACACCATCAGCTGCAGCGGCTTGTCCGGATAGTCGGCGGCGAGCGCGCCCGGGGCGGTGAATGCCATGCCGGCAACGAGCGCCATTCCCAGTCTGCATATTAGTCTTGAAGCGATTGTCATTGTCGTCCTCCCTTCGGTCAGAATGCGAAACCATGCGGCAACTGAACGCGAAGTAGCGTCCAGAAGACGAGGTAGAGCACGGTTAGAAAAACGGCCCCCACAGAATGTCGCAAAAAGTGGAACGAAATATCTCGATTTATTATCAGGCCCGACAAAGGGCCAGGCAAGCAGTTTTTACCCCCTAGACCTTGGCCGATGGCTTCGCGTAGACCATGCGGAAGTCCTCACGCGTTACACGTGCCGCCGCAACCGCCTTCGCATCAAGGCTGGGCGGGGGGCTCACCAACTGCAAGCATCCGCGATCGACGCGCAACGGTGTGGTGAGCAGGGGCCGCCGCTGCTTGAGGAAGCCGTTCATCTCTCCGGCCGTCGTCACCATTTTCGCGCTGACGCAAGCCTCCATCCAGCAGCCGATCTCCGTCGCAACGCCGTTGCCGAGAACGGCTATGAGGCCAAGCGATTGCACGCGCTCAAGAGCTTGCTCCAACCGTTCGATGCTGCCGAGCTTCATCAATTTCAGCTTGATAAAATCGGCGGCGCCAAGAGCGGCCGCCTTTTCTACGTCCGCCATGTCGCAAATCGATTTGTCGAGCATCATGGGCACGGACGCGACGCGCTTGACGGCAAGTGCCGCATCCCAATCGTTCGCCGCGCAGGGCTGTTCAAACAACTCGATTCCGGCCGGATCCAGGCCGCGGGCGAACTTGCAGCCGTCTTCATGCGAATAACCTTGGTTGGCGTCGATCCGGATGGCGGCCCGCCCATTCAAGACCCGCTGTACCTGGCGGACGCGCGCAAGGTCGGCGTCGACGTCCCAACCGGCCTTCACTTTGATTGTCTTGTAGCCGGCCGCGAGCAGTTCCTCGAGCTCGACTTCAATCGTCGGCCGGGTCGGATTTGCTTAGAACCGCGAGCAGGGGCACCGAAGCGCCGGAAAGGCGCAGGGTCGGGTGCCCAAGCGACATCTCTACGGCCGTCGCAAATGCGGTTACCGTGAATGGATTTTCGTGCAGCCATGGTTCAACGCGTTCGGCGACATCAGCGGTCGCGGTACCCGGCAATTCCGCCCCGAGGATGCGCGCGACGCGCCAGCTCTCATCGAGCGTCTCGTCCGTGTAGCCGGTAAGGATCGTCGCTTCGCCGATGCCCGAACGACCGTCGGTGAGCGTCACCGTAACCAGCAAGGTGTCGAACGCTTCAACGCTGCCAAAGGCCAGTTTATATGGCGTTTTCAGCGGCACCTTCAGAAGGTTCAGTTCAATCCGATCTATCTTCGAATGCGGCATTTCCGTTCTCCCACGGTGCAGGGCGCACCATCCGCTGATGAACAAGGCTCATTCTACGCCGCACCGGCGATGGGAACAGCGAACTAGAGAATGATCTTTGCCAGCTTTTCGGTGGTACGGCGAAGGCTAGGAACATACTTGCGCGCGGCTTTCGCAGTCAGCCTTGCTACCGGAGCATGCACCGCTAGGCCGGCGATAATCTCTCCATCGAAATCGACCAGCGGTACGCTCAAGCCGACCGCGCCGACTATGTACTCTTCATTGTTGAGTGAAATTCTCTCCTGCTGAATGCGAGCGAGCTCTCCTTCGAGTTTCTTACGTGTGGTTATGGTGTTGGGCGCGTACGCTCGCAAGTCGAGTTCGTCAAGTAGCGCCGTTTGCCGTGCCTTCGGCATCAATGCGAGAAAAAGCTTGCCGATGGCGGTGCAATGCAGCGGCACACGCGAACCCGCACTTAGATGCGTGCGCAGGGGCCAATTGCATTCGACGCGCTGCACATAAGCGACGGCGGTGCCATCCAGTACGCCAAGGTTGACGGACTCGCCAATTTCCGCAACCAATTTTTCCAAGATGGCCTGGACCGGAGCCATACGGGCCGAAAAAACGAGTGCCCGGAAAGAAAAGCGCGTCAGACGTTCGCCGAGCACGTAGCGCTTGCCGGCCTCGTCACGCCGGAGCAACTGCGCGGCCTCCAAATTGGATAGCAGCCGGTGAACTGTGGCTTTCGGCAAGTTGAGCTGGCTTGCGAGCTCGGCCAAGGTCAAGGGGTGGTCTGCATAGATCAAGCTTTCGAGCAGCGAAAAGCTTTTTTGCAATGCGGAGCCGCTGCCGACTGCCTCCGGCACGTCGGCGGCGGCCGTGTTTGCGGGCGCCGCCGTACTGCGCGATTGACTGCGGGCTTTGCGCTGAGTTCCCACGGCTAAGGCTCGAGACGGCTCATGAATTGCTGACTGTCGGAACGGACATGCCGATTTGTATCTCTTCATTGTAACAATAACGCGTTAAAAACTGGAACGAAATATACCGAAAACCAAACGGCAACGAGTGGAAAGTCAATCGTGCAGGAGAGGCCTATGGGACGGACGGACGCCCGAGGATGTTGCAAAGACTGCAGTTTTTCTCCCGCTCGTTCGGTCGCGCGAGTTCGGCAGGCACCGAATTGACGGCGTATGACGGTCGGGTGACCGCATGAGGCGAGGCCGGGCGAAATTGTCCAACGTCGCGGCGCCGCGGTGCGCGCCGGCGCCATGCCTCAATCAAGACATGCGCTTTTCGGTGCCCTCTCCGATATCGCACGTAAAACAGGTTTGCAATCCGCGCGGCGAAATGACTTCGATACTTCGAAGCGATCGCGAAACATATCCGAGTTCGGTAAATCGTCGCAGCGCGCTCGTCACGGTTTGACGGCGGGTATTGATCAACTGCGCGAGTTCTTCATGAGTGAGAGAAATCGCGACGCGTTCGCTTCCGTATTTGCCGTTCGGATCCGCTCGGCTCAAGGAAAGCAGCGCATAAGCCAGGCGCTGTTCGACGGATTGCGTCTGCAATTCGCCGATCCGGAAATGAAGATCGCTCAGGCGGTCGACGAGGAGTTGGATGAGCTTGATGCTCAGGCTAGAATTATTTTCCAGAAGGCGAAGAAAGCGCGGCTTGCTGAACATGATAAGCCGCGATGGCTTTTGCGCCACCGAGGTGGCGTCCCAGTGCCCGCGCGACGTCAGCGAAGACAGTCCGATGAAGCTGCCGGCGAGGTGGATGCGTATCACGGACTCGTAGCCGGAAGCATGAACCTGGTACGTCTTGACCATGCCGGAAATAAGATAGTGCAGGCAATCCGCGGGTTCGTCCTGGCGGTGCAGGATGGTGCCGGTATCAACTTGCCTTTCGATACCCGCTTCCGCGAGGATTTCCGTTTCCGGTTGCGAAAGCGTCGAGCCGAGATCAATACCGAGCCTGAGGGCGTACTCGCGCATCTGCAAATCAACTTCACTTAGAACGCACCGATTTGGCCTGCAGCCCATTGGGGGTACAGCGCGATGCGCATCAACATTAGTGCAAATAAGGCTACAGCGGCAACCGGATATGGCGAGGTCTCAGTTCGAAATCCGGCCTATTTCATATACACTGTCAGTTGGCTGACAGCACCGGCTCACGGTGCACGACTAGAAACGCTACGAAGAGGTTATTTCGGGAGAAACCCATGGAATTCGGCGTCAGATTGGCGGTACAGGGCGAAATGGGGGCCAAAGGCCAGGGCTGGGACTACACTAGGGAAATGGCTTTGGAAGCCGAACAGCTCGGGTTCGATTCAGTTTGGCTTCCCGATCATGTGATTAACGCGCACATGACCAAACGGACTCCGATGCTGGAGAATTGGACGGTGCTGTCCGCGCTCGCCGCGCTGACGAAGCGTGTTACCTTTGCCGGCCATACATTCAACAACTCACTGCGCAACCCAGCGGTCATGGCCAAGATGGCCGCCACCTTCGACGTGATGTTCGGTGGTCGGTTGATCTATTCGCTTGGTTCTGCGTGGTTTCGCGAAGAGTCGAGGAGCTATGGGCTGCCATGGGACGACCACGACGATCGCGTTGCCCGGCTGCGTGAGGCGCTCATCATCGCCAAGCGGCTTTGGACAGAGCCGGAGGTCAGCTTCAAGGGGACCTTCTATGAACTCGACGGCGCCTATCTCGAACCCAAGCCAATTCAAAAGCCGCACATCCCGATCTGGGTCCCGGGAGATTCGGAAGCTACGCGAGATTTGGCGGCCGAGCTTGCAGACTGCTGGTTGATGTATTCCAAGCCGCCGGAGGTGATTGAAGAGTGGGCACAGGACATGCGCACCCGCAGCGGTCGAAACATTCCGATTGCCGTTTCGACCGTCGGCCTTGGGGGCTTGTCCGACGAAAAAGTCACCGAATGGAGCTATAAGTATGCAGAGGAGCGGAAGCATCGCTTTGCAGTGCCGCCGACCCCCCAAGATGTCTTGCATGAAAATCTGTGGGGTCCAACCGAGCGTTGCGTCGATCGCGTCCGACAATGGCAGGCAGCTGGCGTGTCTCATATGATCATACAGCCGATTCCGCCGCTCGAAGGGATGCGCTTCTTCGCACGTGAGATTATGCCGGCCTTTAAATAGTATTGGCCGTGCGCGCCGTTTTCCTGATTTTCTTGTGACGCATGGCGCCGCAGGTGAACGCAGGAAAAGCTCTCCTAAGCCGACCATTCGTTTGAGCTCCGCGAAAAGCGCCGACCGATGTCCATAGAAACACACATGACTGCAGAGGCCGCCCGGTTCGCGGTCCGGCTGCAATACGACGATATTCCGAAAGAGGTACTCGCGGTCGGGCGTCGTTGCATTTTGGATGGCTTGGGCCAGATCGCTGCCGGCAGCGATACCGAAGCAGTCCGTATTGTTGCCAAGGACGCGGCGGAGCAGGGAGGCCGTGCCGATGCGCGTCTTCTCGGTTCAGCCGGCGTCAAGCTGCCGGCAGCCCTTGCCGCGCGCGTGCTGGGGACGGCGGGCCATGCGCTCGATTGGGATGACACGCAAGCCACCAAGGATGCCCGCCACACGTATGGTCTTCTCACCCATCCGACCATACCGCCGCTGGCAGCGCTGCTAAGCTTGGCGCAGGCGCGTTCGCCGGTTACCGGCAAAGCATTCATGACCGCCTTCCAGGCGGGCTTCGAGGTAGAGTGCAAGATCGCCGAATGGATGTTGCCCGACGCTTACCGTCGCGGGCTGCACGCAAGCGCTGCCGAGGGCACGATCGGTGCGGCCGTTGCCGCCGCGCGGCTGCTCGAACTCGATGAGCGCAAGGTCAGGTACGCAATCGGCATCGCCGCGAGCCTGAGTTCGGCCGGCATCCGGGCAAACGTCGGCACTGAAACGAAACCTCTCCATTTCGGCCGGGCGGCCGAAAGCGGACTGACGGCAGCCCTGCTTGCCGAGCGCGGTCTCGGCGCAAGCGACGCAGCTCTTGACGGCAAGTACGGATTTCTCGGCGTGTTCGGCGGAGGACATTTCCCCGAGAAACCCGCGCAGGGATTTGGCCGCACTTATTCGATTGTCGATCCGGGCGTCAGCATCAAACCCTATCCAAGCGGTATTCTCTCCCATCAGGCCATGGACGCCATGCTTGCGCTGGTCACGCGCGAAGAGCTCACCGCCGACGCCGTGGCAGGCGCCGAATTCCACGCCGGCAGCAACATCTTGAACCCGCTCGCCTACAGATTTGCGCGCGACCACCTTGAGGCGAAATTCTGCATCCCGGCGCTGCTGGCGATGATTGTCCTCAGGCGCCGCGGAGGCAAACAGGAGTTTACCGACGCCTTTATCGCTTCAAAAGCGATGCGCGATATGCAGGCGCGCATTACTGTCCATCTCGATCAGACCATCGAGGCCATGGGCTTCGATAAGATCCGATCCCGCATCGAGCTGACGACGCCAGACGGCCGACGTTTCGTGCAATGGGCCGATGAACGCTATCGCGGCGGTCCGGATCATCCGATGACGGATGCGGAACTCGAATCGAAAGTCTATTCCGCGACCGAGGGAGTCCTGGACCGCGCCCGGCAAGACGCGCTCATCGCGGCTGCCTGGTCGATCGACGGGGAGCAGACCGTCGACAGCGGTGCGTTGGCGGAATTGTTGAATATGTGAAGGGCGGTTTGACCTGGCCCCTTCAGACGGAACCAAGAGTAAACTCGGTAAGGAGGCACACCTTGCCGCCGGCTTCGCCTTGGCGGATTGGTTTTGCCTCGTTCAGGGACCAGGCGCCGCCGTTGTTTCACGGACCAGCAGGGGCGCTTCGAATTCGCGGTTATGCACTCGGTCATTCTTTTCTATAGCTGACAGGATGGCCGCTGCTGCCGTGCGCCCCATGGCGAGGGCCGGGACATCAATGGTGGTGAGCGCGGGCTGGATATGTTCGGTCAACGGAAGATTGTCAAAACCGGTAATCGAGAGCCGCTGAGGGACGGCAATGCGCCGATCCAAGGCCTCGAGCAGGACGCCGAGCGCGATTACGTCGTTACCGCAAATGAGCGCGGTGGGCAGATTGTCCTGCTCGACCAATTGCGCCAAGGCGCTGCGTCCCTCCCGGATCCCGTAAGGCACCTGCATGGTAGTGCCCATCGCTAATCCGAGACCATGAGTAGCGAGCCGTTCTATCACGGCATCGAGCCGATCCCGTGCGCGGTCATTGCCGGCAGTGATGCCGGCGATCATGCCGATCCGCCGGTGCCCGAGCACCACGAGGTGGTCAACGATCGCGTGCGCCGCCTTGCGGTTTGAGAATCCGATATTCGGTCGGCGTTTGCGCGGTTCATATGCCCAAATATTGACGTAGAGTGCGCCGGCCCGCTGCAAGATTTCGTAGGCGGCGTCGGCGTGATCGTTGCCGACCAGAAGCAGCCCCTCGACGCCGCGCTCGATCAGCCGCCGAACTTGCAACGCCTCCGCGTCGAGGTCGTAATTGGAGACCGCGACCAGCAATGTGTAGTTCGCCGCCTGCAGTTCGCTCTCGAAGGCGTTGATGCTGGCGGCAAAGATGGCATTGTTCAGCGTCGGGATGATCGCGCCGATCGTATACGTCCGGTTGGAGGCGAGCGCGCGCGCTGCTGCATGCGGGTAGTAGCCGATCTGCGTCATCACCGTTTCGACGCGCTGGCGCAGCTCGGGCGCGACCAGCGGCGAGCGGTTGAGGACGCGCGATACCGTTGCCGTCGACACGCGGGCCATGCGCGCGATGTCGAGTTGCGTCGGCTGACGTTTGGTCTCTCCCGCCAAAATTGACCTTCCGCTTATTGACAGGCGCTGTTTTGAGGCTCACTCTATGTCAAAATGTAAGCGCTTACAAAAGCGCATTCGCGTAGGGAGGAGTGTCGGCTTGAGGTTAAGCAGCCGCCGCGCGTCCGCGTTGTCGCGCCTCGCTGCACGCCTGTCCCCTCGCACCCGACGAGGGGAGGCACGCGTGCCATGAGCGTTGTCTTCGCCCTTTTCTGGATAACCAGCGCCGCCTTCGTCGGCGATGTCTTGCTCGGCAAGATTGGCATTATTACCGGTGGCGCCGTGCATCAATTTCTCGGCGATCTTTCGCATTTCATTCTGTTGGCCTTCACCGCCGCATTCTTCACCGCTGAATGTCTGCGGCGGGAAGCGCGCCGCGATGCCGCGACCACTGACGCCGTGGCGCCGAATAATTCGCAGGCTCCGTCGAACTAACCAACCGGGAGGTTACACCATGAATGAGATGAAGGAACGTCGCCTCGATCGCGGCCTCCGCGAGATCAATCACATGAAGGGCCGTGCTCCAGCGGCTACCGAAGAGTTGCGCTCGGAAGAGCGTCGCCGCTTCTTCACGCTCACCGCCAAATTCGGCTTTACGGCCGCGGTGGTTGCCGCCGCCGCCGGCACGCTGCTATCGGAGGAAGCCTCGGCGCAAACCGCGAGTGAAGAACGCGAGCGCGAAAAAGCTGCGAAAATCAAGATCACGCTGGCGACTGAGTACCGCATCGGCACGACGCGGTCCTATCCGATGATTCAGCTCAACGTGAAAGAAAACCTGCAGAACTTCACCAACGGAAACATATACGTGAAGCTTCAGCCCGGTGGGGCGCTTGGCACCGGCACGGCGTTGGCACAGAAGGTGCAGGCGGGCACCGTACAAGTCGGCCAGTTCAGCCTGTCGAACTTCGCCCCCTTCGCGCCGGCCGTGGACCTGATCAATCTTCCTTATTGGTGCGGCGAGAACCAGAAGTTCGTCAATCTCATCACCAGCGACGTTTGGGAGAACCAGGTCAACAAGTTGGTACGTGAGAAGGGCTTCGAGCCGATGTTCTATTTCTGCATCGACCCGCGCACGGCAGCCAAACGCCGCGGCTTGTCCGGTGGACCGTTCAAGACGCCGGCCGATCTCGTCGGCATCAAGTTCCGCGTGCCGGGCTCCGAGATTCTCAAGCAGTTCTACCGTTTGCTCGGCGCCAATCCGACCCCGGTGGCCTGGGGCGAAACGCCGTCCGCGCTCAAGCAGGGCGTGGCCGACGCGCTCGACCCCTCGCTCGGCGCTCTCTATGCCTTCGGCTTCAAGGACATCCTGTCCTGGGTGACGTTTAACCGCCCGGTGCCGGACAGCCAGGTCTATGCCATGAACAGGACCTGGTTCAGCAAGCTCGATACCGCGACCAAGAACGCGATCAAGGAAGCAGCGGACGTGTCCCTGCAACAGAACCTGGCGCAAGTGCCGGCGTCGCGCGCATTCGCGATGGCCGAAATGCACAAGGCCGGCGTGCAGTTCTATGTGCCCAAACCCGACGAATTGGCGCAATGGAAAGAGAAGTCGGGCGCGCAGCGCAAGGAATGGGACGCCATTAAGACCAAAATCCTCGGGTCGCCCGACAAGTTCAAGGCGCTGGTCGACGCCGCCGACAAGCAGAGCAAGTACTACGTCAACGACGTCTGATGACGTAGCGGCCCCGCCCGGACGGGCGGGGCCATTCTTTCAATCGACGTTTGAGGATCATCGTGGGTGGTTTTCTGAAGCGATTCGATGCCAACGGCGAACGCTGGCTGCTGCTCGGCTTCTACACCTACATCGTGCTCGTCATTGCCGTCGAAGTGGTGCGCCGCTTCGGGCTCGCCTATTCGAGCACGTGGGGCGAGGAGACGGCGCGCTTCGCCTTCATCTATCTGGTATGGATCGGCGCGGCCTCCGCCGTACGCGAGCGGGCTCATATCCGCATCGACGTGATCAGTGACCTGTTGCCGCCGCGCGGTACGGCGCTGATCTATATGTTCGCCGATCTGCTTACGCTCATCCTCGCCTGCGGAACCCTGTATTGGACGATTTCGCCGGTCGTGACCTCGATCACGTTCCACTCCGTGACCGAGGGCCTGCGTATCACCCGCGCCTGGTTCGTGGTCGCTGTTCCGTTCGGGTTCTCGCTGGTGATTCTGCGCACCGTGCAGTCGATGGTGCGCGACATTTCGGATTTCCGCTCTGGCCAGCCGCCTTACCGCGGCAAGCGGCTGTTTGACTAAGACATGCTGTACCAAACCCCCGGCGCAGTCCTCGACCTCGGTTGGACGGTGATGGGTCCGATCCTGCTGATGGTCGTTCTGTTCGCACTGAGTGTGCCGGTATGGGTGGCGCTTGGTTTCTGCTCGGTGGCGCTGTTGCTCGCAACCGGCGTACTGCCGATGTCGTTGTTCGGCGAGGCGCTGTTCGACGGCGTCGATGCCTTCGCGCTCATCGCGATCCCGCTCTATATCCTGACGGGCGATGCCCTGGTGCGCAGCGGATTGTCGAACCGGCTGATCGACATCGCCGAGGCGACGCTCGGCTCGTTACGCTCCGGCCTCGGTACCTCCACCGTGCTCGGCTGCGGGTTCTTTTCCTGCATTTCCGGTTCGGACGCCGCGGGCGCTGCGGCGGTCGGGCGCATCATGCACAAGCGGCTAGTTCAGCGCGGCTATCCGCCGGCCTATGCCTGCGCGCTGGTCGCCTCCGGCTCCTGCACCGGCATCCTCATCCCGCCCTCGATCTCCTACATCATCATCGGGCTGGTGCTCGGTATTTCGGCGTCGACTTTGTTCGTCGCCGCGGCCGTGCCTGGGGTCATGATCATGGTGTCGATCATGGTGACAAATGTCGTCCTCAACCGCATCAACGGCTACGAGAACAGCGACGACCGCTTTTCATTTCGCCGCTGGATCAAGGCGGTCTGGGACGGGCGCTACGCGCTGGCGATTCCTATCATCATCTGGGGCGGCATCTATTCCGGTCTGTTCACGCCGACGGAGGCGGCCGCCGCCGCAGTCGTCGTCACTATCGGCATTGGCTTTTGGCAGGGCACGCTGGAACTCGCCGACTTTCCAAAGATGCTGGAGTCATCGGCCAAGGTAAACGGTGTCATCGTGCCGATCATCGCCTTTGCCCTGCCGCTGGCGCAGGCGCTGTCGGCGCTCAACGTGCCTCAGGCCATGGTGCAGGAGATCACCGAGATCACCACGAACCCGACATTGATCATCCTCATGATGCTCGCCGTATTCATCTTGGCGGGCTGCGTCATGGAAACCACGCCCAACATTGTCATCCTGTCGCCGATCTTGCTCCCGGTTGCCCAGGAAATCGGCATGGATCAGATACAATTCTGCATCTTCATGGTGACGGCGCTCGGCGTTGGCTTTATCACGCCGCCGCTCGGACTCAATCTGTTTGTGTTGTCCGGGCTGACGGGTGAGAAGATTTTGCCCATTGCCGGCAAGGCTGTGCCCTATGTACTGGCGATGCTGGTCGTAGTGCTGATGCTCGGTTTCATCCCGATGCTGTCGCTTTGGGCGCTGCGCTAGAGCGCCACGGAATAGGAAACGATATGGCGAGCGAATATCTCAAGCGTGCTGCCAAGACGGCCGCGACCGGCGAATCCGACGTGCGCGTAACCGTTCAAACCATGCTCGACGAGATCGAGGCCGGCGGCGAAGACAAGGCGGCCGATTATTCGCGCCGGCTGGACAAATGGGACGGTGCCATCGTCGTAACGGCGGCCGAGCGCGAAGCGGCCGCGGCCAAGGTGCCGGCCAAGCTCAAGAATGACATCCGTTTTGCGCACGACAAGGTGCAACGGTTTGCACAGGCGCAGCGCGCCGCCATCCTCGATACGGAGGTGGAACTGCTGCCCGGCTTGATTGCGGGCCACCGCAATATTCCGGTGGCGTCGGCCGGCTGTTACGTGCCGGGCGGGCGCTACACCCATGTCGCCTCCGCCATTATGTCGGTGACGACCGCAAAGGTGGCGGGGGTGGACAAAGTGACCGCCTGCTCGCCGCCGCGCCCCGGCGTCGGCATCAATCCGGCGGTGCTCTTTGCTCTCGATCTTTGCGGTGCCGACACGATTCTCAATCTCGGCGGCGTGCAGGGCATCGCGGCGCTGGCTTTTGGCCTGTTCACCGGCCATCCGGCCGACATTCTCGTTGGCCCGGGAAACCAATACGTGGCCGAGGCCAAGCGCATCCTTTACGGCCGCGTCGGCATCGACATGTTCGCGGGCCCGTCCGAAATCCTGATTATTGCCGATGATAGTGCCGACCCGGAGATCGTCGCGGCTGATCTCGTGGGCCAAGCCGAGCACGGTTACAACTCACCGGCCTTGTTGATCACCTTGTCGCACACCCTGGGCGAAAAGGTGCTTGAACTGGTGCCGCGCCTGATTACCGATTTGCCGGAGCTCAACGCGAAAAACGCCGAGGCGGCCTGGCGCGACTATGGTGAGGTCGTCCTGGCTGGCAGCCGCGAAGAGGCTGTAGTGCTGTCGGACACCTATGCCTCCGAGCATCTGGAGGTGCAATGCGCCGACCTCGACTGGTGGTTTGCGCATTTGCATAATTACGGTTCGCTGTTTCTCGGCGAGGAAACGACCGTCGCCTATGGCGACAAAACGTCCGGACCCAACCACATTCTGCCGACGAACGGCGCGGCTCGTTATACCGGCGGGCTTTCTGTCGGAAAATTCCTCAAGACCGTCACCTGGCAACGCATGACCCGCGCGGCGAACAGGGAGATCGGCACCGTAGCCGCGCGCCTGTCGCGGCTTGAGGGCATGGAGGCGCATGCGCGTACCAGTGATGTTCGTCTTGCCAAGTGGTTCCCCGGTGAGAATTTCGATCTCACCGCGGCGGACTAGGGTCGTCGGCAGTGTCGGCATTTCTCTCCGATCTGTTCTCGCTCACAGGCCGGGCGGCGCTGGTGACGGGCGCGTCATCGGGTCTCGGCCGGCACATTGCAGCGACGCTCGCGCGCGCCGGCGCCCAAGTCGTCTGCGTGGCGCGGCGGCGCGATGCGCTCGCGGCGCTGGTTGCCGAGATCAAGGCGGCGGGCGGCGCCGCAGTAGCGCGCGAAACCGATCTGTCGCGCGAGGACGTGGTGGAGGGCCTGGCGGCGCAGGCGGCGCGCGATTTCGGTCCGCCGACCATTCTGGTCAATGCCGCCGGCATCAACCTGCGCGAGCCGCCGGATGCCGTGAGCTGGGAAAGCTGGAACCGGACTTTGCACCTGAACCTGAGCGTGCCGTTCTTTCTGGCGCGCGCGCTGGTGCCGGGCATGACCGCCGCAGGCGGCGGCGCCATCATCAATATCGCGTCTTTGCAGTCGTTCCGCGCTTTCGCCGACAGCATGCCCTATGGCGCCTCCAAGGGCGGCATCATCCAGCTCACGCGCGCCATGGCAGAGGCTTGGTCACGCCATGGCGTGCGCGCCAACGCGATCCTGCCGGGCTTTTTCCCCAGCGAGCTGACGCAGCCGGTATTTGGCGATCCCGCCCTGACCCAAAAAAATGCACAGGCGACGGCCATCGGGCGCAACGGCGAGCTCGCCGATCTCGATGGCGCTATCGTGTTCCTGGCCTCGAAAGCGTCCGCCTATATCACCGGGCAGGTGCTGCCGGTCGAAGGCGGCTATCTCGCAAAATGACGCCCGCATGAAAGCGCTCGTCTATACCGGCCCGGAGGCAATGACGCTGCGCGACGTTCCGGCGCCGCGTCCCGCAGATGACGAAGTGGTCGTCAGCGTTGAAGCCGTCGGTATTTGCGGATCCGACATGCACGCTTACCTTGGCCACGACGAACGCCGGCCCGCGCCGCTGATCCTCGGACACGAGGCGGCCGGCACGATCGTGAGCGGGCGCGGCGCGGGGCGCCGCGTGACGGTCAATCCGCTGGTCACCTGCATGACCTGTGCGGCATGCCGGTCCGGCCGGACCAATCTCTGCGCGTCGCGCCAGATCATTTCCATGCCGCCGCGGCAAGGCGCATTCGCCGAGCAGATCGTGATCCCAGAGCGCAATCTGCTTGCGCTACCCGACGACGTTACCTTCGATATTGCCGCGCTGTGCGAGCCGCTTGCTTGCGCGTGGCATGCTGTGAAGCTGGGCGTGGCTGCGTCCGCGGTGCCCTTGCCGAAAGCGCGCACGCTCGTCATTGGCGGCGGTCCGATCGGCATTGGCGCCGCGCTATCGCTTGCGGCGTTTGGCGCAGGTGACATCGCCATCGTTGAGCCAAACCCGGTACGGCGCCCGGCGCTCGCGCGCGCGGGCAAATTCAAGGTCGTTGCGTGTGCCGAGAATGCACCGGGCGCGTTCGATCTCGTCGTCGACGCCTATGGCGGAGAGGGTACGCGCGCGGTCGCGAGCCGGACCGTGCGCCCGGGCGGTGTGATCGCGCATATCGGGCTTGCGGGCGGGGCGGGTGGCCTCGATGTGCGCCGCATGACGCTGCAAGAGGTCACGTTTATCGGCACCTACTGCTACACGATGGCTGATTTCGCCGACACCTTTTCGGCGATGATCGCCGGCCGCTTGGGTCCGCTCGACTGGTTCGAGACCCGGCCCTTGACTGACGGCGCGTATGCGTTTGCCGACATCCGCGCCGGCCGCAACGCCGCTCCCAAGATTGTTTTACGGCCTTCATAGGCGGTGCATTTTTCTTATATCCGAATTGGAACCGTCCTTGCCGCCTACGGGCGTTGATGGCTGAAAAACTTTTCCGCGTCTATCCGATCAAATTATCAGACCGACAATTCCCATCGTCAGCATGAAGCCGAGCGCCAAACGCCGCACGCCGATATCGCTCAAGCGCGCAAACAAAGCACCACCCAGCCAGGTTGCCGCCATGTAGGGAATGCAAAGTAAACCCGCCGACAACCCGAGCCGCCCGGTGACAGCGCCGGCGAAGACCAGCATCACGATTCCCATTGCAGATATGGCGGTGACGAAAACCGTCAAATTGGCGCGCGTCACTGCTTGCGGGTCGGGACCGGACAACAAGTAAAGAATGACGGGCGGTGCTCCAACGCTGGTGGCACCGAGAAATACGCCGACGATGCTGCCGAGCGCAATCGAAGTGGCTGGCCGCGGCGACCCGGAATAG
The DNA here is from genome assembly GCA_963814885.1 of uncultured Alphaproteobacteria bacterium. GTDB lineage: Bacteria > Pseudomonadota > Alphaproteobacteria > Rhizobiales > Xanthobacteraceae > Pseudolabrys. The sequence continues at coordinate 313,566 of CAWFEO010000011.1, read as the reverse complement.
CGAAGCCCGGCCAGCAGTCCCAGGCTGAAGACCACCACCACGGCGGCAATGAGCTTGCGGGCGATGAACGGGTCGAGCGAGATCAGAAGGTAGCCGCCGATCGGTATCGTGAAGCACGCCGGCACGATGAGATAGAGCAGCACCCGCTTGTTGATGCGCGGCCAGGCGTCGGGAAACATCACCAAGGCAGCCGCCGTTTCCAGAACCAGCGCGGTGACCACCGTCGGCACCGGCCCGATCAAGAAACTCAGCGGCGGCGCCATCAGCATGGCGCCGCCAAAACCGGTAGTGCCCCGCATCAAGCCGGCAACCACCACCACCGCCACGACAACGACCTCAATCAAGTCCATCGACGCACCCGCGGCCGGCAACGACCGGATGTGACCGGCTGCGTCATTGCACGCCTTCCTTGGTCGCGCTGCGGCGCTGCGTGTAGTGGAACGACTTGATGTCCGGGCGCAACGCGATTTCCCGCAGTAAGGTGAGCAACGGTGTCGCGGCCATCGGGTATTCGGTCTTGATCGGTCCGGCCGCTTTCAGCGCGTTATATTCGGTCTCGGAATAGAACGCCGCCAGCAGCAGATCGTCATCCGATTGGAACGGTCCGCGCTCGCGCCGGATGCGTTTGACGGCCGGCTCCAGCAGGTCGCCGGGCCGGAGCTTGACCGGTTCGGCGCCGTTGCTGACGCGGTCGAAAATGTTCTGGTCGATTGGGCCGGCGATCTCGCCGTAATGGCCCAGGACATATTTGCGCACTTCGTCGGGGACAGTGCCGTAGCGCTCTTTTCCCATCACATTGAGCACCGCCTGGGTCACGACGAACTGAGCGAACGGGCTGACGATGATCGGGTAGCCCAGGTCGCAGCGCACGCGTGCTGCTTCTTCCAGGATCTCCGGCAATTTATACTCGATCCCCAGCGGCGCCAGCTGCGATTTCAGGTTCGAAATCATGCCGCCTGGCATCTGGTGCTCGTAGTGAAAGGAATCGTGCTCGACGATTTGTCCCAGCGGCTTGCCCTCACGATGCGCGATATAGCGCAGCCGCTCCGCCGCTTCCTCCACCAGGGCAAGATCGATGCCGGTCTCGTAGCCTTGCCGCGCGATATTGCGGACGAAAGTCTTCGGTAGCGGGATGCGAGGCGCCGTTGGCGAGCGTGGAAGTGGCGGTATGAACCACATCGACGCCGAGTGGAACCGACTGCACGGCCACGTAAGGTGCAAGGCCGGTGAGGCAATGCGAGTGCAGCTGCAAGGGAAGACCGCCGCAGGCCGCCTTGGCGAGCGGAATGAGGGTAGCGGCGCGTTCGGGTGTGAGCAGCCCGCTCGGGTCCTTGAGAAAAATCGCGTCCGCGCCGAGTGCGACCAATTCCTTGATCTTTCGCACGTAGTATTCGTCGGTATGAACCGGGCTGACGGTATAGACGACGCCGGCGTCGACATAGAGCCCGGCCTTTTTTCCCGCCCGTACCGGCACTTCCATGTTGCGGATGTCGTTGAGTGCGTCGTAGGGCGTGTGATAGCGGATGCCGTTGGCGAAGATGCGTTCGGCCGTGAGTGCGACGATATCGTCGGGGAAAAATTCGAAGGTAAACAGGCTTTGGCCGCGCGTCATCACGATCAGCGGCGTGTGCTTGATCCAGGAGCTGACGATGCGCATGCGCTCCCACGGATCCTCGCGCAGATAGCGGACGCAAACATCGAATACGGCGCCACCCACCAGATCGATGGCCTCGAACCCGGCGCGGTCGAGCAGCGGGGCGAGGCCCGACATCATGGCCGTGGTCATGCGCGTCGCCCAAAGGCACTGGTGCGCATCGCGCAAGGTGACGTCGATCAGCCGCACTTTGCGTCCGCCGCTCATGACAGCATTTCCCTCTCCACCCAGCGCGTGTCGGCGCTGCCGTCGCGGAAGGCGCGCTCGCTCAGCAGTTTCCGATGAAACGGGATCGTGGTCGCGATGCCGGCGACCGCGAAACGATCGAGCGCGGCTTGCGCCGCGGCCAGCGCCTCATCGCGTGATGAGGCCTTCACGATCAGCTTGCCCAGCAGGGAATCGTAAAACGGCGGGACAGCGTAGCCTTCATAAACGTGGCTGTCGAAGCGAAGGCCCGGACCCTCCGGCGGTCGCCATTGGCTCACCACGCCGGGGCAGGGGCGGAAGCCCGCGCTCGGATCTTCGGCGTTGATGCGGAATTCGATGGCGCTGCGTCCACTTGGTTGCGCCGGCTGCGCAATGGACAGCCGCTCCCCCGCCGCCACCTTCAACTGCTCCGCCACCAGGTCGACCCCAAATATTTCTTCCGTCACCGGGTGCTCGACTTGGATGCGCGTATTCATCTCGATGAAGAACCAGCCGCCGCTTTCAAGATCATAGAGGAACTCGACCGTGCCGGCGCCTTCGTAGCGCAATTCACGAACCAGCGTCACCGCAGCCTCCGCCATCTGCCGGCGGTCGGCGGCGTCAAGGATGGGCGAGGGCGCCTCTTCTACAAGCTTCTGGTAGCGGCGCTGGATGCTGCAGTCGCGCTCCCAAAGGTGAATGGCGTTGCCATGGGCATCGCCGAAGATCTGAATCTCAATGTGCCGCACGCGCGGGAAATAGCGCTCAAGATAGATTTCCGGCTGTGCGAAGGCCGCCGCCGCTTCGGCGGAGGCCTGTGCAAAGGCGCTGGCGAAATCTTTCGCCTCCTGGACGATGCGCATGCCGCGTCCGCCGCCGCCGCCGGCCGCCTTCAGCAAGAGCGGATAGCCGATGTCATTTGCCAGGGCGGCGGCCTCGTCCGCCTCGCGATACGCATTCTCACTGCCTGGGACTACCGGTATGCCGAATTTTGTTGCCGTGCGGCGCGCCGCGACCTTGTCGCCCATCATGGCGATCACGTCCGCACCCGGACCGACGAAGGTCAGTCCCGCTGCGCGAGACTCAGCAGCAAAGTTGCTCTTTTCGGCAAGAAAGCCATAGCCGGGATAGAGCGCGTCGCAGCTTGAACCCACCGCAGCGGTGATCAATGCTGCCGCATTCAGATAGCTTTGGCTTGATGGTGCCGGCCCGATGCAGATAGCGCGATCGGCGGCCCGCACGTGCGCCGATGTGCGGTCAGCGTCGGAATAGACGGCGACCGCTTCCAACCGCAGCTTGTGGCACGCGCGCACCGCGCGCAAAGCAATCTCGCCGCGGTTCGCGATCAGCACTCTTTTCAAGCGCCAATCGTCCTTCTTCGAACATCACTGAACGTCGGCACTGTGCTGGCAAGAAAATCATCTTGCAAGAATATTCTTTTTATTATCTGATAAATTGAACGCTTTGACCAATTGCGGTGTCCGTTGCGTCTGAACGGCAGCATGTGCACCGAACTTAAACGAAAACGGCCCCGCCAGCATCTTTGGTGAGAAGGCCGGCAGCTTTCCTTCGGGAGCGAGGGGCGCCGATCGCGCAACCCGGTCCCAGGGAATGAGACTCTGCAAGAGCGCAAGGGAGGAAAGGATCATGGCTTTACGAAAAGTGGGAATACGAGCCGCAACAGCAGCCCTGTTGGGAGCAGCGACCGCGTTCGCTGCGCCGGCGGTTTCGCGAGCGGCCGATGCCGTGCCGGTTCTGCTGTGCCCGTTCGGGTGCGGTCCGATCGCCGGTGACACCATCTTGATGAATCAGATGGTCAAGCAAAACAAGGACGTCATGCTGCTGCCGCAGGAGACGCCCGGCTACATGTACAACATCCGCGAGATGGCGCAGAACAAGGCGAAGTGGAAGACCTCGCTGTTCTCGACGGAAGACACGCTGATCCAGACCGCCTATTTCGGCGGCTCTGGTGACATGAAGCAGTTCCTGCCCGAGCCGGTGAAGGTGCCGTTCAAGCTGTTGTACGGCGAAGCCTGGTGGGGCCAGGGCAAATTCTTGGCGACCTTCGATTGCAAGCTGAAATCCCTGGCGGATCTGAAGGGCAAACGCATTTCGCTCGGCCTGCGCGGGCAGTCGGACTGGGGCGTGTTCTCGACACTGTTCCTGAGCACGGCCTACGGCATCAACGGCAAGAACAGCGATATTCGCTATCTAACGCCGGCCCAGCTCACCCAGCAATTGATCGACGGCGCGACAGACGCGGCGGTGGCACCAATCGGGGCCGAGCCCAATCTCAAGGAATACCTCATTCCGGGGACCGTCCGGCAGCTCGAAGCGACCGGCAAAAAGATCTGCTATCTCGGGGTGACCAAGGCTGACGTGGACAAGGTCAACAAGAAATACGACGCGACCTTCATCTATGTGCAGCTGCCTCCCAAGACGCTTCCCGGCCAGGACAAACCGCTCGGCGTCGGTTTCGACCGCGCGTTCAAAGCGGCACATCCCGAATTCCCGGCGGACAAAGCATACAAGGTCGTCATGGCCGTCGCTCAGCTAGGACCGAAGATGAAGGAGCTGAATGCGCTCTGGAGGATCTGGTCGCCCGAACTGATGACCTGCGGTCTGTCGGACGGGAACACCCATCCGGGCGCCATCAAGGCGTACAAAGAACTCGGGTGGTGGGACAAGCGCAAGTCCTGCGCGCCGATGACCTATCCCAAATAATAGAAACGCAACCCGACGACCTTCGGGCCGGCCGCTCGCCGGCCCGAAGGCCAAGGGGCAAGAGGCAACTCCAGACACGGCAGTGCTTCGGGATATAGCCCGGACGATACGCCGTGAACTGGCAGCCTGGAGGCTTGGCTTCGATGGGATGGATGCGCCTTAAGCTGATCGCCGACGTACCGTTTATGGCGATTGGCACGCTACTCACCGTTTACATCGGCGTGGCCACGTTCGGCTATGTGAAGAACTCGTCCGAATATTATTCCAACTTTATTCTCGGCGTCTGCCTCATGTCGGGGCTGCTCGCCATCCGTCTTCACTGTCACGAGAAGATCGACGGCCCGGTCAAGCCGCTGTTCTGGCCGCGCTTCGTCTTCACCATCGTGGCGCTGGTCATGAGCGCGGTTGCGATGACTTATGTGCGGATCAACGCCGTGCATCTCGAAACCAATCAGCCGTTCTTCAGCGACACCGACATGATTTTCGGCTGGTTGATGACGGTATCGATTCTGATGTTGTGCGCCATTCACTGGGGCCTGTTGTTGACCACGGTGATCGTCATTTCGATCTTTTATTTCTTCTTCGGCTATTTGATTCCCAATCCGCTGCTGGTCACGCCTCATTACGACACTAAGTTCATCATGAATTACATCGGCCTCGGCACCAATCAGGGCTTCTATTTCCTGACGCAGATCGCCGCCGATGCGATCTATTTTCTCATTATCTACGCGGCGATCTTGTTCGGCGTCGGCATGCTCAACATGGTGCTGGAAGTCGGCAAGGTCACGGGGCGGCGAATTTCCGGCGGCGCCGCGGCGCCGGCGATCATCGGCTCCGGTATCGTCGCGGCCATCATGGGGCAAGCCGTCTCCAACGTCGTGCTGACCGGGCGGCTGACCATCCCGATGATGAAAAAGCACGGCTATGATGCCTCGATGGCCGGCGCGATCGAGGCCACCGCTTCCTCAGCCGGCCAGATCATGCCGCCGGTGCTCGGTCTCGCCGCCTTCATCATCGCCTCGTTTCTCAACCGCCCCTATATCGAGGTCGCGCTGGCGGCGACCATCCCTGCATTGCTTTATCTCGTGGGCGTGGCGATCGCTGTGACGGTCTACGCCAAGCGGCGCAAATTGCCCAGGCTGACGGAAAAAGCCGATCTCCAGATGATCTGGCGCATGCTGCCGACGTTCCTGATTTCCTTCGGCGTCGTATTGTGGCTGCTGCTGGGTTACCGCTCGCCGGCGATCGCCGGCCTGTGGGGCATCTTGCTGGCGCTTGGGCTGGCGCAATTTCAGGGACGCTACCGGCCGAAATGGAAGGCGCTTTACGAGGCGGTGGACGAAGGCTTTGTCTTGGTCGGCGTTCTCTCATTGCTGTTGGTAGCGATTGGTCCGCTCGGCCAGGTGATGTTGACCACCAATCTGTCCGGCAGGCTCGGCGCCATCCTGCTGCAATATCTGCCGGATTCGAAGCTGTTGCTGCTGATCGCGACCATGTGCGTGTCGCTGATCCTCGGCATGGGCCTGCCGACACCGGTGGCCTATATCATCGTGGCGCTGGCGCTGGTGCCGTTTTTGCAGCAAATCGGCGTGCCGCCCCTGGAAGCGCACTTCTTTGCCTTCTATTTCGCGGTATTCTCGACGCTGACACCGCCGGTCGCCGTCAGCGTGCTGGCCGCGGCCAAGCTTGCGAAAGCCTCTTATGCCCAGACCGCTATCGACTCGATGAAGATTGCCGCCACCACTTTCATCATCCCGTTCGCCTTCGTCTATTCACCAGTGCTGATGTCCTTCCCGCATTTGAGCTGGAATGTCGTTCCTCAAATCCTGGAGGTGCTGGCCATCCAGTTTACCGTCTCGATTGCCGCTTATGGCTATTACTTGCGCAGCCTCGTCGCCTGGGAGCGCGGGGTCTTCACCGTGGCATCGGTCTTCGGGTTCTTCGCCATGACGTTGGGCGAAATCTATTGGCACTGGTCATTGATCGTCGTCGTTGCCGCGATGACCGTCTGGCTATTGTTGACGCGCGCGCGCGGCGCACAACTGGAAAAGGCGGCGGCATGATGGCGCGCTGGTTTGAACTTTTCGCGGACCAGGGTTGCTCGCGGAACCTGGTCGCGCAAGGCGATTGTTAGTATGAAAAAGCCTGTCTTAGTTAGCGGTCCAAGTATGGCTCCGATCCGGAACGAAATGACTTCGTTCGAAACCAGACCGCCGCGGCGCCGGTCACGCGCCGTGGCGCATACGCCCGTGGCCAGCCTGCAGGCCGAGCCGCATAGCTCCGCGCACAAATCGTTCATGGTGCTGGAGACGGTTGTCTCCGCGCAGCGCCCGCTGAGCGTTTCGGATCTGACTGCGCTGATGGATGTGCCGACGCCGACGATGCACCGCATCGTGCGCCTGCTTGATGCCGACGGCTTCCTGCAGCGAGAACCGGGCAGTCGCCTCTACAGTCCCGGACCGCGGCTGGTCGGCTTCGCCCTCGATACCATCCGATCGTCGATGCGCTCGGCACCGCGCCACGCCGTTCTTGAGCGTCTTTCGGGCGCGGTGCGCGAAACCTGCAATTTCGGCATGCTGGTGGGCAACCATATCGCCTATCTTGACCGCGTGGAGGCGGCTTGGCCGCTCGGCCTCAAGTTCGAGCCCGGTTCGCGCGTCCCCGTTCATTGCACTTCAATGGGCAAGCTGCTGCTGAGCATGTTGCCGCGACGACGGCGCGAGGAGTTGCTCAAGGGCTCCTCGCTCATGCGCTACACCGAAAACACCGTCGTCGACGCAAGCGAGCTTGCCCGTAAGCTCGAAGAAGTCCGCAAGCAGGGCTACGCGATCGACAATCAGGAATTTCTGGCCGGCGTCGTCTGTATTGCCGCGCCGGTGCGCGACAAGCGCGGCACCGCCTGTGCCGCGGTCGCCATCTCGGCGCCGCTAGCGCGGATGTCCGCCGCGGAAGCGGTCGCGCACCTGCCTGCGCTGTTCGAAGCGGCCGATGAACTCGGCCATCATCTCAGCCACGAATTAGTACGGAAATAGCAGGAACGACAATGGGGCTGAGTTACGATGAAATAACCGAGATTCTCAAGATCATCGACAGCAGCACTTGCGACGAGGTCGTGATCGAGACCGGCGATATCAAGCTGGTCGTGCGGCGGCGCGGCGCCGGCAGCGCGCCACTGGCGGTCCTGCCCGAAACAACGGCCACAGCCGAGCCAATTGCGGGCGCGGCCACCGAGGCGCCCAGGCTTCAGCCGTCGAGTGTGCCCGCGGTGCCCGACGGTCACGCCGTCTTGCGTGCGCCCATGGTCGGAACCTTCTATCGTGCCCCCTCGCCCGACGCGCCGCCTTTCGTCGAGATTGGTTCAAACGTGGAAGAAGGCGATCCTGTCTGCATCATCGAGGTGATGAAGCTGTTCACCACGATTTATGCCGAGTGCAGCGGCAAGGTCGTCGAGATCGGCGCCGAGAACGCGACGCTCGTCGAATACGGCCAAGCCCTTTTTGTAATCGATCCGAGCTGAAAACGAGCCGCGGCCCGCGGCGCTTTCAAGGCATGTCATGGCCGATGTCTCCACCGATCCGCTGTTCACCGTCGCGGGCCGCGGAGTTCTGGTCGCCGGCGGGGCGGGCGGCATCGGCGCGCCGCTGGCACGGGCGCTGGCGCAGCGCGGCGCCAAGGTCCTGATCGCCGATGTCGACGGCAAGCGGGCGAACGAGACCGCCGCGGCTTTGCAGCGAGACGGCCATCAGGCGTTGGCGACGCGGCTCGACGTCGTCGACGCGAAATCGTGCGAAAACGCGGTCGACGAAGCCGTGCGGCAATGGGGTCGGCTGGACGGCATGGTAAACGCCAGCGGCATCTATCGCGTCGCCTATGCCCTGGAATTTGACGATAAGGCCTGGGACCAAACCATCGACATCAATGTGACCGGCGCGTTTCGGCTGGCGCGCGCGGCCGGCCGGGTCATGGTCCCGCAGCGGGCCGGGGCCATCGTCACGCTGGCATCGGCGTCGAGCGCGGTCTCCAACCCCCGTTACGCCGCTTATGCCACTAGCAAGGCGGCCGTTGCTCACCTCACGCGCGTGCTTGCGGTTGAATGGGCCACTTATGGTGTGACGGTAAACGCGATCGGACCCGCTGTCATTCCCACGCCATTGGCGGCGCCGATCATTGATGACGAGCAACAACGCGCCATTGCATTGGCGCGTATTCCGATGGGCCGCTTCGGTACGCCCGACGACATCATCGGCGCCGCGATTTTCCTGCTTTCTCCTGCTGCCGCATTCGTGACCGGGCAAACAATCTTTGTCGATGGGGGCCGAACAGTCAGCTAGCGCCCGGAATTGAACGCAGCCATTGAAAATTTCAAACGTGCGCCCAAAAAAGACCAACAGAGCGAGGGCGGTATGCGGCGAATTCGGATTGCAGCCCGCAATTAGGTTTGAGTGTGAATCGTTTCTACGCGATTGACCTCGGTCTCTTGCTCCCACCGCAAAATCGCCTGCTCAAGGGCATGAAATTTATTTTCATTTTCAGCGTCGAATAGTGGATCTTTTATATCGTTCAATCGCGCATCGATTTCCGCCCAATCTTCAGGTCGCAATGCCCTTGCGGCGGACGGAAACAGAAGCTGTTCTTCTTTGGCCATGTGTTGGCGCTGATGTCGGATGAATTCACGAACGATATCATGAAAGGTCTGCCGCGGGATTTCTCGGCCAGCCAAGACATCTTCGACCGCCCGCGCGAATTGACTCAAGCGCTTGGTTTCAACCTGATGGTCGGCTTCCGCGTCGCCGACTTGCATAGCGGCAGCAGGGTCTCGTAGCTTCAGCTTTTCGAAAACAATGTCCTCCTTCGGATGATGGTAGCTCTCGGGGTAGCCTTGGAAATAGTCGATGACGGCCTGTAGGATTTGATAATCGGGTGACTCGCTGTGATCAAAGGCGTCCAATTCCTGCTCCAAAACATGAAGCAGTTTTTCTATGTTTCGGTGTTCGTCGAGTAGAATCTCGATAATTCTTGCCATCGATCCCGCCCGCGGATCGTCCGAATAAGCCATTGATCGGACGACGATAATCTCTATCCGGGAATGCCCTCATACTTTTGAACGAGGCCAGATTAACGTCAATTCGGCGCCGGGCTTTGCGCTATGTCAAAGCGTGACCGCGTCAATCATTCGATATTTTTTCTGCGGGATCGGTTTATCCCGCCTCGGGAGTCGAATCGATGGTCGACGCCGCTCCGAAACCAGGTTTCAAAATTTTAGCGCGTGAAGACTTTTCCGATGTGACCTATTCCCTGGTCATCCATCACCCATTGATGGCGAAAGCCGCACAGCCGGGTCAATTCGTCATTGTAATGACGCACGAGTCCGGCGAGCGGGTCCCGCTGACCATCGCGGACTTTGACCGTGCAAAGGGCACCGTTACCTTGGTCGTCCAGGCGGTTGGGAAGTCGACCAAGGAGATGCAGCAGATCTGCCAGGTGGGGACTGCGCTCTACGGAGTGGTTGGCCCCATGGGCGTGCCAAGCCCGCTCGCGGGAAAGAAAAAGGTGGTCTGTGTTGGCGGCGGTCTGGGCGTCGCGCCGATCTTCCCGCAGGCCCGCGGCTTTAAAGAGAATGGCGCCTATGTGATCGGTATTCTCGGTTTTCGCACCAAGAAGCTGATTTTTTGGGAAGACAAATTCCGGGACTGCTGCGATGAGCTCATCCTGTGCACGGACGACGGGTCCGCCGGGATGAAGGGCTTTGTCAGCGACGGCATCAAACTTGCCATCGAGGGGCACCCCAACATCGACGAGGTGGTCGCGATCGGCCCGCCCATCATGATGAAGGCCTGTGCCGAAACCACGCGCCCGCATGCGATCAAGACGATCGTCAGCCTCAATCCGATCATGGTCGATGGAACCGGGATGTGCGGCGGCTGTCGGGTCAAGATCGGCAAGGAAATAAAGTTTGCATGCGTCGACGGTCCCGATTTCGATGGGCATAGGGTCGACTTCGATGACCTGATGATGCGCCTCAAGCGCTATGCCGAAGAAGAAAAGGCCGCAATGGATCGGTGGTCCGAAAACTGCCGGATGAGTCAGCGGGCCGCACTGGCATTGAAGGGTCGTGAAGCGGCTGATGCGGCAATCCCCATGCCCGATCCTTTTGACGACGTGTTGGGGGGATAGCGCAAGCCTAAGTCAAGATTTCGGAATCGGTTGCTCAGCGATTGAGATGCTGGCTAGTTGTACGGGATTGACAGAATGGCCAAGAAGAAAAAAACGATCCGAAGCATTCCCCAAGAGCGAACGCCTGTGCGCGAACAGGACCCGCAGGCGCGGGTGAAAAATTTCGATGAGGTGAATTGCGGCTATTCCCTGGAAGAGGCGCTCAACGAGGCGGAACGATGCTTGTTGTGTCCCGATCCGGACTGCGTCGCCGGCTGTCCCGTCAATATCAATATTCCGAAATTCATCGAGGCGATCACGGCCAAGGATTACCGTGGCGCCTATGATGTCATTACTGCGAGCAATCTCTTGGCCGCCGTGTGCGGCCGCGTCTGCCCGCAGGAGACGCAATGTGAGGGCGTTTGCGTGGTCGGCCAGTCGCTCGAGCCGGTGGCGATCGGCCGGCTCGAACGCTGGGTGGGCGACCAGGCCATTAAGGAGAAATGGGTCAACATTCCCTATATCGAACCAAATGGCTTCAAGGTCGGGATCGTAGGCTCGGGCCCCGCCGGCATGGCTTGCGCGGCGGACTTGGCCAAAGCCGGATGTGAGGTGATCGTTTTCGAAGCCTTCCACCAGGCCGGCGGCGTCCTCAAATACGGCATCCCCGATTTCCGTCTGCCTAATTCGGTGGTGGATGCGGAAATCGAGAACCTGCGCAAGCTCGGCGTCAAGTTCGAGTGCAATACCCTGGTCGGCCGCCTGTTCACCATTGAACAGATGCGCGACGAACTCGGCTTCGACGCTGTCTTTATCGGTACCGGCGCCGGCTATCCCTCAATGCTCGGCATTCCCGGCGACACGCTCAATGGCGTTCTGTCCGCCAACGAGCTGCTAACCCGCTGCAACCTCATGCGGGCAAAAGATTTCCCGAATTTCGATACGCCGCTTCCGCTCGGCAAGCGTGTCGCGGTGATTGGTGCCGGCAATACCGCCATGGACGCGATGCGCGTCAGCCTGCGGCTCGGCGCCGAGAAGGTGTACTGCATCTACCGACGGTCGCGGGCGGAGTGCCCGGCGCGCGCGGAAGAAGTCCATCACGCCGAGGAAGAGGGCATCGAATTCCATTGGCTGACCAACCCGGTTGAAATCCTCGATGACGGGAAAAGCGGGGTCCGCGCCATGCGCTGCATTCGCATGGAGCTCGGCGAGCCGGACGATTCAGGGCGGCGGCGTCCGATTCCGGTGGCCGGCAGCGAATTCGAGTTCGAGACCGATCAGGTCGTGTTCGCGATCGGCACCAATGCAAACCCGATTATCGGTCAGACCTCGCATCTTCGCCTCAACAAGCGCGGCTATATTGAGACCGAAGACACGCTGGCGACCTCGATGGCGGGCGTGTTTGCCGGTGGCGACATCGTCACAGGCGCCGCGACCGTGATCGAAGCGATGGGCGCCGGTCGCACAGCCGCGCGCAACATCAAGAACTATCTGAGAATACGCGATTCCGGCGTTGACGAAGCCGAGGAAGCCGGAGTCGGAACATTCTTCGGGATTGATCTCCGCGAGCGCAATTTTGCGCGTATTCGCGCTGCCTAAGGGTGCAAGATGACCGACACCATCGCTGAAACCCCCGTTAAGCCCCGCACCCGCGCGGCGGCGAACGATCGCACCGCGCCCAAAGCAAAGCCCGCTGTCACCTTAAGCGAGCATATTGTCGAGATCATCAGCGACTCCGGTGAGGGCGCGCAGCGATGCGGACAAACCTTCGGAGCGGTCGCCTCGCAGATGGGCAATGGCGTCTGGACCGTGGAGATCATCCCCGCGGAAATTCGCCCTCCCGCGCGCAGCGTCGCCGGCGGCAGCGGCAATCGCATCCGCCTCGGTTCAACGCGCGTCACCAACGGTGGCAACGAAACCGACCTGGTCATTGCCTTCAATGAGCAGGTGCTGCTCGGCCGCGTCCGCACCGGCGAGCTCAAGCCGGACTGCACCATCCTGCTGGAAAACATGTGGCGCGAGAACAGAGACCAGCGCATCGTCGAGTCCTACGTTGAGACCTACGACCAGCTCGTGAAGGCGGGCTACAAGGTCATCGAAATCCCGATGGAGCGTGAGTGCAAGACCGTCGTCGCCGATGCCCGGCGCGGCAAGAATATGTTCGCGCTGGGGATGCTCTGCAGCATCTACAGCTTCGACCTCCAGGTCGCGCGCGAGCAGATCGCCCTCACGTTCGGTAAGAAGGGCGCCAGCGTCATTGCGCCGAATGTGAAGCTGTTGGAGGCGGGTTATGCGTGGGCCGAGAACAATCTCGACTTCAAGTATCGCATCCCGGGCAAGCGCAGCACCGAGCCGCAAATCGTGGTCAACGGCAACACCGCGCTGGCGCTCGGCGTCCTCGCCTCGGGCATGGAAATCTGCGCAATGTATCCGATCACGCCGGCCACCTCGGTTTCGCATTATCTTAGCAGCGTGTTCGAGAAGGTCGGCGGCATCGTGCATCAGGCCGAGGATGAGATTGCGGCTTGTACCTTCGCGATCGGCGCCTCCTATGCCGGCAAATGCGCCGTCACCGTCACTTCCGGCCCGGGACAATCGCTCAAACAGGAAGCAATCGGGCTTGCCGTGATGGGCGAAATCCCGCTCGTCATCATCAATGTGCAGCGCGGCGGCCCCAGCACCGGCCAGCCGACCAAGGTCGAGCAGGGCGACTTGATGGCGGCGATGTTCGGCAGTCATGGCGACGCGCCCAAGGTCGTCATCGCCCCGGCCACGATCGAGGACTGCTTCTATTCGGTCATTACCGCGCGCAAGATCGCCGAGACCTTCAACATGGTCGTGTTCGTCATGTCCGATGCCAGTCTGGGCACATCGCAGCAGCCGTTTCCGCGGCCGCAATTCAGCGAAGCCTGGCTCGCGCCGCCGATCGACCAGAGCGAAGTACCGGAAGGCGCCCAGCCCTACGATTGGAATCCCACGACCGGCCTGGCGCGCCGGTTCATTCCCGGCCAGCCCGGCGGCCAGCACACCTTGACCGGGCTTGCGCATGACCGCCTGAGCCATGTCGCCTACGACCCCGAAAGCAACGAAGCGGGCCTGCGCGCGCGCAGCCTCAAGCTTGCCGCGTTGCAGCGCACCCTCAAGACTCCGTCGGTATTCGGCGATCCGAAGGGTGATCTCCTGGTCGTCGGCTGGGGCAGCACCAAGGGCGCGATCGAGGAAGCGGTGGAGAACCTGCGCGCCGAAGGCCGCAAAGTCTCGTCGCTGCACCTCACCTTCCTGCAGCCGATGGCGCCGGGGATCAAAGAGATCATGCAGCGGTTCAAGAAGGTGATCACGATCGAAGGCAATTGGAGCGACGACCCGAAAGACGAAATCATAGACGAGAGCAATCGCCGCTACTCGGCGCTCGCCATGCTGTTGCGCGCGCGTTACCTCATCGACGTCGATTGCTGGACCGAGGTGCGCGGCCAGCCGATCAAGCCGAATACGATCCAGCGCGTGATCCTCGAAAAACTCAAGCAGCGGTAATAGGCGCGACCATGACAGTTCATCCCACCGAATGCCTCTTGCGGATGTACGATCAACATCACGAGCTTGAGGACTATCAGAGCGGCGTGCCGCGCTGGTGTACGGGCTGCGGCGACAATGCAATTCTCGCGGCGGTGCAGCGGTTGTGCCGCGACGAAGACTTGCGGCCGGAAAAGACCGTGTTTGTCTCCGGCATCGGCTGCTCCAGCCGTTTCCCCCATTACATGAAGACTTACGGATTCCACGGCATTCATGGCCGCGCGCTGCCGGTTGCCGAAGGCATCAAGATGGCGCGGCCGGATTTGAACGTCTTCGTCAACACTGGCGATGGCGACTGCTGCAGCATCGGCGCGGCGCATTGGATTCACGCCATCCGCTACAACATGAACATAACGGTGATGCTGCACGACAACCAGATCTACGGGTTGACCAAGATGCAGGCGTCGCCGACCTCGCCGCGCGGATTGAAGAGCAACACCACCCCGCGCGGCGCCTACCTCGAAGGCCTTCAGCCGCTGACCGTGACGCTCGGCGTGCAGAATGTGTCCTTTGTCGCGCAAGCGGTCGATTGGATACCGGAGGTGCTCTACGACATCATCTTGGCGGCGTACCGCCACAAGGGCCTGTCGTTCGTCCGCATCTTGCAGCGCTGCCCGGAATGGTTGCCGAAAATGCTCGATCCGTGGGTGCATGATCCGCTTAAGACCATGCTTCTCACGCACGAAAACGGCGTGACGCCCAGCGCGAACATTTCAAAGGTCTACAAGACCCAGGAGTGGCACGACCCGTCCGACATCAATCGGGCACGCGAGATTGCATCGATCGCAGATCCGATTCCGGTCGGCATCCTTTATTGCAACCCGGAGGTGCCCTGCTACGAAGAGTTGCGCGACGCCGGGCAGCAGCGCACGACGCGCTACATCAAGGCGGGTCTCGAAGCGGAACTCGACAAATTCACGGTTTGGCCGCAGGACGCGAACGCTAAAGCGAGGCCAAGCGCCTGAGGGTCCGATGGATTCGGATGAATACGGTCAAGGCAATGCCAGCATGTTAGAAACTCAAGCCCATATCGCGTTTCATCTCACCGGGAAAATGCCCGGCGGCGAAGTCGATGCGCGTGGCCAACGCGAGCTCTATCCCGCGATACTAGCCGGATATCGGGATCTCACCGCGCTGCGTTACGATTTTCCGCTTGTGCTGGCCGGCGCGGGCGGCGACGGAAAACCGGTACAGTCGCTTTCCGAACTGATCGACGCCGCGCTCAAGAACATCGCGACCGACGCGGACGCAGATCGACTGAAGAAACACGCCTTCCGCATCGAGCGGGAAATCCGCAGGTTGGCGGCGGAAGGTGCGGGCGGGTCGCTGTCGCAGCTTTGGGACATCGCTGCCGGGCACATCGGCGTCAACGGCGGCGAGCTATTGCAGGGCAGCCTGAGCCGTCTGCGCGCCGCGCTGAAGACCGACGGCGAAGTCATCGACTGCGACAAGGCCATGCCGTTTCGTTTATTCCAGCATGCCTGGCAGACCTTGCAGGACCGGAAGACGAAAAAATTCTGGGGCGAAATCAACAAGCTGATTATGAAACTGTCCGACATTCTGAGCGCGGATTTCGTGCGCTCGAAGGAAGGGCTGAGCGCGGATAGGCTGCGCGCCTCGGTGGGCGGGGCGGCGCAGGACGCTTTCGACTTCGACGCCATGTCCCGCTTGCTCGCCGAAGCGAGACCCGGCGTGCCATTGCCGGAAAGCCGCCGCCAACGTGTCCGTGGGTTGCTGACGATTCTCAGGTCGCAGCGCTTCTTTTCGCCCGCCGGCGAAAGCGATAATTGGATTGGCGCGGGCGAGCCCTATTCCTTCGCTTTCGATAACGCAACCGATGCGGTCGCGGCCTATCGCGAGCGGCTGCCGAAGATGGTAGAGCTTGCCAAGGCGATCGAAATGGCCAGGCTCGAAGCTGACGGGGAATACAGCGAAGCACGGCATGACGCCTTCTTCGCCGAATTCGGCGACAACGGTCTCGATCCGCATGACATCGCCGTGTTTCCGGAATACCTGATCTGTCTGGCTGCAACGGATCTGCGGGCGGCGGAATGTGACTTAATCCTGCAGGCGTTCGCCGCCGGTTTGCCGACAAAGGTGGTGGTGCAGACCAACGATTTGCTGAGTCAATCGCCGATCACGGGTGAGCTGCAGTTTTCGGGGCTGCGCGGCCGGCAACTGGCAAGCACGGCGATGGGGTTGGCCATCTGCTACGTCTTGCAGGCGAGCAGCTCTAATCTGTTGCAGCTACGCGAGCAGGTGCTGCGCGGGCTAAATTTTGCCGGGCCGGCGCTCTTCAACGTCTACTCCGGCGCCAGCGGAACCGGTATTCCGCCATATCTAACCGCCGCCGCCGCCGCGGAGTCGCGGGCATTTCCCGCTTTCACCTACGACCCGTCGGCAGGAGAGAGTTGGGCATCGCGGTTCTCGCTTGCCGGCAATTCACAAGTCGAACTTGATTGGCCGATCCAGCGTCTAGACTATGAAGATGAGGCACCAGCAGCTCGTATCGGAAGATGTGGCCTTCACCTTCGTCGACTTCGTGGCCTGCGACCCGCGTTGCGCCAAGCATTTCGCCGAGATTCCGCGGGCGAAGTGGGACGAAACGATGCGGCCGGTTGCCGAATTGCTGGTACGCGAATTCGGAAGATCTATCGCAGGTGCCGTGCCTGTTGATGGTCGATGGCGACTATCGTCTACAAAAAGTGATCGTCGATGAGAAGCTGATGCGCGACGCGCGCGCTTGCAAGGCGGCATGGCACAGCCTGCAGGAACTCGGCGGCGTTCACAACTCGCACGCAGAAGCGCTTGTCGAACGGGAGCGCAAAGCCTGGGCGGAGCAAGCCCCGCCGGTGAGCGAGCAAGCTCAGCCGGTGGCCGCAGCCGCGCAAAACCCGCCCGCCGCGGCTCCGGCCGAAGTGGCGGCCGCACCGGCGCCCGCCGCCGAAGCAGCGCCTGAAACGCCCTCCGACGACGCCTATATCGAGACGGCCCGCTGCACGACTTGCAACGAATGCACGCAGATCAACGACAAGATGTTCGGTTATGACGCCAACAAACAGGCGTCCATCATCAATCCGGATGCCGGCACCTATCTCCAGCTTGTCGAAGCGGCGGAGAGTTGCCAGGTCTCGATCATTCACCCGGGCAAGCCGCGCAATCCGAACGAGCCTGACCTCGAGGAACTGATGAAGCGCGCGGAGCCGTTTTTATAGAGCAGGTGCGCGGCCGTTCGCGGCCAAGACAAGTGTGGGGCGGTAGACTTTGATACGAAGGTGGCCGCGCTTGTCGCGGTTATACCTTCGCCATCGCGTCGATGAGGGGCGCCACGTCGCTCTCTTCCTCGATCGCCCACAGCCGCCGCGCCAACTCGTCGCCGCGCGCCTCGCCCAGCACCGGCGCCACCAGGCCGTGGAACTTTTCCGTCAGTCCATCGTCGCTCAACGGCACCAGGCGCGAGCCGAGCGCGTCATCGGCCTGGCGGGTGAAATTTCCGCGCGCGGTCGTCACCGTCACCCGCGCCGGGCGCAGCTGCGGATAGAGCTTGTCGATCTCCGCCGGCGCCGACACGTGCAGCTTGGCGGCGAGCGCGGCCAGCGCCGGATCGCGGCGGAACTGTTCTTCGAAATAGTCGATCTTGATGCCGCGATAGCGCATCGCCAGCGCCATCAGGTAAGGGAAGCTCAGTTGCGCGCCGGCGTAATCGTCCCAGCCGGTTTCGGCGTGGGCGGCGGCGATGCGGTAGGTCTCTGCCTCGACCTGCTGGATCTCCTCAGGCGTAATTTTTTCCGCATCGAGGATCGCAATCAGCGCTTCGACGGCGGGCTGCAAGTGGCGGCAGCAGGCATTGGGCTTGATGTAGCAATCGGTAATACCGAACGGCACCGCCGGCGGCAGTTCGATGGCGCGCGGCTTGCCGCTGGGGCCGAAGGCGAAGGCCTGCCAGAAACCGTCGCGCGCTTCGAGCACGGCGGGCGGGCCTTCGACGCCCTGCTGGGCCAGCAGCGCAGCCTGCAAACCTTCGCGCGAAGCGTGGCCGGCGTGCAGGCGCTTGATGTCGGCGCCACCGTTGACGAAGGCAAAGAGGCCGGCCGCGCTCGAAGCCGCAATGCCAAGCGCATTGGCGATTTCCGGCGCCGGCAAACCCAGCAGTTTGGCGCTGGCGCTGGCGGCGCCGAACACGGAGACGGCGCCGGTCGGATGAAAACCGCGCTGGCGCAATTCGGGATGGCAGGCGCGCGCGATCGCCGTCAGCGTTTCGTAGCCGGTGACGATCGCTTCGATCAGCGTTTTGCCGTTTATTTTCCGGGCGAAACCGAGGGCGAGCGAGGCCGGCACCACCGCGCAGCCGGGATGCGCCGAGCCCTTGGTGTGGCCGTCGTCGAGCTCGATGCCGTGCGCGCCGGTGCCGCCGAGAAAAGCGGCGTCGATGAGATCGGCGCGGCGCGCGCGTCCCGGCACCGGGATTTGGCCGGGCGGGCGAACGGCGGCGAGCATGGCCTCGGCGCGGCTGGCGATGGTGCCGCCCGCGCCCGCGATCATGACCCCGACGGTATCGAGCAGATGCCGCCGCGCATAATGGCGCACCTCGTCGGAGAGCGCGCCATGCCGCAATTCACCGACGAATGTGACCAGCGCATCGGTCGAGCCGGCGGCGGGGTGCAGCGTATGAATGGCTTCGGCCTGCGACATCGGCGGCTCCGGCTGGTTGTGCGGATGCTACGGGTTTGCGGCGGGCTGTACCAGAGGCGGAGTTATGACAGCCGCACCAGCGCATCGACCGCGACCACGCCTTCGCCCTTGGGCCGCACCATCAGCGGGTTGATTTCGGCCTCGGCCACGGGCTCGTCCATGGTCGCGAGCCGCGACAGGGCGACGATGGTACTGGCGAGCGCTTCGAGATCTCCGGCCGGCCGGTTGCGGTAGCCCGCAAGTGCCGTGAGCTCGCGCACCTCGCCGATCATCTCCTGTGCGGTGGCCAGATCGACCGGTGCCAGGCGCAGCGAACGGTCGCGATAGATCTCGGCCAGCACGCCGCCGGCCGCCAGCATGACCAGCGGGCCGACGTCGCGGTCGATGCGATAGCCGACCAGCACTTCGCCCAAGGCTGTCACCATCGGCTGCACCAGCACGCGCTTGAGGCGAGAACCGACATTGGCTGCAATGCGCGCAATGGCGGCAATCAGCGCGTCACTGTCCTGTAGATTTAGTTCAACGCCGCCAACCTCGGTCTTGTGCTGGATGTCGGCGGTCAGCGCTTTTACGGCGACGGGATAAGGAAAGGGCAGGGCGGGTGCGCCTGTGACGTCGACGTCGATGGCGAGCGCCGGCGCGCGCTCAATGTTAAGGCGATCGAACAATGCATAGGCTTCGAGCTCGTCGAACGCCCGTCCTGGATTTTCGGAGGCAGCGCGCTTGCTGATCGGTCGTGACGTAGCGATGCGTGGGGCGCGCCGGCGCAGCGCCGCGGCGACCGCGTCGGCGCAGGCCTCCGGCGTGCGGAAATTAGGTACGCCGGCCGCGCTGAGTGCGGCCAAAGCTTGTGGCGCTTCCGGCACCAGATAGGCCGCGATTGGCTTGGCCGCGCCGGCGCAATCGGTGATCGGTTTGACGGCGCGTTCGGGTAGGAAACGCGCCGAGGAGCCGACTACGGCCACGATCAAATCGAACTCGGGCGCATTGATAAGAATATCGAGCGCCGCCTTCATCGCCTCATAGCGCGCGCCGGTAGTGGTGAGATCGATTAAGCGCGCCGGCTTGACGTCGATGCCGGTGGCGGCGCGGATGCGCGCCAGCGTCTCAGGTGTCGGCGCTGCGACAGTAACGCCCCGGCTGGCCAGCGGATCGACCACCATGGTGGCGCCGCCGGCCGTGGTCGTCACCACGCCGACGGTGGCTTTGCGCACACCGGGCAAGACTTGCGGCACTCGCTTGAGCAACGGCAAGCCCTCGATCAGCCCGTCGAGGGTGTCGACTCGCGCGATGCCGCAATCGGCAAGGAAGGCATCGGCCACGTCGTCTTCGCCGGCGAGCGCGCCGGTATGCGAGACGGCCAGCTCGCGCGCTTCCTCCGAGCGGCCGAGCTTGTAGGCAATGACCGGCTTATTCGCAGCGGCCGCTTTTTGTGCGAAACGGCGCAACGCGTCGGCATGCCGCAACGTTTCCAGAAACAGCATGTAACCGTCGATGCCCGGATCATCGAGCGTCGCCTCGCAAATCTCGCCGAGCGACAGATCGACTTCATTGCCGACAGAAACCAGGCCGGCAAAGCCGATGCCGCGCGCCTTGCCGCGCGAGAGCAGCGCGCCGATCATGCTGCCCGAATGTGAAGCGGCGAGAATGCGCCCGACCGGTAGATCGGCTTCGTCGAAGGCGGCGTTCGCCGTCAGCATCGCCTTGCTACGCAGGTCGACGATGCCGAGGCTCGACGGACCGACGATGCGCAGGTGAGTCGCCGCGCAGATGTCCTTGAGGCGTGCCTCGCGCGCTTCGCCCACCGGTCCCGTTTCGGCAAAACCATCGGCGAGTACGGTCGCGACTTTGACGCCCAGCCGCCCGCATTCCGCGACTGCCTCGATCGCCGGCTCGGTCGGGGCGACGATATAGACGTGCTCGGGCGCTTCCGGCAGCGCGGCGAGGGAAGCATAGGCGCGCTCGCCCAGCACCTCCCGGCGGCGCGGGTTGATGGGATAGATGCGGCCGCCAAAGCCAACCTGACGCAGATATTTCAGCGGCCGTCCGGCGGTCTTGGTCACGTCGTCGGACTGCCCGACGATGGCGACGGATTGGGGGGAGAAGAGGGATTGGCGGAGGGATTGCGACATTCGCTTGCCGCGCGCTCACAGCGCGCTAAATGTCATTCCGCCGCTTCCGCCTTGCGGGACGGACGCTGGTCGAAGCGGCGGTCGAAGATGTGCTCGGCGATACGGTTCTTCAGGATCTCGACCGAACCGCCGGCGATCATCCAGCCGCGGCAGCGGCGCATGCAATATTCGACCAGCGTCTCGCGGCTGTAACCGGTAGCCCCCATGGTCTGCAGCGCCTCGCTCGCCACCTCGAAGCCGGTGACGTTGCAGGCGGCTTTGGCGACCGCGGTTTCGTATGCCGAGGGCAGGTCGCGGTCGGCATTGGTTGCCGCGCGATAGAGCAGAAGCTGGGCGGCTTCAAGCTTGATCGCCATCTCGGCGAATTTCCATTGCAGGCCCTGGAACTCGCACAGCGGCCGGCCGAACTGCTCGCGCGTCATCGCATGCTCGCGCGCCGTGTTGTAGGCGTAACGGCCGAAGGCAAGCGAGCGCGTGGCATTGCCGATGCGCTCGACGTTGAAACTCGACATCTGCTTCTTGAAGCCGCCGGGGCCGAGCAGGACGTTCTCCGCCGGAATGCGGCAATTGTCGAAATGCAGCTCGCACCATTGCTCGCCGCTCATAAAAGCGGACGGCTGGCCAATCCGAAACCCGGGCGTATCGCGCTCGACGATGATCGAGCCGATTCCGCCAAGGCCCGGCCCGTAGCGCACATAGATCAGGAAAATCGCGGCATCCGGGCTGAAGGTGGAGAACACCTTGGCGCCGTTGACGACGTAATGCGAACCGTCCGGCTTGGCGCTAGTAACGAGATCGGTGACGGCGGAACCGGCGCCGGGCTCGGTCATGCCGAGGCTCATCACCATGCGGCCGGCAAGGAGCTCGGGTAGCCAGCGCGCCTTCTGCTGGGCCGTTCCGTGTTCGGCAAAGGCGCGGATGGGACCGAAATTGCCGAACTGCACCACGTCGGCGCTGCGCGGGCAGACTGCGGCCACCTGCTCGATGGCGATGACTGCGTCCATCAGCGTACCACCGACGCCGCCATCTGCTTCCGGGATGGTGATGCCCATGAGGCCCTGGCCGGCCATCAATTGCGCCACTTCGAACGGATAGCGGGACGTATGCGCGCGCTTGAGCGCATCCTTCTCCAGATGCGCCAGCGCAAAGCGCCGCACCGAATCGGCAAACAGCTTTTGCTCCTCGGACAGTTCGAAATTCATGGCGTTCTGGTTCCCGGAAACCACGCAAAGGGGCAATGACTGTCGCGCATTCTTCGTGATAAATAAAGCTGTCACAAAACCGTCGTCTTTCCCGACAGGCCTCGCAGCGGCCGCCGGAGGCCCGCAATCGGAGCCGATTTGACCGTCACCGCAGCCCCCGAAACGTCTCCCCAGGCGGCCGCCGGCAAGAGCCAGGAACGCAAGGCGCTCGCCATTGCCGGCGGTGCGCACGCCCTGCATGACGGGTTCACCGACCTGATCTGGATCGCCTTGCCGATCTGGCAGGTCGAGTTCGGACTGAGCTATGCCGCCGCCGGCGCGCTACGCACTGTCTTCATGGGCACCATGGCGAGCCTGCAGATTCCCTCCTCGATGCTCGCCGAACGCCTCGGGCCCGGCGTCGTGCTGGCGATCGGCACGGCCTTGGCCGGCTTGTGCTACTGCCTGGCCAGCATCGGCGACACTTTCTGGTGGCTGGTTGCCGCCTTGCTGCTCGGCGGCATCGGCGCCGCCACCCAACATCCGATCGGCTCGGCGCTGGTGGCGCATGCTTTTGCCGGAACGCGCTCGCTCAAGGCGCTGGGCGCTTACAATTTCTCTGGCGACGTCGGCAAGGTGCTGCTGCCGGCCACCGCCTCGGCGCTTATCCTCATCATGCCGTGGCGGCCGGCCTATGGGCTGCTCGGCCTCGTCGGCATCGCGGCGGCAGCAGCGATTTTCCTGCTGACCCCGCGCTTTACGTTTGATGCCGAACACGCGGAAACGAAACCGGCTGATACGACAGAAGATGCCGCGGCAGCGGCAGAAACCGCCCGCATGCGCACCGGTTTCCGTGCGCTGGTCGCTCTCGGAATCGTCGACAGCATCACGCGCGGCGGATTTTTCGTGCTGTTGCCCTTCGTACTGACCGGCAAGGGCGCGCACGTCTCCGCTGCCGGATTCGCCTTAACCCTGGTTTTCTTCGGCGGCGCTTTTGGCAAGCTCGCCTGCGGCTGGTTCGCCACCCGCTTCGGTAAAGTCTTCACCATCGCCATGAGCAAGGTGCTGACCGCCATCGGCATGATCGTCATCCTGTTGGCGCCATTCGAGGTTGATTTCGTACTGCTGCCGATCCTCGGCGTCATCCTCAACGGCGTCACCACCGTGACCTACGGATCGGTGCCGGACCTGGTGACGCCGCAGCGGCGTACGCGGGCATTCAGCATTTTCTATACGATCACGCTCGGGTTCTTGGCCGTTGCGCCACCAGCGAGCGGTTTCGTCGGCGATCTAATCGGGATTCCGGGCGCCGTCATGACCGTCGCGGCGCTGACTATTGCCACCGCGCCGCTCGCCTTCCTCATCAAATTCGCTCGCAGCGAAGCGGCGGTGTGAGTATTGTCTCCGAACCGGAGTGGTCCATTGCCTCAAACACTCGCCGAAAAAATCATTGCCCGCGCGGCGGGGCGCGAAAGCGTCCGCCCCGGCGAGATCGTCACCTGTAGCGTCGATCTTGCGCTGATGCACGATTCCGGCGGGCCACGCCGGATCCAGCCGATCCTGGAAAAATTGGGCGCTAAAGTCTGGGATCCGGACAAGGTCGTCATCATCAGCGACCACTATGTGCCGGCGGTCGACGCCGACAGCGCCGCCATCCTCGACCTGACGCGCAAGTGGGTGGCGGCCAACGGCGTCAAAAATTTCTACGACATGCAGGGTATCTGCCACGTGGTACTGCCGGAACGCGGGCACCTACGGCCCGGCATGTTCGCGGTCGGCGGCGACTCCCATTCCACCACCGGCGGCGCCTTCGGCTGTTTCATGTTCGGCGTCGGCGCGACCGAAATGGCGGGCATCGTGGTGACCGGCGAAACCTGGATCAAGGTGCCGGAGACGATCCGCATCGATTGGGCGGGCAAGCTCGCAGCCGGCGTTTGCGCCAAGGACGTGATGCTGGCGCTATGCGCCAAGCTCGGCATGGACGGCGGCGACTATCAGGTTGTGCAATATACCGGCGCAGCGATCGCCGCCATGCCGATGGCGGAGCGTATGACCATGTGCAACATGACGGCCGAGCTCGGCGCGCAGACCGGGCTCATTGCAGCCGACGACACGACAGCCACCCATATTGCCGCCGCCGGCGGTGGCGCGGTCGATCCGCACCAATGGCAGGGCGATGACGACGCGGCCTATCGCGAGACCCATCGCTTCGATGCCGCAGCGCTGGCGCCGCAGGTGGCGCTGCCGCACTCGCCGGCCAATGCGGGGCCGGTTGCGGATCACCAGGGTGAGCGCATCGACGTCGCCTATATCGGTGCTTGCACCGGAGCCAAGCTCGTCGATCTGAAAATGGCCGCCGCGGTGCTGAAGGGTCGCCACGTGGCGGACGGCGTACGGCTGCTGGTGGCGCCGGCCTCGCGCCGTGAAACGGCGACAGCCGCCGCCGACGGTACGCTCGCCACTCTACTCGACGCCGGCGCCATCATGCTTCCGAGCGGCTGCGGCGCCTGCGCCGGTTACGGCACCGGCAGGCTGGCCGAAGGTGAGGTCTGCATCGCCACCACGGCGCGCAATTTCAAGGGACGCATGGGCGCAAGAAGCGCGCAGGTGTATCTGGCCTCGCCCTACACGGCCGCCGCCGCCGCGGTAGCGGGCAAGATCATCGACCCGCGGGAGTTGCTGCATTGAGCGCACAAATCAAAAACAGCGGCCGCGCCTGGGTATTCGGCGACAACATCGATACCGATCAGCTGGCGCCCGGCACCTATATGAAGCGGCCGATCGAGGAGATGGCGCTCCATTGTCTGGAGGTCGCCGATCCGCATTTCGCCGGCGGCGTCGGGCAGGGCGATATCGTCGTCGGCGGGCGTAATTTCGGCATGGGCTCGTCGCGCGAGCAGGCGCCGCAAGCGCTGCGCCAATTGGGGGTGAGCGCGGTGCTGGCGCCTTCCTTCGGCGGTATCTTCTACCGCAACGCACTCAATCTCGGCCTGCTGGCGCTGGTCTGTCCGGAAGCGGGAAAAATTGCCGCCGGCGATCGGCTTGCGCTCGAACCGGAGTCCGGCAAGGTCCATAATCTCAGCCGCAACGAAAGCTACGCCTGCGAGCCGATCCCCGCGCATCTCACGGAGATGGTGCGGGCAGGGGGCCTGGTCGCCTATCTTGAACGCAGGCGCGCTAAATAAAGGGAGGCCGTAATGAGCAAGGCAAGTGAGCTACGGGCACTGATCAAGCGCGGCGGCATGACGATCGCGCCGGGTGCCTATGACTGCATCACGGCCAAATTGATCGCCGATGCCGGTTTCGAAGCCGTCTACATGACCGGCGCCGGCACCGCGGCGGCGCATGGGTTTCCGGACTACGGCCTGCTGACCATGAGTGAGATGGTCGGAAACGCCAGCAAGATCGCGGCGACCGTCGATCTTCCGGTCATCGCCGACGCCGACACCGGCTATGGCAATGAATTGAACGTGGTGCGCACCGTGCACGAATACGCGCGTCACGGCATCGCCGCCATCCACATCGAGGATCAGGTTTTCCCGAAGAAATGCGGGCACCTCGACAACAAGGAAGTGATCCCGACCGACGACTACATCGCGAAAATCCGCGCTGCCGCCGATGCGCGCGGCAATTCCGATTTCATCATCATCGCCCGCACGGACTCGCGTGCTGTCATCGGCTTCGACGAGGCGATCATGCGCGCCAATGCCGCGCTTGCCGCCGGCGCCGATATCGCTTTCGTGGAAGCGCCGCAGACCATGGAGGAATTGGCTTCGGTGCCGAAGCTGGTCAAGGGTCCGTGCCTGCTCAACGTCGTGCGCCGCGGCAAGACCCCGGTCATCGAATTGAAGGACGCCGAGGCCATGGGCTACAAGCTCGCCATCCTGCCGACGCTGTTGTTCCGCGGGGTCATCGGTTGCTGCGAGGAGCTCTTGGCGGAAGTCAAGAAAGGCCACTTCCCGGCGCCGCCCAAGGACCTGTCGCCGCACGAGGCGTTTGCGCGTTTCGGCGCCGAAGAATGGGATGCGATGCGCGAGCGCTATCGCGAGCCCGCCTCGCCGGCGAAGATCAAAAAGGCAGGGTAATTGCGCCCTAGCGCGAGCGCAGCTTGGGATCGAGCACGTCGCGCACGGCGTCGCCGAACAGGTTGAAGCCGAACACGGCGAGGCTGATGGCGACGCCCGGGAAGATCGCCATCCACGGGGCGCTCAGCGCGTATTCCTCCGCGCCGCCTTGCAGCATCAAGCCCCAGGCTGGCGTCGGTTCCTGCACGCCGAGGCCGAGATAAGAGAGTGAGGCTTCCAGCAGGATCGCTTGGCCGACGAAGGCGGTGATCATGATCAGGTAGGGCGCCATCACGTTCGGCACCATGTGGCGCAGGATGATGCGCGTATGGGAAAATCCGTTGGCGCGGGCGGCGTCGATATAGGGCACTTCGCGGATCGCCAGCGCGCTCGAGCGCACCACGCGCGCGCAGCGCGGAATGAACGGGACTGTGATGGCGATAATCACGTTTTGCGCACCGGTGCCGAAGATCGAGACGACGGCGAGCGCCATGATGATCAGCGGAAACGCCATGAAGATATCCATGACGCGCTGGAAGATTAGATCGATGCGCCCGCCGAAATAGGCGCTGCCGACGCCGAGCACCAGGCCGGTGGTGGCCCCGATGATGGCGGAAGTAAAGCCGACAAAGAGGGCGGTACGCGCGCCGTAGATGATGCGGGCGAGCAGATCGCGGCCGAACTGGTCTGTGCCGAGCCAATGCTCCAAACTGGGCGCCTTGGTCATCGCGGCGAAGGAATTGGCCACAGGATCGTAGGGCGTCAGATAATTGGCAAATATCGCCATCAGGATCATCAGGATGACGATGATGGCGCCCGCCGCCCCCAGCGGCTTGCGGCGCATCAACTGGAGAATCACGCGTCCGATCGACTTTTTGTCGCTCAAATCCTCGAATTGCGCGTCGACGGCCAGTTCCGAAGTTACGACCATGGTGCAGATCTCTTATTTGTAACGAATACGGGGATCGAGCCAGGCGTAGAACACGTCAATCACGAAGTTGGTGAACACGAACACGGCGACGACAACCATGACCAGTGCTTGCGTCATGGTGTAGTCGTAGTTGGTCACCGACTCGACAAACAGCTTGCCGAGCCCGTTGAGGTTGAACACCTGCTCGGTGACGACAAGGCCGCCCATGAGAAAGGCAAACTCGAGGCCGATGACGGTGACTACCGGCAGCATGGCGTTCTTGAGTGAATGGCGTCGAATGATGAGCCCTTCAACCAGGCCCTTGGCGCGTGCGGTGCGGATGTAGTCCTCGCGCAGCACTTCAAGCATGGCCGAGCGCGTCATGCGGGTGGCGACGGCCGAATAGCGGTAACCCGTCGCCAGCGCGGGCCAGATCAGCAAAGAGAGATTGTTGGATATGTTGGCCCAACTCATCCAACTGGACTTGTACTGGATGGGCGGCATCCAGGGAATTCCGGTCCACCACTGCGTGGTAAACAGGATGCCAAAAATGATGAGGATGCCGAACCAGAACGAGGGAATGGCTATCCCTGCGATGCTGAAAGTGCGGACGGCATAGTCAATCCAGGTATCCTGCTTGATGGCGGCGAGCGTTCCCAAGGGAATGGCCATGATCGTCGCGGTCACGGTCGCCAGGATAGCAATCATCAGCGAAAGCTCGAAGCGCAGGCTGATTTCCGTGACGATGGGGCGGCCGGTCCACATCGAATTGCCGAAATTGAAGGTGACGAGACCCCAGAGGTATTTTCCCAACTGCACGATGATCGGTTGGTCGATGCCGATCTCGTGCTGGCAGATTTTCAGTGCGGATTCGTCAAAATAGCCGCCGCTGCCCGCCAGGCGCAGCTCGCAGATGTCGCCGGGGATGAGACGCATCAGGAAAAAGACCAGGATCGCCGCTCCAAAAAGCGTCGGTATGGTCAGCAATAGGCGCTTGATGATGTATTGCGACATTCTTGTCCACCTGCCGGTACTCCGCCCGCGGCAACAGTGCCGCGGGCGGATTGGTTCAGGTGACGGTCTGGTCTTACATCAGCGACTTGTCGATCCAGACGTTGTCGAGCTGCTGGTTCAAGTAGTGGCTCGGCGTGATGTACCACCCCTTGACGTAGGACCGGTGCGGGATGATGCGATACCACCACAGGGTGATGAACGCATTCGCCTGCGTGTCAAGCGCGCGCTTTTCGAACTTGCGCATGATGGCGCGCTGTTCCTTCGGGTCGCCGGACTGGTTCATCGCCGTGAACATCTTGTCCAGTTCGCGGTCCTTGTATCCGCCGTACTGATTGCCGGATACGTCGTCGGAGATGAACTTGGACACGTCGAGCAGCGGATTGACGACCGCCTGACAATTGAAGTCGAGCGAGACGTCGTAGTCCTTCTTCTTGCGCAGCGTGGCATAGAACGGGCCCGTCGGCTGCACACGCTGGTCGACCTGCAGGCCAACCTGTTTCCACTGGTCGATGAGCCAGGTGCCAACGATCTTGTACGGCTGGTCCACGCCACGATTGTTCAGCGTGAACTTGAGGTGTTCCTGGCCGGCTTCCTTGAGCAGCTTCTTGGCTTCCGCCCGCGACTTGTTGATGTCGGGCCAGTAGCCGGCGATCTGTCTCCATCTCTGCCTTGGTTGCCGCCAGCGGATGACCGGGGAAGGCCACGCCGCCCACCGCCTTCACGATGGCGATGTTCGACAGGTACTTGGAGCCGCCCCAGCGATCGATCGCGAGCGTCAAAGCACGCCGCACGCGGACGTCGTCGAAGGGCTTCTTCTGATGGTTCGGCGTGACGATCAGCACGCAATTCCAATTGCTCTCCTGGACCGTGATCTTCTTGCCCAGGGCCTTGACGAGGTCGTCACGGCTCTTCGGCGGAAAACCACGGAACTCGATCGCGGCGCGGTCGCCTTGAATGGCCTGCACGCGCAGCGACTGCTTCTTGGCGAAGATGGCCTCGAAGCCGTCGAGATAGGGCTTACCCTTGATATAGTAGTTCGGATTGCGCTTGCCCTTGATGAAGGCGCCGGCTTCGCGCCCGTCCCAAATGAACGGACCGGAACCCATGACGTTCTTCTCATACCAATGGATATCCTTGTCGAGGATCGCCTTGGAATAGATGAAGTTGTAGGGGTTCGCGAGCGCCGGAATGAAGGCGCCGGACGGATACTTCAGCTTGAACACGACGGTGTGGTCGTCGGGCGCGCTCACGCTGGCGACCGACACGTAGAATGCCTTACGCGCGCTGGCCACGCCTTTCGGCGGGAAGATGATCTTGTTGTAGGTCGCCACCACGTCTTTCGCGGTGAGCGCCGAGCCATCGCTGAACTTGACGCCATTACGGAGCTTGAACGTATAGGTCTTGCCGCCGTCGGTCGGCTTCGGCATTTCGGTGCAAAGATCGCAGACGAACTTGCCGTTGTACGGCACCGTCGGGTCGACCCGGATCAGCAGGCTGTAGAACGGTGCAATCGGATGGATGAGCGCGAAAGTGGTTTCGCGATGGCCGTCGAAGCTCGGCGGTTCGGCCGGCACGACGTATTTCAGGACTCCGCCTTTGGCCGGTCCGGCCGCGGCCGAGGGCCCGGTGTAGGCGATGGTAACAGCGGCGGCTGCCGTCAGCACCAAAGCCGATCTGATCAGTCGAGCAAATTGCATAGTCTTCCCTCCCTTATCTTATTTTGAGTCGTTTCCCTTGGATCGCTCCGAGAACCTTCTGCGGGTTCTCTGGATGCTTCACTCTTCTGCGGAGCGGTTAAACGACGGAGCAGGCTACCCAGTGCCCCGGTCGCAGTTCTCTGAATTCCGGAATCTCCTTCGAACAGTTGTCCACGGCAACCCGGCATCGTGGATGGAACACACATCCACTCGGCGGATTGATCGGGCTCGGCACCTCGCCTTTGACGATCTGGTGAGCGCGCTTTCTTTCCACCTCCGGGTCCGGCACCGGCACTGCCGCAAGTAGTGCCTGAGTATAGGGATGCAACGGGTTGTTGTACAACTCGTCACATTCCGCCAATTCGACGATTTTGCCCAGATACATTACCGCTACCCGGTGGCAAAGGTGCCGTACGACGCTCAAATCATGGGCAATAAAGAGGTATGTGAGGTCGAACTCGTCGCGCAAATCCTCCAAAAGATTGATGATTTGCGCCTGAATCGACACGTCCAAGGCCGAAATTGCCTCGTCGCAAATGATGAACTCGGGGCGTACCGACAAAGCGCGCGCGATGCCGACCCGCTGCCGCTGGCCGCCGCTCATCTCGTGCGGGTAGCGGCTGGCGAAGCGGGGATCGAGGCCGCAAAGCTTTAGCAGTTCCTTGACGCGGGCGTCGCGCGCCGCTTTGTCCGGCTCGGTTTTGTGAACCTGCATCGGCTCGGCGATGATATCGCCGATCTTCATGCGCGGATTGAGTGACGAGTAGGGGTCCTGGAAGATCACCTGGATCTTCCGCCGCAGCGCCATCATCGACTTGCGGTCAAGGTCGATCAGGTTGGTGCCGTCGAACAATATCTTGCCTGCGGTCGCATGTTCCAGCTGCAGGATGCAGCGGCCGGTCGTGGTCTTGCCGCAACCGGATTCTCCCACCAGACCCAAGGTCTCACCCTTGCGAATAGTGAAGCTGATGCCATCGATGGCTTTCACATGCGCTACCACCCGCGACAACAGCGCACCCTCGGTCACCGGAAAGTGCATTTTCAGATCTCGCACCGTGACCAGATCCGATGCTTGGGCGACGCGCTCGACTGACTGGCGTCGCTGCTCATGGCCGCTGCTTTCCACTTCAGCCGCCGTGCGCGCGGCCTTCGCGGTCTCGCCTTGGGCCGTGTGTGTCGTGCTCATGACGCCTGCCTCAATGATGCGGCGACCTTTTGCGCCTGCCAGCACGCCGCAACATGACCTTCAGCGCCGGCCGTCTCCAGCTGCGGTGCCTTTGCACAGCGATCGACGGCAAAGCTGCAGCGCGGGCGGAACGAACAGCTGTCGTCCAAGCGCATGAGATCGGGCGGCTGGCCTTGCACGGGATCCAGCTTTCCCCGCCTCGGCTGGTCCATCCGCGGCACTGACTTGAGCAGCGCAAGCGTGTAGGGATGACGGGGGTTATAGTAGATCTCGTCCGCGGTTCCGCTCTCGATGATCTTGCCGGCATACATCACATTCACGCGGTCGGCGTAACGTGCGACGATCCCCAGATTGTGGGTGATGACGATCAAGGCGACGCTCAGGCGCCGCGTCAGATCCTTCATCAATTCGAGAATTTGCGCCTGAATGGTGACGTCGAGCGCGGTCGTCGGTTCGTCGGCGATGATAAGCTTGGGTTCGCAGCACAGCGCCATGGCGATCATCACGCGTTGGCGCATGCCGCCGCTGAGGTGATGCGGGTGTTGCTTGAGCCGGCGGGCGGCATCGGAGATGCCGACCATGCCCAACAATTCGACCGCACGCGCGAGCGCCTGCTCCTGACTCATGTGGAGGTGCTGCTGCAAGGTCTCGGTGAGCTGCCGTCCGATGGTCAGCACCGGATTGAGCGACGTCATCGGCTCCTGGAACACCATGGCGATGTCCTTGCCGCGCACGTCGCGGATTTCTTCGTCGCTCAGCTTGAGCAGATCGCGGCCTTCGAAGCTGATGCTGCCGCCGACGATGCGGCCGGGCGGATAGGGAATGAGGCGCAGGATTGACAGGGCGCCGACGGATTTCCCGCAGCCGGACTCGCCGACGATGGCTATCGTTTCCCCTTCGTTCACGTCATAGGAAATGCCGTCGACGGCCTTGACCACGCCGTCACCGATAAAGAACTGCGTTTGCAGATTCTCGATTTCAAGTAGCTTCGCCACTTTCCCCCCACTTGTTCGTTTTGCAACCAACCGCCGTCGTGCAATTGGCGTTTGATTGCAAAATCGGCACCCGCCGGAGTTGGGCGAACCCGCCCCCTCCGATCATTCGATGCCTAACTGTCCCATCTAGTTTGCATATGAAACCGCTTGTTGTTCAACCCGGTTGCGACGTTTTTTCAATAAAGGTCGTGTATTAGTTGTCGCAGGCGGCCTGTCTGCCGTGAAAAACGGGCTCCGGCGAAGCGTTTGGCTTTCGCAAGCCGGAATGATGTTCCAGCGCATAACGCGGCACGCCACGGAAAGTATTCCTTATCCGCAAGAAAGAACGCGGTCGCCGCTTGCGTCCGCCGCCGGGTATTTCAACAATTTGTGGCTTCTGCGCGCGCCGCGGTTTCGAGCACCAAGCCGCCGCCGTCAGGCAACCGTGAAGCGGCGAATGGCGTCTTCGTCGACGTCGACGCCCAAGCCCGGCGCGTCACGTAGGATGAACTTGCCGTTCTCCAATCGCAGCGGATCGCGCACCACGTCCTCGGCGAGATACACTTGCGTGAGGCTCACACCCCAGTCGAGCACCGGCGAGGCGCAGGCGGCGGCGAGCGTCGCCGCCGCGGTCAGGCTGGTGCCGGCGACCTTGCCGGCGAGCGTCACCGACAAGCCAAGCTGCTTGCACAGCGTGGCGGCGGCGAGCAGCGGCGTGATGCCTTCCGTCTTGATGATCTTGAGATTGACGCCGGCGACGATGCCGCCCTGGCCGAGCGCCAACACGTCGTCGCTGCCGCCGACGCATTCGTCGCCTGAGATCGGCAGCAGGCCGAGCCGGTTGAGTGCGCCCATGGCCTCGGTCTGGTCGCTTGGCAACGGCTGCTCCAGGAACAACAATCCGGCGCCTTCCACGCCGCGCATATATTGCCGCGCCGTGCCCGCGTTCCAGCCGGTATTGGCGTCGGCGCATAGCATCACGTCGGGCCCGAGCGCGGCGCGCACCTGCAGCGCCGCTTCAATTTCGGCCTCGACCTTTTTCACGCCCACCTTCAGCTTGAAATAATTATAGCCCTCGTTGACCTTGCGTTTGGCCTCGGCGATGTCGGCGGCGATTTCCGGATTGCCGAGCAGCCACATATTCGCGACCGAGCGCCGCAGCGCGCCACCAATCAATTCGACCGCCGGAACACCGAGGTGCTTGCTGGCAAGGTCGAGCAACGCGATCTCGACCGCGGCCTTGGCGCCGCCGTTGTGCACGATTGCCGCACGGCAGCGCCGCGCGAGTTCCGCGCGGTCGCGCGTGTCGGCGCCGATCAACAGCGGCGCCATGTGCTGGCGCACCGCCGCCACCATGCCGGGCAAGGTGTCGCCGGTCATGGTCGGCGCTACCGTTGCCTCGCCCCAGCCGACCAAACCGTTTTCGGCTTCGAGGCGCAGCACCAGGTTTTCCGCATGGGTGATGGTTTCCGCCGCCATCAGCATCGGTTTCGCCAGCGGAACGGCGATCGCGATAGCGTCGGCGCGGCGGATGCGCAGCGGTCGCGCCAACTGCTCGGCACGGATATTGGCTTGCACGTTCATCGTCGAACCTTCGCCTCCGGGTTGCGGCGCCAAAGTGCCCGGCATCCTATGGCAGCCGCGGCAAAGAGCAAATCCGGATTGTTGGCCGATTTGTTAGCTTCGAAGCCCTTGCTCACTGGCCTTAAGCGAATTTGTTGGCTGCGCCCTGGCGCGGCGCTATATTCCCGTCCAAACGACAAGAATTGTCCGCGAGGAGGCGCCAAATGATCGAGGTTATGCGCGACAAGTTGAGCAATAGCCGGACCTGGCGCGGGCCGGACATCCAGGACGATACGTCCTGGATTATGCCCTTGACCGAGGCGGATATCGCCGAGGTCGATACGGCGCTGCAGCATGTGAAGTCATTGGGCGCCGAAATACCGTTTACCGCCGCGCAGTTTCCGCTGCAAAAACTGGCCGCCAAATTAGACGAAGTACCGGACCGGCTCGAAAACGGCCCTGGCGTCGTGCTCATCCGCGGCCTGCCGCGCGAACGCTATACGACACATGAGTGTGGTTTGATCTATTGGGGCTTTGGCGTGCATTTCGGCACGCCGGTCTCGCAGAACACCCGCGGTCATCTGCTTGGCCATGTGCGCGATGAAGGGCGCACGATGAAGGACCGCACCGCGCGCGGTTACCAGACCCGCGAAAAGATGGATTTTCATTCCGACCAGTTGCCGGTGGACGCGCTTGGTCTGTTCTGCGTGCGTACCTCGAAGTCAGGCGGCGCCAGCGCGCTGACCAGTGTCGAAAGCGTGCACAACGCGATCCTCGCGGAGCGTCCCGATCTGCTCGAAGTGCTGTATCAGCCATTCAACATCGACTGGCGGGGCGAAGAGCCGCAAGACGAACAGCCCTGGTATCGCTGCCCGATGTTCAGCTATGCCGGCGGCAAGGTCACCTCGCGCATCACCAGCCGCGCCTATTTCGATGGGCTCACGCGCTTCGGTCCGAATCTCGGCCTGACCGATATCCAGCGCGAGGCGCTCGATTTTGTGCAAGAGGTCGCCAACCGGCCAGAGCTGCGTCTGCGCATGCACTTCCAGGAAGGCGACATGCAGTTCATCAACAACCACGCCATCCTGCACGCCCGCGAGGCGTTCGAAGATCATGACGATCCGGAATTGAAACGTCACCTCCTGCGCATGTGGATCGCATTTCCCGAAGCGCGCCGGCGTGCGCTCGCGCCGATCCTGGCCGAGCGCTATTCCTTCGTCGAACGGGGCGGCATTCCGAAGAAAATCGCCGCCTAAGCCGACGCCATAAACTTGCGCGGCCGGACCGAAGCGAGATGCTTCGCCCGGCCACATTTTTACACGTGGCCGAGTTCGAGCGGGCGTCGATCGCCGAAGACTTTGCGCGTGCAAAGTCTCACCCAGCGATAAAGCGATCATTCTGCCCAATAAATGCCGTGCGGCTGATCGGCGGCAATGCCGCCATCAGCACCGGTAGCGGCGCATCGAAATGCCGCAAGGCTGAGCCGTTGGCGCGTGTTTACGTATGCGCCCGCCAGCCGATTCTCGGCCGGCGAGACCGGGAGCTTGCAAAGTTTTTTCGCGAAGGCTGAACCTATGCAACAATGCAATTCGTTCGCTTGCTCTTTTGTTTTCCAAGCCTGCAACCCACGAGACGTGCCATATGCTGAAACTCTATCAAGGCCGCCTGGCGGTCTGCGCCATTAAGGCACGGCTGGTTCTTGCCGAAAAAGGCCTCGACTGGGAGCCGGTGAACTTGAATCTCCGCGCCGGCGATCAGCACCGGCCTGACTATCTCAAGCTCAATCCCAACGGCGTTGTGCCGACGCTCGTTCACGACGACTTCGTGTTGATCGAGTCGTCCGTGATTATGCAGTACCTCGACGAGGTTTTTCCTGGCCCCGCGCTGCAGCCGGCCGACCCCAAGGACCGGGCGCGCATGCGCATTTGGATGAAGCGCGTCGACGAATATCTGCATCCCGGAAACGTCACGCTGACCTATGCCATGGTGCATGCCGGCGAGATGCGCTCGAAAAGTCCGCAGGAGCTCGAAGCCCATTACCGCGGCATCCCCAATCCGATCACGCGCGCGCGCCAGCGCGCGGCAATCGAGCAGGGCATGGACGCGCCCGAAGCCGTGCAGGCCCTGCAGTTCTACGAAAAGGCCGTCGCGGACATGGACCGGCAGCTCGCGCAGCACCCCTGGCTTGCCGGCGATAGCTATTCGCTCGCCGATGCAGCCGTCACCCCGTACATCAACCGCTTCTCCATGCTGACGCTGTCGAACCTGTGGGCTCAGTCGCGGCCGAATGTCACGGCTTGGTTCGAACGCATCAAGGCGCGGCCCTCCTATACAACGGCAATCGCATCCTTTGTGACGGAAGCCGATTTGAAACCCTATGCGGGCCTGCAAGACTGGGCCTGGAGCAAGGCGCAGTCTTTGCTCAAGGCGGCCTAGAAAGCGGCATAGAAGACGACGTTTGTTTGTTTGAAACAGAAGCGCGAACCGAAAGAAGTTCGCGACGGGAGGAGGCGAAGGTGCCGGGCGACGTCGGATTGATTGGCATCGGCTTGATGGGAACCGCGCTGGCGCGGCGACTGCTCGACGCCGGCTACCGGATCATCGGTTTCGACATCGAGCCTGCGCGGCGGGAGGAGCTCAAGCGCATGGGCGGCGAGCCGGTCGAATCCGTGGCCGAGGTCGCCCGCCGCTGCCAAATTTATCTGGTCGCGGTGATGACCATCGGCCAGGTCGAAGAGGTGGTCGAAGGTAAGGATGGACTGATCGAGGCGGGCGACGCCAAGGCGCCGCGGATCGCCATGTGCACCTCGACCTGCGAACCGGACCGTATCGAAGCGCTGGCGGCCCGCGCCGCCGCGCGCGGCTTGGCCTTCTTGGATACGCCGGTCTCCGGCACCAGCCAGCAGGTCTTGCAAGGCGACGGCTATGGTCTCATCGCCGGGGACGAGAAAGCTGCCGAAGCTGCCGCGCCGATCATTGATGCGATCTATCCGCGCCATAAATTTCTCGGACAGGCGGGCGCGGGAACTAAGACCAAGCTCGCAATCAATCATATCCTTGGACTCAACCGGGTGGCGCTGGCGGAGGGTCTGGTGTTCGCCGAAACTCTCGGGCTCGACCTGAAGAGCTTTCTGGCGGCGGCGCGGCAATCGGCGGCCTATTCGCAGATCATGGACATCAAAGGCGGCAAGATGGTTGCCGGCGACTTCGCGCCGGTGAGCAAGGTCTCGCAACACTTGAAGGACGTCAGGACGATGCTCGGCGAGGCGAAAAGACGCGGGCAGGCTTTGCCGTTCTTGTCGGTGCTTGCCGACGTGCTCGAGGGCTGCGAGCGCCACGGCGACGGCGAGCGCGACAATGCCATCACGATCGAGGAAATTCGCCGCCGATCCGCGGCGTCGATGCGTTAACCGGCATAAAAATATAGGAGCGACAAGTGGACAGGTCTGCGGTCGGCGTTATCGGACTTGGCAATATGGGCCGCGGCATTGCTGCCAATCTTGGCAAGGCCAATCGAGATGTTTTTGTCTGGGATCTCGCGGAAGCTGCGCGCGCCCGCTTCAAGGACAAGGCCGGATTCGTCATCGCGCCGCCCGCCGAGATGGCGCGCCATTGCCAAGCCATTTTCTTCCTGGTTCCGGCGACGCCCGAGATCAAGGCCTGCCTGGAAGGCGAAAACGGCATCGTCGCCAATGCCCGCGAAGGCCTGATCCTGTGCGATCTGACCACGTCCGATCCGCTGGCCACGCGGTCGCTGGCCGAGGAGCTATTGGCCCACGGTATCCACTACATCGACGCCGGCACCAGCGGCGGGCCGACCCGCGCCGATTCTGGCGAACTGACACTGATGGTGGGCGGCAATGCCGGCGCATTCGAGCGCGTCAAGCCGTTCCTCAACGACATCGCCAAAACCATCTACTACCTGGGCGCCAGCGGCACCGGCCACACAATGAAGCTGCTGCACAACGTCGTTTGCCACGCCACCTTCTTTGCCACCACCGAAGCGTTGCGGTTGGGCGAGCGCGCGGGCTTGCAACTCGCCGACATGGTGGAGGTGCTCAACAATTCCAATGCGCGCAGCTATGTGACCGAGTTGCGTTATCCCAAGCACATCCTGTCGAAGAAATGGGATGGCCGCTCGCGCATTTTCAACATGCACAAGGATATCAGGATGGGCGTCGAACTTGGCCATCGGATGGGCGGCGGTACCGAGTTTTCCGAAGCGACCCTGCGCTACCTCGACAAGGCGGTCCGCTGCGGCATGGCGGAGGACGACTACACGCTGGTCTATCGCGATTTCGAGGAGATCCGGGCGACGGACGCGAGCGGGCCGGGCGGTAGCGGCAAGGCGCGCGCCGGAGCCGCATGACGGCTTTGGAATAGGCGGACCATATCCCGCAGGGGGACGAGCAAATGAAAGCGGCGTTGCGTTGGGTTGGAAATTTTGAGGCTGGGCTGGCCAATGCACTGCTCGTGCTGCTCACGCTGCTGCTCAGCGTTCAAATTCTAAACCGCTACTTTTTTCACACCTCTTTTGTTTGGCTCGAGGAAATCGCCCGCATCAGCTTCGTGTGGCTGATCTATTTCTCCGCCGCCAGTGCAGCCAAAGATGACCGTCATATCCGCATCGAAATCGCCGACCTGTTCGTGCCGCAATCCGCGTTGAAGTGGATGACGCTCGTTGCCGACGCCCTGGTGATCGGATTCGACCTGGTCATTGTCTGGCTCGGAATATTGTTGATCCATTCGACCATCCAGTATGGCGACGTGACCCCCGTTACCGACATTCCCATGGGACTGATCTACGCCGTCATACCGGTGTGCTTCGCCCTGATGGCGTATCGCGCCTTGCGCTTCAACATCGAGAATTTCCGCAAACCCCGTCTCGATCATCCTGACCGGCACAGCTTCGAGATCTGACATGACGACAGCGGACCGCGTTCAGTAGAGGCCAACAATGTCGATGCCCGCTATACTGTTTGGCCTGCTCGCCGTGCTGCTGATCCTGCGTGTGCCATTGGCATTCTCGCTCGGCATCGCAACCGTGGTGACGATGGCGATCGGCGGGATTCCTCTGACCTCGCTCGCCGTCACCTATTTTTCGTCGGTCGACACTTTCGCCTTCATGGCGATCCCGCTTTTTCTGCTCGCCGGGAGTCTCATGGAGCATGGCGGCATCTCGAAGCGGCTCATCGACATATCCGATGTGCTGCTGGGCCGGTTGGTCGGCGGCTTAAGCCTCGTGACGATCGGCGCCAGCATGTTTTTCGGGGCGCTGACCGGATCGGGCAATACGGCGACCGCCGCCGTCGGCTCGCTGATGATCCCAACCATGGTGAAGCGCGGCTACGGCGCGCCGTTTGCCGGCGCCGTGACCGCCATCGGCGGCACGATGGGTATTCTGATCCCGCCCAGCATCACGCTCATCGTGTACGGCATCATGGCCGATCTTTCGGTGGCGCGCCTGTTCCTGGCGGGCGTGGTGCCCGGCATCATGCTGGGTATCGGGCTGATGGCGACGGCGTTTTTGATCAGCAAGAAGCGCGGGTACAAAGGATCGGAAACCGGCTTCAGCGCGCGCGGGCTGGGCGAGGCGATGTGGGAGGGCAAGTGGGCCCTGGTGGCGCCCGTCATCATCCTGGGCGGCATCTACGGCGGCTTCATCACGCCGACCGAGTCGGCGGTCGTTGCCGTCGTCTACGGCTTTGTCGTCGGCGCCTTCATCCACAAGGAACTGACGATCGACAAGGTCAGGCTATGTCTGAGAAACACCTTGGCGGTCACCGGCATCCTGGGGATCATCTGGGGCACCGCGCTCGGCTTCGGCGAACTGCTGACGATCTACCAGGTGCCGCAGATGGTCAGCGACGTGGTTCTGAGCGTCACCAAAAGCGCAGCGATCGCGCTCATCCTCATCAGCATCTGGGAAACGTTCATCGGCATGTGGATGAACACCATGGCGCAGATCATCGTGATGACGCCGATCTATCTGCAGATCATCAATGTCCTGGGCGTCGATCCAATCACCTTCGGCATCATCTTCACGCTGAACTGCGAAATCGGCTTCGTTACCCCGCCGCTGGGAACGAGCCTGTTCGTGGCGATGCCGATCGCCAACGTGAAATTGGGCGAGATCTCGCTCGCGTCGATCCCGTTTATTCTGACGGTGTTCGTTGTGATCGGCATCATCATCGCCTTTCCCGGTATCCCGCTCTGGCTGCCGAATTTGCTGATGGGACCGGGACACTGACGTTTTTGAGTGCGAGTGCAAAGGAGACCGAAACGTAAAGTGACTCAAGACGCCGGGGCGCAATGCGCTTCCGTACACAAGGGAGGAAACGAACATGAAGACACGGTATTTGCTAACGTCATTGGTCGCAGGACTGGCGAGTCTGCTGCTTGTGCAGACGAGCGGGGCGGCCGACATCACGATCAAGTTCGCCCACAATTCGCCGCCGCGGATGGACGCGAGCTTCCATCGCTACTTCGTCCACTTCACGGAGCTGGCGAAGAAGTACACCAACGGCAAGGTCGCGTTCCAGGAGTTCCCGGCCAGCCAAATGGGCTCCGACCAGCAGGCGGTCAAGAAACTCCAGCTCGGTCTGATCCAAATGATGGATCTGGCGTCCAACAACATCGCCCAGCTCTACGGCGGCTTTGACCTTTTCACGTTGCCGTTCCTGATGAAGAGCATGGACTGCGGCATAAAGACCGTGCTGGTCGATGACAAGTTGCTGAACGACATTTCCGAGGGCGCGCAAAAGAAAGCCAACATCCGCGTGCTCGCCTTCGAGAGCGGCGGCATGCGCAATATGATGAACAGCAAGCACGCGATCATGTCACCAGCGGACCTCAAGGGCCTGCGCATGCGGGTAGCGAAAAACCCGATCCTGCTCGACACCTATCATGCGCTGGGTGCCGACGTGATGGGCGTTGCCTCGGCCGAGACCTACGGCGCCTTACAGACGCACATGGTGGACGGCAACGACGGCGGCGTCGGCTGGGCCTATGCACAGAAGCTCTACGAAGTGCAGAAGTTCTACTCGATCACCGGCCACCAGATGGTGGTGACGTCCGTCATCGCCAACAACAAGTTCTTCGAGGGGTTGCCGAAGGACGTGCAGGCCGGTCTTGTGAAGGCGGCGCGCGAAGCCGCCGTCGACAACATGGCCTGGATGGAGGCCTATCAGAACAAGATCTACGGCATCTTCGAAAAGTCCGGTCTCAAGATCGATCATCCCGATCTGACGCCGTTCCGCGAGAGCGTAAAGCCCGTGTGGGCGAAATACGCCGACCGGGTCGGCGGCATGGAGCGGATCAACTACGTCCAGAGCCTGCAGAAAAGCTGCAAATAACGACACCTCACGTCCGGGCGATGGCCGAGCAATCGGCCATCGCGCCAGACGGCGCAATCGGCCGTCCCCGGGCGGTCAGTGTTCTTCTGTTGTCGGAAGGCTAAGCGATGACGGGTTTTCGTGAAGTAACCGAAACACGCGACGGCATGTGCATCGATTGGGACGTCCCGGTCGAAATGGATGACGGTATCGTTCTGCGCGCCGACGTCTACCGGCCGATTGCCGACGGCAAATATCCGGTCATCATGAGCTACGGCCCCTACGGCAAGTGGCTGCGCTTTGCCGATCTTTATACCGACCAGTGGGAGCGCATGTGCGAGCGGCATCCCGACGTGCCGGCTGGCTCGACCAACCAGTACCAGAACTGGGAGACGGTCGATCCGGAAAAATGGGTGCCGGACGGTTACGCTATTGTGCGCGTCGATTCACGCGGCGCCGGCCGCTCGCCCGGCATGATGGATATCTGGTCGCCGCGTGAGGCGAAAGATTTCTACGACTGCATCGAATGGGCGGCCGTCCAGCCGTGGTCCACTGGCAAGGTCGGGCTCAACGGCATTTCCTATTACGCCATGAACCAATGGCAGGCGGCGGCGCTGCAGCCGCCTCATCTGGCCGCCATCTGCGTCTGGGAGGGCGCGGCCGACTACTATCGCGACTTGACGTTTCACGGCGGCATTCATTGCCCGTCGCGCGACCGCTGGTTTCCTTCCCAGGTGCTGCGCGTCCAGCATGGCCGGGGGACCCGGGGCCTGCGCAGCAGCATCAATGGCGAGTGGGTGTCGGGACCTGAAACGCTGACCGACGAGGAACTGGGCAGCCTGCGCCACGACTGGGTGGCGGAAGCTTTCCCCAACAAGCTCGCCACCGACAAATTCTGGACCGAGCGCATGCCCGACTGGTCGAAGATCACCGCACCGCTGTTGTCGGCGGCGAACTGGGGCGGCCAGGGGCTGCATCCGCGCGGCAACTTCGAAGGCTTCGTGCGCGCCGCCTCGAAGGACAAATGGCTGGAAGCGCACGGACTCGAACACTGGACCTCGTTCTACACCGACTATGGCGTGCAACTGCAGAAATGCTTTTTCGGGCATTTCCTCAAAGGCGAAGATAGCGGTTGGGCCGGGCAGCCGAAGGTGCTGTTGCAGGTGCGCCACCCGGGCGAGAAGTTCGTCGAGCGTGGCGAAAACGAATGGCCGCTCGCCCGCACGCAATGGACTAAATTCTATCTGGAACCGACGCGTCACCAGCTGCTGAACGAACCGCCCAAGGACGGCGGCAGCGTGACCTATGGCGGCTTCTCCGCGGGCGTGACCTTCCTCACCGACCCGCTGGCACAGGAAACCGAGATCACCGGACCTATCGCCGCCAAACTGTTCGTTTCGTCGGCGACCGAGGACGCCGACCTATTTCTCATTGTGCGGGTGTTTGCGCCGGACATGAAAGAGGTCACCTTCATGGGCGCGCTCGATCCGCATACGCCGATCGCACAAGGCTGGCTGCGCGCCTCGCACCGCAAGCTCGACAAGAAACTGTCGACGCCCTACCGCCCCTATCTCACCCATGACGAAATCCAGAAGCTGACGCCCGGCGAGGTCTACGAGCTCGACGTCGAGGTCTGGCCGACCTGTATCGTGGTGCCGAAGGGGCACCGCATCGGCTTGACCGTGCGCGGGCGCGATTACGAATGGAGCGGCGGGTTGGTGAAGGGCCTCGGCACGCACGCGGCGACGTTCACCGGCGTCGGTCCCTTCCAGCACGCCGATCCACGCGACCGTCCGGCCGCCGTCTTCGGCGGCGACGTGACGCTGCATATGGGCGCGGACCGGCAGGCCTATCTGCTATTGCCGATGATCCCGCCGAAATAGCAATGTGCCCGCGGATCGTATCCGCGGGAATCGCGACTGGATGTTTTGGATTGAAGATCGGTCAGCAGGACCGATAGCCGCAACTCACCGACGCACGATCACCTTGGCGCCGACCTTTGTCCGATTGTAGAGGTCGATGATGTCGTTGTTGGACAAGCGGATGCAGCCGGACGAGACGGCCGAACCGATGCGCCACGGCTCGTTGGTGCCGTGGATGCGGTAAAGCGTGCCGCCGAGATAAAGCGCCCGTGCGCCGAGCGGATTGTCGTACCCGCCATCGACGTGGCGCGGCAGATCGGGATTTTCTCTGAGGATGGCCGGCGTCGGCGTCCAATCCGGCCATTCGCGCTTTTGCGAGACCGTGCTCACGCCCGCCCAGCTGGAACCTTCTTTACCGACCGCAATGCTGTAGCGGATCGCCTGGTCGTGGCCGACGACGTAGTAGAGATATCGGGTCTGGGTATCGACGACGATGGTGCCCGGCGATTGGTTGCTCTGATAGGCCACAGTCTGGCGTGGCGTCTCGCTGTACAGGATGCCGAAGGGCGTGCGCATCGTCCACGGATCGCGCGCGCTGA
This sequence comes from uncultured Alphaproteobacteria bacterium, assembly GCA_963814885.1. GTDB lineage: Bacteria > Pseudomonadota > Alphaproteobacteria > Rhizobiales > Xanthobacteraceae > Pseudolabrys. The sequence continues at coordinate 270,071 of CAWFEO010000011.1, read as the reverse complement.
CTTCCGTGGTTGATACTTTGTATTTGGGTTTCGCCGCGTGTTTGGATTTCGTCGACGCATAAGCCTGTGCGCTGCCGGTCGCGTCAGTCGACGCGCAACCGCCCAGTGCGAAGCCCGCAAGCACCACAGAAGCCAGAACCACTAAAATGCGCACGACGCGACGAGCCCCGCTTAAGCCGCTGAAAAGACAAAGGTGGCCGGCGGCACGGCCTGCCTGATTGATATATTCAATACTGCACTGCCATATTTTATCTCTAGTGCGGAAAAGCCACACCCGCACAACTTTCGCTATAATCGACCGGGCCGCAGGGCGGCGGGCAACCACCCATCCGCGCAAAAAACCGTGATAAGACTTATAGTTACAACGTGCCGGGCCTTTGGCCGGGGCACAGCCATACCACCGGCCGTTTCCTCCGGCTTCAGGGGCTTTAGTCTTTGGCCGGTGTGTCCGCCATTCCCGTCACTTCGTCCTTGATCGCGGAATTGAGAATTTCCTCCAGTCGCGCCAGCGCGCGCGCCACGGTCGCCCCATCCATCACCCGGTGATCGTAGATGATCCGCACGTCGAGGACGCCGTCGTCGCTCATCACGCCGTAGTTCAGCAAGGTCGTCAGCGGCGACAGCGGGTGCAGCGATTCGGCTTGCAGGGCGGAATAGACCGAGACCCCGAAGGTCCCGAAATAATTGCCGCGCTGGCGGCCGATGTTCAGGCAGATCCACCAAAACGCCCGGCGCAGCGGCCGCGGCAGGCGCGTGAATTGTATCGTCCGCCGGAAATCCTTGATCTCTTCGACCGGAGCGGTCGAGGCGTACTCGAGCTGGCGCCCGATGTCCCGCAGCGACTGGCGCGCGGGCTCCTTGATGGAAATGGAGAACAGGCCGGGCTCGCCGTAGTAGTCGCGCTCGATGATGACGGTCGCGTTGCTGGCGGGATACTCGTAAAGGTGCGGCCAGGGGAGCTTGACATAGGCGCGCCGGAACTCCGGAAACTCGCGCGCCATCAGCGCATAGGCTTTGGTGAACAGCGTAGTCCAGCGCGGCCGCTCGCGGCAGGCGGCCCTGGCGGCGGCCAGCGCGCCGAGCGACATCCGCTTCTGCACCGGGACGGTGGGAATGCCGCTGGCGAAATACAGGAGGTCGCCGACCATGCGCCGTGGGACCGACAAGCGGATCATTTTGCCGCGCATGCGCTAGCTCCGTGTCGACGGTCGTTGGGTTAAATGATCCACGGAATGATGCGCTTCGTGAGGGTCATGTAGGCGCGGTACTCGTCGCCGAAGGATTCGAGCATCATCCGCTCCTCCCGCTGCACGCGAAAGGCAAAGAGAATCCCGGCCCCCATGACGCCCGATATGCCCGCAAGCCAATTGGGTAACAGCAACATTTGCGCGAGGCCCAGAAGGAAAAATGAAGAATACATCGGATGCCGGATCAGGCGATAGACGCCGGTCTTGACCAGCGCATGTTGGTCGCGGACCTGCAGCGTAATCGACCAATTCCTGCCGAGATCGGCGTGGCTGCGGCGGAACAGCCATAAGGCCCCGACGAGCGGCACCAGCCCGAGCCAGGCGAGCGCGGGAATAAACGGACGGTCGAGCGATGCCGGAAATCCGGTCAAAGCGTAAAGCGCGGGGATTACGAGCAGGCCGAGAAATGCAACGGCAAGAAGCGCCCGCTCTCGCCAATCGAGCAGGGACTTGCGCACGCCGATCTTCTTCGCCTTGCGTTCGAAGGGATGGCGGATGATGTACCAGCCGACGAGTCCGGCGAACCAGACGAGCGCAGCGACCGTCTGCGTCATGGCAATATCATCCTCGCGCCGGAGCGCCGGCGGCAGCAACCGGTCCTGTTTTTGGGCATTTTATTTGCATTTTCCGGCCACGGGGGTCTAAGCCAAATCTTGACGGCGGCGGCGCCGCAATGGAAATATTTGGGCTTCACTGCTCATAGGCGATCGGAGTTGCCAGGATCATGCGTAACATCTTGCTCGGGGCACTTGCGCTCGTAAGTTTCGTCTTGCTGGCACCGCCATCGTCCGACGCCCGGGATATCGTCCGCTTCAAGGGCTATTCGGAAGGTACGATCGTCATAAAGACCAACCAACGGCGCCTCTATTACGTTATCGGTGAGGGCAAGGCGATCCGCTATCCGGTGGGTGTCGGCCGTCGCGGCATGAGGTGGTCCGGAACGGCCTATATCGACGGCAAATACATCAAGCCGGGATGGTCGGCGCCGGAATCGATCAGGAAGGACTACCGTCGGCTGCCCACGGTCATCCCGGGCGGCAGCCCGCACAATCCGATGGGTGCGGCGGCGATGACGCTGAGCGGTGGCGGCGAATACGCCATCCATGGCACCAACAATCCCGGCTCGGTCGGCGGGTTTGTGTCGCATGGCTGCATCCGCATGTATAACAGCGACATCTTGGATCTGTATCGGCGCGTCGGTTTCGGTACGACGGTCGTCGTGCTCCGGTGAGCTAGCCGGCCAGAAACGCGCAATGGGGGCAAAACATTTTGCGAGCCAAAGGAGGCCCCATGAAGCCGCGAAAAGTCACGCTCCTGATCTTCGGCATAGCAACCTTCGCCATGTCCGCGTCGCCGGCTTTGGCCTGGTGGCAATTTGTCGCGTACAATCCCAGCGGCGAACGCAAGGTCTACGCGCGCTATTCCAGCGAAAAAACCTGCGAAGCGGCGCTCAAGAAGGTCGATGCCGGGCTCGGAAAGCGATACCCCAAGCTCTATCCCCGCGTCGGCAGTTGCGAGGAATACAAATGAGCGGGATATCGGAGCAGCTCTATATTCCCGGCAGCGCGCCTATTTCCGCGGCTTCAACAGCCGGTAAGGCAGTTTTTGTTCGTAATTTGTTCCAGACCCAGATCGAGCGCCGAAGGCCTGCGAAGCCCTGATAAACCGCTGAATCTGCGCCGTCCGGCTCTACACAAAAGTGTGGAGTGTGGCTTTTGCGCACTAGCTGAGGGCCCGGATGGAATGTACACGTTGGAAGCTTAAGAGGGTAAACATGGGTGGCGTCATCATGAAAAAGATCCTGGTTCTCGTCTGTTCGGTGATTCTTGCTCTTGGCGTGGCTAGCTGCGCCGGCAAGGCTCCGATCGGCAAAGGTAAGGCCCCGGTAGTCCATACCAAGGGCTAAGCTTTCGACCTCGCGCGAGGGCGACAAGAATAGGGCCGGCTTAATGCCGTGCCCTTTCTTGGTTGCCGTCCGCTAGGGAGGTATCGATCTCAGTCCTCCGGCGAAAGCCGGTGGATTTTTGTATCTCTGGTGCAGGGACGCAATTTGGTGTCAGATGACTAACCTCTGTTCGGGTTAGGGAGTTCTGTCATGGGGTATTCGCGCAACTTGGCCCGGGGCTTCAGCGTCCTGATTGGCGCAAGTTTAGCTGCGATCTCGTTTGGCTTGAGTGTCCCGCCGGCAAGCGCACAGACTTCATCGGGTGCGGCTTCGGCGGAGCATTGGACCGTCAAAACCCAAAAAGCGCACCGCACCGGCAGCAGGCCGTATTTCATCGAATTTCGCGCGCGCGCCGCCGCCAGCTACGGCCACATGTATGTGCTGTACGGCCGGGTGAATGGCCGCGACGAAATTATGAAGAGCCGCATCGCCGGTCTCCACCCGGCCGGCGATGCGGAGAACTGCACCAATTGCAGCCTGTTCAACTGGACCATCGGGCATATCGTGCCGGTACCGGCGGAGACCGGCGCCAGTGACGGCGATCTCGAGGAAAAATACGTCACCGCGCGCTATCGTGTGTGGTTGACGCGGACCGAATACAGAAAGATCGACGCTCATATCCGCAAGCTGCAGGCTGATTCGCCGACGTGGAATGCGCTGTGGAACAATTGCGTCGGCTTTGGCCGCAACATTGCCGAATTCATGGGCCTGAAGGTGCCGCTGTTCGGTTGGATGGAGCCGCAGGATTTCGTCACCTATCTGCGCGAGATGAACGGCCTGAAGAAAGAGCAGCTCCCGTTGCGGGATGCTTCGACGGGATCGTCGGCCACAGCATCGCGTACGCCGCCGCTGCCGCCGCAGAAGCCGAAGCTGGCTCCGGCGGTCAGCCAGCCGTCGGCATCGACCGAAAAGCCCGTGACCGAAAAATCCTCGACATCGACGACCATCATGAAGCCCGAACCGGCGGCATCAACCGCCAAGCCTGTGGCGAAGCCGAAAAAGTCCGCCGCCGCGGGGCACCCGTCAACGCGAGCCGTGGCGTCGACCGGCTCGGCTCACTGACCTCTTATTGCCAGCGATTAAGAGATTCCGCGGCACGCCGCTTTCGCCGGTGAATCAGCGAGTCTTTTTGGTCGCCAGCCGTGCTCCAAGCCGGGCGAGATCGACCACCATTCGTTCGTGGGTGCCGTTGCCGATCTCCTCGGCCTCGTCGCGCGCGCTGACCTTGAATTCGATGTGCCGGCCGTCGACCTTGGTCACTTCCGCCTCGGCCGTGACCTGATGGCCGACCGGCGTCGGCGCCAGATGGCGGACATTGACCAGGGTCCCCACCGCGCTCTCGCCGGGGTCGAGATAGTCACGCACCGCGTTGAGCGCGGCGTTCTCCATCGCGGTCACCATCATCGGCGTGGCGAATACTTGCGGCAGGCTGACGTCCTTGAACTGATTGGCCAGGTGCGCGGGCATGACGCGCAGCGTGTAGGTTCCCTTGGCTCCCACCGGAATCGGACGCATCGCTCAGCTCCCTGGTCGCCGCACGTGATTGATGGCCGGCGCCAGCACCGCCAGCACGACCCCGCAAAGCGCGATCGGCAAGAAGGCCGATGCTGGCACGCCACTCATATCCCAGGCCAGACCGCTGATCACCGGTACGATCACCGCGCAACTATAGCTGATGGTGAACATGGCGGCGGTTACGCGATGCACGTCGTCGGGCTCGGCCAGCAACGGCGGCAGCGCCAGCGCCAGCACCAGGATGCCGGCGGCGGCAAAGCCGATCACGGCGGCGGCGGTCACGACGACAAGGCCGGAGCCGAACACCACGCCGGCGGTGCCGCATATGCACAACAGCCCGCAGGCCACAAAGGGCCAGGCCCGGAGCTCGAGCCGGTGGGCGAACAGCAGCAGCAGGAGCGACGCTGGCAGTTGTCCGCCGTTCAGCCCGGTAAGGGCGGCGCTGATCCACTCTCCCTGGCCGTGGGCGTTGAGATAGTCGGGCAGGAAGGCATTGGTGGTGAAATACATGGCGTTGACGGTGCCCAGCATGATGCCGAGCCGCCAGATCAAGGCGCTGCTCCAATCCGGCCACCAGCGTCGGCGCGCCGCGGGGCCTGCGCCGTTCGCCGCTTGCCGCGGCGCCAGCGCCATGACCAGCACGGCGATTGCGGCGACCGGCACGCTCCAGAACGCAAAGCCCCATTGCCAGCCGCCCACCAGCGGCAGCACCAGCGGCAGCATCAGCGCCACCGGCAGCAGTTCGCCGATCAGCAGGCCGTTGGTATAGACGGCGGTGGCAAAGCCGATGCGGTGCGGCGCCCAGGCGCGCACCGCCGGCGGCATGGTCACCTGCATGATGGCGACGCCGGCGCCCATCGCGATGGTCATGGCGTAGAGCCAGGTGACATCGGGCATGGCGCCGCGCAGCGCGCCGCCGATCGCGTTGAGACTGAGGCCGACAACCATGGCGGTCGTGACGCCGAGGCGGGCGATCAGCAGCGAGCCCGGCACGGCCGCAATCGCGAACAGCATGGACGGCAGGCCGGTCAGGATGCCTATCTGTGTCGCGTTCAGCGCGAGGTCGTCATGGATCAGCGGGATGACCGGCGGCACCGCCAGGATGGTGAGCCGCAGGGCCGAGCCTGCGAGCCAGAGCAGTAGCAGGGCGGTCAACACGCGCGCGCGCGGCAGGCTGGCGTTTCGATCTTGCATGGCGGGGGATGTGGCAACGCATTCCGGCGGGCGCCGCGGCGGCAGCGCCGGACTTCCGTTAGCAAATTCCCCGCAAACAGGGAATTGTGGCGACCCGCCGGGGCTGCGATTTCTCAGCGGTTCGGCTATCTGTATCTCACCGAATCGAAAATGGCTGACGCCGTTAGGTCACGATGACGAATGAAGACGTCCGATCGAATGCGCAGGAGCGCATCTATGCGATCGGCGATATCCACGGCCGGCTCGATCTGCTCGAGCGCGCGATCGCTGCGATCCGGCACGATGTCGAGGAACACGGGCCGGCGGCGTTGACCGTGACGCTCGGCGATTATATCGACCGCGGCCCGCAGTCGCGCGGCGTGCTTGATCGGCTGATCGAAAATCCTTTTCCGACGTCCTATGTCGCGCTCAAGGGCAACCACGAGGAAATGCTCGAAGCCTTCCTCGCCGATCCCGCCACCGGCCCACATTGGCGCCAGCAAGGCGGCCTGGAAACGTTGCAGTCCTACGGCATTAAGATTGGCGGACTCATGGGCGCAAGTTTTGAAGCGGCCAGAGATCAACTGCGGGCGGCGCTGCCGGCCGCGCATGTGCAGTTTCTAAGTTCGCTTAAAACGTCGGTGAGCCGCGGCAAATATTTTTTCTGCCACGCCGGGGTGCGGCCCGGCGTGCCGCTCGATCGCCAGAGTGACGAGGATCTACTCTGGATCCGCGACGCGTTTCTCAGCAGCGGCTTGGATTTCGGCAAGATCGTCGTGCACGGCCATACCCCTGTCGCGAAACCGGACGTGCTGCCGAACAGGATCGGCATCGATACCGGCGCGTTTGCGACCGGCCGGCTGACCTGCGTGGCGCTTTCCGGCGGCGCGCCGCGCTTTTTGCGCGTCTGATGCGCCGGCGCGGCCCCGCACGGATTTAAACGACGCGGGCGATTTTTCGGAATAGGCGGCAAATTCGCTGTTGCCCCGCGCGCGGGATTTGCTACCTAAGCCCTTGGACCATCGGCTAATTCTTCTCGCTTGCGGGCCGGAAATCGTGCCGTACCGGCGAAATCCTTGTATAATTCCCGCAAAATTCAGGCCTCCGCTGGAAACCCGTGAATGATCAGGCTGCCAAGACTGACGCCGCGCCAGATTCTGATCGTGCTGCACGATCTTATCGCCACCGCCGCGGCGATCGGCCTGACCTTTGTCATGCGCTTCGAGGACCAGCGGCTCTACGCGAAGCTACCCGCGCTCGAGCGCTTCCTGCCAGCGTTCCTGGTCTATGCGGCGGTGGTCTATTTCGTCTTCGGCCTGCAGCGCAACAAATGGCGCTTCACCTCCGTTCCCGACCTCTACAACATCTTCCGCGCTACCACCGTTCTGGCGGTGTCGCTGCTCGTCCTCGATTACGTGCTGCTGACACCGGGCATTTATGGCCAATTCTTTTTCGGCAAGATCACGATCCTGCTGTACTGGTTCGTGCAGATGTTCCTGCTTGGTGGCTCGCGCATTGCCTATCGTTATTTCCACTACTCGCGAACGCTCCAGCGCAACAGGATAGCCGATGCGACGCCGTCGCTGATCCTCGGCCGCGCGGCCGATGCCGAAGTATTGCTGCGCTCGATCGAGAGCGGCGCGGTGAAAAAAGTATGGCCGGTCGGCATCCTGTCGCCGGCGCCGAACGATCGCGGCCAGGCGATCCGCGGCATTCCGGTGCTGGGCGACATCAGCGATCTCGAGCGCGTGGTTGCTGATCTCGGCAATCGCGGCACCCGGGTGACGCGCGCGGTGCTGGCGCCGTCGGCGCTTTCGCCGGAAGCGCGGCCGGAATCGATTCTGATCCGCGCGCGCAAATTGGGGCTGAACCTGAGCCAATTGCCGTCGCTCGATTCCGGCGGACCGGCCGTGCAACTCGCGCCGGTCTCGGTCGAGGACCTGCTGTTGCGGCCCAGCGTCAAAATCGACTACGCCCGCCTCGAGCAATTTGTCAGCGGCAGGTCGATCGTCGTTACCGGCGGCGGCGGCTCGATCGGTTCGGAAATCTGCGAGCGCATGCTCATTTTCGGCGCCGCCCGCGTGCTGGTGCTGGAAAATTCGGAGCCGGCGCTGCACGCCGTGCTCGAAAAGCTTGCCGGGCTGCAGGTGCAGGCGGAAATCTCCGGCCGCCTCGCCGACGTCCGCGACCGCGAGCGCATCATGGCGCTGATCGCGAAATTCAAGCCGGACATCGTCTTTCACGCCGCCGCGCTCAAGCACGTGCCGCTGCTCGAAATGGATTGGGACGAGGGCATCAAGACCAACGTCTTCGGCTCGATCAACGTCGCCGATGCCGCCGCGGCCGCCGGCGCCGCCGCCATGGTGATGATCTCCACCGACAAGGCGATCGAGCCGGTCTCGGTGCTGGGCGCCACCAAACGGCTGGCGGAAATGTATTGCGAGGCGCTCGATAACGAACCTGCATCTGGCGGCAAGACCGCCACGCGCCTGATCTCGGTGCGGTTCGGCAACGTGCTCGCGTCCAACGGCTCGGTGGTGCCGAAGTTCAAGGCGCAGATCGAGACCGGCGGTCCGGTCACCGTCACCCACCCGGACATGGTGCGCTACTTCATGACCATTCGCGAGGCCTGCGATCTAGTTATCACTGCCGCCAGCCACGCGCTCGGATCGAAAGCCGCCGACGTTTCCGTCTACGTGCTCAACATGGGCCAGCCGGTGAAAATCGTCGATCTTGCCGAACGCATCATCCGGCTGAGCGGGCTGGAGCCGGGCCAAGACATCAAGATCGCGTTCACCGGTATTCGCCCGGGCGAGCGCCTGCACGAAATCCTGTTCGCGCGCGAGGAGGAGACCGCCGATATCGGAATTCCGGGCATCGTCGCCGCCAAGCCGGTGCAGCCGACGCTGGAAGCGATCCGCGCCTGGGTGAAGGTGCTGGAGCAGGGCCTGGCCCGCAACGAGCGCGCCGTCATCTACCAGGCGCTGCGCGACGCGGTGCCGGAATTCCGCGGTGAGGCTGCCTGATGGACCTAGCGCAATTTTTCAAAACCGAGTTTGCCGAGCATCACGACACGGCCCGCAAGACCGAGGCGGCGCTCGCCGGCGCCTTCGCCGGCTTGGTGGCGGCTTGCGTAAAATCGCTGCGCGCCGGCGGCAAGCTGATGTTGTTCGGCAATGGCGGCAGCGCGGCCGACGCCCAGCATCTCGCGACCGAACTGGCCGTGCGCTACAAGGCCGACCGCGCGGCGATCGCCGCACTCGCGCTCACCACCGACACGTCCGTCCTTACCGCCGCCGGCAACGACTTTGGCTTTGAGCGCATCTTTGCCCGCCAGATCGAGGCGCTCGGCAGGCCCGGCGACGTCGCCATCGCCATCTCCACCTCCGGCCGGAGCCCCAACGTTATTGCCGGCTTGCAGCAGGCTCGGGCCATGAAACTGGTCACGGCCGCTTTCGGCGGCAAAGACGGCGGCGGCCTGCAAGGCCTCACCGACCATCTGCTGGTGGTGCCGTCGGATACCACCGCCCGCATCCAGGAGATGCACATCACGCTCGGCCAGATGCTCTGCGGCGCCATCGAAATCGAGCTGGGACTGGCAAAACCGGACCGCTAATCCGCCTTGGCCGCCCGATAGCCCGCTTATGCGGGGGCCAATTTTTGGCTGTTTTCGCATATTGAAAACCGGGTTCCCAATCCTGAAAATCTCCTTGACTCCACCTCCCAGGCCGATTTCCTTGGCGCCCAGGGAGAAACGCACAATGGACGCAAAAATCCTGCCGAGGCCGGATGCTGAGGCCCGCGCGCCACGCGCGCGCGCCAACGGCGACCGCCACAGCATTCAATCGGTCGACCGCGCGCTGTTCCTGCTGGAAACCATCGCCGAGGCCGGCGGCGAGGCGACGCTCACGGACCTTGCCACCCGCACCGGCCTCAACATCTCCACCTGCCACCACTTGCTGGCGACGTTGATCCAGCGCGGCTTCGCCACCAAGGTGCCGGGCCGCAGGCTCTATGCGCTGGGCGCCCGCATCCTCTACCTCGGCCACGCCTGCTTGCAGGTCGATCTGCCGCGCCGCGCGCAGCCTTATCTCGAGACCATCAACAGGGTCACCGGCGAAACCGTGCATCTCGCCGCCTTGCAGGGTGACAGCGTGGTCACGCTAGCGGTGCGCGAGGCGCGCCATGCCGTGCGCGTCGGCACCGGCAAGACCGGCAAGGTCGAAGGCCCGCATGCGGCTTCCATAGGCAAGGCGATCCTGGCTTGGCTGCCGGAAGACGAAATGAAACGCATTCTCGCCGGCGGCATGAAGCGCTACACCGACAAGACCATTACCGAGTTTCCGGCGCTGCTCGAATCGCTGCGGGTCGTGCGGCGCAACGGCTTTGCCATCGACCGCGAAGAATATCTGCCGGGCGTGATCTGCATCGGCGCCGCCATCCGCGACCAGGCGGGCACCGTGATCGGCGCCATCAGCGCCTCGACCCCGACGATGCGCGCGAGCGAAGAGCACCTCGCGCGCATGCGCGACGAGATCGGCGCCGCCACCCGCGCGCTGTCGGGCGAATATGGCGAGCCCAATTCGCAGGCCAATGGCTTGCCGGCAGGCAAACCGTCCGGATCAAACAAGACGCATAACGGCGCTCAGCCGATGGCCACAGGCTGAGCCGCGCGGGCGGACGCCGCGACCGCTTCGGTGACCGCGACGGTGTTCACGATCGCCTCCGGCGCGATCACGAATTTCACGCCGGTCGCCACCGCGTCGGCAAAGGCCTCCAGCTCGGCGCGCTCCTTGTCGACGGCGTCAAAAGCAATGCGCTGCGAATGGCCGGCAAGGTCGGAGACCACGAGTTCGGTTTCGCCGCGCATTTCGAGCGCGCCTTTCGATCCGAAGACGTGGATACGATAGAACTGGCTCGCCGCATGCAGCGTGCCGAGCGTGCCGGTCACGCCGTTGGCAAAGCGCAACAGGCACGCGGTGGTGTCGTCGACGTCGATGTCGTGTTGCAGCCTTTCGCTGAAGGCGAACACCGTCGCCACCGGTCCCGCGATATTCACCATGCTGTCGACCACGTGAACGCCGCGCGCGGTCATGGCGCCGCCCGGGCTTTCGGTCTGGTTGGAGCGCCAATTGCCCGGCTCGGTCTGGTAGCTCGGCGGGCCGGAGAATTGTCCCTCGATATGGCGCAGCGCGCCGATCTCGCCGGCCGCGATGCGCCGCGTCATGTCGACATAGGCCGGCGCGTAGCGGCGGTTGAAGCCGACATGCAGCGTGATGCCGGCTGCGCTACAAGCCGCGATCGCGCGTTCCGCGCTGGCGCGCGTCAATGTGAAGGGCTTCTCGACGAACACATGCTTGCCGGCCTGCGCCGCGGCCGCAATTTCGGCGGCGTGCTGCGAGTGCGGCGTCGCCAGCACCACCGCGTCGATGCCGGGATCGGCCAGCACTTCGCCGTAGCTGTCGGTCAAGACGATGCCGAAACGGCCGGCGAGCGGTTGCTGGCCAGCGGGATTGCGGGTCACGGCTTTGACGAATCCGATCTTGGCGCTGCGCCCCTGCACCAACTCGATCAGCCGCGTTCCCCAGTTCCCGGCGCCGCAAATGGCCGTGCGCAGCATTGACCTCCCCCTGGGCCTGCTGCGACCCAATAGAAAGCCATGCCGACCGTCAACGGCTCTGTTTGCGCCGTAGCCCTTTCCGGGCCGCCGTGAATGATGGTACGCCCTGGCCCGCAATTACGGCACACTCAAAAGGCAAAGCGGCCAGCGCAAAAAGCCGCCGTGGGAGCAAACGCATGGTCAAGAAGATCGCCCTGGAAGAGCATTTCCTGGATCCCGGCACGGTGGACTACTGGCGCACGACCATGACCGAGGTCGCGCCGCCCAAGGTCGCCCAATTGTTCGGCTGCCTCACCGATTTCGGCGAGCAGCGGCTACAAATGATGGACCAGGCCGGCATCGCGCGCGTGGTGCTGGCGATCTCCGGACCCGGCGTGCAGGTCGAACGCGATACCGCGACGGCGGTCAGCAGGGCACGCGCATCAAACGATTTTCTGGCCAAGGAAATTCAAAAGCGCCCGGACCGCTATTCCGGTTTTGCCCATCTCGCCATGCAGGATCCGAAAGCCGCCGCCGACGAGCTCGAACGCTGCGTGCGCGAGCTGAAGTTCTGCGGCGCCATGATCAACGGCCACACCCGCGGGCAATACCTCGATGATGCTTCGTTCTATCCGTTCTGGGAACGGGCGGAAGCCTTGGGGACCGCGATTTACCTGCACCCGACCGACCCGGTGGCGCCGCTGCCCGTGCTCGCCGGCCACAAAATCCTGACCCAGCCGATGTGGGGCTGGGGCGTGGAAACCGGCTCGCATGCGCTGCGCCTGATCGTCAGCGGGCTGTTCGAGCGCTATCCCAAGGCCAAGCTGGTGCTCGGCCATCTCGGCGAGACACTGCCGTTCCTACTCGCGCGCTTCGACAGCCGCGCAAAAATGTATGGCTGGAAATTGCCGAAACCGCCGTCGCAATACATCAAGGAAAACGTTTGGGTGACGATTTCGGGTCTGTACGACCTCCCGCCGGTGCGCTGCTCACTTGACGCGCTGGGACGCGACCGTGTCATGTTCTCGTCCGACTATCCTTTCGACTGGGAAGGAGCCAGCGAGTTCATGGATGGGGCGGCGATGGACGAATCCTTGCGCGCCGACGTCGCCTACAACAACGCGGCGAAGTTTTTGGGGTTGGCTTAGATTTCGCAAATTCGGCTGTCATCGTCTGCTTGCGCGGATAACTTCGATTGAACGGCTAATTCGGCTGAATCGCCCGCACCGGCTTTCCGTCGAGCCAGGCCCGAATGTCCTCGACGATGTCGGGGAAGTATTTGCCGTAGTTCTGCGCGCTGACGTAACCGAGATGCGGCGTGATCACGACGTTGTCCATCTTGCGGTAGGGATGGTCGAGCGGCAGCGGCTCCTTATCGAACACGTCGAGGCCGGCGCCGGCGATCGCCTTGTTCTGCAAAGCCGCGATCAGCGCCTTCTCCTCGACGATCGGCCCACGCGCGGTATTGACCAGATAGGCGGTCTTCTTCATGCGGCCGAGATCGGCGGCGGTGATCAGTCCGCGTGAGCGATCGCTCAGCACCATATGGATGGTGATGATGTCCGAGTGGGCGAACAGGTCTTCCTTGCTGGCGTAGTCCGCGCCGCCTTCTTTGGCCCGCTCCGGCGTCAGGTTCGGGCTCCAGGCGATGACCTTCATGCCGAAGGCCTTGGCCACCGCGGCCGAGCGCTGGCCCAGCTTGCCGAGGCCGACGATGCCGAGCGTCATGCCGCCGAGATCGGGCCCGATGGTCGACTGTAGGGCTGCGCCCGCCTTCATGCGCGCGTTTTCGTAGCCGATGCGCCGGGTCAGCTCCAGCATCAGCCCGAAGGCGATGCCGGTGGTTGGCGAGCCGACGCTGCCGGTGCCGCAGACGGTGACGCCGCGCTCATTGGCCGCCTTCACGTCGAAGGCGTTGTTCTTGGCGCCGGTGGTGATCAGGAGCTTCAGGTTGGGCAGCGCCTCGATGACCTGGCGCGGGAAAGGGGTGCGCTCGCGCATGCCGACGATGATCGCGAAGCCCTGCAGCGCTTTGATCGCTTCCGCCTGGCTGGCGAAGGGCTGGTTGAACACCTTGATATCGACGTCCTTGGCAACGCTCGACCAGTCGGCGACCGTCATGGCTACGTTCTGGTAGTCGTCGAGAATGGCTCCCTGCAGGCTCATGGCGCGTCCCGTCCCCCTCGGATGGCGGGCAACGAAAAGCTTGCCCGGCGGCGGACTCACCACAGCCGGGTCGCGATCACAAGATGGGCAAGACGGGGAAGTCGGGGAAGTCGGGCGTCAGGCGCCCGGGAAGGGGCCGTTTTTGGCGCGGCAGGCCGGACCGGGGCCGCGCATATAGTGCAGTTCGGGGCGATAGTGGGGGACGTCGTGCCGGGTCAGGTTGCGCCAGAAGCCCGCGAAGGCATGGCTGAGGCCGGCGAAGGGATGGGGCAGCAGGGCTGCCGCGGATCCGGAAATGGCTAAAATGGCTCGGGTCATGACGCTAATCCACCAGGAGGCGGGCGCCTTTTCGCCCGCATAGTCCTTGGTCGCCGCGTTCGGCGGCCAGGTTCACCGTGGGCCATGATCGCGGGTCACGGGTTAATGACCGGTGCCGGATACCGCCGCCGGTCGGGCTTATTTGCAATCAACCTTTCTAAAATTTTACCGGCGCCGGTGACTCATCGGATCGTGGGAACCCGCGCTTGCCCTTTGGAGGCGCGCTCGCTAAATCAGCGGCGAATTTCCCGACAATGCGTCCGGCGGCGTGGGTTCACGCGCGGAGGCGGATTCGGCCAGAATAATCAGGGTCTTAGAGGTCCAAGGGATCAATGAACGGTCGTCAATTCATCTACCACATGCAGGGTCTGTCCAAGACCTATCCTCCCGCCAAGAAGGTCTTGGATAACATCCATTTGTCCTTCTACCCGGACGCCAAGATCGGCGTGCTGGGCGTCAACGGCTCCGGCAAGTCCACGCTGCTGCGCATCATGGCCGGCATCGATACCGAGTACACCGGCGAAGGCTGGGTCGCCGAGGGCGCCCGCGTCGGCTACCTGGAGCAGGAACCGCAGCTCGATGCCGGCAAGACCGTGCGCGAGAACGTGATGGAGGGGGTCGCCGCCAAGAAGGCGCTGCTCGACCGCTACAACGAGATCGCCACCAACTATTCGGACGAAACCGCCGACGAGATGGCGAAGCTCCAGGACGAGATCGATTCCAAGAACCTCTGGGACCTCGACAGCCAGGTCGACCTGGCGATGGACGCGCTGCGCTGTCCGGCCGACGACGCCGATGTGGCCAAGCTCTCGGGCGGCGAGCGCCGCCGCGTGGCGTTGTGCCGGCTGCTGCTCGACCAGCCCGAACTGCTGCTGCTCGACGAGCCGACCAACCATCTCGACGCCGAAAGCGTGAACTGGCTGGAAGGCCATCTGCGCAACTATCCGGGCGCCATCCTGATCGTCACCCACGACCGCTACTTCCTCGACAACGTGACGGGCTGGATCCTCGAGCTCGATCACGGCCGCGGCATTCCTTACGAGGGCAACTACACCTCATGGCTGCACCAAAAGCAGAAGCGCATGGCGCAGGAAGGGCGCGAAGATGAAGCCCGCCGGCGCACCCTGGAGCGCGAGAGCGAGTGGATTTCCTCCTCGCCCAAGGCGCGGCAATCGAAATCCAAGGCGCGTTACGAGCGCTATGAAGAGCTGCTCAAGATCGCCAACGCCAAGGTGAACACGGTCGCACAGATCACCATTCCGGTGGCCGAGCGGCTCGGCCAGCACGTGGTCGATTTCGATCACCTCACCAAAGGCTTCGGCGACAATCTGCTGATCGACGACCTGACCTTCAAGCTGCCGCCCGGCGGCATCGTCGGCATCATCGGCCCCAACGGCGCCGGCAAGACCACGCTGTTCCGCATGATCACCGGCCAGGAAAAGCCCGACAACGGCACCATCAAGATCGGCGAGAGCGTGCATCTCGGCTATGTCGACCAGTCGCGCGACTCACTCGACGGCAAGAAGACCGTGTGGGAGGAAATCTCCGACGGCAACGACATGATCCTGCTCGGCAAGAAGGAGATGAACAGCCGCGCCTACTGCGCCTCGTTCAATTTCAAGGGCGCCGACCAGCAGAAGAAGGTCGGCACGCTGTCGGGCGGCGAGCGCAACCGCGTGCATCTCGCCAAGATGCTGCGCTCCGGCGCCAATCTGCTGCTGCTCGACGAACCGACCAACGACCTCGACGTCGATACGCTGCGCGCGCTGGAAGAGGCGCTGGAGGATTTCGCCGGCTGCGCCGTCATCATCAGCCATGACCGCTGGTTCCTCGACCGTATCGCCACGCACATCCTCTCGTTCGAGGGCGACAGCCACGTCGAATGGTTCGAGGGCAACTTCCAGGACTACGAGGCCGACAAGATGCGGCGGCTGGGGACCGACAGCGTCATTCCGCACCGGCTGAAGTATAAGAAGTTTTCGCGGTAGCAAGTTCGCTCCGGAACGCGATGGCCCGGGGTCGACGGGAGAGCGTCGATGAGTCAGGACGGCGTCACGATACTCGTCGGCACGACGAAGGGTGCATTCCTGATTTCCGGCGGCAGCGGCCGGCAGGGATGGAAGGTCACCGGGCCGTTCTGCGACGGCTGGCCCATCAATCATATCGTCGGCGACCCCGCCACGGGACGGCTGTGGGCGGGCGGTGGCGGTGATTTTCACGGCGCCGGCGTGTGGCGCTCTGAAGACGGCGGACAAACCTGGCAGGTCGCCAAGCTCACCAAGGGTCAGATCGACGACTGGGCGGCGAAAGATCCGCAGCTCGCAGCCATGATGAACTGGACCGATCGGCCGCTGCCGTTCGCGGATCATTTCGCGCAAATCTGGTCGCTGGGCTACGCGCACGGGACGCTTTATGCCGGCGCCAAGCCGGCGCGGCTGTTGTCAAGCCGCGACGGCGGCGAGACCTGGGAGGAAGTGCGGGGCTTGCGCGATCATCCGTCCGCCGAGAGTTGGAATCCCGGCGCTGCCGGGCTGGTCCTGCATACGATCCTGTTTGATCCGGCCAATGCCGAAAAGCTCTGGGTCGGCATTTCGGCCGCTGGCGTCTTCGCGACGGAGGATGGCGGCAAGAGTTGGGAGCGCCGCAATCGGCTCTCGAATATCGGGACCAGCGCCGAACACAGCCATCCGGCCGGCCCGCGCGACGGCGACATCGGCCATTGCGTGCACAACATGATGCGCGCACCGGGCACCGCCGATCTGATCTATCAGCAAAATCATCACGGCGTTTGGCGCTCCGCCGATGGCGGCCGGAGCTGGGACGACGTCACGCGCGGCTTGCCGTCAACGTTCGGCTTTCCGATCTGCATTCATCCGCGCGATTCGCAAACCATCTGGACCTTGCCGTTGAACGGCGACATCGCTGGCCGCTTTCCGCCCGATGCCGCCGCGGCGGTGTGGCGCTCGAGAGACGGCGGCTCAAGCTGGCAGGCCATGCGCGATGGCTTGCCGCAGGAAAGCTGCTACTTCACCGTTCTTCGGCAGGCTATGGCGCACGACGAGCACGACCCGGTGGGCGTGTACTTCGGGACCAATAGCGGTTCGGTCTTTGCCAGTCTCGACGAGGGCGAGAACTGGGACGAGATTGCGCGGCATCTTCCGACCGTCTTGAGCGTCGAAGCGCTCGACCGCGGATAGCCGGGAACGCAAAAGGAAAAATGCGTAATGGCCGACTGGGACTCCCGCCAATATCTCAAATTCGAAAGCGACCGCACGCGGCCGCCGCGCGATCTGTTGGCGCAGGTGCCACTTGAGCGCGCGCGCAAGATCGTCGATCTCGGCTGCGGGCCGGGCAATTCGACCGAGCTCCTGGTCAAGCGCTTCCCCGATGCGCAGGTAATCGGGCTCGATTCATCGCCCGACATGTTGCAGCGGGCGCGCGAACGGCTGCCCACGCTGGAATTCGTGCAGGCCGACGTCGCCAAATGGCAGCCGGAGCCCGACACCGACCTGCTGTTCGCCAATGCCAGCTTCCAATGGGTGCCTGATCATCCTTCGGTGTTGAAGCGGCTCTTGCAGGCGCTGTCGCCGGGCGGCGTGCTCGCCGTGCAAATGCCCGACAACAAGACCGAGCCCACGCATACGCTTATGGCTGAGGTCGCGCGCGCAGGCGGCTGGCTGGCGGCGGAAACCGACGCCATGCAGCGCGGCAATCCACTCGATCCGGAAGCCTATTACGATCTCCTGCGCCCGCACTGCCAGGCGCTCGACATGTGGCATACGATCTATGCCCACGTGCTCGACAATGCGGGCTCAATCGTCGAGTGGTTCAAGAGCACGGCGCTACGGCCCTATACGACGCCGCTTTCGGACGATGCGCGCGCGGCCTATCTCGCGGCCTATGAAAAGCGCGTCGCCGAGATCTACTCGCCGCGCACCGACGGCAAGGTGATCCTCAACTTCCCGCGCTTCTTCATGGTCGCGGTGCGGTAGGACTGATGCACTATCTTCTCGCCAGCGGTTTGCCATCTGCCGAGTTGCCGGCTGGTTGCCGCCTGATTGCCGACGGCGAGGCGATTTCGCTCGAACAGCCGTGGACGTTCGGCGCGCCGCTGATTGCGCGGCTCGACGATGGCGCGGATCTTTCCGCTCTCAAGTCGCGGGCCGGCATTTCCGCCATCCTGGTCGAAGGCGCAGCCGAGCCGGACGAAGGGCAGGCCTTCGCCATCGGCGCCCACATCATGCATGACCCGGAGGGCTTCAAGCCCTACGCCGCCGGCGTGCCCGACGTGATCAAGCCCTACGGCTGCAATTATCTCGCCCGCGGCGGCAAGGTGACGGTGCTCGCCGGGCCTTTCGCGCCGACCCGCGTGGTGTTGATGCAATTTCCCGACCTCGAGAAGGTCGTGTCGTTCTACATTTCCGCGGCCTATGCGCCGCTGCTGCGCATTCGCCTGGCGACCACCGAGCCGCGTTTTGTGCTGATGGCGCGCAGCGGCGCGCTGCCCGAGAGCGCAAAGCATGGCCTGGCGACGTGACGTTGAAGCGCACCATCACGCCGCCACGAATCGACTATAAAAACGTCACCATGCTTCGCATCGCCGCATTTTTGATTGCGATTGCCTTATCGCTACCGACGCCGGCCTTCGCCGACGCCGCCTTCCAGCAATGGCTGCAATCGCTCTGGCCCGACGCGCAGAAACTCGGCGTCTCGCGCGCCACCTTCGACAAGGCCACGCGCGGGCTGGAGCCGGATTACCGGCTGCCCGATCTCGCCATTCGGGGTAAGCCGCAAAAGCCGCCGCCCGGCCAGCCGGAATTCGTGCAGACGCCGGGACACTATCTGCGCGAGCGCAGCTTCGACCGCTTGGCGGCGAAAGGCAAAAAGCTCGCCGTGCAATATCGTGACGTGCTCGCGCGCATCGAAAAAGCGTTCGGCGTGCCGGGCAATGTCGTGCTGGCGATCTGGGCGCGCGAGACCGACTACGGCGGCTACACGCTCAACCATGACGCCATCCGCGTGCTGGCGACGCAGGCCTATGTCGGCAAGCGTAAGGATTTCTTCCGCAACGAATTCCTGCACGCCTTGAAGATGCTGCAGGACGGCGTGCCGCGCGGGTTCATGCGCTCGTCCTGGGGCGGCGCCATCGGCATGACCCAGTTTCTGCCTTCCGAGTTCTACAAATACGCGGTCGATTTCGACGGCGACGGCCGCGCCGACCTCTGGCGTTCGGTGCCGGACGCGCTCGCCTCCGCCGCCAAGCAACTCGCCGGCAAGGGCTGGCAGCGCGGCGAGCCCTGGGCGATCGAGGTGCGCGCGCCGAAGAACGTCGATTGCACGCTGGCCGAACCCAGCCACACCATGCCGATCGGCGATTGGCTGAAAGCCGGTTTTGTGCCGGCCTATAACCGCAAGCTCCCGCCGCGCGTGCTCGCCATTCCCGCTTCGTTGCTGCTGCCGGAAGGCACCTTCGGGCCCGGCTTCCTGACGCCGAAAAACTACTACGTGCTGAAGGAATACAACTATTCGGATCTCTATGTGCTGTTCGTCGGCCATCTGAGCGACCGCATCGCCGGCGCGAAATCTTTTGAGCATCCGTGGAGCAAGGATAAGCAGCTCAAGACCACGGCGGTGGAGGCGATGCAGCGCCGTCTCGCCGCGCTCGGGCTTTATCACGACAAGATCGACGGCAAAGCCGGCATGCTCACGCGCGCGGCGCTCGGCGCCTATCAGAAAAAGAACCGGCTGAAGGTCGACTGCTGGCCGACGGCGGCGGTGCTCGACCACATGCGGCGCTGATGCGGCGCCGGAAAAAGCAAACGCCCGGCGCGGCGGCCGGGCGTCGGCATTTCGAATGCTGCGCTTAGGCTAGTCGCACACTTCGACGCGGCGATGACGCCAGCCATAGCCTTGCACCCAGACGCGTTGGTGCTCGACATGACAGACGGGCGCGTAGGGATCGTTGTAGTAAACCGCGGACGGGGGCGACGGAGGCGGTTCCGCGTAGACGGGACCTGGGCCGGAAAGCGCGGAGCCGAGAATGGCGCCGGCGGCAAGTCCGCCCACCACACCGGCGGCGATGCCGCAGCCGTGACAACGGGCCTGCGCTGAAGACGGCAACGCCGCGGCCAGCAAAGCGGCCGCGGCGAGCGCGATGACGGTCTGTTTCATGGGTATCCCTCGGGCCGATGAAGATCGGCGGGGATCATGCGCCCATGGCGCTTACGCGAAGATTAACGGCAGATGAAGTGCGGCTTGCTCCAGCCGACGAAATTGCCATTGCGGTTGTACAGACGCTGGCGCGCCCAATAGCCGTGGCGGCAAGCGTACGGGTAGGGCGCATCGTAGCCCTCGTAAACCACATAGCCGCCGCGCGGCTGGCCGGCGATAATGGCGCCGAGGGCCAATCCGCCGATAATGCCTGCTCCGACCGCGCAGCCAACGCAGCGGGCATCAGCTTGTGTAGGCGCGGTCAAAGTCCCCGCAGCGATGGTGGCGGCCGCCGCGATGGCAAGCATGGCCTTCTTCATGAGATTTCCTCCAGGTCGGGGTCGGCCAGAGCCGACGGCTAAGTTCAAATTCTATGCCGGTTCCGCTTCTGATGAAAGAGGCAGGCGTAATATGTCCGAAATGTGATGGGCCTCTTGCATCGCGCGTTCCGTTTACCACAGGAAAAGCCCGGAACCTTGCGGAATGCGGGCTTTCCCACGTTGAATTCAGGCTCACTGCGCGTGCTAGCGGCAGACGCGCACCCGCCGTGAGTGCCAGCGCCATCCGTTCCAATAGCGCGCGCGGCTCCAGTAGCAATGTGGACGGTATAATAATAGGCGGGCCCTGGGGCGTAGGCATAAGGCCCATTGGCGGCGGCCGCGCCGATCAGCGCGCCGACGGCGAGCCCGCCAATAATGCCGGCGGCGATTCGGCCGTTACGCGCCTCGGCATGCTGCGGGGCGGCCACGGTGGCGAGCGTGAGCGTCGCGGCGGCTGCAATGGCTGTCAGAGTCTTTCTCATGGCACACCTCTCTGTCAGTTGATCGCATTGAATAAACGGCGCTGCCGCGCGATTCCTGCGATTGGACTGAGCAGAAAACGCCGCGCGGGTGCAGATCGTTCCGCATTTAGCGTGAACGGGTACTGAACACCGTGCCGTCGGAACGGCCGCGCGCGAATTCCGAAAATAATTCTTCATTTGGATTTGATTAATACCTGCGGCGCGAATGTGGCGAGATCGCGCGCGCGGTCTGCTCAGCGCCCGAGGCGCAGCATGCGTTGCAGCATGGTCGGGCGCTTGTTCGGCGCGGCGCTCCGGCTGGGTGTAGCCTGCTTGGCCGCGGCAATTCGCGGCGCTGAGACCTGTCCGGATCTGCGAACGCTCGACCGCGCTCGGCGCGGATGCGCGCGCGTTTTGGCGGCGCGCGCCAGCGTGCGGCGATGCGCCTTGCGCGTGCGTGTTTTTTGCGACCGCCGCCGCGTCGCCGGTGCCTTGGCCTTGCGCCGCGCGCGCGCCTTGCGCTTTTTGCGATGCTTGCGGTGCTTGAGCGCGCGGCGGCCGGCGTGTTGCAGGAACAGCTTCTCGAGCGGGTAGCTCAAGCGCCGCACCGCCTGGCCGAATGGCAGCCAGTCGACCGCGATGATGTCGCTCGTGACGTCGCGGCTCGGCCGTTCGTAGGCCTGCATGCGCCAGAATTGCACCACCTTGGGCCGGCCGCGCGCGCGGTAGGTCATGGCGCCGAGAAATTCGTACGCCCGCACGCGGTGGCCGGTTTCTTCCACCACCTCGCGCCGCGCACCGGTGAGTGGATTCTCGTCGCGCTTGAGCTTGCCGCGCGGCAGAACCCAGGCGCCGTCCTTGCTGCGCTGGACGACCGCCACCAGCAGGCGCGACCGCCCGCGCACCACGATGCCGCCTGCCGCATAGATCGGAGTGCGCGCCATGGCTTTTCCGTTCGATTCCAGACGGCATTCGGTTTAGCAAATATTTTCGGCGCGGGAGCGGGAAAACGCTCAATTTGGTGCGGCTTGTGGGCAACTCGGCGGCGCGCAGCCTGTCACAAATTTGTCACCGCCTTGGCCGCGTCAGGCCCGCCCATGGCGCCGGGACGCGCACGCTAAACTCCACTTAACGCAATCCTAACCGCGCCGCCGTTACATCCGCACCATGCGGACGGCCCGCGTTCCCCCGGTCGCGATCACCTTGGCGCGCAGCTTCGTGGCGGCGGCGGCCTTCGGCTATTTGTTCGATCTCTGGCATCAGACCCAGGACCATCTGACCAATGGCGCCGCCGGGCGGCCGTTCGGCGACGACTTCATCAATTACTGGTCGGCCGCCTTCCTGACGCTGCACGGGCGTGCCGCCGAGATCTACGACATTCACCTCTTCCATGCCTTCCAGCAGAACGTCGCCGGCCCTACGCTCACCGGTTATCATTACAGCTATCCGCCGGTGATGCTGTTGTTGAGCGCGCCGCTCGCGCTCATCCCGTATGTGCCGGCGCTGTTCGTGTGGCTCGCCGCCGGCTGGTACGCCTTCTACCGCGTGCTCAAGCAGGTGATGCCGGGGCGCGGCGCGCTGCTGTTGGCGCTGGCGACACCCGCGGTGCTGATCAACGCGGTCGGCGGACAGAATGGCGCCTGGACCGCGGCGCTGCTCGGCGGCGGTTTGAGCCAGATCGAGCGGCGGCCCTATCTCGCCGGCGTGCTGTTCGGGCTGATGGTCTACAAGCCGCAACTCGCGATCTTGCTGCCGGTCGCGTTCATCGCCGGGCGCAAATGGCGCACGCTCATCGCGGCCGGCGCGACGGCGGGCGGCCTATTGGCGTTGAGTGTGCTGGTGTTCGGCCCCGATCTGTGGGCGCAGTACTTCCGCCTCGTTACCGTGCTGCGCCACGTCATTCTTGAGGAGAACGGCGTGGTGCACCGCATGGTCTCGGTGTTCGTGGCGGCGCGCCCGCTCGGCGCCTCGATCGAGACCGCCTATATCATCCAGGCGGCGTTCGGCCTCGTCGCGTGCGTGGCTGTCGCGGCGGTGTGGTTCAAGGATGCGCCCGCCGGAATCAAGAACGCGGTGCTGCTGCTCGGCACCTGTTTGGCGACGCCATATTTGCAGGACTACGATTTGGTGTTCGGCGCGCTGGTGGTGGCGTGGATGTGGCAGCAGCCGGTCGAGGTCTACCCGTCCGAGCGCGCCTTGCAGATCACTTCGGCGCTGTTCCTCGTGCTGCCGCTGGTGGCGGCGGCGCTCGCCCATCTCACCCACTTGACCTACGGCCCGCTGTTTATTTTGCCGCTGTTCGTGCTGGCGGTGCGGGCAGCTTTCGCCGCGCGCGAGGCCGAGAACGCGGCG
The DNA here is from genome assembly GCA_963814885.1 of uncultured Alphaproteobacteria bacterium. Classification (GTDB taxonomy): domain Bacteria; phylum Pseudomonadota; class Alphaproteobacteria; order Rhizobiales; family Xanthobacteraceae; genus Pseudolabrys. Next base: position 246,765 of record CAWFEO010000011.1, on the reverse strand, counting down.
CCCGTTCAAGCTGCCATCACCCGCTGAGCAACCGCTATCCCGTTGCGCATGGTGGCTGCTTACGGCCACAATGCCGCACACGCCACAACAGGAGACCGCCATGCCGCAACTCACTTGGGATCATCTCCACCTGCGCAGCCCCGATCCGGAGGCGACCGCGCAATGGTTCGAGCGCATGCTGGATGCGCAGGTGATCCGCTCGACGCAACAGGGCAAGCCGCGCATCGACGTCAAGCTTGCCGGTGTCAAAATATTCATCGCGCCGGTGGCGCCCGGCGACGGCGTCAATGCGCCGCCGACGACGCCTTATCAGGGGCTCGATCATTTCGGGTTGGCGGTCTCCGGTATCGATGCCGTCGCGGCAGAGCTCAAGGCCAAAGGCGTCGAATTCAGCAAGGAACCGAATATTCCGCGCCCCGGCATCAAGGTCTGCTTCCTGCGCGGACCGCAGGGCATTTCCATCGAATTGCTCGATCGCGACCCGAAATACACTTAAAGCGCGATTTTGCCGTAATTCCTTCGGGATAATCGGGTATCGATGCTTGCTTCCCCAGCTACCGTTTGCGTAAAAAACGGACGGGGGGAATTCAGCCATGGCGTATGGGAGTAGCGGATGCGGCGGCTCGTACTGACGATCGGCGCAACCCTCATCCTGGTGAGCCCGGCCGCGGCCAAAGACACCCGCTTCCAGCGCAGCCTACGCATGCTCGCACCCGCCGACCGGCTCGAGCAGGTCTGCGACTACGAGGCGATGAAGCAGATCCGCAAGGAGCACAAGCCGTTCCGCCCCGACCGCGCGGTCGCCGGCGCGCGCTCGAACGCGCAGATCCACGACCACACGGTGGTGGCGAAGGGCGGCGCCTTTCGCAGCCGCAAAAAATGGTACGCGCTGTCCTACACCTGCGCCGCGGCGCCCGACCACATGACGGTGATCTCGTTCAGCTACACCATCGGTCCGGAAATCCCGGAAGAGAAATGGGCGAGCTACGGGTTGTGGGAGTGAGGCGGCGATGCGTAGCGAGGACCTCGTCGGTGCTTGGCGCGAGCTCGGCCGCGAATTTGTGAGCGGCGACGGCAGCGTGACACCCGACGTCGCGCGCACCTCGCAGATCATGTACACGTCGGACGGCTTCATGGGCGTCGTCAACACGCCGGCGAAACGCTCCCGCGTCAGCGACGGCACGAATCCAATGAGCCTCGATGGCATCAGCGCGGCAGAACGCGCCGCGGCGGCCGAGGGTGTGGTCGCTTACATGGGCCGCTACGAGCTAAAAGGCGACCTTTTGCTTCACACGATCTATGCGGCGCTCAATCCGAATCTTGTCGGCACCATGCAGGTACGGCGCGCGACGATCATCGGCGACGACCTCACCTTGAGTGCGCTGCCGGACGCGCGGGGAAAATTCTTTCGCATTCGATGGCGCCGCGCCGCAAAGCTTTAGGCCTGCGGGCGGCGCTAATCTGGCTCACGGCGATCCCTGCTTGCCGCGGAGCCTATTTGCGCGGCAGCGCAATGGGCACAAGGCGCGGGTTGCTCGCCGTCGCGGACTTCGCCGGGGTCTCGCGCAGCAGGGTTTCCAGCTTCAAGAGGAAGATTTCAGCCAGCATTGTCATACTCCATTGTTCGGGTCATGGGCCTTCGTCGCCGGCCGGCTGGAAACGGTTCATTGCGACGAAAGGCCCGCCAATAGCATTTCGCGGGCTTGCCTTGGCGGCACCGGAGTGGGACTTTCTTGACTGCGGTCCATGGGGCAAACAGTCGATGCGAGCGAACAAAGCAAATCTGTTGGCGTTGTTGATTTTCGGTTTCTTCTGCGATCCCGGCGCGGCGGGACAGGAAGCGATCGACATGCATCTCAGGGACTCCGGATTTATTGCCCGCGTGGCGGACACACCGGCGCAGATCGCACGCCTGCGCACCGTGCCGGCGCGTAAATTCATCCGCCGCAGGAAGGCCGGACGCGCTTATTACATGTATGTCGATCCCGAACTCTGCAAATGCGTCTTCCTCGGCAACGAGGACGCCATGAAGACCTATCGCGACATGGCCACGGCGCGGCTCCAGCAGCCCGACGTCGTGCCGCCGTCCGGCGTCTCGCCGGAACGCCAGATCGAGGATATTGACGACGCCGCCGACGGATTGATTACCGACGACGATATCCTGGACTATTAGATCGCTGGCCCCCACGCCCGTGAGACAACGCCGGCCGGCGCGCGCCCGGCCCATTTGAACCTTTTGTCGCCCGGGCGCGACCAATGTCTAAGCAACATGAGGTTCAGTTCATGCAAGCGATTTCGGATCCATCAAGCCCGACGGGCCGGCGGCTCGCCGGCGCGGCACTCTATGCGCTGCTGGTGATGGGAATTGCGATGCCGATCCTGATCGGCGTCGCCGGGCTGATCGTCGGCCCGCAGCCGCTGCGCGACCAAATCATCATCACGGCCGGGCGCTTTGGCGCCTACCACGGCAGCACCGGTATCTATCTGGTGATGCTGACCGGCTTCGTGCTGATCATGCTGTACAATGTCGTGGTTGGACCGCGGCGGCGCTATGCCTGGAATTGGGAGGTCATCCCGCCGCTGTTCGACGACGCGGTGAGCGCGCGCGAGAAGCTGGCGCGGCTGCTGACCAACAATTGGGCGCGCCTGCTGCTTGTTCTCGACGTGGCCTGGGTCGTGCTGGCGGCGGCGGCGTAATGAAGCGGCGACTTTACCGCAGTTCGGCGAGGTAGGCCTCGACCGCCGCCCATGCCTGCTTGTAGCCGGCGGGATTGCCGTCGGCGCGCAGCGCCGAGGCGCCGTGCGGCGCGTGCTTGGGCACGAATTGCGTTTTCGTGCTTGCCGGCACCGCGCCGACGATAGCGCGGGCGACGGCGATCTCGCCCGCGTCGCTGGCCGAGGAAACGAACACTGCAATGTCTTTCAGTTTGGCCGCGGCGTTTTTCACCGTGTGTGCGCCGCCGAGATATTCGCCCGGCGAGAAGGCCATCAGGCCGGCGATCTTGCCGGGATTGTTCGCTGCCAGCAGGAATACCAGAGACGCGGAATAGCTCGAGCCGCAGACGACGACCTTGGCCGCATGGTTGGCGCGCGCCCAATCGAGCGCGGCCTGCAGGTCGGCGAGGGCGGCGCGGTACGCCGTGCTGCGCCCGAGCGCCGTGACCGTCTTGTTGGCGCGGCCGAAGGCCCGGCCACCCGAGCGCTGGTCGAGGGCCAGTGCGTTGAAGCCGAGCGCGTTCAGCCGCGGCGCGATGGTGGCGTACTCGCCGCCATTGGCGCCGGCCATGTGGAACAGCAGCACGATGGGTTTCGATTTATCGTCGGCGCCATAATACGTGGCGAAGACCTTGACGCCGTCGGCGGCCGTGAGCGTGACCGGTTCGGCGGCGTGCGCGGAGAATGCTGCCAGCATCAGGGCGGCGAGAGCGAGCGACAGTGCGCGGGCGAAAGATGACATGGCGCCAGCTTAGCGCGGACCGCGCCCGCGCGCGTTCAATGCGCGATCAGGATTTCGTGAAAGGCGCGCCGGTCAAAGCCTGCGCGCGCGTTTCAAGCGGTCGATGGTGGCCTCGACTTCGGGCGGCAAGGATTGCAGGCCCTGCTGTCCAGCCTTCGACAGCACCGGCCGCCATTGCGATCCGATCAGGAAGGCCGGCTCGCGGCCGGGCGGAATGATGCGGTCGAACACGAGCACCAGCAACACCGCCAGTAGGCCGACGCGGACGGCGCCGAGCAGCGCGCCGGCCACGCGATCGGGAATGCTGACCTTGGGGCCGACCATTTCGCCGACGGCGAAGCGCAGCAGCGCGCTGAGCAGCATGCCGACCACGATAAAAATGGCGACGAACACCAGCCAGGCTTGCGCTGGCGGCATGTTGAATTGCGTGGTGGCGGCCGAGGCGACGCGTGGAGCCGCCGCCACCGCGATACCCATCGCCGCAACATAGCCGAAAATCGTCGCCAGGCTGCGCAGCATCCCCGACACGAAGCCCATGACGACGGCCACGAACAGGCAGAGATAAACCGCGGCATCGAACGGGTTCACGGACAGGATGGCGTTCATCGCTCGGGAGCCCATTGTGATTTGGCTGAACCGGACTAGGCTTTATGCGTTCTAGGACCTGAAGGAGACGTTAAATGGCCTTCGCAGTCGGCAGCGACAGCTTCAAGGACGGCGACTATTTGGCCAAGGATTTCATCCTGTCGGCCGATTTCGGCTTCGGCTGCGCCGGCGGCAACAAGTCGCCGCATCTGAAATGGTCGGGTGCGCCCGAAGGCACCCTGAGCTACGCGGTGACCTGCTTCGATCCCGACGCGCCGACCGGCTCGGGCTTCTGGCACTGGCTGGTCGTAAACATCCCGACCAATGTGACGGAACTGGCGGCCGGCGCCGGCAACGCCGGCGGCAAGCTGCCGGCGGGTGCGCTGCAGACGCGCACCGATTTTGGCGCCCCCGGCTATGGCGGACCATGCCCGCCGGAGGGCGACCACCCCCACCGCTATCTGTTCACGGTGTTTGCCGTTGACGCCGAGAACCTGCCGGTGAAAGCCGACACCTCAGCGGCGGTGGTCGGCTTCAATTTGCACTTCGCCACGCTGGCGAAGGCGGAGATCATGGGGTTGTTCAAGCGGTGAGGGGAAATTTTAAGGCGCAAGAGTGACGCGTATGCCGCCACGGAATATTTTTGGTGTGGGCGGGGACTCGGCGTGATGCGCCTTGAAACGGGCTGCCGGGGTTCGACGCAGATCAATGCCACTCGACATTAAGCCGTCGACCCCGTGTCGCCGGAATCCCCGGTCGCGTGCCGTGCGGAGGCGCCGTCCTGACGGGAATTCAACAGCAGTTGTCTCATGCCGAGGCCGATCTCGTGCAGTGACTTGCCGAGCACATCGTGAGCTTCTTGCAGCAAGGCGAACTGCCGTCGAATGGTTTCGTGATCTTCCGCTGCCTGCGCCTGCGCGCCGCGGTTGAGGATTGCCGTGCCGACGGTGATCGCCGGGAGAAAGATGAGTTGCAGGAAGTTCGACCAATAAAGGATTTTCTCCTCGTATCCCGGCCACATGAGCGGCGTGAGCCCGAAGATCACGAAGGCGTAGAACGCCCAGATCGAACTAACCAGCATGGTGATCCGGCTCGCCAGCAGGTCATTGATCCGTGACAAGATGCTGTCTTGTGATAGTCCTTTCATCGCCGTTACCTCTATGTCCGCACAACCGCTTCCCGAAGTGAATTGATGGCGGATGGCCCGGAAGCGACCGCACCGCGGCCGAATTCTGGACGGGCTCTCTTAAAGAATTGCTATATGGCAAGGCGCTAAAGGCGGCGGCCATGAGGTTTTTCTCAGCAGTAGAGGCTTAGTTCTCGTGGTCGGGAGCGCGGCCTGCTGGTAGACTCCGCCGCGTGTCTCGGACCATGAGGTTTCCCGGACGGACGGCCCGCTTTCAAGGCGTCGCCAGCGGTGGGCCCTCACGATGAGGCGGATTGAAGCGCCGCGCATCTTGTGGTCATTGCAGGGGCGAAAGGCGCGATGCTCCGTTATTACGCCAAAAAGGGGCGTTAGGCTGTCTTTACGTCAATGGCCCGGCCCTTCATGATGGGGTGCGACCTGGGAGTGAGCGATGCTGAGATACCTGATCCCCGCAATCGTCTTGTCTGTCGTTCCGATCGAGTCCGGCCAGGCGGCTTGCGCCAGGCCGGAAATCCCCTTTTGTGCGACGACCTACAACAGGATCGATACGCCGGATTCCATCGCGCGGTGCAAAGGGGAAATGGAAACTTATAAGCGCTCCATGGAAGATTATTTGGAGTGCCATCGGCGAGAGGGCCGGCAGGTGGAAGACAATTTCAACGCGACCGTCCAAGATTACGATCGCCGCACCCGAGGCTATTGACGCCAACCGCGGCGCGGATCACCACGCGACCAGTGGGTACGCTTCGGCAAGCGATTGCATTCTGTTCGGATGCTTTGTCAGATCCGCTTTCGATCCAGCACGATCTTGCCGTTGATCGACAGCTTCTCCAGCGACCAGCATGTGACCTGCTGAAACTCGGGACAATCGAGCTTCACCGCGGCGGTGAAGCTGTTGAAGTCGTTCTGGTCCGAGACGTAACCGCCGACCACGACCCAAAGCGTCTTGCGCGGCTGCGAGTAGACGAACGACTGGTCGAACTCGATGTGATAGTGCTCCTTCATGGCGGTCATCAGCCGGTCCTGCACGAAGTGCTGCGCCATGGCGACGACGTAGGCCGTCGGCGCCTGCGCCGACGCGGCGACGGACGCCGTAAGACCGAAGAGGGCGGCGGGCAATGTAAGCCAGCGTCTCATGGTGCCCGCGAGTATGACGGCGAATCGGGGAAGCCGTCAAAGTGCGCGCGCCGGAATTCGTCGAGGCGGCGGATATGGCGGCCGCTGTCGTGACGATTGGACGACAAGGCAAATGGCAGCCTAACCGGCCGCATTGTATGATGCCGAAAGGCCGCTGATGCCTCGCGAATTCGCGCTGCTGCGGTAGCGCGGTGTGGCTTCGGGTCTTTCCTTGTGGACATCATCTGAATGTTTCGCTACCGCCTGCGGAATTAGCAATGCGGCGAATTCGCCGGTTGAGCGCGAAAGGCCCGCAAATGCCGCACGTCTATTTCCACTGCTCCTGCACCGAACAAGTGCTGTTGAACTACGGTGGTGCCGACGTCGCCGATATGAGCGAGGCGCATGAGCAGGCCGCGCTGGTCGTGCGCGAGCTGCTCGCTTTACCCGGCCCGGAGGATTGGCGCGACTGGATGCTGCACATCAGCGACGATCTCGGCGAGCAGCTTTTCGCGCTGCCGTTCACGGCCGTCATGGGACCGCTGCATTGACGCGGGAGAAGATCATGCCGCGATTGCTGCGCGTGAAGCTGCCGCTCATCGACGCGCCGAGCGAGGCCTGGCAGGCACTGTGGGGCCGCCTGGTCGACCGCTTCCGGCCCGAGCGGCACTATTTGCGCGGGCCCGGGCCGAAAGCGCGGGCGCGGCGGCAGGTCTGAGCAAGCCCGGCGCGCCGCCCTATGCTATAAGCCGCGCATGGCCCGACGCCCGATGCCCCCCGACGCGCGCAGCGCAGCCGAAAAAGCCTTCAAGGCCGCGACCACCAGGCCGGCGGATTTGCCGGTGGCGGCGCCGTCCGTGCCCGGCGCCAAGGAGCAGGTGACGCTGCGCATCGACCGCGACGTGCTCGATTATTTCCAGGCCGACGGGCCGGGCTGGCAGGAGCGCATCAACGCGGCGCTGAGGAAGGCGAGTGGGACGTAGATCCCTCGCCGAGGCTTCGGCGGCGGGGCGATGGGAGTTCCGCCTGCCGTTGGGGGCGCGTCTCGGCCCGCTCTTTGCCGTGGCTCTGCTCGCGGTCCTCAGCGCATTCCTGATCGCGGTGGCCGTCCTAATTTTGCGCTTGAATTGGACGGTGGGTCTGGTCTGCGCCGCGCTCGCCTGTTTCATGGCCGGTTTGACCGGCTATGTGGGACGCGACCTGCGCGGCCGCTGGGGCCTGCGCGTCGTGCTCGACGCCGACGCCGTGACGCTCGATCTGCCGGCCGGACGCTCGCTCATCCACCGGCCGCCGGCGCAGCACCTCATCGTTCCCTATGGCGACATCGAGGCGATCGAGACCCGGCTGGAAGCCTATGGCAGCCTCGGCATGACGATGATGCAGCGCGCTTATGTCTTGCACCGCCGCAACGGTGCGTTGATCTTCCTGTTCGAGGAACGCGCGCTGGCGACCGTGCTGGAAAGCGCGTTCTTCTACGACCTTGTCGCCGCGCTAGCCGCGCGCGCGGGCGTCGGGGTGCGCGACCTCGGCATGGTCGCGGCGAGCGGCGGCTTTCTCGCCGTCTGGGGCACCCATACCGCCGACTGGGCGGCGCCCTCGCTGCCGCTTGCCCTTCAATTGCGGCTCTGGCGCCACGCGGCCTCGACCGGTTCGATCGCGGTCATGCTCGTCGTTCTTGCCTTGCTACTGGGCCTCTGACGGGTTCCATCGGCGGCGCGCCGGGCGGCGACGCATAGGCGGCCGGCCGCTTGCACAGTATGGTGCGCGCAGCCAGGGCCGATTCGCTCAAGCCCTCACAATGCCTCAAGGGAGAAACGCCATGCGAGCCTCGTCCGGATTTCGTACCGCCTTGATCGCGCTGGTGGCGCTTGCCGGCGTCGCCTTTGCTTCGGCCGCGCGCGCCGACAGCGGCACCATCCGCTTCAGCGTGATCAAAGCCGGCTTCATTGTCGGCGGCTCGGGCGGCAGCGGCACGCTCACATTCCATGGCCGCAACTACCGGCTCTCGATCGGCGGCATCAGCTACGGGTTCACGTTCGGCGCCTCGGAGACCCGCTTCCACGGCACCGTCAGCCACATCAGCCGCCCGTCGGATGTCGCCGGCGTGTATGCCGCGGGCAACGTCGGCGCGGCGGTCGGCCGCGGCGCGCAGGCGATCGTGCTGACCAACCAGCACGGCGCGGTGCTCGCGCTCACCGGCTCTTCGGTCGGCGCGATCGTCAGCGCGGACCTCAATGGCCTGGCAATTTCGGTGAAGTGAGCGGCTGGCGGCGCGGCGCTATTTGACCGGGACGACGTCCTTGGCGCCGGCCGCGCCCATATAAACCGCCAGGATGCGCACCGGCTGCGCGCCCTTGTTGATGCCGAAATGCGCGACGTCCATCGCCTCCATGAAGGCTTGCCCCGGCTTGTAGGTGCGCGTGCCGTGGTTGCCGTAGTTCACGGTCAATTCGCCAGCGAGGATGTAGGCGAACAGCGGCACGCCGTGCTTGTGCAGGATGGTGCGGCCGCCCGGCGCCAGCGTGACGATGGCCGCGGTGACATGCGCGGCGCCTTTCGGATAGTGGATGGTCTCGCCGACGATGGTCTTGCCGGTCGAGAGCAACGGCACGGCCGGATAGCCGGGCTTTGCCGTGTCCTTCGCGGCGGTATCGCGCGCGGCGGCCGGATGCAAAACCGCGCAAGCGGCGAGCGCCGCCAGCGCCATGATGCGGGTGCGGGCAAGCATGGGCTTTTTCCTTTGCGGCATTGCGCTAGCGGAAATGCTCGGTCTTCAGCTTGGTCTTCTTGGCCTGCGTCGGCTTGAACTCCGCCCGGCAAGCCGGCGTGAGCTCGGCTTTCTTGCTGTCCAGGCAGGATTCGATCTTGGACACGTCGGGAATGTCGCCGGCGCAGAAGCGGAAGGCGTCGCCCATGCAGGCCGAGCGTTCCCCGGCGGTGCCTTGCGCCACGGCGGGCGCGGCGGCGAGAAACAAGCTGGCGAGGACGGCGGCGGCGCGCGCGGTAAATGCAAACATCAGGATGCCCCCTGTTGTGAAAACCTGTTTCGTCCGGAGCTTGTTGGAAGGCGCGCGCGAAGTCCAGGGCGGGGCGCCGCGCAGTGTTAAGAACAGGTTGCGCGCCGGTCGTGAATTGCGTGCGTGCCCGGCACGCGGGCATGCGTCATCGCCCGGCCACCGCTCCCCGTCCCGCATCTGAAGATGCTGATCAGACACCCCTCGTCGCGAGGGACGGGATGGCAAAGGGTATAGCGGGCGAGTGTGGCGGAAATATAGATTTTATTCCTATTATTTTCAGGAGCGATTTAAAGGCGAAGGCGCTGTTTCCCGTCTGCCGTCACAGGCGGTTCAGTAGAGAACCCAGATCGCGCCGTTGAGCAGCGTGGCGAACGCCACCCAGGCCGCATAGGGCGTGAAACACAGCGCGGCGATGCGGTCGCGCGGCCAGCGCATCGCGATAAAGGCGAGGATCGTCGCCAGCAGCGCTGCCACCACGAAAAGCGCGGCGCCGGGACGGTGCGCGCCGAAAAACACCGGCGACCAGAGAAAATTGAGCGCGAGCTGGACGCACCAGACCGCCATGGCGGCACTGCGCGGGCCGCGCTGCCAGGTGCGCCAGCCGGCGACGGCGATCAGGATATAGAGCAGCGTCCAGGCCGGCGCGAAGATCCAGCCCGGCGGGTTGAACGGCGGCTTGGCGAGGGCGGCGTACCATTGGTCCGGCGGCGTCAGCACGCCGATCAGGATGCCGCCGCCGAGCACGAGGGCGATGAACAAGGCAAACGTCACGATGCGGCGCATGGTTGTCTCATTCGTTCGGGCGTGGGCGGGACGCCGCCAAGCCATATCACAGCGCCCAAATTTCGCCGATGTGGGCGTGGTATAAAGATCGCCATGGCACGAGCACCTACCCAAGAGTCCCGCAGCGAGGCCGGGCTGGCGTGCGCCGTCAACGGCGTTTGCTGGTTCCGCGTGCTTGTGTTTCTCGCCGTGATCGCGCTGTTCGTCTTTGGCGCGACGCTGCGCGCGCCGGCCGCCGACGCCGCGCACGGCCAGCGCCTGGCGCAGGATCATTGCGCGGCCTGCCACGCCATCGCGCCGCACGCGCGCAACGAAGTCGCCAACGCGCCGCCGTTCGACGTGATCGGCCGCAAATACGGCTTCGATGCCGACCGGATCGCCGCGGCAATCGCCGGCCCGCATCCGAAGATGAATTTCGCGCCGGCGCGGCGGGAGGCGGCGGACATCGCGGTGTATATTGCGGGGTTGAAGCCGTAGGGGAGGCGCGGGCGCGGCTTTCGCCCCTGAATGCGCTCCTTGCTTGCTACGGCAATTCGTCCGCGCCGAACACGCGCGCGATGGCTTCCACTTCGTCGGCCGGCCACGCCGTACGGACGGCGGCGCGCGCCAAGCTGCGATCGAGACAATCCCGCAGCCACGACCGGGCGGCGCGGCCCTCATGCGCCAGCAGTTCGAGCGCGCGTGGCAGAAAATAGCGGACTTCGTCGGCGCGGAATGCGCCGTCATCATGCGCCGCGTCGATATAGTCGAAATAGGCTTCGATCGCGTCGGATGGCAGGTCGCGCAACGGCGTCGTCGTCAGCACGCGGCGCAGCCGCTCCCGCTCCGGCTCGCGCAGGCCCGGCTGGGCGGCAAAATCCAGGCCGGCGCCCGCGCGGTAACGCGCGAATACCCGATAGGCCTGCGCGATGGCGGGGTCCGTGGGGGCGGTCAATGCGGTGCGCTCGTCCCCGCGTCGGCGACTTTGCCTAATGCAATTCGGCCGGCGGGGCGATGCGCGGGATGGCGTGCGGGCCGGCGAGCCGCTGTTCGCGCAGCATGGCCGGTGCGCGCGGCGCGTCATCCTCGCGGCGGAACCACGCCAAGCTTCTGGCGAGCACATCGCGACCGGCCTGCATGAGGCCCGCCGCGCCGCTGGACACGGCCTGCGCGGTGGTGTCGACCGCGCCGCTGACGGTGCGTTTGGTGTCGCTATAGGCGTCCGACACCTCCTGCGTCATCTCGGCGGCGGCGTCCGCGAAAAACCGCACCGTGCCTGACATGGCGTCGGACACCGCCCGCGCGGCCTTGCTGACGGCGCCGCTGAACGCGGCCCTGGTCTCGCCGATTTTTTCGCTGCGCGCTTGCGCGCGCGCGGCGCGCCGGATGGCGTCTTCGGCGTTGCGCTGTTGCCGTTCGCGTCCGCGGCGCTTGAGCTTGACGTGCTGCACGCAGAAGGCGCCGACCGCGGCCGCCGCCAGCACGCCGGTGAAGCCGGCGGTCAGGGGCAGCTGCATATCGATCAGCAGCGTGGTGGCGAAACACAAAAGCATGGCGCCGAGGAAGGCGAACAGCTTTTTGCCGCGCCGGGTGATGGCATAGGCGGCGATCTGGCGGGCGAAGGCTGACCACATGGCGAGTTTCCCCTCATTATTTTTTCTCCTCATCCTGAGGAGGCCGCGCAGCGGCGATCTCGAAGGATGAGGCCCGGTCCGGCGTGGGCGTGCTTTGTCGCCCCGCCGCGCGCGAGTCACATCCATGAAGATGTAGGGGGGATTTTCCGCGGGGCAAGAGCGAGGCGTTCAGCCGTCATCCGCCTCATCCCGAGGAGGGCGTGCGGCGCCCGTCCCGCGGGATGGGCGGCTTCATGCTTAGAGACGCGCAACTGGTGGCGCGCGCCTCGGCATGCGGCCGAGAGAGTTTTCAAGGCGTTACGTTACGCCGCTAGATCCTGGCGCCGCGATTGTAGGCGTCGATCAGCTGATTGTAGTCGCGCAGCAGCCGCGGCGGGGAGCCCTCGACCATCCAGCCGCCGCCCGAGCGCAGCATCATTTTGTCGCCGGAACTGTATGGCACATGATCGCGAACCCGGCGCATCAGTTGCTTGGCCGTGACCAGGAACGACTTGGCGTTGCCGATAAACATCGAGCCGATCTTGCTGCGGTCGCCGATGCCGTTGCCTGAAAATTTCTCGGCCGCCTTGACGGTGGTTTCGTAGTCATTGAGCGTGCGCGTGATCGCGGCGATGTCGGGTTTCGCCATCTCCTGCGTGCGCAGCACGCGCTTGGCCTGGATCATCAGCGCCTCGACGTAGTAGCGCGCCATGCGGCCTTCGCTCTTCTCGATCTCGGCGAGCTTCGCGGCCTTGCGTTTGTCGTTGATGGCCTCGACTTCGCCGCGCAGCGTCTGGTCGGCGCGCGCGAACGCATCCCAGGCGGCGACGAGACGGGGATGCAGGGCGCGGCCCTTGCGCATCTTGTCGTCCTTGTAGTCCTGCTGGGTATAATAGTCGTCGGCCTCCTTGAGCAGCGGCGCCAGCGCGCTCACGGCCGCGGCGTAAGCCGAGGCGGCGGCTTCGAGCGCGGCGTCGCGCGGCGCCAAGAAATTGGCCTGGCTGATCTTCTTCTGGCAGTCGGCGGTGTCGTAGATCGTATAGGTGCCGTAGATGATGCGCTCCCGGCCGGTCGGGCCTTTTTTGCCGACCCAGCTGAAATAGCGCGAGCGCGACTGATAGGCGCGCTCCGACAGCCGGTTGATGCAGCCGACATAGGCGTTGAGTTTTGCGGTTTCCGGCGGTGTCTCGGCGGCGGCGCGGTCCGCCAGGGAGAGCGCGAAGAGCGGCGCGAGGAGAATGGTCGCGCCGAGGACGATTGCAGAAAACGGCTTCATGGTGATTGCACCCCAAAGTGCGGACAAGTGCCAGCAAGTGCCAACGGCCGGCGTTCACAGGATATTATCCGCCGTGGCCGGGCGAAAGGCCGCAGGCCGTCTTCGCGTACTTGTCCCGGCCATCTGCGTCTTGGCATTGCCTCGGTAAGTCGTGGGTGCCCGGCACACGGTTTACCCGCGGACCGGCCTCGGGGTGGAGGCTCTAGTCCGCAGGGCGCAATAGCGGCGGGTATTGCACCGGCGACGAGAAATGGCGGGCTACGCTTGGCTCATCCGCCCGGCGGGTTGGCGGCGTCAGCTCTTGCCGCGCGCGCGCAGCTTGCGCGCGCCCGACACCGCGAACGCGATGGTGGCGATCCAGCAGATCGCTGCGCCCAATCCGAACATGACGCGGGCGAGCGACACGTTGGTCAAGTGGCTGACGAACGGGATGCCGCCGGAAAACTGGCGCGACTCGCCGCCGATGGTGATCCAGCTTCCGATCAGCGCGAAGCAGGCAAAGACCGCCACGCCGATGAAATACTGCGCCGCGCGCATCCACGGCGGCGCGTCGGCGGGCAGTTCGCCGCTGGCATTGGAATGGCCCATTGCCTGAATGACAATGGCCGCGCCGGCGAGGACGAAGATCAGTCCTACGAGCTGCACGACCCAGAGCGGGGCGTGCAGGTTGCGGGGGCCGCCCGGCGTCGCCAAGACCCCGAACCCGACCAGCATGAAATAAAGCCCGGCGGCGGCGGCCAGCGCGCCGTAAAAATACATTTGCCTTGGCGTCGCCGACTGTTGCGCGCTCATCGGACGCTCCCTCTGGCGCGGGTCCTAGCAGGCCTGGCTTGACGATCGGTTACCGGGGCCGGTTGCGCCCCTGGCGGCGGGGGCGATGCGGAGCGGAGGGCGGACGAGTTATGTTCCTGCGAAAGCGGGGGGCGAGGCGTAACTCGCCATCTTGATGGAAGCACAATGACGGATTACGCTTTGTCATTCCGCCCTGAGGGCTAGATTTTTTGTGAAGCCGACGTGCCGGGCTAGCTGGAGCGGTTTAGCGCGGCGCTGCGGGAGGCGGCGGGAAATAGAGAAATTTTTAAAGGTGCCGAACAATGACGTGGGTCTGGGATAGTGCCGAAAAATTGGGAGCCTTTGCCGAGCTCTTGCTAAGTATTACGGCCTTGGTTGCCTTGCTCTTCGCTTACCTACAAATTCGTACTGCTCAGCAATCGCAGCGCGAAGCTACGACAAAAGAGATTTACCGCGATTACTTGAAGCTTGCAGTCGAATACCCTGAGCTTGCATCGCCAGACGAGCGCGGTCAGAAGATATTACAGGACTATAAATATCGGTGGTTTGTGGCAGTCATGCTAAATGCCTGCGAGGAGATCATCGAGGTATTCCAAAATGACGAAATTTGGCGAGAAGTGGTGTTATCTGAGATGGAGTGTCACGAGGACTATTTGCATTCGAAATTTTTCTTGGCCGAAGACGAAGATCATGGGTGGAAGTTGTATTCTAAGGAATTGAAAATGTTGTTCAAGACTCGGTTTCCGTCCGCTTAGACGCTAAATCGTTACTCCAAAGCTGAAGTGCCATGGAGATAGTGACGCTGCGCATCGACGGCGACGTGCTGGATTTCTTCCAGGCCGACGGACCGGACTGGCAGGAGCGGATCAATCAGGCTCTGCGGAAGGCGGCGGGGAAGTAGCGGATGCGTAGTCAGCCCGTAGCGTGCACGGAGCGAAGTGGAATGCGGGAGATGCGAGGAGAGTGCGGTTCCGGATTACCGCCGCATCAGTTTCGACAGTGCCGAGGTGGTGCCAGGCATAAATGCGAACACGTGGTTTTTGACCGTTCGCGGCACGAAGCCGTGGATTACAATGCGGGTCGAACTCAGCCCATTAATTTACATCCAGCGGCCTGACTACTGGGGCATCGAAGTCATCGGCATTCAATCCGGTATCGGATTGCCGGCGGCGGCTCTCTACGTCATTACGATCGAAATCAGTCACGTGCTTGGAAAGAAAGGCGTCGAAGTTATCGGGGCGACAAAAAGTGAGAAAATCGACGTTCCCCCGAAATAAGCCGTAGCGGGACGGCCGCGCCACACGAACCCATCATGGCGATGATCCCCGTCGCCCGTCGGGAGCGCAGCGCAATGCGGAGCACTTTGCGGCGAGGCCGGACCCGATTTCGCTACGCGCCTCGCAGGCTTGAGCGATGAAAATCAAACGTATTGCCGCCTTCGCAGCGATGTCCTTGTTCTCGGGTTGCGCCATTCATCCGGTGCCGGAGGATGTGACCGGAGTCGATACGTTGGATATTGTCAAACAAATTCGGTGTGAGACCCGCAACGCTGCCATTAGCTTGCTGCTCGATTTTCTTGACGATCAAGGCAAGGATTATCCCAACAGCCCCGGAAATCCGCTCGCGAGAAAACTTGCAAAGAAATACGAGCAAGATCCCAATTCGATTAGCCCCTTTCTCCCCGACCTCTTCAAAGGGGCACCTAAGACGCAATCGGTAATTAATGTGCTTTATTCCGTAGGCACTGCGTACAGTTTTGCGCTCACGATGACGGAAGACAACGATTTCGTTGCGGATGCTGACTTTCTGCAGATGTTTACGCGTTCAATGTTCAAGCTCAAACTTGGCACCGGCCTCAGGCGGAAGCGAAGCAACAACCGTATCTTTACGGTAACTGATACGTTTCGCGGTTTGCTAACTGAGCTGAACACGAACAAAAAGGCCGGTCGGCGTTATTGCGACGGGCATATCGTCCGGGCCAACCATATCTATCCCATCGCCGGTCGCATCGGCGTCGACAAACTAGCCAGGGATTTTATTCGGTTGACGATATTCGGAAACCTGGGTGCAAGTGCTAAGGAAGCCAAGCCGGGAGTCGGAGGCCCACCCACTATGGCGGACGAATTGACGTTCACAACGACGATCAACGCTTCCGCGACTCCTAGAATTGAGTTCACGCCGGGTGATCATGTATTTGAACTCCTTAACGCCCAGCTGACTGCCGACGTGAAACGAATGGATATGCACCAAGTCACGGTCGCACTCGCGATTGCTCCCAGCGGCGTCGTGGCTCTCGATCCGCTCCGAGCGTACCTGTTCTCGCCTCAGCGTGGTGCAGCAATCGCGCGTGGGCCCACGGCTGGGCGTCGTCGTCCGCCCATAACTGCAATGGTCGTGGGAAGGCGAGTCATAGGTGGCGGTACGCCTTCCGAGGCGCTGGCCGTCCTGGCGATCGATCAGCTCAAGAGCCGAGAACTCCAGCTTATCCCATCTCCGTAGCCGATGGAGAATTTTCATGGCGAAGAAGACGAAGAAGGCATCGAAAGCAAAAAAGGGCTCGTCCAAGGGTAGGAAGAAGTCAGCGACTAATACCCCGCCAATGCCAGGTCGTATGATAATCGAGGTTCATCACCGGTTAGTTGGCCCGTCCGGAGACGATGTGTTCCGAGGCGGATGGGATTATCCGGATAGGCGAAGGTCTCGCCGCGGCTAATGCGAAGTAGCCCGTCTTGTAATCGTGGCCCAAGCAGGGCTGCCGTTTTGGTTGATGACCGCGAACAGCGGCGCTCATCAAGATAGGGAAATTACCAAGTCGAGCCCGGTGCGGCATTGAAGGTGATTGCCTCTCGTATGGCTCAATTCCCCTCCTTCACCTTCCCCGCCTCCACATACACCTGCTCCCCCATCTGCCGGAATTTCTCCGACATCTCCGCCATGCCCGCCTTCGCCAAGGCTTCGGCGGACATGCCCTGCTGCGCGGCGTCGGGGTAGAGCGCGGCCTTCTCGTTGTCGGTCAGGCCTTCGGCATATTCGCGCACGTCGGCGGTGATCTTCATCGAGCAAAACTTCGGCCCGCACATGGAGCAGAAATGCGCCACCTTGTGCGCTTCCTTGGGCAGCGTCTCGTCGTGATATTGCTGCGCCGTCTCCGGATCGAGCCCGAGGTTGAACTGGTCCTGCCACCTGAACTCGAAGCGCGCGCGCGAGAGCGCATCGTCGCGCAGTTGCGCGGCCGGGTGACCCTTGGCGAGGTCGGCCGCGTGCGCGGCGATCTTGTAGGCGATCACGCCTTCCTTGACGTCGTCGCGGTCGGGCAGGCCGAGATGTTCCTTCGGCGTCACGTAGCAGAGCATCGCCGTGCCGAACCAGCCGATCATGGCGGCGCCGATGGCAGACGTGATGTGGTCGTAGCCGGGCGCGATGTCGGTGGTCAGCGGGCCGAGCGTGTAGAACGGCGCCTCGCCGCATTCCTTGAGCTGCTTCTCGACGTTGACCTTGATCTTGTGCATCGGCACGTGGCCGGGGCCTTCGATCATCACCTGGCAGCCCTTGTCCCAGGCCACCTTGGTGAGCTCGCCCAGCGTCTCCAGCTCGGCGAACTGCGCGCGGTCGTTGGCGTCGGCGATCGAGCCGGGGCGCAACCCGTCGCCGAGCGAGAACGACACGTCGTAGCGGCGCATGATGTCGCAGATCTCGTCGAAGCGCTCGTACAGGAAGCTCTCCTTGTGGCGCGACAGGCACCACTTGGCCATGATCGAGCCGCCGCGCGAGACGATGCCAGTGACGCGGTTCGCCGTGAGGTGGATGTAGCCGAGCCGCACGCCGGCATGGATGGTGAAATAGTCGACGCCCTGTTCGCACTGCTCGATAAGCGTATCGCGGTACACATCCCAGTCCAGCTTGACCGGATCGCCGTCGACCTTCTCCAGCGCCTGGTAGATCGGCACGGTGCCGATCGGCACCGGCGAATTGCGCAGGATCCATTCGCGCGTGTTGTGGATGTTGCGGCCGGTCGACAGATCCATCACCGTGTCGGCGCCCCAGCGGATCGCCCACACCATCTTTTCGATTTCCTCTTCCACCGAGGAGGTGACGGCGGAGTTGCCGATATTGGCGTTGATCTTGGTGAGGAAGTTGCGGCCGATGATCATCGGCTCCAGTTCGGCGTGGTTGATGTTGGACGGGATGATGGCGCGCCCGCGCGCGACTTCCGAGCGTACGAACTCGGGCGTGATGAAGGCCGGCACTTCGCCGCCGAACTGCTCGCCATCGGCCAGCGCCGCTTCGCGCGCGCTCGAGTTGTTTTTTGCGCCCGAGGTTTTCACGCTCGGCGATGTAGATCATTTCCTTGGTGATAATGCCGGCGCGGGCGAATTCGAGTTGCGTCACCGGCTTGCCGTTGAGGGCGCGATAAGGCTTCGGCGTGTTGGGGAAGTTGCGCGCCAGGTGCTTGCCGCTGACATTGCCGTTGTCGACCGGCTGGATGGGCCGGCCCTCATATTGCTCCACGCCGCCGCGCTCCTTCACCCATTCGATGCGGGTGCGGGCCAGGCCCTTTTCCACGTCGATGGCAACGTCCGGATCGGAATAGACGCCGGTGGTGTCATAGACCGGCAGGGCGGCCTCGCCGGAGCTCGGATCGAGGTCGATCTCGCGCAGCGGCACCCGCAGCTCGGGCGCGGCCTCGGGGCGCGCATACACTTTGCGCGAAGCGGGCAGGGCGCCGGTCGTGACTTTCGGGGTGACCAGGTCGGCGGAGGTGACGGGCTTGTTCATGATCGTATCTCCGATTTCAGAGCGGCGTTTCCGCCACGTAGCCTTTGAAAGTGATGAAGCCGCCAATCGCCAGCAGCACGACGCCGGCGCCGATGAAAAAGCCGCTGTGCGTGACCACCGATCCGGCGACGAAGGCCGGAAACTGCGGCGCGATGATGCGGAACGTGCCGACGCCGGTCATGAGCCAGCCGATCAGCGTAATCAGACTGCGCCAGTCGGGCGTCCAGTCGTGGTGCGCATTGAGGATAATGAGGCCGCCGAGCAGCAGGAGAATTCCGGAAAAGTAGATGAACGGATAGCCGGCCAGGAACTGGCCGAACATCTGCCGGTAGACGGGTCCGTTCGCCAGCATGCCGATGCCGATGATCGACATCACCGGGCCGATCAGGCGCGCGAGCATTATGGAGGTGCGCATGCATGCTAGTCCTTCGCCGCGCCCTGGTTCATGTCGCTCTCCGTTTGCGCGTGGTCCGGCGCGCGGCGGTGCGGGCAGGCGGCGACGAAGTATCGGCATAGCCGAAATAGCTGAGCGCGCCGCCGAGCACGAGCACGGCGATGCCGACAAACATCTGCCAGCCTTTGCCGGAGACGATCACGGCGCTGCCGATTCTCACCACCAGGTCCGGCGCGATGATGCGCAAGGCGCCGCCGATCACGCTGAGCCAGCCGAGAAGGGTGATGATCACGCGCCAGTCGGGCGTCCACACATTGTGCGCCAGCACCAGCGCGATGCCGGCGGTGAGCGTGACCAGTCCGGCGAGAAAGATGAGCGCATAGCTCGACAGGAACTGCTCGGCCAGAATGCGGAAGATTGGCGCGTTGAACAGCACGCCGACGCCTATGGCCACGAATACCGGCCCGATCAGTTTGGCGAGATAGATCGATCGCTGCATGACGTTTCCCCCTGTCCCCGGTTCAGGTGAAAGTGCCGGCGCCGACGGTGAGCCCATTGGGCCCCATCATTCCGGCGTGGACGTCCGTTGTCGGCATGGTGTCCAGTCCCTTCGCCGGCATGACCCGGATCAGGTTCAAAGGGTCGCCGCCAACCCGCGGTCTCTCAGCCCCCTGCGGGGCCCCCCTCGGAACGAAACGCAATCTAGGCCCCGTGCCGGGGCTGTCAATGCGCGGTGGATAACGCGTCATGCGGCCACCGCGTGCTGTGCGAGCCAGGCGCGCACGCGCGCGTCCGGGTCGGCGTTCAGGGTAACGTCGCTCACCACGGCGATCGAATCCGCGCCGGCGGCGTAGATGGCCGGCGCTTGTTCGAGTTTGATGCCGCCGATGGCGACCAGCGGGATGTCGCCGATGCGCCGCTTCCAAACGGTGATAGGCGCCAGTCCCTGCGGCGCGACGCGCATGGCTTTCAGCGTGGTCGGATAGATCGGTCCCAGCGCCACGTAGTCGGGGTCGTGGCGCAACGCGTTTTCCAATTCGGCGTCGTCGTGGGTGGACAGGCCGAGCGTCAGCCCGGCGCGGCGGATGGCGGCGACGTCGGCCTCCGCCAGATCCTCCTGGCCGAGATGGATATGCGATGCGCCGGCTTCGATGGCCGCGCGCCAATAGTCGTTGACGACGAGCCTGGCGCCGGCCACCGCCAGCGTGGCGCGCACCAGCGCCAGCGCCTGCGGAGGCGAAAGCTCCTTTGCGCGCAATTGGATCGTGTTCACTCCGAGCGCGCACAGCCGCTCGACCCAGGCGAGGCTGTCGACGATCGGATAAAAGCGGTCAGGATACGGCATGCCAAAACGGTGTCCCGACCACCGGCGTTGAGGGAGATGCGAAGTCGCGCGCGCCCATGAGTCCCGATTGGAAGGCGAGGCGGCCGGCCTCGACCGCCAGACGAAACGCCTTCGCCATCTCGGGCGGATCGCCGGCCTTGGCGACCGCCGTGTTGAGCAGCACCGCGTCATAGCCGAGCTCCATGGCCTCGGCCGCGTGCGAGGGGGCGCCGAGCCCGGCGTCGACCACCAGCGTCACGTCCGGCAGGCGCTCGCGCAAAAGCTTGAGCGCGTCGCGGTTGACGATGCCGCGCGCGCTGCCGATCGGCGCCGCCCATGGCATGATGACGCGGCAGCCGGCGTCGCACAGGCGCTGCGCCACGATCAGGTCCTCGGTGCAATAGGGAAACACCGAAAAGCCGTCCTTGATCAGGATTTGCGCGGCCTCGACCAGGCCGACGGTGTCGGGCTGCAGCGTCTCGTCGTCGCCGATCACTTCGAGTTTGATCCAGGTGGTGCCGAACAATTCGCGCGCCAGCTGCGCGGTTTTCACCGCTTCGCGTACGCTGCGGCAACCGGCGGTGTTGGGCAGCACGGTCACGTTCAGTTCGCTGATCAGCGACCAGAAGGCGTTGCCGGCGCGGCCGCCGGCGGCCTCGCGCCGCAGCGACACCGTCACGATCTCGGCGCCGGCGGCGCGGATCGCCTGCTGCATGATTGCCGGCGACGGATAGAGCGCCGTGCCGATCAGCAGGCGGGACGAGAATTCCTTGTCGTAGAACTTAACCATTCAACCACCTTGCCGCGGCGTAATAATCTCAATGCGGTCGCCGTTGTTGAGTTCCGTCGCCGCCCAGCGCGCGCGCGGCACCACCAGATCGTTCACCGCAATGGCAACGTGGTTGCCTTCGTGGTCGAGCTCGCTGAGCAAACCGTCGAGGCGCTTGGCCGCGATCTCGGTGCCCCGCCCGTTGACGATCACACGCATCGCACCACCTCGTTGTCGGTACGTCCGTGCAGCACATGGGCGACGGTCAATTCCGCCAGCGCCGGCGCCATCAGGAAGCCATGGCGGTAGAGCCCGTTCACGCTGATGTGGCCTTTGTCGATGGTGACGCGCGGCAGGTTGTCGGGAAAGGCCGGGCGCAAGGCGGCGCCGATGTCGACAATGCGCGCCTCGGCGAAAGCCGGATGCAGGGCATAGGCCGCGGTCAGCAGCTCGAGCGCGGAACGCACGCTGACGCCTTTGTCGTCGGATTCGATTGAAGTGGCGCCGAAGAAAAACCGGTTGCCTTCGCGCGGCACCACGTAAACCGTCCAGCGCGGATGCAGCAGGCGCACCGGCCGCTTGAGCGTGATCTCGTCGGTTTCCACCACGATGATCTCGCCCTTGACGCCGCGCAGATCGGGGAAGACATCGCGCGCGGCCATGCCGCGGCAGTCGATCACCGTGCCGTCGAGGTCGCGCGGCTCGGGCGCCGACTTGAATTCGATCGGAACGCCCGATGCGCGCAGGCGCGCGTGCAAAGTGGACAGCACATGGCGCGGATCGATGTGGCCTTCCTTCGCGTAGAACAGGCCGTCTGCAAAGCGGCCGGCGAGATCGGGCTCGAGCTCAGCGAGGGCGTCGCCGCCGAGCCGCTCATGGCACTCGGACAGCCGGGCAAAACGTTCGAGATCGGAACGGTCGCGCGCATGCGCCAGAACCAGCGAGCCGTTGAACGCGGTATCCGGCAACGCCGCGCGCCACAGGTCGAGCGAGCGCACCCCGAGGCGGGTCACCAGGGGTTCGGCCGCCTCGCCCTCGCAATAGGGCGCCAGCATGCCGCCCGCCCAATGGGAGGTGGCCTGCGTCATGGCGGCGTCGTCGCGCTCGTAAAGCGCGACCTTGCAGCCGGCTTGGGCGAACAGCAGCGCCTGCCAGGTTCCCGCGATACCGGCGCCGACGACGCTGACGGACGCCGGAGAATGCGCGCGAGGTTGAGCTTGAAGCATCTTTTCCGTCCCTTCGCCGGCATGACCCGGATCAGGTTCGAAGGGTCGCCGCAGCATCAGCGGTCTCTCAGCCCCTTGCCGGGGCTCCCCTCGGAACGCCGCTAATCTATGCCGCAGATGGACAGTGTCAATGCGGGCGCCAGAGCGCCCTTAAAAGTTCGGCAATTGGCTCACCGCCACCTTGGCGTGGCCGTCGGCTTCCGCGACGACGCGCAGCGTGTGCGAATCGAAGGCGATGCCGGCGAGGCGCACGTCGGTCACGGCGGCGTCGACGCTCACGCCGCCGCTGTCGCGCCGGAATTCGGCAAGCGCTTCGCCGATTTTCTTGCGGGCGTCGGCGGCGAACGGCTTTAAATCGATCACCGCATGCTCGGCCAGCGCCTCCTTCACGTAAGGGATGGCGGCCTTCGCGGCGGCGCTGAGCAGGCCGAAGGCGGCGGCCGAATCCACATCCACGGCCAGGTCGGTGAGGCGGAGAATCTGGGTCTTTTTATCGAGCACCGGCTTGCCCCAGATCTGCACCGTGGCGCCGGCGCCGAAGCC
Source organism: uncultured Alphaproteobacteria bacterium (assembly GCA_963814885.1). Lineage (GTDB taxonomy): Bacteria > Pseudomonadota > Alphaproteobacteria > Rhizobiales > Xanthobacteraceae > Pseudolabrys. The sequence continues at coordinate 223,968 of CAWFEO010000011.1, read as the reverse complement.
GAACCAGCTCTTCTTCTCGCGCACCTTCACGTCGAGCGCGATCAGCAACTTGTCGCCGGCGGCGCCGATATGGACGTGGCGGATTTCGACGTCGGCCGGTGCGCTGTTGTCCTCCGGATAGCGATGACCCTTGAGCTGTGCCGCCAGCAGCTTGTCGATCTCGGTGAACGGCACGTCGATCGGCATCCCGACCTGGAGGCGGCCGTCGTCCATCGGCGCCGTCAGTTCGAGCTTGGCCGGGAACGGGCAGTCAGGCTTGGTTTCGGAAGGCGTGATGCGGGTCTCCGCCAGCACGCCGACGGTGAGGTGAACGTTTTGCTGATCGATGCGTGGCTGCGCGGCGGCGGCGCGCACCGGACGCATTTCGAGCCAGAGCCTGGGCAGGCCGGTGTTATCGCCGCCGAGCGGGATCGCGCGGCACATCTTGGCCCATTGGGCGCGCGCGGATTGCTCGATGACCGGCAGGTTGCGCAGCCATTCTTCCAGATTGGCGACCTGGGTTTTGACCATATCGTCGATCATCGGTTTTGCTTCTTGCGTCATGTTGATGTCGAGGCCGGCGAGCTGAAGCTTGCTGTCGCCGAGATCCAACTGGGCGCTCAAATTGGGCTGCACCCGCCAGTTTTCGGTCAGTTGCGGCCGTGAATGCATGACGACCTGGCCTTTTATGTCGATGTTCTGGTCGAGCGCCTTGGTGGTGGAGTCGCCGGCGGACTTGCCGGTCTTGCTGTTGCTATTGTTGTTGGTGCTGTTGTTGGTGCTGCTGTTATTGTTAGTGCTGTTGTTATTGTTGCTGGTGCTGTTGTTGTTGGTGCCGCCGCCGCCGGACTTGCTCGCAGAATCGCTATTGTCGCCAAACAACCCGGACAACAATCCGCCGATCGGGTTGTCGTTCTTGGACGCGCCGCCGCCGCCAGATTTTTTGTTGCCGACGGCGTCACCGATCAGGCCGGCAAGCGAACCGACCAGAGCGCCGGCCTGGCTCACAATCTGGCCGGATACTTTCACCGAGCCGTTAATCGTTGCGGCGACCGCAAGATCGTCGGGCCGGCCGTAAAGCGCCAGGGGCCCGCGTTCGACGGTGATGCCGATGTCGGCCGCCGACAAGAGCGCGCTTATCGGGTTGTTGTTCTCGCCGAGCAATTTGCGCGGCGCGGCGGCTTCCATGCTCGCGCGGATAGCGTCGATCGAAATCGCCACCGGCGCGATCACGTAGGACGAGCGGGACACCGGCTGCAGCGCCGGCAGCGGCGGCAGATTAGCCAGCGCCGGCGGCGCGCTGGGCGTCATGGCACGGTCGAGGGCCCACAGGGCGGCGTAAAAGGAACCGCCGATTACGACGACTGCGCCGACGGTCCAGCGAAAACGCCGCGAACGCCCGAACAGGCGCAGGGGTGCGGTTGCGATGCGTATGACAGAACCAAGCACGTTCGGCATGGCGAGGCCGCCCTTTTTTCGATTGCGGGCATCCTAAACGCCCGGCCCCCGCATTGGAAGCGGCCCACCTTGCGGCGCTGCAGGTGATACGTCGATCAGGAATTCATCAATCTCCCCGGCACCACGCCGTAGCGCGGACCGCTCCCGCGCTTCGTCCGAACCGTCGCGCGGCGGGGCTTCATTTTTTCTGCGCGCCCATGCGATGCAGCTTGAGCGCGGCGTAGATCGTGTCGTTGACCGGCGTCGGCACTTTCAGTTCGCGGCCGAGCTTGCAAACCATGCCGGCCAGCCAGTCGAGCTCCAGCCGGTTGCCGCGGTCGAGATCGTTGGCCATCGAGGCTTTCATAGTCGCCGGCACGTTCTTGTCGGCGAAGGCCAGGCGATCGTCGACGTAGCCGTCGTCGAGCGCGACGCCTTTGGCTTTTCCGACCGTCAGAGTCTCGCGCATGACGTTGCGGAACAGAGCGCGAGTATCGGGGTCGGCGAGGATCGGGCCCATCGTATTGCGGGTGACGGCGGTGACGCCGGAGGTGCCCGACAAGAAGATGAATTTGTGCCAGCGGTCGCGCTCGATGTTGTCGGAGAGCGTGATCGGGATGTTGGCGGCCTTGGCGGCGTCGACGAAGGCCGCCAGCGGCGCATCGGGGCGGCCGTCGATGGTGCCGCAGGTGATCGACTGGAATTTGCTCGCCTGCCTGATGAAACCGGGGCGGTCGATCACGCTCACCACGTAAGTAACTCCGGGAATGGCGCGTTCCGCGCCGACGATCGGCGCGATGCGCTCGTAGCTGTCGACGCCGTTCTGCAAAGTGATGACGCGGGTGTCGGGGCCGAGCAGCGGACGGGCGGCTTCGGCGGCCTTCTCGGTATCCCACAGCTTCACAGCAAACAGCACCACGTCCACCGGGCCGACCTTGGCTGGATCGTCGGTGACGTTGACCTTGGGCAGATGCACATCGCCGTGCACGCTCTCGATCTTGAGGCCGCTTTTCAGCATGGCGTCGTGATGTGCACCGCGCGCGATGTAGAATACCTCGTGCCCGTCCGCTTGCAGTCGGGCGCCGAAATAACCGCCGACCGCGCCCGCCGCCATGGCTGCAACTCGCATCGCTGTCGCTCCTTCACAAAGAGAGCAGGGTATAACGCTCATACAAGCCGCAAACCAACCGGCACGGAGGGCAGGTGTCGCACCGGATCGTCGGCCATTCGAAAGCTGATATTGGCACTGATCCTCAAGGGGGTGTAGCTTTCATGGGTGGCCCAACTCTTTCGCTTGCCCGAGAGTTGCCCTAAACGGGCGATACACTGAAACCTCGCTTGCTTCAATTGCCAGCCTGAGGTTGTCGAGGGACAAGAAATCGTCCTGAGAATTCGGTGCGGGTCCGAGTTTCAAAGCCGATGGGGTGTACAGATGACTTCCGATCGCAAGCCTACGGCGCGCGCAATTCTGATTGTTTTGGGCCTCTGTTTGTTTTTCATGGCCGGGCCCGCGGCGGCGCAACTATCGCTGGAGCAACAGCGCATAGTCCGCCGTAGTTGCCGATTCGATTTCATGCAGAACTGCTTCGGCATTCTGCCGCGCGGACCCGCAGCGCTGCAATGCCTGCAACGCAACGCCGCAAACCTGTCGGCGGCGTGCCAGGTCGCGCTGAATGCAGTCGCGCCGCAGCCCGCCGCCGTGCCACCGCCGCCTGTCCAGCCGGCCGCTCCGCTCAAGGTGGCGCCGGCGGCAGGCCCGCATTGGCCCACCGCCGCGCAGAAGGATGCGATCCGGCAATCCTGCCGGTCCGATTTCATTTCGCATTGCGCAGGCGTGCAGCCCGGCGGCGCCGAGGCGCTGCATTGTCTGCAACGAAACGCATCGCAGCTTTCCCCTAAGTGCGGCAGTGCGGTCGCCGCCGTCGGCGCCAGTCCCGGCAAACCGCCGGCGTCTGCCGGTGCCAAACCTCCCGCGGTTGCGCCGAACGTCATCTACGTGACGAATTTCCAGCTTGATCCCGAAGCATTTCATCCCGGCGCGGAAGGCCCGCTGCGGCAGATGCGGCCCGGACTGCTCGGCAACCTGCTCAAACGCGAAGCCAGCTCGAAGAACCCGGCCGAACAAGTCCGGGGGCTGATCGACCTGATGGCGCGGCAACTGGTCAAGGACCTCGAAAGCGCCGGGCTCAAGGCGCGCCGGCTCGCGCCCGGCGAAAGTCTGCCATTGCAAGGCTGGCTGGTGCGCGGCGTGTTCACGAAGCTTGACGAAGGCAAAAAGCTCGAACGTGCCGTGATCGGTCTTGGCGCCGGCAAGACCGCGCTGAAGGTGGTCGTCACGGTCGACGATCTCGAACACGGCAATGTGAAGCCGCTCTATACGATCGATGAGAGCGCCCATAGCGGCATTCTGCCCGGCGGGGCTGTCACCGCGGCCATCCGGTTCAATCCTTATGTCTTGGCCGCGCATTTCGTGATGTCGGGCCGCGCTATTGAGCGCAATATCAAGAAAACCGCGCGCGAGATTTCCGCCGCCATCGTCAAGCACATTCGCAAATAGCGGCGTGCCGCGTCCGCGCGCGGCGCCTCGCTATCCCAGCCCAGCCGTGTTTCTCGGCGGGATATGTGCGAACCACGAGCGTGCGCGCGCAGCCGCTCCGAAAAAAATTGCCCGGCGCGCATGCCGGGCAAGTCTCGGGGAGGTACCGCGATGATTAGTAGATGCCGGACGAACGGATGGCGTTCCAGGTCACGCTGGCGCGGCTCTGGCGTTCGGGCGCATAGGACAGCGGTTGCGGCGCCTGCTGGCGCGACCGCTCGATCGCGGTTTGTGCCTCGGCGCGCCAGTTCTGCGGCGTGGTCTTTGTTTTCGCTTGCCGGGCCGGCGCGCCGTTCTGCGGCAGCACGATCACCTTGGCGCCGATCTTGACGCGATTGTAGAGATCGATGGCGTTGTCGTTGGTCATGCGGATGCAGCCCGACGACATGTGCTTGCCGATGCTGGCCGGATTGTTGGTGCCGTGAATGCGGTATTGGGTGCCGCCAATATACATGGCGCGCGCGCCCAGCGGATTGCCGGGGCCGCCCGTCACCATGCGCGGCAGATAAGGCTGGCGCTTGAGCATCTCCGGCGGCGGATACCAGTCCGGCCATTCGGTCTTGCGCACGATCGACTTCACGCCCGACCAGGTGAAACCCGCGCGGCCGACGCCGATGCCGTAGCGGAGCGCCTTGCCGCCGCCGAGCACGTAGTAGAGATAAGTGTGCGGCGTATCGATGATGACGGTGCCGGGCGCTTCTTTGGTTCGATAGTCGACGGTCTGGCGGCGCAGCCGCGGCGCCAGCTCGGCGTTCTCGTCGCCGGTAGCGGGCGCGGCCTGTTGCGGCTCGGCTTGATACTGCGGCGCCACGTGGTTCAGCGGCAGCGGCTGCAAGAACGTGAACAGCGATTGCGCGTGCGCGGGTCCGCACGCCAAGACGGCGGCGGCGATCAGCGCGGCGAATGAAACGGAAGACGAATCCATACGGGACATGGCACCCTCGATCGGCCCCTCTCCCGTATTCGTGGGAGCTAAGCCCGGAAAGGTTCAAAGGTTCCCCAACGCGCATGGTCAAAAAATCCCTAGCGCCGGAAACCGGCGCCGGGAGCAGCGGCGCTTGGCGGCGTCTTCTAGTTTTTATGCTTGTGCCAGCCCACCACGGCGTCCGGCACGCTGTCGGCGGAGGCGAAATAGGGCTTGATGTCGAGCAACGGCGTGCCGTCCAGGCAGTCGGCCCCGACAACGGACAGTTTACCATCTTCGACGGCAAGCAGCTTCACCACGCTCATGGCGATCGGATTGGGGCGCGCCGGCGAGCGCAGGGCAAAGGTGCCGTGCTGCGTGCCGTAATGGCCGGGCACCTGCAGCACCAGATTGCGCGGCGCCTTGTCCATCCAATAGAGCAGCACCAAGTGGGTGCAGCTTTCGACGTCCTTGAGGCCGTCGCGGAAACGGGGGTCGAGTTCGACGGTGCAGACCGCGTCGGCCTCGCGGGCGTTCTTGGGGCAGCTCTTTGCGGTCCTTCCAGGGCGTACGGATGCGGCCGATGTAATAGACGCCGGCATCGGTCGCGGCCGGCAGTTCGACTGTCTTTTCGCCCTCGCGGATGCCGAAGCCCTCGCTGTCCATACCGGTCTCCCTGATTGGCGGCCATGCCCTCACATAGGCATGTCCTCACATAGCCGCGGCAGGCCGTCGAGGGTTTCGTAAACCAGTCCGCCAAAAAGCCTCGAAACGGGGTTGTTTAAATATAAAGATATCTTTATATGGTGGGAAAGCGCCCATGGGGCGCCCCCGTGGGCACCTGTATCGATGAGTTCCAGCGCCAGCAACCAGCTCGGTTTCGATGCCCTCAACGCGGCGCTGAAGGCGGCGGGCGAGGAGACGCGCCTGCGCGTGCTGGCGCTGCTGGGCGAGGCCGAACTGACCGTCTCCGACCTCACAGACATCCTGCGCCAGTCGCAGCCGCGCATCTCGCGCCATCTCAAGCTGCTGGCGGAAGCCGGCCTGGTCGAGCGCTTCCGCGAGGGCACCTGGGCCTTTTTCCGGCTGGCCGAAAGCGGCGGCGGGGCGGCGGTGGCGCGCGCGCTGCTCGACCGCCTCGATCCCGCCGATCCGACCATCGCCCGCGACCGCGCGCGCCTGGTCTCGGTGCGCAAGGCGCGCGCCGCCGCCGCGCAAAGTTACTTTCGCGCCCATGCCGCCGAATGGGACCGCATCCGCAAGCTGCACGTGGCCGACACGGCGGTGGAGGCGGCGATTCAAAAAGCGCTCGCCGACAAGCCATTCCGCTCGCTGCTCGATCTCGGCACCGGCACCGGCCGCATGCTCGAACTGTTCGGGCCCGACATCGAGCGCGGCCTTGGCCTCGACCTGTCGCTCGACATGCTGCACCTGGCGCGCGACCGGCTGGAGCGCGCCGGCCTGAAGAATTGCAGCGTGCGCCAGGGCGACATCTACGACCTGCCGCTGCCCAACGATTCCTTCGACGTCGTCATCCTGCACCAGGTGCTGCACTTCCTCGACGACGGCGCGCGCGCCATCCATGAGGCCGCGCGCGTGCTGCGGCCGGGCGGACGGCTGCTGGTGGTCGACTTTGCGCCGCACGAAGAAGAATTCCTGCGCGAGAAATACGCGCATCGCCGTTTGGGCTTCGCGCCCGAAATGGTGACGCAATGGATGGCCGCCTCCGGCCTGGAGCCGGTGATGCACGAGCGGTTGACGCCGGAGCCGGGCTCCGGCGGTAAGATCGCGGTGTCGCTGTGGCTGGCGCGCGACGCCCGCGCGCTGATGGCGTCGCCGGCGGCGCGGGAGGTGGCGTGATGCAGGCGAGTCTCCGTCCCAGCCGCTTCATGCCGGCCGGCCACGGCCGCATCGGCGTCTCGTTCGAGTTCTTCCCGCCCAAGGACGAGGGCATGGAGAAGATCTTGTGGGACTCGGTCGAGCGGCTCAAGCCGCTGGCGCCCGATTTCGTGTCGGTCACCTACGGCGCCGGCGGCTCCACGCGCGAGCGCACCCATGCCACCGTCAAGCGCATTCTCGCCGAGACGCCGCTGACGCCGGCCGCGCACCTGACCTGCGTCGCCGCCACCCGCGACGAGATCGATGAGATCGTGCGCAATTACGGCGAGGCCGGCGTGCGCCATATCGTGGCGCTGCGCGGCGATCCGGTGGGCGGCGCCGGCGAGAAATACGCGCCCCATCCGGGCGGCTACGAGAACGCCGCCGACCTGGTGGCCGGCATCAAGCGCATCAACGACACGTTCGAGATTTCGGTGTCGGCCTATCCGGAGAAGCATCCCGACAGCCGCACGGTGGAAGCCGACATCGACATGCTCAAGGCCAAGGTGGACGCCGGCGCCACGCGCGCCATCACCCAGTTCTTCTTCGATAACGATCTCTATTTCCGCTATCTCGACCGCGTGCGCGGACGCGGCATCGATATCCCGATCGTGCCCGGCATCCTGCCGGTGCAGAATTTCAAGGCCACCACCGGCTTTGCCGCGCGCTGCGGCGCCTCGGTGCCGGTCTGGCTGGCCGAGCGCTTCCATGGCCTCGACCACGATCCGGCCACGCGCAAGCTGATCGCCGCCGCGGTCGCCGCCGAGCAGGCGATCGACCTGCTCGACCGCGGCGTCACCAATTTCCACTTCTACACCATGAACCGCGCCGACCTCGTCTACGCCATCTGCCACCTGCTGGGCCTGCGGCCGGCGGTGGAACAAGCCGCTTAATTTTGGAGTTACTCGTGACCGCTTCCCCGACCAGCACCCGCAGTGAATTTCTCGCGCAACTCAAGCAGCGCATCCTGGTGCTCGACGGCGCCATGGGCACCATGATTCAGGCGCTCAAGCTGGACGAGGAAGGTTTCCGCGGCGCCCGCTTCGACGCCTGGAACCGAGAGCTGCGCGGCAACAACGACCTGTTGAACCTGAGCCGGCCGGACGCGGTGCGCGACATCCATTTGGCTTATTTTCGCGCCGGCGCCGATATCGTCTGCACCAATACGTTTTCCTCCACCGCCATCGCGCAGGCCGATTACGGCATGGAGAAGATCGCGTACGAGCTGAACCAGGCCGGCGCCAAGCTGGCGCATGAGGCGGCCCGGCTGGCGGAGCAGGAAGACGGCCGCCGCCGCTTCGTTGCCGGCGCGCTCGGCCCGACCAACCGCACCGCCTCTATCTCGCCGGACGTGTCCAATCCCGGCTTCCGCGCCATCACCTTCGACGAGTTGCGGGTGGCCTATGGCGAGCAGGTGCGCGGGCTGATCGACGGCGGCGCCGACCTGCTGCTGATCGAGACCATCTTCGACACCCTCAACGCAAAAGCCGCGATCTACGCCATCCGCGAAATCTGCGACGAGCGCGGCATCGAAGTGCCGCTGATGATTTCCGGCACCATCACCGACCGCTCCGGCCGCCTGTTGTCCGGGCAGACGCCGGGCGCGTTCTGGAATTCGGTGCGTCACGCCGATCCCATTACGATCGGGCTGAACTGCGCCCTCGGCGCGCAGGAAATGCGCGCGCATGTCGCCGAGATCGGGCGCATCGCCGATACTTTCGTCTGCGCCTATCCCAATGCCGGCTTGCCTAACGAATTCGGTTATTACGACGAGAGCCCGGACTACATGGCCGAGCTGCTGGGCGAATTCGCCGACGCGGGCCTGGTCAACGTGGTGGGCGGCTGCTGCGGCACCACGCCGGAGCACATCGCCGCGATCGCCAAAGCTGTCGCCGGCAAACCGCCGCGCGCGATTCCCGACGTGCCGCGGCAGTTGCGGCTGTCGGGCCTGGAAGCTTTCGCGCTGACGCCGGAAATTCCGTTCGTGAACGTGGGCGAGCGCACCAACGTCACCGGCTCGGCCAAGTTCCGCAAGCTGATCACCGCCGGCGACTATACGGCTGCGCTCGAGGTCGCCCGCGCGCAGGTGGAAAACGGCGCCCAGGTGATCGACGTCAACATGGACGAGGGCCTGCTCGACTCGGAAGAGGCGATGAAGACCTTCCTCAATCTGATCGCCGCCGAGCCCGACATCGCGCGTGTGCCGGTGATGGTCGATTCATCGAAATTCTCGGTGATCGAGGCGGGCTTGAAATGCTTGCAAGGCAAGCCGGTGGTGAACTCGATCTCGTTAAAAGAGGGCGAGGAAGCTTTTCTCGAACACGCCCGCATCGTGCGCCGGCACGGCGCCGCGGTGGTGGTGATGGCGTTCGACGAGAAGGGCCAGGCCGACACCTTCGAGCGCAAGACCGCGATCTGTAAGCGCGCCTATGGCATCCTCACCCAGAAGGTCGGTTTTCCGCCCGAGGACATCATCTTCGATCCCAATATCTTCGCCATCGCAACCGGCATGGAGGAGCACAACAATTACGGCGTCGACTTCATCGAGGCGACGCGCTGGATCCGCCAGAATCTGCCGCACGTGCACGTATCGGGCGGCGTCTCCAACCTGTCGTTCTCGTTCCGCGGCAATGAGCGCGTGCGCGAGGCCATGCATTCGGTGTTCCTGTTCCACGCGATTCATGCCGGCATGGACATGGGCATCGTCAATGCCGGGCAGATGGCGGTCTATGACGATCTCGATCCGGAACTGCGCGAGGCCTGCGAGGACGTGGTGCTCAACCGCCGCCCCGACGCCTCCGAGCGGCTGCTGGCGCTGGCGGACAAATTCCGCGGCAAGGGGCAGGAGGCCCGGCAGGTCGATCTCGCCTGGCGCGAGCGGCCGGTGGACAAGCGCCTGGCGCACGCGCTGGTGCACGGCATCACCGAGTTCGTCGAACAGGATACCGAAGAAGCGCGCCAGGCCGCCGAACGGCCGCTGCACGTGATCGAAGGGCCGCTGATGGACGGCATGAACATCGTCGGCGACCTGTTCGGCTCCGGAAAAATGTTCCTGCCGCAGGTGGTCAAGTCGGCGCGCGTGATGAAGCAGGCGGTCGCCTACCTGATGCCCTTCATGGAAAAGGAAAAGGAAGAGCTCGGCATCACCAAGAGCAATTCCAACGGCAAGATCGTCATGGCCACGGTCAAGGGCGACGTGCACGACATCGGCAAGAACATCGTCGGCGTCGTGCTCCAGTGCAACAATTACGAAGTGGTCGATCTCGGCGTCATGGTGCCGGCGGCGAAAATCCTGGAGACGGCCAGGGCCGAGGGCGCCGACATCATCGGTCTGTCCGGGCTGATCACGCCGTCCCTCGACGAGATGTGCCACGTGGCGGCGGAGATGGAGCGGCAGGGCTTCGAACTGCCGCTGCTGATCGGCGGCGCCACCACCAGCCGCGTGCACACGGCGGTGAAGATCCATCCCAATTACCGGCGCGGGCAGGCGGTCTATGTCAACGACGCCAGCCGCGCGGTCGGCGTGGCGCAGGCGCTGATGTCGGGCGAGGCCAAGGCCGGCTACGTCTCCGACCTGCGCGGCGAATACGCCAAAATCGCCGCCGCGCATGCGCGCGCGCAGGAGGAAAAATCGCGGCTGCCGCTTAGCCAGGCGCGCGCCAACGCGCTCAAGCTCGACTGGTCGGGCCAATACCAGCCGCCCAAGCCGAGCTTCATCGGCGCCAGAGTGCTGAACGATTATCCGGTCGCGGAGCTGGTTGATTGCATCGACTGGACGCCGTTCTTCCAGACCTGGGAATTGTCCGGCAAGTTTCCCGCCATTCTCGACGACGCCAAGGTCGGGGAGGCGGCGCGCGCGCTCTACGACGACGCCCGCGCCATGCTCGACAAGATCGTCAAGGAGAACTGGTTTACGGCCAATGCGGTGTTCGGTTTCTGGCCGGCGCAAGCGCAGGGCGACGATATTCTGGTTTTCGCGGACGAGGCGCGCGGCGAGCCGGTCGCGGCGCTGCATGGCCTGCGCCAGCAGCTCTCCAAGCGCGAGGGCCGTGCCAACATCGCAATTTCCGATTTCATCGCGCCGCGCGACAGCGGGCTTAAGGATTACATCGGCGCCTTCACCGTCACCGCCGGCATCGGCGAGGACGAGGTGGCCGACCGTTTCAAGCGCGCCAACGACGACTATTCCGCCATCCTGGTGAAGGCGCTGGCCGACCGGCTGGCGGAAGCCTTTGCCGAGAGATTGCACCAGCGCGTGCGCAAGGAATTCTGGGGCTATGCGGCGGACGAAACACTGTCGAACGCCGACCTGATCGCGGAGAAATATCGCGGCATCCGCCCGGCGCCCGGCTATCCGGCGCAGCCTGATCACACCGAAAAGGGCACGCTGTTTCGCCTGCTCGAGGCCGAGCGTTCAGGCGTCAAGCTCACCGAAAGCTTCGCCATGTGGCCGGGGGCGGCGGTGTGCGGGCTTTATTTCAGCCATCCGCAGAGCGCCTATTTCGGCGTCGGCAAGATCGAGCGCGATCAGGTCGAGGACTATGCCCGGCGCAAGGGCTGGAGCGTTCAGGAGGCCGAGCGCTGGCTGGCGCCGATCCTCAATTACGATCCGCGCCACGCGCCGAGTATCGCGGCGGCGTGAGGGGCGGGTTGGCGCCCGCCGGCGTGCTATATCGCGGCGATGAAAGTGGGTCGATGAGAAGACCGAGTCGCGCATCAAACCTGCGCTATAGTCCCGTGGCCCCGCCGAACGGACGAAACGTGCCCCTCCGATGCGCCTGACCGATCGCTCGCTCGTGTTCGCGATGTGCCTTGGTCAGGTCGGCAATCTCTTGCCGCACGTTGCCGTGCCGGCGGTGATGCCGCAGCATCTGATGCCGCTGTGGAGCTTGAGCGGCTCGCAGGCGGGCATGATGGCGAGTGCATTCGCGTTCGGCTACATGCTGGCGGTGCCGGTGCTGACCACGCTGACCGATCGCATCGATGCGCGCGGCATTCTGCTGGTGGGCTCCGCGGTGACCGCACTGGCGACACTCGCGTTTGGCTGGCTCGCGCACGGGCTGTGGTCGGCGGCCGCGATCTGGGGCCTCGCCGGCATCGGCTTTGCCGGCGCCTACATGCCGGGTCTCAAGGCGCTGACCGATCGCCTGCCGCCCGGCGACGTCTCGCGCAGCGTTACCCTTTACACCTCCAGCTTCTCGTTCGGCGTCGGACTTTCATTCCTTGTGTGCCAACTGGTGGCGGAGCGGTTCGGCTGGCGTCTGGCCTTCCTCGTCACCGGGCTCGGTCCGCTGATCATGGTCGTCACCTGCCTGCTTATGCCGGCGGTGAAGCCGAAGCCTTCCGCGCGCAAGCTTCTGGATTTCGGCCCGGTGCTGAAGAACCGCCCGGCCATGGGCTACGTGCTCGGCTACGGCGCGCACTGCTTCGAGCTCTACGGCATCCGCACCTGGTTGGTGGCGTTCTGGGCCTTCGTCGCCGCGCGCCATCCGGACGCGCTACCATTCGGGCCGATAGCGGTTAGCGTCGCGTTTGCGATCCTCGCCATGCCGGCCAGCATCCTCGGCAACGAGGCGGCGTTGCGCTTCGGGCGCCACCGCGCGCTCAACGTGCTGATGGTCGCGTCCGCCGCGGTAGCGGTGGCGATCGGCCTTTCGGTGCAGGCCTCGCCGCTGCTGCTGCTTCGTGTTGTTGCTGCTCTATGGCCTGACCGTCCCGTCCGATTCCGGCGCGCTGACCTCGGGCATGGCGATGAACGCGGAAACTTCGCACCGCGGCGCCACCATGGCGATGCACTCGACCGTTGGCTTTGGATTGTCGGCGGTGGGGGCCTGGGCCGCGGGCGTCGTACTCGATGTGGCTGGCGGTCCGGCGAGCACGTCCGGGTGGTTCGCCGTATTCATGTTGCTCGCCGCTGCGATCCTGCTTGGCCCGGTTGCACTGTGGTGGTCGCGGCGGGGTGCTCACGCGTGAAAAACGATGGCGGTAAGCACAAGGGCTGGTGCCTGGAAGAAGTTGAGCGCCGGCTGGCGCTGATCCTCAACTACGACCCGCGGAGAGCCCCGAGTATTGCGGCGGCGTAAGGCGCGCGGGCGCTGGTCTGTACCCGGCGAGCATCGCGCCGCGACGTTCCGTTATTTTGACGCATCGCGGCGTCGCTCCGGCAGCGTATTGTGGCACTTGCTGAGCATCGGAACGAGCGCGTCGTACATTCCTTTGGTTGACAGTTGCGTTTCCCGGCTCCAGATCTTGTGCTCCGGCGATGTAAAGAGCTCGTCCAGCGTCAGACTTGGCGCATCCGCCGCTTCAAGTACGTCGGCGAGCTCGACGGTACTGAAATCAGCGTGCCGCCGCGTGCCGGCCGAGCGCAGGTAGCTCAAGTCGATCCGCTGGCTGCGCCACAGTCTTCCGCCGGGCCATGTCATCTGCACGAGCGAATGGCTCGCCAGTTCGCGATCGGTCAGATCGCGTTCGATCGACATGTTCACGAAACCGGGGGCGTGGCAGCTGAATTCGATATAGGTCGTATGGTGCGCCGCCCGGTCCAGGTGCGTCAGCGATTTGGCGACAAGCGAGCGTTGATACAATTTGATCGATTGCCACGGCGTCTCGAACGGCTTTTTGGACACGATCCCGTAGCGGTGCAGTTCGTCTTGCGATACCCAGTGAATCGAATTGGGGGATGTCTTGGCGGCTCGGTCGACGAGCGTGACGCTGATGCCCTTAACCATCGCGTATTGACGCAGCTGGACGTACAAAAGCTCGGTCTTCTCCGGTTTCGGCTTCGACCCGTTGATCGGGCGCACCGCATGAATGCCGAGCCGTGCACCGGGGGCCACGTCGCGGCGCGTCGCGCCGATAAAGGCGTAGACGCAGGCCGAATTGCACACGGCGCCGCGATGGACAATGGCATGCCGCGGCCCATGCCCCGCGCGTTTCGATACCACCACCGTTTTGCCGACTGCGGCGGCCATGTCGTTGTCGCGCAGCAGGTCACCGATTATCAGCGAAGCACGAATGCTGCCGCCGGGCGAATGGAACATCGCCGGTGGCCGCGGAGTGGGCAGCGACTTGAGGAATACGCCAAAGCGTTCGCCGCCTTTTGTATCGAAGAAACCTTCGACCGCGATCCACTCGCTGCAACCCGGGCCGCAGGCGTCGGCCTTCCCCTTTGCCACATAGAAATTCAGCCTGCCCTTTGACGCTCGGGCCGCGGGCGGCGCCTGCCCCAGTGCCGGCATCAGCGCCAAGGCCAGGACAGCCATCCAGCGCGCGCCTGTCATGAATGCCCCAGCCCCCGACCATGCCAGCCTTTCGGACAAACTAGCGGCACCGGGCGCGACATACAACTCCCGGTGGCGGCCGCGCGGCTTCCTCCGGCGCCGCGCGATGCGGCTCCGGGGCCCCGGTCCGCCCCTACTCCGCCGCCGCCCGGCTCTTGTCGGTGTAGCCGTCGAGTTCACCATTGATCACGTAGCGCAGCATCGCGACCACCTGTTCCGGCGTCTGCGCCACGGCCAAGGCGGCGGCGTCGACTTCTTTCAAGGCGTGCTGATGCTCGGGCTGGTGGATGACGATGATGGGCTTGCCGAGTGCCGCGGCATAGCCGGCGTCGAACGCCGCGTTCCATTGCTTGTATTTATCGCCGAAGCGCACGACCACGAGGTCGGCCTGCTCGATCAGTGTGCGGGTGCGGATGGCGTTGAGCTGCGCACCTTTGTGATCATGCCAGAATTTGCTGGGCTCGGCGCCGAGAATGGCGACACCGCAATCGTCGGACGCCTCGTGATGCGTGACCGGCGTGGCAAACCGCACGTCGAGCTTGGCGGCGGCCGCGCCCTGCTCGATGCGCTCGCGCCAGTCGGTGTGGATTTCGCCGGAGAGATAGATGCTCCAGGTCATGGAAAGCTCCTTGGCCGTTCGAAGATTAAGGACGCGCCGTGTTGAGGCAGTTCTACGCGGTCCGCGCGCGCATTGAAACAACTCGCAGCATCACGCCCTCACCAGCCTCACCCGGTTGCCCCACGGATCGGAAAATTCCAGCCCGTTGGCGCCGTCGCTTGTAGCAATGCCGGCGGCCTTAAGGCGCGCGACCAACCCGTCATAGGCCTCATCATCCGCGGCTTCGAACGCGAACCACGCCAATCCCGCGCGCTCCGGATCGCGCAAGCCGGCGCCGGGCGAGCGCCAGGTGTTGGCGCCGACATGATGATGATAGCCGCCAGTTGACATGAAGGTGGCGCCGCCGCGCCGCCGCACCACGTCGAGCCCGAGGACACCGCTATAGAACTCTTCCGCCTTGCCGACATCGCCGACATGCAAATGGATGTGGCCGACCCGCAAGCCCTCGGGCGCGCCCTCATAGGGCGGCGTCGCCTCGTCGAGCTCCTGCAGGATCGCGTCGACGTCGAGCGCCTCGGTGACCATGGCCACCATGTTGTCCTGCCAGAGCCAGGACGACGCCGGCCGGTCGCAATAGACCTCGACGCCGTTGCCTTCCGGATCGTCGAGATAGATCGCTTCGCTCACCTCGTGGTCGGAGGCGCCCGACACCGGAATGCGTTGCTTGATGACGTGCGTGATCCAGCGCGCCAGATCGCGGCGCGTCGGCATCAGGAAGGCGTTGTGATAGAGGCCGGCGCTGCGCGGGTCGTCCGGCTTGAAATCGGGCCGGTGTTCGAGCGTGAGGAACGGAACGCCGCCGGCACCGAGCCGCACCGTGTCGGCGGTGCGCGCGAATTCAGCGAGGCCGAGCAGGTTGCGGTAATAGCCGGCAACCCGGTCGAGGTCGCGCACGGCCAGCGCCGTGGCGCCGATGCGCAAGGGTGTGCGGCTGGCGAAGGTGGGGAGACTCGAGGGGTTCGCGGCGTCCATGATCGCACTATGTCTCCCAGCGCCGCTTATGCAAAGGCGGTCGGCTTCAATTCTAATTCATTGCCGCCGGACCATGGTCCACCCTGCGACAGCGTGGATCCGCGTGCTCGTGTCCCAAATTGACAACGAGAAAAGCAAAACACCGGAGAGCGCTATGCTCTCCGGTGCTGTATTGCTTCGCCTTCCGGCTTTGTTGGTTTGGCGTCGTCGTCGGCCGCTTGAACTCAGAATGCTCCCAGCAAAATCGCGCCAACGAAAACGAACACGGCGCACACAGCGAGTACATTCAGTCTCAAGGCAAGGTCCACGGCAAGTGCCTCCCTTGTTGATGTGGTTTCAAGCTAGCATACAACGCAAAGGCCCCTAAGCGGTTGCATGCCGGTCGAACGAAATTTGTGCAAAAAGTCATGCGCGGCCGGAATGCCGGCAACAAGGGCTTGATCCGCCGATACAAAAATCGCCGCGCAAAAAAAATCGGCGGTGTAAAAACCGCTTGCCGCTGAAATTAGCCATGAAATTCGCGGAAATCGGGGCCAAAACGGCGGTGTCCTGGTGTGCCGCAAGGCCAGACTCCACAAGATTGCATGGGCGCCCGCCGGCCAGAATTCCGAACGCCGGCGTTCCGGCGCGCGCACTCGAGGCCGAACCAAACCGGCGCGACCGGAGCCCGGACGGCCGGCGGCAAGGATTCCTTATCCTTAACGAATTCGCGGCGTCGCAGCGTTGAAGCCTCGTTAAAGAAAATGCTCGCATTTTCGGAGGTATGACGCGCGGATGGGGTTTCACCATTGCCGGAGGCGTGGTTCTGCTGGCGCTCGCCGGGTGCGGGCGCAGCTTTTTTATGGACGGAGAGCGCGCGGCCTGGCGGCACCAGGCCGAAGTGGCCTGCATCAAGTCGGGCGCGGTCAAGATCGGCGTCGAGCGCGTTGACCCGATCGAAGGCCCGGGCATGTGCGGCATGGATTTCCCGTTCAAGGTGACGGAGTTGGGCGAGGCGCCGCTCATGAGCTACGCCGACGACCTGCGTCCGCCAGCGCCGATCCCAAATGTGTTTGCCGACATGCCGCGGTGGCCGCCGAGCGAGCCGCGCTACGTCCCGCCGCGGCCGATCGCGCCGGTCGAGACCGCGCCGGTGCGAAGCGCTCCGGTGTACGCTGCGCCGGCGCGCGGCGAGACCTTGCGTTGGGTGCCCGGTCCGCAGGGCGTCATCCGTTCGCAATCCGGTGCGCCGGCCGGCCAGCCGATGTCGATCAGCCCGCCCGACGCCGTGCCGACGACGACCATGTCGCCGCGCACCGCGCCGGTGCGTGCGGCCCCGATGCGTGCAGCACCACTGCCGCCGCCGGGCGCTTACCGAAACAACACGCCGCGCGCCGCCGCGCGGCCCGACGATATTCCCGCCGACGCCGTCATACCGCCGGGCGGCAGCGCCGCGGTGCCGGCGCCGCGTTCACAGCCTTATCCGGCACAGCGTCCGCAGAGCTACAACGCGCCGGTCTATCAGCCGCCACCGCAGCAGCAGCAGCGGCGCACCCCGCCGCGGCTTGGGCCGGCGCGCGCGCCTTATAGTCCTGCCGCCGTTCCCGCCGCTCAATTGACGCCGGCGGCGAAGCTGGCCTGTCCGCTCGTCTCCAAGCTCGACCAATGGGTGAGCGAAGGCGTGCAGCCTGCGGCGCTGCGCTGGTTCAGTTCGCCGGTCACCGAAATCCAACAGATCGGTTCCTATTCCTGCCGCAGCATGAACGGCGCCGGCGGCCATGGCATTTCCGAGCATGCCTTCGGCAATGCCCTCGACATCGCGGGCTTCACGCTCGCCGATGGCCGCAAGATCACGGTCAAGAACGGCTGGCACGGCTCGCCGGAAGAGCAGGGCTTCCTGCACGACGTGCAGCTTTATGCCTGCGACACCTTCGTCACGGTGCTGGCGCCCGGCTACAACGCCGCGCACTACAATCACATCCACGTCGATCTGATGCGGCGCGAGCCCGGCTACCGTCCCTGCCGCCCCGAAGCGATCAAAGGCGAGGTCGTCGCGGCGCGCGCACGCGCGCATTATGCCAGCCATCACCGCGGGCCGGATTATACCGGCTCGATCGGCGTGCCGGACGGTCACATCCTGACCGCCATTCCCGGTGCCGACGGCTATGTGGCCGAAAACGGCAACGAACAATCAAATGCGCCGGTCAAGGCGCCGGCGCATCGCGGTCATTCGACCAAGCTGCCGAATGAAGACCGCTTCGCGGTGCAGTGAGCGCAAGTACCGTCAGCCGTATCCGGCCAACGCGCTTTTCGATCCGAACAACCGCAGGCCGTATTTCAGCACTGCTTTGCTGAACAGCAGCTGGATGGTCAGCCGCCGCAGCCAGGGCCGCGAGCGCGCGCCCGGCACGAACAGGCCGGCAAAACGAGCTGCGTCCTTCTGCTTCTTGTCGACCACCGCTTTCAGGACATTCTGGTAGGCGCCAAAGGCGGCCGCGTGGTCGTCCTGTTTGGCCAATTCCTGTGCCAGCACGTAGCCGCCCGCCATCGCCATGTGCGAGCCCTGGCCGGCCAGCAGCGTCAGGCAGCCGCAGGCGTCGCCGATCAGCGCCACGCGTCCCTTGTGCCATTGCGGCATGACGATCTGCGTCACGCTGTCAAAGAAAATCGGATTTTCGCCGGCATGGGTGCCGGCATGGGCCTTCAGCACATCCTGCGCGATCCAGCCGGCGCCACGATAGCGTTCACGCAAAAAAGCGAGCCGCTCGGCGTGCGGCACATGCACTTGTGCCTGGCGGAAGACGTAAGTTGCGTCCAGGTGTCGCTCGTCGAGCGGATAGAGGAACGCAACGCGGTCGGTCTCCT
Source organism: uncultured Alphaproteobacteria bacterium (assembly GCA_963814885.1). Taxonomy (GTDB): domain Bacteria; phylum Pseudomonadota; class Alphaproteobacteria; order Rhizobiales; family Xanthobacteraceae; genus Pseudolabrys. Next base: position 205,456 of record CAWFEO010000011.1, on the reverse strand, counting down.
CGTAGAGCTTGACGGTGTGGCCGATCGCGAAGCCCTCGCTCGGCGCATGGAAGCCGGCGACATAGAGGCCGAGGAAACGGGCGAATTGCGCTTCCAGCCCGAAAGCGAGCTCGCGCACCTTTGAATGCACGCCATCGGCGCCGACCACCAGCGCGAAGACTTCCTCGCCGCCGTCCGCGAAGCGCGCACGCACCGCATCGCCTGTGTCGTCGAGCGCCGCCAAGGAGCAGCCGTAGCGCGGGACGATGCCGAGGTCGCGCGCCCGCTCGGCCAGGATACGCTCGAGGTCCTGCCGGCGCAGATAGACGTATTTGTCGTCGAGCGCATGCCGCATGCGCTCGATCGGCATGTGCACGTAGGGCGCGCCCGTAGCATCGACGAATTCGAGATTGTCGATCGGGTAGCGCACGGCGCGTAAACGCTCGATCAGGCCCATGCGCGCGGCCACGTCCCAGCCGGTGCCGAAAAAGTCCATCATGTAGCCTTCGCGGCGCATGGCCGGCTCGCGTTCGATCACCAGCGGATCGAAACCGTGGCGCTTGAGCTCGATGGCGAAGGTGAGCCCGGCGATGCCGCCGCCGGAAATGAGAATGCGTTTGCGGTCCATGATTAATTTTTAAAGGCGATCGTCCTGATGGCTATCGGCAACGCCTCTAAGCGGTGTTTCGCTGTACGGTGCAACGGCCGTCCGTCACACCGCCGCCTGCAGCAGCATGGCGGCGAAAAGGATCAGGCCGGCGTCGCGGTTGGATTTGAACAGCTTGAGGCAGTGCGCGGGGTCGTCGATGTCGAGGCGGTTGACCTGCCAGGTTAGGTGGGCGGCGAAAGCGGTAATCCCGATTGCGAAAATCAGACGGCCGCCGGCCATGAAGCCGGCGACGCCGATCAGCACAGTCGCGGCGGCGTAGAAACTCGCCAGCATCGGTCGCGTATTGTGCTGGAAAAGGAGCGCGGTCGACTTGATGCCGATCAGCAGGTCGTCCTCGCGGTCCTGGTGGGCGTAGATGGTGTCGTAACCGATCACCCAGGCGATCGAGCCGGCATAGAGCACCAGCGCCGGCGCATCGAGCCGCCCGAAGGCGGCCGGCCAGCCCATCAGCGCGCCCCAGGAGAAGGCGAGGCCGAGCACAATCTGCGGCCAATAGGTGATCCGTTTCATGAACGGATAGACCACCACGACGCAGAGCGAGACTAGGCCGGTCACGATCGTGAAGCCGTTGAATTGGACCAGCACCAGGAAGCCGGTGAGCGCCTGCGCCAGCATGAAGGCGGCGGCCTGCACGACCGACACCTGCTTCGACGGAATGGGACGCGATCGCGTGCGTTCCACCATGGCGTCGAGATTACGGTCGACCAGGTCGTTCCAGGTGCAGCCGGCGCCGCGCATGGCGAAGGCGCCGATGAAGAACAACGCGATGTGCCAAAGGCTGGGAAAATGACCGGCGCGCATGCCGGCGAGGCCGACCGACCACCAGCACGGCATCAGCAGCAGCCAGGATCCGATCGGCCGGTCGAGGCGCGCGAGCCGCAGATAGGGGCGTGAATACGCCGGCGCGAGAGCGTCAACCCAGTTTCCGGTCGCATCCGCGACGCGTCCGGTGCTCTCGCTCATTTTGGGCCGAGTGGCGTACCAGTCAGGGTATCGAAGGTGCCGTGGCCGGTCCTGATGTTGCTGGAGTCGGGGACCGCGCCGCCGAGTGCGTCGCTTAAGGACGGGCCTGCGGGCCGCGGCGGTCCGGCCGCGGCGACGCGGCAAATCTTGCTGCGCATCGCCGTGGTCTTGCCATGCGCCTTCTTCATGCCGCTGAGGACCTGCGCCGGGATACCGCACCAAACACTGTTCTTGTCCGCGTAATTCAACATCTTGGATTCGGCGGCCGTAAAAGAATTGAACAGCTTGCAGGCGACCTGCGGCGGCGCCTTGCGCTCGCCGGCGGCCCTGATGGCCGCCGCTTTCTTTTCGGCGTCGGCACGCAGTCTGAGGAATTCCTTGATGCAAGGCGGCGGTTCTTGCTGCGGCGCCGGCTGGAATTGCGCGGCCGCCGGCAGCGCGGCGGCGATCGGCAACACCGACGCAAATGCCGCAATGAACGCTGCCCGGCGCAAGTTCATGGCAAATCCCTCCAGGTCCCGGACGCACTATATAGGCAGCCGGTCGACCGGTCGCCTATACCAAGCCGCCGAATGCGTCGGGAACGCGGCAATTCGGGCAAAATCGACGGCCCTCGCCAGGCCCCGGCCGCTCGCGTAAACCGGCAGCCGCCGACCGAAAACAGCGACGATTCTGCCCATGCCGGCTCACGATTTCCATACCCCGCGTCTCTATGTCGACGCCCCGCTGGCGGAGGCCCGCGAAATCGCGCTCAGTCGCGAACAGGCGAACTACCTGCTCAATGTGCTGCGGCTCAAGCGCGGGGACGCCCTGTTGGTGTTCAACGGCAGCGACGGGGAATGGCAGGCGCGCCTTGCCGGCGCGGGAAAACGGGCGGTCGCCGCCGCGCTCGGCGCGCGCGTGCGCGAGCAACCTCCGCCCGGCGACCTGCATTTCCTGTTCGCTCCGCTCAAGCATGCCCGGCTCGACTATCTGGTGCAGAAGGCGGTGGAGATGGGCGCTTCGCGGCTGCAGCCGGTGATCACGCGGCACACCCAGGTGGCGCGGGTCAACCTGGCGCGCATGCGCGCCAATGTGATCGAGGCCGCCCAGCAATGCGGCGTTCTGAACCTGCCGGCGGTGGCCGAACCGGTGACGTTCGAGCGGATGCTGCGGGACACCGATCCCGACCGACTGCTGGTGTTCTGCGACGAGCGCGCCGAGGTGCGCGATCCGGTGGCCGCGCTTGCCGCCGCGCCCGCCAAGCGCTCGCTCGCCGTGCTGATCGGCCCGGAAGGCGGCTTCGCCGAGGAGGAACGTGCGGCGCTGCTCAAGCACCCGCATCTGGCGCGCATCGCGCTTGGGCCGCGCATCCTGCGCGCGGATACCGCGGCGGTGGCGGCGCTGGCGCTGGTGCAGGCGGTGCTGGGCGATTGGCGCGACTAGCGCGGGCTAAAAATTTCGGCGCGGTTGCCGGCGACCCGCCGGCAACCAGCGCCGTTAACGCCAACAAACAACCGGACAAGACGCAAACGCCACTCACAACATGACATACACGACCAACGCCCTTCCGACGCGCGCATTACAAGACGCACCGCCGGGCCCCGGCCCGATTCGCCGGTAAAATGATGCAATTCCGCCGCCGGTGTCACGAGTCCGCCGGGGCGCAAAGCTGTGTACGAATCGGCTCCCGCCGGGAAAAACCTGTGATAAACTCAACTCGGTGGCAGGAGTTCGGCGATGACACGGATAGCTCTTAGCATTCGCGCCCTGGCGGTGGCGGTTGTGCTCGGTTTCGGCGCCATGGCGCCGGCGCAGGCCGCCGGCTGGCTGGAGAAATCCATCTATATGACCGGGGCGAATTACACCGGCCTGCTGCCGGACTGTGAGGCGGGGCTCGGCACCATCGCCTCGGAGTTCGCCTACAAGGAGGCCCGGTTCTGGAACTCGGACCTGCAAATCCTCAGCTTCGAGCGGGTGCGTCAAATCGCTTACAGCCCCTGGGCGCGCGGCACCATCCCGCGCCGCTTCTGCCGCGCGGTGGCGCTGGTCAGCGACGGACGCAAGCACGCGGTCAGCTACTGGATCGGCGAGGACACCGGCTTTGCCGGCGCCGGCTGGGGGGTGCGTTGGTGCGTGGCCGGGCTCGACCACAACTGGGCCTACAATCCGCGCTGCAAGATGGCCCGGCCCTGAGGGCGGCCTAAAACCCGCTACGGCGCCCGCCTGCGGCGGTTCCGTTTCATTGCCAGTTTGTTCTTGATTTGTTCATGTCCTTGCGGTATGGTTTTCTGGAACCGTTGAGTTGTATCAATTTCCGGTTTGTTCTGCCGGCGGTTCGGTTTGCTTAGGCGTCAGTGCGTCAGCGTTATGGGGGCGTCCATGGTGCATCATCGCGTTCGCCGGGCGGCACAGGCCGCCGCCGTTGCCTTCAGTTTCACTTTCGTCTTTGCGGTCGTGGCATTCGCCGAGGACGCAAGGGCCAAACAGTCCGGCCAGTTCGATTTCTACGTGCTGGCCTTGTCCTGGTCGCCATCCTATTGCGAGCGCGTCAGGCAGCGCGCCCCTGGCCGCAAACCCAGCCTGCAATGCAGCGGACGACCCTTCGCCTTCATCGTGCATGGGCTGTGGCCGCAATATACGCAAGGGTTCCCGTCCTACTGCCAGGTGCCGGCGCCGCGTGTCGACGCCAACCTGGTGAGTGCCATGCTCGATCTGATGCCGAGCCGGCAGCTTATTTTCCGTGAATGGAACCGTCACGGCACCTGCAGCGGGCTCAGCGCGCAAGGTTATTTCGATACGCTGCGCAAAGCGCGCGCGGCGGTGACGATCCCGGCCGTCTATCGCGATCCGGCCGCGCCTTTGACGGTGTCGCCCGCCGACGTGGCCGCCGCTTTCATCAAAGCCAATCCCGGACTGTCGTCCGCCGCCATGGCGGTTTCCTGCAACAAGACGCGGCTGACGGAAGTGCGGCTGTGTCTGGGCAAGGATCTTTCATTCCACGACTGCGCCGCCATCACCCGCCGCAATTGCCGGCGCGACAAGATTGTAATGCCGGCGGTGCGCGGCGAATGAAATAAACAAGGGTCGCGCCCGAACTTGAATTCCGCGCTCGCGTTAAGCCGCCACTAACGATGGGTGCCGACGTGTCGAAATAATCCCGGCGCGTCGAGAATTCACGCAAGACTCCCGTAAGGAAAATCCGCAAGCTTCCGCGCACGATGTTACGCGGTCGGGGAAAGCTGTAATGAATCGTATTTTGGACTACGTCGGATTTGCAGCTTGGCTATTCGGCATCGGCTATATCGTGCTGTGGTCGCTGACCTTGTTCGACCACGGTGCGCCGTTCACGGCTTCGTTGGTTTGCTCGGTTTCGCCGCTGGCTTGGCTTTGTCATTTGCCGAATCCGCTGACGCTGCCGCCGGCCTTGCAGGTGATCGGGCTTTTTTCGGCGGGCTGGGTCTGCCTGCGCTTGACATTGCGCGCCATTGCACGCCTGCGGCGCGTGCGGGCCTACCGCGCCGGCGCCGTCTCAACGCTCAATTCACGCATGCCGGCCGCGGTGCTGCGTCCGTCGCGGCGCAACACGATTCCGCCGCTGCGCCAGGTCAAGCCGCGCAGCCATTTCGGCCTGCGCGGCGCGCGGCAGTAAAGCGGACCGTGGCATGAATTGACCGCCGCCGCTCGGCGTCACGCGGCGCGACGGCCGCGGCCTGACCCCGGTCCGGCCGTTCTGGCACTTGCCCGGCGGGCTTGCCATCTTATTGCCGGCACTGACGAAAATCCTCGACCGGGGCCCGCGCTAGAGGGCCGGCGCGCGGGGCTGGCGGGTAAAACCGCCGCCGCCCGGCGACACCGGCCCCTTTCCAGCGGAACCCAGTTGGTGTCTAGTTCCAGCACTGGCAGTGACGTTCCGCCTCCGGTGTTTTGGGGGGCCGGCGGAGTGACTGAGGCCGCTTACACTTGCGGCCGATGCTTTCCCCGAATGTGGATGTCCCAGCCGAGCCGCCGCGCCGTGGGGGCCGGCGGCGGAGCAGTGCGGGGAGGGGAGTTTCCCGATGGCGCAAACTGGGGTCGTGAAATTTTTCAATGGCGAGCGGGGCTATGGTTTCATCAAGCCGGACGACGGCGGACGCGACGTGTTCGTCCACATCACGGCGGTGGAACAGGCCGGTCTCAAAGGTCTGAACGAAGGTCAGCAAATCAGCTTCGACGTCGAACCCGACAAGAAAGGTAAGGGCCCGAAGGCGGTGAACCTGGTGGTCACCGGCTGATCGAGGGCGCGGCTGGCGGTCGCCGCGCCTGAACGAAACTTCACCATTCACCTATCGCGGGCATCACCACCCTGCGCGGCGGCGGCACAACATTTTTCCCATGATCCTGCGCTCCTCACCCGCCTCGCCATTTGTGCGCAAGGTCCGCATTGCGATCGGCCTGCTCGGCATGGCGGAAAAGGTCGCGGTGCAGGAAACCGATCTCAACGATCCCGCCGACCGGATCCGCGCGCAGAACCCGCTCGGCAAGATTCCGGCGCTGGTGCTCGACGACGGCACCACGTTGTATGACTCACGTGTCATCCTGGAATATCTGGATCATCTTGCCGGCGGCGGCCGCATCGTTCCGCGCGATGCACCCGCGCGTTACGATGTGTTGCGTTTGCAGGCGCTGTGCGACGGCGCTCTCGATGCCGCCGTCCTGATCGTCTACGAGAGCCGCTACCGAACAGCGGACCAGCGCGTGCAGGCTTGGGTCGACCGCCAGGCCGACAAGATCAAACGTACGCTCGACGCGCTGGAAGCCGCGCCCCCGCCGCTCGATGCGCTGCCCAATGTCGGGCAGATCGCGCTCGCCTGCCTGCTCGGCTATTGCGATCTGCGTTTCGAAGGCGCCTGGCGCAAAGCAAATCCGAAGCTGGTGGCCTGGCTCGATAAGTTCGCCGCGCAAGTGCCGGCCTTCGCCGAAACCAAGGTCACGGCTTAACGCCGCGCGAAAAGTAAAAGCCCCGGAACGAATTCCGGGGCTTTTGTTTTTTTGAGCATTCGCGTCCGCGATCAGAACCGGTAATTGAGGCCGGCCCGCACGATATTGGTTTGGAACTTGGCGTCCGCGCCGGCAATCGAGCCGCCGCTGCCGAGGTCGACATAGAGATATTCGAGCTTGGCGCTCCACGGCCCGCTGAGCGCCGCTTCGACGCCGCCGCCGAGGGTCCAGCCGGCCTTGGTTTCGTTGGCGCTGCCGAGACCGCCGACCGAGGTCTTGATGTCGCCGAAGGCGGCGCCGCCCGTCACATAGGGCATGAAGCGGCCGGCGGCATAGCCGAGGCGGCCGCGCACGGTGCCGAGCCAGCTATTCTTGACCTCGCAGCTCAGACCGCCGCAGGCGGTGTCGCCTTTGATCCAACTGGCGTCGATATCGCCTTCGATACCGAACACCGCCTGGCCCATTTGGTAATTGTAGCCGAGCGTACCGCCGACCAGTCCGCCCGACGTATCGAACGAACCGCTGGCCAACGGCGCCGAGAAATCTGAGCGGCCGAAGCCGTAACCGCCGTTGATGCCGGCGTAGAAGCCGGTCCAGCTGAATGGCGGTTCGACATAGACCGGCGCCTTCGCCGGCATGGCATGCCGGCGCGGCATGTCGGCCGCGTTCGCCGCGTCCATCAACGTCACCATGGCGAGCGCACTCATGCTCGCGAGAACCACGCGCTTCATTATCGAACCTCCGTGAACCAAGGCCCCCAGCCCGGATTACTGTCAGCAAAGTATTCGGAAATAACGCTGCGTCTAGTGCGCAGAAGCCACACCAGAGATCAAGTTGTTGAAATGTATATCTTAATTATGACGATGAATCGCCACGCTTTTGCCTCTATAAAGACTTGGAACTTTCAAAATAAATACTTGAACTTAAGTCCAGGATGGAACTTCTATAACGCGGGCCCCGCAAAGAAAAACCCCGGACCGCGAGGCCCGGGGTTTTCAGCCACGCGCGAGCGCGTCGGTCAGAAGTGGTAGTTGATGCCGAAGCGCAACATGTTGGCTTCGAGCCCATTGTTGGTGCCGGTGATCGAATAGGCCCGGTCGCTCAAATCCATGTAGAGGTACTCGACCTTGGCCGACCAGTTCGGCGTGAAGCCGACCTCCGCGCCGAGGCCGCCGGTCCATCCGATATGGGATTTGGACTCGTCGAGGCCGGCGATCTCGCCGGTGATACCGCCATAGGCGAGGCCGGCGGTACCGTAGAGCAGGATGTTGTTGAGCGCGAAGCCGACGCGCCCGCGCAGCGTGCCGAACCACGGGTTGGAGAATTTGTAGGGGGCGAAGGTATCGTCCGCGGCGGATCCCTGGATGTCGGCTTCGGGGCCGAAGACGAAGGCACCGGACTGCCAGTTGTAGCCGATCTGCGCGCCGCCCATGAGGCCGGAGGGTTCCGCGCCGTTGCCGGTGATACTGCCCCACTCATAGCCGGCGTTGACGCCGGCATAGAGGCCGCGCCAGTTGTAGCTGGCCGCCGGAGCCGGGGAATAGTAGGGGCTCGGTCCGCGCTGTATATCGGCCGCCACGGCCGCGCCGGGAACGGCCACCATGGCCGCCAGGGTCATCGCCCGCATCGTATTCTTCATCACACCCTCCACTCGCTTCCGCGCCGTTTGCTGTTGACGCATTTGGCGGAAGCCGGTGTCTCACTTCGCCGTGGCTGGCGGCTGCTTTTGATTGCGTCACTTGCGTGCGTAAAAAAGAGCGGCCGAGCCGGAGGACCGGCGGAAGTTCGACGTTTTCGTGGAAGATTTATCGGGTATTTTAAGTTAAGCGGTTCTGAATCGGTAACCATCAGCAGGCGTTATCCCTAAGAGAGTCTTACTCATCGCGCCGCCTGGCGCTTGCGCTGGCCGGGCCGCTTAAGACTCCATTCACTATTGCGGGCCGCGGACAGTTTTCCGTGCCGCGCCATTCCATCCGATGCCGGCAACAGAGCGGGTGGCGGCCGCCACCGCCGCGGCGTATGACTGAACGCCGGGGAGCGCGACAATGGCGGACGTAAATAAGCGAAAAGGCGCACGTGCCGCGCTGATCACCGGCGGCGGTCGTCGTATCGGCGCGACAATCGCCCGCGCGCTGTCGCGCGCCGGTTACGCCGTGGTGCTGCACGCCAACCGCTCGCGCGCCGACGCTGAGACGCTTGCCGGCGAAATCGTTGGGACCGGGGGAAGCGCCGCCGTGGCGCTCGCCGATCTCGCGCAGCATGACGCGGTCGTCGGGCTGATCCCGGCGGCGGCCGCCTTCGGTCCGCTCACGCTGCTGGTCAACAATGCCGGGGCTTTCGAGCCGGACGAGATCGAAACCCTGCAGCGCGAAGATTTCGAGCGCACCTTCGCCGTCAACCTGGCGGCGCCGTTGTTTCTGGCGCAGACCTTCGCCCGCCAGGCGCCGGCCGGCTCTTCGATCGTCAACGTGCTCGATCAGCGCGTGTTTAAGCCGACGCCACGCTTTCTCTCCTACACGCTGAGCAAGCACGCGCTGCATGCGGCGACCGCGACGCTGGCGCAGGCGCTGGCGCCGCGGCTGCGGGTCAACGCGGTGGCGCCGGGACCGACGCTGCCGAGCCCGCGCCAGACGGAGGCGCAATTCGCCGCGCAGGCGGCGAGCCTGCCGCTGCACAAGGGGCCGTCGCCCGAGGACGTGGCGGCGGCGGTGCTTTATCTCGCGCAGGCGGAAAGTGTTACCGGCGTCACCATCGCGGTCGATGGCGGCCAGCATCTGGCCTGGCAAACGCCGGACAGCGATATCGCGGAATAGCGCGCGCTTGCATCGTTTATCCGGGGCGCGGACACCCGGCTCGTAATTACAAAACGCCCCACCGCCGTTTTGGCCGGCGGCCTATCCCGAATCATTTTCCAACGCCGCGCGGTGCATTTTGTTCCGTTCGATCCGTCCCGGAATGGTCCCGCTACGCCCACAATTAGGTCGCATTGCAATCGAAATTTGTTTGGACATTTGCGCGGGGCCAGTGGTGGAGGCGACATGTCAGCTCAAATCATCGCAATCCGATCGATCGCATTAGCGGCTCCGCTTCTCGTGTGTGGTTTGGGCATCGTCGTGCCGGCGAATACCGCGCGCGCGGATGATTGTCTTGCCGCACCGAATACCGACGCGTCGAAGGGACAACACTGGTACTACCACACGGATCGGAAGACGGGACGCAAATGCTGGTTCTTGCGCGCGCTGCTAGCGACGCACGCCAGTGCGGTCACAAAACCTGTGACGGTCGGCAATGCTCCACCTTTGCCGCCGCTCAAACCGCAGCCGGCATCAACGAATAGCGCGACAACGCAAGAACCTGTCCAGCAACCCAGTCAGGAGCAAACTGCCGCGCCGTCAGCGCCAGACGGGTCCGCTGCGCAATCAAGCGTATGGTCACGGGCCGGCGCGCCGGCGCCCGTCCCCGCGATCGTATGGCCCGATCCCCCCGTGCTTGCGACGGCAACGGCGCAGAAACCCAGTTCACCTCCAAGCAATGCGGACCCGGATACAGTCCCAGCTTCAGTGGACGCTCGGGTAGCCAATGACTCTGAGGGCGTCGTTCAAGCCGGTGCGCCGACCATTGGCGCCGCCAACGTTGCGGCGGGTCCCGCGGGGACGCTTGTGCAAACATCGCTTGTGGTCGCGCTTGGGCTGATCGTGGGCGGCGTTCTGTATCGCTTGGTGAGGAGAATGTCCGCCATACGCGGCCCGCGAATCTTCGTCGATCACTCAGAGGCGGGTTGGATCGACGATCGGCGCGTGCAACCGCAGGGACTCGTCAATGAGCGGGAAGCGTTCGTAGACGATGCGCAGCTCTCACTTGTGCCGGCTGCGGGCGACTACGGCGCCGCCGGCTCGCTCCAGGCCGAAGACGCGTCCCAAAACAAAGCACGCCGCACAGGCAGGGCCGCCCGCATCACCGAACAGGTCATCGAGCGTGAGAACACTTTGGTGCAATTGATGCGGGACCTCGATCACATGCTGCAATCGAGGAAAGGCGCGTAGCGGCGCTACGCGGAAAGCCGCGGCTTTCAAGTCTGCCTGGCTTTATCGGCTTGCGACAATTTCCCCCAACGTCTGGTTAGCGCCCTGGCGGAGAGACATTCTGCTTTGCCGAAGGCCCGTTTTTGAGGGTAAGGCGGCCATTGGCTAATTTCCGATAGGGGCGACGCGGAATGGCGGTGCGCATTCGCACGTATTATCTTCGTCGCCATGAACGGCGCCAAAAAAGACATCGACCCGGAAAGCGAGCTGCGGGAGGAGGACGAGGAATCCTCGCTGCCCGAGCCGGACGCCGAGGACGCAGGCCCCGGAACGCTCGCCGCCGGCCGCGCCGCCATCGCGCGCTTTGCCAAGCTGGCGCCGTCTTCGCCCGGCGTCTATCGCATGATCGACGGCAAGGGCGAGGTGCTCTATGTCGGCAAGGCCAAGAACATCAAGAAGCGCGTCACCAATTACACGCGGCCGACCGCCTATGACGCGCGCATCGCGCGCATGATCGCAGGTACGGTGACGATGGAATTCGTCACCACCAAGACCGAGACCGAGGCGCTTCTCCTCGAAGCCAACCTGATCAAGCGCCTGCGCCCGCGCTTCAACGTGCTTTTGCGCGACGACAAGTCGTTCCCCTATATCCTGATCACGTCCGATCACTGGGTGCCGCAGATCTTGAAACACCGCGGCGCCCGCACGCGCCCCGGCCAATATTATGGGCCGTTCGCCTCTGCCGGCGCGGTCAACCGCACCATCAACGCGTTGCAGCGCGCGTTCCTGCTGCGCTCCTGTTCGGACAGCTTTTTCGAGGCGCGCACGCGGCCGTGCCTGCTCCACCAGATCAAACGCTGCTCGGCGCCCTGTACCGGCGAGATCGACTTTGCCGGCTATGCGGAGCTGGTGCGCGAGGCCAATGAATTCCTCTCCGGCCACAGCCGCTCCGTGCAGAAGGACCTGGGCCGCGAAATGGACAAAGCCTCGGCGGCGATGGATTTCGAGCACGCCGCGGTCTATCGCGACCGGCTGTCGGCGCTGTCGGCGATCCAGTCGCACCAGGGCATCAACCCGCGTACGTTCGAGGAAGCCGACGTGTTCGCCGTACACCAGGCCGGCGGCTATTCCTGCGTTGAAGTGTTCTTCTTCCGCACTGGGCAGAACTGGGGCAACCGCGCCTATTTCCCCAAGGCCGACCGCGCGCTCGCGGCCGGCGAGGTGTTGAGCGCTTTCCTGGCGCAGTTCTACGACGACAAGCCGCCGCCGCGTCTCGTTTTGGCGTCGCACGATTTCGAGGAGCGCGCGCTGTTGGCCGCGGCGCTCACCGCCAAGAGCGGCCGCAAGGTCGAGGTCTCGGTGCCGCAGCGCGGCGAGCGCAAGGAACTGGTGGCGCACGCGCTCGCCAACGCGCGCGAAGCGCTGGCGCGCAAGCTCGCCGATACCTCGTCGCAGCAGAAATTGCTGAGCGGACTGACCGAGACGTTTGGTCTGGCGCAGGCGCCGCGCCGCATCGAGGTCTACGACAACAGCCACATCGCCGGCTCCAACCCGGTCGGCGCCATGGTCGTTGCCGGTCCGGAGGGCTTCCGCAAGAACCAGTACCGCAAGTTCAATATCCGTTCCGAGGATCTCAGCCCCGGCGACGATTACGGCATGATGCGCGAGGTCTTGCAGCGGCGTTTCAAACGGCTGCTGGAGGAAAATCCGCGTATCAGCGTCGACGCGGCAATTGCCGCGGGGCAGAGCGGCGAGGCCGCGGCCGACGACGAACAAGAAATTGAGCGCGCATGGCCCGATCTGGTGCTGATCGACGGAGGGCTGGGGCAGCTCGGCGCCGCGCGGGAGACGCTGGCCGCTCTGGGCGTGACCGACCTGCCGCTGGTGGCCGTGGCCAAGGGGCCGGACCGCGACGCCGGCCGCGAGACGTTTTTCATGGCCGGCCGGGCGCCCTTCAAGCTGCCGCCGCGCGATCCCTTGCTTTATTTCATCGAGCGCTTGCGGGACGAGGCCCACCGCTTCGCCATCGGCTCGCACCGCACGCGGCGCAAGAAAGACATCCGCGAGGCCGGGCTGCAGGAAATCCCGGGGGTCGGTCCCACCCGCAAGCGCGCGCTATTGCGCCATTTCGGCACCCTGAAAGCGATCGAGCGCGCCAGCCTGCCCGATCTCGCCCGGGTGCCGGGAATTAGTGCAGAGACCGCGCGAAAGATATATGAGTTCTTCCATGAGCAGGCGCATTGACGCCTTCTCGGCGTCAAACCCGCGTATGACAGCGGAGAGCGAGGAGCCGGAGAGGAAACCATGATTATCCAGCGGCAGGAAGACGTCACCATGGCCGTGACCGAAGCGTTTGAAAAAACATCCGACCCGCGCGTGCGCGAAGTCCTCCTATCGCTGGTCAAGCACCTGCACGCCTTCACGCGCGAGACGCATCTGACCGAGCAGGAATGGGAAAAGGCGATCGGTTACATCACCGCGCTGGGGCAGAAAACCACCGCCACCCACAACGAAACGGTGCTGATGTCGGGCTCGCTCGGAATGAACACGCTGGTCTGCCTGCTCAACAACGGCAACAATGGCCAGACCGAAACGACCGCCAGTCAGTTGGGGCCGTTCTGGCGCTTGAATTCGCCGCGCACCGAAAACGGCGGCTCGATCATTCGCTCGCCGACCCCGGGCCCGGCCATGTTCTTCAATGGCACGGTGCTCGGCCCCGACGGCAAGCCGATCGAAGGCGCCGAAGCCGACATCTGGCATTCCTCGACGGAAGGCTTCTACGACAACCAGGATCCCAAGCAGGCCGACATGAACCTGCGCGGCAAGTTCTTTACCGACGCGCAAGGCCATTTCAGCTTCCGCAGCATCAAGCCGGCCGGCTATCCGATTCCGATCGATGGGCCGGTGGGCGAATTGGTGCGCGCCACCGGCCGCCACAACTACCGCCCGGCCCATCTGCACTTCCTGATCTTCAAGCAGGGCTTCAAGACCCTGGCCTCGCAGGTTTACGTCAACGACGACGAGCACCTGGACACGGATGTCCAGTTCGGCGTGACCCGCGCGCTGGTCGGCAATTTCGTGCGCCATGACGGGCCGGCCCCGGCGCCGGACGTCAAAGGGGAATGGTATTCGCTCGATCAAACTTTCGTCATGGAGCCGGGCGAAAGCCGCCTGCCCAAGCCGCCGATCCAATAGGCCACCTCGCCAAAGCGGCCACTTTGTCATTCCGGGACGCGAGCGGGCCCGGAATGACAGCTCTTTACCCGCCGGCTGTTGACGCCACCGCGGCTGCGGTGTTCCTTGTCCGCCATGAACGCGCTGAGTTCCACACGGCTGCCGGCGCGACCGTTCGCGCTGCCGAACATTCTGACCTATGGGCGTATCGCCGCCGTGCCGGTGGTGGTGGGCCTATTATATTGGCAGAGCATCGTCGGCGGCGGATTGTGGCTGCGCTGGGCGGCGCTCGCCGTTTTCATCGCCGCCGCCGTCACCGACGTTCTCGACGGCTATTTCGCCCGCATGTGGGAGCAGCATTCCTCGCTCGGCCGCATGCTCGATCCGATTGCCGACAAGCTACTGGTGGCGTCCTGCCTGTTGATGCTGGCGGCCGAGGAAACCATCCGCGGCTGGACCCTGCTCGCCGCCGTGGTCATCCTCTGCCGCGAGATCCTGGTGTCGGGCTTGCGCGAATATCTCGCCGAACTGAATGTCAGCGTGCCGGTCACGCGGCTCGCCAAGTGGAAGACCACCGGCCAACTGGTCGCCATCGCTTTCCTGATCGCGGGCGAGGCCGGCGACCGGGTGGTGCCGCGGATCACCGAGGTCGGCATTTTGCTGCTGTGGCTGTCGGCGCTGCTGACGCTTTATACCGGCTACGACTATATGCGCGCCGGCTTGCGCTATATGATCGAAGAATGAGCATCAAACTGCGCTACTTCGCCTGGGTGCGCGAGCGCGTCGGCAAGCCGGAGGAAGACGTCGAGATTCCGGCGGGCGTCGCCACCGTGAGCGAATTGATAACCTGGCTGTCCGGGCGCGGCGAGGAATATGCCCACGCCTTCGAAAATCCCAAGGTGATCCGCGTCGCCATCGACCGCACCCATGTGCAGCCGGGCGCCCCGGTCAAAACCGCGTCGGAAATCGCCTTTTTCCCGCCGATGACGGGTGGTTAAGGGTGAAAGCGGCCACAATTCCAACCGGCCGCGATCTGCACTAGATTAGGGGCATGACAGTCCTTTCGACCGTGCGCCTGCAGCGCGAACCGTTCGATGTCGCCGCCGAAGCCGCGACACTTGCACGCGGCCGCGCCGACGTGGGCGCCGTTGTTACCTTTACCGGCATCTGCCGCGGCGCGGAGGACGGCGTGCCGATCGCGGCGCTGACGCTCGAACATTATCCCGGCATGGCGGAAGCCGAGATTGAGCGCCATGTCGCCGAGGCGGCGCGGCGCTGGCCGCTCGCCGGCGTCACCGTCATCCACCGCTATGGCCGCATCGCGCCGGGCGAGGACATCGTGATGGTGGTGACCGCCTCGGCGCACCGCCAGGCGGCCTTCGCTGCGGCCGAATTCCTGATGGATTATCTGAAGACCCGCGCGCCGTTCTGGAAACAGGTGGAAAAGGCGGGCGAAAAAACCTGGGTCGACGCCAAGGCGGCCGATGACGCGGCGGCCGAGCGCTGGCGCGCGCCGTCCCGCAAGCACGAAGCGGCGGAGTGAGCGGAGAAAGACACATGGTTCCGATTGTCGTCGCGGCGGTTGCAGTGCTGGCATTCGCGCTCGACCCGGCGTGGGCCGCGCAGGCGTCCTACTACGCCGTGCCGCGCGGCGCGCATCCGCACGACGTCGCCCCGGCGCCGGACGGCAGCGTCTGGTACACCGCACAGCATCAGGGTGCGCTCGGCATTCTCGATCCCAAGACCAGCAAGGTGACGCAAGTTCCGCTCGGGCCCAACTCCGCACCGCACGGCGTGATCGCCGGGCCCGACCGCGCCGCCTGGATCACCGACAGCGGGCAGAACGCGATCGCGCGCGTCGATCCGAAGACCCACGCGGTGAAACTGTTTCCGCTTCCGAAGGATTTTCCCGACGCCAATCTCAACACCGCCACCTTCGACCGTAAGGGCATCCTCTGGTTCACCGGTCAGAACGGCGTCTATGGCCGCGTCGATCCGGCGACCGGCAAGGTCGAGGCCTGGAAGGCGCCCAAGGGCGTCGGTCCCTACGGCATTTCCACGACTCCCAACGGAGACGTCTGGTACGCCTCGCTCGCCGGCGACCACATCGCGAAGATCGACACCGTCAGCGGCGATGCGCTGATGGTGCCGCCGCCCAAACCCGGCGTCGGCCCGCGCCGCATCTGGCCCGACTCCAAGGGCATGCTCTGGGTGAGCTTCTGGAACACCGGCGAGGTCGGCCGCTACGATCCGATCACCAAGGCCTGGAAAGTGTGGGCGTTACCTAAAAGCACGCACGGTTGTTACGCGGTCTTTGTCGACGACAAGGACAAGGTCTGGCTCAGCGACTGGACCAACAACGCCATCGTTCGTTTCGATCCGGCAAGCGAGACCTTCGAGAGCTTTCCGAGCAACCGCCGCCGCGCCGACGTGCGCCAGATGCTCGGCCGCCCGGGCGAATTGTGGGGCGCGGAATCCGGCACCGACCGGCTGGTGGTGATCCGGGATTGACCGCGCAGCCGCCGCCGGCAGGATGCATGCATGACGCGCGATTCGAATGCCAGCCGCCGGGACATATTGCGCCTGTTGGCCGGCAGTGCTGTTTTGGCGGCCGGGTTGCGGCCGGCGCCGGCGGGTGAATCCCGTATCGCCAAGCTCATCGGAGAAGCGCGCGCCTACCCGCTGATTTCGCAGCGCATCGACTTCATCTCTGCTGCGCTGCGCGGCGCGCGCTACCGCGGCTACACGCTGATCGGCGGCCCACGCCAGCCGGAGAAATTCGTGGTGCGCGAAGATGGCTTCGATTGCGTCACCTATTGCGAAACCGTGCTGGCCGCCGCCATCGCGCGCGACCGTGGCGAGTTCGAGAGCGTGCTCAAGAAAATCCGCTATCACAATGGCGTGGTCGAATGGCGCGAGCGCAATCATTATTTCTTCGAATGGTGCCAGCATAACGTCGACAACGGAATTTGCCGCTGGATCAGCATGCCCGGCGAAGTCGTGATCAAAAAGACCGTCGATTTACAAAAGGGCTTGAGCCGGCGGCGGTTTGCCATGCGCGTTATTCCGCGCCGAGATTTCCTGGCGAACAAAGCCATGCTGGAACGCGGCGATATCGTCGGCTTCGTGAGCCACCAGCCGAATTTGGACTATTTCCACACCGGCTTCGTCGCCTTCGCGCGCAACGGCACGCTGTTGTTGCGGCATGCGTCGGGAAGCCACCACCGGGTTGTCGACGAACCTATGGAGCGCTTTATCGCGCGTTATTCCGTGCGCTACGTGACGGTGGTGCGGCCGCTGGAGCCGAAGCGCGCGGCGTGAGCGTCAGGCGGCGTGGGCCTTTGGTTTCACTTCCGCGGTGTAGTCGTCCATCAGCGTCTTGGTGACGCCGCCCGGGTTGAAATTCCACTGGGCGATTTCCGACACCGCGGTGACTTCCGCCGCCGAGCCGGTGATGAAGCACTCGGAGAACTCGCTGAGCTCGTCCGGCAGAATACGGCGTTCGACCACCTCGATGCCGCGCTTGCGCGCCAGCGCGATCACCGTCTGCCGGGTTAGCCCGTCGAGGAAGCAGTCGGCGATCGGCGTGTGGATTTTGCCGTCCTTGACGAAGAAGATATTGGCGCCGGTGCATTCGGCGATACGGCCCTGCCAATCCAGCATCATGGCGTCGGCGTAGCCTTTTTGCTCGGCGGCGTGCTTGGAGATGGTGCAAATCATGTAGAGGCCGGCCGCCTTGGCGCGCACCGGCGCGCATTTTGGATCGGGCCGGCGATAGTCGGCGAGGTCGAGCCGGATGCCTTTGAGGCGTTGCTCCGGATCGAAATAGCTCGGCCATTCCCAGGTCGCGATCGCCAGATGGATGGCGTTGCTCTGTGCCGAGACGCCCATCATCTCGGAGCCGCGCCAGGCCACCGGGCGCACATAGGCTTCCTTCTTGCCGTTCTTTTCCAGGACGAGCTTCTTGGCGGCGTCAATCTCGGCGACCGAATACGGAATCTCGAAGTCGAGCATCTGGGCCGAGCGCTTGAGCCGCTCCGAATGCTCGGTGCATTTAAAAATCTGGCCGCCATAGGCGCGCTCGCCCTCGAACACGCAGCTGCCATAGTGCAAGCCGTGGCTGAGCACGTGCAGATTGGCGTCCTGCCAGGGCACCAATTTGCCGTCGTACCAGATGACCCCCTCGAGCCGGTCATAGGACTGCGCAGCCATGGCTTCCTCCTTGCCCCCTTCCGCCCGCTCGGTCTAGGCCGCCCGTTTGCCGCGGTGATGGCGTATTTTCCGTGCCTATTCCAGTACTTTGCGTCTTAGGGCAACACCCGGTATGACTGGGGCCGGACCGGCCCTATTGCCGCCAGTGAGCGCACCGCGGGCAGAAAGGTCCGTTTCGGCACGATCCTTTCGTCTACTTGGTTTTTTTTGTAACATAAAAACAAAATATGTCAACATGGCTGACATAAATACCGGTGCCAAGATCGCCGCCGCCAATGGCCTGGCCGAGCGCCCGGCTGGTGCGGGTACGGCTGTGCCCGCTGCCGCCGCGCCGGTCTGGGACATCATCGAGCTCTTGTTTTTCGCCTACCGCGATTTCGTCGGCGATCCCGACGAGGTGCTGGGCAAGCTCGGCTTCGGCCGCGCGCATCACCGGGTGCTGCATTTCGTCAACCGCAATCCCGGCATGAAGGTCGCCGACCTGCTCGACATCCTCAACATCACCAAGCAATCGCTCGGCCGCGTGCTCAAGCAGCTGATCGACCAGGGCTACGTGGTGCAGAAGGAGGGCGCGCAGGACCGCCGCCAGCGCTTGCTCTACGTGACGCCGAAAGGCGAGGCGCTGGCGCTCAAGCTGGCGGGATTGCAAATGCAACGGATCAACCGCGTCTTCGGCGAGCTCGGTCCCGGCGCGCACGACGCCGCGCGCCGTTTCCTCACCGCCATGATCGACGCCGACAACCGCGAAGGCGTGCTGCGGCTGATGGCGCGCGCCGACCGCGCCGCCAAGCCGCGGAGTTGACGCGCGATGGCATTACCAGAGACGCTCGCGGACGATGCACCGCATCTCTTGATCGTCGATGACGATCGCCGCATTCGCGACCTGCTGTCGCGCTTCCTCTCCGGCGAGGGCTACCGCGTGACCACCGCCGACACGGCGGCGGACGCGCGCAGCAAATTGAAAAATCTCAGTTTCGACCTGCTCATTCTCGACGTGATGATGCCGGGCGAGTCCGGCTTCGATTTCGCCAAATCGATGCGCGCCGATGCCAACAACGTGCCGATCCTGATGCTGACCGCGCGCGACGCCGCCGAAAGCCGCATCAAGGGTCTCGAAATGGGCGCCGACGATTACCTGTCCAAGCCGTTCGAGCCGCGCGAATTGTCGCTGCGCATCGCCAACATCCTCAAGCGCGCGCAGCCGGCCGTCGCGAGCCCGGCGGAATTGGTGCGCTTCGGGCCGTTCGTCTATCACCTGGCGCGCGGTGAATTGCGCAAGGGCGAGAAGGTCATCAAGCTGACCGACCGCGAGCGCGAGATGCTGCGCATTCTTTCCGGCACGCCGGGCGAAACGGTGTCGCGCATGGATCTCGCCGGCAACGGCGGCAGCGTGAGCGAACGCGCCGTCGACGTGCTGGTCAACCGGCTGCGGCGCAAGATCGAGCGCAATCCCGCCAATCCGCTCTACGTGCAGACCGTGCGCGGCATCGGCTACCGGCTGGTGATCACCACATGACCAGCCTCGACATCGCGAACGGTGTCCGCAGTGCGCTGACGCGCCTGCGTGCGGCTTGGGAATGGTACGACGCACTGCCGCCGGTGCGCCGCGTGCACCATGCGCTCGGCCAGGTCCACGACGGCTGGCGGCGCATCAGCCGCTGGCTCAACGGCGTGATGCCGAAGGGTCTCTACGCGCGCGCGCTGCTCATCATCATCGCGCCGATGGTGATCCTGCAATCGGTGCTCGCCTTCGTGTTTGTGGAGCGGCAATGGAATGCGGTCACGCAGCGGCTGTCGGCCGGCGTGGTGCAGGATATCGCCGCGCTCATCGACGTCTATAAGGGCTATCCGCAAGACGTCGACCGCGCGCAAGTCAAGCGCATCGCACAGGAACGTCTCGGCCTGGTGGTCGATTTTCTCCCGCTCGGCGACCTGCCGCCGCCGGGACCGAAGCCGTTCTTTTCGCTGCTCGATTCCGCGCTGTCCGACCAGTTGCGCAAACAGATCGGCAAACCATTCTGGATCGACACCGTCGGCAAGTCGGCGCTGGTCGAGATCCGTATCCAGCTCGACGACGCGGTGATGCGCATATTCGCGCGCCGCAACGCCGCCTATGCCCCGAATGCGCAGATCTTCCTGTTCTGGATGGTGGGTACCGCGGGCGTGCTGCTGTTCGTCGCCATCATCTTCCTGCGCAACCAGATCAAGCCGATCCTGCGGCTGGCCGACGCCGCCGAAAGCTTCGGCAAGGGCCGCGAGGTGCCGAACTTCCGCCCGCGCGGCGCGCGCGAGGTGCGGCGCGCGGCCAACGCCTTCATCGAGATGAAGACCCGCGTGGAGCGCTCGCTTGAGCAGCGCACGGCGATGCTGGCCGGCGTCAGCCACGACCTGCGCACCGTGCTCACGCGCTTCAAGCTTGAGCTCGCTTTGATCGGCGACTCGCCCGAGGTCGAAGCCATGAAGAAGGATATCGACGAGATGGCGCGTATGCTGGAGGCCTATCTCGCCTTCGCGCGCGGTGATCTCGGCGAGCAGTCGGCGCCGACCGACATGGCGGCGTTCCTTGAGGAACTCAAGCTCGACGCCGAGCGCAACGGCCATCGGGCGAGCGTAGTATTTCACGGGCCGCCGATCGTCACCGTGCGGCCGGCCGCGTTCAAGCGCTGTCTCGGCAATCTGGTGTCGAACGCCGCGCGTTTCGCCAAGACCATCGCGATCACCGGCCACCGCGACCACCGATGGCTCACCGTCACCATCGACGACGACGGCCCCGGCATCCCGCCGGCGATGCGCGAAGAGGTGTTCAAGCCGTTCCTGCGGCTCGACGACGCGCGCAATCAGGACGAGGGCGGCACCGGCCTGGGGCTGGCGATCGCACGCGACATCGCGCGCTCGCACGGCGGCGACATCATGCTGGGCGACAGTCCGCTCGGGGGTTTGCGGGCGACGGTGCGGGTGCCGGTCTAATAACTCGGCCGTCATCACCGGGCCGCGCCGAAGGCGCGAGTCCCGATGATCCCGATCACTATGGAAATGCGCTGCCTTCCTAAGCGAGATGGCCGGGTCAAGCCCGGCCATGAGAGATAGGAATTGCTTTACGCCGCCTCGATTTCTTCCTCATCGCGGGAGCGCCGCCGCCGGCGGCGCGTGCCGCGGCAGATTGCGGCCGGGATGCTGAGCAGGTCGCCAACGAAACCGTCCCAACGCTCGGCGCTGGCGAGCCCGCGGTCGAGCGCGGCCATGGTGCGGTCGAGCGCCGGGTCCTCGTCATGCACCCACACGCCGAGCACGCGCGGGAACAGCAACGCGCCGCCTTGCGCGCGCAACGCGCCTTTCTTACCGGAAGCATTGATGCCGGCGGCTTCCAGCATCCAGGTGTGTGAGCGGACAGCCATGGCATTGAGCGCGAAGGCGAGGCCTGGATTGCGCCGCGCCGAGCGCATCATGGAACGCACCGCTTCCTTGTAGGGCGCCATTGCTTCCAGGCGGCGCATCAGCACGTCGAACAGCCTTTCGCGCGGCGGCTCGTCCGTCATGTCGTCGCCGCCGGCCAGCACCGCGCGGTCGATATCCTTGATGTGGGCGGCGAAGATGGCGAGCGTCGAGCCGAACTCGGCGCGCAATTGCGACAGCTTGAGGCCGGCGCGGCCGGCGACTTCGGCGAGCCCGATATCCTCGAAACTCTGCTCGGCCAGCAGCGCCATCAACGCATCGATCGCCTTGTCGCGGTCGGAAGTTCCACGCGGCGGCGGGGTCGGTCGCTCTTTGCGTTCACGTTCCGGCTTGCGGGCCATGGCGGCCTCCCATCTGTTGGAAGCCAATATATAAGACCGCAAAGGCGACGCTTCCAGGGCGGCGAATTAGCCCGCCAATTCGCGCCCGCGCCGGGTGGCGGCGGCGATGGCCTTGGTGAGCAGTTCGTCGAAACCGCCGGGACCCATCAGCACGTCGAGCGCGGCAGCGGTGGTGCCGCCGGGCGAAGTGACGTGCTGGCGCAAGGTGGCGGCATCGAGATGCGAGCGATGCAGCAGCTCGCCCGAACCGGTGACGGTTTCGCGCGCCAGCCGCGCTGCCAGTTCCGCCGGCAAACCGGCGGCAATGCCGGCCTTGGTCATCGCCTCGGCCAACAGAAAAACGTAGGCCGGGCCGGAGCCGGAGAGCGCGGTGACGGCGTCCATCAGCGTCTCGTCGTCCACCCATTCCACTTTGCCGATGGCGGCCAGCAGATCGGACGCTAGCTTGCGCTGGCGCGCGGAAACGCGGGCGTTGGCGACGGCGGTGCTGATGCCGCGGCCGAGGGCGGCGGGCGTGTTCGGCATCGCGCGCACGATCGCGGTAGCGGCCGGCAGCGCGTTCTCCAGGAAACCAAGCGTGCGGCCGGCCATGATCGAAAGCACCAGCGTGCCCTTGCCGACATGGGCCCCAAGCGCGGGCACCGCTTCCGGCGCGCTTTGCGGCTTGACCGCGATCACGATCGCCGCGACGGGCTTGCCCTTCGTGCCGGTTTTCGGATTGAGCTTGAGCCCGCGCCGCGCCAGCGTCTTGATGGCTTTGCCGGGCTGCGGCTCGATCACGATCAGCTTCTTCGGGTTGATGCCGCGCGCCAGCCAGCCGTCGAGCATGGCGCTTCCCATTTTCCCGGCGCCGAGCAGGACGAGGGGACCGGTGAATTTGCTCAGCGTACGCTGGTTGGTTTTGCGGGTCGCCACGAAATTCTCCGCGGTCATCATCCGCGTAAGCGGATGATCCAGTATCCACTGACGCGGCAGTCAAGTCTCGATGTTTCGGAGTACTGGATGCCCCGCTTTCGCGGGGCATGACAAGAGGGGGAGGCCGCGCGGGCTACGCTTCGCCCGAGGTCTCGAACATGGCGGCGTCGAGCGCCTCGCGCGCACCCTTGCCGGCCCAGACCACGAATTGGAAGGCGGTGAAATAGCGTTCGCAGGCGTCGAGCGCGGTGCCGAGCAGCGCCTCGCATTGCGTGCCGGAGGCTTCCGTGCCGCCCGCCAGCACCAGCGCGTGGCGGAACATGACGATGCCTTCTTTGACCCAGAGGTCGAAATGGCCGACCCACATGCGTTCGTTGATCAGCGAGATCAGCGCCTGCACCTCGCCGTGGCGGCGATCGGGAATCCGCAGATCGAAGGCGCAGGCCAGATGCAACGCCTCGATATCGCCCATCCAGGTATATGAGAGCTGGTAATCGGCCCAACGCCCGGTCACCAGGATGGTGATCTCGTCGTCGCTGGCGCGCTCGAACGACCAGTCATTGCCGTTCGCCAGCCGTTCCACCACATCGAGGGGGTTCAGTCGGGGTTCGTCGGTATAGCTGCCAAGGGACATGACGTCTCCGCTTTGCCGTCGGGAGAGCGAGAGGAAACGCACGCCACCGCACGCGCACGGCACCGTTGGGCCGGAAGGCCCGGACCGCAGTTGGACGCAGGGGATACGGGGACGCCTTGACGTCGACAACGAATCACTAGGCCAATCGACTATAACCCGCTCAATTCCGCCCGCCAAAGGCGTCGTCGCCCCAGTAATACGCAGTGATTTGCGAGTCCGTGGCAACCGCCCCGACTCGACTCTCCACAGCGAAAGCCTGCGTCAAGTTGAATCAGGTGTGGATAATTTTCTGCTGTCAGTTTTGTGACAGTTTCAATCGAACAGGCTCGACACGGACTCTTCCGATGCGGTGCGCGCGATCGCCTCGGCGATCAGCGGCGCGATTTCCAGCACGCGGATGTTGCCGGCGGCCGTCACTTCCTTGGTCGGTTGAATCGAATCCGTGATCACCAGCTCCTTCAGCCGCGACTTTGCGATGCGCGCGACCGCGCCCGATGAGAGCACGCCGTGGCTGATATAGGCGTAGACCGCCTTGGCCTTCTGCGCGAGCAGTGCTTCGGCGGCGTTCACCAGGGTGCCGCCGGAATCAACGATGTCGTCCACCAGCACGCAGGTGTAGCCTTCGACCTCGCCGATCACGTTCATCACTTCGGATTCGCCGGCGCGCTCTCTGCGCTTGTCGACGATGGCAAGCGGCGCGTTGATGCGCTTGGCCAGCCCGCGCGCGCGCGCCACCCCGCCGACGTCGGGCGACACCACCATGACGTTGTCGAGCTCGAAATTTTCCCGGATGTCCCGCACCATCAGCGGCGAGGCGTAGAGATTGTCGGTCGGGATGTCGAAGAAGCCCTGGATCTGTCCGGCATGCAGGTCGAGCGTCATGACGCGGTCGGCGCCGGCGCGGGTGATCAGATTGGCGACCAGCTTGGCCGAGATGGGCGCGCGCGGTCCCGGCTTGCGGTCTTGCCGGGCATAACCGAAATAGGGGATCACCGCGGTGATGCGGCGCGCCGAGGCGCGGCGCAGCGCGTCCATGATGATCAGCAATTCCATCAGATGATCGTTGGCCGGGAACGAGGTCGACTGCACGACGAATACGTCGGAGCCGCGCACGTTCTCTTGGATCTCGACGAAGACCTCCATGTCGGCGAAGCGCCGCACCACCGCCTTGGCCAGCGGGGTCTTGAGATAGTCGCCAATGCCTTGCGCCAGCGCGGGATTGGAATTGCCGGCGACGAGCTTGATCGCTCCGTTCTTGCCAGACATTTCCCTTACCCTTTTAGACACCGGCTGCGCGCGGCGTGGTCATAACAAGGCGGGCAGGGGCCGGCAATACGCGAGGGCGGTATTGTCCCGAAGCCCTTTGGTGTGGTGAACGGGCGCTTGTCTCAACGCTTGGATGCGCCGCTGGAGGCCGCCAGCGTGATGGTGGTTTCGCGGGCCGAGACCGCCGCGGCGACGGGCGGCCGGCTGCGCGGCAGCGGCACCGAACCGGCAATCGCCGGACGCGTCTCGGTGCCGGACGGCTCGGCAGCCTGCTCGGTCTCGGGCGCCACCGGATCGGCATTGGCCCTGAAAATACGGAAGATGCCGGCGGCTTCGGGCGAGGTCTCGTGCCATCCGACCAAGGCCGCCTGCGCGGGGGCGGCCTGGGCCGGCGCGTTGGGCGCGGCTTTGGGCGAAGTCAGGAAGGCGGCGAGCTGAACCATGCTGGTGGTGGCGATCCGCTTGAGCATGGCGTCGTCGGCGGCCGTCCAGCCGCTGCGATGCCGGCCCTTGATGGTTTCCTCGCCGGTGATGCGGAAGGCGCGATGCTCATTTTGGTCGAACACGTCCCAAACCCAGGACACCGTGGTGTGGTTCTTCGTCACCTTGGCGGCGAGATAGCCGCGTACGCGGTAGGCCGACGGCTTGTCGCGCGATATCACCGCCAGTCGGCGTGCCTGCGCCTCCTCGTTGAGATCCTGCACCAGCTTGTGGAATTGCGCGGTGGGCGGCCCGTCGATGGATTCAAATGAAACGCTGGCGCCGCGCGGCTGCGCCGCGTTCACGCTCGGCTGGCCGTCGAGCCCACAGCCGGCCAGAATCAAGACGCCGACGGCGGCCACCAGCGGCCGACATACCCAACTTGCCGCGGTGCTTTCGGCGCAGCGGCGCAGACCCCACTCCATGAACGCCCCTGTCGGCCGTGCTTTTGTTATTGGTCCCCAGGATTGCCCTGACGGTAACGGCTGAAGGGGGCGCGAGTCCAGCAACGAAACCGGCCGGTACTTGATCTAGAGCAAGGCCGGTCAGCTGGCGAGCGCGATGGCGTTGACGTGGCGGCCGTAGTCCGCCTCGCCCAGGCGCGTCATGCGGCGATAGCTGTAGAAACGTTCGGGCTCGGCGTAGGTGCACAAGCCGAGGTCCTCGAAATTGTCGATACCGGCGCGCGCAACGCGGTCGGCGATATAGCCGGTGAGGTCGAACATGGCGTGGCCGGCGCGATCCGAATCCGTGAAAAAGCGCGTATTGGCGGCATCGGCGGCCAGGAAGCGCGCGACGAATTCCGGCCCGACCTCGTAATTGCGCTGCCGGATGGTGGGGCCGAGCGCTGCCGCGATACGCCCGCGGTCGGCCCCGAGCCGTTCCATCGCCGCGATCGTCGCTTCCACCACG
Source organism: uncultured Alphaproteobacteria bacterium (assembly GCA_963814885.1). GTDB lineage: Bacteria > Pseudomonadota > Alphaproteobacteria > Rhizobiales > Xanthobacteraceae > Pseudolabrys. The sequence continues at coordinate 179,476 of CAWFEO010000011.1, read as the reverse complement.
CCGGTCAGCGCGCCGCGCCATCCGGCATGGGCGGCGCCGACTACGCCGGCGCGGCTGTCTGCGAACAACAGCGGCCCGCAATCGGCGGTGGAAACGCCGACCGCCAGCCCTGCCGTGCGGGTCACGATGGCGTCGGCGCGCGGGCGGTTCTCGCGCGTCCATGCCCGCTCGGCCACCACCACGTCGGGCGAGTGGATCTGGTACGCGGTCAGCAGGCGCTCGGGCGCGACGCCCAGCACCGCCGCCATGCGGGCGCGGTTTTCGGCGATCTTGTCGGGGGCATCGTCAGAACCGGTGCCGCCATTGAGCGTGGCATAGACACCCTGGGAAACGCCGCCGCTACGCGTGAAGAAGCCGTGGCGAATGCCGGCGAGCTTGGCGAGCGATTGGGCCTGCAGCGTTTGTCTCATCCGGGTCGCTCAATTCAACGGGGCCGACATATCCCAATACATAATGTGCCAAGACCGGCGCGGCCACCGATCCCCTTGGCGAAGACGCTAGCTTTCGAAACCGGGCGGCACGCCGACCGAAGGATGCGCGTAGGCGGCCGCCTTGAACAACGTGCCCATGTCGCCGCGGCCGCGGCCGGTCAGGCGCGCGAGCGCCGCTTCGACCTCGGTGCCGCGCGCGCCCTCGGCCTGCGCCCTGGCCCTGAGCGTCTCGGCGCGCCGCTCGATCCCGAGCCGTCGCAGGAATTCCGATTGCTCGATCGGGCCGAAACTCTGGATGCCCATCGCCTCCACCGCTTGCGCCAGCGCCTGGAAATCCACATGCGCGGTGAGGTCGATCGTGCCGGGCGCGGCCAGCGGATCGGCATAGGCGTGCTGGCCCATCGCCTGCAGCGTTTCGCCGACGGCGCTCTTGGCGTGACCGTAGTCGATCACCAGCGCGGCACCACCGTCGCGGGCGATCCGCCGCCCCATCTCCATGGCCACGGTGTCGGAGCGCCATTCGAAGATCGACGACGGCGGTGCGTCACGCACGGCCGGTGCCAGCACGCGGTCGAAATGCGGGATCGGGTCGGCCGCCACGGTGAAGGCGAGCTTGTCCTCGGGATCGGTTTCGATGCGGCGCTCGTGCCAGCCGCGCTCGGTCTTGACCGCCTGGCTCACCGGCAGGGCGTCGAAGAATTCGTTGGCGACGATGACGACGGGTCCCGTCGGCACGTCCCTCAGCGTGGAATGCCAGAACATCGGCACCGGCAATTGCTCGAACGTGCGCTCCTGCTGGGCCTGCAGCACCGGGCTGATTTCGACCAGATGCAGTACGACGGCCTCGCGGAATGTCGGCATCACCTTGGTGGCGCGCAATGCGTCGCTCATCATGGTGCCGCGCCCGGGGCCGAGCTCGATGATGCGCAGGTTTGCCGGCTCGCCCATCTGTTTCCAGACCGCGGCCATCCACAGCCCGATCAATTCGCCGAACATCTGGCTGACTTCCGGTGCGGTGATGAAATCGCCGCGAGCTCCGAGCGGATCGCGGGTGGTGTAGTAGCCGTGCGCGCGGTCGGTCAGGCACAACGCCATGTATTCGCCGACCGGCATCGGCCCCGCCGCCGCGATGCGCCGGCGAATCTCGGTTTCAAGCGGCGTGACCTCGGCCATGTTTAATTCCGCAGCGGTGGATGCTTCAGCGCATAGACGATGAAGCCGATGCCGGCGAGGAACAACGGGATTGACAGCAGCATGCCCATGGTCAGGCCGCCCCACAAGAAGCCGAGCTGAATATCGGGCTCGCGGAAGAACTCGCAGGTCGTACGCGCGATCGCGTAGCCGACCGCGAAACAGCCGATGATCAACCCCGGCCGCTTCAGCGCGCCCGCGCGCATCAGCAGCGTCAGCACGATGAACAGCACCAGGCCTTCCAGCGCCGCCTCGTAGAGCTGGCTCGGATGCCGCGGCAATGGGCCGCCTTCGGGAAAAACCATCGCCCAAGGCGCGTCGCTCGGCCGCCCCCACAATTCACCGTTGATGAAATTAGCGATGCGGCCGAGGAACAGGCCGATCGTCCCGACCCCGCAGGTGATGTCGCCGAGCGAGAGCGTCGGAATGCCGCGGTAGCGCGCGAACAGAAACACCGCCAGCACGCAGCCGATGAAGCCGCCGTGAAACGACATGCCGCCGTGCCAGACCTGCATGATCTCCAGCGGATGCTCGGTGAAAAAGGGCAGGTTGTAGAACAACACGTAGCCGGTGCGGCCGCCGAGGATAATGCCGAGCGTCACCCAGAGGATGAAATCGTCGAAATCGTCCACATGCATCGGCGCCTTGCCGCCCCAGAGCCGCTGCGAGCGGATGATGGCGCGGGCGTAGAGCCAGCCGAGCAGGATGCCGAAAATATAGGCGAGCGCATACCAGCGGATCGCGAACGGGCCGATATGCACCAGCACCGGATCGAATGTAGGATAGGGGATGACGAATAGGGGCATTGCGGCTCCGGTGGCGAAGGCGGGCGGCGCGGCGCCGGGACTCGGCGGTGCTATGTAGCATGCCGGGTCTTGCGGGCCGATGACCGGTTCGCCATGTTGGGGCGAACGGTGCCGGGAGGCGAGGCATGACTCAGACCAGCAACCGCATATTCGACGAGATGGCGCGCTTGATGAACGACGCCGCCGGCGTCGCGCAAGGGGTGCGGCGAGAATTCGACACCCTGTTCCGCACCCAGGCCGAGCGCATCCTGCGCGAGCTCGACGTGGTCAAGCGCGAGGAATTCGAGGCGGTCAAGGAGATGGCGCAGCTGGCGCGCGAGGAAAACGAGGCGCTTAAAAGCCGCATTGAGGCGCTCGAGAACAAGCCGGCCGCCAAGCCCGCCGCCAAGGCGCCCAAGAAAGCCAAGGGTGCGGCCGAAAGCGACTGATTTTCGCGGCGTTTAGCGGATTTCTTGCCCTTTGCGGGGTCCACCGCTATAACCCCGCGCGACACGCGGCCCCCGGCACCCCTGGAGGCTTGCCGCGTTCGCGGGCGGCGGAAAAAGCCGCCTTTTCCATTGGCTTAGACGAGGATTTTGATATGGCGACCGTTCAGGAATTGAAGGCGTTTGCACGCCCGAAAGCCGGCAAGGGGGCCGCGCGGGCAGCACGCTATTCCGGCCGCGTGCCGGGCGTGATCTACGGCGAGAACAAACCCCCGGTACTGGTGCTCCTCGAGCACGACGAGCTGAAAAAGCGAATCTATGCGGGGCGCTTCCTCACCACGCTCTACGAGCTCGACGTGGAAGGCACCAAGCACCGCGTGATCCCGCGCGATTTCCAGCTCGACGCGCTCAAGGATCTGCCGATGCACGTGGATTTCCTGCGCGTGTCGGAAGGCGCCACCATCCGTGTGCATATTCCGGTGCACGTGCTCAACACCGATCAGTCGCCCGGCGTGAAACGCGGCGGCGCGGTCAACATCGTCACCCACACCGTCGAGGTGATGTGCCCGGCCGACGCCATTCCGGAATTGATCGACGTCGATATCTCCGGGCTGGAGATCAGCCATTCCAAGCATCTCAGCGAAGTAACCCTGCCGTCGAACATCCGCGTGATCGGCCGTGCCGACATGACGCTGGTCACGGTGGTGCCGCCGTCCGGCTACGCCGAAGAAATGAAAGCCGCCGCCGAAGCGGCTGCCGCTGCTGCTGCTGCCGCGGCTGCTGCCGTGCCCGGAGCCGAAGGCGCGCCTGCCGCCGCGCCCGGCGCAGCACCCGGGGGAGCGCCCGGCGCCGCGCCTGCGGCTGCCCCCGGTGCGGCGCCCGCCGCGCCGGCGCCCGAGAAGAAGTGAGGCGGGGCGTCCGCCTCCTCGTTTGCGTTCGCGCTATCGGGATGGGGCGGCCGCGCGGCCGTTGAAGCCATGCTGCTCTTCGTCGGCCTCGGCAATCCCGGTCCGCAATATGTCGGCAACCGCCACAATATCGGATTCATGGCGGTGCAGGCGATCGCGCGCCGCCACGACATTTCGCCCTGGCGGCGCAAGTTCCAGGGTCTCGCGGTCGAGGGCAACATCGCCGGCGAAAAGCTCGTGTTGCTGTTGCCGGGAACCTACATGAACGAGTCCGGCCGTGCGGTGCAGGAGGCGGCGCGCTTCTACAAGCTCGAGGCCGGGCAGGTCGTGGTGTTCCACGACGAGGCCGAACTGTCGCCAGGCAAAGTGCGGGTGAAAGTCGGCGGCGGCAATGCCGGCCACAACGGGTTGCGTTCGGTCACCGCGAGCATGGGCAATGATTATCGCCGCGTGCGCCTGGGAGTCGGCCATCCCGGCGACAAGAACCTGCTGGAGCGTTATGTGCTGCAGGATTTCGCCAAGAGTGAATGGCCCTGGGTGGAGGCGTTGTGCGACGTCGTCGCCGACAATGCCGGTCTGCTGGTCGACGGCAAGGATGCGAGCTTCCAGAACAAGGTGCATCTGGCGATGGAGGCCAAAGGATTTGGCGACGACGACGATGAGGAGCCGCCCGGCTCCGCGTGACGACACAAAAAACGAGATACGGAATACTCCATGGGATTCAAATGCGGCATCGTCGGCCTGCCGAATGTCGGCAAGTCGACGCTCTTCAATGCACTGACCGAAACGGCGGCGGCGCAGGCCGCCAATTATCCGTTCTGCACCATCGAGCCGAACGTCGGCGAGATCGCCGTGCCGGATCCGCGCCTGGACAAGCTCGCCGTGCTCGGCAAATCGGAACAGATCATTCCGACGCGCATCGTCTTCGTCGATATCGCGGGGCTGGTGCGCGGCGCCTCGAAAGGCGAGGGGCTTGGCAACCAGTTCCTCGCCACCATCCGCGAGGTCGACGCCATCGTGCATGTGGTGCGCTGCTTCGAAGACCCGGACGTGACCCACGTGGAAGGCAAGATCGATCCGGTCGCCGACATTGAAACCATCGAAACCGAGCTGATGCTGGCCGATCTCGAATCCTTGGAAAAGCGCGTCGATAATCTGGAGAAAAAAGCCAAGGGCACAGGCGAGGACGCCAAGGAGGCCAAGGAAACGCTCGACCTGGTCAAGCGCGCGATCGCGCTGCTCAGCGCGGGCAAGCCGGCGCGCTTGGTCGAGCGCAAGCCCGAAGAGGAAAAGCTGTTCCATTCACTCGGACTGCTGACCTCGGCGCCCGTGCTTTACGCCTGCAATGTCGAAGAAGCCGCCGCCGCGACCGGCAACGCCTTTTCGCGCCAGGTCGAAGAGCGTGCGAAGCAGGAGGGCGCGGTCGCGGTGGTGATCTCGGCCAAGATCGAGTCCGAAATTGCGGCGCTACCGCCCGCCGAGCGCGCGGATTTCCTCGCGGCGGTCGGCCTCAAGGAGACCGGTCTCGATCGCCTGGTCCGCGCCGGCTATGCGTTGCTGCACTTGGTGACGTATTTCACCGTTGGGCCGAAGGAGACGCGCGCCTGGACCATCACATCGGGCACCAAGGCGCCGCAGGCGGCCGGCGTCATCCACACCGATTTCGAGAACGGCTTCATCCGTGCCGAGACTATCGGCTACGACGACTTCATCGCCCGCGGCGGCGAGACCGGCGCCAAGGAGGCCGGAAAGATGCGGCTGGAAGGCAAGGACTATGTGGTCGCCGATGGCGACGTGATGCATTTCCGCTTTGCGACCTGAGCATCGCTCTTTCTGTTAGGTTTGCGCCATGCCGACGCATCATTGGGAAGACTTCCGGCCCGGCGCGGTCTCGGTCTACGGCCCGCGGCTGGTCACGCGCGAGGAGATTGTCGCCTTCGCCGCCGAGTTCGATCCGCAGCCGATGCATCTCGACGAAATCGCCGCCGGCGCCACCATGCTGGGCGGGCTCGGCGCCTCCGGCTGGCACACCTGCTGCCTTTTAATGCGCGTGATCGCCGACGGCTTCATCCTCGACTCTAGCTCCATGGGCGGCCCCGGCGTCGACGAAGTGCGCTGGCTCAAACCGCTGCGGCCGGGCACGCGCATCCGCGTGCGCGCCACCGTGCTCGACACCCGCGCCTCCGGCAGCCGGCCGCATATGGGCCTGGTCAAGTTCCTGTTCGAAGTGCTCGACGAGCGCGACGACATCCTTACGACGCTGACGACGACGCTGATGTTCGGCCGTCGCCAGCCGGGAGCATTGGCGTGAGATTTTTCGAGGACATCCAGGCCGGCGAGATTTTCACGCTCGGCCGCCATACCTTCGGCGCCGACGAGATCAAGGCGTTTGCCAAGCGCTTCGATCCGCAGCTTTTTCATGTTGACGAAGACGCGGCCGCGCGCTCGCATTTCGGCGCGCTTTGCGCTTCCGGCTGGCACACCGCGGTGGTGTGGATGCGGCTGATGGTCGATTTCCGCCGCGGCCTGACCGAGACGGCGCAGTCGCGCGGCGAGCCGGTCGCCGGCATCGGCCCCGCGCTCGGCTTCCGCGAGCTCAAATGGCTGAAGCCGGTCTATGTCGGCGATACCATTGACTACGCCAGCGAGGTGGTCGAGACACGGCTTTCCAACAGCCGGCCGGGCTTTGGGCTGATGACCATCCGCTCGACCGGCGTCAACCAGAACGGCGAGCCGGTGATCTCGTTCCTCAGCACCACATTCGTCGAACGGCGGCCGGCGCCGCCATGACCGCGTCCGCCGACAGCGCGGGTGGCGCGCTCACCAAGGGCACCGAACACCGCGCCGCCGGCGTCGCCTTCGGCGCGCACGCGCTGCACGACGGTTTTACCGACCTTGTCTATGTGATGCTGCCGATCTGGCAGCACGAGTTCGGCCTCGGCTATGCCGTGCTCGGCCTGATGCGGACGGTTTTTTCCGGCACGATGGCGGGCTTTCAGATTCCGTCGACACTCCTGGCCGAGCGCTTGGGCGCGCCGCTGGTGCTGGCGCTTGGCACCGCGCTCGCCGGCATCGGCTACTGCCTGGCGGGCTTGAGCCAGGGCGTGCCCATGCTGGTTGCTGCGCTGTTCGTCGGCGGGCTTGGATGCAGCACGCAGCATCCGCTGGCGTCCTCGCTGGTGGCCCATGCTTTCGCCGGCGTGCGGTCGCTGAAGGCGCTCGGCACCTACAATTTTTCCGGCGACATCGGCAAGATGACGCTGCCGGCGGCCGCCTCGCTGTTATTCGTGGTGCTGCCGTGGCGCGAGGCGCTGATCCTGGTGGGCGGCATCGGCTTGCTGGCGGGGGTGGTGATTTTTATCGTCATGCCGCGGCTCGGCGCCGAGCCGCCTGCGCCGAAAAAAACCGAACCGGCCGCGGCGGCGCGCGGCCGCTTGGTCGGCTACGGCTTTCCGCTGTTACTGTCGATCGGCGTGGTCGACAGCGCCACCCGCATGGCCTTTCTCACCTTCCTGCCGTTTGTGCTGACGGCAAAAGGCGCATCACTTCCGACCATCGGTTTGGCGCTGACGCTGGTGTTCGCCGGCGGCGCCGTCGGCAAGCTGGTCTGTACCTTCATCGGCGCGCGCATCGGCGCGGTGCCGACGGTATGGCTGACAGAAGTTGTGACGGTGCTCGGCATCGTCGCGCTGCTGCCGCTGTCGCTCACGGCGGCGATGCTGCTGTTGCCGGTGGTCGGCATCGCGCTCAACGGCACATCGTCGGTGCTCTACGGCTCGGTGCCGGATCTGGTGGCGCCCGAGCGGCGCCAGCGTGCGTTCGGCATTTTCTACACCGGCACGATCGGCGCCGGCGCGATCTCGCCCGCGCTCTACGGCTTGCTGGGCGACGCCGTCGGCGTATCCTCGGCGCTGGTCGTGGTGGCCGCCGCGGTGCTGTTGACGCTGCCGATCTCGCTGGCGTTGCGGTCGGCGCTTAGCGCGCGCGTGTCTTGACTTTCACCTGCCTGGTCACCGCGGCCGGCAGTACGTCGAGATAGGGGCCGAGCAGAAACGCCTCACCCGAGCCATAGCCGTACATGCGGTCGTGGGCATCGATCATGGCGCGCACCGGGCGCCGGCAGGCCGCAATCGAGTCGACGATCAGGTCGTTGATCTCGTTCGCGCGCATCGCGGTGTTGCGGCGGGGATAAGCAGAAGCCTTGCGCAGGATGCATTCGGTCGCCCGCTGCACCAGCGGCAGCAGCGCGGCGTCCTTCTGGCGCACCGACATCTGCATCCAGGCGACGGGATCGGCGGCAGGAGCCGGGGTATCGAGTGAGACATTCAACACAAGCGACAATCCAAACAGCGTTTCGAGAATCATCCGTTGAAGCCTCGGCGAATCAGTCCTGCAACCTGCGTAACGCAGCCGGAGTCATGCCGTCACGCAAAACCTGCCTCGCATGTTTGCAAAGACCGCCGCTGTGGAGTTGGAGTCACAGGACCTGGCGGAGGACGTAAGGAGTGCTTTTTACACTAAGCGATTCAGAAGATTCAGGAATTACGGGAACCAACCGCCGGTCATTTCGTTTGCGACAGGCGATGAAGGCGAAGCAGCCGAAAGCGCGTGGGCGGCGCCCGCGGCCGGCCCTCGACACCGGCGCGGGCGAGCGCATGACCGCCGAACAGGCGGCGCTGTTGCGCCAGCTCGCGCGCGACGCCTACGAGCTGGAAACATTCAGTGCGCAGTTGACGCAAAAAGAAGCGGCAAGACGCATTGCCATGCTCAAGGCCAAGCTGGCATTGCAGGGCGAGCCGCCGCACACGCTGTAACGGATGCAGCGCCTTTCTTCAGTCTGGAAATCCGGCGTTGCGGTGGCGAAACATTCCGCTCTTGCTATTCCGTTGCGGCGTTTACCTTTTCGGGGCAGGGCCGCTATGCACGGCGCAGTTGCGCTGGATTTTCCGCTCTTCTCGGGCCATATTAGGCGGTGAGGAGCGATACCTAATGTCGATGATCAACTACGGGGCACCGTCCGAGCTGTTCCCCAGCCGTAGCCGCAAGTCGCGCCGCCCGATCGGCTACAAGCGGTTTCCCACCGCCGCAGAAGCGATCCGCTTCGCCATCGAGGAGTTGCCGCCGGAACTGCTGCTAGGCGCCTATCTCGAGGTCGAGGAGCAGCGCTTCGACGGCAACGGCATCCGCCGCCTCTACGAGAGCGCCGACTACCCGCTGCCGCGCAAACCCGCCAAAGCCGTCGCCGCCAACTGATCTAGACGCAGCCGCCGCCGATGGCCGGCCCTAGCCGGAGGGTGCGATTGCGCGCGGCCGCATGCAACGGATGGCCGTCGCCGCGGGTTGGCAAAGAACCCCGCCGAAGCGGGGTCAAGTTTGTGGGAGGATTGCCCGACGCGCGTTCGTACTTCTCGTCAAGTCGCAGCGAACTCGCGGTCAGCGGCCTCATGCGACGTCGGCCACTTCCGAGCGGCGCCACTCTAGGTCGCCGTATCCCGGCGGCAGTGGTGGGATGATCCGTTGTCCCGCTATCCACAGCCCGCCGGCGCGCAGGCCTCCGGTTACCCACCGGATTCACATGCGGCGTCCGCTGCACGTCATCGCGCTGTCACCGGCGATTGGCGGCCGGCGACCATCGCCGAAGCCCGGCGACGGCCGCCGGTACGTTATTGCCTCAATTGGCCGAACGCCGGCCCGGGTTGGGCGGCGCGTTCGGGCTGTCCTTCCACTGCTTGAGGCTGTCGCCGATCACTTTCATCGCCGTCATGGACGCGTGGCTCAGGCTGGCATAGCCGGCGATCTCGCGGCTCACGCGCTCGCCTTCGTTGCGCAGCATGTCGCGCACGCCTTGCAGCTCGAGGATGACGCGGTCGATCTCCTCCATGGAGGCGCCGGAGACGCGCCGGATCAGCGAATTCAGATTGTCGGTAACCGGCTCGCTCGCCGGTTCCGCGCCGTTGCGCTGCCGGCGCAGGAACGTCACGTCGCGCCGGACGAATTCGCGGATCTCGCCCTCGAATGTGGCCGCCGCCGCCTGATCGACGTCGCCCAGCATTTGCGGCGCCCGCCGCTCGGGAGCGAATTGCTCCGGGCCGGGGTTCTCCGCAACGCCTTTGTCCAAACCAAGCCGCTCGGTTCTGATGGCCGTCATGCTCAACTCCTCCACAGGCGCAATACCGTTTGCGCTGACGTTTCCCCCGTCGGGGAGATTGCCGCATGGGAGTTGGGCGGTCGTGGGGCAGGCTGTGGGCGGCTTCGGGGCGCGGCGGCGCTTACCAGTTCAGCTTGAAGCCGGCGGTGATGCTCTTGTTGGTGACCGGCTGGCCGATATCGCTGACCGCCGTGGTCACATGCAGCGGCCCGAACAGCTTCTGGTCGGCGCTCAGCCTATTGTGCGTGACCGGATCGTTGCTGGCCATCGTGAGGCCGGCGGCGAGCGTCGTTCCGGTGGGGCTGATGGCGAGCTTGAGCGACTTCTCGCTGCCAAAGACCGGGGGCGGCGCTTGCGAGTCCGGTGCGGGCGGCGGCGCGATCGACGATAAACCCGCCGCGCCGGTCGCGGGCGCCGGCTGGCTGAATGTCTCGGTCACCGAATAGCTGTCCTGAACCGTCACCGCGATATCTTTTCCGATCGGAATCGCATGCTTGAGCGTGCCGCCCAGCTTGCCCTGGTCGTTGGTCGGATCGACGCGCGCTTCGACCGAGGCCAGATTGGGCACGCCGATGGAGGCCCAGGCGGCGGCCGAGCCACTGTCGTCGGCCGTTCCCGAATACGGCTTGTCGGGCTCGAAGTGGGTCGCCGGCGGCGCCGCAGTCTTGAGATCGGCGCCGACATTGGCTTCCCAGTCGGCGGCCGCCAGCGGCTGCTTCACCACCACCTTGCTGGTGCCGTCCGGATTGTGCGTGCCGTTGACCGAAAGCGTGTGCGGTTTTGACAAGGACGGCAGGCGCAACGGGCGCACCGGTTTATTGTCCGCAAGATTGGCGGTATCGGACGACAGCGCCCGGGCGAGCAGCGCGCTCTCCTCGGGCGTCAGCGGTTGCGCTGTTTCGTCGGCCGGATTTGCCGGTTGCGACTCGGCGGCGGGCGCGGTGATGCGGATGTCCTGCGCCTGCGCGGCCGGCAACGCGCCGAAGGCGCAAGCCAGCGCAGCGATCGCCTGCACAACGCCGCGTGGTGTGTCCGCCCGCATGCCGAAATTTCCCCGTCAGGTCTGCGCCAGCTAATGCTTTGTGGGTCGCGCCAGTTTCGGCGCGAACCGGTTAAGCATTGGTTGCGTTTGTGCGGTGGAACTTTGGCAAAGCGATGATGTCAGCGCGGCTTTCGTGCGTCGCCGCTGCACAAGTTAGCGGCAATTCGTGGCGATGGCGCCGTTGATGCGCTCGACGTCGGCATCGAGCCGCCCCAGCGCGCGTTCGCGATCGGGTCCGCTCTTGCACACTGCGGTGACCGCGCGCGCCTTCACCAGTTCCATGAAATAGAGGCGGGTGGCGCTGCAGGCATCGGCGCCCTGCAAGTTCGCTAGGTGCCGCAGGCGCACCGGCATTGCGGTCACGCTGGCGTCGGCGTCGGCCAAATGGCGCTGGCAGCTCGTCTGCACCAGCGGGACGGACCGCGCCGGCGACGCCAAAAGCGCGGCGGCGAAGGCGGACGGCACGACCAAAGCGACGAAGGCGAGGGCGGCGATGACGAAGCGTTTGACCATGGCGGAACCTCCAGCGTTCCACCATCAGTCGCGCCGGCCGGCCGCAAGGTTCAACGCCCGCGGCGCGGTTGCACGCCCGGCGCCAGAAAAAGGCGCCGCGGATCAGGGCTTCTTGTCAGGGCTTCTTGGCGCCGGGCGGGCCGGCGAAGGGGCTGGCGCCGTGCGAGCCCTGCGTCTGCGCCAACTTGTAGGCCGACAACTGCTTGGGCTTGTCCTTGTCGGCTTTCGGCTTCTTCTTTTCCTTCGGAACCCGCATTTGACCCTTGGCCATGACGACCTCCTTGGAGATTCGGGAGGCGGGATGGTGATCCAGCGCAGGCGCGTCGGCAAGGGGGAGGGGCGGCCGCTGGTCAGGTCTTCGGCGGGGCCGGCGACGGCCGCGGCTTGGGCGCGGGTGCTGGCGCGGCGGCGGTATTGGCCTGCGCCGCCGGCTTGTCGGCCGGCTTGGCGGCCGCGCCCATCTTGTCCTTGATGCATTTGTCGACGATGTCGGCGCGCTTATCGAGGGACTGTCCTTGCGGCCGTGCTCGGTCGCCATCCAGCATTCCTTTGCCGCCTGGTGCGCGTCATCGGCTTGGGCGCGGCCTGCGCCTGCGGCGCGCCGGTGCCGTCGGTGTTGCAGCCGGCGAGCGCGCCCGCGAGCAGCGTGACGGCCAGGGCGAAGGAGAGGGCGCGGCGCGGATCGTTCGATGTCATCGCATGATGTCCGGGGTTCCCGAGCCGCCCCCGGGGATGCGCGTTGCGCGCGCGGCCACTATTGGCAGGCGGCGGGAAATTGCAAGGGTTGGGCGCGCCATCGCGGCCGGCCGCGCCTATACTCCCGGCCAGTCGAACAGGAGCCGGCGATGCGCAAGGGCGCGTGTTTTTTTGCAGGCGCGATCGCGCTGCTGCTGGCGGGCGCCGTGCCGCCCGCCGTCGCGGCCGACGCCGCGCGTGCGGACATCAAAGGCGCGCTGGTGCAATGGAAGGAAGACTTCAATGCCGGCCGCGCCGGCAAGGTCTGCGATCTGTTCGCGCGCGACCTGCGCGCGGATTTTCGCGGCCAGCCCGAGCGCGGCTTTGACGCGCTGTGTGGCCTGCTGCGGCGCTCGCTCGCCGACCGCGCGCGCGCCTATTCCTATGCGCTGGCGATCAAGGAAATCCAGGTCTGGGGTGACACCGCCGTGGTGCGGCTGACCTGGACGCTGACGGTGCGCCCGCGCGCCGGCGGCCGTGCGACCACCTCGGTCGAACCCGGCCTCGACGTGTTCCGCCGCCAGCGCGACGGCCACTGGCGCATCGTTCGCTACCTGGCCTACGCGCAGTAACGCGGCGCGCGTCTCTCTCTGATCCGATTGTCAAACAGCCCGCTTTCGCTTCGGCGCAAAAAGCCAAGCGCCGGCGCCCCTGTTCTTTGCGGCGCGGGGTGCGCCGACCGGATGTCGGGCTTGCCCGATATCCGGCACTCAACAACCTTCTTTCCCCGCCACCGCGGGGCCTTTCTTCGGCCCCCGGCAAAAAGCCGAGGGGACGGAGCGCCGCATGGCGCATCCAACCGATCCGCGCCGCGCAAACAAGCGGACGCCGTTTGCGTCCCTCATTTGCGCTTGGCGGCGCGGGCACCCTTGGCGAAGGGTGCGCGCCCCGCGGCGCTCCATCGCGGCTTTTTAAGTCCCCGGCGCCGTAGCTTCCGGGCGGGACAAGAGGGGGTGCCCCTTTCTTGGGCGCCCCTTATCCGGCGGGCTTCCGCCCGCCTTCGTTCCCGCCGCGTCCAGCCCTCGAAGGGGCAGCCGGTCGTAATGCCGGCGGACGGCTGGCCAGGGCCTCCCGGGTGCGGGGATCACGTTGTTCCCCGCCCGCGGGCGCCGCATCCCACCCCGCTCACCATGACGTCTCATGAGAACGCCCCGAGTGTGGGTGGGATGAAAAGGAATATATTCTCAGAGCAAGTTGATGTCAACGCCCGTGATCGTGAAAATCGACAGTCGAAAGCGCCGCAAATCTCGTCCGTCAGAGGTTTCTGCAGCTAGGTGAAGCACCTCCAAATTGAGATAGGTTTTCTGCGGTTGGTCTATGTCTGCTTTGCCGCTCAAAGCGGACATTTGGCAGCGCTCAGCACGTCCGCTTTGGGCCAATAGCGGTCATTGTCTGCGTATCATTTCGATGCAACCGTGGCTCACTTAGACACAGCCACTGCAATTTCATTTCGCCGCAAGAATGGTATCGTCCATGGCGGATTATAGAAAAAAGCTGTTGGCGTTCCCTCTATCTTCCAATTTGTTCCTCTTAGTAGCTTCAACAATTCTGCCGCCCTCGCCGATACAGCCGCATCATCAGTTGAGCCCGTAAACCGGAGAACCGCAGCAGTCTCTGAGGGTATGTCTACCAATCTCACGCGGCTGTCGGTCGGCTCGGGCAACTCTTCTCTCGAATATTGTGTCGGCATGAAAAATCGCATTGCCATACGTTTTTCGGACTTATTGACCTCGACAGGCGCTGTCATTGCAATCTTCTCGCCCGCCGTTTTGATTTCAACGGGAGATGTCATGTCTATTTTCTTTTTGCCTTTATTCGCTCCGAATATGTAGGCTGCCACAATACGGAATGCTTCGCCTCGAGGATTACCTGATTTAGTCACATCTATCGTGGCTTCGGCAGCTATGCGCGGCGCATATCGACGAATTTCGACAGAGTTGCCGATCATTCCAATGACTTCATATTTCGGCTGCTCAGTTCCGGTGTTAATGCCAAAGGTTGAAAGCACGAAAAACACCGCCGATGTTATAAAGGTCAGAATTGATCGAATTATGCCATCCATGCGGATAACTCATCTGTTCAAATTGGCACTAGAATGTTCCAAATATGTCATTCGCTACCGAATCGCGATGACACGGCAAGATTACCCAGTCACGCGGTCACAACAACGACGGCCGCGCAGGGCGACGATCCCTTGCGGCGGTAGCTGTGCGGATGGCTGCAATCGAAATACATCGAGTCGCCCTCGCCCAGCCTGAAATCCTCGCCCTCGAGATTCACCACCAGCTCGCCGCGCACCACGTAGATGATCTCGGCGCCGGGATGCTCGTGCGGCTCCGACGGCTCGTCCTCCGCTTCGATCTCGACATAGTAGCCGTTCAGCTTGCGCTCGCTCACCGGATAGTCGAGCGACTCGAAATGGTAGGCGGGCGAACGGCGTCCCTTCTTGTCAGGCAGGCGGATGCGTTCGCTCTTGCGCACGACCGCATGCACGGCCCGTTCGCCGTCCTCCTTAAAGAAGTGATCGAGGCCTACACCGAAGACCAGCGCGATCCGCAACAGCGTGGGTAGCGTCGGGAACAGGTGACCGCGCTCTATCTTGGAAAGCAGCGCCGGCGAGAGCCCCGTATGCTCGCCAAGCTGGACCAGACCCAGCTTCTTACGGAGCCGCAGCCTTCGAATTTTCGGCCCGATTGAATAACCCTCGAGGGCGGTGGTCAGGGTCTCGGACAGCATCGGCGGGTCTCCATTTCACCCCTGTTCAAAGGTGGATAGCATTATTGTCTCTACAAGAAAATAACTTTTCATTTCACGCGAACGTGAATTACATGAAAACTAGTTTTACTGTTATTCAATAGTCCGGCGACGGACGCAAGGCAAAACCACCTTCAGTCCTTCGCTTCCCAGAACCGATGACGCCGGCGAAGCCGGCCCAAAGGTTAAACGCGTCAAGTCAGGAGCTAGAAAATGAAGAGCAAAGTTATGGGTATTGCGTCAGCTGCCGCAGTCGTTCTGACCGTGGTGGGTCTGGCGCTCGGCAGCACCTTCGCGCGCGCCAGCAATCAGGACATCGTCGATACGGCGGTCGGCGCCGGCCAGTTCAAGACGCTCGCGGCGGCGCTCGGTGCCGCCGGATTGGTCGAGACCCTCAAGGGTCCGGGGCCGTTCACGGTGTTCGCGCCGACCGATGCGGCTTTCGCCAAGCTGCCGGCCGGCACTGTGGAAGATCTGCTGAAGCCGGAAAACAAGGCAAAGCTGACGGCGATCCTCACCTATCACGTGGTGCCGGGTGCGGTGATGGCCGAACAAGTGACCAAGCTTAGCGAGGCCAAGACCGTCAACGGCGCGATGGTGAAGGTCTCCGCCGAACACGGCACGGTAATGATCAACGACGCTCAGGTCGTGACGCCCGATATCGCAACGTCGAATGGTGTCATCCACGTCATCGACACGGTCATCCTCCCGCCCGAGAATTGATCGGCTTACCCCCCCAGCCGATCGAAAGCCGGTCCGCTTTTTCCCCGAAAAGCGGGCCGGTATCTCCCTTCCGTAAAGTGAAAGATTATTTCGATGACCGTGGCCACGAGCTTCCCACTTGCCAGCGGCACAGTCCTCGAAAGTCCAGCCCGCGCGGAAGTAGAAGCTGCCTTCCGAACGATTATACGCTGGGCCGGAGACGACCCGGACCGCGATGGGCTAGCCAATACGCCAGCGCGAGTGGCGCGAGCCTTCGAGGAATATTTTGCCGGCTATGCGATCGATCCCGCGACGGTGCTCTCGACCACATTTGAGGAGACGGATGGCTATGACGAGATGATCGTCTTGCGCGGCATTCCATTTGAAAGCCATTGCGAGCATCACATGGCGCCGATCATTGGCCGGGCCTGGGTCGCCTATGTGCCGACCGGACGGGTGGTCGGCATTTCCAAGCTGGCGCGCGTGGTCGAGGCCTACGCTAGGCGGCTCCAGATCCAGGAAAAGATGACGGCGCAGATCGCCAACACCATCCAGGACGTGCTGCGGCCGCAGGGCGTCGGCGTGGTGCTCAAGGCAAACCACCATTGCATGTCGACGCGCGGCATCCACAAACACGATACCGACATGGTGACCAGCCGCATGCTCGGCTGCTTCCGCGACAATGCGGTCACGCGGCAGGAATTTCTTGCGCTCGCAAATTAGGAATCAGGCGCGCTGACATCGCCCGCCCGAAGTCCGCTCCGGATCAAAGGCGGACATCCCGTCAGACCCACGCGATGTCCGCTTTGCCCCCAATTGCGGACATGAGTTTAAACGGGCACTTCACCTGCCCCGCTTCTTAAACCCACCCCGCATCCCCGGCCTCCCGAGTTTTGAGCGCGGCGAGTCAGCGCGCGCCGGCTTCACCTCATGCGATAACCCGATGCCCATTTCGTCGAGTTCCGGCTTGTGCGGTCTTTCCACGGAAGACGGGCTTCGCCCTTTCGCGCGCGAATTTAGCCCCTTGGTCTGCGCTGCCATCACACTCTTTGCCGTCGGGTTGTCGAGCACCGCCAGCTCGGTCTGCCGCAGGCGCTTGATCTCGTCGCGCAGGCGGGCGGCCTGCTCGAAGTCGAGATCGGCGGCCGCCTCGCGCATGCGCGTCTCCAGGTCGGCCACCACCGCTTCCAGATTGTGGCCGATGGTGGCGGCCTCGGCGAATTCGCCTTCGCTCGCGTCGCCGGTCGAAATGAGCACGTGGTCGCGCTCGTAGACGCTGTCGAGAATGTCGTGGATCGAGCGCTTGATGCTCTCCGGCGTGATGCCGTGCGCGGTGTTGTATTCGACCTGCTTCTCGCGCCGGCGGCTGGTCTCCTCGATGGCGCGCTGCATCGAGCCGGTCATCTGGTCGGCGTAGAGCAGTACGCGGCCGTCGACGTTGCGGGCGGCGCGGCCGATGGTTTGAATCAGTGACGTTTCACTCCGGAGGAAGCCTTCCTTGTCGGCGTCGAGAATGGCGACCAGCGCGCATTCGGGAATGTCGAGGCCCTCGCGCAAGAGGTTGATGCCGACCAGCGCGTCGAAGGCGCCGAGCCGCAAGTCGCGGATGATCTCGATGCGTTCCAGCGTGTCGATGTCGGAATGCATGTAGCGCACGCGGATGCCCTGCTCATGCAGATATTCGGTCAGGTCTTCCGCCATGCGTTTTGTGAGCACGGTGACCAGCGAACGGTAGCCGGCCAGCGCCACCTGCCGCACCTCGCCGACCAGATCGTCGACCTGCGTGCGCGCAGGACGCACCTCCACTGGCGGGTCGATCAGGCCGGTGGGGCGGATGACCTGCTCGACGAACACGCCGCCGGATTCGTTGAGCTCCCAGGCGCCGGGCGTGGCCGAGACGCCGACGGTCTGCGGGCGCATGGCGTCCCACTCCTCGAAGCGCAGCGGCCGGTTGTCCATGCAGGAGGGCAGGCGGAAGCCGTATTCGGCCAGCGTCGCCTTGCGGCGGAAGTCGCCGCGGAACATGCCGCCGAGTTGCGGCACGGTGACGTGGCTCTCGTCGCAGAACACCAGCGCGTTGTCGGGCACGTATTCGAACAGCGTCGGCGGCGGCTCGCCGGCTTTCCGGCCCGTGAGATAGCGCGAATAGTTCTCGATTCCGGCGCAGGCGCCGGTGGCCTCCATCATTTCCAGGTCGAAGGTGGTGCGCTGCTCCAGCCGCTGCGCTTCCAGCAGGCGGCCGGCGGCGTTGAGTTGCTCGAGCCGCGCGCGCAGCTCGGCCTTGATCGAATTCATGGCCTGGATCAGCGTCGGGCGCGGCGTGACATAGTGTGAGTTGGCGTAGACCTTCACGAACTCGAGTTCGTCGGTCTTGGCGCCGGTGAGCGGGTCCAGCTCCTCGATCTTCTCGATCTCGTCGCCGAACAGATGCACGCGCCAGGCGCGGTCCTCGTAGTGCGCCGGGAAGATGTCGAGCGTGTCGCCGCGCACGCGGAACGAGCCGCGGAAGAAATCGCCGCCCGAGCGCTTGTATTGCAGCGCCACCAGGTCGGCGATCAACTGGCGCTGGTCGATCTTGCCGCCCTGCTTGAGGGTGAAGGTCATGGCCGAGTAGGTCTCCACCGAGCCGATGCCGTAGATGCAGGACACCGAGGCGACGATGATGACGTCGTCGCGCTCGAGCAGCGCGCGCGTGGCCGAGTGGCGCATGCGGTCGATCTGCTCGTTGATGGAGGATTCCTTCTCGATATAGGTGTCGGTGCGCGGGACGTAGGCCTCCGGCTGGTAGTAGTCGTAATAGGAGACGAAATATTCCACCGCGTTGTCGGGGAAGAACGACTTGAACTCGCCGTAGAGCTGGGCGGCCAGGGTCTTGTTGGGCGCGAGGATCAGCGCCGGGCGCTGCGTCGCCTCGATCACCTTGGCCATGGTGAAGGTCTTGCCGGAGCCGGTGACGCCGAGCAGCACCTGCGTGCGGTCCTGGCGCTGCACGCCTTCCACCAGTTCCTTGATGGCGGTGGGCTGGTCGCCTTGCGGCTCGAACTCACTGGCGATCTTGAGGCGGATGCCGCCTTCGGATTTCTCCGGGCGGGGCGGGCGGTGCGGCGTCCACACCTCGCCTTCGCGTGCGAATTCCGGCCGGCCCTCGCGCAGCAATTTGTCGAGCGACTGCTGGCTGGCCAGCGCGGTGAAGCCGCCCGGCTGCGTCGGCAGGTCGGCGCGCGGCAGGCGGTATTTGCTTTCTTTACCTCTCCCCGCCGGGCGGGGAGAGGTCGGATCGCCAACGGGTCCGGCCGGAGGCCGGCCCGATGATAAACTCCGCGATCCGGGTGAGGGGGTATCGCTGCCGGGCACATACCCCTCACCCGGCTCGCTTTGCTCGCCACCCTCGCTCTTCAAGCGGGGAGCGGGAGAAGACGCGTCATCGTCGTCGCCCAGTCCAAGCTCTTTCGCCAGCGCCGGATCGAGCCCGGTGATGGGCGAGCCGGTGTACTCGCTCTGCGGCGCCTCGCCGAAACCCTCTTTGGCGCGCGACGATTTGCGCGCGGTGTGGGCGGCGGAAAAATCCTTGCGCCGCTCCCACGACGTGTCCGGCGGCGGCGTCAGGTTCGGATTTTGGCCGGTGCTGGGCCCGAGCCCGGCGGTGCCCTTGTTGATCGCCGGATTGAGCAGGTCGGCCAGCGCGTCGGGCGTGGCGGGCGCATCCGGGCGCGCGGCCTTGGCCCGCGTCGCGCGCGCGGGGTCTTTCTTCTTTGGACTCGTGGGCTTTTTCGGAGAGGATTTCGCCATTCGCCCGAATATGGGGCGAGTCCGCGCGCGGGGAAAGGGCGCCGGGCCTTGAACCATTCCGCGGTCCGGCGCGACCAACTGAGGAAGGAGTGCGCCCATGACCGCTCGTGCCCGAATGCGCTCCACGACCGAACGCCCGGCTTCCCCGGCGGCCCGCATCGCCACTGCGCTGGCCGGCATCGCCCTGCTGCTATGCGCTGCGGCCGCGCAGGCGCAGTCGTGGACGGAACCGCGCTACGATCCGCCGGTCGGCAGCCGCTGGCAGATCGACACGCGCGTCGACAGCGAGGACACGGCCGCCGCGCCGCGCCGCGAACACATCGATGCGCGCGCCGTGCTGACCATTGAGCAGAAGCTCTCCGACGGCTACCGCGTTTCCTACGTCATCCGCGACTTCAACATGACCGGAACCGCGCCCCAGGCTGCGGCCGTTGCCGCCGCGTTTGGCGCGATGAAAGACGTGGTGGTGCGCGCGCGCACCGATGAGGCCGGCAAACCGGTGGCGGTGGAGAACCTCGACGAGATGCGGACCGCGCTACGCCAGGTGATCGCGCGCATAACCGAGTCCTTTGCCGACAAGCCGAAGGTCGCCGCACTGATCAAGCAGATGCTGGAAGGGCCGCTGAGCCTCGAAGGCCCGGCCGCCGCCAGGGCCTATCTGGCGGATTTGTTGCCGCTGGCGGCGGCGCAAAACACCGGGCTCACGCCAGGCGAGGCGCGCGGGGGCGTCGAAGCGATGCCGAATCCGTTCGGCGGCACACCGATCAAGGTCACGCGCGCCACGCGGCTCGCGGCCTGGGACAATGCGGCCGGCACGGCGCGCATCGTCACCACGCGTGCGATTGATCCGGAGGCGCTCAAGAACCTTACGCTGGCGTTGATGAACAAGCTTGGCTTCGGATCCGACAAGCCAATGCCGCCGAAGATGGTCGAGGTAATGCGCAAGATCGTCATTGCCGTCGACTCCACCACCACCATCGACGTCAAGGATGGCATGGCGCGGCGGTTGGAAGAACATGAGACCATGCGGGTCGACGCCTTCGACCACGGCTTTACCAAACGGAAAACCAAGCTGGTGACGGTGAGCCGGCTGCCGTGAGCGGCGGTCGGTGGTGGAAGGCGGCCGCCGCTACGCCGCCTTCGCCCACAACTGCTTGCTCGCCCTTCGCGCGCCTTCGGCGAGCGATGCGAGCTTCATCCACACGATCTTTGAGTCCACCTGCACCCGACCGGCAAAGGTGCCGAAGCCGCAATCGACGCCGGCGATGACGTTCTCGCGTCCCACCACCGAGGCGAAATTGGCGATGCGGTCGGCCACCAGTTCCGGGTGCTCGACGAAATTCGAGGTGGAATCGATCACGCCCGGGATGATGATCTTGCCGTCCGGCAATTTGACGTCGCGCCACACCTTCCATTCGTGCTCGTGGCGCGGATTGGCGGCCGGGAACGACACCGCGTGCGGGCGGCCGGTCAGCACGATGTCGATGATGTCCTTGATCTCCACGTCGGTGTGGTGCGGCGCCACGGTCGAGCCCCAGCAGACATGCATGCGCATGCGTTCCTGCGGCAGGTCGCGCACCGCGTGATTGAGCGCGGCGATATTGATGGAGATGATCTTGCGGTAGTCGGCGAGCGGCAGGTCGAGATAGGTCGTGTGCCGCAGCATGGCGAGGTCGGGGCAGTCGAGTTGCAGCACGAATCCGGCCTCGACGATCGCCTGGTATTCCTTCCGCATCACCTCGGCGAGCGCGAAGATGTATTCCTCGTCGGTCTTGTAGAAATTGTTCTTGAGATAGCGCGCGATCTGCCCGGGCGAGGGCGAGGTCATGAAGATGGCCTCGCATTGCGCGCCGGCCAGCGCGTCCTTTGCCGTCTGGATGTCGGCTTCCGCCGCCGCCCAGTCCTTCCAGCCGACGGGTCCGTTGCAGGCCGGACGGTGCTGGAACGGCGAAGCGAAGTGCTCGAGAATTTCGGCGAGCTCCGGGAATTCCGGCTCGCCGGTGCCCAGCGGCGGCGCGCTCTCGCCCGCGTAGCCGGTGAGTCGCTGCAGCACGTGTACGGTGTAGTCGGTGCGACCCTGCTCGCCGTCATTGATGATGTCGAGGCCGCATTCGACCTGCTTGCCCACGACGTATTTGACCGCCTCGGCGACGGCGGCCTGCAATTCAGCCTTGCGCGAACCCGGCTTCTTGTCTTCGGCCAGCAGCAGTTCCACCACTTTCGCGGTGCGCGGCAGGCTGCCGGTGTGGGTGGTGAGGATGCGGTTGGTGCTGCGGTGCATGACTTGTTCTTTCGTTGCGCGTGATCTTTTGCGAAAACCGCTTCCCACATTTCGGGATCGCGCGGTCAGAAACCCTGCACGACTTCGGTGAAGTGCTCGACCTGCGGCGGCGACGCGAAAGTAGGGACCGACCAGCCGGCGCCATTCCTGGAAGTCGGCGGAGCCGCGGAAGTCGACGGTGTGGTTCTCCAGCGTGGCCCAGCGCACGAACAGCCGGTAGCGCTGCGGATTTTCATGCGAGCGCGTCATCATCATGGCGCTGCAGCCCTTGGCGCGTTTGAACAGCGGCACGGCGGCGCTCGCGCCGGCCTCGAATTGGCTCTCCATGCCGGGCGTAACGTCGAACTGGGCGATTTCGAGTATCATGGGGAAAAGCCTTCGTAATAGGGGCGGGAGGTGAGGCGCGGCATTATGATCGGAGGTCCCGGCGATGAAAAGGGCGGGACATGGCCCACCGCTTGCCGGAACCAAGCAGATGAAGGGGCGTTGGCTCACGGGAGTGTGGGCCGTCATTTCACCGACGAAGCAAGAGACGGCTCATGGTCTCATTCAAGTTGAAGCATTTGCGGCCGGCCTCGGTACTGCTGTTGTCCGCCGTGGCGCTGGCCGGCTGCTCGCTGACAAACTCCACCTTCCTCGACCCGCACGGGCCGGTTGCGGCTTCGCAGCGACATCTGTTTTTCGAGATCATCGGCTGGATGATGATCGTGGTGGTCCCGGTCTTCGTCCTGGTGCCGCTGTTCGCCTGGCGCTACCGGCGCAAGAACGCCGCCTCGAAGTACCGGCCGGATTGGACGTTTTCCACGCCGATTGAGGTCGTGGTCTGGGGCGTGCCGGTCGCGATCGTCGCCATTCTCGCCGTGGTGATCCTGTCCAAGGAACGGCAGCTCGATCCTTACGCGGCGGTGCCGTCGCAGGAGCCGCCACTCGAGGTGCAGGTGGTCGGCCTCGACTGGAAGTGGCTGTTCATCTACCCGAACGAGCGGATCGCCACGGTCGGCTTCGTCGGCGTGCCGTCCGGCCGCCCGGTGCGCTTCCGGCTGACCAGCGATACGGTGATGCAGTCGTTCTTCATTCCGGCGCTGGGCAGCCAGATCTACGCCATGGCCGGCATGGAGACCAAGTTGAACCTCAAGGCCGACCGGCTCGGCGAGATCATCGGCCGCAACACGCAATTCAACGGCGACGGATTTCAGCGGCAGCACTTCACCGTTTCGGTCCTGGCGCCGAAGGAATTTGCGAGCTGGGTCGAGACGGTGCGCACGCGCGGCAAACCGCTCGACGATGCGAGTTACCGCGTGTTGTCGCGGCGCAGCACGGCCGCGCAGGCCAAGACGCAACTCGGCATGACGCAGGACCAGACGGCGGGACCGGTGCTGTATTTCTCCAGCGTCAAACCGAACCTGTTCGTAGACATCCTCGACAAGTATCGCCACGTCGCCAAGACACGGCGCCAGGACGGGAGCTGAAGGCGCGCCATGAACGGGACCGACTGGGCGACTCTCATTTTCGGCAGGCTGTCCTTCGACGCGCTGCCTTTCTACAGCGCCATCGCCGCCGGCGGAGCATCGGTCGTGGTCGGCGGGGCCGTCACCGTGGTGGTCCTCATCACCTGGCTCGGCAAGTGGCGCTATCTCTGGAGCGAATGGTTCACCAGCATCGATCACAAGCGCATCGGCATCATGTACATCGTGCTGTCGCTCATCATGTTGTCGCGCGCGGTGATCGAAGGATCGATGATGCGCATGCAACAGGCGCTGGCGTTCGATTCCGCCGGCTATCTGGCGCCTGAGCATTTCTCGCAGCTTTTCACCACCCACGGCACCATCATGATCTTTTTCATGGCGATGCCGTTCCTGACCGGGCTGATCAATTTCGTGGTGCCGCTGCAAATCGGCGCGCGCGACGTTTCGTTCCCGCTGATGAACGCGATCAGCTTGTGGCTGACCGCGGGCGGCGCCGGGCTGATGATGGTGTCGCTGGTGATCGGCAAGTTCTCGACCGGCGGCTGGACCGGCTATCCGCCCTATACGGAGGCGACGTTCAATCCCGGCGTCGGGCCGGATTACTGGATCTGGGCGCTGACGCTCAGTTCGATTGGCACGACCATGACCGGCATCAACTTCGCGGTGACCATCTACAAGCGGCGCGCGCCGGGCATGGACCTGTTTCTCATGCCGTTGTTCTGCTGGACGGCGCTGTGCACCAGCATCCTGATGATCTTCGCCATGCCGCCGCTTACGGTCGCCACGGCGCTGCTGGCGCTCGACCGCTATCTCGACATGCATTTCTTCACCAATGCCCTCGGCGGCAACATGATGAACTTTGCCAACCTGTTCTGGCTGTTCGGCCATCCCGAGGTCTACATTCTCATCCTTCCCGCCTTCGGCGTCTATTCGTCCGTCATCGCCAATTTTTCCGCCAAGACGCTCTACGGCTACAAGTCGCTGGTCTATGCGACCATGTCGATCGCCGTGCTGTCCTTCACGGTCTGGCTGCACCACTTCTTCACCATGGGACAGAGCGCCAATATCAACGCGGCCTTCGGCATCGGCACGATGCTGATCGGCATTCCGACCGGCGTCAAAGTCTACGACTGGATCCTCACCATGTTCCGCGGGCGCATCCGGTTTTCGGTGCCGATGCTCTATGCGCTGGGTTTTCTGCTGCTGTTTCCGATCGGCGGCTTGTCCGGCATCCTGCTGGCCCATCCCGGGGTCGACTATCAGGTGCACAACACGCTGTTCCTGGTGGCGCACTTCCACAACGTGATTATCCCGGGCGTGCTGTTCGGCGCGCTCGCCGGCTATCACTACTGGTTTCCCAAGGCCTTCGGTTTCCGGCTCGACGAGAGGCTGGGGCGCATCGTGTGCGCGCTGTGGGTCGTCGGCTTCCTGCTGGCTTTCATGCCGCTCTATGCGCTCGGCATATTGGGATTGCCGCGCCGCACGGTCGAATATTTCGAGCCGGCCTATCTGCCGTACACCATCGTGGCGGCGTTCGGCGCGGTCTTTCTTCTTTCGGCCCTGGCCGGGCTGTTCGTGCAGTTGGGGGTGAGCATTCTCCGGCGCGAGGAAACGCGCGTGTTCGCCGGCGACCCTTGGAACGGGCGCACGCTCGAATGGGCCAGTTCCTGCCCGGTGCCGGCATATAATTTTGCGGTCGTGCCGACGGTGCACGAACGCGATGCTTTCTTCGCGATGAAGTGCCGCGGCGAGGCCTACAAACCGCCTGCAGCCTATGAGGACATCGAGGTGCCGCGCAACAGCGCGGTGGGTTTGATCATCGGCGTCACCGGCGCGGCGGTCGGCTTCGCGCTGGTTTGGTACATCTGGTGGCTCGCGACCCTCGGCTTTGTGACGGTGTGGGGCACGGTCATCGCCCGCAGCTTCGTGCGGGACACCATGCGCGTCATCCCCGCGGAGGAGGTGAAGCGGACCGAGGAACGCTGGCTACGGGCGGTGTCGGAGGCGCAACAAATCGGCCGTGACGACGAGGATACACCGGCCAACCGCGGCGTGGCGGAGGTGCTGGCGGCATGAGCGCATACGACCTGAGATATCCCGGCATCAATATCGGGGACACCGAGCCGGAAACCCACGAGCGCGCCGAAGAGAAAGTGTTCGGCTTCTGGGTCTTCCTGATGAGCGACCTGGTGCTGTTTTCGCTCCTGTTCGGCACCTACGCGACGATGATCGTGGCGACGGCGGGCGGTCCGACCGCGAAGGATGTGTTCTCGCTCAACAGCGCGGCCATCGAGACCGCCGTGCTGCTCACCAGCAGCTTCACTTTCGGGATGGCGTCGCTCGCCATGAAATACGGCCATAGCCGCGGCCGCCTTCTCTTGTGGCTGGCGGTCACCCTGCTGCTCGGCGCCGTGTTTCTCGGCTTCGAGCTGCGGGATTTTTTCGCGATGTTCGCCAAGGGCGCTTACCCCTCGCGCAGCGGATTTCTGTCGGCGTTCTTCGCGCTGGTTTCCACCCACGGCATTCACGTGACCGCGGGCTGCGTCTGGATTGTCGTCATGATGGCGCAAGTGCTGCTGTTCGGAATCGAGCGCGATGTGAAGATCCGCATCCTGCGGCTCGGACTGTTCTGGCACTTCCTGGACATCGTCTGGATCGGGATCTTCTCGGTCGTCTATTTGCAGGGGCTCGCCCGATGAGCCAGCGCATGGAATACAGGCGCGAATTGCGCTCCTATCTCGTCGGCTTCGGGCTGGCAATTGCGCTGTCGGCGGTCGCCTTCGGCTGCGTTGCCTGGGACGGATGGACGCGCGCGACCGACCTGTGGGTGATCGCCGTCACGGCCATCGTCCAGATGATCGTGCATTTGCGCTATTTCCTGCATATCGACCTGACGAAGTCGAAGCGCGACGATCTGCAACTGATTCTGTTTTCGTTCCTGATCATCGTCCTGATGGTTGGCGGGACGATCTGGATTCTGGAAAACCAGCGCGAGCGGATGATGTAGCGCTGCCGGCGGTCTCGCCCGGTTAGAAAGCGCGCATGCGCCGCAACAACCAATAGCTGAACGCGGTGGCGCAGGCGGCGAGCAGCAGCGCCCACCAGGTGCCGCCCGGCGTATTCAGGAACGGCAGGTCGCGGGTGTTCATGCCGAAAAAGCCGGTCACCAGCGTGGGTGGCAGCAGGCCGGCGGTGAGGATCGACAGCGTGAACAGCCGCCGGTTGGTGACTTCGGTCATCTTGGCGGCGACCTCGTCGAGCAACAGCCGCGCGCGTTCGTGCAGCGAGGCGACCTCGGCGTCGATGGCGTCGAGCTTCTGCGCCAGCGTGCTGATGACGGCGGCGACCGCCGCGTGGTCGGCGGCGATGCGCGGCTCCAGCCGGTGGAACATGGCGCGCAACTGCGCCAGCTGGCGGTGCACGCGCACGGTCTGCAGGCGCACGCGGCCGATGCGGTGGCGCTCGTCGGCCGGCTCGTCGTGCATGATGTGATCCTCGATGCTGTCGAGCTTGCTGCCCAGCGTCTCCGCCATGCGCGCGATGGCGTCGGCGAACTGGTCGATCAAGGCGTCGAGAAACGAGGCCGTGTTCGGGAACCGCTTGCCGGATTCGATGGCACGCCGCGTGTTCTCCACCGACTGCACCGGGCGCTGGCGCGCGGTGATCACCATGTGTTCGCCCATGACGAAGCGCAGGCGCACCAGATCGTCGCCGGCCTGCGCCAGTTCCTGGTGCAGGTCGGGCACCACGCCGACCAGCTCATGCCCGAGGCTGTCGAGGCGCAAATGCGTGTCCGGCCCGGCCAGCACGTCGCGCGCCAGCTCGGAGACCGGCGCGTGTTGCGCGATCCAGTTACGGCAGCGCATGTCGGCCAGCGCCAGATGCACCCAGACCCAGCCGGCGCCGGGATCGGCGAGCGTGGCGTCGATCTGGTCGTTGGGGAGGGGCTGCGCATTGCCGTCGGGATCGAAACGGAAGGCCCAGACGATGCCGGTGGTGGGGGTGACGTCGACCAAATCGGAGTTGGTCATGGGCTCACATCCTCTCGCTGACCTGCGTCAGGTGAGTGGGTGCGTCACATATGACAGGGCGATGACAGCGACTATTCCGCGGCTTGCTGAGGCACCGACGCGTCGATGAAGCCGCCGGACTGGCGGCGCCACAGCGCGGCATAATGGCCGCCGGCGCGCAGCAGCGCCTCGTGCGAACCTTGCTCGACGATGTGTCCCTTGTCGAGCACCACCAGCCGGTCCATCTGTGCGATGGTCGAGAGCCGGTGCGCGATGGCAATCACCGTCTTGCCTGCCATCAGCGTGCCGAGGCTCGATTGGATGGCGGACTCCACTTCGCTGTCGAGCGCCGAGGTGGCCTCATCCAGCACCAGGATCGGCGCATCCTTGAGGATCACGCGGGCGATGGCGACGCGCTGGCGCTGGCCGCCGGACAGCTTGACGCCGCGCTCGCCGACGTGGGCGTCGTAGCCGCGCCGGCCGTGCAAATCCTCGAGGTCGAGAATGAAATCATGGGCGTGCGCCAGCCGCGCCGCCGCCACGATTTCTTCTTCGCTGGCGTGCGGCTTGCCGTAGCGGATATTGTCGCGGATCGAGCGGTGCAGCAGGGAAGTGTCCTGCGTCACCACCGAGATCTGCGCGCGCAAGCTCTCCTGCGTGACGTCGGCGATGTCCTGGCCGTCGATCAGGATGCGTCCTTCGTCGAGATCGAAGAAACGCAACAGCACGTTGACCAGCGTCGACTTGCCGGCGCCGGAGCGGCCGACCAGGCCGATCTTCTCGCCCGGCTTCACCTCCAATGTCAGGTCGTCGATCACGCCGGTCTGGCGGCCATAGCTGAAGCGCACGCGGTCGAACCTGACCTCGCCCTGAGTGACGTTGAGCGACACCGCGTCGGGCCTGTCGACGAGCGTATGCGGGTGCGCGATGGTGAGCATACCCTCCTGCACCACGCCGATATTTTCGAAGATGGTGGTCACCTGCCACGCCACCCAGCCGGAGGCGGATACGATCTGCGTCGTCATCGGCAGCGCCATCGCCACGACGCCGACGGTGACATGGCCGTGCAGCCAGAGCGCGATGGCGAAGCCGCCGGTGGCGGTGATCAGCAACGCGTTCAGCGAGATCAGCGCCAGCGCGAACCAGGTATTGAGCCGCAAAGAATCATGGAAGCGGCCTGTGTGATGGTCGATCGCCTCGCGCACATAGGCGTCCTCGTCCCTGGCGCGCGCGAACAGCTTCACCGTCACGATGTTGGTGTAGGTGTCGACGATGCGGCCGGTGAGCGCCGAGCGCGCTTCCGACATGACCTTCGACTTGTCGCGCATGCGCGGCACGAAGAAGCGCAGCATGACGATATAGCCGCAGAACCACAGCGTCACCGGCAGCGCCAGCCAGCGGTCGGCGGAGGCGAGCAGGATCAGCGACGCGGTGCCGTAGACCAGGATGAACCAGACCGCGGTCAGCAGCGAGACCAGGCTTTCGCGGATGGCCGGGCCGGTCTGCATGACGCGCGTGGCGATGCGGCCGGCGAAGTCGTTCTGAAAGAACGCCCAGGACTGGCGCACGACGTGCCAGTGATTCTGCCAGCGGATGCGGTTGGAGACATTTGCCGCGATCGCCTGGCTCATCAGTAGATGTTGCGTGAAGTAGGCGGCCGGGCGCAGCAGCAGCAGCACCACGGCCATGCCGGCAAGCATGGGCCATGCGTTGGCCAACAAGTCCTCGGGCTTGGTGGTGGTCACCAGCGTCACCACCTTGCCGATGAAAACCGGGATGGTGACGTCGAGCAGGGCGACCACGAAACCGGCCGCGAACAGGCCGATGAACAAGCCTTTGGCCTGGCGGGCGAAATGCCAATAGAACGCGAGCAGCCCGGGTGGCGGCTCGGCGCTCTCCGGCAGGGCGGTGGGTGGCAGCGTTCGTTCGAGCAGGCGGAACATAGGTTTTCTTGCGCCCAGACGGCGACGCGCGGCGCCGAAATGGCACCGCGCGTGGCTTCTGTTCTGAAAATCGAGGGGCGCGCTATAGGGTTACATCGTGTCGGGAACGTGGCGCCGGCGCCAGGCGCCGCTTCAGGCGACGGCGTATTTGCCGCGGCCGAAATAGCGGTCCTTGGCGTCGTCGGTGGCATTGTCGCGCACCGACTTGATTTGGCCGATCTTGCCATAGGCGCGCTTGACCGCCTCGCGCGCGTTGAGCTTGTCGATCCAGGCCTTCAGGTGCGGGCGCTTGCCGAGGTCGATCTTCATCCGCTCGAAATTGCGCAGCCAGGGGAAGGCGGCAATGTCGGCGATGCTGTAGTCGGAGCCGGCGACGTAGGCCTGCGCGGACAGGCGCTCGTCGTAAACGTCGAACAGCTTGTTGACCGTGGTGCGGTAGCGGCTGTGGCTATAGTCGCTGCCGGCCGGGGCGAAGTTGGAGAAATGCACGAGCTGGCCGCACATGGGCCCGACATTGGCCATCTGCACCATCAGCCACTGGATCACGTCGTTGCGCTTGAGCGGGTCGTGCGGGATGAACTTGCCGGTCTTCTCGGCGAGGTAGAGCAGGATCGCGCCGGATTCGATCACCGTATAGGGCGCGCCGGCGGGGCCGTCGCTGTCGACGATGGCGGGGATTTTCTGCAGCGGATTGATCTTGGTGAATTCGGGCGCGAACTGGTCGCCTTTCCACACGTCGACGAAGTGCATATTGTAGGGCAGCTCGCACTCCTCGAGCATGATGAAGATTTTCTGCACGTTCGGCGAGGTCAGCGCGTAGAAGTCGATCATGGGATGCACTCGTGTGGCGGGGCCGCGGATTGCGGGCCGCCTTCTATAGACGAAGCTGGGGGCGTCTGTCTCCGGCGCGGTGATCAGCCCTGCGTGGGCGGCTGGGCCGCTTGCGCAGCGCGGCGCAGGCATTGCGGGCACAGGCAGTCCTCGCCTTGCGCGCCGGGCAACGGCAGGCGGACGGGTTCGGCCGCGCACCAACATTCGGCAGAAAGACCGCATTCAAACGCGGTCCCGCAACGCGCACAGGCGAGGCGGCGCGGCGGCTTAGACGGGGCGACGGCTGTCATGGAACCGAGCCTTGTTCGGGGCAATTGTCATATTCCAGAGTTGAATCACACCTATGGCAAGGCCATGTTTGCCCGCCTTGTCGATTTGATTGGCATCACCGGCGCCGCGCTCACCACGCTGTGCTGGTTGCCGCAGGCGCTCAAGATTGTGCGGGAGAAGGAAACCGCGGCGTTGTCGCTGCCGGCGACCGCGTCGTTCACCGCCGGTATCGGGTTCTGGCTGATCTACGGGCTGGCGATCCACGACTGGCCGCTGATCGGCTCCAACGCCGTGACGCTGGCGCTGATGTCGGTGATCCTGGTCATGAAGCTGCGCTACGGCTGAGCGCCGCGTGCGGCCGTCTTCCAGCGCAGCACAAGTTGGCCGATCCAGCCGGCAATGAGCGCAAGCAGGATGACGCCGCTGAAATGCCAGACCAGCACCATGATGCTGGAGTTGCCGACGTGATAAATGCGCAGGCCGAAATTTCCCAGCGCCGCCACCGCCAGCGCTGCAAGCGCCAGCGTGATGCGCGGATAAAGCGGCGCGCCGCGCCGTAGCATGATGACGATCGCCAACGCCGGCACGATGCCGATCAGCGCCGCCGGCGGGAGGCAGCTCCAGTCGGGACGGACCTCCAATCCGCGGGCGCCCAAGCGAAGCCAGTCGTTGAGGCAGCCGTCGCCGAGACTGAGCAGCCAGATGGACAGCGGCAGCAGCGGAAGCAGCAGAATCCGGCGGTCGTAGCCGGGGACGACGCTGCAAAAAGCCGCCATGACGGCGGCGATCGCGGTCAGCAAAGTCGCGGTCTGTTCGATGATGAATTGCCGGTCGTGCAGCATTTGCGGCAGGTCGATGGGCATGGACTTCGGCATCGAATGGGCAAAGACCACGATGGCGACATAGGGCAGCGAGATCGCAAACCACAACGCCGCCCGCCGCCAGGGCGCGGGCAGCCGCCGTACCGGCGCGGGGCGGTCGGCAAGCTGATGGATGAGTTGTTCGGTGTCCAAAATCAGGCCTCGACGCTCAGCGCCTTGCGCAGCGAATTCATGCCGCGATGGACCGCGACCTTGAGCGCGGCCACGCTCATGCCGCTCGCGGACGCAGCCTCCTTCAACGACATTTCGCGCAGCTTCAACATCTCGACGGCCCGTCGTTGTCCGCTCGGGAGCCGTCCGATGGCCTGGCGCAAGGCCTCCGGATCGCCGTAGCGGGTCTCCAATGTATTCGTCGGCGCAACGGAAAAGGTTTCAGGGTATTCCGCCACCGAGACTTCATTGGCGCTGCGGCGCATTTGACGGCGCGACCCATCGGCCATGCGGTTGCGGGCGATGGTCAACAGCCAGGGCCGGAACGGCCGCGCCGGATCATAGGTGGCGCGCACCGAATGCAGCGACAGCAGGATGTCCTGCACCAGATCCTCGATATCGCACGCCTGCAGGAATTTGCGCTGTTGGCGCACCGCGCGCCGCAGCAGCGGGGTGATCTCCCGCAACAGCCGCAAATAAGCGGCGGAATCGCCGTCCTGCGCCGCGCGCATCAGCAGCCCGAGACGATCGGTTTGGTTTTGTGGGTCCATCACGGTGCGGGCTGCGGTCCGGTTTGTCGGGCCCCGATGTAACCTTTGCCCCGATCACTGCGAAATCACTGTCAGGTGAGCCGGACAACGGCTCTCCGCGGCGACATTTGTCGCTGCAACGCCCAACCATGAAGACTGGAGGACTAAGCATGAACAAACGCGTCATCATCGCCTCGGCGCTTGCCGCGGCCGTCGCCGCTCCGAGCCTCGCGCTGGCCGCCCCGGCGTCGGCACCGAAATTCAAGGCGGAGAAGTGCTACGGGCTGGCGAAAGCCGGCCACAACGACTGCGCCTCGACCGGCAACAATTCCTGCGCCGGACTGTCGAAAGTCAACGCCGATCCGAAGTCCTGGATCTTCGTGCCGGCCGGCTATTGCGACCGCATCGTCGGCGGCAGCAAGAAGCCGAAGGCCTGATCGTCCGCCAGAGGAGGGTGGCCATGACCGCGCATCATCGCTTCGTGCCCGCACTCGCGGGCGTGGGCTTGAGGCTTCCGCATCTCGCGGAGATCGTGGCCACCCGGCCGGCCGCCGGCTGGCTGGAAATCCATCCGGAGAATTTCCTCGCCAACCAGCACGCCAGCGAGCTTCTCAGCGATCTCGCGCGCAATTACCCGATCTCGGTGCACAGCGTTGGCGTCTCGATTGGCAGCGCCGGCGGCATCGACCGCGACCATCTCAAGCGCGTGCGCGCGCTGGTCGACGCGATCGATCCCGTGCTGGTTTCCGGCCATCTCGCCTGGTCGACGCACGAGGGCGAATATCTCAACGATCTGCTGCCGCTGCCCTACAACGAGGAGACGTTGCGGGTGGTCAGCGCCCATGTCGACGAGGTGCAGCAAGGACTCGGCCGGGCCTACCTGGTGGAAAATCCGTCGAGCTATGTCGGTATCGCGACCTCCACCATGACCGAAACCGAATTCCTCGGCGCATTGGTCGAACGCACGGGCTGCCGGCTGCTGTGCGACGTCAGCAATGTCTATCTGAGCGGGCACAATCTCGGCTACGACCCGCGGCACTATCTCGACACCATGCCGGCGGAAGCGATCGGCGAACTGCATCTCGGCGGTTTCGTTGCCGAAGACGACGACGCCAATCCCGGCCAACAGGTGCTGGTCGATACCCACGACCAGCGCATCGCCGATCCGGCCTGGGATCTCTACGCTTATGCGCTGCGCCGCTTCGGGCCGAAGCCGACGCTGATCGAATGGGACAGCGATCTGCCCACGGTCGCCACGCTGCTGGCGGAAGCCGCGCGCGCCGACGCCATCGCGGCCGCCACGCAGGAACCGGAGCGCCGCCGTGCCATTGGCTGATTTCCAGGCGCAGGTGCGCGGCGCCATCGTCGATGGCGAGGCCGCGCCGTTGGCCGCGCTGCTCACCGGCAGCCGCGAACCGCTCAAGCGCTTCGCCATCCATCAACGCCACTACGACATCCATCTGGCGCGCACGCTGGCGGGCAAATTCCCGGCCATGGAATGGCTGGCGGGCTCGCCGTTCATGATGGCGGCCGCGCAGGATTTCATCCGGCAGAGTCCGCCGCGCGCGCCCTGCATTGCCGAATATGGCGAAGGCTTCCCCGCCTTTGTCGGAACGCGCGACGAAACGCGCAATATTCCATGGCTGCGCTGGGTCGGCGAACTGGAATGGCGGCTCGGCCAGGCTGCGCTGGCGGTCGAGTACGCGCCGCTTGCGCCCGCGGCGCTGGTGGAGATCGCGCCGGAGCGGCTGGCCGATTGCGCGCTGGCGCTGCAGCCGGGCGTGCACTATCTCGCCGCGCCGTGGCCGGTGGATGCGCTGCTCGAACTGTTTCTTTCGGATCGAGCGCCGGAAAGCTATGCGCTCGACGCCGAGGATGTCTTTTTGGAAGTGCGCGGCGCGCGCGGGGCGTTCTCGATTGTGCGTCTGGACGCCGGCACGTTCGCGTTCCGCCAAACCTTGTTGCGCGGAAATACCA
Source organism: uncultured Alphaproteobacteria bacterium (assembly GCA_963814885.1). GTDB lineage: Bacteria > Pseudomonadota > Alphaproteobacteria > Rhizobiales > Xanthobacteraceae > Pseudolabrys. Next base: position 145,693 of record CAWFEO010000011.1, on the reverse strand, counting down.
TCGGCGAGGCGGCGGAGCAGGCGCTCGATGCCGACGCCACCTTCGACGCCGGCCAGGGACTGGTTCAGCTCACGGCCGCCGGACTGGCCACGGCGATCCACGATACGGGCGAGGAGACGCAACAATGACGGCTTCGGGTCAAATCGCCGGCTTGCGCCGGCAGTTCGTCGCCACGCGCGAATGGCTGGCGCGTTTTCCGCTGTCGATATTGCAGCTCGGCATGCGCTTCGGCGTCGGCGCCGTGTTCTTCAACTCAGGGCTCCTCAAGATCAATTCCTGGGAATTCGCCATCAAACTGTTCGAGGACGAGTACAAGGTGCCGCTGCTCGACCCGACGCTGGCGGCGCAGCTGGCGGCGTTCAACGAGCTGGTTTTCCCAATCTTCCTGTTCATCGGCCTGGCGACGCGGCTCGCCACCCTGCCGATGCTCGGCATGGTGCTCGTCATCCAGACCCTGGTGTATCCGAACGCCTGGCCCGATCACCTGATGTGGGGGTCGATGCTGCTCTTCCTGCTCACGCGCGGGCCCGGGGTGTTTTCGCTCGACTACTTGATCGAACGGCATTTCGCCAAAAGCGAATGAGCCGTCGTGCGCCGCTTGTACGGGAGCGCAAATGCGGGCCTGCGCGCAAAAAAATTTGCGGTCCCGGGAGAGCAGGGTCAGCCGCACGGGACCGCAAAGGGTTTACGCATACGCTACTTACGACAGAAGCATGCCTTCGATAGCGCGGGCGTATGACGGGACGTTGACATGTCCCCGCGCTGGCTGTGGATGGCGTGCGGTGAATTTTGACAGCTATTTCGCCGGCGAAATGCGCAGGATGCGGCCGATCCTGTTATCGGTCAGCAGGTAGAGCGCGCCGTCCGGGCCCTGGCGCACGTCGCGGATGCGCTCGCGCACGCCTTGCAGCATGCGCTCCTCCTTCACCACTTTGTCGCCGTTGAGCGTGAGCCGGGAGAGCAGCATGTATTTGAGCGCGCCGTTGAACAGGCTGCCTTTCCAGCCGGGGAACAGGTCGCCGGTGTAGAAGGCCATGCCGGAGGGCGCGATCGAGGGCGTCCAGTGCCAGACCGGATCGATCATGCCCGCGTGATGCTGCTTGCCTTCGCCGATCGGCGAGTTGTCGTAGTCGATGCCGAACGAGACCACCGGCCAGCCGTAATTGCCGCCCTTCACAATGATGTTGATCTCGTCGCCGCCCTTGGGGCCGTGTTCCTGCTCCCACAATTTGCCGTCGGCCGGATTGATGGCGAGGCCTTCCGCATTGCGCAACCCGTAAGCCCAGATTTCCGGCAGCGCGCCCGGCTTGCCGACGAAAGGATTGTCGGGCGGCACTTTGCCGTCGGGCGTGATGCGGACGATCTTGCCGAGATGATTGTCGAGCTTCTGCGCCATTTCAGCGGCGAAACTATCGCCGAGCGTGACGAACAGGTTGCCGTCCTTGGCCTGCACGATGCGGCAGCCGACATTGAAGCCCTGCGCGAGCTGCCCCTGCTGGTGAAAGATCGTCGTGACGGCGTCCAGTCGCGGCGGTGTGCCGGCCGCCAGTTGCTTGCCCGCGAGCAGGCGGGCGCGGGCTACCGCGATGCGGTTGCCCTCCTGGTAAGGCTCGACGTAGCAGAAGAAGATGGTGCGGCTGTTCTCGAAATCGTTGGCGAGAATGACGTCCTGCAGGCCGGCTTGGCTGACCGCGGAAACCTTCGGCACGCCGGCAAGCGGCGGCGACAATTTGCCGCCGCGCGTCACGATGCGCATGCGTCCCGGCCGCTCGGTCACCAGCATGTTGCCGTCGGGCAGAAAGGCGAGCGCCCAGGGACGCTCCAGGTCGGAGGCCACGGTATCGACGACAACTTTGCCGGACGAAGTAGAAAAAATCGCGCCTGCCGCTGCCGCGCGCACCGCCAGCAGCAAGGCCGCCAGCACCAGGATGAAACGCATAGCGCAGCCCTCCGTCGATGCCGCCGCAGTGTGCGACATCGCGCGCGCTTCGGAAAGTGTCCGGGCTAGTGCTTTTTCGAGCGGCGGCGCGGCATCGACAGCCCGCCGATGCCGATGAAGATCAGGCCGAGCAGCAGGGCGATGGCGAACAGGCTGCCCTCATGGCCGACCACGCCGTCAGCCACGCTGGCGCGGGCGATGCCGGCCGACACCACGGTGGCGACCACGATGGTGGACAAAGCGAGCGCCGCGATCGTCACCAGCTCGGCGAGCGCGACGGTGCGGCGCTCGGTGCCGAGGGAATGGCCGGCGGGCGGGGTGAAACCGGTGTGGTCAAAGCTCTTGCGCATGGCAGCCTGTAAACGTGCAAAGGAATCGCTTGTTCCAAGGCGCCCATAATTTCAGCGGAAGCGGGCGGCGGTTCGGCCCCATTGGGGCAAAGCGGGTCGGGAACCGGGGCGTTTTCGTGGCGATGGTTAACGAAAGGTGAACAGGCGGATGATCCCGAAAAGCCTGTCCTCGACCTCGATCGGGGATGGGTGCCGGTTTTCGGCAAGGATCATGCGCGGCGAAAAAGCGCTCTACTCGGCCGCCGCCAGCGGCTCCGGCTGCCAATTCATCGGCACGTGGCCGGGTTCGGCGGCGACGCGGTCGAGCCAGGCGCGCACCGCCGGATAGTGGCCGAGGTCGAAATCGCAGCGCTCGGCGACATGCGTATAGGCGTAAAGCGCGATGTCGGCGATGGTGAAAGAGCCGTCGACGAAAAAGTCGTGCTTGGCGAGGTGCATTTCCATGACGCCGAGCGCGCGATAGCCGTTTTCCATCCAGTCGTCGAGCGCGTGCTGCTGCAGATCGCGCCCGCCCTTGACCAGGCTGAGCCAGAAATAAGCCGTGCCGATATTGGGTTCCAGGCTGTGCTGCTCGAAGAACATCCATTGCATGGCTTCGGCCCGCTCGATGCGGTCCTCCGGCGCCAGCGTCGAGCCGCCGGCGACGTACCAAAGAATGGCATTCGACTCGGCGAGATAGCGATCGGGCGCGACTTCCAGCAGCGGGATCTGTCCGTTGGGATTCTTGGCGAGGAATTCCGGCGTGCGGCTTTCACCTTGCAGGATGTCGACTTCCACCAGCTTGAACGGAATGCCGAGCCGGGCCAGCGCAAGGCGGACCTTGTAGCTGTTGCCGGAGCGCTGGTCCGAATAGAGCGTGTACATCGGGGTTCTGTCTTGTTGGCGCGACCCAAGTCCCGGCAAGGATTAAAGCGCGGCAAGTCCGGCTTTTACGTGGCCTGCATATTACAATGCATATTACAACATGTGACGGAACGCCGTCATGAATTTGCCGGCCGCCATGGAATCGGCAGCCTGCCAATCAGCCGAACACGACAATTTTATTTTATTTTGCCGCCACCGGGTGCGGCGCTGCATGGCCGCCGGTTTCCGCCATGGCGCGCCGCAGCAATACGATGAAAGCCAGCAGCATGAGCGGCACCGCCAGCGGAATGTGTGTGGCCTGCGCGAGCGATCGGGCGACCAGCGGCAACAGCCAGAGCGCCGCCAGCAGGGTCTTTTCCCAAGGCGCAAAGCCGCGTCTTGCGCCATCTAAGGCGAGGAAGGCGATGGCTGGCGCCAGCAGCATCAGGTCGTAGTCGAGCACGTAAGGCGTCGCCAGCACGGTGCCGATCAGCAGCGCCGCGGCTTGCAGCGGAAAGGCGGCGCGCGTGCGCCACAGCCAGCCGAGCGTGGCGGCGACGGCGAGCGTTACCGCGCCTTGCACCGCATAGGCAACCGGAATGCCGCCACCCCACAGGCGCACCCACGAGAACACGCTCTGGATTTTGTACCAGCCGGTGCCGCCCTGCTCGAGCACCACGCCGCGGCTGAACTTTGTGGAGGCGAGGAAAGCCGTCCACACATCGGCGCCGAACACCAAAGTGACGGCGACCGCCAGCGCGCCGACGGTCGCGGCGGCGGCGAAGAACACGCGCCAGCGGCCGCTCACGGCAAGCACCAGCGGGATCAGCAGGCCGAACTGCGGCTTGTAGGCGATGAGGCCGATGAGGATGCCGGCGATCACCGGCCGGCGGTCGAGCTGCGCGAGCGCGCCGGCGATCAGCGCGGCGGTGAGAAAGCCGTTTTGGGCATGGCCGAGATTGATGAACACGGCCGGGGCGGCGAGGGCGAGCAGAATCCAAAGTGGATCGTCAGCGAGCGTGCCATCCTTGGCCATGCCGAGGACGCCGCGCATGGCCCACAGATAAAGCGCCAGCGTCACGCCCTGCCACAGCGCCAGCGCCAGCCAATACGGCATCGTCGCCAACAGGCCGGCGAGCCCCAGGAAGAATGGCGGGTAATGCCAGCCGTAGAACTGAGTGTCCGGGCCGAAGATCGCCTGCTCGCGCGTATATTGCCGGTGCGGGTCGAAGGGCGCGGCGGCGTCGCCGTCCAGCACGTAAGTGCCGGCGGCATAGACGTTGGAAAAATCGGTGCCGAGCGGGCGGCCGAAGCGGTCGTTGAGGCCGTTCGAGGTGGCGACCAGGAAGCCGGCGCCCAGGACGGAGGCAATCAGCAAGGCGAGCGCCACCAGCCGCACCCGCTCGCGGGTCAGCCAGCTTCCGGTGCGCAGGGCCTCGCTCGTTCCGGACATGGGCCGGGTTTAGCAGCGCAGGCTTAAGGGAGGGTTGCTTGCGGTCTCACCCTCCGGGACGCGCAGCGCGGGCCATCAACAGGCTTGATCGATGCATCATTCTTTGCGACTTGCTGTTGTCAAATTGGACGATTACCACACTGTTTCGTGGCTTTTTGACCCGGATTCGGAGCTTCGCGATGGCCTTCCTTGCGGACCAGCTCAAGCGCGTCAAACCGTCGGCGACCATCGCCGTCACCGACAAGGCGCGCGCGCTCAAAGCGGCGGGCCGCAATGTCATCGGGCTCGGTGCCGGCGAGCCGGATTTCGACACGCCCGACAACATCAAGCAGGCGGCGATCAAGGCGATCGAAAGCGGCAAGGCCTCCAAATACACCAACGTGGACGGCGTCGCCGAACTGAAGGACGCGGTCAGCAAGAAGTTCAAGCGCGAGAACGGGCTCGACTACAAGCCGTCCCAGATCACCGTCGGCACCGGCGGTAAGCAGGTGCTGTACAACGCATTCATTGCGACGCTGAACCCGGGCGACCAGGTGATCATCCCGGCGCCGTACTGGGTGAGCTATCCCGACATGGTGCTGCTTGCCGGCGGCGAGCCGGTGGCGGTCGAGACCTCGATGGCAACCGGCTTCAAGATGACGGCCGCGCAACTGGAAGCCGCCATCACGCCGAAGTCAAAATGGGTTCTGCTCAACTCGCCGTCCAACCCGAGCGGAGCGGGCTATACGCGCGCGGACCTGAAGGCGTTGACCGAGGTACTGATGAAGCACCCGCACGTGCATGTCATGACCGACGACATGTACGAGCACCTGGTCTACGACGATTTCGAGTTTTCGACGCCGGCGCAGGTCGAGCCGGCGCTTTATCCGCGCACCCTCACCATCAACGGCGTGTCGAAAGCCTATTGCATGACCGGTTGGCGCATCGGTTTTGCCGGCGGGCCGGAGCCGCTGATCAAGGCGATGGCGATGATCCAGTCGCAATCGACCTCGAACCCGGCGGCGGTGTCGCAATGGGCCGCGGTCGAGGCGCTCAACGGGCCGAAGGACTTCATCGCTAAGCACAACAAGATTTTCAAGGAGCGGCGCGATCTGGTGGTGTCGATGCTCAACCAGGCGAGCGGCATCAAGTGCCCGACGCCGGAGGGCGCGTTCTACGTCTACCCGTCCTGCGCAGGCACCATGGGCAAGACTGCGCCATCCGGCAAGAAGCTGGCGAGCGACGAGGATTTCGTCACCGAACTGCTGGAAGCCGAAGGCGTGGCGGTGGTGCAGGGCGCTGCCTTCGGGCTGGGGCCCAATTTTCGCATTTCTTATGCGACCAAAACCGAGGACCTGGAAGAAGCCTGTCGGCGCATCCAGCGGTTCTGCGGGAATTTGAAGTAGTCGCATTGCGGGACGCAGTTACCCGGCACAACGCCATCATTTTGCCTTGCTGAGCGATTGCGCTGCCTTTTTTATAGCGGGGAAACCGACATGAAACACATGATATTGCGAATTGCAGCCTGTGGTTTGGGTCTCGCCATTGCGACCGGCAGCGTGGCCGCGCAATCCGCCGGCAGCGGCAAGGCCGGCACGCTGAGCTGCGACGTCTCGGGCGGGATCGGATTGATCATCGCCTCGAAGAAGTCGATGACCTGCCGCTTCGAGCCGGTGGCGCCGGGCTGGGTGCCCGAAGCCTATGTCGGCTCGATCGGCAAACTTGGCATCGATCTAGGCGCCACAACCGGCGCTCAGATGGTGTGGGCGGTTTTCTCCGCCGGCAGCCCGGCGCGCGGCGCGCTGGCCGGCGACTATGCCGGCGCCACGGCGGAAGCAACCTTCGCGGTCGGTCTCGGTGCCAATGTGCTGGTCGGCGGATCGAACCGTACGATCGCCTTGCAGCCGCTTTCGATCACGGGTCAGACCGGCCTCAACGTTGCTGGCGGCATCGCGGTGCTGACACTGCGCCCGCGGTACTGAACGGCGCATTCGCGCGCGGGAAAATAGGACGCAGTTTCGCTAGACTGCGCCGATGATTCTCCGCGCGCTCGCGCTCTTTCTTATCGTCACTTTTTGCGCTCCCGCCTCCGCGCAGGACCGCGTAACGGTCGCGACCACGCGCGCGATCGCCAATGGCGCGTTGTTCCTGGCGGCGGTGCACGGCTACTTCAGGGCCGAAGGCCTCGCGCTCGCGATGGAGGCTTTTCCCAATTCGCGCGCGGCGGTGGAAGCGGTCGCCTCCGGCCGCAGCGAATTCGGGCTCGCCGCGTTTTCGCCCGCCGCATTCAACCTCGCCGGTCGCGGCGCCGTCAGGGTGATCGCCGCCCAGCTGCGCGAGATGCCCGCCTATGAGGGCAACGAAGTCGTCGCTTCCAATGCGGCCTATGCCGACGGCCTGCGCAAATTCGCGGACCTCGCCGACAAAGCGGTGGCGATCGATTCGCTCGGCACCACGCTGCATTATCAACTCGCGCAGATCGCGCGCGCCAAGGGCTTCGATTTCGCCAGCGTGACCGTGAAGCCGCTGGCGCCGTATGACGACATGGCGAAAGCCGTGGCCGCCGGCACGGTCGATGCGGCCATCCTGCCGGCGCCATACGCGCGCGCATTGCTGGAGGCGAACCAGGCCAAACTGATCGGCTGGGTTTCGGAAGTCGACCGGCAGCAGACCGGCGCGCTATTTACCGCGCCGGAGGCAATCCGGACTCGGCGCGCGACGGTGGAGAAATTCGTGCGTGCCTACCGCCGCGGCGTCGCCGACTACGCCGCGGCTTTGTTGCGGCGCGGCCGCCATGGCAAGCGCATCTCGGATGCGGCGTCGCAAAAGGCGGCGGCAATCATCGCGCGCTATGCCTTTCCGGGGCAGTCAACGGGCGCGGCCATGGTCGAGGCCAATGCCTATTTCATGGATCCGAAGGCGCGTATCGACATGGCCGACATCAGACGTCAGCTCGCCTGGTACCAGGCGCAAGGCTTCGTCGACAAAAGCGTCGATGCGCGCGCCATGGTCGACCTGAGTTTTACCGCCGGGGAGTGACGGCGTCCGCGCCAGGCCGCGGCAGCGCGGGAAAGCGGGATTACCGCGAAAAAGCGCCCTTGCCAGCCACCGCCACTGCTGCGACGATATCGTGACAGGGCCGGGAATTAGGTCCAACTCCCGGCCGGCAAGGGAGGCATTCATGGGACAAAACGGCACGGGTCCCAAGGGTCCCCGGTGCATCGCGCTGGTGGGCCCGTTCCAGAGCGGCAAGACAACCCTGCTAGAAGCCATTCTCGCCCGCACCGGCGCGGTCCAGCGCCAAGGCACGGTGGATGCGGGCACCTCGGTCGGCGACGCCAGCAAAGAAGCGCGTCACCACAAGATGAGCATCGAGGCGACTTTCGCCACCACCAATTTCATGGACGACAATTACGTCTTCGTCGATTGCCCCGGCTCGATCGAATTCATCCATGACATGCGCGCCGTGCTGCCGGCGGTCGACGCCGCGGTCGTGGTCTGCGAGGCCGACGAGAAGAAGGTGCCGCAGTTGCAATTGATCCTGCGCGAACTGGAAGACCAGAACATTCCGCACTTCCTGTTCCTCAACAAGATCGACAAGGCCGACAAGCGCGTGCGCGAGACCATCCAGCTGCTGCAGCCGGCCTCGCGCGTGCCGCTGCTGCTGCGCCAGATTCCGATCTGGAACGGCGATCTCATCTCCGGCTTCGTCGATCTCGCGCTCGAGCGCGCCTATGTCTACAAGGAGCAGGCGGCGTCCGAGATTATCGAGCTCACGGGCGAGGATGCCGATCGCGAGAAGGAAGCGCGCTTCACCATGCTGGAGACGCTGGCCGATCACGACGACGAACTGATGGAGCAGTTGCTCGAGGACATTCAGCCGCCGCGCGACAAGGTGTTCGACGATCTCGCCAAGGAATTGCGCGAGCGCGTGGTCTGCCCGGTGTTGCTCGGTGTCGCCACCCGCGCAAACGGCGTGTTGCGCCTGCTCAAGGCGCTGCGGCACGAAGCGCCGGGCGTGGCCGAAACCGCGCAGCGGCTCGGCGTCGAAGCCGGCAACGAGGCGGTGGCGCTGGTGCTCAAGACCTTCCACACCACCCACGGCGGCAAGATGTCGATTGCCCGCCTGCTCAGCGGCCAGGCCGGCGACGGCACCACGTTCAATACGCCGGAAACCGAAGCCGGCCGCGTCTCCGGCGTGTTCAAGCTGATGGGCCAGCATTTCGAGAAGCGCGGGCAGGCCAGCGCCGGCGAGACGGTCGCCTTCGGCAAGCTCGACGGCGCCAGGACCGGCGACACGCTCTCCACCGGCAAGCAGGCGCATGCTTCGCTGATCGAGGTGAAGCCCTATCCGCCGGTGCTCGCCACCGCGGTGCAGGCCAAGGAGCGCAAGGACGACGTCAAACTCGGCGCTGCCTTCACCAAGCTCACCGAGGAGGATCCCTCGCTCACCGTCGTGCACGACGCCGAGACCCACGAGGTGGTCATCTGGGGCCAGGGCGAGATGCACTTAAGGGTCGCCACCGAGCGGCTGGCCGAGCGCTTCACCGTGCCCGTTAACACGCGGCCGCCGAGCGTCGGCTACCGCGAGACCATCCGAAAATCGGTCAGCATCCGCGGCCGCCACAAGAAGCAGTCCGGCGGCCACGGTCAATTCGGCGACGTGGTGCTGGAGATCAGGCCGCTGCCGCGCAGTGGCGGCTTCCAGTTCGAGGAGCGCATCACCGGTGGCGTGGTGCCGCGCAACTACATTCCGTCGGTGGAGGAGGGCGTCGTCGACGCGCTCAAGCACGGCCCGCTCGGCTTCCCGGTGGTCGATTTGCATGTGGCGCTGGTCGACGGCTCCTACCACACGGTCGACTCCTCCGACATGGCGTTCCGCACCGCCGGCCGCATCGGCATCGTGGAAGGCCTGCCGCAATGCCAGCCGGTGCTGCTGGAGCCGATCCACGAAGTCGAGATCGTCTGCCCGAGCGAGTCCACCGCCAAGATGAACGCCATCCTGTCGAGCCGGCGCGGGCAGATCCTCGGCTTCGACGCGCGCGAGAACTGGCCGGGCTGGGACGTGGTGCGCGCGCAGATGGCGGAAGCCGAGATCGGCGACCTCATCATCGAGGTGCGCTCGGCCACCGCCGGCGTCGGCTCGTTCATCTTCAAGTTCGACCACATGGCCGAACTGACCGGCCGCACCGCCGACCAGATCGTGGCGGCACGGCGGGCGGCGGAGTAGCGCACGTCTACTGCTTACCCGAAACCGGGAGGCATGCGCGCTTCCCTCTCCCCTTGTGGGAGAGGGTGGCGAGCGCGGAGCGGTAGCGAGCGCGAGCCGGGTGAGGGGGCTCGTGACTCTCGGCAGGCGGCTCCCCCGCACCCGCCCTCGCTCGGCTTCGCCTCCGCTCGGGCACCTTCTCCCACGAGGGGAGAGGGTAGAGAAATTGCCGTCACGTTTGCATTTCTCCTGTGACATCCCTCCCGGAACCGTGACTTGCCCGTGACGGCGCGGCTGCCCTACCCCTGTAGGGAACCGATTCGCGGAGCTAAGCCCATGCACATCATTCACCGCCGCGGCTGGGAGATGCCCGAGCGTCTCGCCACGCCCGAACATCTGGTGTTCAACCGCCGCGCATTTTTAGCTGGCGGCGCCAGTGCGCTGGCGCTGATGCCCTACGCCGCCGCCGCGCAGCGTGTCGAAGACCTCGCCAAGCTGCCGGATCCGACCGCCAATCTCTATCCCGCCAAGCGCGACGACAAATACAAGCTCGACCGGCCGATTACCGACGAGAAGATCAACGGCGACTACAACAATTTCTACGAATTCGGCACCTCCAAGCATGTCTCGCTCACCGCGCAACGGCTGAAGACGCGGCCATGGACGGTGAAGATCGATGGGCTGGTGGAGAAGCCGATGGAAATCGGCATCGACGATCTGATCCGCAAGATGACGCTGGAGGAGCGCACCTATCGCCATCGCTGCGTGGAGGCCTGGAGCATGGCGATCGCCTGGACCGGCTTCCCGTTCGCCAAGCTGGTCGATTTCGCCAAGCCCCTGGGCTCGGCGAAATTCGTGCGGATGGAAACGTTCCTCGATCCCAAGATGGCGCCCGGCCAGCACGTGTCCTGGTTTCCGTGGCCCTACATCGAAGGCCTCACCATGGCGGAGGCGACCAATGAGCTCGCCTTCCTGGTCACCGGCGCCTATGGCCACCCCCTCGCCAAGCAGCACGGTGCCCCGTTACGGCTGGCGGTGCCGTGGAAATACGGCTTCAAGTCGATCAAGTCGATCGTGCGCATCAGCTTCGTCGAGACGCGGCCGAAGGGCATGTGGGAAGCAATTCAACCGGCCGAATACGGCTTCTGGGCCAACGTCAATCCGAAGGTGTCGCATCCGCGCTGGAGCCAGGCCACCGAGGAACTCATCGGTCTCGGCGAGCGGCGCCCGACGCTGCTGTTCAACGGCTACGGCGAATACGTGGCCGGCGTCTACAAGGGGTTGGAAAGCGAGCGGTTGTGGATGTGAGGTAAGCCGCCACGGCGGACGTTCCGGCGCCGCGGGCCGCGTGCTATGATCGCGACTCAAGCGGTCAAGCCGGAGCATGCCATGTCCACCAATCAACCGAATATCAGTGAGATTCAACGCGCCGTCGGCAAGTCGCTGCACGACCATTGGGTGCTGTACCTGGTCGAGGGCATCGTGCTGGTGGTGCTGGGTGTGGCCGCGGTCGTGGTGCCGCCGCTGGCCACGCTGGCGGTGACCATCCTGATCGGCTGGCTGTTCCTGGTGAGCGGCGTCGTCGGCTTGTTCACCACCTTCTGGATGCGCGCCGCGCCTGGCTTCTGGTGGGCGCTGCTGTCGGCGGTGCTCGGCATCGTCGCCGGCGTCTGGCTGCTGGCGGCGCCGGTGACCGGCGCGTTCTCGCTCACCGTCGTTCTGGTCGCCTTCTTCATCATTGAAGGCATCGCCTCGATCATGTTTTCGCTCGAGCACAAGCGCGAACTGAGCGGCAATTGGGGCTGGATGCTGGTAAGCGGTGTCGTCGACCTGGTGCTGGCGGCGATGATCTTCGCCGGCCTGCCAAGCTCGGCGGCCTGGGCGCTCGGTCTATTGGTCGGCATCAACATGGTTTTCGGCGGCACCGCTTTGATCGCCATGGCGCTGCGCGCGCGCAACGCGGCGTAGCGTTTACCCGTAGCGCTCCGCCAGCCGCCGGTCGTAGTCGAGCACGGCCTGCAACAGCACCTGCGCGCCCGCCGCGCATTGCTCCTTCGATGAATATTCCGCCTCGTTGTGGCTGATGCCGTCCTTGCACGGCACGAAGATCATGGACGCCGGCGCCACCCGAGCGACAAAGGCGGCATCGTGCCCCGCGCGCGATATCATCTCGCGGCTCGAATACCCGGACACGGCCGCCGCGGCCCGCACGGCAGCGATGCAATCGGGGTCGAAGCGCACGGCCGGCTCGGCCGAGATCGTCTTGATCGCAATCGCCAGTCCCAGTTCACCGCCGATTTTTTCGGCCTGCGCGGCGATCGCTTTTTCGACGCGGTCGAGCACATCCGCCTCGGGATCGCGCAGGTCCATGGTGAGGAAGACTTCGCCCGGTATGACATTTGGCGAGCCCGGCTTCGCTTCGAGAATGCCGACGGTGCCGACCGCTTCCGGAAAAGCGCGAGTGCATGAATTAACGGCTTCGACCAGGCGCGCGGCGCCGAGCAGTGCGTCATGCCGGCGCGCCATCGGCGTGGTGCCGGCATGGCTGTCCTGGCCGGTCAGCGTCGCCTCGTACCAGCGCATGGCCTGCACGCCGGTGACGACGCCGACCTGCTTGCCCTCGGTTTCGAGATACGGCCCCTGCTCGATGTGGACTTCGAAAAAGGCGGAGAGCTTGTGGTTGCCGCACGTCTCCGGCCCGCGGTAACCGATCTTATCCAGTGCCGCGCCGAAAGTTTCACCGCTGCGGTCGGCGCGCGCCGCCGCCCAGTCGCGGGTGAACACGCCGGCAAAAACACCCGACGCGATCATGGCCGGCGCGAAGCGGGCGCCTTCCTCGTTGGTCCAGTTGACGACTTCGATGGGTGCGAAGGTCTCGTAGCCGGCAAGCGTCAGCGTGCGCAGCGCTTCCAGCGCGGCCAGCACGCCGAGCGCGCCGTCGAATTTGCCGCCGGTCGGCTGGGTGTCGAGATGGCTGCCCATGGCGATGGGCGGCACGTCCGGCCGCTGGCCCGGCCGCCGCGCGAACATGGTGCCCATGTCGTCGACGGTGACGGTGCAGCCGAGCTCCTCGCAGCGCTCCTTGAACCAGTCGCGCACCTCGCGGTCGAGCTCGGTCAGCGTCAGCCGGCAGATGCCGCCCTTCGGCGTCGCGCCGATGCGGGCGGTTTCCATCAGGTCGCCCCACAGCCGCTCGGGATCAATGGTGAGGTTTTTCATGGCAACCAAGGGGAGTGGACCGGAGGGCGAGCATCCGGTTCAATAGCGGCGCGTGTCAAGACAATGGCTTTGTCAGGAGAGCAAGCATGCCGGCATACTGGGTTGCACGTTCTAAGATTAACGATCCGGTCGAGTACAAAAAATACACCGATCTGGTGCCAGCGATCATCGCCAAATACGGCGGCAAGGTGCTGGCGCGCGGCGGCAAGTTTCAGATCATGGAAGGGCCGGACAAATTCAGCCGCTTCATTGTGCTCGAATTCCCCACATTCGAGCAGGGGGTGGCGTGTTTCACATCGCCTGAATACGACAAGGCCGCGGCGTTCCGGCGCAGCGGAGCGGGCGAGGTGGAAACCATCGTGGTGGAGGGGATATAGCCCACTTTTAGTGACGGCGGCCCTCTAGCATCGGCCGCCTGAAAGCCTGTAAGATGGTAAAAAATAAGGTTTAAATGGGAGGACAATATGCTGCGTTATCTGAAATCCAGGACATCCGCGTGGATTGCGGGACTGGCCATCACCCTGGTGGCCGGCGCGATGTTCGTCATGAGTCCTGCACAAGCGCAAGACAAGAAGCCGCTCAAGATCGGCTTCAGCATGGCGCTGACCGGCCCCTTGGCCGGCGCCGGCAAGGCGGCCCTGATCGCCATGGAGATCTGGAAAGACGACGTCAACAAAAAGGGCGGTCTTCTGGGACGGCCGGTCGAGTTTGTCTATTACGACGACGCCACCTCGCCCGCCAAGGTGCCGCCGATCTACAGCAAGCTGTTGAACGTCGACAAGGTCGATCTGGTCGTCTCCAGCTACGGCACCAACGAAATTTCGCCGGCCATGCCGCTGGTCATGCGAAAAGGCCTGGTGTTCATGTCGTTGTTCGGTTTGGCCGTGAACGACAAGTTCAACTACAACCGCTACTTCCAGATCATGCCGGCGGGGCCGGTGCCTGGCGACGACTGGTCGCGCGGGTTCTTCGACATCGCCATGGAGCAGAAGCCGAAGCCGAAGACCATCGCGCTGCTGTCGGAAGACGCCGACTTCGCGTTGGCGGCGGTCGCCGGTGCGCGCCATCACGCCAAGCGTCTCGGCCTGAAGATCGTCTACGACAAGACGTTTCCGTTCGGCTCGCCCGACGTGACCCCGGTCATGCAGGCGATCAAGGCCGCCAACGCGGATCTGGTCTATGTCGGATCCTATCCGGGTGGTTCGGTTGCGCTCGTCAAGGCGGCCAACGAACTCGGCCTCAAGGCCAAGATGTTTGGCGGCGGCATGGTCGGACTGCAGTTCGCCGGAATTCAGAAAAATCTGGGTCCGATGCTCGACGGCATCGTCAATTATGATTTCTGGGTGCCGGAGCCGACCCTCGACTTCCCTGGCGTCAAGGAATTCCTGGCGAAGTATCAGGAAGCCGCCAAGGGCAAGGGCGTCGATCCGTTCGGCCACTATCTGCCGCCTTACGCCTACGCCTATCTGCAGGTGCTGGGCGACGCGATCAACAAGGTCGGCAGCCTGGACCAGAAGAAGCTCGCCGCCTACATCCACAAGACCACTTTCACCACGGTGGTCGGCAAGGTGAAGTTCGGCAAGAACGGCGAATGGGCAAAGTCTCGCACGCTGCAAGTGCAGTTCCGGGACGTCGAGCCCAACAACCTCGCGCAGTTCAACAAGCCGGGCAAGCGGATCGTTCTCTATCCGAAGGCCTTCCGGTCTGGTGAGGTCAAGTACCCGTACAAGCAGTAGCCAAGCGACTAGGCTAAAGCCAAGGCATAGAGGCCCGGTCGACAGTGTCCACGCTCGATTTGATTCTGAACGCTGTCGTCGCGGGTCTCATGCTTGGCGGGTTCTACGCAGCAGTGGCGCTTGGCCTGTCGATCACCTTCGGGCAGCTCGACATCGTCAATATCGCCCACCCGACATTCGTCATCCTGGGTTCCTTCGTCACCTACATCCTAAACAACAAGTTCGGCATCGATCCGGTCTTGATCGGACTCCTGTTCATGCCGGTGTTCTACTTCCTGGGCACGCTGCTTTACCGGTTCTATTACGTGAGTTTCGAAAGAACCGGTCAGGAATCGCTGAGCGGGCTGGCGTTCTTCTTCGGCCTCATGTTCATCATCGAGGTCATCCTGATTTTGACCTTCGGCGTCGACTACCGCCTGGTCCACGCGCCCTATATCGGCGAGACGTTGCATATCGGCGCGGTCGACCTGCCGTACCGGATGCTGATCCCCGCGACCGTCTCAGTCGTGATGACCGGGGCGGTCATTCTTTATTTGTCCAAGACCTTCCTGGGCAAAACCATATTGGCGGTGTCCCAGGATCGGTTGGCGTTGCAGCTCATGGGCGCCGATCCCGTCAAGGTCAAACGGATCGCCCTCGGAATCGCCATCGCCACCGCCTCTATGGCCGGCGCGCTGTTGATCATCATTCAGCCGGTCGAGCCCTCGGTGGGCCGGGTCTATATCGGGCGCATCTTCGCGATCGTCGTCCTCGGCGGCATGGGCAGTATCAGCGGCACCTTCCTCGCCGCCATTCTGATCGGCGTCGTGGAGAGTTTCATCTCCACATTCTATGGTCCGTCATGGGCTCCGGCCGTCGGATTCGGCATCCTCCTTTTGACTCTGGCCGTCCGGCCACAAGGCATTTTTGGCAGGGCCTAGATGAAGCTCGACAAATTCTGGATATCGGCCGCCGTCATATTCGTCATCGGGTTTGTTTTCACCAAGCTGTCCGACAACGAGTTTTATTTTTTTGCGATCTACACGATCCTCCAGGGCGTGATCATGGCGGTGGCCTGGAATATCCTGGGCGGCTTCACCGGCTATGTGAATTTCGGCAGCGCCGGATTTTTTGCCGTCGGGGTCTATACGTCGGTTTCGCTGAACAAGGCGTTCGGCTTGCCGCTGCCGGTGACGCTTGTTGTCGCCGGAATCATTTGCGGGCTTTTAGGCCTGGCGGCGGGCTACCTGACTCTCAGGCTCAAGGGCGTCTATTTCGCGATTGCCACCTTGGCCGTGGCGCTGGTGTTCGAGACCGTTGTCAACAATTGGAAATATGTCGGCGGGGCGGCGGGGACCTATATTCTTCCGCCGAAGGACTCCTTCATTTTCGATAATTTCATCGAACTCCTGTTCATGCTGATGCTGTTTCTGGCCATCGTCGCGACCGCGGTTTCGCGCTATGTCAGCTCGTCCCGCCTGGGCATGGGCCTGACCGCGATCCGCGACGACGAAACGGCGGCCGAATGCATGGGCGTGCCGACGCTCAGATTGAAACTCATCTCGACCACGACAATGGGCGCGCTCATGGGCGTCGCCGGCGCGCCGTATCCCTTCTTCGTCTCATTCGTCGAACCGGTGTCGGCATTTTCGTTGCTGATAGCGGTCAACGCCATCGCCATGCCGATGATCGGCGGCACCCTGGTCTGGTACGGCCCGGTAATCGGCGCATTGATTCTGGGTGTCGTATTGGAGACGACGACAGTCACTATTTCGTCGGAACTCAACCTGCTCATTGTTGGCGTATTGCTGGTGATGTTCATCACGCTCGCGCCCAAGGGGATCGTCGGGCTGGTGCAGGATTTCAGAAAAAAGAAGGGCGCGCCCCATGGCTGACCGCGTCCTGGACGTCACCAATCTGACCAAACGGTTCGGCGGCTTCGTCGCGCTGGATACGGTCAGTATTCATTTGAACCGGGGCGAGCGGCTCGGACTGATCGGGCCCAACGGCTCCGGCAAAACCACCTTGATCAATTGTATCTCGGGCGCGCTATTCAACGACGACGGATCGGTCGTCTTCAACGGCGAGGACATCACGTCGCTGCCCGCCTACCTGCGCGCCCGCATGGGAATCGCCCGCAGTTTCCAGATTCCAAGGCCGTTCAAGACCATGACCGTGCTTGAGAACCTGTGCGTGCCGCTGGAATACGCCGCTTGGGGCCGGACGGACCATCGCCACATCACCGAACAGGCGATGGAGATTCTCGCGACCGTGAACTTCGCCGACCGCGCCCACGAAAATTCGGCGGGCCTGACCCAGGTGGACATGCGGAAACTGGAACTCGCCCGCGCGCTGGCCGCAAAACCGACGCTGCTGGTGTCCGATGAAGCCATGGCCGGGCTTTCCAGTTCCGAGGTCGACGAAATTCTGGAAATATTGATGGTTCTGAACAGCCAGGGCGTCGCCGTCATCATGATCGAACATATCATGCGGGCCGTGATGCGGTTTTCGGAGCGAGTCGTGGTGTTGGACGCGGGCAAGAAAATTGCCGAAGGTTCTCCCGCCGAGGTAACCCGCAATCGGGACGTGGAAAGGGCTTATCTTGGCGAATAACCTCACCGTCAAGAACGTGGAAGCCGGCTACGGATCGGTGCGGGTGCTGCACGGGGTTTCGATGACCGTCAGCGACGGCGAGACCGTGGTGCTGCTCGGCTCCAACGGCAACGGCAAATCGACCCTGATCAAATGCATTACCGGCCTGGTGGAACCCTCGGCCGGCGAAATCACCGCCGAGATCGATGGCGTCACGAGCAACCTGATCGGCAAGCCGCCGGAAGAGATTGTCGATTTGGGGATCGCCCTTGTGCCCGAAGGCCGGCGCCTGTTCCCTATGCTCAGCGTCGAGGAGAACCTCAATCTGGGCGCCTTTCGGCCGGCGGCGCGGGCGAGCCTGAAAGAAAGTTTGGATTTTGTTTTCACCGCATTCCCGGTTTTGGCGGAACGCCGCAGACAGTTGGCGGGAAGCATGAGCGGCGGCGAACAGCAGATGGTCGCGGTCGCGCGGGCCCTGATGTCCAAACCCGCCATACTGCTTGTCGACGAGCCTTCGGTGGGGCTTGCGCCCATTCTGGTAAGTCGCATGATCGCGAAGATCAAGGAATTGAAGGATGACCGGAACCTGACGGTCCTGATGGCCGAACAGAACTTCAATCAGGCCATCAAGATCGCCGACCGCGGCTACATCATCGTTCACGGCCAAATCGAATTCGAAGGCAAGAGCGCGGCCGATCTCGAAAATAACGATATGATCAAACGGTATTATCTCGGCGTCTGATTGTCCAAGTCGGGGTGCCGCAGACGCCGGGTTGCCCAAACGAAACCGAGCGAACCGACGATGCGGTCCGCCCGGCGCTTATCGGTAGTCTGCCGGTGATTTCGGCGTCGGACTCTCAGGCCGCTTGCGCTTGCGCGCGCACGCCCTCGGGAAGCGGCATCGGCTTGTTGGCGCTGTCTTTGAATTCGACGGTCATGAACACCATTTCGCGGTCGCCGAGATTTTCCAGATCGTGCACCTTGAATTCGCCCTTGCCGTAGACCTCATGGCGGGTCTCGCCGGGCTGATAGGTGTATTCGACGGTGGAGCCGTCATGCACGTGCTGGCGGCCGCGGCCGCCGTTGACCGAGGTCCAGAAATAGTCGAGCACGTGGCGGTGGAAGCCGACGCGCTCGCCGGGCGCCAGGCGGATGATCCAGACGCGCGTGCGCTCGTTCTCCGACAAAAGCGTCGAGCCGACGCAAGGGTTCGGGTTCTTCGCTTCGCGCTCGAATTCGGCGGCGATGTCGGCCGGCCACGGCGCCTTGTCTTTCTTCTCCGCGGCCTTGTCGAGCATGGTCAGACCCATGGGAAATTCCTCCGGTGCTATTTGCGCTCATATATAGCATATTTCCCGGAACTTAAAGATTGAGGAAGGTCAATTGGCCGGGTCGGGTAAGGGGCGTGCGGTCGTCATCGGCGGCTCGATGAGCGGCCTGCTGAGCGGGCTTTTGCTGCGCCGCGCCGGCTGGGCCGTGGATATCTACGAGCGGGTGGAGGGCGAACTGTCCGGGCGCGGTGCCGGCATCGTTGCCCAATACGAGCTGATCGAGCGGTTGCGGAACCTGGGCCTCGCGACCGACGCGCTTGGCGTGCGGATCGCCACCCGCAAGATTCTGGACGCGCAAGGGAAGCTGACGCAAGAAATCCCATGCCCGCAGGTGCTCACCGCCTGGGAGCGCGTCTACCGGCTGCTGCGCGATGCCTTTCCGCCCGAGCACTATCACCGTGGCTGGGGGCTCGCCGGCTTCACGCAAAACGCGGATATGGTGACGGCGCATTTTTCAAACGGCGAAAACGTCGAAGCCGATCTGCTGGTGGGCGCCGACGGCATCCGCTCGACCGTGCGCCAGCAATGCGCGCCGGAGGCGGCGCCGCTTTATGCCGGCTACAGCGCCTGGCGCGCGCTGATCGCGGAAAACGCGTTTCCCGCCGACGTGCATCGCGACCTGTTCGAATTCATGACCTTCACTTTGCCGCCGGGCGAGCAGTTCCTCGGCTATCCGGTGGCGGGGCCCGACAACGACTTGCGTCCCGGCCACCGCCGCTACAACGTGGTTTGGTACCGTCCCGCCGACGAGCGCACCAAGCTGCCATGGCTGCTCACCGACGACCACGGCGTGGCACATGCGATCTCGATCCCGCCGCCGCTGATCCGGTATGAGGCGATCGCCGAGATGCGCGCCGATGCCGAACGGCTGTTGGGACCGCAGTTCCGCCAAGTCGTGAAATTGATCGACGAGCCCATCCTGCAACCGATCTATGATCTTGAATCGCCGCGTGTCGCCTTCGGCCGGGTGGCGATCATGGGCGACGCCGCCTTCGTTGCGCGGCCGCACGTGGCCGCCGGCGTCTCCAAGGCGGCGGACGACGCAGCGGCGCTGGCGGCGGCGCTCAGCGCCGAACCCGGCGTCGCCGGCGCGCTGTTGCGTTTTGAGGCGGCGCGGTTGCCGGAGAATTACAAGATCATCGAGCGCGCGCGCCATCTCGGCGCCTATCTGCAGGCGACCCGCACCCAGGAAGAGCAGGCGCGCGCCGGGCAGCACGCGACCGACGAGGCGGTAATCGCGGAAACCGCCGTGCTGGATTTTTTGTACGCCTAGGTGCTGGAAAGGCAAATAGGGATCAGGGTTCGGCGGTAGATCGTGAGATTTCTGAAACGCGTATTGCAGCGACTGCTGATTTTGGGGCTGGGTGTCCTTGCCGTCTGGCTCATCGTTTTTGTCTTCAAATTTGTGGACCGCAGGTTGCCGCTGATACTGGCTGTGGGTCTCACTTACGCGATCGCGGCCTATGTCATCCTGCCGCGCATTGTCCGCACGGGACTGAAACTTCTCAGGCGCAAACATATCCCTCGCTTTACGATCACCGGCGACGGCTTGCCCGGCGACCCTGTCAACCTGGTGTTGACCGGCACGCGCCAACAGCTTCACGCCGCCTTTGCGGCGGCGGGTTGGTCGGAGGCTGACCGGCTCGGGCTGGCAAGCTCGTGGCGCATGATCCGCGCATTCCTCTTCAAATCGCCCTATCCTAAGGCCCCGTTCAGCACGCTCTATTTATTTGGACGTGGCCAAGACTTTGGATTCCAGAAGGCGATCGATAACAACCCACGCAAGCGGCATCACATTCGCTTTTGGGCCTTGAGCCTCGCACATGCCGATTCCGCGCTGGGCACGGCGAGTTTCTGGTTGAACACGGACCGTCCACCGGACGGCGCATGCGTTCACTGGATCGGCGCGGGGACGAAGGATACCGGCTTCTCCTTGACATGGCTCACGTTCCAGATCACCCACGCCACCGATGCGGATACGAATGCGGAGCGCGACTTCATCATTGCCGAGCTCGGAAACAAGGGTGTCATCGGAACGGTTACGCCCTATCAAGCCGGCGAACGTCTCGGCGCCGGTCAGGTCAATCACTACGTCACTGACGGCGAAGTCGCGGTCGCGAGCCTTGCTGTGGGCGCCTGACATGATGGACATGTCGTGCATTCATTGAACGGCGGCCGTCTCTGCCGCGCCTAAAGTCCCAGCGGCAGATTCATGCATTGCATCAAATAGAAAGACCGCCTCGCGGCGGTCTTTCCAAACAAGTATTGACGGGCTTCAGTATGCAGCCGGCAGGGCGACCTGGGGCGGTCGCCCGATTTGGTACGCGCATCATTTGATCGCGGCGGCCCCCGCGATGGCGGCCTCTTGATCCTGCAGCGCGGCGGCCCCGCTGGCGCCGATCGCGCCGATCAGTTTGCCGCCGACGATGATCGGAATGCCGCCCGCCGACGGAATCGCGCCACGCAGCGCCAAGACATAGGTGTCTCCCTTTGCCAGCCGGTCCATGAAAACCTTTGATGGCCGACGGAAGAGTGCCGACGTCCTCGCCTTGTCCGTCGCAATGTCAACGGCTGCGTTGGGCGCCAGATCGGCTTTCTGGAAATAGACCAAATTGCCCGACGGCCCGACCACGGCGATGGCCAAATTCCAATGTTTCTTTTTCGCCTCGGCTTGGGCCGCCGCCGCGGCCGCTTTCGCCTGATCCAGGGATATCGGTGCCCCATAGGCAGGCGGGGCTGGCCGTGGGCTCGACGGCTGCTGAGCGTGCGCCTTTGTCACGACCAATACGGCGCCAACGATCAAAATCGCCTGGGCTAGCTTTTGCATGGCAAAGTCCTCCTGATTGTAGGTGTCGGACGCCGCAATTACCGTCGACGCGTGGTTGACGGCAATCGCCGAGCGCTGGTCGAGTCATACGACCCGGGCTTGCGATCGGGGAAGGACACAAACCGGAACGAAGCGGAATCCAGTTGCCGGTGATTGGGGAAGTGTTTTGCGAGTGCTTGACGCGTTGCCGCAATCCTCAAGCGCAGCGGCGTGCGGGGTCTAGTCCGGTAATCCAGCAGCACGGAAACCCGCAACGAA
Source organism: uncultured Alphaproteobacteria bacterium (assembly GCA_963814885.1). GTDB lineage: Bacteria > Pseudomonadota > Alphaproteobacteria > Rhizobiales > Xanthobacteraceae > Pseudolabrys. The sequence goes on along the minus strand of CAWFEO010000011.1, from coordinate 123,978 downwards.
GTGTTCGAAATCGTCGTCACGCCTGAAGGGTGCAAGAAGCCGCGGCGTACGTGAAATGGAAAATTTTGGATCAAGCCGCAATACCTGCTCGGCCTCCGCGCGGGCCTCCTCGACTCTTCCCAACCGCGCATAGGCGTTCGCCAAAAAAAGATGTCCCGGCCGGAAATTCGGCGCGCGGTTGATCGCCTCGAGGAGCGGAGGGACGGCATCGGCATACTGTTTCGCGACAATATAGGCGTGTCCCAGAAACGAAAGCGCTTGAACCGGGTAGAATGGGTCCCTGCGCATCTGCTGTCTCAGCGTCTTGATCGCCTGTATCGGTTCGCTGGAAAACGTTAGCGTCGCTCCATGGCGCCAATGAATGTAATTCGGGTTCAACGTGCAAGCGCGTTCGAACTCTGCAATCGCAGCGTCGTGCTGGCGTTTGTGCAAGAGAACATGGCCGAGCTCACCGTGACCCTGCGGCAAGTTCGGATCGAGCCGTACCGCGGTCTGGGCGGCGACATGCGCGCGTTCCAGGGCGGCAGGGTTGAGGAGGTCGGAATCGAGCGGGTTAACCCATGTGGCCATGTGGGTAGCCGCCATTAAAGCGTGCGCCCGTGCATAGTTGGGATCGAGCGAGAACGCGCGCTCCAGCATCCGGCGCGCCTGATAAATCTTTTCAACGTCGGTGAAGTTGGGAAATGAAGCGAATAGGTCTGCGGCGCGTAGGTAGCAGTCATAAGCTTCCCAGGAATTGGGCGGTCTGTTCAGCACGCGTGCCGGCTCGGCCTTCTTGATATGTGCTACAAGAACGGAGGCAATCGTTTGCGCGATATCATTCTGGACCAGGAAGACATCCTTGAGCGCGTGATCGTAGCGTTCGGCCCAAATATGAGTTCCCGAATCGACGTTGATCAACTGCGCCGTGACGCGGGCTCTGTTCCTGGCGCAACGGACGCTTCCTTCGACGACGTAGTGAGCGCCCAATTCCTTTCCCGCCTGCCGCACGTCGATCGCCCGGCCCTTCAGCTGGAACGTCGAATTGCGCGCGATCACGAAAAGCTCGGAAAAACGGGATAGTTCGGTGATGATATCTTCGACAATACCGTCCACCAGGTAATCCTGGCTTGCATTTTCGCTCAGGTTCAAAAATGGCAGAACCGCGATGGAGGCTCGTTCCGCCTTTCGTCCGGTCTTGCGATCAGGCGTCTCGCTTTGAAGACCTTGCAGAAGCTTCGACAGATCAATTTGCAAAGATGCGCAAATCTCGTAGAGCGTCGAATCCTTGACCGGAAGGCCTTTCAATATGTTTCTGATCGTTCGTTCGTCGTAAGCCGAAATCTCGCCGAGTTTTGCTTGGGTCAGGCCACGCTTCGCCATCTCACCCCTAATTTGACGGGCGACAAGATGGCGATCTTTGTCTGCAACCAGACTTGCACGTTGCTTGCGGCCTGGCACGCGCTGCATTTCCGGTGCCGTCCTATTTGCTCATTATTCGCAGATCATACAGGCTCCAGAAGAATTGTTACAGCCGCATCTTTCCCGCTGCTGCCGGACTTTTTGACGCGGCTGTAGATCGAACATACTGTTAGCTTAGGCTGCTCGTTGCGTGCGGACATGGACAGGAGCCATGCGGTCATGACGTCGGGACGATTCTGCTTCATGCTTTTCATATGCTTTTTTGTTTTCTTGCAGGGGATACCCGCGGCGCTTGCTCAGAGTTATCCGACGCATCCGATTAAGATCATAGTTCCATTGCCAAGCGGTGGGACACTCGATCCTATCACCCGGATCATTGCTGCAAAAATGGCCGATCGCTTCGGCCAGCCGGTTGTTGTTGTGAACCGCCCGGGGGCGGGCACGATGATAGGCACGGCGGCCGCGGCCAAGGCGACGCCCGATGGCTATACGTTGCTGACGGGAGGAACGGCAGCCCTCGCGGTCAACGTGACGCTTTTCAAAAAGCTTCCCTATGATCCGCTGAAAGATTTCGACCCCATCGCGCTCATTCTCCAGGTGCCGTTCATTCTCGTCGTCAGTCCGTCCGTGCCGGCAAGATCATTGTCCGAGTTCATCAAGCTGGCGAAAGAGAAGTCTGATCACTTCTATTACGCTTCGGCCGGACAGGGGACACAGCCCTTTTTGGCAATGGAGCTTCTGAAGCAGGCGACCGGCATCAAAATGGTTCACGTCCCCTATAGGGGGGCAATGAAAGGTCTGGTCGATGTTGTCGGTGGCCACGTCCAGTTGACGTTTGCCGACCCGGGCTCTGCATTGCCGCAGATCAGAGCCGGCAAGGTGCGTGCGCTTGCTGTGTCGTCCACAACCCGGCTAACCTCCGCCCCCGAAATTCCAACTATCGCCGAACTTGGGTTCCCCGGATTTGAGGCCGTGGTGTGGATTCTGGTCGTCGCGCCGGCGGGCACGCCCTCCGAAATCGTGCAACGCTTGAATTCCGAGCTGAAAAGAATTGTTGCCCTGCCGGAAGTGCGGCGGAAAATAGTCGAGCTTGGCGTGGTTCCCGTCGATAGCCCGCCGTCCGAAAGTCTGCGGAGATTCCTCATAGCCGAGATCGTGAAATGGCGTGGCGTCGTCGAGAAGGCCGGCTTGGCAGGAACGCGATGAGTTGGAGCAAGGGGAACCTTGCAGCAGCTTCTCGCTATTTGCGCTAATCTCCGCATATTGAAATTGAATCATCGTCCTTGCAGGCTCGTTTGTTGGGCCATCCCCTAAAGCCCAACAAGCCTCTTCAAATTGCCGCCGGCCAATTTGGCGCGCGTCGTATCGTCGAGGCCCGGCGTATCCATGATGTGGCCGATCGGGTCGTATTCCAGCATGTCGAAGGGATAGTCGGTGCCCATGAGCACGTGATCGGCGCCGAACAGGTCGACCAGCGCTTTCAACTGGTGCGGCGTGAACACGACGGTGTCGACGTAGATCTGCTTGAGGTAACTGGTCGGTGGCCTGGGCAGGCCGGCATGGCTATCCGAGCGCGCGCCCCAGGCGTGGTCGATGCGGCCGGAATAGGCGCCGAGATAGCCGCCGCCGTGCACGGCAAGGATCTTCAGCTTGGGATGGCGCTCAAGCACGCCGTCGAAGATCAGGTAATGCAGCGCCATCGTGGTATCGAGCGGATTGCCGATGACGTTGTTGAAGTAGTGGCGTGCAAAACGCTGCGGCTGGGTGAAACCGCTCGGGTGGATCAGCACCAGCGCGTCGAGTTCCTCGGCTTTCTTCCAGAACGGCGCGAATGCCGGATCAGATAGCTCCTTGCCATTGACGTTGGTGAGAACCTCGACCCCTTTAAAGCCGAGCTGTTTCACGGCCCGCTCAAGTTCCTTGGCCGCCTCATCGCCGTCCTGCATCGGCACGCCGCCGAGCGCAGCCAGCCGATCCTTGTGCCTGCCGACATATTCGGCGATGCCGTCGTTGAGCGCCCGGGCGGCTTGCACGCCGATGTCGAGAGGCAGGTTGTAGTAGATTTGTGGCGGTGACGGACAGATGAGCTGCATGTCGACCCCCATCTCGTCCATCACGCCAAAGCGCTCGTCTGTCGTGCTGATGCGTGATTGGATGTCGGCCGCCTGTTTTGCCATCAGGGCCTGTGTCTCGGGCGTCGAACTTTGTACCAGCGGATCGGTGGACTCCTTGAGGTGCGGTGCGACGATCTCCGCCACACGCGGCACCGCGACGTGGCAGTGACTGTCGATGGTCACGCTTTTCGGCCGCGTTTCGCGCCCCGGTTTGCCGTGCTGACGCGCGGCGGTGTTCGCATATTTATTCCAGACGTCGGCCATTTCGCTTGCCTCGTTTAATGTAAAGAAACGCTAGAAAACGCCGAGATGCTGGTGCAGGTCGACGCCTTCCTTGGTGAGTTCCGCGGGCGTGGAGACGACGGCGACGCGGCCGCTGTTGAGGATGACGATATCGTCGGCGACGTCGAATACCAGCGTCGGGTTCTGCTCGACCAGCACGATCGACAGCCCGCTTTCTTTCAACTTGCGGATGGTATTCATCACCTCGTGCACGATTTGCGGGGCGAGGCCTTCGGACGGCTCGTCCATCAGCAGCACGCGCGGATTGCCCATCAGCGCGCGGCCAATCGCCAGCATTTGCTGTTCGCCGCCCGACAGATGCGCGGCGATCTGGTTGCGCCGCTCGTTGAGGCCCGGAAACATGGCGAAGACGGTATCGGCGGTCCAGGGCGCGTGCTTGCCGTTCTCGGGCTTGCGCGCCGCCACCATGAGGTTTTCGCGCACGGTCAAGCTCTTGAAGATGCGGCGGCCCTGCGGCACCAGCGCCACGCCGCGCGCCGCGATCACTTCCGGCGACAGGCCGGTTGCCGGCACGCCGAATACGGTGACCTCGCCGTGGCGCGGCGGCAGCAGCCCCATGGTGACGGCCATGCAGGTCGATTTGCCGGCGCCGTTGCGTCCCAGCAGGCCGAGCATGCGCGCTTCGCCGAGCGCGAACGAGACGTCCTGCAGCACGTGGCTGTCGCCGTAATAGGCGTCGATATGGCTGAGGCTGAGCGCGTCAGTGGCCAAGATAGACCTCCCGGGTGCGCGGATCGGCCACCACTTCGGCGCGCGTGCCTTCGACGATCACCTCGCCGAAATGCAGGAGCGTGATGCGCTCGGCGAATTCCAGCGCCACGTCCATGTTGTGCTCGATCATCACCATGGTGACGTCGCGTGGGATCGCCAGCAGCAACTGGTGGACGTCCTGGCGCTCGTCGATGGATAGTCCGGCGAAGGGTTCGTCGAGCAACAGCACCTTCGGGTTTTGCGCCAGCGCCATGGCGATCTCGACGCGGCGGCGCTCGCCGTAGGAGGTCTGTGCCAGCGGCCGGTCGGCGATATGGCCGAGGCCCACGCGATCCAACGCCTCACGCCCGCGCTCGCCTAGATGACCGAGCCGCTTGATGTCGATCAGCGGATTCCATCGCATCGGGGACAGGCCTAGCAGCGCCAGCGAGACGTTGTGGATGATGGTGTCGTTTGGGAACAGCGTGATGATCTGGTAGGTGCGCGCCATGCCCAGGTGCGGGCGCCGCCGGCTCGGGATCCGGGTAATGTCCTCGCCGAACAACGCGATCGAGCCGGAGTCGGGCGTGATCTCACCGGTGATCAGGTTGAACAGCGTGGTCTTGCCGGCGCCGTTGGGCCCGATGATCAGCCGGCGTTCGCCCGGCTCGACATTGAGGTTGACGTCGGTAGTGACATGCAGGCCGCCGAACGACTTGCACAGATCGGTGACGGTGAGCGCGCTCATGGCTCGGCCTCCGCCTTGACGCCGCGGCGCCCGCTGGCCTTGCGCAACGCCAGCCGCCACAGCCGCGCCGTGCCCGGCACCAGGCCCTCCGGCATCAGGATGACGATGGCGACGAAGATGGCGCCGAGCAGCATGTTCCAGCGCTCGAGGAAGCCGCTGACCACGCTCTTGACCACGATCACCAGCGCCGCGCCGACGATGGGGCCGAGCAGGGTGCCGGCGCCGCCGGCAATCACCATCAGCAGCACTTCGGCCGAGGCGGTCAGGTCGAGCGCCTGCGGGCTGATGAACTGCGTGTAGTAGACGAACAAGATGCCGGCGATGGCGGTCAGCAGCCCGGAAAACATGCAGGCCCAGAAGCGGATCGCCCAGACGTGATAGCCGAGCGCGGTCATGCGGCGCGGCTGGTCGCGGGTGCCCATGAGCGCGGCGCCCATCGGCGAGCGCACGAACACCGCGACGGCGGCAAAGGCCACCAGGAACACCACCAGCGTCGCGTAGTAGAAGGAGTTTGCCGTGTTGATTTCGATGCCGAACGGCTGCGGCCGCCCGTGCAGATTGATGCCGTTGTCGCCGCCGGTGATGCTGATCCAGCGATAGGCCAAGCCCCAGATGATTTCGCCGAGCGCCAGCGTAATCATGATGAAGCCGATGCCGGTCGCGCGCAGCGACAGCACGCCGTAGATCGCCATCGACGCCACGCCGCTGACCAGCGCGGTGAGAATGGCGATGGGGTGGCCGAAGCCGTGCTGCAACATGTAGCCGGTGGCATAGGCGGCGATGCCGAACAGCCCGGCATGGCCGAGCGACACCAGCCCGCCATAGCCGGCCAGCACGTTCAGGCCGAGCGCGAAAACGGCGAAGAACAGGATCTGGCTGGAGACGTTGATGTAATAAACGCCGGGCATCCAATAGGGCAGCGTGGCCAGCGCCACGAAGCCGACGGCGAGGGCAATGGCGCGTGTGCTCACGCCGTTCATGGCACGAACCTGCCGAACAGTCCCTGCGGCCGCACCAGCAGCACCACCAGCATGGGCAGGAACAACACGAAATAGGAAAGCTCCGGCAGCAGTGCCTGGCCGAAATTATAAATGAAGCCGATGATAATGCTGCCGACGAAACTGCCGAGCAGGCTGCCCGAACCGCCGAGAATAACGACCACCAGCGCCAGCGGCAGCATGTCCTGGTCGAGGCCGGGATAAACCGACAGGATCGGCGCGCCGATGATGCCGGCGAAGGCGGCGAGCCCGGCGCCGAGCGCGAACACGATGGTGAACAGCTGCGAGACGCGGATGCCGACCACCCGCGCCATGTCGGGATCGTCGACGCCGGCTCGGATCATGGCGCCGAGTCTTGTGCGATCGAGCAGCAGCCAGAGGCCGAGCGCCGCCGCCACGGCGATGGCGATGACCGCCAGCCGGTAGTGCGGAAACACCAGCGGGCCGTAGTGAAGAAAGCCGGTTAGGCTTTCCGGGGTGTCGACGCGCACCGGATCGCCGCCCCAGACCATCAGACAGAAATCGGCGACGATAAAAGAAATGCCGAGCGTCACCAGCACTTGCGCCATCTGCTGGCCCGGCAATTGGCGCAGCAGGAAGCGCTCGATCACGGTTCCGAACACCGCGACCATCACGGTCGCGAACAGCACCGCGACCCAGAAATTGAACGTCACGCTCAAATAGCCGCCGGCGAAGGTCGCGCCGAAATAGGCCCCGAGCATGAACAGCGAGCCATGCGTCAGGTTCGGGATGCGCATCAGGCCGAAGATCAGCGAGAAGCCCGCCGCCAACAGGAACAAAAGGCCGCCGAAGGTGATGCTGTTGACCGTCAGCAGCAGCCAGAACGTCATATCCGCCGTCTTTCCGCTTTTCGCACGCAACGACCGCGGGCGCCGGTTGAGCGGCGCCCGCGGGATCGAGTGTCAGATCAGCACTTCGTCAGCGGCGGATAGTCGCGCGAATAGACCGGGTGCGCGAGGAACTCCTTCTCCGGCCAGGTCCAGAACTGACTGACGTCCTTGTAGGTCTTGACCGTCTTGTTCCAGAGCTTGAGGCCGTAAGGCGCATTGGGCCTCTTTTCGCAGACGCGGACGTAGAAGTCGCCGACCACGTTGCCGAGATGGTCGAACTTGATCGGCCCACGCGGCGTGTCCTTCAGGTTCACGGCCTTGAGCGCGGCCATAAACTTTTCCTTGTTGTCGGTCGTGCCGCCGGCGGCCTTCAAGCCGGCATCGACCACGTCGCAGTTGACATAGAGACCCGCGGCATAGAAGCCCGGGACGACCTTGAAGTGCTTCAGGATCGCGGCGATGAACTTCTTATTGCCGTCGGTATCGAGATCGAGCGTGTAGGGGCTGCTGCTGATCTGTCCGACCGCTTCGTCGCCGAAAGAATGCAGCAGTGCGTCGTCGCCGCCGGTCTCGCCGGTGACCAGCGGATATTTTTTGCCGAAATTGGCGTACTGCTTCAGGAAGCGCAGCGGGACGCCGCCGGGGAAGCCCTGGCAGACGACGTCGCAATCGGCGATCTGGGCGATGTAGGGCGTGTAGTCGGGCGTGCCCAAAGGCGTCCACAGCTTCTTGACCACGCAGCCGCCGTCCTTCTGGAACGCCGACTGGAAGCCGCCTTCTTGCTCGTAGCCGAAGGCGAAGTCCCAATCGATGGTGATGGCCCTCTTCTTGCCCATCTCCTTCGCGGCGTAGTGACCCATCACGTGCATGGCTTGCGAGGAGGTTGCCGCCGGTCGCATGAAGTAGGGATTGGGCCGGCGCTGGGTGAGGTCGTCCGCGCCGGCAAGGCTCAGCGTCGGCGTCTTGTGCTGCTCGATATAGTCGTCGATCGCCAGCAGCTCGAAGGCGGCGAGCGGGCCGAGGATGACGTCGACCTTGTCGCGCTCAATCAGTTCCTGCGCCTTGGTCTTGGTGCCGGCCGGCTTGCCGCCGGTGTCGGCGGAGAAGAACTCGACCTTGCGGCCGGCCATCTTGTTGTCGTGCTCCTTCAGCCAGGTGAGCACACCCTGTTCCATCTGAATGCCGCCCTGCGCCAGCCCGCCGGTCTTGACGGTGAGCAGGCCGAGCTTGAACGGCGCGCTTTGCGCAATCGCCGGCATCGGGAATTTGAACGTTGCCGCCGCGGCGCCGGCGGCGGTCGCGGCCATGAATTTACGACGAGTAACCTTGCGAGACATTGCATTCCTCCCTTTGACGCCCCGGTCGGGGCTCTTCTCTGGAATGGCCTTGGCGGCCATTTTTGTTCGGCCAGTGCAGCCTTATCGTTGGATTCGAAGCGGTTTGCCGCGCCCACTCGGCGGACCAGTCGCCCCATAATCGGCTAATGTCTTCCATGATGTAAAGGCGGGGTGCTACGCGCGGGCGGAAAGCGTAAAGCTGCCCACGTTGCCGCGGTGGGCAGGCTCCGTGTTAGGCTGTGCCGTTTCAGCGGCGCAGCCGGAGGCGGCGACCATGACAGCGAACGGCCTTGACGTGCGACGCCTGTCCGGCGCGATCGGCGCGGAAATCCTAGGTGTCGATCTTTCGGCGGAGCCCGGCCACAACACCATCGCCGCTATCCGCAAGGTCTGGCTCGACCACGGCGTTATCTTCTTCCGCGACCAGGACCTGCCGCCGGCGAAATTCTTGAGCTTCGCAAAGCAATTCGGCGACGTGGTGGAATATCCCTTCATCAAGGGGATCGAAGGCTTTCCGGAAATCATTCCGGTGATCAAGCTCGAGCACGAGACGCGCAATTTCGGCGGCATCTGGCACAGCGACACCGCCTACCTCGATACGCCGCCCATGGGCACCATGCTGATCGCGCGCGAGGTGCCGCCCTATGGCGGCGACACGCTGTTCGCCAGCGGTTGTCTCGCCTACGAGACCCTGTCCGACGGCATGAAGCGCATGCTGGATGGAATGATCGCCATCAATTCGTCGGCCAAGGCCGACGTCACCCGCACGCGCGAGGATCGAATCCGCGATGGCGCCAAAGCCGAGGCCAAGAAGGAATTTGCCAGCGAGCATCCGGTGGTGCGCACGCATCCGGAGACCGGGCGCAAGGCGCTCTATGTCAATGTCGGGCACACGCTGCGCTTCAAGGACATGACGGAAGCCGAGAGCGCGCCGCTGCTGAACTTCCTGTTCGAGCACCAGACCCGGCCGGAATTCACCTGCCGCTTCAACTGGCGGGTGGGCTCGCTGGCATTCTGGGACAATCGCTGCGTACTGCACAATCCGGTCAACGACTATCACGGCTTCAAACGCGTGATGCACCGGGTGACGCTGGCCGGTGACCGGCCGCGCTAAAATCGCTGACAATGCCCGCTGGTTGAAAAACGCACCGTGTCTGCCGCGCCGATCGATCGCGCAAGCGTCAGCCAAATATATGCTGCGCCCACGTGATGAACGCGGTGAATTGGTCGGGGTAGACCAAAAAGAAAACGATGAGGCCAATGGGCGTGAGCAGTAGCACCCAATCACGCATCGACTACTCCTGCATAGGGTCTCCTGCAAATTCCTCCTGACTCTTCACGAGGGGTAATATAGGGCCGCCGCCCGGCACTATCCGGGCGAATCCGCGTGCGGGACTAAAGACGCCTTAACAATGTGTCGAAAAATTTGCGGATTCGGTTTGCGATTTGTTGGTGCCGAATCGCGCGTCAGATGCCGAGATAGCTGGACTTGATCTCGTCGTTGGCCTTGAGTTCTTCGGGCTTGGACGAATAGACCACCTGGCCCTTGCTCATCACGTGCACATAGTCGACCAGCTTGAGTGCCAGATTGGCGTTCTGCTCGACCAGCAGGATCGAGAGGCCTTCTTCCTTCAGCTTGCCGATCGCCTCCCAGACACCCTGGATGATGATCGGCGCCAGGCCTTCCGACGGCTCGTCCATGATCAGGCAGTCGGGGTTGGTCATCAGCGCGCGCCCGATCGCCAGCATCTGCTGCTCGCCGCCGGACAGTGTCTTGGCGCGCTGGCCGCGGCGCTCGCGCAGGCGCGGGAACAGATTGTAGACGCGCTCGAGGCCCCAGCCGTGGCGGTCCGGGCTGCGCAGCGCGACCAGCAGGTTTTCCTCGACGCCCAGAGTCGGGAACACGCGGCGCCCCTGCGGCACTAGGCCCATGCCGGAGCGCACGGTTTCGAACGAGGTTTTCTGGCTGATATCGTCGCCCTTGAACACGATCCTGCCGCGGCGCGGCGGATTGAAGCCGACGATCGAGTTCACCAGCGTGGTCTTGCCGACACCGTTGCGCCCCAGCAGGCCGAGAATCTGGCCCTGCTCGAGTTGCAGCGACAAGCCTTGCAGAACATAGGCGTCGCCGTAATAGGTGTGGATGTCGTGGACTTCGAGGATCGCCATGGGCTAGTCGGTCCCCAGATAGATTTCCTGCACGCGCGCGCTGTCGTGAATCTGCTGCGGCGTGCCGGTTTCCAGAATTTCGCCGAAGTGCAGGACGGAGATTTGATCGGCGACGTCGAACACCACGTCCATGTCGTGCTCGATCAGCAGGATCGCGAGATTAGGATCGAGCTTCATCAGGAACTTCGCCATTTCGGCGGATTCGCCCGACGACAGGCCGGCGGCCGGTTCGTCAAGCAGCAGGATTTTCGGGTCGCTAGCGAGTTCCAGCACGATCTCGAGCTGGCGCTGTTCGCCGTGCGACAGGTTGCGCACTTCGACGTCCTTGCGGTCGAGAAAGCCGGCCGCATCGAGCAGCCGATAGGCTTTGTCGTAGACGTCGCGGTAGGTCGACAGGAAGCGCCACATCACGAATTTTGTCGGGCTGACGCCCTCGATCGCCAGCAGCACGTTGTCGAGCACGGTCAATTTCGGAAACAGACTGGTGACCTGGAACGTGCGCGCCATGCCCAAGGCGGTGCGGCGGTGGCTCGGCCACTTGGTCACGTCCTGGCCGAACAGCAGCACCTGCCCGGAGCTTGCCGGATAGATGCCGGTGATCACGTTGAATAGCGTGGTCTTGCCGGCGCCGTTGGGGCCGATGATGGCCTTGCGGTCGCCCGGCATGACGCGCAGCGTCACGTCGCGCGTGGCTTGCAGGCCGCCGAAGCTCTTGCTCAGGTCTCTGAGCTCGAGTGCCGCGACTCCATCGCCGTTCGATTGGACGTCAATGCTCACGCGTGAACCTTCAGGCCTTAAGGAAAGTCGCCGGAGCCCGTAGGCCGGGCCCCGGCGTGGCGTCGTTTACTCGCAGTTCTTACAGGGCGGGAAGGTGCGGCTGTACACCGGCTGCTTGAGGAACTTTTCTTTCCCGTAGGTCCAGTACTGGCTGACGTTCGGGTAGGTCTTGATGACCACGTTCCAGAGCTCCGCCTTTGGATAGCCGAACATCTTCTTCTTCTCGACCTTCTTGATGTAGATGTTCTCGATCGGGTTGCGGTCCTCGAAGCTGACCGGGCCGCGCACGGCGTCGATCTTGAGGCCGCCCATGATCTCGACGAACTTCTCCGGACCGGGGTATTTGCCGCCGGCCTTCTTCATCGCCTCGTCGATGATCTGCGCGGTCGTGTAGTTCGCCTCCGAATAGTAGGACGGCACCTTGCCGTACTTCTTGCGGTAGGCCTTCACGAAGGCTTCGTTCTTCGGCGTCTCGAGCGCGGCCGAGTATTGCAGCGCGGAGACGTCGCCGATCACGTTGTCCTTCATGAACGGCAGAATGAACTCGTCATAGCTGGTGCCGCCGCCGATGATCGGCTTCTTGTAGCCGGCCTGGCGCAACTGTTTGGGGAACTGCAGCGCCATCGGCCCCACCATGAGCGAGAACACCGCGTCGGCGTCGGGCTTGATCTGCGGGATGAACGGCCCGAAATCCTTTTCGCCCAGCCGCGGCCAGAGCTTCTGGATCACCTTGCCGCCGCAGTCCTCGAACGCCTTCTGGAAGCCGCCGACCACCTCGTAGCCGAAGGCGTAGTCGGCGCCGATGGTGACGATCTTCTTGTAGCCCTGGTCGCAAGCCCACTGGCCGATCGGGTGATGCGGCTGCGACGAGGTCCAGGTGGTGCGGAAGAAGTAGGGGTACTTGCTGGCCTGCCGCTGGGTGAGATCGTCGGCCGCCGGGATCGAGGCGATGTACAGCGTCTTTTCGCTGTTGCTCACCGGCGCCAGCGCGTAACCGGTCGAGGCCAGCAAGCCGCCGATGAACATTTGTGCCTTGTCGCTCAGCACCAGCTTCTTGGCCTTAGTCACCGCGGCGTCGGACTTGCCCTGGTTGTCCTCGACGACGAACTTGACGGTGGCGCCGCCGAGTTTGTTGCCGTGCTCGTCCAGGTACATCTGGAAGCCGTTGACCATGTCCTTGCCGATCTGGGCGAAGATGCCGGTCATCGGCGCGATGAAGCCGACGCGCAACTCCTCCGCCTTGGCCGGCGCGTTCATGCTCAGGCCAAGCACGAGACCGCCGCCCAACAGCACTGGAAGCAATCTTTGTCGCAATGTTCCTGTCATTGTCATACCTCCCTGTTGTTATGCCTTCCTGCGTTATGGTCAGGAAGGCGTCGGTGCCAATTTCTCCGGTGCCGCCGGTTTGGCCGTCTTGTCGGACGCGGCGCGGGCCTGGCGAATTCTCGCCGGAATGCCCATCAAGCCAGTCGGCAGATACAGGATCGTCAGCACATAGACTCCGCCCAGCACGTACTGCCACCACGGCACCAGCGTGCTGAGATATTCACGCAAACCGAAAACGATCGCCGAGCCGATGGCGCCGCCGACCAGTGTGCCGGCGCCGCCGAGCACGACCATCAAGAGCGCGTCGACCGACGTGGTCAGCACCACGGTTTCCGGGCTGACCAGGCCGTTGGTGTGCGCCCACAGCACGCCGGCGAGCCCGCCGAAAGCGCCGGCGATGATGAAGGCGATGTATTTGTGCAGCCAGGTGTTGTAGCCGAGGATTTGCATGCGCAATTCGCGCTCGCGGATGCCGGCGAGACTGCGGCCGAACGGCGACTGCACCAGGATGTAGAGCAGGATCAACGTGACGACGAAGAAAGCGAAGACCAGGAAGAAGAAGGTCCGCTCGTCGGTGAGGTCGAGCCCGAATGAGGGCCGCGCCGTGACGCTGATGCCGTTGTCGCCGCCGGTGAGTGAATTCCAGCGATAGGCCAGGCCCCAGACGCATTGTCCCAAGGCCAATGTGATCATCAGGAAGTAGACGCCGGAGGCGCGGATCGCGAACAGCCCGAACAGCGCCGCCAGCGCCGCGCCGATCAGCATGCCGTAGATCACCACCAGCCAGAAATCCCAGCCCAGTCCGATATGGAATTTGGTCGCCAGGATGGCGGTGAGATAGGCGCCGACGCCGAAATAGGCCGCCTGTCCGAGCGAGGGGAGGCCGGTGAATCCGAGCAGGATGTCGAGGCTCATCGCCAGGATCGCGAATACCAGCGCGCGCGTCGCCAGCAGCACCACGAAGGAGCTGGAGTTGGGAACGATATAGGCGAGCGCCACAAGCACGATGGCGACGGTCAGGATCTTGAATTTCTGGCTGCTCATCATTTGCGGGTCACTCTCGTCCAAACAGGCCGGTCGGCTTCACCGCCAGGATCAGAACCATCGGCGCGTAGAGCGTGAAGTAGGAAATCTCCGGAAACAGCGCCTTGCCGAAATTGTCGGCCAGCCCCACCGCCAGCGCGCCGATGGCGGCGCCGCCGAGCGAGCCCATGCCGCCGATGATGACGACGGCGAAGGCGAGCGGCAGCATTTCGAAATCGAGGCCGGGATAGACGCCGAGAAAGGCGCCACCGATCACGCCGCCGAGCGCGGCCAGAAATGCGCCGAGCGCGAAGATGAACATGGAGACTCTGTTGGTGTCGATGCCGACGCCGCGCGCCATCTGCGCGTCGTCGACGGTCGCGCGCACGGCGGCGCCCATGCGCGTCTTTTCCATCACCAGCCAGATCACGATGCCGATGCCCAGCGCGGTTGCGATCATGAACACGCGGTAGAGCGGGAAATAAAGACCGCCGATCACCACGCTGGTGTTGAAGACCGGCGCGGGGCTGATGTCCATGTTGTCGCCGCCCCAGATGTCGAGCGCGGCCTGCTGGAACAGGAAGGCAAAGCCGACCGTGAGCAGCACTTGCCGCAACACGTCGGTTTCGATCGGAACGATGGGGATGCGGCTCAAAACGAAATAGAGCGCGACGGTGAGGATGGCGGTCACCGCGACAAATGCAATCCAGCCGCCGTCAGCCATCGGGGCCCAGTCTTGCAACGCAAGCGCAATCAGGACGGCGATTCCCAACCCGATCAGGCCGGTGCGGACGTATTCGAAACCTTCCGAGCGCAGGAACAAACGCTCCATCACCAAGCCGATGGCGGCGACGGCGAACGCGGCCACTGGCAGCGACAGCGCCCACGAATTGGTCGCTCCAATCACCGACAACGCGATGTAGCCGCCCCAGAGAAAATAGGCGCCATGGGAAAGATTGACGATTCGCATGACGCCGAAAATCAACGACAGGCCGCTGCCTACGAGAAACAGCAGCGCGCCGTAAGATACGCCGTTGAAGGCTTGAATAATCCAGAAATTCGTACCCACTCGCGAACTCGCTCCCCCTGGTCCTTCTTTTTGGCGCGAAGGTTGCGGCTACCTTACCCTAGGACGGCAGGGAAAGAACACCCCAAATGGCCGCAGGCGGTTTTTGTTAATGTTGAACGCACGGTTTTTCATGTTTCCGGCGTTCGTGCGCGCAGCGAATTCATGCCGAATTTATTTGCGCCTGCGGGTTTTGCGGGCTGCCTGCTTTTTCGGCGGGATGATCGGCAGCAGCAGATAGGGCGCTTTGCCGCGGCTGAAATGCAGGGTGGTGGTGCCGTTGAAAATAGCAGGCGGCCGGTCGCGCGGATCGTTGTGCAGGAACGGACCGCAGCCGGTGAGCTCGTTCTTGAAGTTCGACAGCTTGCCGCCGCTGGCGCCGCCATATTCGTAATCCTTGCCGCGGATCGACAGGCCGACGCGATAACCGGCGGGCACCACGATGCAGCTCGGCCAGATCTCGATATCGAGTTCGACCGCCTGGCCTTTCGTCAGCGGCTGCTTCTGGTCGTGGGTGTGATAGGGGCGGTATGGCAGCGACAGCTTCTTGTCGAGCTTGCGGTGCGAGGCGCGCAGCCAGCCCTGCGCGATGGGCGTATGCGGATCGATGGCGCCCTGGAAAACGATCTCCTTCAAGTCGCCGGTGAACACCCGCAGCACGATGAAGAAGTCGGCGTCTCTGGTGGATGAGGAAGCGAACAGCTTGAGCGCCGAAGGGCCGGTGATCTCGGTTTCTTGCGCCAGCACCGGCGTGAGGAAAGTGAGGCCGTCACCCATGGCAGCGAAGCTGAGCTTGGCGTTGCCGGACGGCTTCTTGGTGGTGAGCGCCATGTCGGACGGGTTGAGATAGAACTTCGTCCATTTGGTGCGCTTGAGCGGCCATTCATTCTCGGCGCGTGCGACGAACTTCTCACCCGGATAGCGCAATTGCAGCAACACCTTCGGCTGCCTGCTCCATGACTTATTCTTGCCGTGCAGGAAATAGTCGAAGAACTTGAGCTGCTGCTCGCGGCCGTAGTCGGTGTAGAAATGCGTCCAGTGCTCGATACCGTGCGCCTCCAGCCATTTCTGCTTGGAGGCGGCGCGCACGAAGCCCTCGAAATTGCCGCGCGGGTGCAGGCCCTGGCCGCCCCAATTGGCGGCGGAGAACAGCGGCGTGGTGACCTTGTCCCAGACCGGCGAGCGGTCGCGGTGATATTGGTCGTCCATCGGATGGGCAAGAATATCGCCGCCGAAATCAGAACGGTTCTTGGCCAGTTCCTGCTCCGACAGCGTCTCCGGTCCGCATACCAGTTCGCCGTGCACGCGGCTGTGGCCGCCGCGCTCGCCGGCGCCGTATTGCACGGTCTTGACCTGCATGTCGTACCAGTTCTCCCAGAACGTCGAGAGAATGCCGCCGTGGTGCGTCATGTCGCGATACCAGTCGGCCGAGCCTTCCCACACGCACATGGCGGCGAGATGCGGCGGCTGCAACGAAGCGACGTGCCACTGGTTCATGCCGTAATAGGAAATGCCGTTGAGGCCGACCTTGCCGCTCGACCACGGCTGCACGCCCGCCCATTCGATGCAGTCGTAGAAATCTTTCGTTTCGCGCGGCGAGAAATGATCGATAAAGCCGGGCGAGCAGCCGGCGCCGCGTGAATCGACGCGCACGCAGACATAGTCGTGCGGCACCCATTTCTCCGGGTCGACCACTTCCCAGCTCTGGTATTTGTTGCTGGAGCCGGCGGTGACGTCGGGGTGTTTCTCGACCATGCGCTGCCAGGCGCTTGGATAGCCGTCCTGGAAGGCCAGGTTCTTGGCGTAGGGGCCGTAGGTCAGGATGACCGGGTATTGGCCGTCTTTCACGGGGCGAAAAACATCCGCGCGCAGGACCAAGCCGTCGTCCATGGTAATCGGCACGTTCCAGTCGATCCGCATGCCGTCAATGACTTCCCATCGCTGCAGCAGCGTGGCCATTCGCGCCTCCCTACGGTTTTTCTTATGCGGGCGGGAGGCTACAGAGATGCAATGGCGGGAGGCAAGGGCCAAGGGGCGCCCCTTCGCCCGCCTGTTCCCGCGCAAGCGTAGGCCCCATGTCGGGTTTCGTTGCGCTTGGTTTCCGTGCGGGAGTCCCGCGTGCGCGGGAACGAGCGAAAATCCTACCGCTTCTTGCGCTTTACCTTCGCCATCTTCTCCAGCACGGCGCAGACGGCGGCGGTGTCCTGTCCGCCGAAGCCGCCCTTATCCGCCTTCCGGTAGATTGCCTTGGTGGCGTTGAAGATCGGCGTCGGCACTTTGATCTTGCGGGCGTAGCCGCCGATCACCGACATATCCTTGTCCCACACCGAGATTTTCATGGTGGGGTTCCTGTAATTGCCTTTCACCATCATGGGCGCGCGCAATTCGAAGATGCGCGAATTGGCGGCGCCACCCGTGACCATATCGAAGATAACCTGCGGCTTTAGCCCGGCCTTCATGCCCAGCACCATGGCTTCGGCGCTGGCGACGTTGTTGATGGCGACCAGCAGGTTGGCCACATATTTCATTTTGCTGCCGTTGCCGAACGCGCCGACGTCGTAGACGTGGCGGCCGAAGGCCGCGAACATGGGCTTGAGCTTGCGGATCGCGGCGGTATCGCCGCTGGCGTAGAACACCAGATCGCGGCTGGCCGCCTGCGAGCCGGTGCCGCTGACCGGCGCGTCGAGCATGACGTGACCGGCTTTGGCGAGCAGCTTGCGCGCCTTTTCCTTATCTGAAATCGCGAAAGTGCTCATTTCCACGACCACCTTGCGTGGCCGCTTGACGGCGGCGATGTCGCGGGCCGTGTCCATGAGCGCCTGCGGCTTGGGCAGGCTGGTCAGGATTGTTGGCGCCTGTTCGGCAACATCGAGTGCGCTGGCGGCGATCCGGACACCGGCACGCTGGGCTTCGCGGCGGCGCGCCACGCTGATGTCGTAGCCGACCACGCGCCAGCCGGCGCGCGCCAGGTTCTTGGCGAAGGCGCCGCCCATGATGCCGAGGCCGATCACGCCAATCGTGCCCTTGGTCCTCTTGGCCGCCATGCAATTTGCCCCCTGACGAAAAAGCCGGTGCGTGAAAGGCGAGTCGGATCGCATTGGTCTAAAGCATCCGACAGTGGCGCTGTCGAGTCTTCAGGGGCCGCAATGCCGCTTTCAAGCTGCGCCGCGATCGCCTATCGTCCCGGTCAACAGAATACCGGGAGGAACCATGAAAATCGGAGTAGCCGGTCTCGGCGCCATGGGCGCCGCCATTGGCGCGCGGCTGATCGAAGTCGGTCACGAAGTCACCGTTTGGAATCGCACGGCCGAGAAGGCCAAGCCCCTGGCCGACGCCGGCGCCAAGGTGGCCGGCTCGCCGGCCGAAGTCGCCGCCGCCAGCGAAGCCGTCATCACCATCCTTACCGACGGCAAGGCGATCGACGATGTCTATAGTGGGCCGTCGGGCCTGCTGTCGGGCGACGTCAAGGGCAAGCTATTCATCGAGATGAGCACGGTGGCGCCCAAGGTCGAGATCGATCTGGCGCCCAAGGTGCGCGCCAAGGGCGCCGCGATGGTGGAATGCCCGGTCGGCGGCTCGACCGCGCCCGCGCGCAAGGGCCAGCTTCTGGGACTGATGGGCGCGGAGCCGGCAGACGCCAAGCGGGCTCTGCCGATCCTCGAACAGCTCTGCCGCAAGGTCGAGCATTGCGGCCCGGTCGGCACCGGCGCCGCCATCAAGCTGTCGATCAACCTGCCGCTGATGGTGGCCTGGCAGGCCTATGGCGAAGCCTTCTCCATCGCGCGCAGCGTCGGCTGGGAGCCCAAGCGACTGCTCGACCTGTTCGTCGAGAGCAACGGCGCCAACAACGCGCTCAAGATGCGCGCCGACATGATCGTCAAGATGTTCGAGGGCAAGGATCCGGGGCCGACCACCTTCTCGATCGCCAATGGCGTCAAGGACCTGCGCACCATGGTGGCGACCGGCGAGGCGCTGGGCGCCGACATGCGCACCACCAAGGCGTCGCTCACCGGCTTCGAGGATGCTACGCAGCACGGCATCGGCGGCGGCGACGGCGCGCAGATGACGGTCTATTGGGCCAACCGCAAAAAGTAACAACGGAGTTTCTGATGTCCGTAACCCTTGCTCAAGCCTCCAGTATCGTCGACGCCACGCTTAAAAAAGCGCGCGAACTCAAGCAAATGCCGCAGACCGTGGTGGTGCTCGACACCGGCGGCCACGTGGTCTGCGCCAAGCGCGAGGACGGCTCCGGCATCATCCGCTTCGAGGCCGCGATCGGCAAAGCCTATGGCGCGCTCGGCATGGGCTGGGGCTCGCGCACCATGATGGAGCGCGCGGCGCAGAACCCGAATTTCCTCACCTCGATCGTGGCGGCCAGCGGCGGCCGGCTGGTGCCCAATCCGGGCGGCGTGCTGATCCGCGACGCCGGCAATGCGATTATCGGCGCGGTCGGCATTTCCGGCGACACCGGCGACAACGACGAGATCATCGCGGTGGCCGGCATCACGGCGGCGGGACTGAAAGCCGATCCGGGCGGCGCCAAGAAATGATCACCATGGGCAAAGGAGCAGGGCGATGAAACTGTTTTCATACTGGCGCTCGCTGGCGACCTATCGCGTGCGCATCGCTCTCAACCTCAAGGGCATCACGCCCGACGAGGTGATCAACGTCAATCTGCACGAAGGCAAGCAGCGCGAGGATGCCTTTCGCCGGCTCAACCCGATGATGGCGCTGCCGGCGCTGATCGAAGACGACGGCACGGTGCTGTTCGAATTGCTCGCCATTATGGAATATCTCGACGAAACCCATCCCAATCCGCCGCTGCTGCCGAAGGAGCCTAAAGCGCGCGCGCGGGTGCGCGGCATCGCGCAGATCATTGCCTGCGATACCCATCCGCTGATCGTGCCGCGCGTGCGCGAACACCTGGCGAGCACCTACAAGGTCGATGAAGCCGGCGTGCTGCAATGGGGCCAGCACTGGCATCTGGCGGCGCTGAAGGCGCTGGAGGCCGTGCTGGCCGGCTCGCCCGCCACCGGCCGCTATGCGCAGGGCAACCAGATCACCATCGCCGATATCTGCCTGTGCGGGCAGGCGGCGGGAGCGACCTATTTCAAATGCGATCTGGCGCCGTTCCCGACCTTCAAGCGCATTGTCGACGAATGCAACAAGCTCGACGCCTTCGCGCGCGCCCATCCACTCAAGCAGCCCGGCGCGCCCGCGTCGGTGTAGTCGCGTCTCATGCTCAATACGGCAATCGTCGGCCTCGGCTGGTGGGGCAAGAATCTGGTGACGGCGGCGCGCGATTTCGGCGCGCCGTTGCGTTTCGCGCGCGGCGTGACGCTGGAGCCGGACACCGTGCGCGATTTCGCCGCCGAGCACAGCATCGCCATCGGCACGTCGTTCGAGGACGTGCTGGCCGATCCCGAGATCAAGGCGGTGATCCTGGCGACGCCGCACTCAAGGCACCGCGCCCAGGTGGAGGCGGCCGCCGCCGCCGGCAAGCAGATCTACTGCGAAAAGCCGTTCGCGCTTAGCAAGGCCGACGCGGCCGCCATGCTCGACGCCTGCAAGCGCGCCGGCGTCGTCATCGGCGTGGGTCATCATTTCCGGCTGATGCCGTCGATGCGCGCGCTGGCCGAACTGATGGCCTCCGGCGCTTTCGGCGCCATCATGCATCTGGAGGGCCACTACAGCCACGACTGGCTGGCGGACATGCCGGTCGACAGTTGGCGCATGGCGGCGGAGGAAACCCGCGCCGGCAGCATGACCAGCATGGGCATCCACGTGCTCGACTGCTTCCGCGACTTGGCCGGGCCGATGAAGCGCGTGAGCGCGCTGTCGAAAGCGCGCGCGCTCAAGCTGCCGACCGGCGACACCACCGCCGCGCTGATCGAGTTCGAGAGCGGCGCCACCGGCACGTTTGGCACCACGCTGAAGACGCCGTTCCGCTGGCGCATCGCGGTCTTCGGAGACACGTGCTGGGCCGAAAGCGTGAGCGAAACGCGCGTGATCGTGCGCCGTGCCGGCAAGGACGACCCGGCGATAATCGATTATCCGCACGAAAACCACCTCGGCCGCAATCTCGATTATTTCGCCAAGGCGGCGCTGGGGCAGGGCACATTCCCGATTTCGCCGGACGGCATCCTGCAGACGGCGGCGGCGCTGGAAGCGGTGTTCAAGTCGGTCGATGCCGACGGGGCGTGGAGGACGGTTTAGCTTGGCCGCGTCCGCGTCGGCGGACGCGCTATTTCTCGATCGGGTAGCCGACGATGCTGCCCCATTCGGTCCATGAGCCGTCGTAGATCTTGACGTTGTCGTAACCGAGAATTCGGCTCAGCGCGAGCCAGGCAATGGTGGCGCGGTGGCTCAGCCGGCAATAGCAGACTACGTCGTCGAATTTTTCCGGGGTAAGGCCTCTTGCGGCCAGCACGCCGCGAAGTTGCTCGGGTGACTTGAACGAGTCGTCCTCGTTCAGCAGTTCCTTGTAATAGAGATGGACGGCGCCGGGGATGCGCCCGGTCCGCTCGGCGCCATGATCGAAAGGCGCGGTATAGTCCGATACGCGCTTGCCGGTGTATTCCTCCGGCGAACGGACGTCGAGCAACAGCCGCTGCGGCTGCCGCAGATGGTCGCGCACATTGTCGCGACCGACCCGCATCGACGATGTGCCTTTCGGCGTCGGATAGTCGACCGCCGGAAAACGCGGCACGGTCCGCGACAGCGGCCGTCCCTCCATGACCCATTTCCGGCGCCCGCCGTCGAGCAGCCGCAGGTTCTTGTGCCCGGCCATGGTGAAGGCCCAGAAGGCGTAGGTGCCGAATTGAACGGGGTCCCCGTACAGCACGATGGTCGACTGCGGGCCGATGCCCATGCTGCCGAAAAGTTTCGCCATCGCTGCCGGCGTGACGAAATCGCGATCGGTTTCGTGCCAGCACGCCGATTTCCAGTAGAACCACATGGCGCCCGGAATGTGCCCCTCGTGGTAGGTCTTGTCGTCGCGGATATTGCAGATTTCGAGGATGCGTAGATCGGGGTCGGCGAGGTGATCCTCGAGCCAGGCGGTGGAAACGAAGGGTGAGGATTCCATCGGACGTACTCCCTTAGGGTCGTGTCGAATCAATCGAAGGTAGCGGCGCTGGAAGCGGTGTTCAAATTGACCGACGCCAACGGGGCGTCGATGGAGGTTTAGGCGGAGGTTGCCGCCGCGCCCCAGGCGCCCAAGGTGTGGGCCTTTTCGCTCGCGAAATCCGCTTGGTCAAACGCTCCGGTCGCGGCCGGATCATATTTGTTCGGTGCGACCGCTTCCAAGCCGGCCTTGGTATCGGAGTCTTGCAGCGCGCGGGCGAAGCCTTGCTCGTCGCGCCAAGTCCATTGGCCGTGTTCCAACCGGGCGTAAACCCGGCCAGTGTCGTAGTCGGCGAAATTGATGACCGGGATCATGCGTGCGCAGCGCTTGAGGAACTCGACGTTGCATTCGGGCGCCAGATTGTCGCCGACATAAACCGACTCGGGCACGTGCGCGTTGATGTTGATCTTCCGGAAGCGGTCGATGTCGAGCATGGCTTTCACGTCGAGGACCGTCATGGCCTGGTTCCAGCCATAAGCGACGGTTCTTGGCCGCTGGCCCTCCGCGACGCTGTTGTCGAGAAATTCGTAGTGCACGCGCCGCCCGGTGTTGAGCGCCCAGGTGAAAAACAATTCGGGCATGCCCTCGTAGGCTTCGACGTTGTGCGCCAAGAGATCGTCGACCGCCTTGTAGCGCCCGAATTTCAGCCCGCGTTTCCAGGCGCGCTCCACCGTCATTTCCGGCGGCGTGATCATGAAGAACATGTAGACCAGGTCGCCGAATCGGGTCAGCAACCTGCGGCTCTCCTTGCCCGCCGGTGCGAAGCTGTCGAAGCGGAAACGGTCGATCAGCAGGTGCGACATTTTTCCATTCGCGGCCTTCGCCGCCATGCGCAGGTCGAGCTTCTTGTCGATGATCTCGACCTCGTGCCCAGTCATGGTGCCGGCATATTTGAAGGCGACGCCCAGCGAGTCGTAGTCCAATAGATACTTGCGCCAGATGTCGGGGCTGATCAGCGCGAATTCGCTCCAGGGCAGGTGGAGCTTTTCCGCCAGCGCCCGCTGCAATGGGCGCATCGTGCTCTTGCCCGAGGCCGAGGCGCCCTTGACGTTCATGACGACCGGGTGCGCCTGCGGCGACAGCAGCCGATAGCCTTCGCGCGTGGCCGCTTCCTGGAAGAACGGCTGGATGGCCTCGCCGATGACTTCGCTGCCGTAGTCGTTGCACACCAGCGTGACGGCAAGCTCCGTGAGCAGCTTCTGGTCGCCGTAGAGCCGACCGCGCCGGCTGATGATCGCCGTCGCGATGGTGGCGAGCGCGCGGAAGCAGGCCTCGTCGAGCGGGTCATCGGCGGCGTCGGCCATCTTGCGCCATGCGGTGGCGATGCGCCGGTCACGCACGTCCGGGCTCTCGGTTGTGACGGCCGGATTCTCTTTTGGTCTGCCGAATCCGAACAAGCCGCGCTGCTTACCTTCGCCGCTGGCGGCCGGTTTCGGGCCGAAAGACAGTGCTATCGAAAGCTCTCGCTCGATCCTGGCGACCGCGGCGCGCTTGGCGCGCGCGTAGGTTTCAACCAGTTCGTCACGATGGGGCGCGATGTAACGGGCGAGAATGGTCGATGCCATTGCGCGGAAGTTTTCACCGAGAGTGGCGTATTTGGTGCCGTCAGGAACCGACAGATTGATGGTGACGCCAATGAGAAGCTCGTGAATGATCAATCGGTCCGGCCGAAAGGCCACCAGGTCCTGCACCGGCAGTCCGCAATAGTCGCTCAGCTCATACGCCTTGGCGATGCTGGTCGAAACGTTGTCGCTGTTGAAGATGGTCGAGAGCGGCAGGTACGCGCGCGGCAACTGCGATTCCAGCCCCGGGTTCCAGGCGCTGTATTCGGTGGCTTGTGTTGCAGCGTCCATGATTCAAACGGCCGCGCGCCGCAGCGGTGCGGGCGTCCCCGCAATCGCCTCGTCCCACACCGCGTGAATATGCGCAACCTCCTGCTCGAAGCGCTCGAGGAACATGCGCGCCTGCGTCGACAGCGTGCGCCGCGTCGGCTGGATCACCACGAACTCGGCGTGCATTTCCGGCGCGACGAAGGGATTGACGATCAATTCGCCGCGGCCGATGTCGTTGACCGAGATCACGCTCGGCAGGATGGTCGCCCAGTCCGAGCGCGCCACGAATTCGAGTGTGGCGATCATGGCGTCCATCTCCAGCATGGCTTCGATCTCGACGCCGTGACTGTGGAAATAGGTTTCCAGATTGCGCCGGCGGATATTGTCCGGCCCCGGCACCACGATCTTGAGCGGCTTGCATTCGGAAAGCCGCAAGGGAGCGAGCGGCGTAAAGCCGCGGCGCGGGCCGGAGATCAGCATCTCGCGGTCGCGCAGCAGCAGCCGTGACTTCAATCCGATGGCGCCCTCGAAGGCCGGCACCACCGCGAAATCGAGTCCGCCATCGAGCACCATCTCGGTGAGCAGATTGCTGTAACCCTCCACGATGTGCAGGCGCACTTCCGGGCAGCGCGGCACGAAGTCGTCGAGCACCGGCGCCAGCACCGCGCGGGTGAAGGTCGGCATCAGCCCGATGCGCAATTCGCCGGCGACCTGGCCGGCGAAAGCGCGCGCCTCGTTCGCCGCATGCTCGAGCGCGCCCACCGCCTCCACGCAGCTCTTGTAGTAGCGGTAGCCGGCCGGCGTCGGCGTTACGCCGCCGGTGGTGCGCTCGAACAGTTTCACTTTGAGCGCGCGCTCGACCGCCGCCACGTGCTGGGAAATGCCCGATTGGGTGGCGTTTTCACGCGCCGCCGCGCGGGTGAAGGAGCCTTCCTCGCACACCGCGATGACGGCGCGGATTTGCCGCAGTGGGATATTGGTCATGGCCGCCCCCAGTAACGGGCTATTATAAAACTTAATGCCCCGGGGCAGAATATATTATTTCTTCTTGCCCTGCCAACGGGCTTAGGATTTCCGGCAATCAACAAGGAAAGCGCGCGCCACCCGGCGCGCGGTCGGGAGGACGCCATGGGCACAGCGAATTTCGGCATTGCCGGCATGGACTGGCAGCAGCGGGTCAACTGGGACCGGCTGCGTGAATATCGCATCGAGCGTGCGCGCACGATGATGAAGAAGCACGGGCTCGGCGCCGTGCTCTGCATGTACGACGAGAACGTGCGCTACATCACCGCGACGCTGACTCCCGGCTGGTGCCGCCTCAAGCCCGGCCTGCGCTACGCCATGCTGTGCGGCGACGGGCGGCCGATATTGTTCGAACAGGGCGACATCGGCATGCAGGTCGAGCGCCACTCGCCGTGGCTGCCGAAGGAAAACATCCGCCACTCTTTCGCCTGGATCAAAGGCGCGGCCGGTCCGGCTTCGGTCCAGCAAGTGAACAAGTTCGCCGACGCCGTCCTCCGGGCGATGAAGGAAAACGGCGTCGCCGGGCAGAAGCTCGGCTGCGACTTCATCGACATCAACATGATCAACGTGTTCAAGGAGAAGGGCATCAACTGGGTCGACGGCATGACCCCGATGATGGAAGCGCGCGCGGTCAAGAGCCCGGACGAGCAGGAATGTTTCCGCATCGTCGGCGCCATCGGTGATGCGACGCACTGGGAGTGCATGAAGTTCCTGCGCCCCGGCATCACCGAGAACCAGGTGACCGCGCATCTGATGGAATATCTCTACAACATCCCCGGCATGGAAGACGTCGAGGACGTGATCGTGTCGTCCGGCCCCAACACCTGGCCGAACTGGCGCAACTTCTCCGACCGCATCATCCAGCCCGGCGACATCGTGTTCATGGATTTGGCCGCGCTTACCTGGAACGGGTACAAGTCCTGCTATTACCGCACCTATTGCGTCGGCAAGGAACCGAGCCAGGAGCAGAAGGACACCTACGGCACCGCGCTCGAGTGGCTCTACGATTCGATCGGTGCGGTGAAGGTCGGCGCCACCACGCGCGACATCGCGCTGAAGTG
This sequence comes from uncultured Alphaproteobacteria bacterium, assembly GCA_963814885.1. GTDB lineage: Bacteria > Pseudomonadota > Alphaproteobacteria > Rhizobiales > Xanthobacteraceae > Pseudolabrys. Next base: position 98,133 of record CAWFEO010000011.1, on the reverse strand, counting down.
GCCGTCGGCGATGGAGACCTGGGGTTACGAGGACGAGGATCAGGCCGCCGCTAATCTGTGGGGCCACGGGCTGGGGCTGGCGCAATACGACCCGCCGGTGATCTCGCGCATCTGGTCGCTCGATCATCCGATCGACATTCAGGAAGGCATGACCTTCGCGCTCGAAACGCAGCACGGCAAGAAGTACCGTTACGGCGTGCGCATTGAGGAAATGCTGATCGTGAAGAAGAACGAGATCGAGATCGTGTCGAACTTCCCGGTCAAGCAGATCACGGTCGTCGATCCGCTGCCGGGCTACGGGGATCATGTGAAATGACGTCGGCTTAAAGCCTACGTCATCCCCGGGCGAGCCGAAGGCGAGACCCGGGGATCTCGCGCCACGAGTTCGTGCCTTCCTAAGCGGGATGGCCGGGTCAAGCCCGGCCATGACAACGGAAAGGTCGCAAGGCAAACCGCGATGACCGAGTTCATTCTCCCGCTCAGCGATCCCGCCGCCACCGACCCTGAAAACGTCGGACCGAAGGCGGCCAATCTGGCGACGCTTACGCAAGCCGGCCTGCCGACGCCGGGCGGTTTCGCGCTGACGGCGGCGGCCTATCATCATCAGGTGCGCCATGTCGGCGGCGCCGACATGCTGGCGCAGTACAACAGCGCCGACATTTCGACCACGCGCAGGCTGTCGATCGCCATCCGGCTTGCGCTCTATCAGGAGCCGATCGCGCCGGAGATCCTCGCGCCGCTGCTCACGGCTTGGCGTGCGCAGCGGACGGACGGCTCGCGTGGCGTGGTGCGTTCCTCGGCGTTGCTGGAAGACCGTAAGGGCGCCAATTTTGCCGGCCAGTTCGAAAGCTTCCTCGGCCTCACCGATGAAACCGAATTCCTCACCGCGGTGCGCGCCTGCTGGGCGGCGCTGTGGACCTCGCACGCACGCCGCTACATGGAAAACAACGAATTGTCGCCCGCCGACACCGCGATGGGCGTGTTGATCCAGCCGCTGATCGCGGCGCGCGCGTCTGGCGGCGGCCTCAGCGAGACCGCCGAAGGCCAGATGTTGATTTCCGCCACCTGGGGTCTCGGCTCGACCATTGCGCAGGGTGAGGTGGTGCCCGACCGCATCGTGCTCGCCAAGAACGGTTTCCTGCGTACGGTGGCGGCCGGGCGCAAGGGCCATCGCGACACCTGCGAGCACGGCGTTGCCGCGCCGCAACTCGTGCCCGAAGACATGGTCAGCGAGCCGTGCCTTTCGCCGGGCGAGGCGGTGACGCTCGGGCGTCTGCTGCGAAAGTGCGAGCAGCTCGCGGGCGCACCGGTCGAGGTCGAATGGGCGGTGGACGAGAACGGCTTCAAGCTGCTGCAATCGCGGCCGCTGCATGTGGAAGCGCCGGTTGTGCCCGACGAGATCTGGCTGCGGCATCCGGGCTTGAACGGCCATCCCGCCGGCATCGGCTGGGGTTCGGGGCGCGCCGTGGTGGTCAATTGCGAATGCGAACTGGAGCGCGTTGCGCCCGGCGACATTCTGGTGACGCGCGTGGCTGGACCCGCGCTCAGCCACATCCTGCCGCGGGTGGCGGGCGTGGTCGCCGAGCTCGGTGGTTCGACCTCGCATCTGGCCTCGCTAGCGCGCGAGCGCGGCATTCCCATGGTGCTGGGCGTGCTCGACGCCACCCAGCACATTCCCGACGGTTCGCAATGCGCGGTCGACGGCGTCGCCGGCATCGTGCGGTGGCTGCGGTGAGCGCCAAGTTGACCAATTTGCCGCGCGTCTTCATTACGCAGCCGGTCGCCGACAGCGCGCTCAAGCGGCTGCGCGCCTTAGGCAGCGTGAAGGTTTTTCCCGACGACAGCCGCATCATCCCCCACAGCACGCTTGTTTCGGCCGTCAAGAAGGCCGACATCCTGTTCTGCCTGCTGCACGACAAGATCGACAAGGCGGTGATCGCGGCCAATCCGAAGTTGCGTCACGTGGCGGCGCAATCCATCTCGCCGTCCAATATCGACGTCGCCGAGGCGACCAAGCGCGGCATTCCGGTCACCGTGGTGCCGCCGGTGACCACGGAAGCGACCGCCGATCTCACCTTCGGGCTGATGCTGGCGGTTGCGCGCCGCATGGTGGAAGGCGACCGGCTGGTGCGCGCCGGGAAATTCCCGGGTGGGCAGTCGCGCCATCTGCTCGGATCAATCGTTCACGGCAAGACCATCGGACTGATCGGCGGCGGCGGCCTCATCGGCAAGGCGACGGCGCGCCGCGCCCGCGGTTTTGACATGCGCGTGCTCTATTCGACGCCGCGCCGCAAGCCGGAGAGCGAGGAGCGCGAGGCCGGGCTCATCTACGTTCCGCTCGACCAACTGCTGCGGGAATCCGACTACGTCTCGCTGCATTCGCCGCTCAACCCGCAGACTCGCCACCAGATCGGCGCGCGCGAATTGGGCTTGATGAAGAAGACCGCCTTCATCATCAATACCGCACGCGGACCGCTCATCGACGAGAAGGCGCTGGTGCGCGCACTCAAGCAGAAGAAAATCGCCGGCGCCGGCCTCGACGTGTTCGAATTCGAGCCCAAGGTGTCCGCCGAATTGAAGAAGATGAAGAACGTCGTGCTCAATCCGCATCTCGGCAGCGCCACTATCGATGTGCGCGAGGCGATGGCGAATATCGTGGTCGACAATATCGAGGCGCTGCTCAAGGGCGAGACGCCGCCCGGCTGCGTCAATCCGCAGGTGTTGGCAAAACAATAAGCGTATCGGAGGATTATGCCATGGCAGATTTACCCAAACTCGACGTGGTGATCGCCAACAACTTCGGCCATCTGCCGATGTTCGTTGGGGCGGAGAAGGGCTTTTTCAAGCAGCAGGGCGTCGATGCCAGCTTCCGGGTGGTGGATACCGGCACCGACATGGTCAATGCCCTGCATAATGGCGAGGCGCAGGTCGGCGATATGAGCACGACCACCTATTTGAAGGCGGTGCATGCCGGCAACCCGTTCCTGGTCATCGGCCTCATCATGAACGACGCCAACAATGACCGTTGCGACGACCCGCTCGCCATCGTCACCAAGAAGGGCAGGGGCGTCAATGTCGGTAAGATTAGTGATCTTGTCGGCAAAACCGTCGGTCTCGCGAAGGGGCAGACCTCTGACGAATTTTTCAAAATGGTGCTGCGCCGCGCCAAGGTGAAGTACGACGATATCACCATCGAGAACATCTGGTCGCAGTTTGGTCTCGCGCCCGCGCTGAAAGAAGGCAAGGTCGACGCCATCGTGACCTGGGAGCCCTATGTGACGCAGACGCTCACCCAAGTGCCGGATTCGTATGAAGTGATCCGCGGCGGCCAGCACATGTCTTATGTGATGGTGGCGGTTGCGCACGGACCGACCGTCGAGTCCAAACCGGCCGTGATCAAGAGCGTCGCCGCCGGGCTCGCGCAATCCTCGCACTTCACCCGCAACAACCGCGACGAAGCGGTGGAGATTTTCGCCAAATGGGTGCCCGGCACCGACGTCGCCATCGGCAAGGCCGGCGTCAAGCACATCAGCTTCGATCCGCGCATGTCACCACATGTGCTGCGCGCCTTCGAGAACGCCGAGGACGAAGTGCTGATCAACACGCTGCCGGGCGCGCCGCGCCTCGACGTGCCGAGCCTGTTCCGGCCGGAGTTCATGCAGCAGGTCGAGAAGGAGCACCCGGAGTTTTTCGCGGACCTGCCGAAGTTGAAGTAGGGCGGTGCCAATAGCGGCAACCTGTCATGGCAGGGCTTGTCCCGGCCATCTCGCTTAGGGACTCAGTGCCTTCCTAAGCGGGATCACCGAGTCTCGGCGCTGCACGCCGGCCCGGCGATGACAGCGGAGAAGTTCACTCCACCGTCCAGCCGCCGATCACTAATTCAGTGCGGCTTATCTAACGCATCACTTCGTCTTCAAGTAATCCTTGTCGTCAACCCACCAGTCGGTTCCTGCTAGCCTACCGTCGGTCAGAATCTTCACCTGTATTTCGTGCTGCTCGGCATAGTAACTGATCACCTTGACCTTTAGCGGTCCCGCGATGAATTGCCATGCCTGACGTTCCTTTAGAATAATGTCTTGATACGCCTCGACGTCCTTAGGCGTGAAAACCTGGCGGACGCGTTTCCAGACGCTCAAATCCGGTTCGTCCGTAAACCAAATAGAATTGTTCGCGATGTATCCTGTGTCGCCGTCGTGAATCTCTGCCGCTTCGGCGTGGACGGCAGCGCACAGCAGCACCGCGACGATCAGCCATTGCGAGGCGCGCATCGAATCCTCCCGTGAGCGGCAAGGAAATCTATTCGGCGGTCCAGCCGCCGTCGAGCACCAGCGCCGCGCCGGTCATCAGCGACGAGGCGTCCGACGCCAGGAAAACGATGGCGCCGGTGATCTCCTCGAGTTGGCCGAGACGGCCGAGCTTGATCTTGGAGAGCACCTCGTCGCGGAAGGCCTTGTTCTCGAAGAACGGCCGCGTCATCGGCGTCTCCAGGAAGGTGGGGCCGAGCGAATTGACGCGGATGTTGTGCGGCGCCAGCTCGATCGCCATGGCCTTGGTGAAGCCCTCTAAGGCGTGCTTGGACGCGCAATAGACGGTGCGGCGCGCGGCGCCGACATGGCCCATCTGCGAGGAGATGTTGATGATCGAGCCGGGCAGCTTTTCCTTAATCAGCCTGAGCGCCACCGTCTGCGCCATGAAGAAGGCGGCGCGCACATTGAGCGCGAAGATGACGTCGAAATCCTCGACGCTGACGTCGGGCAGCATTTTCGGCCGGTTGGTGCCGGCATTGTTGACCAGCACCTGATAGGGCGCGCGTTCGGCCAGCGCCTCGCGCGCCGCCTCCACGTCGGTGACGTCGAGCGCCAGCGCGTCGGCCTGTTGACCGCGCGCGCGGATCGCGGCCGCCGCCTCCTCGATCTCTTTGGCGGTGCGCGCCACCAGCGTGACATGGGCGCCGGCGTCGGCGAGGGCCGACGCGGCGGTTAGCCCGATGCCGCGCCCGCCGCCGGTCACCAGCGCGCGCCGGCCGTCGAGGCGGAAGGAGGCGGTTTTGGTCAGCTCCATCGCTACTCCGCCGCCTGGGCGTAGGGCACGTTGCGGCCGCCGTAGCGGCGCACGCGGATATTGGCCTGCTCGGCATGCGCGACGAAACCTTCCAGGATGCACAGCCGCGAGCAGACTTCGCCGATCTTGGCGCTGGCCTCGTCAGTCAGCACCTTCTGATAGGTGCAGGTCTTGAGGAATTTGCCGACCCACAGCCCGCCGGTGAAGCGCGCGTTCTTCTTGGTCGGCAGCGTATGGTTGGTGCCGATCACTTTGTCGCCATAGGCCACATTGGTGCGGGGCCCGAGGAACAGCGAACCGTAGTTTTTCATGCCGTTGAGGAAGACGTCGGGGTCGCGCGTCATCACCTGCACGTGCTCGGAGGCAACGCGGTCGGCCTCCGCGATCATTTCTTCTTCGTTGTCGCAGACGATGACCTCGCCGTAATCCTTCCAGGCCTGGCCGGCGAGATCGGCGCTGGGCAGGATCGTCAGCAGGCGTTCGACCTCGCTCATGGTTTCGCGCGCCAGTTTCTCGGAATTGGTAATCATCACCGCCGGCGAGGTCGGTCCGTGCTCGGCCTGGCCGAGCAAATCAGTGGCGCAGATTTCGCCGTCCACGGTCTCGTCGGCGATGATCAGAGTCTCGGTGGGGCCTGCCAGCAGATCGATGCCGACGCGGCCGAACAGCTGGCGCTTGGCTTCCGCGACATAGGCGTTGCCGGGCCCGACCAGCATGTCGACCGGCGCGATGGTTTCGGTGCCGAGCGCCATGGCGGCGATCGCCTGCACGCCGCCGAGCACGAAAATCTCGTCGGCGCCGCCGAAATGCATGGCGGCGACGATGGCCGGATGCGGGCCGCCCTTATAGGGCGGGGCGCAGGCGATGATGCGTTTCACGCCGGCGACGCGCGCGGTGACGATCGACATGTGCGCGCTGGCGACCATGGGGTAGCGGCCGCCCGGCACGTAGCAGCCGATCGAATTGACCGGGATGTGGCGGTGGCCGAGCACGACGCCGGGCAGCGTCTCCACTTCCAGGTCGTGCATGGTTTCGCGCTGCTTCTGCGCGAAGTTGCGCACCTGCGCCTGCGCGAATTTGACGTCCTCGAGGTCGCGCTTGGGCACCTGCGCGATGGCCTTCTCGATCTCCTGCGCGCTGAGGCGGAAATCCTTGGGCGACCACTTGTCGAATTTCTCCGACAGTTCGCGGATCGCCGCGTCCTTGCGCTCGTCCACCTGTGCCAAGATGCTTTCGACCGTCTCGCGCACCTTGGCGTCGGCCGCCTTGATCGCGCTCGCGTCCATGCCGCGTTTCAAATAGCGAGCCATGACTTCCTCCTGTCTCTTATTCCACCGGCGGCCAGATACGCGGCCCGACCACCGGCGAGCCCGGCGTATGGATGGTGTAGCGAACCACGCGCCCTGTCCATTCCTTGGTGTCCACCGCCAGGGCCTCGTGCGGTTCCTCGAAATTCTGCATGCGCGCTTCCAGCGACACGAATTCATACAAAATGGCGTGCTTGGGCCAGCCGGCGACGCAATTGAGTTTGCGCGCGGCGATGCAGCCCGGCATCTGCGCCATATGCGGCAGGCGGTATTGCGCGTACCAGCAGCCGAGGTCGAGTTCCTCCTCGACGCTGCGCACGCGGAATGAGCCCATCTGAATGGCCGGCCCCGGCGTGCCGCCCTGCACCCGCTGCCCGATGGCGGGGCCGTTGACCCGCGTCTCCTCGGAAAAGATCGCCGTGCGCACGCCGCGGCGCAACGCCAGCATGTCGCGGTGCTGCGGCTCCTTCTCGATCTCGAGCGCCAACGACTTGAGGAACGTGTGCGGGGAGGGCGCGCCGACCAGCACGACATATTGCGAGCCGTTGCCGATGTCTTCCTGCGGGCGGACGATAATGTTGTCGCCAAGCTGGCGCATGGCCGCGCCGCCGCCGTCGTTGCGATAATGCGCCACCCAGGCAAAGCCCGGGCGCTGCTGTAACGCCGGCAGATAATTGCCGTGCAGCCAGTCGAGGAAGCGCGAGCGCGTGTCGTCGGCGAGGTCGTACCAGGTAGCCCAGATGCCGTGATCCATTTACGGGGTCACTTAATGGCCTGCGGATTGATCGGCGAGCCGGTGCCGCCGGTGATGAGCAGCGGCGGCCCGCAGAAGAAGAACTCGTAGATGCCGTCCTCGGCGCAGTCCTCGGCCAGCTCCTTGAGGTAGAAAATCTCGCCCATGCACAGGCCCATGGCCGGGATCACCACCCAGTGCCAGGGCTGGTTGGCTTCCGAGGTTTCGTTCGGCCGCACTTCCACGCCCCAGGTGTCGGTGCAGATGGCGGCGACCTCTTTCTCTTGGCACCAGTAGCAGTTCTCGAACTTGACGCCGGGCGCGTCGCCGCCGGCATAGCCGCCCCATTCCTTCTCGGACAGGCAGCGTTCCATCTGCCCGGTGCGTACGATGACGAAGTCGCCTTTGCGGATTTCCACATTGGCGTCCTTGGCACACTTGTCGAGTTCGTCGTTGGAAATGCTCTCGCCGTCCTGCATCCACGGCACGCCGCGATGGCGCGCGATGTCGAGCAGCACGCCGCGCCCCACCATCTTGTTCCTGGAATGCTCGATGCCGAGCACCGAGAGCCCGCGCGAGTTGATCAGCTTGGCGTCGTGGCCGTTATAGGCCTTGTCCTCATAGAAGATGTGGCCGAGCGCGTCCCAGTGGGTGGCGCCCTGCACGCACAGCATCAGCGTGTCGTCGGCGTAGCGGATCTTGTTCCAGTCCTGCTGGCCGGCGATGGCGTCGGTGCCGGTCGCCAACATCTGGTGGATGGGATTGAAGCGGCCGCCGAACAGGCCGGTCTGCGGGCCGGATTTGTCGAGCGGGATGCCGAGCGCGAACACCTTGCCGGTGCGGATCAGGCTGGCGGCGCGGACGATGTCCTCCGGCGTCACGTGGTTGAGCGTGCCGATCTGGTCTTCCTTGCCCCAGCGGCCCCAGTTCGAGAGCTTCTTGGATGCCTCGGCGATCGCCTGTCTGCCGACCTTGATGTTCATGACGCGTTTCCTTCCCGGTCTTGCCGTCTTTTACCAGCGCACGCCTGTCCAATGGCGCCGCCACCTTCGAACGCAATTGTGCGCCGGAGGCCGGTGCTTCAGCAAGCGGGCAGGCGCCGGCGGCGAGGCCGGATCGACATGGTGAAAATTCCGCTGCGCCTCACACTTTCCCGAGCGCCGCCAAAATCTTCCCCGGCGTGAACGGCATGTCGGTGAGCGGGACCGCGCCCAACGGCCGCAGCGCGTCGTTGATGGCGTTCATCACGCAGGCCGGCGCGCCGGCGGTACCGGCCTCGCCGGCGCCCTTGGCGCCCAACTCAGAGTCGGCGGTAGGCGAGACCACGTGGCCGCATTCGATGTCGGGCATTTCGGCGGCCATCGGCACCAGGTAGTCGGCCATGTTGCCGTTGGTAAGCTGGCCGCGCTCGTCATAGAGGCAGTGCTCGAACAGCGCGGCGCCGATGCCCTGCACCACGCCGCCGCGCATCTGTTCGTCCACCAGCTGCGGATTGATGATGGTGCCGCAGTCCTCCACGCACCAGTGCTTCAACAGCTTGACGAAACCGGTGTCCGTATCGACCTCGAGGTAACTGGCCTGGATGCCGTTGGTGAAGGCGAACGGCCAGGCGCGCGGCACGTAATGGCGCGTCACCATCAATTCGGCCTGCACGCCGGCCGGCAGCGTATCGGGGCGGAAATAGGCGACGCGTGCCAGTTCCTCCAGCGACAGCCGCTCGGCGCCGCTTGCCTGGTCGACGACGATGCCGTCGCGGATGTCGAGGCCCTCGGGCTTGGCCTGTAAAATGCTCGCGGCCAGTTCCAGCACGTTGCTGCGCAATGCCTTGCCGGCCTGCCAAGCCGCTTCGCCGCCGATGCCGGCGGCGCGCGAGGCCCAGGTGCCGCCGCCATAGGGCGTGTTGTCGGTGTCGCCGGTGACCACGCGCACTTTCTCGATCGGGACGCCAAACGAGGTCGCTGCCACTTGCGCCACGACCAATTCCGCGCCCTGGCCCTGCTCGGTGACGCCGGTGTGCACGACCACCGCGCCTTGCGCGTCCAGCATCAGCGTGGCGCCATCCTGCGAAGTGATGCGGGCGCCGCCGACGCCGTAGAAGGCGGCCGACGGATTGGTGACCTCGATGAAGCTGGCGAAGCCGAGGCCGCGATAGATGCCCTGTTCGCGCAGGCGCTTCTGCTCGGCGCGCAAGCCCGCATAGTTCATCAAGCTGTCCAGATGGGCGAGCGACTCGTGATGCGAGAGCTTTTCGAATTTCAGCCCGACCGCCGACGCGCAAGGATAGGCGTCGTCGGCAAACAGGTTGCGCCGGCGCAGTTCGAGCGGGTCCATGCCGATTTCGGCGGCGGCGAGCTCGACCAGGCCTTCGGTCACCGCCACCGCGATCGGGTGGCCGACGGCGCGGTACTGACACATGACGTTTTTGTTCTGGAACACCACGCGCGCTACAGCGCGATAATTTCCGCAGGTGTAGGGGCCGCCGATCAGGTTGACGATCTGGTTGGCCTCTATCCCTGAGGTGCGCGGATAGACCGAATAGGGGCCGACGCCGGTCAGATCGTCGATCTCGAAAGCGGTGATGGTGCCGTCGCGCTTGACGCCGATCTTGGCCTTGATGCGGTGATCGCGGGCGTGGATGTCGGTGACGAAACTCTCGATGCGGTCGGCGACGAATTTCACCGGCCGCTTGAGCAATTTCGACAGCGCCACCGTCGCCATCTCGTCGGCGTAAGTGTGCACCTTGATGCCGAAACTGCCGCCGACGTCCTTGGTGATCACGCGCACCTGGGCTTCGGCGAGATCGAGATGCTTGGCGAACAGGTTCTGCATCATGTGCGGCGCCTGCGTGCCTTGATAGACGGTCAGGCGCTGCTCGCCTTCGTTCCAGTCCGCCACCACCGCGCGCGGCTCGGTGGTCACGCCAGTGTGGCGGCCGAACAGATACGTCTTCTCCACCACCGCGTCGGCGTCCGCGAAAGCCTGGTCGGGCGCGCCGACCTCCAATTTTCGTTCAAAGCAGAGATTGTCGCCGAGGTCGGGATGGATCACCGGCGTCTTCTTGTCGAGCGCGGTTTCCGGGTCGGTGACCGCGGGCAGGGACTCGTATTTCACCTCGACCAGTTCGCAGGCGTCCTCGGCCTGCGCGCGCGTGCGCGCCACCACAGCGCAGACCGCTTCGCCCTGCCAGCAGGCGCGGTCGACGGCGATGGCGTGCTGCGGCGCCGATTTCAGGCCCTTCAAATGGGTGAGCACCCCGACCCAGGGCGTCATCACCTTGGCCAGCTCGGCGCCCGTGACCACCGCAATCACGCCCGGCGCCTTCTTGGCCTTATCGGTTTTAATGTTGGTGATGCGGGCGTGGGCATGCGGCGAGCGCACGAAGGCCACGTGCGTCATGCGCGGCAGGCTGACGTCGCTGACATATTGCCCGCGCCCCTGAGTCAGGCGCTGCAAATTCGGCCGCGGCACCGAGCGCCCAATGTAGGAGTTGGGCCGGTCGAGCGCGGTCAGCACGGGCGGGGAGTCGTCGGTGATTTTCATGATCGAACCCTGCTAGAATCCGTTCGTCCCCGCGAAAGCGGGGACCCAGGGAGGCATGGCATGAGCTTCTGTGTGTACATGCTCGCCAGCCGTCGTAACGGTACGTTGTACATAGGCATGACCGACAATCTTGTTGGCCGCATATGGCAACACCAGGCGGGGCTCATGCCTGGATTTACGAAAAAATACGGTGTTAAGTTGCTCGTCTGGTACGAAGTCCACGATGCACGAGAAACTGCCATCTTGCGTGAACGGCAACTCAAGAAATGGAATCGGCGTTGGAAACTTGAACTGATCGAGCGCAGCAATCCGACATGGAATGACTTGAGCAAAGAGCTAACGCCCTGAAGGACTGGGTCCCCGCTTTCGCGGGGACGAACGGAGAATACGCAATTCACTTGTTACCTCCCGCCCTTGTCATCGCCACCGCCTCGACCGCATCGACGATGGCGTGATAGCCGGTGCAGCGGCAGTAGTTGCCGGAAAGATGCGCGCGGATGTCCTCGCGGCTCGGCACGCCCCCGCGTTTGAGCAAGTCCTGCGCCGCCACCAGCATGCCGGGCGTGCAATAGCCGCATTGCAGCGCGTTGCGCTGCTCGAACGCCACCTGCAGGTCGGCAATCTCGGCCGTATCCGACAGGCCCTCGATGGTTTCGACCGTGGCGCCGTCGCATTGAACCGCCAATATCAGGCAGCCGCGCACGATGGCGCCGTTGACCCGCACGGTGCAGGCGCCGCAGACGCCGTGCTCGCAGCCGACATGGCTGCCGGTCAGCACCAGGTCCTCGCGCAGGAAATCGACCAGGGTCTTGCGCGCGTCCACGCGCTCGGCGACGCGCTCGCCATTGACGGTGAGGGTGATGTCGAGGGCATGCGCGCTCATGGCTGCGCCTCCATGAGCTGCTTGGCCACCCGCCGCAGCAGCACGCCGGCAAGATGCTTTTTCACCTTGGCCGTCGCCTGCACATCGTCATGGGGATCGAGATCGAGCGCGGTGACCGCGGCCTCGATATCGCCTCCCGCCAGCGCGACTTCCGCTTTCTTTACCCGCACCGGCGTGGCGCCCACGCCGAAAAACGCCAGCCGCACATCCTTCAATCGCTTGCCATCGGCACGCGCACTCGCCGCCAAGCCGACCATGGCGTAGTCGCCGTGCCGGCGCGCCAGTTCGGCGAAGCCCACGCGGGTATTTTTATCCGCAATGGGAATACGCACGGCGGTAAGCACTTCGCGCGGGCGCAGGGCGGTCTCGAACAGGCCCTTGAAGAACGCATCCGCCTTCACCCGGCGCTTGCCCTTGGGGCCGGTGATTTCGATCTCGGCCCCGAGCGCCAGCAGGCAGGCCGGCAGTTCGGCCGCCGGATCGGCGAAGGCGATGGAGCCGCCGAAGGTGCCGCGGTTGCGGATCGCCGGGTGGCCGATATGCGGCATGGCGAGGGCGATCAGCGGCGCATGCTTGGCGATCAGCGGCGAGCGCTCTACGTCCGTGTGCCGCGCCAGCGCGCCGATCTCGATCGTCTTGCCCTTCTTGGCGATGCCGTCGAGGCCCTTGATGCCGTTGATGTCGATCAGCAGGTCCGGCGCCGACAGCCGCATGTTGAGGGTGGCGATCAGGCTCTGGCCGCCGGCCAGCAGCCGCGCGTCGTCCTTGTGCTTGGACAGCAGCGCAATCGCTTCCTTGAGCGTGCGCGCCCTGGTGTAGGCGAACGGCGCCGGCTTCACGTGATTCCCTCCCGGTCGGCTTTTCTCTTTTTCTTATTGTGGCGGGGAATGATGCGGCAGGCAATGCGGGTCCCTGCCACCGCGATAGCCCTACTTGACGAGCTTCTTTACAATATCGATCGCCCGCCGCAGCAGCGTCATGGAGGCTTCCAGCGTTCGGAAGGCGGCGTGCGCGGTGAGGGTGACGTTGTCCATGTGCGCCAGCGGGTGATCCGGCTTCAGCGGCTCATCATGAAAGACATCAAGCGCGGCATGGCGGATGTGCCCGCTCTTGAGCGCTTCGATCAGCGCCGCTTCGTCCACCAGCGCGCCACGGGCGGTGTTGACCAGAATGGCGCCCCGCTTCATGTATGCGATGTGGTCCTTGCTCAGGAAGCCGCGCGTGTCGTCGTCGAGCGTGAGGTTGATCGACACCACGTCGGCCCGCTCAAGCAGCGTGTCGAGCTCGACCAGCGGGATGCCGGCGCGGCGCGTCCGGTTCCAGCCGATCACGTGCATGCCGATACCGCGGCCGAGATGCGCCACCTCGCGGCCGATGCCGCCGAGCCCGATCACGCCCAGCGTCTTGCCGTGCAACTGCATGCCCTCCAGCGGCGACCACGTGCCCGCGCGCACCGCGCGGTCCATGCGCGCCACTTCGCGCGCGGCGGCGAACATCAGCGCAATCGTGTGCTCGGCCACCGCGGTATCGCCGTAGCCCTTGATGGTGTGGACGATGACGCCGCTTGCGGCCAGCTCATCGACGTTCATATAGCTGGCGGCACCGGTGCCGAGGAACACAATGTGCTTGAGCTGCTTGCCGCGCGTCACCAGTTCGGTCGGCATCGGAGAGTGGTCGTCGAGCACGACGTCGTAGCCGGCGAGCATCCGCGGCAATTCATCGCGCGCAAACGGCGTTTTGTTGACGTCGATCGGCGGGTCGTCCGGCCGGACGACCATGTCCCACACCGGCGCCAGTTGATCGTTGCAGTCGAGGAAGAGGGCTTTCATGGCCATCGCCGTCCCGCCCCGCCGCCGGAGCATCCCGCTGAGACTACATTGTGTGTGATGACCGGAGGGCCCGGTCAAGCCGGGCGGCGGCGGTCCGGCGTGCCATGCGTTTCCCGGCGTTGACGGCTCCGCGCGCGCAGAATACATGCGGGGTGCGCGCCGCTGATCCGGGCAGCCTATCGCCGAACCACCGAGGTCTTCCTGCCGCCCTTTGCGGGCGCCGCAAAAGCCTGGAATTTGCATGAAACCAGCCAGCGACGAAGCTCCCGAAACCGGCGGCGCGACGACCGCGGAACGCAAAGCGGCCTGCGTGATCGCCTGGCCGGCGGCGCATTCGCGTTCGCCATTGATCCACAATTACTGGATCGAGCAGCATGGCCTGAACGCCGAATACCGGCGCGAGGCGGTGCCGCCCGATGCGTTCGCCGATTTCGTCACCCATTTGCGCGACCGCGGCTATATCGGCGCCAACGTCACGGTGCCGCACAAGCAGCCGGCGCTTGAGGTATCGGCGCCGGACGAGCGCGCGCGTGCGATCGGCGCAGCCAATACGCTTTGGTACGACGGCGACACGCTGCGCTCGACCAATACCGACGCCGAAGGCTTTCTCGCCAATCTCGATGCCGCCACGCCCGGCTGGGACCGTGGGCTGGAGAGCGCCATCGTGCTCGGCGCCGGCGGCGGCGCGCGCGCGGTGACCTATGCGCTGCTCGCGCGCGAGGTCGAGCGCGTCTATGTGATCAACCGCACGGTGGAGCACGCCGAGGCCATCCAGAAGCAATTCGGCGCGCAAGTGCACGTGGCCGGCTGGGACGAGATCACCGGCCTGCTGGGCGGCGCCGGACTGCTGGTCAACACCACCACGCTCGGCATGATCGGGCAGCCGCCGCTCGAGGTGAATCTACGCTGCCCGGCGTCGCTGGTGGTGACGGATCTGGTTTACGACCCGCTGGAAACCAACCTGTTGAAGAGCGCGCGCGAGCGCGGCCTGCGCGTTGCCGACGGCCTCGGCATGCTGCTGCACCAGGCGGTGCGCGGATTCGAATTGTGGTTCGGCGTGCGTCCGGAAGTGACGCCGGAACTGCGCGCGCTGGTCGAGGCCGACTTGGGCGTTAAGCCGGCGCCGGCCGTCGAAGAAAAGGCGGAGCCGCCCGTGAAGGTTAAAAAACCGCGCCGGAATAAGAAGCGCGGTTAGGGGTTCTCCCGCTGACGGACCGGCACTGCCGGCTGCGTCAGGGAGGATACAATGGACAAGCTGAATATGACGCGCCGTGCGCTGGCCGCTGCGGCGGTCGCACTTGCGTTCTCTGTTACCGCCGCGCTGGCGCAGCAGCCGGGCCGCATTCGCGGCGAGATTGCGAAGGCCGACGGCTCCATGCTGTCGGTCAAGACGCGCGACGGTGCCATGTTGAAGGTTAAGGTGGCCGACGATGCTCGCATCGCCTCATTGGTCAAGGCCTCACTCGCCGACATCAAGAACGATAGTTTCATCGGTATCGCCGGCATGCCGCAGGCCGACGGCAGCATCCAGGCGTTTTCGGTGCACATCTTCCTGCCGGCGCAGCGCGGCAAGGTGCCGGACCGACATGGGGGCTGGGATGCGCGGCCGGGAAGCACCATGACCAACGCCTATGTCGAGAGCATGGTGAAAAGCAAGGACGGCGAAACTTTCACGGTGAAATACAAGGGCGGCGAGAAGAAGATCGTGGTCACGCCGCAGACAGTGATTGCCGCGGTCGCCAAGGGCGATAAGAGCGAACTCAAGTCCGGCACCCATGTCATTATCTTCGGCTCGCAGAAGCAGCCGGATGGCTCGTTGCTGGCGAAAGTCATGTATTTCGGCCGTGACGTTGCGCCGGCGATGTGATCAACCCGCCTGGAGCATGATCCCGAAAAGTGGCAACTGGTTTTCGGACAAGGTCATGCTCGACTAAACAACTCTTCTTGTCGGCGCGTGGGCGGAGCCGCGCGCCGGCACGTCGAGGTCGGAAACCAGTTCCGGCATCTCACGCATCAGCGCTACCAGCCGGTTATGGCGGCTGCCGGCCGCGCGTGCCTCGCGGTGGTCCTCGATCGGCCGGCGCACTTCGTCGCAGCGCGCCAGCGCGTCGATGTCGTCGCCGCGTTCGGCCAACCGCGTCAGCCAGGGCGTGAGATCCTCGAGCGCATCGGCCACCACGTGGATGACGCCGGATTCCTGCTGCACGCGGCCAGTGACCAGGACATAGCGCGCGCCCAGCACCACCGGGCGTACGCGCTCGAAGGTGCGCGGCCATACGATCACGTTGGCAACCGCGCTTTCGTCCTCGATGGTCATGAACACCACGCCCTTGGCCGAGCCCGGCCGCTGCCGGCAGGTGACCAGCCCGGAAATGCGCACGCGCCTGTTATTGGCGATGCCGCGCAGCGCTTCGTTGCGCAAGGTGCCGCGGGCCTCGAGCTCGGCGCGCAGGAACTGCGCCGGGTGCGCGCGCAGCGACAGCTGCAGGAACCGGTAGTCGTTGATGACTTCCTCGCCCAGCGGCATCGGCGGCAGGGCGACGTCGGGCTCGCGGGAGACAACGCGCGCGGGCACGGCGCCGGCGGGAGCGGCGAACAACGGCAGATCGTCGTCGCGGTCGCCGACGCGGCCGAGCGCCTTGGCCGCCCATAGCGCCTCGCGCCGCGTCAGGCCGAGCGAACCGAAGGCGTCGGCATCGGCCAGCCGCTCCAGCACGCGCGGGGAAAGCCCGGTGCGCAGCCAGACATCGCGCACGGAGTCGTAGGGAGATTCCCTCTCCCCGCGTGCGGGGAGAGGGTGGCGAGCAGCGAAGCTGCGAGCCGGGTGAGGGGGCCTCTCGGTTGGGACAAACTTCAACGCCCCCTCACCCGTCCCGCCTTCGCTTCGCTCCGACGGGCCGACCTCTCCCCGCGTGCGGGGAGAGGTGAAGAGTGCGCGCTGCGCCACGATCAACCGCCCATCCTCCTCGTTCAGTCCCTTGATTTCGCGCAGGCCGAGGCGGATGGCATGCGTCGCCCGCACATCCGCGCGCATCTCGCCATGCAGGTCGTGCAGGCGGTCGGCGGCGCGTGGTCCGGATTCCAAAGTCGAATCCCATTGCGAATGGTTGACGTCGACGCTGCGCACGTCCACGCCGTGCTCGCGCGCGTCGCGCACGATCTGCGCCGGCGCGTAGAAGCCCATGGGCTGCGCGTTCAAAGCGCCGCCGCGAAGGCGTCCGGATAGCGGCATTTCAGCCAGGCCGAGGCATAGACCAGCAGCGCGAAGCTGGCGGCATGGCTTTCCGGGAAGCCGTATTCGCCGAAGCCCTCGATCTGCTGGAAGCAGCGCTCGGCGAAGGCGCGCTCATAGCCGTTGGCCAGCATGCCGTCGATCATCTTGCGCTGGAAGGTGCCGATGGTGCCGACGCGCTTGAAGGTGGCCATGGCGCGGCGCAATTTATCGGCCTCCGCCGGCGTGAAACCGGCGGCGACGATGGCGATCTTCATGGCCTGCTCCTGGAACAGCGGCACGCCCAGGGTCTTGTGCAGCACCGCCTCCAGTTCTTTCGACGGATAGCTGACCGGCTCCTGTCCGCGCCGGCGGCGCAGATAGGGATGCACCATGTCGCCCTGGATCGGGCCCGGGCGCACGATCGCCACCTCGATCACCAGGTCGTAGAAATTCTTAGGTCCAGCCGCGGCAGCATGGTCATCTGCGCGCGGCTTTCCACCTGGAACACGCCGAGCGAATCCGCGCGGCCCAGCATGCGGTAGACGGCGGGGTCTTCGGCGGGTAGGGAATGCGTGGCGAGGGTCAGTCGTGCTCGCCGTAGATGCCGCTGCGTCTTCACCAGAGTCGAGCGCCTTGCGCAGGCACGACAACATGCCGAGGCCGAGCACGTCGATCTTGAGAATGCCGAGCGCGTCGAGATCGTCCTTGTCCCATTCGACGAAGGTGCGCTCCTCCATGGCGGCATTGCCGATCGGCATCACCTCGTCGAGCCGGCTGCGGGTGATGACGAAGCCGCCGACGTGCTGGGAGAGATGGCGCGGGAAGCCGACGATCTCGCGCGCCAGCGCCGCGATCTGCTGCACGCGGCGGCTGTCGGCGGCAAGGCCGGCGCGCGAGAGATCGGCCGTGCCGCCGCCGCTGCCCCAGATCGAGGACGACAGCGCGCCGATGGTGTCCTCGCTCAGACCGAAGGCCTTGCCGACCTCGCGGATGGCCGAGCGCCCGCGATAGCTGATCACGGTGGCGGCGATGCCGGCGCGCTCGCGCCCGTATTTGCGGTAGATGTATTGAATGACCTCCTCGCGCCGTTCGTGCTCGAAATCGACGTCGATGTCGGGCGGCTCGCGCCGCTCGGGCGAGATGAAGCGCTCGAACAGCAGGTCGGCGCGGTCGGGGTCGACCTCGGTGATGCCGAGGCAGAAGCACACGGCGGAATTGGCGGCCGAGCCGCGGCCCTGGCAGAGGATGCCTTGCTCGCGGGCGTAGCGCACGATGTCGTAGACGGTGAGGAAGTAGGGCGCGTATTCGAGCTGCGCGATCAGCGCCAGTTCATGCGCGATGCCGGCGCGCACTTTGTCGGGCACGCCGTGCGGGTAGCGCCGCCGGGCGCCTTTATCAGCGAGATGCGTCGAGCGCGTCCTGCGCGTTGCTGAAGCCTTCAATCTGACTCGTCGGGATATTCGTAGCGCAATTCGTCGAGCGAGAAGGTGAGGGCCTCGCTCAGAGCGAGCGTTTCTTCGATCGCCTCCGGCGCGTCGCGGAACAGCCGCGCCATTTCTTCCGGGGCTTCAGATGGCGCTCGGCATTGGCGGCGAGCCGGCGGCCGGCGCGGTCGATGGTGACCTTCTCGCGGATGCAGGTGAGCACGTCGGCGAGCGGCCGGCGGTCGGGATGATGCATGTGCACGTCGTTGACCGCGATCAGCGGCACCTGGGCTTCGCGCGCCAGCGCTGCCAGCCGCTTCAGCCTTGCACGATCGCGCCCGCGATAGAGCATCGAGGCCGCGAGCCGCACGCGGCCGGGGGCGGCTTCGCGCAGGCGTGACAACAGCGGCACATCGCCGCCCATCGCCATCAATTCCAGCCCAAAACTGTGTGCCAGTAAGTCGTCGAGACGCAGGATGCAGTCGCCTTTCTCGGTGCGCAGATTTCCCACCGTCAGCAGGCGGCGAAGCCGGCCCCAGGCGGCGCGGTCGCGCGGATAGGCCAGAATGTCCGGCGTGCCGTCGGCGAAGATGAGCCGCGCGCCCGGGTGATAGGCAAGCGGCAGGTTCTGCTCGCGCCTGGCCAGATGCGCGCGCACCACGCCGGCGACCGAATTGCGGTCGCTTAAGCCCAGGCCGGCCAGCCCGAGATGGGCCGCCTGCACCATCAATTCCTCCGGGTGCGACGCTCCGCGCAGGAAGGAGAAATTCGAGGCACAGGCGAATTCGAGATAACGCATTTACTCATACTCACCATCACGCAAATGTTCCGTGCAAAAACCAAGTCGGCGCGGCCGTGCCCTGCGGCGAGGTCGCGGTAAAGCCCGGCGCGGAACAGCCAGAAGCGCAGGCCGTGTCTGTCCTCGACGCGGAAGTAATCGCGCGCCAAGTTTCCTAAAGAATTGCCGCCATGTTCGCTCCACCATGCGCCCTCGATGCGCTCGGGGCCTTCGGCGGCGATCACCTCGTGCAGCGCGCGCCGCCAGCGAAATCGCAACGGCGGGCCGTCCGGCACTTCCGCCACCGCCTCGATCGGCTCCGGCCGCGCCAGCAGCCGCAGCGGCCGCGGCGCCAGGTCGGCTTGCGCGCGGTAGCGGTGGAAGGCGTCCCAGCCGTCATCGGTTGCCGGGCTGCCGCCGCCGTGCGGGCAGGCTCGTGCCGGCGATTTCCGGGATATGGCTGTCCTGCGCCACCGGCCGGCGCACACGGCGCGCGCCCAGCCGCGCGCTCAACCGATCGACCAGCCGGTCGAGCGCGGCCGCGTCTTCGGCGTTTCCGATGCCGATCTGCTCGGGCGGGCATGGTTCGGCAACGACGACGGAAAGCCGCGCCATGTCGAAACCGAAGCCGGGATCGAGCGCGTCCGCCAGCGCATGGAGCCGCTCCACGAACAGCGCGCGGATGGCAGCCGGATCGCGCAAGGGCCGCGAACAGCCGGCGGCGAGGCGGCGCACTTCGCCGTCGGTGCGGAACAATGTGAGTTCGATGCGGCGGGCGCCGTCCCCTCGCCGTTCCAAGGCAAACTGCAGCCGTGCCGCCAGCCGCGCGACGATGGCCAACACATCTTCCTCACGCGCGATCGGTTCGGCAAAGCGTTGCTCGGCGACGTAAGGCGCTACCGGCAGCCGCGGCGTCAGCGGCTCCTGCTCTTGTCCCAGCGCGCGGTCGAGCTGGCGCAACAGCGGCGCCGAAGCGCGCGGTCGAGCGGCGCGCGGGCCAAGTCCACGATATCGCCGACGCGTTTCAAGCCGACGCGCGCCAGCGCCGCCACCGTGCCGGGTTCGACCGCAACGCGGCCAGCGGCAGCGGCGAAAGCAATGCGCGCTCCTCGCCGCAAGTGATAACTCCCGGCGCGCCATGATGGGCGGCGGCATGCGCCGCGCCGATGGTGCCGGCGATTGCCGTGCGATAGGCGAAGCCGGCGCCGCTTTAATCGCGCGGCGAGATCGGCCACCAGCGCTTGTTCGCCGCCATAGAGATGCGCGCAACCGCTGATGTCGAGCAGCAGGCCGTCAGGCGCATCGCCGGCCACCAGCGGCGTGTAGCGCAAGCACCAGTCGGCGGCTCCCAGCAGCGTGGTGTCGGCCTCGGTATCTTCCGCCATCGCTTCGATCTCCGGATGCATGGCGCGCGCTTGCGCCAGCGCCAGGCCGGGCGCGAGCCCGAGCCGTTCCGCTCTGCGTCGACGGCGACGAGCACTTCGGTATTGCCACGCTTGCCGGAGACGACCAGCGGTGCCGTTTGCTCACGCAACCTTGCGAGGCGGTCGGTCGGCAGCCGGCGCAGCCACAGGCTGAGCATGCGTTGCGAGCACGAAACGCTCATCGTCGTCACTCCATTGCAAGGTCCAGGCGCCGAGCCGACCACGGCGGTTGCGCGTCAGCCGCACGGCGAAACAGTCATGAGGCGCCGCGCC
Source organism: uncultured Alphaproteobacteria bacterium (assembly GCA_963814885.1). Lineage (GTDB taxonomy): Bacteria > Pseudomonadota > Alphaproteobacteria > Rhizobiales > Xanthobacteraceae > Pseudolabrys. The sequence goes on along the minus strand of CAWFEO010000011.1, from coordinate 77,667 downwards.
AACGATCCAGCGCGTGGCGGCGGTAGAAGCGTCGCGCGGCGGTGTGGCGCGCAGCAGCAGCGCCAGCGCGCCGCTTTGCGCGGCGGCGAGCGAGAGCCGGCGCACCGCTACCGGGTCGATCTCGCCATGACGCAGTTCGCCGATCACCGCCGCGACGGCGCGGCAGCGCAGCGCTTCCTCCATCGCCCACAGCAGGTCGCAGCGTCGCTCGGCCGCCACCGTCAGCAGCCGCTCGGGCGCCAGGCCGAAGGCCTCGAGCCCAGGCCCATAGGGCGCGCCGCTTTCGGCCAGCGCCATGTCCTCGGCGATCCAGACCAGGCGGGCGCCGGAAGGAGCGAGCCCCAGCGTAAAGCCGACCGCGGCGGCGACATGGGCCTCGCCCGCCGCCGCGATCTCATGCAGCGCGCCGCGCGCCAAGCCGCCGCCGAGCGCTAAGTCGACCGCCGCGATGCCGAGCGGCAGGGCGCCGGGGCCGTCCGCGATCCCGGCCGGCTTTTGCAGTGCCCGCAGACTTTGGCGCAGCTGCGCGATCATTCCTAACCCTCTAAAGACGCGGAGAGATTCGGCCCGCTCGCCGGGCCGCCGCGCCGGGCATGTTCCCTATTTGTTCTAGTGTGTCCGAGGCGCTTGAGACCGTCAAGCCGCAAGGAATAGGGGAGGGCCGGCGGGGAAGGTGCGACCGCTTGCGGGTTCAGTCTTGGCCGAGTCGATCACGCCCGCGCGCGGTGAGCACGAGTCGTGAGGCCTGCATGCTGGCCCCGTTCTCGAAGCGCACCAGCCCGTCGGAAATGGCGTCTTCCCAGACCGACAGATGCGGACAACTGCGCCGCCAGGCCTCAGCGTCGGCATAGCTGCGCTCACCCTCGGCCACCCAGGCGAGGAACTGCTGTGTCAGCGCGTGCGCGGCGGTCTGCATGGCGGCGGAGTAATTACACCTGTCCGGCTCCAAAGAAAAGTCACGCCGGCTGCTCGAACGTGCGGATGTCGGTCTCCGATTTCAGCGTCCGGTGCATGGGACACTTGTCGGCGATCTCCATCAGCCGTTTGCGTGTCTCGGCTTCGAGATTGCCTTCGAAGGTGATATTGCGGTCGATGCGGTCAATCATGCCCGTCTTGGTCTCGCAGTTCTCGGCGTGGATCTTGTTATGGGTTAGCCGCACGGTGACCCGCTCGAGCAGTGGCTTTTTGTGGTCGACATAAACCTGTCGGGTCACATCGAGGTGCCGGCCTCGCTTTCAGCTTTGGCCGTACCCACCGGCTGATCGAGATAGCGCTCGGTCCAGGAAACCGAACGGGTTGAACACGAACAGCGAATGGTAGCAGGTGCAGGCGCAATGGTCTTTCCAGACGCTAATCCCCTATTCGTCCTTCAAACGGTCTCGAGATATTTGTGAATGAGGCTGACCGCTACAGCACCTTGACCCACGGCCGAAGCCACACGTCTCATTACGCCGTGACACACGTCGCCCGCGGCAAATATGCCCGGCATCTCGTCTCCAATAGGAAGGGGTCCCGTCTCGGCTTCCAGTTCTTCGGCCGACGTCCGTTGCGAATCAGGTCCGGCCCAGTGTAGATGAATCCCGCTTTATCCCGTTCGACTATATCCGCCACGATGTCGGTGCGGAACAGCGCCAATGAACATGAAAATCGCTCGGCAGGCACCGTGTTGGTCTACCGTCTTGTTGTTCTTGATCGTGATCGTTTCGAGACGGTCGGCGCCATCCACGGCGATCACCTCGGTGTGTACCATCACCGAGATGTTCTCCGCTACATTGATCTGGTCAATCAGATATCGGGACATGCTTTTCTGCAACGAGTCACCACGAAATAATACGGTGACTTCGCTCGCGAACCGTGATAGTATATGGCGGCCTGACCGGCCGAGTTGGCGCCGCCGACAACGGAGACTTTTTTACCCTTGAAATTAATGGCTTCGGAAGTCGCCGCCCCGTAATAGACCGAGGCCCCGATAAAAGGTTTAATGCCCGGTACATCAAGCTCGCGAACCTTGACGCCCGTGGAGACCAGGAGAGCACGACAGCTCAACTCGCTGCCATCCTTCAGCGTCACGAAACGGTAAGAATCTTTAACCCGCATCGCGGTGACCTTTTCGGCGGTCAGAATCTCTGCTCCGAGGCGCTGCGCCTGCGTCGTCGCCCGCCGAGTCAGATCCGCGCCGCTTATGCCTTGCGGAAAGCCCAGATAATTTTCTATTCGCGCGCTGGTGCCGGCCTGCCCGCCGGCCGCCTCCTTCTCGATCACGATCGTTCGCAGCCCTTCGGACGCTCCATAAACGGCCCCAGCCAGCCCGGCTGGGCCGGCACCGACGATGATCAAATCGTAAAAGGGCTGCCGAGCCTGTCTCGTTATACCCACCTTGTCCGCCAGAGACCGAGGTCCGGATCGACCAACACGCTGCCGTCCGGAAAGAACAAGGTCGGCATCCGAGGCTGCCCTCCGGATACCGTCTCCACCAGTTCCCTCGCCTCCGCATCCCTTTCGATATCCAGCCACTGGTACGGGATCTGGCTGCGGGCAAGAAACTCTTTGACATTGTGCGAGTTCGCCGACCACAAGGTGCCGGCCACCCGGATGCCGTCATATGGCAACGGCGCGCTGGCCAGCCAGTCACTCAGCAGGTCATCCAACACCGGATAGAGGCGCTCCTCCGGGGGATCCCACGGTTTCATTAGATAGTAGTCGAGATCGACGGCATTGATGCTGGCGATTGCCGCATCCGTGTCGGCATAGGCGGTGAGCAGCATCTTTTTCGCTTCCGGATAGAGCTTCATGGCCTCTGCCAGAAACTCGACGCCGCTCATCGACGGCATTCGCTGGTCGACCAAGAATAGTGCGAGCGGATCATTCCGCCGTTTGAACTCCTGCACCGCCTCCAACGCTTCGTCGCCCGAGCTCGCTTTCACGATCCGATAGTCATTTCGATAATGCGCCTGGAGATCCCGCGCGATTGCGTTGAGCACGTGTGGCTCATCATCGATCGTCATGATGATTGGCTTGGCCATTCCTCACCTCCTTCCTGTCCGAGACTATTTCGCAGGATTGAAATCCATTGGCAAGTCGAACCGCAAAACAGGTGCTGCCCGGTTTTGACTTCACCGTCATCTGGCCCTGGTGCTTTTGAACAATGAGGTTGCGGCTGATATTCAGGCCCAAGCCCGTGCCTTCCCCGGGGGCCTTGGTCGTGAAGAAGGGATCAAAGATCTTCGACTGATTCTCCTCGGGGATACCTGGACCATTGTCCTCGATCTCGACCACTACCCAGCGGCCCTCATGGCGCGCCCGCACGATCAACGTCCCGTCGCCATCCATGGCATCAATGGCGTTGTCAATGATATTTGTCCATACCTGGTTCAACTCGCCCGCATACGCCTGAATGACTGGCAGATCCTCGGCGTACTCCCGGATCACGGTGACGCCCCTCTTCAGCTTGTTGTGAAGAATGATCAATGTGTTGTCCAGGCCCTCGCGCACGTCCACCGACTGCACCGGCGCCTGATCCATATAGGTGTAGGTCTTGAGCGCTTTGACGAGCTCGACGATGCGACCAGTCCCGAGACCGATCTCGGCGACGAGGCTGTAGATCGCATACTTGAAGCTCAGCCAGTCGATCACAACCGCAAACTGAGGAGCGGTGAAAGCCTCAGCCAGTGCCTCAAGGTCGCCCTGATCGTGGCCGAGACTGACAAGGGACGGCACCAACTCCCCGGAGGTCTCGATGCCGCGTTCATTGCAGCCATCGTTCGAGAACGGCTTCTCGATCGCTGCGGGTGAGGGCGTTCAGATTGGCCGGTTTCCAGGCGCGCTCCTTGGCGATCTCATTGAGCTCCATCACCTTTTCAATCTGCTTCTCATCGAGATTCAACTTGCCCATCCTGCAGCTGAACGCCCTGCCATTTTGAAATCGTCGCCTGTAGCTGCGCGGCGCCGCGCTGCGCGGCAGCGGCCGGATTGTTCAGCTCGTGCGCCATGCCGGCGCTGAGCCTGCCCAATGAGGCCATCTTTTCCTGGATGATGAGCTGGTTGTTCATCTCATTCAGTTGCTTCAGCGTTTCTTCCAGTGCCTCGTTCTTTTCTTTCATTTCCTCCGTTCTTTCACGCAGCGCCTGCTCACTTTGGCGGAGGGCTTCTTCGGCCCGTTTGCGTTCGCCGATGTCGCGAATGATGCCGGTGTAATAGCGCTCCTCACGAACCGTCCATGTCGAAAGGGACAGCTCAATCGGCACCTCCTCGCCGCTCTTCGTCCGCGCAGCTAGCTCCACCGTTGTGCCGATCACGTGGCCTTCTCCCGTAGCTGTAAACCGTGCCATGCCATTGCGATGCGCTTCATGGAAACGATCAGGGATGACCAGCTCGAGACGTTGGCCGACCGCCTCCTCTTCCGTGTAGCCGAGGATGCGGGTCGCCGCCTTGTTCCAACTGACGATCTCGCCCGTGTTGTTGGCCGAGATGATCGCATCGATTGCCGATTCAGTGACAGACCTGAACTTCTGCTCGGCCTGTTTCCGTTCGCTGATGTCACGGATGATTCCGGTGTAGTAGCGTTTGTCATCCAGAAACCAGGTCGCCAACGAAAGCTCGACCGGGAACTCCGTTCCATTCTTGCGGATTGCAGAGAGCTCGACGGTCTTGCCAATGACATGGCTTGGACCTCCCGAGCTTACCCTGCGAATCCCCTGCTCGTGACTTTCGCGGTAGCGCTCGGGGATGATCACCTCGATGGGTTGGCCGATGACCTCGACCTCGGTGAATCCGAATAGCGCCGTCGCCGCGCTATTCCAGGAACGGATCTTACCTTCGGTGTCGCCCGAGATAATCGCGTCGATTGCCGACTCCATGACCGATCGGAACTTCGCTTCCGATTCGCGGAGGGCCATGCGCACCTTAGAGACGGTCACCTGCCGCTCGATCCGTGCCAAGACCTCGCGGGTGTCAAACGGCTTGACGATCAGGTCGTCGCCCGACTCGATTCCCTTGGCCCGAGTCTCAGCGTCGTCCTGAGTGGTCATAAATATCACCGGAATGTCCCGTGCATGTTCGCTCTGCTTCATCTCGTAGAGAAGCTCGAACGGGTTGGTGTCCGGCAGATGTGTGCCTAAGAGCACAAGGTTCGCTTCGGCGGTGGTGATGGCCTTGAGAGTACCCTTGCCGCCGGCAGTTCTATCGACGGTATAACCGTCTTTCTCCAAAATCTCTTGCAGCTTGTCGCCACTGGCTGCGTCATCATCGACAATAAACACAAGCCCACGGTCGGACAAAGTCTCCTCCCTTACGTGCTTAGAAAGAAATTGTTGATGAGATTGTAAACCAATTTACTGAAATCTACTCAACAGGTTTAGTGTAGCTCATTACATCAAAGCGCATGCTCTCGCTGTCGCTCTTCCTCAGCATTCCTGACAATGATGAAAGTGTATGGCGTATCCTTCCACTAGCCTTTTCAGCTTGCTCCACCATCGCACTAGTCCTCCCTATCCGAGATACCCCGATTGGTTCCGGATCGTCGTGAAATGCTAACGGTACTCTGGATTGCCCTAAAGTCAGGTGCGACATTTTGTACAACCGCCTTTTTTGGGTAGCCGAACGACGGTCGACGGTCGCGGCCAGCTTCTCGCCTTTGGCATTGGGAAACTCAAACCGCTCGCTGCGCATGATGTGGCAAGCAGATTCACGCCCAACTCAGGCTGTCATACTCCGCACCGGCCTGCGCGGGTGCGGGCTCCAGCGGAGCATCCGGTAGCCGCGATGGTATCGCGGACACGCAAGCGCGTCCCATCAAACCATTGTAATTATTGGATGGGGTTACTTCGCTCCGGCGATGTGCTTGCGCCGGATCCGCCGCACCACCCACCAGATGGTGAGCACCGCCACCGGCACGAACAGCGCGGTGGCGAGCGAGATGTCCACCGGCACGCCTTCCTCGTGCAGGCCCTTCATCAGATAGCCGAACAGCCCGACCACGTAATAGCTCACGGCGGCCACCGACAAACCCTCGACCGTGGTCTGCAGGCGCAGTTGCAGCCGTGTGCGGTCGTTCATCGATTTGAGCAAGTCGCGGTTCTGCCGCTCGAGCTCGACGTCGACGCGCGTGCGCAAGAGATTGGCTGCGCGCGCCAGCTTTTCCGACAGGTCGGCCTGGCGTTCCTCGGTGGTGGCGCAGGTGCGCATGGCTGGTGACATGCGCCGCGCCAGGAACGACGACCAGGTCGGCAGGCCTTCGAACTTGCGCTCACCGATGGTGGCGAGGCGCAGCTGTACGATCTCGTGATAGGCGCGGCTGGCGCCGAAGCGGAACAGGCTGGCGGCCGCGCCCGCCTCCAGCTCCGACGCGAGTTCGGTCAATTCCTCGAGCAGGCGCTGGTTGTCGATCAGCTTGCCGGCATGCCGCATTTCGTCGGTCACCTCGGCCAGCCGCGCCTCGATGCGGTTGATCGACGGCATCAGCCGCTGCGCCTCCGGCAGGCCGAGCAGCGCCAGGGTGCGGTAGGTCTCCAGTTCGATGATGCGCTGGACCACGGCGCCGGCCCGCTCTTCCCCGAGCCCGCGGTCGAGCACCAGAATGCGCACGAAGCCGGACGGATCGGCCTGGAAGTCGGTGGCGAACAGCGCGTTGCCGTCGGAATTCTCCGCCACCGCCAGGCTGGCGCGGTCGAACTGCTTTTCGATCGCGATTTTCTTTTTTTTGTTGTCCGCCAGCAGATGCAGGTCGAGCGCCACCAGCACGGGACCCGGTTGCGGCAGGCTCGCCATCGGCGCCGCGAGCGACGAGGCGGCGGGATGGAACGGCACGGTCGATTCCGAGGGCAGCTCCCAGGTGTAGGTGGTAAATTCGGAGTGCTGTTCCCAGCGCAGGGTCGCGCCGCCGAGCGTGACGCGGTGGTGCTTGGCCCCCTCCTTCAGCGGCTCGAGCCCGCGGCGGGCGCAGAAATCGGTCAGCGCCGTGCGGTCGCGCTGGGCGGCCCCGCCGCCGGTATCGAAGGCGAAATGCAGGATGCGCCGCGGCGTCTTGATCGCCGTGAACGGCCGCGCATGCACCTCGCCGAGCACCGCCGCCCGCAGGTTATGGGGGGCGAGCCGCGCGCCATCGCCGATTGTGACCTCCGCCGTCATGGTCCTTCGGGTGGCATGGGCAGGGAACTTTGGCAAGGCGGACGGGATACTGGCGCAGAATTTGCTTCACCCCCGGCGTGACCCATTGCGGACGCAGCACAAGGAGTACGCCATGACCCGCGCCGATCTCACGGAGAAGCTTCTCGACATCAAGCGCGAGAAGGATTGGACGTGGAAATACATCTGCGAGCAGATCGGCGGCATGTCGCCGATCCTGGTCACGGGGGCGGTCCTCGGCCAGATGAAGATGACCAAACCGCAGGCGGCCAATGCCGCAAAATTGTTCGGCCTCAGCAAATCCGAGCAGGTCCTGCTCAACGAGGTGCCCATGCGCGGCACGCCGATGCCGCCCACCGACCCGCTGATTTACCGCTTCTACGAGCTGGTCATGATCAACGGCCCGGCGCTGAAGGCGCTGATCGAGGAGGAGTTCGGCGACGGCATCATGTCGGCGATCGACCTCGACATGGACATCGGCCGCGTGAGCGACCCCAAGGGTGACCGCGTCAAGCTCGGCATGACCGGCAAGTTCCTGCCCTACAAGTACTACGGCGCCACCGGCAACGATCTGGCGCTGGGTTTGAAGGAGGCGTGAGCTAATCTGCCCATTCCCGCGCAAGCGGAAATCCGCGCTTGCTGATGCAGTAACCTGGATGCCCGCTTGCGCGGGCATGAGCGGATTATTGTGTCTAGATTTTCCGCTTTCGCGCCGCCGGCTTCTTCTTCCCCTCGCCGCCCGCGATCACGCCGGCGCCGATGTCGGAAATCTTGTTGGTCCCCGTCAGCGCCATGGCGACGCTGAGTTCGTTCTCCAAAATGTTGATTGCCTTGGCGACGCCGGCCTTGCCGCCGGCGCCGAGCCCGTAAACGTAAGCGCGGCCGATCAGGCAGGCACGCGCGCCGAGGCCGAGCGCGCGCAGGATGTCGGCGCCGGTGCGAATGCCGCCGTCGAACAGCACCTCGGTGTCGGCGCCGACCGCGTCGGCGATCGCCGGCAGCGCCGAAATCGAGGACGGTGCGCCGTCGAGTTGGCGGCCGCCGTGGTTCGATACCACGATGGCGTCGGCGCCGAGCTTGACCGCGGTCTTGGCGTCCTCGGGGTCGAGGATGCCTTTCAGGATCAGCTTGCCGGGCCAGATCTTCTTGATCCACTCCACATCCTTCCAGGACAGCGCCGGATCGAACTGCGTGCCGATCCACGCAGCGAGCGAATTGACGTTGTCCATGCCCTTCACGTGGCCGGCGAGATTGCCGAAGGTCTTGCGCTTGCCCATCAGGATGCTGAGCGCCCAGGCCGGCTTTGTGGCGATGTCGATAATGTTCTTGATGCGGATTTCCGGCGGCACCGTCATGCCGTTCCTGACGTCGCGGTGGCGCTGGCCCAGCACCTGCAAATCGACCGTAAGGATCAGCGCATTGCATTTGGCCGCCATCGCCCGCTCCAAGATGTCCTTGGAGAAGCCGCGGTCGCGAATGACGTAGAGTTGAAACCAGAACGGTTTGCGGGTCGCCTGCGCCACGTCCTCGATCGAGCAGATCGACATGGTGGAGAGCGCGTAAGGGACGCCGGCCTCGTTGGCGGCCTCGGCGCAAAGAATCTCGCCATTGCCGTGCTGCATGCCGGTCAGCCCGACCGGCGCGAGGATCAGCGGCGCCGATATCTTCTGTCCGATAACAGTGGTGGCGAGGCTGCGCTGCGCGACGTCGACCAAGATCCGCTGGCGTAGCTTGATGGCTTCCAGGTCGGCCCGATTGGCGCGCAGGGTTTCCTCGTTATAGGAGCCGCTGTCGAGATAATCGAAAAAGGCGCGCGGAACGCGGCGCCGCGCCAGTGCCCGCAGGTCCTCGATACAGGCGATGTTCTTCATGGGGGGTAACTCTGGGGATCGGACCGTCGCCTATTCGGGTAGCACAGCGGCGGGGCCAGTAAAACCGGCGGTTCCGGGGAGCTTTGCCCCGGTCCGGCGCGAGCGGTAACCACCATTAACTGCGCTTCGTAATGTTTCCTCACATTTTTTGAAGTAAATTCACCGCCTTGGCCGTATTATACAGGATCGGGGGCAGGCGCGGCCGCCCGCCGACAAGCCAGGCATTCCGGGCTGCAGGGTCAAAGTAGGCGTTGAGGGGCAATTGATGGTTCGTCGATATTTCGGCACCGACGGCATTCGCGGCCGGGCCAATAAGGTCATTACGCCCGAACTGGCGCTCAAGGTCGGCCAGGCCGCCGGCCTGATGTTCAAGAACGGCGAGCACCGGCATCGTGTCTTGATCGGCAAGGACACCCGCCTCTCCGGCTACATGATCGAAAACGCGCTGGTCGCCGGCTTCACCTCGGTCGGCATGGACGTGTTGCTTACCGGCCCGATTCCGACCCCGGCGGTCGGCATGCTGGCGCGCTCGATGCGCGCCGACCTCGGCGTCATGATTTCGGCCTCGCACAATCCGTTCGACGATAACGGCATCAAGCTGTTCGGCCCCGACGGCTTCAAGCTCAGCGACGAGGTCGAGAAGCAGATCGAGACGCTGCTCGATTCCGATCTCACCACCCGGCTGGCCGCCGGCACCGAGCTCGGCCGTGCCAAACGCATCGACGGCGTGCAGGACCGCTATATCGAGTTCGCCAAGCTGACGCTGCCCAAGAGCGTTGATTTCGAGGGCCTGCGCGTGGTGATTGATTGCGCCAACGGCGCCGCCTACCGGGTGGCGCCCGGCGCGCTGTGGGAGCTGGGCGCCGACGTGATTTCGATCGGCGACGATCCCGACGGCTTCAACATCAACAAGGAATGCGGATCGACCGATCTCGCCGCGCTCTGCCGCAAGGTGCGTGAGATGCGCGCCGACATCGGCATCGCGCTGGACGGCGACGCCGACCGCGTGCTGATCGTCGACGAGCGCGGCCACGTGGTGGACGGCGACCAGTTGCTCGCCGTCATCGCCGAAAGCTGGATGGAAGACGGCCGCCTGGCCAAGCCCGGCGTGGTCGCGACCGTGATGTCCAATCTCGGGCTCGAGCGGCATTTCGCCAAGCGCGGCCTCGAGCTCATCCGCACCCCGGTCGGCGACCGCTACGTGCTCGAGCACATGCGCGCGCATGGCTACAATCTCGGCGGCGAGCCGTCCGGCCACATCATCATGTCGGACTACACCACGACCGGCGACGGCTTCATCGCCGCCTTGCAGGTGCTGGCCATGGTCAAACGCAGCAAGCAACCGGTGTCGAAAGTTTGCCACCGCTTCGAGCCGTTGCCACAGGTGCTTAAGAACGTCCGCTACAAGAACGGCAAGCCGCTGGAGAACGCCGCCGTGCGTTCCGCCATCACCAGCGCCGAGAAAAAGCTTGGGCTGGGTGGCCGGCTGATCGTGCGGCCCTCCGGCACCGAGCCGGTGATCCGGGTGATGGGCGAGGGCGACGACAAGGTGCTGGTCGAGGCGGTGGTCGCCGACATTGTCGAGGCGCTGACTGAAGTCGCCGCCTGAGGCTTTGGGCGCTTCGCCGCAATCCTAAACGGTTTCCTAATACCCGCGATTCGCTTTTGCCGGGTCGCCGCGCGCGGCTGCGACGCTTGCGCGCACGGTATGGTTAAATAACGCAGTTAAAGAACAGGGTTAAGGGCCACTTAAGACTTTCCTGCCATCGTCGTCCTCGCTCTTGGGTGTTTCGCCGTCCGATGACCGGCGGATTCGAGAAGGGACGATGTCATGTCTTGTACGCGTTTATGGATTTCATCACTTGCGGCGCTCTGGGTGATCGCCGCCGGCGCGGCGCAGGCCGCTGATTACACGCCGCCGCCGCCGCCCGCTCCGTGCTGCGACAACTGGTATCTGCGCGGCTATGTCGGGGTCGGATTGAATGGCGATTACGATCTCGAGTATCAGCAAAACCCGGCCAATTCGAGCGACTTTGCATTCGACCATACCTCGATCGCCGATACGCCGTTCATCGGTTTCGGCGTTGGCTACACCTGGAACAACTGGCTGCGTTTTGAGGGCACCGCAGAATATCGCTCAAAGACGCGCGTCTATGCCTATGGCCATTACACAACCGGCGGCTTCGCTCTCGACACCTATGAGGGCAACCTGGATTCGTGGCTGTTTCTCGCCAATGCCTTCGTCGATCTTGGCACCTGGAACTGCTTTACGCCGTTTATCGGCGCCGGCATCGGTGGCGCGTACCTAACGCTTTCCGATTTCAGCGACATCAATCCCTCTCTTGCTGGATTTGGTGTCGGCCGCAATCCGAGCAAATGGAATTTCGCCTGGGCGCTGTATGCCGGCGTTTCCTACGAGGTGAGCAAGAACTTCAACATCGACCTCACCTATCGCTATCTCAACTACGGCGACATCACTGACACCGTCGATTGTTTCGGCGGCTGCAATCCTGATTTGTTCCAGTTCAAGAACCTCTATTCGAACGACATCATGCTGGGTCTGCGCTGGACCTGCTGCGATGTGCCGGCGCCGGCTCCGCGTTACGTCTACACCCCGCCGCCGCCGCCACCGCCACCGCCGTTGCGCAGCAGGGGTTAGCGCGTGGCCGTTGGTTAACGGCGCGCCAGTATGGTGAAAAATCATGGTTAAGCGCCGCTTAACCTTCCATCGGCAGGGTCCTGCACATGAGTTGTGAAAGAACGGTAGTCATGGGTTGGTCGAGGACGTTGGCCGTTTCCGCTGTGGCCTTGACGATTTCAGGTGCCGGCGCGCTCGCCGCCGATGTGCCGGGCTATCCGTCGCTGCCGTTGCCCATCGAAGAAACGGCGCCGCGGATCGCGGAGTTCGTTTCCGGCTGGTATCTGCGCGGCGACCTCGGCTACCGCTTCGATCACGTGGGCCAGGCGTCCGATCTGGTCACCACCTACACCGACACCTCGCTGACCGACGCCTACGTGGTCGGCGCCGGCTTCGGCTACAAATGGAATTGGCTCCGTCTGGACGTCACCGGCGATTACGGCGGGCGCGCTACGCTTGACGCATCGAATTCTGCGGGCTCCAGCTCCTTCAGCACCAAGGTCGACACCTACAGCGTCATGTTCAACATCTACGCCGACCTTGGCACCTGGTGGGGCATCACGCCCTATGTCGGCGGCGGCCTCGGCAAGACCCGCGTGAGTACCCTGGACTACACGACGAATCCGACGGCGCTGCTCCTGGTGCCACCGGCCAACCGCTGGAATACGGCTTGGGCCGTGATGGCGGGCTTCAGCTACAACTTGTCGTATAATCTGCTGCTCGACGTCGGTTACCGGCACATCGATATGGGTGACGCCGCCGGCGGCCCGACCAGCCTTCCGACCGTGACCGATGATTTGACCGGCGACGAGATCCGCATCGGCCTGCGCTACAACATCGAATAGCGCCATTTCCAACTTGATTTTGCACCGCCGCTACGTCCGTCTTGACGGCGCGCGCGCGCGCGCCTATGCCCGCCAGTGGGACACCCCTCCCCAACGAGGGGCGCCTATCTGGAAGGGTAGATACATGACCGATATGAAGCCCGGCGTGCGGCCGGCCAGTCCCGCACTTTTCGTCCGGCCCCTGCGCCAAGCGCCCCGGCTGGAGCCTGCAAGCCCTCACCGACGCAGCCCTCGGCCGCTCGCACCGATCCAAGATCGGCAAGGCGAAGCTCAAGCGCGCCATCGATCTCACCCGCGAAGTGCTGGAGGTTCCCGCCGACTATCGCATCGGCATCGTGCCGGCCTCCGATACCGGCGCGGTCGAGATGGCGCTGTGGTCGCTGCTCGGCGCGCGGCCGGTGACCATGCTGACCTGGGAATCGTTCGGCGAAGGCTGGGTCACCGACGTCGTCAAGCAGCTCAAGCTCAAGGACGCCACGGTGCTGAAGGCGCCTTACGGCGAGCTGCCCGACCTCGGCAAGGTCGATTTCGCCACCGACGTGGTCTTCACCTGGAACGGCACGACCTCGGGCGTGCGGGTGCCGAACGCCGACTGGATCGCGGCGGACCGCGAAGGCCTGACCATCTGCGACGCGACCTCGGCGGTGTTCGCGCAGACGCTCGATTGCGCCAAGCTCGATGTCGTCACCTTCTCCTGGCAGAAGGTGCTGGGCGGCGAAGCCGCGCACGGCATGCTCATCCTTGTCGCCGCGCGCGGTCGAACGGCTGGAGAGCTACAAGCCGGCCTGGCCGCTGCCGAAGATCTTCCGCCTGACCAAGGGCGGCAAGCTCAACGAAGGCATCTTCGAAGGCGAGACCATCAACACGCCGTCCATGCTGTGCGTCGAGGACTATCTCGACGCGCTGGAATGGGCGAAATCGATCGGCGGGCTTGCCGGCACTGTCGCGCGCTCCGACGCCAACGCCAAGGCGATCGCCGACTGGGTCGCGCGCACGCCCTGGATCGCCCATCTCGCCGACGATCCGGCGATCCGCTCCAACACCTCGGTGTGCCTGAAGGTCGTCGATCCGGCGGTGACGCGGCTGTCGGCCGATGCGCAGGCCGCCTTTGCCAAGGCGCTCGCCGCGCGCTCGAGAAGGAAGGCGTCGCCTACGACATCGCCTATTACCGCGACGCGCCGCCCGGCCTGCGCATCTGGTGCGGCGCGACCGTCGAGACGAGCGACGTCGAGGCGCTTACGCCTGGCTCGACTGGGCCTTCGCGCAAGCCAAAGCCGCGCTGCCGAAGGCGGCGTAACGCATTAACTTCCTATCCACCGCGAAGTCGCCCGGGCAGGCGGTCCAGTAGTCGCAAGCGTCCCGGCTCTATCCCGAACGTCTGTGGTTACTGGATTGTCCGCCTTCGCGGACGATGACTGCCGGAGACAGATTGAAACATTGGAGCAGATCATGCCCATGCCCAAGTTCTCATCTCCGATGCCCTCTCGCCCGCCGCCGTGCAGATCTTCAAGGATCGCGGCATCGAGGTCGATTTCCAGCCCAACCTCGGCAAGGACAAGGACAAGCTTGCCGAGATCGATCGGCGACTTCGACGGGCTGGCCATCCGCTCGGCCACCAAGGTCACGCCGAAGATTCTCGAACGCGCCAAGAACCTGAAGGTGATCGGCCGCGCCGGCATCGGCGTCGACAATGTCGATATCCCGGCCGCCACCGCCAAGGGCATCATCGTGATGAACACGCCGTTCGGCAATTCCATCACCACCGCCGAGCACGCCATCACCATGATGCTGGCGCTGGCGCGCCAGATTCCGCAGGCCGACGCTTCGACCCAGGCCGGCAAGTGGGAAAAGAACCGCTTCATGGGCGTCGAGATCACCGGCAAGACGCTCGGCGTGATCGGCTGCGGCAATATCGGCTCGATCGTCGCCGACCGCGCGCATGGCCTGCAGATGAAGGTGATCGCCTACGATCCGTTCCTGTCGCCGGAGCGGGCGATGGATCTCGGCGTCGAGAAAGTCGAGCTCGACGACCTGTTCAGGCGCGCCGATTTCATCACGCTGCACACGCCGCTGACCGACAAGACCCGCAACATCATCGACGCCGCCGCGCTGGCCAAGATGAAGAAGGGCGTGCGCATCATCAATTGCGCGCGCGGCGGGCTGGTCGACGAAGCGGCGCTCGCCGCGGCGCTGAAATCCGGCCAGGTCGCCGGCGCCGCCTTCGACGTGTTCGCGACGAGCCGGCGACCGACAACCCGCTGTTCGGCCACCCCAATGTCGTCTGCACGCCGCATCTCGGCGCCGCGACCACGCGAGGCGCAGGAGAACGTCGCGCTGCAGGTCGCCGAGCAGATGTCGGACTATCTGCTGCGCGGCGCGATCTCCAACGCCATCAATTTCCCCTCGATCACCGCCGAGGAAGCGCCGAAGCTCAAGCCGTTCGTCGCGCTGGCCGAGAAGCTCGGCTCGTTCGCCGGCCAGCTCACCGAGACCGATCAACGAAGTGCAGATCGCCTACGAAGGCGCGGTCGCGCAGATGAACACCAAGGCGCTGACCTCGGCGGCGCTGGCCGGGCTGCTGCGGCCGATGCTGGGCGACGTCAACGTGGTGTCGGCGCCGATCGTCGCCAAGGAGCGCGGCATCGCGGTCGAGGAGATCACGCGCGAGGCGGACGGCGACTACGAAAGCCTGATCACGGTGACGGTGACGACCGAACGGCAGGCGCGCTCGCTCTCGGGCACGGTGTTCGCCGACGGCCGCCCGCGCATCGTCAACATCAAGGGCATCCGCATGGACGCGGAATTCGGGCCGTCGATGATCTACATCACCAATCTCGACAAGCCGGGCTTCATCGGCAATTTCTCCTCGACGCTGGGCGATGCCGGCATCAACATCGCGACCTTCCATGTCGGCCGCGAGGCGCCCGGCGGCAACGCCATCGCGCTGATCGAGGTCGACGGCGAAGTGCCGGCGGCCGTGCTCGACAAGGTGCAGGCGCTGCCGCAGGTGCAGCAGGCCAAGCCGCTGCATTTCTAGAAATAGCGGCGTCGAATCAAGCGCTTGAAGGCCTGCCCGGGGTTGGCGGGCCTTGCCTTGTCCGCCGGTTCCTTTATCCGAAGGTGGACCTGGCCGGCGGCTCCCGGCTTCAAGTGTCCGGGCGCTGACGCGGGGAAGCACGCTTATGGCGAATGTGGTGGTTGTCGGCTCCCAGTGGGGCGACGAGGGCAAGGGCAAGATCGTCGACTGGCTGTCCGAGCAGGCCGATATCGTCGTCCGCTTCCAGGGCGGCCATAATGCCGGCCACACGCTGGTCATCGACGGCAACACCTACAAGCTGTCGCTGCTGCCCTCCGGCGTCGTGCGCGGGGGCAAGCTGTCGATCATCGGCAACGGCGTGGTGATCGACCCGCAGGCGCTGATCGACGAGATCGCCCAGCTCGAAAAACAGGGCATCGCGGTGACCCCCGACAACCTGCGCATCGCCGAGAACGCCATCCTGATCCTGCCGCTGCACCGCGAGCTGGAAGCCTTGCGCGAAGCCGACAGCGCCGCCAACCGCATCGGCACCACCAAGCGCGGCATCGGCCCGGCCTATGAGGACAAGGTCGGCCGCCGCGCCATCCGTTTCATGGATCTTGCCGACCTGCCGGCGCTGAGCGCAAGATCGACCGCCTGCTCGCCCATCACAATGCGCTGCGCCGCGGCCACGAGCTGGACGAGATCAAGCCGGCGCCGGTCTACGACGAACTCGCCGCGGTGGCGCCGAAGGTGCTGCCCTACATGGATTCGGTCTGGTCGCTGCTCGACGACAAGCGGCGCGAAGGCAAGCGCATCCTGTTCGAGGGCGCGCAAGGCGCGCTGCTCGACATCGATCACGGCACCTATCCGTACGTCACCTCGTCCAACACGGTGGCGGCGCAGGCGGCGACCGGCTCCGGCCTCGGGCCGAACGCCATCGACTACGTGCTCGGCATCTGCAAGGCCTACACCACCCGGGTGGGCGACGGGCCGTTTCCGACCGACCAGATGAACAACGCGATCGGCGAGCTGCTGGGCGAGCGCGGCCGCGAGTTCGGCACCGTCACCGGCCGCGCCCGCCGCTGCGGCTGGTTCGACGCCGTGCTGGTGCGCCAGACCGTGCGCACCTGCGGCATCGACGGGCTGGCGCTCACCAAGCTCGACATTCTCGACGGCTTCGACGAGATCAAGGTCTGCGTCGGCTACAAGCTCGACGGCCGCGATATCGACTATCTGCCGGCCGGCGAACGGGCGCAGGCGCGGGTCGAGCCGGTCTACGAGACCATCGAGGGCTGGAAAGAGCCGACCGCGCGCGCGCGCTCCTGGGCGCAATTGCCGGCGCAGGCGATCAAATATGTGCGCCGAATCGAGGAACTGGTCGGCTGCCCGGTGGCGGTGCTCTCCACCAGCCCGGAGCGCGAGGATACGATCCTGATGCAGAATCCGTTCGAGTGATCGGGGCGAAAAAAGGACACGAAGTTCGTTTAGTGGCACGCAATGGCTGACTATCATCCGCTGATCTCCCGCGCCGTCGCCGGCCTTGAAAACAATACGGGCGAGAACCGCCGTGTGCTGTATGAGCGCGCGCGCGCGGCGCTGGTCAACCAGTTGCGCGGCGTCGATCCGCCGCTCGAGGAATCCGACATCACGCGCGAGCGGCTGGCGCTGGAGGAGGCGATCCGCAAGGTCGAGGCGGAAGCCGCCAAGCGCGCGCGGCCGGAAGAGGAAGCGGGCGTGCCGCCGGCGCCGCCATCCGAGCCGCGCGACGAGGGCATGCGCGGCTTCCGCGACACCGTGGCCGAAGCCGACAACCTGGGCGGCGCCGCGGCGCAGGCCCGCCGTTCGGCGCGCGATTTCTACGAAGCCGTGCCCGGCGGCGACCAGCGCCCGCCCGCCGCCGATGGTGGGCCCGGCGTGCATTATTTCGAGCCGCCCCGATCGAGCCGCCGCCGCCGGTCAGCGAGCCGGACTTGGCCGAGGAGGCGCCACCGCTGCGGCCGCGGCCTCACGAAATGCCCGAGGGCACGCTGCCGCCGGCGCCGTCCTATGACGAGCACGAGGACTATGTGCCGCCGGTGCGCGCGCGGGGCCGCATCGTCAAGCTGGTGGTGCTGCTCCTGGTGATCGCCGGAATTGCCGGCGCCGGCTACTGGCAGCGCAACACAATCACCACCATGGTGGCGAGTCTTCGCAGCGCGCCGGCACCGAAGCCGCCCCCGGCGGCGGCGACCGCCGACAAGCCCGAAAATCGCCGACCGCATCGGCGAGAACAAAACCGCGGCGCAAGACCGCCACCGCGCCGGCCGCCGCGGTGGCGCAGAAGGTCGTGCTCTATGACGAGGAGCCGGGCGATCCAAAGGGCAAGCGCTATGTCGGCTCGGCGATCTGGCGCACCGAAACCGTCTCGCCTGGACCGGGGCTGGCGCCGGAACTCGCCGTGCGCGCCGACGTCGAAATCCCCGAGCGCCACATGCGCATGACCTGGTCGTTGCGGCGCAACACCGACAAGGCGCTGCCGGCCAGCCACACCATCGAGATCCAGTTCACGTTGCCGGCCGATTTCGACCAGGGCAGCATCGGCAACGTGCCCGGCGTGCTGATGAAGACGGGCGAGCAGGCGCGCGGCGTCCCGCTCGCCGGGCTGGCGGTGAAGGTGACCAACGGCTATTTCCTCATCGGCCTGTCGGCGGTGGACATCGACAAGCAGCGCAATATCCAGATGCTCAAGGATCGTGACTGGCTCGACATCCCGATCGTCTACACCAGCGGCAAGCGCGCCATCTTGGCGATCGAAAAAGGCACGCCCGGCCAGCGCGCCTTCGAGGAAGCGTTCCGCGCCTGGGGCGAGTAGCGGTTTAGCGCACCGTCGCGCGCGGCGCCGGCGCGGCATGCGCCAGCAGCCCGTTGCGGGTCTCGCCATTGAGGTGGTTGAGCACGCCGATGAAAATCGCCAGCCCGAACATCGAGACTGCAAAGGCCACGACGCCGATCGCCAGCATGCGGTTCTTCGGCCGCGCCTGCGCCACCAGCTCAGCGCCGGTGGTCGGAAAGCGCAAGGCGGTGGAATTCGACGCCGACCAGGCGAGCCGCTTTTCGTCGGCGCGGGTTTCCTGGACGCCCCACAGATGGATGACGAGAATTGCCGCCAGCAGGCACATCATGCTGCTCGGCACCCAGATGATGAAGCCGCCGATCGTCTCGTCGGCGAGCGGATTGATCTCGAACAGACGGCCGGCGATATCATAGGCCGGATAGAGCACCTCGCCCTTGAGCGTGGTGTAGGCGCCGAGCCCGATCTGCGCGAGTATGGTGATCCACAACATCATCAGCCGCGTGCCATAGCCGAGGCCCATGGGCGGCGGCCGCATGTCGAAGATGCGCCACCAGAACAGCAGACCCGCGGCTAGCATGGTCACGTGCATGGTGTAGTGAATGCCGTCGTTCAGGATGGCGGCGTTGTGAAAGGGTGGATATTGCCAGACATAGAGCGCGGCGATGAACAGCACCGTCACCACCGTGGCGTTGGTGAGGGACGAATAGATCCAACGCAGCGCGCCGCTGCCAGCGAAGGGGGCGAGGGCGCCGCGCCGCAGGGCGGACGGCAATCCGCTGATCAGCATCGCCTGTGGCGCGGCAATCGCGATCAGCATGGGCCCGATCATGCGCAGCAGCATGTGCTGGATCTGGTGCATCCAGAACAGATGGTCGGCCATGCCGTCGATCGGCAACTCCAGCGACAGGAACACCGCCGCCACACCGGCGAAAAAGGCGCTGTGCCGCCACAGCCGCAACGAGTCCTCGGCCGCCGGCCGCCGCATGATGCCGGCGGCGTAGACCGCGCAGGCCACGGCGGTCAGGATGGCGATTGTCGGGTTCGTAACTCCCAGGCGCCAAGCAAGAGCGGGCCTCTTGTTTATTCGTATGCGCCCCTGCTTGCTTGGTAGACCCTCGGCGCGCGTGCAATTCAACCGCAGGGGTGAAAAGTCCTTCGCGCAGCTCCGCCGGCCGCAAAAAAATGGCCGGGCAACGGGCCCGGCCATCAAGATGACGATGGTGACGTCGTCTTAAAACTCAGTGTGCTGTGATAGCGGCCGCTTCCTTCGGCTGCTCCATGGTGGCGATGCGGCTCTTCACCGCCTTCTGCACTTTCTCGAAGGCGCGCACCTCGATCTGGCGCACGCGCTCGCGCGAGACGCCGAACTCGGAGGCGAGATCCTCGAGCGTGATCGGATCATCGGCCAGCCGGCGCGCCTCGAAGATGCGCCGCTCGCGCTCATTGAGCACGTCGAGGGCGCCGATCAGCGCCTCGTGGCGGTTATCCTTCTCCTCGTTCTCGGCAAGGATGCGCTCCTGGCTGGGCGCGTCGTCCATCAGCCAGTCCATCCATTCGCCGCTGTCGCCTTCCTCGCGGATCGGCGCGTTGAGCGAGGCGTCGCCGCCGAGCCGGCGGTTCATGTCGATGACGTCCTGCTCGGTGACGCCGAGGCGCTTGGCGATCAGCTTGACTTGATCGGGCCGCATGTCGCCTTCCTCGAGCGCGGAAATCTTGCTCTTGGCCTTGCGCAGGTTGAAGAACAGCTTTTTCTGATTGGCGGTGGTGCCCATCTTCACCAGCGACCACGAGCGCAGGATGTATTCCTGGATCGCGGCCTTGATCCACCACATGGCGTATGTCGCGAGCCGGAAGCCCTTCTCGGGCTCGAAGCGCTTGACCGCCTGCATCAGGCCGACATTGCCTTCCGAGACCACCTCGGAAATCGGCAGGCCGTAACCGCGATAGCCCATGGCGATCTTGGCAACGAGACGAAGATGGCTGGTGACGAGCTTGTGCGCGGCTTCACGATCGCCATGCTCACGCCAGCTGCGCGCCAGCATGTATTCTTCCTGCGGTTCCAGCATGGGGAACCGGCGGATTTCTTCCAGATAGTGTGACAGACCGGATTCGGCCTTGAGTGCCGGCAACGCGGCGGTACGGGCCATGACAGCGCCCTCCTTAATTTGCCCCCGATAATCGGCAGGCTGTTGTTGCCGCCGCTCCCCGAGCCGACGGCTCACATTCCGATTTCGCAACTGCAACATACCGCAGGGTTCAGGCGAAATAAAGATGCGCGCCCGTCACGTCGCCGTGACCCCACAGCCACCTGGTAGGGGCAACGAAACCATTGGTTCTGTTGACCTAATCTAGGCGGCCGCGTTTCTCCCCGCGGGTATCCGCGGCAAAGGCATCACGTAAACGACGCAGATCGCCCGGCAGTTCCGATCGGAATGCCAAGTTTTCTGCGGTTTCGGGGTGTTTGATTGCCAATAGATAGGCATGCAGGGCCTGCCTCTCAAGACCCTCCAGGGCGGCGCGCGCCTGCGGGCCCAAACGGCTGATTTTTGTCTTGAATCCGGTGCCATAGGTGGCGTCGCCCAGAATCGGATGGCCGATATGCGCCAAATGCACCCGGATCTGGTGGGTGCGGCCGGTCTCCAGCGTGCAGGCGAGCAGGCTCGCCGCCGGCTTGCCGTCGGCGCCGTTAAAGCGCTCCAGCACCTGCCAATGGGTGACGGCTTCGCGCCCGCCCGCGCGCACCGCGCGCTTGTCGCGGGCATGCGGGTGGCGGTCGAGCGGCGCCTCGATGACGCCCTTCGGCCGGTCGGGCGCACCCCAGACGAAGGCGAGATAGCTACGCTCAAGCCCGCTTTCGGTCTTGTGCTCGAACTGCTTGCTGAGCGCGCGGTGGGCCTTGTCGGTCTTGGCCACCACCATCAGGCCCGATGTGTCCTTGTCGAGGCGGTGGACGATGCCGGGGCGCATGACGCCGCCGATGCCGCTGAGGCTGTCGGCGCAGTGGGCAATCAGCGCATTGACCAGCGTGCCCTTGGCGTGGCCGGCGGCCGGATGCACCACCAGGCCGGGCGGCTTGTCGATCACGATGAGCGCGTCGTCTTCGTAGACGATGTTGAGCGGGATCACTTCGCCCGCAGGCCTGGCGGGCGCGGGCGGCGGCAAGGTCACCGCGATGCTGTCGCCGGAATTGACGCGCACCGCCGGATCGCGGATCGTGCGGCCCTCGATCGCCACCTGGCCGTCGAGGATCAGCGCCTTCAGGCGCGAGCGCGACAGCGCCGGAACGCGCGCCGCCAGCACGCGGTCAAGCCGCTCGCCCGCCTCTTCGGCGGCGACGGTAACGGTTTCGGTGGCGCTGTCCGGCATGGGTAGAGTCGATGTCCGACGAAAGGCCGCTGAGTCCCGACGCCGAGCGCGCGATTGCCCGCGTGCGACGGCTGATGATGATTGCCAGCGTGACCACCTTCCTGGCGGTCGCCGCCGTGCTGATCGTCATCGGCTACCGCGTTTTTCACCTGGGGGAAAGCGCGCCGCCCCCGGCGCCGCAAGCCGCGGCCGCCCTGCCGGCCGGCGCCAAGGTGCTGTCCAGCGCGGTCGGCGAGGGGCGCATCGTGCTGACCGTCGAAGTCGGCGGCGCGATCGAACTCTACAGCTTCGATCTTGCGACGCTGAGGCCGCTCGGCCACGCGCGGCTCACAACGCCCTGATCTTCTCCAGCACCGGCAGCAGATAGCCGGCGAACTTCTTCGTGGTCCTCGCTCATGGGAAAGTGCCCGAGCCCCTTCATGATGGTGGCGGGCGCGCCGGTGCGCTCGGCGATCGCCAGCGTCGCCTCGGCGGTGCAGGAATAATCGTATTCGCCGGTGAGCAGGAACAGCGGGCAGCGCGCGATGTCGATCTCGCCGAGCTTGTCGCGCACGTCGCCGTCCTTGGTGGTGTAGAAATACAAGTCGCCCTTGAACACGCCGGGCCCGCTCTGCATGTAGTGCCACAGCGTTTCCCAGCGCTCGGTGTCGGCAACGGTGGGCGCGACCAGGCCGGAAATCACGCCGGCGCAAACCATGCCGCCATGCACGTCGGGCCGGTTGAGCCAGGACAGATCGTAATAGGCCGCGGCATAGGGCGCCGATTCCAATCCGATCAGCGCGCGGAAGCGGTCGGGATGCTGGTGCGCGAGATGCAGCACGATGCGCCCGCCGATCGAGCAGCCCATGGCCACTGGCTTGTCGAGCGCGAGCGCGTCGGCGACGTCGAGGATCAAGCGGACATAATCGGGCGCGGTCAGTTGATATTCGCGGTCCTGCCAGCCGGCCGGCGGTGAGGTCTTGCCATGCCACGGCATGTCGAAAGTAATGACGCGGAAATTCCTGGTGACGCGTTCGTCGTTCAGCAAGCCGCGATATTGGCGCGTGTCGGCGCCGGCGGTGTGCAGGCAGAGCAGGGGAATGCCGCTGCCCGCCTCCTCGACATAGAGCCGGTGCGGCTCGCCCAGCAGCGTGCAGGGCAGATAGCGGCCGTTGATCGCTTCGTAACGCGGGCTCATCGCTTGGCCTGCCTTTCTTCGTATTCTTTGCGCGGCGCCGCCAGCACGTCCTTGAAATAGAGCAGGTTGGCCATGAAGGGATGGATGTCGCCTTCGATGCGCATCAGTTTCTGTTTCACCAGCGCGAACATGTCGGTGAAGCCGAGCGGCGGCAGCGGCTGCCAGAATTTCTCCCAGACCGCGCGCGAGGCGCGCAGGGCGAAGCTGTAGTTGGGCGTGATGAAGGGCCCCGGCGTCACGCTGGCGATACGGCCCTCCTGTACGCGGATGAGTGTATCGGTATCGTCGATGGCGATCAGGAATGTGGTGTCGACGAAGCGGCCGCGGCGGATCAGCTTGGCGTCGGCGTTTACGAGGCGGGCGATGTTGTCGAGCATGGGGAGCGGGCTCCGGCTGGCGCACCTATTTATAATGACCCGAACAGGGTGGAATCTTCGCGAGCCCCCGGCAAGCTTGCCCCTCCGGCGGATCGAGGCTATCTCGGGGGCCTTGGCCAAAGCTCCCTTCGTCTAGCGGTCTAGGACGCGGCCCTCTCAAGGCTGAAACACGGGTTCGATTCCCGTAGGGAGCGCCAAACATTCACCGTGCGCGCAGGTGTCGCCCAGAAAAGCGCTAACATGGACGCGCGGAAGATCCTGCCGCTCTTCGCGCCGCCAAGGGGGGCGCCTCTCCAAAGGGGTTGCGGGGACCGCCAAGCCGCAATGGGGACAGTACTCCGGTTGATCAGGCACACGGCGCCGAGGTGCTGAATGCGCACCGCCTTTGGCTTCCATAGTAGTCTCCGATTTTCTAAATGTTCAGGCACGAGCATTGTCTTGGCGCGGGTTTTCCATGTCCGCTTTTGGGGGGGGTAAAGATGGGGTAATCGGCCGGCGAACTTGTGGATAGCTGAAGAATTGGGGTGCTGCGCTTCAGGCTGATGGTGAAACGAGGTCCGTGGTTGCGGCCTCAAGCATCAGAAGGAGAAGCGTGAGCCATGGACCATTTTGCTGGATTGGACGTATCGGTCAAGGAGACGAGCGTCTGCATTGTGGATGACACGGGCAGGATCGTGCGGGAAGTGAAGGTAGCGAGCGAGCCGGAAGCTTTGCTGGGGGTGTTAACGAGCCCCGCCTACCACTTCACGCGGATTGGATTGGAAGCTGGGCCACTGTCGCAATGGCTTTTCAGCGCTCTCGCTGACGCGGGCTTGCCGGTGATCTGTGTCGAGCCGCGGCATATGCGGGCGGCGCTGAAGCGGACATAGCTCGGACGTGTCGCAATGTCCGCTTATGACCCACAACGGAAATCGTACCTGGCAGGACGAACGGAACAGGATTTATTGAATATAGTCTTCATTGGAGCGGTTCTGCCGCGTCACTCGGGCTCGGTTCACTAGCTACGGCCTGTCTGGGTCCGTCCTATGGAATGAGAAAAAACTATCTGAAGGCGAAAACTTGCCGAATGTGGCCGATAGATCACATCGCCTCGGCCTTTGGCTTGTTAAAGTTTATCGGGGGCGGGCGTCATTACTACATGGGGGATGCGTGAAAAAATTTACTGGCATTATTGTAGTCGCAGCGCTGTTTGGGACGCCTGCCTTGGCGGAGCCGTCGCCACCTGCGCCGATGAGTTGGAACGGCTTCTATGTCGGCGGCAATCTCGGTGGCGCGATAGAACATGCTTCGGGAACCTCAGATTTCCTCGATCCTACGGGCGGGCTCTTCGGTGATCCTGCTTCAAATCCCCAGGACAACACGTTTTCAAGCTCAGCTTTCGTCGGCGGCGTTCAGATCGGCTACAATTGGCAATTTGATCCAAGATGGTTCGCGGGGGTTGAAGGCGACTGGGACTTTACCAACACCGGCTATGACTTATGCCGACAGACGAGCAGGAGCGTCGGTGGCTGTGCCAACACCGGTGACGGCTTCGAAATCATCAGCAGTAACACCCGCTGGCTTGCGACGGCGCGTGTACGACTAGGGATAACGGCGGGGAATTTTCTGCTCTACGGGACCGGGGGCGCCGCGTGGGGTAGTGTCGTTACCAATCTGACGCAGAATTGAGCAACTGGCTGCGGCAGTTCCAGTGTCGCGGTACTTACATCGAACAGCTCAAGGGATACCAAACTTGGATGGGTGGCGGGTCTCGGCGCTGAGACGGCTATCCAGCGCAATTGTTGGCTCAGACTTGAGTGGCTTCATGTAGATCTTGGAAACATTACCAATACGCTCGCGACGAATGGCATGACGTTCGGCTTCGTTCCCAGTACGCAGACGACCGTCTGGTCGCGCAGCGAAAGATATGACATAATCCGCGTGGGCTTGGATTACCGGGTCTGGGGCGGCTGACCTAAACTCTCGGGGTCCTGGGAATTGGCCTGAAGTTTGCCCACGAGGCTGGCTGCGCCATCCCCAGGACCATTGTCTGTTTGTATTTCCTACAACGTCCAAAGACTAATCCAGTTTCAGTTTGCGGTCAACGCGAGCGCGTTCTGCGCTGCCTCCGCCGCGACCGCACGGCCCCGCTCCTATTTTGCCCTTAAGGAGCCTTATTGAAACGTCGGCTCCTGGCACAAAGCGGACATGCCACCCGCGCCGTCGAATGTCCGCTTTCGGGGGCAAAGCGGACATGGCGGTGAGGTGGGACACTCGCGGCAAAAAGCCTAATGATTGGGTGCAAGTTTCACTGTCCCACCTTTTCATAAGCCTTTGATCTCATTGACTCGGCGAAGTCCCGTAGGGAGCGCCATGCCGACAAGCTGATTTTTGCGGCTGTGAGAACATGACGAGAAACGTTCCCGGAAAAAACACCGACAAAAAGGAAAGTGCAGAGGAACGACGCCGGATCGAGGGGTGATAGCTATTGGTCGGCGCGGCCTGTTGCGATACCGAACCCTGTTAGCAATTGAGGGGCTTTCCCGATGACGATCATCGATTCCCAGGTCCACGCTTATGAGGCTAACACGCCGAAGCGGCCCTGGGCACACTGTGCCGAACTGGCCCGATCACGTCACGGGCGACGAGATGGTGGCGGCGATGGACAAGGTCGGCGTCGACGGCGCGATCTTCATCTCCGCCTTTTCCATGTACCGCTATGACGCGAGTTATGCGGTGGAGGTGCAACGGGCCCATCCCGACCGGTTCGCGATCGTCAAGCCGGTCGACCCGGACGATCCGGCCGTGGACGACGTCATCGCCGACTGGAAGCGGACACCGGGCACGGTCGGCATCCGCATCATGTTGACGAAGGACAGGCAGGCGCGATCCGGATCACCCGGGCCTCGACCGCATCGCGCGCGCGGCCGTCAAGCACGACTTCCCGGTCAACATCCTGTGCTGGGACAATCTGGATGCGGGCACGACGTTGATCGACCGCCATCCCGATACGCGCTTCATCATCGACCATCTGGGCATCCTGCAGCCGCGCACGCCGCCGGCGCCGGCGCAGCCGTGGGCCGACCTGCCGAAGGTGCTGGACCTTGCCAAGCGCAAGAACGCGGTGATCAAGGTGAGCGGCGCCTGCACGCTGTCCCAGGAACCGTATCCATTCCCGGACATCTGGGACCCGCTCGCCCGCGTGTTCGATGCCTGGGGTTTCGAACGCTGCCTGTGGGGCACGGACTGGACACGCGCATATGCCGTCGTCAACTACGAGCAGGCCGTCGAGCCTTTCCTCAAGACCGACCGCCTGAGCGACAGTGAGCGGGCGATGCTGATGGGTGGCGCGTGCGCCAAAACCTATCGCTGGTCGCCGAAGAAAGAGTGAGGTTAGTCACCATCCCCGCATGTCCGGTCGTGCACGTTTGACTGCTTGCTCTACGCCTGCGCGTATCAGCCGGCTCGTTACACTGAGGGACCACTTCGCGACCACCACAAGGCGATCGGGCCCAGCAGGATCGAACAAGCAAGCAGAATGAACAGCGCATGCCATCCTGACGCGCTGGTTGGACCGCCGGCAAGATCGAGCGTAACGCCAGCAGCCCAAGCACCAACGGCCGACAATCCGAAACCGACCGTCGTATGCATCGCCATGGTCGTACCTTTGTGCGATGGCGCGGCGCTCATGGTCATGCCCGACGTTAAGGCGCCGGAATCGGCCGGGACAGTCAGCGCGTAAAGCAGCAGCAGCACGAGAAGCAACAGGGGCGACGTCTCGACCGAAAACCCGATCGCCAAAGCCACCAGTGCGGAAGCCGTCATCAACACGGTCAAGGCTCGATGCCGGCCGAAACGCAGGGCCGCCTCGTTGCCGAGAATGCTGGCCGGCATCGCGAGCAGGGAAAAAACGACGCTGACGGCGATCGGCCCGAGCCATGCCGGTTCGGTGTGCCGAGCCGCGACGAAGGCCCAGAACGCCACCACCCAAGTGCGAATGCCGTAGAGCTCAAAGCAGTGCGCGCCATAGCCGAGCACGTAGCCCATGGCAGGCCGGTTGCGCAGCACCGGCCCGAAATCGAGCAAGCGCCGCTGAACCGGCGTCGGCTTGACGGCAGGCATGAAAAGGCAGGCCGCCACCATCACGAACGGACCGATGCCAGTGATCAGAAAAGCGGCGCGCCAGCCGAGCCAATTGGCTGACAATTGGCACACCAGAAACGAAATTCCGACGCCCAATGAAAAGCTCGACGTGTAAAAGGTAATGCTGCGCGACACATCGCCCGGCGGCAGGCGGTCGGTGAGCGCTTTTAGCCCCGGCATATAGGCGCCCGCAAAGCCGACGCCGACCACGCCCCATATCGCCGTCGCCGACCACAAGCCATCTGCAAGCAATCCGAACGCGAGCGTGGCGAGCGCGGTCGCCGCCGAGCCGACGAGCAGGATCAGGCGCGCGTCGATGCGATCCGTCAGCGTGGTGAGCAACGGCACGGCGAGCATGTAGCCAAAGGCAAACGCGCTGGCCATCATTCCCGCCTGCGCGCCGCTCAGGCTCCATAGTGGCATGAGGTGCTGCGGCATGACCGCCGGAACGGCCACATGCGGGAGCAGATTGCCCAGTTGCCCGAAGCACATGGCGACGACGAGAGCGCGATCCTTCAATTGCATGTTTTGGGCCGGGCGCTCACTGCGGCGGTGGGCATTTTGTAGCATAGAATTTATCGGCACCGTCGGATCCAGCATGCGGGCACCGGCTTGCAGCGACATGTCCGCAGGAAACAAGAGACACGACACCCCCTAAGCCCAAGATCCTGCGTGCGGTGGAAATGCATTGCCGGAATCGACCGCCACCAAGTCTTCGTCACCGACGAGGCGCTTAGCCTTGCGGGCAAGACTGTGGCCAATCGCGAATTACGCTTCGGCGTCGTTCGACGGCCGGAGGGCGGCAAGATGGTCGTCACCATCCAGCCGTCCTGTCTGCTGCGTCTTGAAGACGCATGCGGCAAGCAGGTGGAGTACCGCCGTTTTGTCCACGACCTGAAAGCGGCCGACGAAGTCCGCGCGCCAGCCGCCGCAGCCGGTAAAGCTGTTAGATTCCCATAGCTTGCTATGCGGCGGTACAGGCCCTTGTTATTTTGGTATTTATTGGCATCCTTGGAAAAGATGCATACGCGTGCCGGTCGCCTCCATGCAGCTTTTTACGACATCTGAAGCCGCCGCCTATCTCCGTCTCAAGGAGCGCAAGATCTATGAGATGGTGGCTGAGGGCACGGTGCCCTGCACCAAGGTCACCGGCCGTTGGCTGTTCCCGAAGGCGGAGCTCGACCAGTGGCTCGCCTCCAGCGTCGCGCGCCCGTCGGGCATGGCGCGGTCCGAGCCGGCGCCGATCGTCGCCGGCAGCCACGACCCGCTGCTGGAATGGGCACTGCGCGAAAGCGGCTCGGGGCTTGCGACGCTGGCGGTCGGCAGCGAAGACGGCTTCAACCGCTTCGTTGCCGGCGAGACCACCGCCGCCTCCGTTCATCTGCATGCGCTGGAAGACGCCGAAGCCGACGCCAATGTGGCGGCGATGGCGAACCGCAGCGATCTGCAGGACGCGGTGCTGATCGCGTTCTGCCGCCGCGAGCAGGGGTTTTTGATCGCGCCCGGCAATCCGCTGAAGATCGACACGATCGCGGACGTGGCCGCCAAACGCGCGCGCATCACCATGCGGCCGAAGGGCGCCGGCGCGCAGCTCTTGCTGCTGGCGCTGCTGCACCGCGCCGAACTTAACCTCGACCAGCTCACCGCCGTCAGTCCGGTCTCACCGACAGGTCCCGATATTGCGCAGGCGGTGCGCGCCGGCCGCGCCGATACCGGCATCGCCACGCGCGGCGTTGCCAATGCCGCCGGCCTCGATTTCGTGCCGATCGTCTGGGAGCATTTCGATCTGGTGGTGCGCCAGCGCGACTATTTCCATGCCCCCTTGCAGGCGCTGATCAGGTTCCTGCAATCGGACGAGCTTGCCGCGCGGGCGCAGGAACTGGGCGGCTACGATATAAGCGACGCCGGCACGGTGCGGTTTGTGATTTGACCGCGCGCTTGTTAAGACGGACGCCATGAGCGCCGACACCGCCCAAGCTTGGCCGAGCGAACTGCGCCTGCACAAGGACCGCAAGACGCTGACCGTCAGTTTCGAGAGCGGCGAGCGTTTCGATCTGCCGGCCGAATATCTGCGGGTGAAAAGCCCGAGCGCGGAAGTGCAGGGCCATTCGGCGGAGGAGCGCAAGACCGTTCCGGGAAAGCGAGACGTCGGCATCATCGAGGTGCTGCCGATCGGCAATTACGCCGTGCGGCTGGTGTTCGACGACCTGCACGATACCGGCATTTTCGGCTGGGAATACCTGCGCGAGCTCGGCCGCAACTACGAAGCCTATTGGCAGGACTATCTCGACGAGCTCGCCGCCAAGAATCTGACGCGCGAGCCGCCGGCACGGCGCAAATAGACAGACGGGAATCGACGCGTTCCTGCCCTCCTTGACGGGATGATGTCGGGCGGCCTGGTGGCGCTCGAAAAGGTGCAAGTCCTGCGATACGGCGACGGCGGAAAAGGGGGCCACTGAGAAATAACCGGCATTTTCGTCATCACCGGCGCAGGCGCTAAGTGCTTCACGGGGCTGCCAAGTTCCTGCAATTTAAACGCGCGTTTGAGCGCGCGGCGCCGATCGGCTAGACTTTTTTCGTGGCTTTGATCGATTGCAACAGGTGGGGTGACGTCATGAAAAGGGCCGCGATTCTTACCGGCGCTTTGATACTCGTGTCTGGTTCGCTGATGTATTCAACGACAGGCAATGCGTTGGGGACCGCGAAAGAGCGAGCCGCATGCACGCCGGATGTGTTCCGCCTGTGCAGCTCCTCAATTCCGAGCGTGAGCGCCATCATCGCCTGCATGGAGGCGAAAAAATCGCAACTGAGTCCCGCCTGCCGCGCCGCGTTCAACCCGCCGAACACGAAAAAGGCGTCCCAGACCCGGTCGATCGCCTCGGGCGGGAGCCAGTCGACGGCAGCGTACGACTGGTGCGGCTTCAAAGGCGTCGACCACGATCCGAAGCAGCAGGATTGGATCAAGTGGTGCGGCGACTCGGCACGGACGAAATAGTTCGTCGCAGGCCTTAGCGCTTGAACGGCCGGACGGCTGCTCGCCAAACGAGATAGAGCGCTGAGGGATTCAGGCCATCACAGGCAATGGTGGGCGCTGAAGGGATCGAACCTTCGACCTCTCCCGTGTGAAGGGAACGCTCTCCCGCTGAGCTAAGCGCCCGGCCGTAACGGCCGGGCGATATAAGGATTGCCGCAAAGACGTGTCAAGCGACGCGCGCATGATCCCGAAAAGCGGGTGCCGGTTTTCGGATCAGATCGGGCGCAATAAACGCCGCTAATTCGGCTTGTCGTTTTGCGTTACCCGCGAGGCATGGGTCTGCAATGCGCGAATGCGGTCGGCGAGGTTGCCGTTGGCCGAGGATGCTTCGACATTGGCGCTTTCCTGCGCGCTGGTGCGGCCGCGCACCGTTTCGGCGGCGAGAATGGCGTCGATCGGTGAATTCGGCCCTTCCAGCGCCGAGGCGAGCCGCGCCACTTCGGCGGCGACGTCGTTGATGCGTTCGCGCAACAGCGCGTTCTCCACCCGCTCGGACGCCCAGGTTTCCTCGGTCTCGCGCTTCATATTGCCGAGTTCGCGGGCGAGCCGGTCGCGTTCGTCTTTGGTGCGGTCGAGTTCGGACTGGAGCTGCGTCTTCTCCGCGTTGAGCTGTTCGCTGAACGAGTTGGAGCGGACGTCGATTTCGGCAATGGCGGCGCGCAGGTCGTTTTCGGTCTTGTGCGCCGCTTCGATATTGCCGCGTAGCTGCTTGAGTTCGAATTCGGCTTCGGTCAGCAGCCGCGACTGCTCGCCGAGCCGGTATTCCAGATCTGCGGCGCGGCGGCCGAGAATTTCGGCCTCGGCACTCTGTGCCGCCAGGTTTTGCTCGAGCTCGCCGACGCGGCGGCCGAGGTTCTCGACCTTGCCGCGCTCTTCGTCGAGCTCCTGGGTCGCCGCCTTCAACTCGACGCGCTCGGCCGCACGGCGGTCTTCCGCCTCCCTGACGTCGTTGCCGGCGGCGGTGAGCCGATCCTTGAGCGCCTCGACCTGGGTCTTAAGCGCGACGATCTCGACCTTCTGCGCGTCGGCAAAACTCGAATGCTCGTCGACCTCGCCCGAGGCCTTGGCGAGCTCGGCTTCCTTGTCCGACAGGGCGCGATGGGCGTCGTGCATGGCGCCGGTCTTGGCCGCGATCTCATCCTCGGTCGAGCGCAACTGGTCGCGCAGCGCCTTGTCGCGCGCTTCCAGTGCGAAAATGGTGGCGGTTTTTTCGCCGAGCTCGATCTTGAGCCGGTTGATGGCGTCGCCCTTCTTGCCGATTTCGGCGAACTGGCTGGTGGTCTTGTTCTTGAGTTGCTCGACGCTCATTTCGAGGCGCCGCGTCGACATCGCGAATTCCGCGCGCAACTGGTCCTTGTCGGCCTGGATCTCCGCCATCGACAAGGGGGTTGCCGCTTCCAGCCGCTGCATGGTCAGCCGCACGGCGCGGCCGTGGACGAGGGGAATGACGACGAGCCCGACGAGGGCTGCGAAGAGAAACCCGATCCCGAAATACATGATCGGTTCGATCATAACGCGACGCCTCCAACTCACCCAAACCCGCACAAGCCCCGCGAAAACAATGGCACGGGGGGCCGGGCAGTTCCAGCACAAGCCAAGATTAATCTAAACCCGGCGCCCGCGTTAGCGGGCGTCCGCGCTGAATTGAATTATGGGCGGATTTTGCAGTCCACGATAACGATTGGCGCGTCAGAACGGGTTCCAAGTCGCCCGCGGCGTGAATTTGAGATAGCCGATATTGGCGCCCAGCCTTAAGCCCACGCCCGAGCGGATCGGCACCACCACGATATTGTGGGCGGTGAGCGCGGTCATCCCGAAACCGCCGATGAAATAGGCCGACCCGTCGATGCCGGCGAAGCGCTGGTAGATCGCGTCGGTGGCCGGCAGCTTGTAAATCAGCATCATGGTGCGGGCGCCTTCGCCGCCGTAATCGAACCCCACCGAAGGCCCTTCCCAGAACACGCGCCGGTCGCCGGCGTTGCGGGTGAACAGCTTGCCGTCGCCATAGCGCAGGCCGACCACGAAGGCGCCGCTGCCTTCCTGGCCGAGCACGTAGCCGTTGGGCTCGCCCCATTGGCTGAACGCCTTTTCCACCACCTGCGCCAGCCCGCGTGACACCGAGCCGAAGAACTCGTGCCCGGAGCGGACGATTTCATCGGCCGAGAAGGTGTCGCGATGCTGCGGCGGAGGCGGCGGTGGGCGACCCTGGGCGGCCGCCAAATCGGCGCCAAAGGCAACGAGGCAAAGCGTCAGGGCCGCAAGGCGCAAGGTCGCGCGCATTGGATGCTCCATGGATGGTGAGGTTTCCAGCCCCGCTTAACGGGTTGCTCACGCAAACGGCCTTATTGTGGCGGCGGAAACGGTCCGAATCACCGAAATGTCGCCAAGAACTATGACTGTAGGACGGCAGCGACGGAAGGCGCGCCTCGCCTGGGGGATGCTGCTCGGGCTTCTCGCCTGGAGCGGTATCTGCCCGCCCTCCGCACGGGCGGCCAATGATCCGATCGTGGTCAACCCCAACACCGGGCTGGCGATCAGCGGCTTCGACCCGGTGGCCTATTTCACCGACGGCAAGCCGATGTTCGGCCTGCCCGACCAGGAACTGCGCATCGAGGGCGTGGTCTGGCGCTTTCGAAACGCGGGCGACCGGGCGGCATTCGCCGATCATCCGGAGGTCTATACGCCGCGCTTCGGCGGCTACGATCCGGTGGCGGTGGCGCGCGGCATATCGGTGCCGGGCCATCCGCTGTTCTGGGCGGTGACCGGCGAGCGGCTTTATCTCTTCTACAGTGCGGCTGCGCGCGCGGCCTTTCTTGCGGAACCCGGCCGCATCATCGCCGCCGCCAAGCGCAAATGGCCCGGAGTCGCGCGCACCATCGCGCCCTGAGTTTTTTGCGTCTCGCCGGCTGTCAATTCTCGATCGATGCCGCTTTGACCGGATCGCCCCAGGCGATGAACGACGGCACGCGAAAATTTTTGTCCGCGTGTCCGAAGGTGAGGCTGCCGCCGTCCGGCGTCGTGACGATGCCGCCGGCGGCAACGACCAAGGCATGGCCGGCGGCGACATCCCATTCGCACGTGGTGGCAAGCCGCGGATAAACGTCGGCCGAACCGTCCGCGACCTGGCAGAATTTGATCGCCGATCCGCTCGGCAGGCGCTCCACTTGTCCGAGGCCCGCGAGAAATTTTTCCGTGTTCGGGTCGAGATGCGAGCGGCTTACCACCGCGACGCCCATGCCGGGCCAGCGCCGCGTGCGGATCGCTTGCGGCTCATCGGCGCCGTCCGCCAACAGCCGCAACCGCTCGGCTTGCCCGCCGACAATGCCGCGCCAAACCTGGCCGCGGTTGGGCGCGGCGACGATGCCGAGCACCGGCGTGCCGCGCGTGACGATAGCAAGGTTGACCGTGAACTCGTCGCGGCCGGCAATATATTCGCGGGTGCCGTCGAGCGGATCCACCACAAAGAAGCTGCCGTTGAGCGCCGGCGGCGCCTTGGCGCTCGCCATCTCTTCGGACAAGACCGGCACATCGGGCATCAGCCGCGCCAGGCCTTCGAGGATCGCGGCTTCCGAGGCCGTGTCGGCGGCGGTGACGGGAGATTGGTCGGGCTTGAGTTTTGCCCCGGCCGCCGTCGGCGAAATGTCGCGGATCACGGCGCAGGCGCGCGCGACGATCTTGGTCAGCTCGTCGAGCAGGCCGGCGGCCTGGTCGGGTAGAATTTCGATAGCGCGCGCCAAATTGTGGTTCCTTCCCTTGGTTTTGCGTCCTTGGCGGTCTTGGCGATGCGGTGTATCACGCCCGGCACCCGGCGCGACAAACGATTCGCCGGTTATGGCAAACCTGCACGCCAGCGGAGACCAGTCCATGTCCGGATCGTCCATCGAAGCGCTCGATCTCGCCGCCTTGCTGTGCTCGCGCGTCTGCCATGACCTGATCAGTCCGGTCGGCGCCATCGTCAACGGGCTGGAAGTGCTGGAGGAGGGAAAGGACGAGGAGACCAGGACCTTCGCGCTCGATCTGATCAAGAAGAGCGCCGTCAACGCCTCCGCCAAGCTGCAATTCTGCCGCATCGCCTTCGGCGCCGCCGGATCGGCCGGCGCCCAGATCGACCTCGGCGACGCCGAGACCATTTCGCGCGGCTTCTTCGAAGGCGACAAGACCAAGCTCGCCTGGAACCTGCCGCGCGCCCTGCTGGCCAAGAACCGGGTCAAGCTGCTGCTCAACATGCTGCTGATCGCGGGGCAGACCATTCCACGCGGCGGCCAGCTCACCGTCGATCCGATCGGCGCCGGCGAGGCCATGGGTTTCAAGGTCAGCGCCGCCGGCGCCAATGCCAAGGTTCCGCCGGCAGTGGCGTCTCTGCTGGCGGGCGAAGCCGGGCCTGAGGCGCTCGACGCCCACCGCATCCAGCCGTTCTATGCCGGCCTGCTGGCGAAGTCCTGCGGTATCACGCCGGCCATGGCGATGGACGGCGACGCGGTCGTGATCACCGCCCAATAGCCGGGCAGGCCGCCGCTTTGGCGCGGTTAACAAGCAGTTAATACCGCGCCTTGCGGTACCGATCCGCAACCAAAATTAAACCCTTCATCGACACACTGACCGCGCTCTTGGTGCAGAGCGGCAGGCGGGCCAAAGCCCGTCGATGAAAGCGCTTTTCAATGGACGACTTGCTGCGCGAGTTCGTGACCGAGACCAATGAGAAGTCTCGACGTGGTCGACGTCGAGCTCGTGCGTTTTGAGCAAGAGCCGAACAACGCCAAAATTCTCGGCAACGTCTTCCGTCTCGTCCATACCATCAAGGGGACCTGCGGCTTCATCGGATTGCCGCGGCTGGAAGCGCTCGCGCACGCCGCCGAGACGCTGATGGGCAAGTTTCGCGACGGTCAGCGCGCGACCAGCGAAGCCGTCACGTTGATCCTTGCCACCATCGACCGCATCAAAGCCATTCTGGATTCGCTCGAACGCGATCAGTGTGAACCGAAAGGCGATGACGCGGATCTGATTGGCGAACTTGAGCGCACGGTCGAGCGGATTGCAGCGCCTGCCGCCCAGCAAACGGTCGGCACGCTCGCGCCGCAGACGCTCGAACGGCCGTTGCGGCCGGGCGAGGACTCGCTCGACGATCTCGAGCGCGCATTCCGCGAGACCGAAGTCGAAACGCCCGCCAAGCCTGCCTCGGCGGCGCCGGCCAATGTCGTCACACACGACGACGACAGCGGCAAGACCGTCAGTCAAACAATCCGGGTCACGGTCGATACACTTGAGCATCTGATGACGATGGTGTCCGAGCTGGTGCTCACGCGCAATCAGTTACTCGAGATCGTTCGCCGCCACGAGGACTCCGAATTCAAGACGCCGCTGCAACGGCTGTCGAACGTAACCGCCGAGCTGCAGGAAGGCGTGATGAAGACGCGCATGCAGCCGATCGGCAACGCCTGGCAGAAGCTGCCGCGTATCGTTCGCGATCTCTCCAACGAGCTCGGCAAGCAGATCGACTTGGAGATGCAGGGCGCCGACACCGAACTCGATCGTCAGGTGCTCGACCTGGTCAAGGATCCGCTCACCCACATGGTGCGCAATTCGGCCGACCACGGGTTGGAGACGCCGCAGGAGCGCCGCGCCGCCGGCAAGCCCGAACACGGCCGCATCAGGCTGTCGGCCTATCACGAAGGCGGCCACATCATCATCCAGATCGCCGACGATGGCCGCGGCCTCGACACCGATCGCATCAAAGCCAAGGCCATCGCGCATGGTCTCGCCACCGAAGCCGAAATCGAAAAGCTGTCGGAAGCGCAAATTCAGAAATTTATCTTCGCGCCCGGTTTTTCCACCGCCGCGGCGGTCACCAGCGTATCGGGACGCGGCGTCGGCATGGACGTGGTGCGCACCAATATCGACCAGATCGGCGGCACCATCGACGTAAAGTCGGTCGCCGGTGCCGGCTTGAATTTCACGATCAAGATTCCGCTCACGCTTGCGATCGTCGCGGCGCTGATCGTCGAGTCGGGCGGTGAGCGTTTCGCCATCCCGCAATTGTCCGTGGTCGAACTGGTGCGCACGCGCGGCGGCGGTGAGCACCGCGTCGAGAAGATCAAGGATACCACCGTGCTGCGCCTGCGCGACAAGCTGCTGCCGGTGGCGCGCCTTGGCCGCCTGCTCGGCGCCGAGGACGTCGGCGACGTCGAGAATGGCTTTATCGTCGTTACCCAGGTCGGCAGCCAGACCTTTGGCATCGTGGTCGACGGCGTCTTCCACACCGAGGAAATCGTGGTGAAGCCGCTGTCGAGCAAGCTGCGCCACATTGCCATGTTCTCCGGCAATACCATTCTCGGTGACGGCTCGGTGATCCTGATCATCGATCCGAACGGCGTCGCCCAGGCGTTCGGCAGCACGGTTACCTCGCAAATGGCGGCCGCCGAAGAGGCCGGCGCAAAACATGCTGCTGAGAACGAACGGACCACGTCGCTGTTGGTGTTCCGCGCCGGCTCGAGCGAGCCCAAGGCCGTGCCGCTGGCGTTGATCACGCGGCTTGAGGAAATCGACGCCCGCAAGATCGAGCTGTCGAACGGCCGCCACATGGTGCAGTACCGCGGCCATTTGATGCCGTTGGTGAGCCTGAGCGACAAGGTGCGCGTGAAGGACGAGGGCGCGCAGCCGCTGCTGGTGTTCTCCGACGGCAGTCGCTCCATGGCGCTGGTGGTCGACGAAATCGTCGACATCGTCGAGGATCGCCTCGACATCGAGGTTGCCGGCGACAATCCCGGCGTGCTCGGCTCGGCCGTCATCAAGGGCCAAGCGACCGAGATCATCGACGTCGGCCACTTCCTGCCGCTCGCCTTCGAGGACTGGTTCCGCCGCAAGGAGCAGCCGGCGCGCGGCCGCCCGCGCTCGGTGCTGCTGATCGACGACTCGCCGTTCTTCCGCAACATGCTGGTGCCGGTGCTGCAAGCCGCCGGCTACGACGTCACCGCCGTGGCCTCGGCCAGCGAGGCGTTGGCGTTGCTCAAGGACGGCCGCGCCGTCGACGTGGCCATCACCGATATCGAGATGCCCGAGATGGACGGCTTTGCTTTCGCGGAAGCCGTGCGGGGCGATCCGCAAACCGCCGGCTTGCCGGTGATCGCACTTTCCTCGGTGGTGTCGGCCGAAGCCGTCGAGCGCGGCCGCCGCGCCGGGTTCTATGACTATGTCGCCAAATTCGACCGCCAGGGACTGATCGCGGCGCTCAAGGAGCAGTCCGATGTCGGTCGCGCCGCGTAACGGGTCAATCATGGACACGGAAAACGCCCAGCAGAACCTGAAGGAATACGTCACCGCCATGATCGGCGGCCAGTTGTTCGGCCTGCCGATCCTGCGCGTGCAGGACGTCTTTCTTCCCGAGCGGCTGACGCGGGTGCCGCTGGCGCCGCCGGAAATCGCCGGCGTGCTCAATTTGCGCGGCCGCATCGTGACGCTGATCGACATGCGCCGTTGTCTCGGGCTGAGCGCGCGCGAGGACGACGCGCCGGTCATGGCGATCGGCGTCGAATCCGGCGGCGAATCCTACGGGCTGCTGATCGACAGCGTGGGCGAGGTGCTCAAGCTCGACGACGGCGGGCGTGAACCCAATCCGGTCAATCTCGATCCGCGGCTGGCGCGTGTCTCCGCCGGCATTCATCGCCTGGACGGGCAATTACTCATGATGGTCGACGTCGATCGCGTGCTCGACATCGGCAGCAAGGCGATCGCGGCATGACAGTTTTAAATCCGCAAGATTGGAAGACATGGCTCCTAAGCCAGAACAGCGAGGACGTGTAATGAAAACATGTTTAGTGGTGGACAACTCGAGCGTCATCCGCAAGGTGGCGCGGCGAATCCTTGAAGGGCTCGAATTTGAAATCGTCGAGGCCGAGGACGGCGAGCAGGCATTGGAAGCCTGCCGGCGCCAGCTGCCCGAGGCGATCCTGCTCGACTGGAACATGCCGAGGATGGACGGCTACGAGTTCCTGCGCTCATTGCGCAAGCTGCCCGGCGGCGACTCGCCCAAAGTGGTGTTCTGCACCACCGAGAACGACGTCGCGCATATCGCCCGCGCGCTGCATGCCGGCGCCAACGAATACATCATGAAGCCGTTCGACAAGGAGATCGTCGAAGCCAAGTTCCAGGAGGTCGGGCTGATCTAATCTCCGCCGCCAGGCGGGCCGTATAACAACAAGAACCGAAGGCAAAAGCCCGATGAACGTCGCCGTCGCCCCGAAGTCCTCCGCCGGCATCAGCCGGCGCATCCGCGTCATGATTGTTGATGACGCGGTGGTCGTGCGCGGGCTGTTCGCGCGCTGGGTGGAAGCGGAGCCCGACCTGGAAATGGCGGCCGCGCTGCGCACCGGCCGCGAGGCGGTCGACCAGCTCGAGCGCGTCGACCCCGACGTGGTGGTGCTCGACGTCGACATGCCGGAGCTCGACGGCATCGCCGCGCTGCCGCTGCTGCTGGCGAAGAAGCCCGATCTGGTCGTGATCATGGCCTCGACGCTGACCCGGCGGAACGCCGAGATCAGCTTGAGGGCGCTGTCGCTGGGCGCCACCGACTATATCCCCAAGCCCGAAAGCAACCGCGACGTCAACGGCTCTCCGACGTTCCGGCGCGACCTGCTCGAAAAGATACGCCAGCTCGGCTTGCGGGCGAAAAAACTACGCATCGCACCGCCGCGAGCCCGCCTGCCGTCGGAAACCGCGCCGCCCTTGCAGCCGGGCGCCAAGCCCGCCGAGGCCGCCCCCGCGCTGGCGCTGCGGCCGATGCCGCTGACGCCGCCGCGCGTGTTGCTGATCGGCGCCTCCACCGGCGGCCCGCAGGCGCTCAACGCCATCATCGCGCAGATCGGCGGCGTGTTCGAGCGCGCGCCGGTGCTGATCACCCAGCACATGCCGCCGACCTTCACCGCGATCCTGGCCGAGCATCTCGAACGCGTCGCCAAGCGCCCGGTGCGGGAGGGGCGCGACGGCGAGGAGATCAACGCCGGCACCATCTACATCGCCCCCGGCGGCAAGCACATGAAAGTCGCGCGCCGCGACGGCATCGCGGTGATCGCGCTCGAAGACGGCGCGCTGGTCAATTTCTGCAAACCGGCGGTGGACCCGTTGTTCACCTCCGCGGCGAGCGTTTGGGGCCACAAGGTGATGGCGCTGGTGCTCACCGGCATGGGCTCCGACGGCTTGAGCGGCGCCAAGGCCATCGTCGCCGCCGGCGGCCACGTGATGGCGCAGGACGAAGCAACAAGCGTGGTCTGGGGCATGCCCGGCCAGGTCGCGCATGCGGGGCTTTGCTCCGCGGTGCTGCCGCTCAAAGAGATCCCGCCGCGGCTGACCCGCCTGTTCGCGGGAGAGCGCCCATGACGCCGGAAGATTTCGGATTCTTGCGCAAGCTCCTGAAGGAGCGCTCCGGCCTGGTTCTGGCGCCGGAGAAACAGTATCTGGCCGAGAGCCGGCTGCTGCCGCTCGCCCGCCGCAACGGCATGGGCACGCTCACCGAGCTGATCGCCAGGCTGAAGGCGCCGCAGGCCGCAACGCTCACCAGCGACGTGGTCGACGCCATGACCACGAACGAGACCTTCTTCTTCCGCGACAAGATCCCGTTCGAACTGTTCCGCGACACCATCATGCCGGCGCTGCTCAAAGCGCGCGCGCGCGAGAAGCGCATCCGCATCTGGTGCACGGCCTGCGCCACCGGCCAGGAGCCCTATTCGCTGGCGATGGCGCTGAAGGGCATGGGCGCGCAGCTCGCCGGCTACAAGGTGCAGATCCTCGCCACCGACCTCAACGCCGAGGTGCTGGAGCGCGCCAAGGCGGGCATCTACAGCCAGTTCGAGGTGCAGCGCGGCTTGCCGATTCAGCAACTGGTCAAAGTTCTTCGCCCAGGCCGGCGAGCGCTGGCAGATCGCGCCCGAGATCCGCGCCATGGTGCAGTTCCGCACGCTCAATCTGCTCGCCGACTTCAAGCCGCTCGGCACCTTCGATCTGGTATTCTGCCGCAACGTGCTGATCTATTTCGACCAGCCGACCAAGGCGGCCGTGCTCGAGCGCATCGCGCGCCAGCTGCCGGACGACGGCTACCTGGTGATGGGCGCCGCCGAAACCGTGGTCGGGCTGACCGAGACGCTCAAGCCGGTCGCCGACAAGCGCGGGCTTTATGCGCCCAACCTGGCGACGCGCCATGTGCCGCCAAAGGTGAGCAACGTGCTGGCGTTCGCGGCCAAGGCCTGAGGCCGCCGTCCCCGCGCAGGTTGCGCTGGTGGCGCGCGAGGATAAGGTCAAGGTCATGCGGTCGCGCCGCAGCGGCGATTACTTCAAGCGGGCGGCCCAGCAGCGTCACATGCCGTGACCTGTGCATGATCCGCGCACCGCACCTCATGCCCGAAACCAACTCCCCCCTCACCGCTAAATTCCGCCCGCGCCTGGAAGCCATGCTCGGGGAACTGACCGCCGCGCGCGCGGCGACGGCGGAAGGCCGCGCGCCGGTCACGCTCGATCAGCAGAGCGTCGGGCGGCTGTCGCGCATGGACGCGATGCAGCAGCAGCAGATGGCGCTCGCCGCCGGCCGCCAGCGCGAGGCGCAGATCACGCGCATCCGCAACGCGCTCGACCGCATGGACAAGGGCGAATTCGGCATCTGCGTCGCATGCGGCAACGACATTCCCGAGAAGCGGCTGGAGGCCGATCCGGCGGCGCATCTGTGCGTCGCCTGTTCCGCGGGGAAGGGGCGCTAAGGGCCTCTCCCGGCGCCGTCCGCAACCGACATTTCGACGCAGATTGCGCCTGAATTGAATTCAAATTCGAGCAATCAGGATAACCCGGAAACAACGGATGATCGCGTAGTGACGTTAACTCCGATCCGTGGAGCAGCAACTCCGATCCTTGGAGCAACGTTCATGCAGCTTTTCTTCGATATCCAGCATCAAGACTCCCGCTGTTACGACTACCATGGCGGCGACTTTGGCCGGCCGGAAGACGCAAACGAAATGGCGGAACTCATCGCCGTCGACCTCGGATGTTCCGAGACCGCCGACTGCATCGGCGCGCAGGTGCAGGTCAGGAATGAGGTTGGAGAAAGGTTGTTCTCGGTTCCGATCCTGGAAGCGGCCTGAACGTCGGCGCCGCGTTCCATTGCCCGCTGTTGCCACGGCATCGGCAGGGGGATTGAGCGGCGGCCGCGCCTGCCGCGACTTGCTGGCACTAAAAAACCCCGGGCGCATCGCCCGGGGTTGAAGTTTGGGGGAGAGAGCCCGTGAAGGGCTCGACTCATACGCTACGCGGGGGTCGTCTCGGACAGCCTGACGTCACGATCGACTGAATTTCGAAACCCGAAGACGAAAATGCCCGGCAATAGGCCGGGCATGACGTTGGCAATTAAGCCGGGATCCGCTCTTCGTTCTCGCTCGGCTCGCGCAGCACGTAGCCGCGGCCCCACACCGTCTCGATGTAGTTCTTGCCGGAGGAGGCGTTGGCCAGCTTTTTGCGCAGCTTGCAGATGAAGACGTCGATGATCTTGAGCTCCGGCTCGTCCATGCCACCGTAGAGATGATTGAGGAACATCTCCTTGGTGAGCGTCGTCCCTTTGCGCAGGGAGAGCAGCTCGAGCATCTGGTATTCCTTGCCGGTCAGGTGCACGCGCTGGCTGGCAACCTCCACCGTCTTGGTGTCGAGATTGACCACCAGGTCGCCGGTGTTGATGACCGACTGGGCGTGGCCCTTGGAACGCCGCACGATGGCGTGGATGCGGGCGATCAGCTCGTCCTTGTGGAACGGCTTGGTCATATAGTCATCGGCGCCGAAGCCGAGCCCGCGCACCTTGTCCTCGATGCCGGCGAGGCCGGACAGGATCAGGATCGGGGTCTTGACCTTGGAAACCCGTAAAGACCGCAGAACCTCGAAACCCGACATGTCGGGCAGGTTCAAGTCCAAGAGGATGATGTCGTAATCGTAGAGCTTGCCTAGATCGACCCCTTCCTCACCGAGGTCGGTCGTATAGACGTTGAAGCTCTCGGATTTCAGCATCAGCTCGATGGATTGAGCGGTCGCGCTGTCGTCTTCGATCAATAAAACGCGCATGCCAGTCCCCTATCTCGCCGCAACCGGGCCTTTAAAGGTCACGCCGCGGAAGGCGGCGAGGCGTAAAAAACCACTGGGACAAAACCGATTCGACACTATCCCCGCATGGTTAACAAAACCTGATTCTCTCGTGCAAGCACGCCGTAGGCAGGAGCCCCCGAATCGGCGTAAGATATTGCCAGAGAGTGGTTTTTTGGCCACGCGGTCCGCTCAAGTCCTAGTTTAAGAGCCGGGTCTAACCGACTCTACAGATTCACCCCTTGCGTCCCGGCCGGGCGAATCGTTTTGGCCGCTGTCCCTTCTGGACGATGACCCAATGATTAACGATGCGGGTAAACACCGGGTTAAGGACGGAACCGGGCCGGTAAGCCTACCCGGGGGTTACCGGCGGCCGGCGAGCAGGCACGCGCCATGAAAGCCCTGGCCGAGCAGATCAGCGACATCGACGGTGTCGAGATCTACGGCCGCGTGGTGGGCGTGCGCGGGCTGATGGTGGAGGTGGCAGGGCCCATCCACGCCATGTCGGTGGGCGCGCGGCTGACCATCGAGACCGGGCTCCGCGCCGGCATCCCCTGCGAGGTGGTGGGCTTTTCCGGCGGCCATGCCCTGGCCATGCCGTTTGCGGCCCTTGACGGCGTGCGGCGCGGCTGCCGCGCGGTGGTCTCGACCACAGCCGGCAGCGTGCGGCCGGCGGAAGCCTGGCTCGGCCGCGTGCTCAACGCCATGGGCAAGCCGATCGACGGCCTCGGCCCGCTGCCGGCGGGCCCGGCGCCATACCCGTTCCGCTCCTCGCCGCCGCCAGCCCATGCCCGCCGCCGCGTCGGCGCCCCGCTCGATCTCGGCGTGCGGGCGCTCAATACCTTCATCACCGTCTGCCGCGGCCAGCGTATGGGCATCTTCTCAGGCTCCGGCGTCGGCAAGTCGGTGCTGCTGTCGATGCTGGCGCGCAACGTCTCCGCCGATATCTCCGTCATCGGCCTGGTCGGCGAGCGCGGCCGCGAGGTGCAGGAGTTCTTGCAGGACGATCTCGGCCCCGCCGGCCTGGCGCGTTCTGTGGTGGTGGTCTCGACGTCGGACGAGCCGGCGCTG
The DNA here is from genome assembly GCA_963814885.1 of uncultured Alphaproteobacteria bacterium. Classification (GTDB taxonomy): domain Bacteria; phylum Pseudomonadota; class Alphaproteobacteria; order Rhizobiales; family Xanthobacteraceae; genus Pseudolabrys. The sequence continues at coordinate 34,093 of CAWFEO010000011.1, read as the reverse complement.
ATGCGCCGCCAGGCGGCTTACTTGACGCTGGCGATCGCCGAGTTCTTCCGCGACCTCAACAAGGACGTGCTGGTGCTGATGGACTCGGTCACCCGCTTTGCCATGGCCCAACGCGAGATCGGCCTGTCCGCCGGCGAGCCGCCGACCGCCAAAGGGTATACGCCTACCGTCTTCACCGAGCTGCCGCGGTTGTTGGAGCGCGCCGGGCCCGGCACCGAGCAGGGCACCATCACCGGCATCTTCAGCGTGCTGGTGGACGGCGACGACCACAACGAGCCGGTGGCCGATGCCGTGCGCGGTATCCTCGACGGCCATATCGTAATGGAGCGCGCCATCGCCGAGCGCGGCCGCTATCCGGCCATCAACATCCTCAAGTCGATCTCGCGCACCATGCCGCGGGCGGCCGACCCGGCCTACCTGCCGGCGATCAACCGGGCGCGCCAGGTGATGGCGACCTATTCCGATATGGAGGAGCTGATCCGGCTCGGCGCCTACCGGCCGGGCTCGAGCCCGGAGGTGGACGAGGCCATCGCCCTGCACAAGCCGCTGGAAGCGTTCCTGGCCCAAATTAAGGAAGAAGCAACCAGTATGGCGGAGGGATATCAAAGACTTGAGCAAATCCTTACCGCGGCGGAAACAGAAAACTAACGTTATTGCGCCACAGTCCGCCCGTTGACCGGTCCGGAAGGTCCGTGCGGCTGTGCTGTGCGGGCGCTTGTCCGGGGCTTCGGGGGAGTAATTAGTCGATGAAGTCACGCGAAACACTGATCCGCCTGAAGAAGTTTCAGGTCGACGAGAAGCGGCGCAAGGTCGCCCAGATCGAGGCGATGATCGCCGAATTCAACCGCATTGCCGGCGACCTCGAGCGCGAAATCAAGCTCGAGCAGGACCGCGCCGGCATCCACGATCCCGCGCATTTCGCCTATCCGACCTATGCCAAGGCCGCCATCGGCCGGCGCGAGAACCTCAAGCGCTCGGCCGACGAGCTGAAAGCCCAGCTCGACGAGGCGCAGGCCATGCTGGGCGAGGCCTTCGAGGAATTGAAGAAGGTCGAGATGCTCGACGAGCGCGACCACGCGCGCGAAAAGGCCGAGGAGAACGCCCGCGAGCAGGCCGAGCTCGACCGCATCGCGGCCATGCGCTTCAACACCGGCGGCGCGCCGGCGTAAGACGGATCAAGCGCATTTCCAGAGAGACGCGACCCGGCCATCACGCCCGGCGGCGTGATATCATCGCCTTATGAACGGGATCGTCTGGCGCGGAATGACGCGCGCCGAACTTGACGCCGCCTATAATAACAGCGCGGCAGTCAAGAACAGCGCGGCGAAGCTTGCCGACTGGCAAGCGCGCAGCAAGCGCGTGCGTGCGGCGCGGCCGGAGCTGCTCGATATTTCCTATGGGCCGCGGCCGCGCAACAGGATCGATATTTTCCACTGCGGGCAGGCGCAGGCGCCGCTGCTCGCCTACATTCACGGCGGCTACTGGCAGCGCAACGCCAAGGAATTCTACGCCTGTCTGGCGGAAGGCCCGCTGGCGCGCGGCATCGACGCGGCCTTCATCGGCTATACGCTGGCGCCCGAGGCGAGCCTGACGGACATCGTCGGCGAGGTGAGGGCGGCGTTGCGTTTTCTGCGTGCACAGGGCGCGCGCTTCGGCGTGGCCGGCGCGAAGCTCATCGTGTCCGGCTGGTCGGCGGGCGGGCATCTGACGGCGATGGCGCTGCCGGAGGCGGACGCCGGGCTCGCGATCAGCGGCATCTATGACATTGAGCCCTGCCGGCTCAACTATCTCAACGAGAAGCTCAACATGACGGTCGACGAGCAGATCGCGTTGAGCCCGATCCGGCAGTTGCCGGACCGCTCGCCGCCGCTGACCATGGCCTATGGCACGGCCGAGCTGCCCGAACTGCAGCGCCAGTCACGCGACTACTACGCCGCGCGCGTGGCGGCCGGACTGCCGTCCGAACTGCTGGCGTTCGAAGGCCACGATCATTTTTCGATTCTTGAGGAACTCGCGAAGCCGGACGGACGGCTGACCGACGCCGTGGTGAAGCTGGCGCGCGGGTGAATGCGGGGCAGGGCGCGCCGGCGTTTTAACGCGGCCGCCTCGGCCTCAGCTTCCCTTCGGTGGGACCCGCTTGCGCAAATACACGAACCAGTAGATCGCGCCGACCATGAGGCTGCCGCCGATCAGGTTGCCCACAGTCGCGACCGCGATGTTGTGCGCGGCATTGGCCACCGTCAGCGCCTCGTAGGCGGACGGCGTTTGCCCCAGCGCCGTCCAGAACTCCGGCCCGGCCCAGAATTTGAGCGCAAGGCCGTAGGGCAGAAAGTACAGGTTGGCGATCGAATGTTCGAAGCCGGCGGCGACGAAGGCCGCGATGGGCGGCACGATCACCATCACCTTGTCGGTCACGCTACGCGCGCCGAATGACATCCAGACCGCGAGGCAGACCAGAACGTTGCAGAGCACGGCGAGGAAAAACAGCGGAACCGTTGGCAGCGCCGCCTTGGCCGACGCAACGGCAAGCGCCGTCCTGCCGACGCCGCCATTCGCGAAGCCGTGCTGCGCGGAGAGAAAGACCAAAGCGGCGGTGCCGACCGCGCCGACGATGTTTCCGACATAGACCAGTGCCCAGGCGCGCAACAGCGCGCCAAGCGTGATGTGCCGGCCGGCGTAGGCGACCACCATCAGCGCATCGCCGGTGAACAATTCGGCGCCGCCCACGATCACCAGGATCAGCCCGAGCGAGAAAACCAGCCCGCCGAGCAGCCGGGCAACGCCCCAAGGCAGTTCGCCGGCCCCGGTCACCACGACGGTCATGAAGTTTGCGCCGAAGGCGATGAAGGCGCCCGCCAGCAACCCCAAGATCAACAATGTGAGCGCATCGCGGCGCGCCTTGGCTGCGCCGGCGGCCTCGCAGGCAAGCGCCATTTCCGGCGGCAGCATGGCTTGAACGGAATCGCTGGCCACTTGGCGCAACCGTCAGTGCTGGTGCACGTAGGTGCCCGGCGCGGCCCCGAGCGGGGCGAAGCCGCGGTCGGTGGCGCCCATGGCCGGCGGCGCGACCCGTTGCGCATCGCTGCGCTCGGCCAGCCACGCCGACCAATGCGGCCACCACGAGCCGTCCGCCTGTTCGGAATGCGCCAGCCAGGTCGCGCTGTCGACGTAGCGGCCGCCCGGCTGCCGGGTGGCGAAGTGGTAGTGGCGGCCGTGATGGTCCGGTTCCGACACAATGCCGGCATTGTGGCCGCCGTTCGTCAGCACGAACGTCAATTCGTTGTCGGTGAACAGGTGGAGCTTGTAGACCGAATTCCACGGGGCGATGTGGTCGGTTTCGGTGCCGACCGCGAACATCGGCACGCGGATGTCCTTGAGCGCGATCACTTTGCCGTCCACGGCGTAGCGGCCGGCGGTCAGGCGGTTTTCCAGAAACAGCCCGCGCAGATATTGCGAATGCATGCGATAGGGCAGCCGCGTCTGGTCGCCATTCCATTCGGTAAGGTCGGTGAGCCGGTCGCGCTCGCCCAGCAGATAGTTACGCGCCATCTTCGACCAGATCAGGTCGTTCGAGCGCAGCGCGCTGAAGGCGGCGGCCATCTGCCGCGTATCGAGCACGCCCTGGTCCCACATCATGTCTTCGAGGAACGCCACTTGGCTCTCGTCGACGAATAGCATGAGCTCGCCGGCCTCGCTGAAATCGGTCTGCGCGGCCAGGAACGTGGCCGAGGCCAGCCGATCGTCACCATCGCGCGCCATGGTCGCGGCGGCGATGGCGAGCAGCGTGCCGCCGAGGCAATAGCCGCAGGCATGCACCTTGCGGCCGGGCACCACCGCGTTGACGGCGTCGAGCGCCGCCAACAGCCCGTCGGTGCGGTAGTCGTCGAACGCGATGTTGCGGTCGGCGGCGGTCGGATTGCGCCACGAGATCATGAAGACGGTGTGGCCGCGCCCGACGAGATAGCGCACCAGCGAATGCTCCGGCAGCAGATCGAGCACGTAGTACTTCATGATCCAGGCCGGCACGATCAGCACCGGCTCGGCCAAAACATCGGGCGTCGTCGGCCGGTACTGGATGAGCTCGATCAGGTGATTGCGGTAGATCACCTCGCCGGGCGTGGAGGCGATATCTTCGCCGACGCGAAAGCCGTCTTCCTCGCCGTCCGGCTCCATCGCTAGCAAACGGTAGAAATCTTCGCGGAAATTGTTGGCGCCGCGCACCAGATTGGCGCCGGACTCCTTGACGGTCCGCTCGACGATCACCGGGTTGAGCCACGGCACGTTCGACGGCGACACCACGTCCAGCAACTGGCGCGCCATGAACGCGACCCGCGCCGCGTTCTTGGGCTCCTGGCCGCGCACCTGGCAGGTGGCGCTGCGCCACCACTGCTCCTGCGCCAGGAAGGCTTGCTGCCAGAAACGGTATGGCATTTTCTGCCAGGCCGGATCGGCGAAGCGCCGGTCGGACGGGTTGGGCGGAAACGGAACGTCGGCGGCGTTCGGGCCGCCGCGGCCGGCCGCCAGCCCGGCCAGACGGCTGCTGAAAACGAACGCCTCCAGCGCAAGCTCCAACTGGCGGCCGGGCGCGCGGGCGAGATGCGATAGCCAATCGTACCAGGCGGCGTATTCGGCATGCGGCGAAACGCCCTGCGTCATGCGCGCGGTCAAGGCGCGCGCGACATGGTTAAGCGTTTCGAAAGACGGCAGGTCGACGCCGCGCAGGGCCGGCAAGGGCGGCTTTTCCGTCGTCACGACCTCGCTCATGGGCGATGGCTCCCAATCCTGGCGGCCAAGCTATGCCTGCATCGCGCGGCCCGCGCATTGATCGTAATCAACGACGCTAGAGGCCCAGCATGACGCCGGTGCGAACCCGTGCCGGCTCATTGCGCCGCCGAAGTGTCAAAAACGGGGCGCGGCCGGCGCCGGCCGGCCGCCCCTAAAACGCTGCCGCCAGTTCGCGGGAGCCCGGCTTTACGGCGTTGCGCTCCATGTGCCGCTGAATTTCCCCGATCAGTCCGGCGACCACCTTGGTGCGCCGCGCCACCGGGTTGCGGGCATAGCCGTTGGGTTGAAAGAAATTCGCCGTCGGTACGCGCTCGCGCAGATCTTGCGGCATCAACACCATGTCGATGCCGTTGCCGTCGCCGGTCAGGTTCATCAATTCGAGCTCGGGGGCGCTCAATCGTCCGCCAAAGCCCTTGATGCGCGCGAACTGCACCGAGTTCAAAAGCTTCTGCACCTGCAGCAGCGGGCCGATGTCGATGTCGAGCAGCACGGCGTGGATGCCCCAGCCTTTCGCGGTGTGCTTGGCGACCTTGTCGTATTCGCTCCAGCGATGCGGCAGGCTGCGGCAGAAGGCGATCATGTGCTTGAGCGCCGCGATCTTGCGTTCCATGTGAACGCGTGCGTTACCGGAAAGCGTTTTGGCTTTGCGGTCGAGCTCGGCGAGAAAACGGCCGCCGTGCTCGGCCAGCAGCGCAACGGAATTGGTGCTGAGTAATTGATTGTAGCCGAGCGCGGGCGAGATCGCGTGTTTGCCCGGGCCCGGCGGCTCGAGACCGGCCTGGGTGTCATACGAGCCGCGCCCGCCGGTCTCGAAGGCATAGACGCCGACGATCTGCGCCTGGCTCAAGCCGGCCGCGCGCGCGGCTCGCGCATAAGCGCGCTTGAACGCGGCGTCGCTTGCCGGCTGGTCCGGCACGAATCCCCATTGCTCTTTGGCGGCAGCTAGAAAATCGGCGACCACTGGAATTTCGGGGCGCGGCGGCTTGGGTGGCTTGGGCGGGGCCGGCGGCGGCGGTAGCGGGCTGACCGGGCGCCGCGGCCCGCTATAAACCGGCGGCTGGGCGAGCACATAGTCGGCAAGCTGTATGGTCTCGTGCTTGCGGCGCTTGGCGTTGCGCAGCTTGCGCTTGGAAGAGACGTCATTCCAATAGGCCTCGTACGCGCGCTCATAGGCGCCGCGCGCGCGCTTGTAGACCGCGAGCTTGGCCTCGTAGTCGGCGAGCGCGCCCAAGGCCGCGCGGTCCGGCGGGTTTTGCGGCCACGCCGGCGCCGCCGGCAGCAACAGGGCGGCCATCGCGAGCACAAGACATTGGCGAATGAAGCGCATGATGGGATGGATTGTGCGGAGACTGTGCGTGATTCGGCCGGAAATATTGCGCCGCTATGTGGGCAATATCGCGGCGGCGGTCAAACGGCGTGGAAGCGTTGCGCGGCTAATTTTTCCGCGACACGACGTTCCCGTTTTCGTAGACGACCTTGGGCCCGTTCGGCGTGAAGTTCACGCGAAATTCGAAAGTCGCGACACCCGCCGAAGTTTCCGACGTTTTGGGATTGGAAACATCAAAGTCGAACTGGCCCCAGACCACGCAGGACGAGCGCGCCTTTTCGCAGGTGATGCGGTCGCTGCCGGGCTTGACCCGGTAGTTGCGTTGCGGCCATTTCGCCAGGTAGCGCCGCTGGTCTTCGAGAACCTTCCGGCTGGTCAGGCGCTCTCCGTAGTAGTCCACCTCAGGCGCAAACGTCTTCTTGACATAGGCGAGGACATCGGAAGGGCTGCCCTGCGACTGATATACATAATTGTCCAGGAATTCCTGCGCCAATGACTTTAGAGATACCGACGGCGTCTGCGGTTTTTTGGTTTCGACGGATTGCTCCGGCGGCGTGACAACCGCGATCCTGGAATTGCTTTCTTTCTTGAGCTTGTCCTCCAGCGCCTTCAGCCGCGCCTGCAGCGCGGCAAAATCGGTGTGGGTCGAGGCGGCGGGCGCGCTTATCACCGGCGCGGCACCGCCCCCGCGGCCGGCAAAATAGAAACTGCCTGCGATCGGCGAACTCGACACCCATGGCTGCTGCGAACCGCCGGTGGCGCGCTTGACCGTCAGGCCGACATTGTTGAAAGCCTCGAACAGGCCGAGCCCGGGCTTGCGGATGGTCGTGGCGAGGGCCGAGGTGAAGGGGCTGTGGCCGCCCGTTCCGTCGGCGGCGACGTTGCCGGGCTGGGTTGCGAATGAAATCAGCGTGCCTTCCGGCGCCTGCATCTGGGCGAGGCCGGCGGTGGCTGAACGCAGGCCGCGCCCGCCGAACGGATTGTTGCGGCAGGCATCGAGGATGACGAGATTAAGCCGGGTGCCCGAGCCTTCCATCTGTAGCAGCACCAGGCGCGAGTCGAGCATCTGGAAGTCGACATCGGCTTCGCGCCGTGGATTGGCGTTGACCGGCACCAGATAGTTTCCGCCGCGCACCTGCACGCCGTGGCCCGCATAATAGAACAGCCCGACGTCGGCGCCCTGCAGCCGCTGGCCGAAGCTCTGCACCGCCCGGTCGAAGCCCGCCTTGTCCAGATCGAGCTGGACGCCGCCGCCGACCAGATTGAAGCCAAGCGCCGCAAGCGTGTCCGCCATCAATTTGGCGTCGTTCGCCGGATTGGTGAGGCTCGGGACGTAGCGGTAGGCCGAATTGCCAACAACAAGCGCGACACGCGTTTCGGCAAGCGCGCCGGTCAGCGGCAGCAGCAGCGCAAAAGCCGCAATCATCCAGGTGCGTAACCGGCGCAATACCATCGTTCCGGCCCTCCCTAAGGCCGCCGCGCAATTTATCACGGTGGGCAGCATGAACAAAGCGCACCGCAAATGCGGCGCGTCAGCCAAAGCCGGGTATTTCCGGCTTCGGCCACCTGAAATTGCCGGACCCGGGTAACCCGGGTTCGGGTAGGGGCGGGAGGTTCGCGGCCGTTAAGCGCCGGTCAGCGGATAACGGCGCCGTCGCGGGTGGTGAATACCACCGGTCCGCCGGCCTTGATCACGGCGGGGGCCTTGGCGGTTAAAACATCGGTGCCGAGATTCAGTTCGCGCGCGGAAATGCCGATAACGGCAATCAGCAGCGCGGCGGCGAGGCCGACCACCACGATCTTGAGATGGGTGGTGCGGTCGGCGGTATAGATCGACCAGTTCATAGCGCGTCCTCCAAGGGCCTCGACTGTTGGTCGCGGGGACCTCGAGAAAGGTTCATCTCTTGTTCGGGAGATAACGTGGGGAGTGGCCGCCGCGTTCCCAGGCCGGATCACGCAGTGGTGATTGTCGTGCAAAAACGCGCGGTTATGGCGGGAACCGGGCGGCAATTCGGCGCTTTGCGATTTATCAAGGGGATATTCCGGCAAAGGTGCGACAAAGTGTTGAACAGCCTTGCCGCTGAGCTGTGGCTTGTTATATAACTATTTGAAAGTGCAGTAGTTTTTAAGAATTCTAAACTGGGAAACGCCGGTGATCATCTGCTCCTGCAACGTCTTATCCGAGGCCCAGGTCCTCGAAACCCTCAAACTCGGCGCCTCCGCGCGGCCGAAATCGGCGGCGCAGACCTACCGATGTCTTGGCTGCGCGCCGCGCTGCGGCCGCTGTCTGGAAACCGTGCGCGCCCTGGTGGCGAAAGCTCATCTTGAAAACTGCAACGTCGGTTGTCCGACATGCCCGGGCCATGAAGGGCACAGCCACGTTTCTAATGATGATGAGCGGATCGAAACAGTTACACTGATCGCGGCTGAATAGAGTTTCGGCGCCGGTGCGCCCAAGGAGCGGCCCAATGAAGGGCGATGCTAAAGTCGTTGAGTATCTCAACAAAGGGCTGCGCAGCGAACTCACCGCTGTCAACCAGTACTGGCTGCACTATCGCCTGCTCGACAATTGGGGACTCAACGGTCTCGCCAAGAAATGGCGCGAGGAGGCGGTCGAGGAGATGCACCACGCCGACCGTTTCGTCGACCGCATCATCTTCCTCGAAGGCTTCCCCAACCTGCAGACGCTCGATCCGTTGCGCATCGGGCAGAACGTCAAGGAAGTGATCGAGGCCGATCTGGCGGCCGAGCAGGGCGCCCGCGCGCTCTACCAGGAAGCCGCCGACTACTGCCTCAAGGTGCACGACCACCCGACGCGGGAACTGTTCGAGGAACTGATGGCCGACGAGGAAGGCCACATCGATTTCCTCGAAACGCAGCTCGATCTCATCGCGCGCATCGGTTTCGAGCGCTACATGCAGGCCCATGTCGACGGGCTCGGCGAAGGCGGCACGCCCGGCCTGCGCGAAGAGAAGTAGTGCGCTGCCGGCGAGCGCTGCTTAAAGATTTTACCCGCGTCGACCCAGCCCCGTTCATTCCCGCGCAAGCGGGAATCCAGGGATGCGCGCGCAAATCAGAATTCTATCACTATGGGGTCGCCGCTTTCACGGGGACGAACGGTTAGCCCACACAAATGGAAGCGAACGTCAGTCGCTGCGGGTGAGCTGGTGTTCCTCGGCGATGCGCTCGAAGGATTCCGCCAGGCTCTTGATGCGATAGGCCAGCCGGTTGTCGTTTTCGATCGGCAGCGTGCGGATGACTTTGTATTTGCCGCGCGAGGCCGTGTTGCCGAATGCCGGGTTGTAATAGACGTTGGTTCCGACCGAGAATTTATGCGGCATCTGCGCGCCCCTTTTGTTTAGCGAAGCAAGCGGCTCGCCGTGTCAGGAGAACAAACGCCCGGCTTTTGGCCGGGCGTTCCGTCGTTGACTTTGCGCGGTTACGCTCAGGCGTTTTGCAGATTGCTGGCCGCCTGCTTGCCGCGTTCCGTCACCACTTCGTAGGTGAGGCGCTGGCCTTCGTTGAGCGTGCTCATGCCGGCGCGCTCGACCGCACTGATGTGTACGAAAACGTCGCGCGAGCCGTCGCTCGGCGTAATAAATCCAAAGCCCTTCTGGGTGTTGAAGAACTTCACGGTACCTGTTGCCATGTTGGCTATCCTTGCTCTGAGAGCTGCTTAGGTTGAGATGCGCCCAGGCGATCATCGCCCGGGCGATCGAAACATCAGTTTTGGGGTGACTTGTTTAGCGGCCAAAACCGGGCAGCGAGCAAGGCAAATCAAAATCGAGTTTCAACGCCGGTTACATAGGCGTTTCGGCGGATTTCGTCAATGTATTCAGGCGGCCTGCTTCTTCAGCGGGTAGCGTTCGCTCTCGTAGAGCGCGCGAATGTCCTTGTGGCCGAGGCGCTGCTCGTCGATCTGGATATAGGCGCCCAGCAGCAACGGCTCGGGCAGCTCTTCGACCGCGAAGCGAATGGCGTCGGCAGCTTTGTCAAATCGGCGGTATTTGATTTTGCTGGCGACCTTGCGGTTGCGCGAGGGAAACAGCTCCGCTGGCGCGCTGTAATCGAATTTTTCCACGATGACCTCCAATAACGCGACTCGAACAAAAAAGCGCTGACGCGCCAAAGGTATATGGGGTCGCAAGGGCCCGATTTACAGGGGCAGCTGCGGCATTTTGTTGCAAATTGCGTCTTTCAGGCGCAGCAAAATGCTGCGACTATTCAGTGACATCGGTGGTATCTCTTGCCGATGGCTTCGAACCGGCTTGCGTGCCCTGCGGGCGCCGTCCGGATCTTGTCAGCTGGCCACCGAGGGGGTTTGCGCGCAATGCCGAGTACCGCCAGCGACAGCAAGCCCGATCTCTTCCATTTCGTGATGATCAAGCCGACGCACTACGACGACGACGGCTATCCGATTCAATGGCTGCGCTCGGCGATCCCCTCCAACACGCTCGCCTGCCTGAACGCGCTGGCGCAGGACGCAAGCCGCCGCGAAGTGCTGGGCCGCGGCGTCGAAATCCGCCTGCACACTTACGATGAGACCAACCGGCGGGTGCGGCCGGAGCAGATCATCCGCATGATCCGCCGCGACGGTGGCCGCGCGCTGATCGGCCTGGTCGGTGTGCAGTCGAACCAGTTTCCGCGCGCGGTCGATCTGGCGCAACCCTTCCTCGCCGCCGGCCTGCCGGTCGGCATCGGCGGCTTCCACGTTTCCGGCTGCATCGCCATGCTGCCGGAACTGCCGGATGACATCAAAGCGGCGCAGGCGATGGGCATTTCGTTCTTCGCCGGCGAGGCCGAAGAATTCCGGCTCGACCAGGTGCTGCGCGATGCCTACGACGGCAAGCTCAAGCCGCTCTACGACTACATGAACGACCTGCCGCAATTGGCCGGCGAGCCGCCGCCGTTCCTGCCGCGCCAGCACGTGATGCGCACCTCCGGTTCGCTGTCGAGCATCGATCTCGGCCGCGGCTGTCCCTATCAATGCTCGTTCTGCACCATCATCAACGTGCAGGGCCGCAAGAGCCGCATCCGCTCGGCCGACGATCTGGAAAAGATCGTGCGCGAGAACTTCGCGCAGGGCATCAAGCGTTTCTTCATCACCGACGACAATTTCGCCCGCAACAAGGATTGGGAGCCGCTGTTCGACCGCATGATCGCCATGCGCGAAGGCGAGAAAATGAATATCGGCTTCACCATCCAGGTCGATACGCTCTGCCACAAGATTCCGAATTTCATCGAGAAGGCGGGCAGGGCCGGCGTGCGCCGCGTGTTCATCGGGCTGGAGAACATCAACCCGGACAACCTGATCGCCGCCAAGAAGCGGCAGAACAAGATCACCGAATACCGCGAGATGCTGCAGATGTGGCGCAACGCCGGGGCCATCACCTATGCCGGCTATATTCTCGGCTTCCCCGCCGACACCAAAGAGTTGATCCTGCGCGATGTGGAAATCATCAAGCGCGAATTGCCGATCGACATTCTGGAGTTCTTCTTCCTGACACCGCTGCCGGGTTCGGAGGACCACAAGGTTCTCTCAGCCACGGGGATCTGGATGGATCCCGACATGAACAAATACGACCTCAATCACCGGGTCTCGCATCACGGCACCATGTCGGATGCGGACTGGGAGGAGGCCTATCGCGCGGCCTGGCACGCCTTCTACACGCCGGAGCACATCAACACGATCCTACGCCGCGCCTGCGCGCATCCGCTCGGGCGCCCGGGCACCACGCTGTCGACCATCCTGTGGTTCTATCTGATGATCCTGTTCGAGGGCGTGCATCCGCTCGAAGGCGGCGCGTTGCGGCTGAAATCGCGGCGCGACCGGCGCAGCGGCATGAAGCGCGAAAATCCGATTACCTTCTACGCGCGCTATTGGGGCGGCACCGCGCGCAAGGCCTGGGGCTACTTCCGCATCTACCGCCGCTGTAAGGCCATGCTCGATGCCGCGCTGAAGGCGCCCGACCGCTGGACCTACAGCGATCTCGCCATCGCGCCGCCGGAGGCCGACGAATTCGACGCGCTCGACCTCTATCACGCCACGACCGGCGGCGAGGCCGCGCTCAAGCGCAAATACCGCGACGACGCCATTCGCGCCAAGACCCATGTCGTGGTCGACGAAGCCGAGGTGCCGATCGCCGCGGCGGAGTAACCGCGCTTGGCTGCGGCGTATCCTTTTAGATTGAGTTATTGATTTGATGAGCAAGGCCGCGCCAATGCCGGCTCTGCCCTGGAAAGCGGGCATCTGGCGGCCCCGTCGCAATGCCCGCTTTGGGCCGACAACGGACATTCCGGGAGCCGGAGCGGGGAACTGGCGGCCGCTTCGATTTTGCCGCCTGCTCGAATTCTAGCGATCGAGCCAGCGCCAGATAAAGCTGCGCATTTCCGGTTCGGTCAAAAGCGGCAGGTCGCTGATCAACTTGGCGCCGCCGGCGCGGCGCTCAAGCACCAGCTTGCGGAGATGGAATTGCTCTAGTTCCGGCCGGTGGCCGACGCTGATGATCGTCAGCCCCTCCATTTCATCGGAGAGGAGCTGCATCAACGTATCCTGGCCTTTCGGGTCGAGCGCAGACGTGGCCTCGTCGAGCACGATGATGTCGGGACGGTGCAGAAGAACACGCGCAACGGTAAGGCGCTGCTTTTCGCCGCCGGACAATGTCTGATCCCACGGCGCCTCTTCCTCGAGCCGGGTTGTGAGATGGTCAAGGCCGACTTTACTCAGGATCGTCGCAATCTTTTCCGCCGGCCAGTCTTCCGCGGCACCCGGATACGCCACCACGCGGCGCAACGTACCCGTCGGCACATAGGGCCGCTGCGGCAGCAGGAACAGCCGCGAATCTTTCTGGATGGCGATCTCGCCGCCGCCCCACGGCCAAAGCCCGGCGATGGCACGCACCAAGGTGCTCTTGCCGCTGCCGCTTTCCCCGGCAATGAGCACGCGTTCACCCTTCTTGATGACGACCGCGGTGTCGTCCACTACCGCGGTGCCATCGTCGAGCGTAACGGAAAGATCGAGCAGCTTCATCGCCGCATCCGATGTCTCGCTGCGCTTGATGCGGTTAAAGGCATCGCCGGTCTCGGCTTGCTCCAGCGAGTTGAGCGACACCATAAGAGATGCAATGCGCCGCGCCGACGCATTCCAGTCCGCCAATCGAGGATAATTGTCGACCAGCCAGGAGAATGCCCCCTGCACGATGGTGAAAGCGGACGCAGCCTGCATGACTTGGCCGAGCGACATCGTGCCATCAAGAAATTTCGGCGCGCACAGAATGATCGGGATCACGGCCGCGAGCATGTGCGAGCCTTGCGAAATCACGGTTGTCTTCATGTGCTGATGGCAGAGTTCGCGCCAGCGCCGCAGCACGGCAATGAGCGACCGGTCGATGCCCGCCCGCTCCTCGGCTTCGCCGCCGAGCAGCGCGATACTCTCCCCGTATTCGCGCACGCGCGTAAGCTGATAGCGATATGTAGCCTCCGCATGATTTTTCGCCTCCGAGACGGAAACGAATCTTTTGCCCACGATAGTCATCGCCCCGCTTGCCGCGGCGGCATAGGCGATCGCCGCGATGACAAGGTAGCCCGGGATGGTGATCGCAATCCCGCCGACAACGACCGTCAGTGCCCCGCCGATGGCCCAGAGCACGGCAATGAAGGTCAGCGCGGACAGCCCCGCCTGCATCACGCCAACGGCGAAATCGACCGGCGCATCGGTGGCTACGCGTAGATCGTCGGTGAGGCGGCCGCCCGGATTCTGATGATCGCCGCTGACAAGGTTGAGCTGATAATAGCGGCCGTTCTTGAGCCAGCGGCTAATGACGGAATCCGACACCCACGCGCGCCAGCGCCGCTGCGTGGTCATGCGCACCCAGACGTTCATCACGCCAAACGTGACGCTCGCGGCCGCCAGCGGGAAGAACACAGCCGACAGGAAAAAAACCGTCGCACCGTCGCGCTTTTCCAGCGCGTCGAAGATTGCGCGATTCCATAAATTGATGCCGAATTGCGCGGCGAGGTGCGCAAAAATCAATACGACGAGGCTGATCAGGAGAATCCAAGACAGCCGATCTCCGCGGCTGCGACTCCAAAAGCCGCTCGCCGTGCGCCAAAAGCGAATCAACAGATATTTTTTTCGAAGCCTCTCTTTGTCGGCGGTTGAGTCAGGGTCGAAAGTCAGACGCTCCGTATCAGAGATCAGGTGAATCTCCGGAATGTCGTCTATCGACGGTCTTCTGCCGTTGTCATTGTCGCGATCGCCCTCGGCCCGGAAGGCGGGGGTCTCTTTGTCTGCGAACTCCAGCAATGATGTCATGGGGCTCTGCGATCTTTTAAATCTCCAGCCGACGCACGCCGTTGCTGAAGCTCAAAATCATGATTGTGAAGGTGCGCACAAATTTTTGACGCAGCACGTCGTATACGCTATGGGCGACTTCTAGCACAAAAGTTTGAATTTTGGCCGGACTAAGGATCGATCGAGCTGCAGGGCCGCCTGTCCCTGCACATTTTTGAGAGCGAATTTTTATGCGGAGTTTATGTCTGAGGTTCCCTCTCTCATCGGCGCTTTAAAACGCATATAAAGATTTGCAATGGACCTTTTTCGCCTCTACGGACGCGTTCTCGCCCTGCTTGGATCCGAAGGCCGGCTGGCATGGGCGCTGGCGCTGGCGAATATGGCGCTGGCGTCCGCGCAATTTGCCGAGCCGGTATTGCTTGGGCGCATCATCGACACGCTGACAGCCGCGCAGACCCGCGGTGTGCCGCCGGCATGGCCGGAACTCAGCATTCTGCTGTCGGCGTGGGCCGGCTTTGGCCTGTTCACGATTGCCTGCGGCACGTTGATCGCGCTTTACGCCGACCGGCTCTCCCATCGCCGCCGCCAGGTCGTGCTGACCGGTTATTTTGAGCATGTCCTGGAGCTTCCGCTCACCTATCACGGCAACACCCATTCTGGCCGCCTGATGAAGGTCATGTTGCAGGGGACCGACGCGCTCTGGGGACTATGGGTTGGTTTTTTTCGCGATCACCTCGCCTCGTTCATTTCGCTGGTCGTGCTGCTGCCGATATCGCTGTTCATCAACTGGCGGCTGGCCTCGCTGTTGATCCTGCTGTGCGTGGTATTCGCGGGCCTGACCGCGGTGATCGTGCGCAAGACGGGCACTATGCAAAGCTCAGTCGAGCAGCATTACTCCGATCTTGCCGAGCGCGCGTCCGACACGCTGGGCAACATCGCACTGGTGCAAAGCTTTTCCCGGCTCGAATCGGAAGTCATGGAGCTGCGGCGGATCGTTGAGCGTCTGCTCGCCGCGCAAATGCCGGTGCTATCTTGGTGGGCGCTGGCCGTGGTGCTCACGCGAACATCGACGACGTTGACCGTGCTGGCCATTATCATTGTTGGGACGCTGCTGCACATCAACGGCGAGGCGACCATCGGCGAGATGGTCACCTTCATGAACTTTGCCACCCTCATTATCAGCCGCCTGGAACAGTCCGTGATCTTTATCAATCGGATCGTGTCGGAAGCGCCGCGGCTGCGTGAATTTTTTCAGGTGTGGGACACGGTTCCGGCCATTCGCGACCAGCCGGATGCGGTCGACCCGGGGCGCCTTGTCGGGCTCGTCGAATTCAAGGACGTGTCGTTTTCCTATGACGGGCAGCGAATGGCGGCGGTCGACCTGAACTTGAAAGTGAAGCCCGGCGAGACGATCGCCCTGGTCGGTCCGACCGGCAGCGGCAAGTCGACGGCGATAGCGCTTCTCGATCGCGCTTTCGATCCGCAGTCGGGCGTGATCGAGATTGACGGCGTCGACATCCGCAATTTCAAACTCTCTGCGCTGCGCCGGAACATCGGTGTCGTGTTTCAGGAGGCGTTGCTTTTCAATCGAACGATTGCCGACAATCTGCGCGTGGGCAAATCCGATGCGACGGAGGAGGAGATGCGCGACGCGACCAAGCGCGCGCAAGCCCTGGAGTTTATCGACCGAAAATTCCATGGGTTTTCCGACCGCGTGGGCGAACGGGGCCGCTCTTTGTCCGGCGGCGAACGCCAGCGTCTATCGATCGCACGCGCGCTGCTCAAGGACCCGCCGATCCTCATCCTCGACGAGGCCACGAGCGCGCTCGATGCCGAGACGGAGAGCAAGGTCATGCGCGCGCTTGACGAGGTGATGAAGGACCGCACCACCTTCGTGATCGCGCACCGGCTCTCGACCGTGCGCAAGGCATCCTGCATCTTCGTTTTCGACGCAGGCAAAATCATCGAAGCCGGCACATTCGACGAACTCGTGGAGGCCGGCGGCCGTTTCGCCGGCATGGCTCGGGCTCAGTTCATCGTGGCCGCGCCGGTTGCCGCCCCGCCCCCTGATTTGGGTCGATGAAGGGTCCGGCGATTTTGGCAATGCAGGCAGATTAGTGCGCATGACAATCATCGGCCGGCGATAATCTGTGGACGCGTTTAGCGAGGGATTAAAAAGTGACCGCAACTCCGCTCTCGGGCTTGAATGTCCCGGGCGATCTATTGAGTTTTCCATACCCTTTGCCGGGTTGCGCCCGCCTTATCGCCAAGGGTGAGCCACTCACAATAGTCGCGCTCGGGTCTTCTTCAACGGCGGGTGCCTATGCAAGCTCACCCGCGGCTTACTATCCGACCCGTCTTGAAATTGAATTGGCGGTTTTGATTCCAGGCGCCGGAATTAAGGTCTTGAATCGGGGCGCGAACGGGGAAGACGTCGCTGAAAATCTTGCCCGCTTCGACAGAAGCGTCGGAGCGGAACATCCGAATTTGGTTTTGTGGCAGGTCGGCACGAACTGGCTAATGCAAGACCGGCCGCTTGAGGAATTCAATCGTTTAGTCATTGAGGGATTAACGCGAATTCAGTCAATCGGTGCGGAAGCGGTTCTTATCGATACGCAATATGCCCCAGCGTTGTGCGCCAAGCCGGACTTCCAATCGTTCGTAACGTCGATGACGAATATCGAGCAGCAGTATCAGATAAATGTGTTTCGCCGATTTTTGATCATGCAATATTGGCATGCAAACTTGAAAATGCCGATCAATAAATTTTTGTCTTCCGATGACTTGCACATGAATGATTGGAGCTATCGCTGCATGGCTCAGCTGCTGGCCAAAGCACTGGCAAACGTGTTCGTCCCGCCAAGGCTGTCATAGACTGACTTGATCTTTACGCATTGGCGCGAATGATAGGTCCGCTCTGAATCGCAAGTGGACATCGCGCAATGTCCGAGCCAAGGCCGCTCTATCCCCGATCGCGGACAATCGCCGGTGCATCCACGCCGGCGCCTGGCTGCCGGTCTAAAGGTTCGTGCCTTAGATGCTCCCCACCGTCTTCAGCCTCGCGCGCGGGTGGATTTCGCCTTGCGAGAGCACCGGCGTCTGCGCCCGGAAGCGCTCGACGATGCCGCGCACGAACGGGCGGATGCCGCCGGAGGTGACCAGCACCGGCGCCTCGCCTTCGCGCGCCGCCGCCTCGAATTTCTCGCGTACCAGGGCGATGAATTCTGAAAGCTTCGACGGTTGCATGGCGAGCTGGCGTTCGTCGCCCTGGCCGATCATGCTCTCCGCAAAGCTCTGCTCCCAGGCTGCCGACAGCGCGATCAGCGGCAGATAGCCGCCCGGGGTGGTGTGCTGGGCGCAGATCTGGCGGGCGAGCCGCATGCGCACGTGCTCGGCCAGCACCACCGGATTGCGGGTGGCGGCGATGCCGTCGGCGATGCCTTCCAGGATGGTGGCGAGGTCGCGGATCGAGACGCGCTCGGCCAGCAGGATCTGCAGGATGCGCTGGATGCCCGACACCGTGATCAGCGACGGCACCAGGTCCTTGGTGATCTCGGCCTGCTCCTTGGGCAGGTCCTTGAGCAGTTTTTGCACCTCGGCGTAGGACAAGAGCTCCGCCATGTTGCCCTTGAGCAGCTCGGTCAGATGCGTGGACAAGACGGTGGCGGCGTCGACCACGGTGTAGCCCTTGAGCGACGCCTCTTCCTTGAGCGAGGCGTCGACCCAGGTCGCGGGCAATCCGAAGGTCGGCTCGGTGGTGTGGGTGCCGGGCAGGCTGACCTGGCCGCCGGCCGGATCCATGACCATGTATTGCGCCGCCCACAGCTTGCCGCTGCCGGCCTCGACCTCCTTGATCTTGATGACATAGGCGTTGGCGTCGAGCTGCACGTTGTCGAGAATGCGCACCGCCGGCATCACGAAGCCCATCTCCGTCGCTAGCGAGCGGCGCAGCGCCTTGATCTGCTCGGTCAGGCGGTCGGTGCCGTCGGGCGAGTTGACCAGCGAGAGCAGCGCGTAGCCGAGCTCGACCTTGAGATCGTCGATCCTGAGCGCGGTGGCAATCGGCTCGTCGGCGGCCTCGGTCTTGGCGGCGGCTTCGACTTTCTTTTCTTCAGTCGTGATGGCCAGCTTGTTGCGCTTGTCGATGATGAAGGCCAAGGCGCCTGCGCCGCCCCCGAGCGCCAGGAACGGCAGCATCGGGATGCCCGGCAACAGCGCCATCACCAGCATCACTGCGCCCGACATGCCGAGCGCCTTGGGATAGCCGGAGAGCTGGCCGATCAGCGCCTTGTGGGCGGCGCCGGAGACGCCGGCTTTCGACACCAGCAGGCCGGCGGAGGTGGAGACGATCAGTGCCGGAATCTGGGTGACCAAGCCGTCGCCGACGGTGAGGAGGGTGTAGGAATGCGCGGCGTCGGCGAAACTCATGCCTTGCTGGGCGATGCCGATGATCATGCCGCCGATGACGTTGATGAACACCACCAGCAAGCCGGCGATGGCGTCGCCGCGCACGAATTTGGAGGCGCCGTCCATGGCGCCGAAGAAGCCGCCTTCGTCCTCGAGCTGCTGGCGGCGGCGGCGCGCCTCCTTCTCGTCGATCAGCCCGGCGCTCAGATCGGCGTCGATCGCCATTTGCTTGCCGGGCATGGCGTCCAGGTGAAAACGCGCGGCGACTTCGGCGATGCGCCCCGAACCCTTGGTGATGACGACGAAGTTCACGATCACCAGGATGACGAAGACGATAATTCCAATGACGAAATTGCCGCTCATCACGAAATTGCCGAAGGCCTGGATGACGTGACCGGCGGCGTCGGTGCCTTCGTGGCCGTGCGCAAGGATGAGGCGCGTGGAAGCGAGGTTGAGCGACAGCCGCAGCATGGTCGCGATCAGCAGCACGGTCGGAAACGACGAAAATTCGAGCGGCGCGTGGATGAACAGCGCCGTCATCAGGATCAGCACCGACATGATGATCGAGATCGCCAGCGAGAAATCGAGCAGCAGCGGCGGCAGCGGCAGGATCAGCACCACCAGGATGGTGAGCACGCCGATGGCGAGCGCGATGTCGCCGCGCTTGACGAAGGCGCCGATCTCGCCGAGCCCGGGCAGCCGGATGGCGCTGGTTGCGGCGGTGGCGCTGGTTGCGGCGGTGGTGTCGCTCATGCCTGCATATAAATACCGCCGGGTCACCGGGCGGCGCGGACGCGGACAATACGGACGTCATCAAAAGGGAGCCCGCTACCGGCGCGGTGCCTGAGTAGCGCGCCGTGGTGGGCGAATACCCCTTGCCCCGGCAATATTTGCCCATTTTATGGTTAGCGGGGGGTTAACCGGGGCGGTCTGGCTACCCTTTTTGCCGTCATATTCCGCGTTTCGGCGGCTTATCACCGGCGAAAACGGCCTTCGCGCCACAATGCCGCCGACCTCCCCGTCAATTGCCCGGCCAAATGACTAGGCTTTCGGCTTCTCCGTGATACGGTCGATTTTACGGCTTGTTTACGCATCCGGCAGCGGGCGCTGGAGCGCAATGTGGGGGTTTCATCATGATTTCGATCGCTTCCGACGCCTTGGCTCTGGTTCGGCCCAGGGCCGGGTCGGCGAGAACCGGGCTTGCCCTCACGGCCGCCGCCCTCATCGCGCTGGCGACCTGGACGGGCGCGGCGCGGGCGCAGGAATGCGCCGACGAAAGCACGGTGAAATCCACCCAACTCGGCAGCGCGCCGGTCGAATTGTCGTTCCGCAATTCCTCCAACGAGCGCCGCCGCGTCTATTGGCTCGACGCGAACGGCGAGCGCAAATTCTACGGCGTGGTCGAGCCGCAACACATTCTACGCCAGCCGGCCTATCCGGGATTTGCCTGGCTGGTGACGAACGACGCGGAAGAATGCCTGTCGATTTACACCGCCACCAAAGCGCCGATGACCGTGGATATCGGCGGCCCCGCCGCCGCGCAGGTGGCCCCGCCGCCGCCGGGACAGCAGCAGGCGATTACGCAGGCGCCGTCCGGCGCCGCCGCCGCGCCGCCGCCGTTTCTGCCGACGCAGCAGGCCGCTATTGCCGATCAGGCGCCGCCGGCCCCGCAAGTTTCGCCGGTCGAGCAATTCCAGCTGACCGGCAGCTACCGGCTGATTCCGGCCAATGAGCCGCAAAAGGCGCTCAACAACGAGGCCTCCGGCAGGACCGAGATCACGCGGGTCAAGCCGCAATGGGACAGCGCCAAATGGACCTTCGAGGAAGTGCCGGGCACGCCATATGTGCGCATCAAGAATGAATGGAAGCACACTTATCTGTTCGACGACGACGGCAAGCCGCGCGCTGTGGTAGCGGACGACGACGCCGAAGAATCGCAGTGGAGCTTCGAGCCGGTCGACGGCACGTCCTATGTGCAGTTGCGCAACCGCGAGACCGAACGCTACCTGCTGACCTTGGATGGCGCGCCGGTGCTGGCCGAGCACGTTCCCGAGAAGCATGAAAGCCGCAGCCATTGGAACGTCGCCTCGACGGCACAGGACACCGTTGTAGCCGCGGTAAGCAGCGAATATGCGGAGGCGGTTGCGGATTGCCGTGGGATCGGCGGCTATTGGACCGGCTCGTCCTGCCGCGCGCCACGGGAGGTGGTGCTCGTCTGTCCGCGCGGCTGGCGCTGGTCGCCCAAGACCGGCGAATGCCAATGGGCGGGACGCGCGTCCTGTCCGCCGTGGCAGATGCGTCGCGGGCGTTGCCTGACACGGGCCGACCTGACCTGCCGCGGCGGCGTGGTGCGCCTGTCCGGTCACGGCCTGTCCTGCCATTGCCCGCCCGGCATGGCGGCCTGGGGCAACTATCCGCATCTGAAATGCGTGCCGTCGCTGGCGCGCATCGTGCCATTGCTGCTGCAAGGCAAGCTCAGCGGCGGAAAGGGCGCGGGGAAGCAGTTCGGTAACAAGCAGTTCGGTAACAAGGGCTCCGGGAAAAAACCGGGCAAGTCGGGCGGCAACAAGCAGTTCGGCAACCAGCCGGTCGGCAATCCGCAGTTCGGCGGCGGCAAGGGCCAAGGTCCGGGCAAGGGCCAGGGCAAAGGCCAGAACAAATTCACCGGCAACAAGAAGCCGGGCAACGTCACCACCGTTGCGCCGCCGGTCGTCAAGCAGACGACTGCACCGCCGCCGCCGAAGGTAAAGCAGGTGCGGCCGCAGAACGCGAAAACCGGCAATGGCAATAAGAAAACGACGGCCGCGCCGCCGCCGATCGTGAAGCAGGTTCGAACACCGGCCGGACAAAACGGCGCGAAAACGGTTACGACAACCGACCCGAAGACCGGTCAAACATCGAAGTTTCGGTTCACTGGTGACGCCAAGATAAGTCAGCCGCCACCGCCGCCACCGGTCGTGAAGGTGTTGCGTCCGCAGAACGGAAAGACCGGCAATGGCAAAAAGCAGACGGTCACGCCGAACAATGCTGCGGCGCTGAAGGCGCAGCAGAAAGCTGCCGCCAAGGCCAAAGCCGCGAACAATAAGGCTCTGCAACAGCCCACCGCCAAGGTGAATGGCGTTGGGGCGGTGAAGGCGAAGCAGAAGGCAGCCGCCAAGACCAAGCCCGCCAAGCCCAAGCCGGCGAAGATCAAGAACCAAGCCGCGAAAATAAAGGCTCCGCAACAGGCCGGCGTCGGTGCGCCGAAGAAAAAGAACGGCTGTCCGCCCGGCAAGCAGCTGAAGAACGGAAAATGTAAGTGACGGCCTGAGAGGCTTGCGGGCTAGACGCTAATCGTCCGTGGTGGCGACAACCGGATCCTCGGCCGCGATAGTCATGAGATGCATCTCGCCGCAATCGGCGCAGCGCAGGCGTGCGTGCGGGCGCGCAAGCGCGGCCAAGGTCGGCTCGTCGGTGACCAGCACAAAGCTGCCGGTGACCGGGCAGCGATAGCGTAAGCCGCCATGCGGGCGTAGCGTGGCCGTTGCCGGACGCATGAGCGCGCGCGCGTGGCTAAAGGCCGAAGCGTGAATGGTGTTCCAGTTCTCGTCCTGGAGCGGCATGGGAACTCGCTGGGGCGGAAGCCCAGGCCGACAATGCGGTGGCGCGCAAATTGTTCCCTGGCCGTGCACCAAAATCACGGATCGAGCGGCGGGATGGCGTGGCGGCCGCCGGCCGCAAGCGGCAGCGGCGCGACCGTCAAGACGGCATTTAAATCGAGTTCGCCATAAAGATGCGGAAACAGCGCGCCGCCGCGCGAGGTCTCCCATTTGAGCGCGGCGCCGAGGCTGGCGGCCTCGACGGCAATCAACAACAGATCGTCCTGCCCGGCGAAATGCCTGGCGGCGGTTTCGGCGACCTGGCCGGCGGCGGAGAAATGAATGAAGCCGTCGCGCATGTCGTGTTCGGAGCCGCGGAAAACGCCCGTGCGTTCGGCCTCGCGCCAAAGCGAAGCGGGGCAGATTTTATACAGGGTAGGCATCGTCGCTGCTCGCCTATTTGGTTGGACCACCAACGATTATCGGGCACGCCATTGCCGCATGGCGCCATGCGCCAAATCTACCTTGTATTGCCACAATTTGTATGCATATGCGGCGCAAATCGGTGACGGAGATATCATGCTGAAGATTGAGGAATATCTGATCGAAACGGCCGACCGTTGCATCCGGCTGGCGCGCGAAGGACGCGGGCTGGTTGAACGGCTGGAAGCCATCAGCAACGAAATGATGGCCAGGGCGGTCGAGCTCGACACCACGCGCGACAAGAAGGAAAACGGCACCGGGGAAACCAGTAGCTGACTTTCCTATCGCGGCGCTACGCGTCTTTTAAAGCAAAAAGCCCGGCGGTCGAGCCGGGCTTTTTGTTTATGCGGGTTGGCGGCAAGGCTACGCCGCCCCGCGCAGGGGCTCGCCGCCGCCATTGGCCGGCGGGATGGGCGCGCCGTCGGCGGCGTATTCATTGAGCTTGTTGCGCAGCGTGCGGATCGAGATGCCGAGGATATTGGCGGCGTGGGTGCGGTTGCCGAGGCAATGCTTGAGCGTCTCCAGGATGAGATCGCGCTCGACCTCGGCCACGGTGCGGCCGACCAGATTGCGGGTGACCTGCTCGGCGGCGATGGCGGCATGGGCGACGGCGCCGCCGCCGCGCGCCTGGTCGAGGCGGGCGCCGTCGGGCGAGAGAATGCCGTCGACGCCGATCTCCGGGCCGCTGGAGAGCAGCACCGCGCGGTGCAGCGTGTTCTCCAGTTCGCGCACATTGCCGGGCCAGCGGTGGACGTTGAGCGTGCGGCGCGCCTCCGCCGACAAGGGACGCACGGGCAGGGCGTTGGCGGCGGAATATTTCTTGACGAAATATTGCGCCAGTTCGCTGATGTCGGCCGGGCGTGCGCGCAACGGCGGGATCTTCAGGTTCACCACGTTGAGGCGGAACAAGAGGTCCTCGCGGAATTTTCCGTCGCGCACCGCCTCGGTGAGGTTGCGGTTGGAGGTCGCCACGATGCGGATGTCGACCGGCACCGGCCGGCTACCGCCGACGCGGTCGATCACGCGCTCCTGGATGGCGCGCAACAGCTTGGCTTGCAGCCGCACGTCCATCTCGGAAATTTCGTCGAGCAGCAGCGTGCCGCCATTGGCCTCCTCGAATTTGCCGATGCGGCGGCCGAGCGCGCCGGTGAACGAGCCCTTCTCGTGGCCGAACAACTCGGATTCCAGCAGGTTTTCGGGGATGGCGGCGCAATTGACGGTAATGAACGGCTTCTTGGCGCGGGTCGAGCGCGCGTGCAGATAGCGCGCCAGCACTTCCTTGCCGGTGCCGCTTTCGCCGCTGATCAGCACGGACGCATCGGAGCCGGCGATCTGCTGGGCGAGCTTGACGACGGCGGCCATGGCGTCGTCGCGATAGATCATGTCGCGCGCATCGTCGGCGACGGCGGCGAGCACCGCCGCGATCAGTTCGGGATCGGGCGGCAGCGGGATATATTCTTTGGCGCCCGAGTGAATGGCGTTGACCGCCGCGCGCGCGTCATTGGCAACGCCGCAGGCCACGATCGGCACATGAATGCGTTCGGCGTCGAGCCGCGTCACCAGATCGCGGATGTCGAGGGCGACGTCGACCATCAGCAGATCGGCGCCGCGCCCGGAGCGCAGCACGGCCAGCGCCTGCTCGTTGCTCTCGGCGTGGGTGACACTGGCGCCCTTGTCCATGGCGATCTTGCTGGCGGCGGTAAGTTGGCCGCCGAGCGTGCCGACGATCAGGAGTCGCATGGCTTAAGCTCCGTATCCGACTGCAGATTGGCGGATGACATGGCGCATCAGTTGTGCTCCGCCTTGATGATTTCCGTCATGGTGACGCCGAGTTTGTCCTCGACCAGCACCACCTCGCCGCGCGCGACCAGGCGGTTGTTGACGTAGATATCGATCGCTTCGCCGACTTTTCGGTCGAGTTCGAGCACCGCGCCGGGTCCGAGCTTGAGCAGCTCGCCGACTTCCATGCGCGCGCGCCCGAGCACGGCGGAGACCTGCACCGGCACGTCGAACACCGCCTCCAGATCGGCGGCGCCGTCGACCGGTTCGGTCTCGCTCGGCGCCAGCGTGCCGGCATCCTCGACGGCCTGCATCTCGCTGCCGGCTTCGAGGTCGGGAAGCGGGACCTCTTTGTTGTCGCTGTCGCTTTCAGACATCGGTTTGGTCTCCGGAATTCCTAGTTTGTCGCGGCGGTGCGGGCGGCCACGTAGCGGGCGACCGCATCGTCGATTATGGCGCGGGTGGCGGCTTCGTCGCGCTTGACGCCGCCGTCGGCCCATTCGATGCGGCAATCGCCGGGCGCCAGGCCGTCCTCGGCCTGCACCATGAGGCGGCCCTCGAAGCCGCGCGCGCGAGCGATCTCCTCGAGCTTGTCCTTGGCCAGGTCGTGGATCGCGGGTCCGATCTGGACCACGACGTGCGGCGTCTTCACCAAGTGCTGGAAGCAATCGGTGGCGAGCGCCGAAATCTCGGCGAACGGCTGGCGCGCGATCAGCTCGGGCGCCAGCTTGCCGGCGACCGCGACCGCCACGTCAACCGCCTCGGTTTCCAGCCGCGCCTCGATGCCGGCAAGCGCGCGGTTGAGCTTGTCCATGGCGTCGGCGATCAGGCCCAGCGCGGCAGCGGCCTGCGCGGCCGCTTGTTGCTGGGCCTGCGCTTCACCCGCGGCAAAGCCCTTGCGATAGGCCTGCGATTCGGCGTCCGCGCGGCGGCGCTCGTGCTCGACCAGCGTGATGGTCGGCTTGCCGCCGCCGGAGAAGTCCTCATCGAACATGTATTTTGCGGTCGCTTTCATCTTAATAAATCATCTCTTCGTCGCCGCGGCCCTTGGAGATCAGGATTTCGCCCTTGGCCGCCAGATCCTTGGCGATGTTGACCAGCAGTGCCTGCGCTTCGTCGACGTCGCGCAGGCGCACCGGACCCATCTGCTGCATGTCGTCGACCAGCATCTTGGCGGCGCGCGTGGACATGTTGCTGAAGAAGAATTGGCGAACGGCCTCGTTGGCGCCCTTGAGCGCGATCGCCAGCTTGTCCTTGTCGATATTGCGCATCAGCGTCTGCGCCGAGGCGGTGTCGAGCTTGACCAGGTCGTCGAAGGTGAACATCAGCGCCTTGATGCGCTCGGCGGCGTCGCGGTTTTCTTCTTCCAGCGACGTGAGGAAGCGGGTCTCGGTCTGGCGGTCGAAATTGTTGAAGATCTCGGCCATCACCTCGTGGGCGTCGCGGCGGCGGGTCTGCGACAGGTTGGACATGAATTCGGTGCGCAGCGTCTGCTCGACCCGCTCGATGACTTCCTTCTGCACCGATTCCATGCGCAGCATGCGGTT
This sequence comes from uncultured Alphaproteobacteria bacterium, assembly GCA_963814885.1. GTDB lineage: Bacteria > Pseudomonadota > Alphaproteobacteria > Rhizobiales > Xanthobacteraceae > Pseudolabrys. The sequence goes on along the minus strand of CAWFEO010000011.1, from coordinate 7,894 downwards.
GATGACGTCGAGCGAGAGGTCCTCGGGCAGAATCGAAAGCACGCGCGCGGCGTGCTCGGGGCGCAGCTTCGACAGCACCACCGCCACCGTCTGCGGGTATTCGTTCTTGAGATAGTTCGCCAGCACCTCTTCCTGCACGTTGGCGAGCTTTTCCCACATGTTGCGGCCGGCGGGACCGCGAATCTCGTCCATGATGCCGTGCACGCGCTCGGACGGCAGATATTGCTGAAGCAGACGCTCGGTGGCGTCGTAGTTTCCGAGCAGCGCGCCCGAGGCCGACATGCGCCCGACGAATTCCAGCAGCAGTTGCTCGACCGACTCGGACTCGATCATCCCGAGTGACGACATCACGACCGAGATTTCGCGCAATTCGTCGTCGTCGAGCAGGCCGAAGATCTTACCGCCGTATTGCTCGCCGAGCGCGAGCATGAGCACGGCCGCCCGTTCCGGGCCGGTGAGCTTGCGCCGGTGCTGCGCAACCTGCGGCCGCTTGGCGAGCTCGGCCATCAGGCCGCCGATGTCCTCGCGCACCGCGGTTTCTTTGGATTTATCGGCGTAGGCTGATGGCATGGCTAAAGTTTGATCCGTTTAGTTTTCTTTACTGCCTTCATCGCGTCTTTGCTTTGCGCATGATCTTTTTTCGAAAAGCGGTTCCCACTTTTCGGGTTCATGCGCTAGGCCGCGTCCTCGTGGAGCCAGCTGCGAATGACGGAGACCGCCTCGTGCGGGTTCTTTTCGGCGAGCTCGCCGACCTTCTTGACCGACTGGGCGTGGACTTGGCCTTGCACCTGCGCGACGTCGATCATGGCGGAGGTGCGGTTGGAGATGGCGACTGCTTCGTCGCTGCCGACGATCGATACATTGGGCCCTCCGGCCGTGGTGATGCTGCCTCGGCCGCCGCCGGAAATGTGCACGCCGTCTGTGCCGTTGCCGCCGCCGCTCCCACCGCCGATCGCGCTGGCGACGCCGGCGGTGCCGGCCATACCGGCGAGCGCCGGGTCGCTGCCGGCGACGCCGTCGGGCGTCACGATGCGGCGCACCAGCGGGCGCACCACCAGGAGCAGGACGATAAGGCCGAGCAGCGCCATGACGCCGAGATTGGCGGCGCGCATGATGTCGTCCTTGGTGAATTGCAGGTAGCTCATCCAGCCGTTCGGCGTGCCGATCGGGACCGGCGGGGTTTCGGCGAAGCGCAGATTGACCACCTCGACCTGGTCGCCGCGCTTGGCGTCGAAGCCGATGGCCGTGCGCACCAACGCGGCGATGCGGTCGATCTCCTCCTTCGTGCGCGGCTTGTAGACGGCCTGGCCCTTGGCGTCCTTGCTGTAGGTGCCGTCGACCAGGACGGCCGCCGATATGCGGTTGACCCGGCCGGCCTCGATGACCTCGGTCTTGGTGGTGCGCGAGATCTCGTAGTTGACGATTTCCTCGGTCTTGTTGTTGTTGTCGCGCGGGCTGCTGGAATTGCCGCCCGATGTCTTGCCGGCGCCGGGCAGCTCGTTGCCGACCGAAACCGCGCCGTCGTTGCCGCTGCCGGTGGAGGCTTTCTCCTCGCGCGTCTGGCTGGAGCGCACGACGCGGCTTTCGGGGTCGAATTTGTCGGAAGTTTGGGTGATGCGGTTGACGTCGAAATCGGCGTTGATCTGCACGCGCGCGCGGCCGGAGCCGACCACCGAGGTGACGATCCTTTCCACTTCCTTGCGTACGCGATTCTCGTAAGCCACCTTGCGCTCGTCGGCGCCGGCCCCGTTCAGCGTGTTTTCGTCGCCGGCGCCGTCGGCGAGCAGCCTGCCGGTCTCGTCGATCACCGACACGCGTTCGGGCTTCAGGCCGTTGACCGCGGTCGCCACCAAATGGCGGATGGCGCGCACCTGGCTCTGCGCCAGCGTTCCGTTGACCTTGAGCACGATGGAGGCGGAGGCCTCGATCTTGTCGCGCGAGAACAGCGGCCGGTCGGGCATCACCAGATGCACGCGCGCCGCTTCCACCCGGTCGAGGCTGCGGATGGTGCGCGAGAGCTCGCCTTCGAGCGCGCGAAGGTGGTTGATGTTCTGGATAAAGTTGGTGGCCCCGAGCGCGTCCGACTTGTCGAAAATCTCGTAGCCGACGCCGCCGCCCTTGGGCAGGCCGTTCTCGGCGAGATTCATGCGCAGCCGCGCGACCTTATCGCGCGGCACCATGATAATGGCGCCGTCGTTCTTGAGCTCGTAGGTGATGCCCCGGCGTTCGAGATCCTTGATGATGGTGGAGCTGTCGTCCATCGCCAGATCGGTGAACAACGGCACCATCTGCGGCGTCGTCATCCGGATCATCAAGAAGGAGAAGAAGCCGATCAGCGCCAGCGTCACCGCGGCCATCGCCGCCATTCGCGCAGCACCCAGCGACTTCACGAAATCGAAGAAACCTTGCACGGCCTGTCCCACCCAATGAGCGCGAATTGCGCGCCTCACCCGGCAAGATTTGCCCAGTTTATGGTTAGCGTCCGGTTAATGCGGCGAATGCGGAATATTTTTTCTCCGCCGCGGCCCGCGCGGGCTCATTCGGTCCGAATCGGAGCTGCGGCCGGGACGAGCGGCGCGGGCGTTATGCGCCGCGCAAACGAAAGCGCCGGCCGCGATGGCCGGCGCCGCGATGGCAAATTAGCGGAGCGGCTATTGCCGGTATTGCTGTATGCGCGTGGTGCGCAGGCCGGCGAGGCCGTGCTGGTCGATGGAATATTGCCAGGATAGGAATTCTTCGACCGTCAACGTATAGCGTGCGCAGGCTTCTTCGAGCGACAACAGGCCGCCCCGCACGGCGGCCACCACCTCAGCCTTGCGGCGGATGACCCAACGTTTGGTGCTCGGTGGCGGCAGGTCCGCGATGGTGAGCGGACTGCCATCCGGCCCGATGACGTATTTGACCCTCGGGCGCTGGGGTTCGGTCATTGTTGTACTCACAGGACACGGACTCGACTGACAGGTACTGGAGATGAAAATTACAAGGCGCGACTTAAAATTTACCTAAGCAAGCCGCGTGAAGGGGCAAATCATTGCCCTGATTTCGCTAACCTTTTGGTTACAGTTAGGACACCGGGCTACCGCTGGGTGGATGCTACAGACCGCATTTGCTGGGCTAATATCGGGCGGGCCAAGCCCAATTTGGGGGTGCGACGTTGAACATGTTCCCTGGCGCGGGACTAAAAAAGTGGCTCGCCATAGGCGGCTATATCGTCACGCTTGTGGTGGTGGCGGCCGTATATTTCGCGCTGGCCAAGCTCGGCCTGCGGCTCGCCTCGGTCAATCCGAGCGTCAGCCCGATCTGGCCGGCGAGCGGGCTGGCGCTCGCCGCCGTGCTGCTGGGCGGCCTGCGAGTCTGGCCGGCAATCCTGGTCGGCGCCTTTGCCGCCAATTTTACCACCGCCGGGACACTCGAGAGTTCCGCCGCCATCGCGTTCGGCAATACGCTGGAGGCCATGGTCGGCGGCTATCTGATCGGACGCTGGTCGGGCGGCGCCGAGACTTTCACCACCCCGGCGCGGATCGCGAAATTTGCCCTGGTCGGCGTCGGGCCGGCGACCGTGACCGGCGCCACGATCGGCGTGGTGACGCTGTGCGTGGCCGGCCTTGCGCAGTGGACGAATTTCGCGCCGATTTGGGTGACTTGGTGGCTGGGCGACGCCGCCGGCACGCTGGTGGTGACGCCGGTGATCGTGCTGTGGGCGCAGACCAACTGGCGCGCGTTCGACCGCCGCGAGATGGGCGCGGTCGCCGCGGTGCTGGGCTCGGCGGTCGCGGTGGGCGTAATCGCCTTCAGCCCGCTATTGCCGCGCTCGGAATATTCCAGCCCACTCGGCTTCCTGCCGATCCTGCCGCTGGTATGGGCGGCGCTGCGGCGCGGGCCCCGCGACACCGCAACCATCAGCGTGATCGTGACCAGTTTTGCGGTCTGGGCCACGGTAGAAAATACCGGACCGTTCGGACCGTTCGGGCTGAACGAATCCTTCCTGCTGCTGCTCACCTTCATGATCAGCCTGTCGCTGCCGAGCCTGGCGCTGAGCGCGGACGTGGCGATGCGTAAGCGCACCGAGGAGAGCCTGCTCGGGACACAGGCCCAGCTCGACAGCCGCGTCAAGGAACGCACCGCCGCGCTCGCCGTCGCCAACATCCATTTGCAGGAAGCCCAGCGCATCGCCAATCTCGGAAGCTGGTCCTGGGACATCGGGAAAAACCGCGTGTCCTGGTCCGACCAGCTCTATGAAATCTACGGCATTTCGCCCAAGCGGTTTGGCGGCACGGTCGAGGCTTTCCTGAGCTTCATCCATCCCGACGACCGCGCGCAGGTGCAAGAAAGCGTCAAGGGCGCGCTCAATTCGGGCACGGAATTCACGCACGAGGAGCGCATCATCCGGCCTGACGGCGCCATCCGCCATGTGCACAGCATCGGGGAGGTGGTGCGCAACGACAACGGCGCCCCGATCCGTATGCTTGGCGTCTGCCTCGACGTGACAGAGCGCAAGGAGGCCGAGCGTGCGCTGCGTCAGTCCGAGCAGAACTACCGGCTGTTGCTCAAGGGCGTGCGCGACTACGCGATTTTTATGCTCGATGTCGACGGCCGCGTGCGCAGCTGGAACGACGGGGCGGCGCGTATCAAAGGCTATAGCGCAGACGAAATCATCGGGCGGTATTTCCGCGTCTTCCTTCCCGAGGAAGTTCGCGCCAGCGATCTGGCGGACGACGCGCTCATCAGCGCCGCCCGTGAGGGCCAATTCGAAGCGCAGATGTGGTTGGCGCGCAAGGACGGCAGCCATTTCTTTGCCAGCGTAGTCTTGGACGCGATCCGCAGCGATACCGGCGATCTGATCGGTTTTGCCATGCTCGTGCGCGACATCACCTCCCAGCACGACGCGCACGTGGCGCTCGAAGAGGCGCAGGGGCAGCTCGCGCAAGCCCAGAAGATGGAGGCGCTCGGCCAGCTCACTGGCGGCATCGCGCACGACTTCAACAATCTGCTGATGATCGTGTCGGGCTACGCCCAGATCCTGCAAAGCCGGTTGAAAGAAGCCAAGGACAAGCAGGCGGTGGAAGCGATCCGCGCCGCCGCCGGACGCGGCGAGAGACTGACCCGGCAGTTATTGGCGTTCTCGCGCCGCCAGACATTGGTGCCGGTGACCGTCGATCTGCGCCTGCACATCGACGCGGTGCGCGACATGCTGGCGCCGTCGCTGCGCGGCAATATCGAGCTGATCTGCGATATCGAGGACAAGATCTGGGCTGTCGACGTCGATCTCGGCGAGCTCGAATTGGCGCTGGTCAATATCGCGGTCAATGCGCGCGACGCCATGCCGGACGGCGGCACCATCACGCTATCGGCGCGCAACGTGGTGCTCAGGCCGGGCTCGGCGGCGGGCGCGCTCGAGGGCGATTACGTCGCGCTCGCCATCATCGACACCGGCGGCGGCATGCCGCCGGACGTGCTCGCGCGGGTGTTCGAGCCGTTCTACACCACCAAGCCGGTCGGCAAGGGGACGGGTCTGGGCTTGTCGCAGGTGCACGGCTTCGCCATTCAGTCGGGCGGGGCGGCGACGCTGTCGAGCGAGGAGGGCAAAGGCACCGCGGTCACCATCTATCTGCCGCGTTCGCGCGCACAGCCGTCGGCGCATCTGGGCGACGGCCAATTGGCCGTGCCCGACGAGGCGCGCGGCACCGTACTGTTGGTGGAGGACAGTCGCGAGGTCGCAGAACTGACCAGCACGCTGTTCGAGCAAATGGGTTTCCGCGTGGTGCGGGCGGAAAACGCCACCGAGGCGCTGCGCCATCTGCAGCAGGGCATCCAATTCGACCTGCTGTTTTCCGATATCGTGATGCCGGGCCCGATGAATGGCCTGGCTTTGGCGCAGGCCTGCCGCGACAAATTTCCCGACATGCCGGTACTGCTGACCACCGGATACAGCGATGCCGCGCAGCTAGCCGACGGCCGCTTCGATATCCTGCGCAAGCCGTTCGAGCTGGCGGTGCTCGAACGCGCGGTCGAGACGGTGATTGGCGAGATGCAGGACGATGCCCGCGTGCGCGCGGTGTGAGCGCGAGGGTCAGGTGCCGGAGCGCACGATCCGCTTGATCTTGTCCAGCGAATAGTCCTGCCCGTTGATCGACAACAACGGCGGATTCTGGGTGAGATCGACCGAGTCGACGGTGGCCTGCACCTCGGTCGAGATGCCGACCGACTGTTGGTTGGCGTCGAGCGCGGTAGCGGAGAGCGTGTAATTGCCGTCCGGCCACAGCGTGCCGTCGTTGCCGCGGCCGTTCCAGGTGAATTGCTGATTGCCCGGGTTGACGCCATAGGTGCCGGAATAGGCGGTCTGGCCGGTCGCATCCTTGATGACGATGGTCGCGGTCGAGGGCTTGGTGACGTTGAGGCTCCAGGTCGCGCTGCCGTTGGCGAGCGGGGAGGTCGAGCCGTCCACCACCACGGTGGAGCCGACATAGGCGAGCGCGGTCGTGGCCTGCGCGCTTTTCTCCAGGGACACCAGGCTTGAGAGCTGATCGTTCGACTTGATCTGCTGCTCGACCTGGGCGAACTGCACGAGCTGCTGGGTGAACTGGTTGGTGTCGAGCGGATCGAGCGGGTTCTGGTTCTTGAGCTGCGTGGTCAGCAATTGCAGGAACGTCGTGAAATTGCTGGCGATCAGCGTGTTGTCGAGATTGCCGGATGCGCTGTTGGCGGTCGAAGACACCGGGGTAGCCGTGATTGCGGTCATGATCGCTTCCTACACTCTGATATCGAGGCCGCCGCGGAGACGGGCGAGCCGGGCATAGCCGCTTGGCGTTGGTTCGGCGGCATTCGGTGTTTCATCCTGGACCACGAGCTGAGCGGTCTTGGTGTCGGCGGTATCGTGCTGGCGGCCGGTGGATTTGTCGTGCAACGAGAATTGCAGGCCGTTGTCGGCGGTTTTCAGTCCCGCATCCTGCAAGGCGCGTTGCAGGCCGGCGGCGTCGCGGCGCAGCAGGTCGAGTGTGTCGGCGCGGTGGGCGATGAGGTGCGAGGTCACCTGGCCGTCGCGGTCGACGTCGAGGCGAACCTCGATGCGGCCGAGCTCGGGCGGATCGAGCCTGATCTCGAAGTGGTTCTTGCCTTCGAGCGCCTTGCCGGCGATGGCGATGGCGACGCCGGCGAGCGGGACCGGCGCTTGCGCCGCCAGTTGCGGTGCGGGCGCAGCGGCCGCCGCCGCACTAGCGGTCGTGGCAGCCGCATTGTGCGGCGGCGGGTTGACGGCGAGGGTTTGCAGCACGTCGGCGCTGGGCTTGACGGCCGTGGCGTTGGCGTTGGCATTAGCCGCCGGTTGCAGCGCGTCGGCTTTGGAAGCGCGATGGCTTTTGGCCGGGGTTTCGCCGCGCGCATGCGCGATAGCCTGCTTTTCGGCGTCGTCGCCAGCAGCCTGCGGCTTCCCGTCGCCTTGCGTGAATTGCGCGTTCTTGGCTGAAGCTTCGGTATCGCCGGTATCGTCGGCGGGTTTGCCGGCATCGGCCAGCGCCGGCACAAGCACGGCCGGCTTGTCCTTGCGGGTCTCCGCTGCGACGGCATCGGCCGGTTGCGCTGTCTGCGCCGCCACCTCGATCGCCTCGTCGGCGGGCGCGAGGGCGGCGGTTGCCGCAGCGGCTACGGGCGCGGGCGTCGGTGCTGGCGTGGCGACGATCGCGGCATCTTTGGACGGCGCCGGATCGGGATCGACTGGCGCAGGCACCGGCGTGGCGTTTAACGCCGCCGCGACGATCACCGGCTTGGCCGTGTCGGGCGGCGCGAGGTTGGCAACGGCGGCTTGCGCATCGATCTTGGCGTCAGCCGTGGCGTCAGTCTTGCTGTCGGTCTTGGCGTCGGTTTTCTTGCCGTCTGTTTTGGCCTTGCCATCGCCGCC
>CAWFEO010000010.1:0-4398 GCA_963814885.1 uncultured Alphaproteobacteria bacterium | reverse complement strand
ATTCTGATTATGTCTGCAATAGATTAGGTCTATGTAACCGACTGTTCCCGCCGCCGCGCACGTTGGTCGCGTGGCTCGCCGTGCGGCCCCTGCTCCGTCGTGCCGTAGGCCTCGCGGATCATTTCGGCCATGCGTTGCGCCGCCGCCGAGCGGTGACCGGTGCGGCGCCACAGCAGGCCGACGCTGCGCCGGGGCACCGGATCGGTCAGGTGGACCACCTCCAGACCGGTCGGATCGACGACCGCGCCCGCCGACAGCACGGTGGCAAGCCGCGAATGGCGGATGGTCGCCAAGATGGGCTCGATGACGTTCATGTCCAGCACCACATGCGGCGCCAAGCCGTTGTCCGCCAGATAACGGTCGACGAACTGGCGGGCGCCGAATTCGGGCGTCAGCAGCACCAGCGGCAGCGTCGCCAGTTCGCGCATCGGCATCAACTTGCGGCCGGCATAAGGATGCTTGGAGCCGACGATCAGCACCAGCTCCTCCTCGAACAAAGGTTCCGCGACGATCTGGTCGTAGTCGTCGGCGATGTAGGAAATGGCGAAATCGAGATCGGCGCTGAGCAGATTACGCTCCAGGTCCGACCTGCGGCACCAGTTGCGTGGTCACGTGCACGCCCGGATAGCGCAACGCAAACTCGGCCAGGATCGGCGGCAGCACCGAATGCGAGAAGGAGTGAAACACGGCCACCTGCAAGGTGCCGCGCATCAGTCCTTCCAGTTCGGAGATGGCCAGAATGCCTGCGTCGATCTCCTTCAGGATGCGCTCGCAATAAGGCTTGAACAGCTTGCCCGCCGCCGTGAGCTCGATCTCCTTGGTGCCGCGTTCGAACAGCACCGTGCCGATCTGCTGCTCGAGCTGCTTGATCTGATGCGAAAGCGTCGGCTGGGTGACGTGCAGCCGCTCGGCGGCACGGGTGAAGCTGCGTGTCTCCGCGATGGCGAGGAAATAGCGGACGTGCCGCAGCTCCATGTCAGGCTCCTTGGCAAGGTGCCGGCCTTGCCCTCTTATAGCATTGATCCGGTCTATTACGGAAATAACCAGAATATTGTTGATCTATTCGGATGCACGTCTAGGCTTGCCGCCAACTGCCCGCGCTTTCGAGCCAACAACAAGCGGGCGCCTGCGAGGAAATGCCTGATCGGCCCCCACTGAGGCACCGCCGCGGCGATCGCGCGTGCCGTTTGGTCATGGGCCCATCGCGCCTTTCCTGCGACCGGCACGGGAGGGAAACGATGGCGCCTTTGAAGACGGCCTTGATCGGGCCCGGCAACTGGGGCCGCGTGCTGGCCAAGGCCGCCGCACAATCGGACAAGATCGATATCGTCGCCTGCGTCGGCCGCAATCCGGAACGGCTGGCGACCTTTTCCAAGGACCTGGGCATTCCGGCGCGCGACGCCGATGCCGTGCTGGCCGACAAGGACATCGGCGCGCTGGTGCTGGCGCTGCCCAACGAAATCCACTTCGAATTCGCCGAACGCGCGGCGCGCGCCGGCAAGCACATCTATATCGAAAAGCCGATCGCCAACACGCTGGAGGACTCGCTCGCCATCGCCGCGCTCGAACAAGCCCACGGCGTGCGCGTCGTCGTCGGCCATTGCGCGCGGCTGCTCAGCGGCGTGCGCGTCATCCGCAAGGCCATGGACGAAGGCAAGCTCGGCAAGGTTACGCAGATCGAAACCAGCTTCTGCAACGACCGCGGCCTGCGGCTCTCGTCCAACGATTGGCGCTGGTACCAGGAAAGCTCGCCCGGCGGCTCGCTGAGCCAGATCGGCATCCATCAATTCGACATGGTGCGTTATCTCGGCGGCGACATCGCCGCCGTAAGCGCCAGCGCGGCGCGCCATTCGCCGGTCGGCGCCGAGGTCGAAGACCAATGGGTCGTCACCCTGCACTTCGCCGACGGCAAGCTCGGCGCGGTGATGTCGAACTGGACCAGCCCCGGCACCTTCAACGTGCGGGTCACCGGCCAGGACGCGCTGATGTTCTACGACATCGACCAGACCTTCTGGCCGACCGCGGACCGGCTGCACGAGAACGCAACGCTCTACCGGCAGGCGCGCGGCAAGGGGCCCGCGACCGCGAGAACCTGCCCGTGCCACCCGGCAACATGTTCCAGGCCGAGCTCGAACTGTTCGCCGACGCGATCACCAGTGGCGGCGAGTGCGAGCTGACGGCGATGAACGGTTGCCTGGCCGTGGCCACGGTCTATGCGGCGATCAAGTCGGCGAAGGAAAACAGCCGCGTCGTCGCCCTGGACGAAGTGATCGCGCCGGCGCAGGCCGCGCTGGCGAGCGCCGGCAAGCGGCGCGCGACTTAAGGGCCGCCCCAACCCGAATTCAGCGCAAGAGACCGCGGTGACGCGATGCCGTTGAACTCGCTGTCTATTGCCCCGGCGCGGTGCAGTCGCTGGTGCGGCCGCTGCTCGATGCCTATGCCGCTTCGAGCGGCAACAAGGTGAAGTTCGAATCCTTCACCACCGGCGCCATCGTCCAGCGCGTCACCGGTGGCGCGCCCGGCGACGTCTTGATTGCGACCACTGACGGCATTGCGACGCTGGCCGACGCCGGCAATGTCGATCCGACAAGCGTGCGTCAGCTCGGCGGCATCGGCCTGGGCATCGCCGTGCGGCGCGGCAAGCCGGTGCCCACCATTACCGACATTGAATTGTTCAAGCGGGCCATGCTGGCGGCAAACTCGGTCACGTATTCCGATCCGGCCGCAGGCGGCCAGAGCGGCATTCGCACCGCCGAGGCGATGGACAAGATCGGCATTGCCGACGCGATCGCGCCGCGTCTGCAGTTGCGCCACCGCGGAACCGAAGGCTTCGAGGACGTCGCCCAAGGCGTGACCGAGATCGGCCTCGGGCCGGTGAGCGAAATCCTGGCAAACAAGGGGCTGGTTCTGGTGGCGCCGTATCCGCCTGAGATCCAGAGCACCACGCGCTACGCGGTGGCAGTGCACGCCGAAAGCAAGCACAAGGATGCGGCCGCAAACCTGGTCGCGGCGCTGGTTTCGCCGGCCGCCCGGGCCAAGTTCCAGGCGGCCGGTTTCGTGACGGACTGAATCACAGCCGAGGGCCGCGGCCATGGGATATCGCGAAACGACCGAGATCCGCGACGGGATGTGCATCGACTGGGACGTGCCTATCGCCATGGACGACGGCGTCGTGCTGCGCGCCGACGTCTACCGTCCGATCGGCGACGGAAATTATCCTGTCCTCATGAGCTACGGCCCCTACGGCAAGTGGCTGCGCTTCGAAGACCTCTACGACGACCAGTGGCGCAACATGTGCGAAGCGCATCCCGACGTGCCGGCGGGATCGACCAACCAATACGCCAACTGGGAAGTGGTCGATCCGGAGAAATGGGTGCCGGACGGCTACGCCATCGTGCGCGTCGACTCCCGCGGCGCCGGCCGCTCGCCCGGCATGCTGGACATCTGGTCGCCGCGCGAAGCCAAGGACTACCACGACTGCATCGAGTGGGCCGCCGCGCAGCCGTGGTCGAACGGCAAGGTCGGGCTCAACGGCATTTCCTATTACGCCATGAACCAATGGCAGACCGCTGCGCTGCAGCCGCCGCATCTTGCCGCCATCTGCGCCTGGGAAGGCGCCGCCGATTTCTACCGCGACCTCACCTTCCACGGCGGCATCTATTGCCCCTCGCGCCACCGCTGGTTCCCCTCGCAGGTGCTACGCGTGCAGCACGGCCGCGGCGCCAACGGCCTGCGCAGCGGCATGACCGGCGAATGGGTATCAGGCCCCGAGACCTTGACCGACGAAGAACTCGGCAGCCTGCGCCACGACTGGGTGGCGGAAGCCTTCCCCAACAAGCTCGCCACCGACACGTTCTGGACCGACCGCATGCCGGACTGGTCGAAGATCACGGTGCCGCTGTTGTCGGCGGCGAACTGGGGCGGCCAGGGCCTGCACCCGCGCGGCAATTTCGAAGGCTTCGTTCGCGCGGCCTCCGAAAATAAATGGCTGGAGGCACACGGCTACGAGCACTGGACCTCATTTTACACCGACTACGGCGTGCAATTGCAGAAGCGCTTCTTCGGCCATTTCCTCAAAGGCGAAGACACCGGCTGGGCCGAACAGCCGAAAGTGCTGCTGCAGGTGCGCCATCCCGGCGAGACCTTCCTCGAGCGCGGCGAGAACGAATGGCCGCTCGCCCGCACGCAATGGACCAAGTTCTATCTCGAACCGGAGCCCCTCAAGCTTGCGCGCGAAGCCGCAGCGCGAAGACCGCGCCCTCACCTATGGCGGCGCTGTCGGACGGTGTGACCTATCTCACCGATCCCTTGGAGCAGGAAACCGAGATCACCGGCCCGATCGCGGCCAAGCTGTTCGTCTCCTCGTCGACGAGCGACGCCGACCTGTTCCTGATCGTG
>CAWFEO010000009.1:47500-52616 GCA_963814885.1 uncultured Alphaproteobacteria bacterium | reverse complement strand
TGCGGCAGTACGAGCGTCAGATCGAGTACCAATTTGTCAGTGGCCATCGTGGTCAACATGCCGTTGCGAATGAGCAAGCCGAACGCAACCGTAAAATGTCGACGGAGGCTACGCTACGGAGATCGAGCCCTTGGGAGGCCGGTCAAAATTAGTAGCAAAGCGCTTGGGACTATCTGTTGCGGTGGATCAAATTGGCGCCACCACGATCATGCAGCCAATGCGACCGACCTCGCTGCGCCTGCGTGCGGTCAGAAGTATTGGCCTGCCTGAGCGCTGGAGAAGATCGACACACATTGTCACAAAATAGTGGTCCGTTGAAAAACTTCTGTGACATGTCCGCCCTATGTATCGATCAGTTCAGGATGCCCCAACGGGCAGGCATCACAGAGAACCTCCTCACAAATCGACGAAGTTCATCGCCCGAGCCGGCAAACTATTCCGGCGGCACCCGACGGTATTCCTGACATCATGTGCAACATGTAACCGGACCATATCCGGCATCACTGGAGATAAGTAATGCAAGAAGTTCAAACGCAACCCGAAACTAAAGGCAAATGCTGCGGGAAAAATGGTGGCCACCGCGCCCAGCGTCATGGCAAGTGCGGTTCCTCGCACAAACACGAAGCCAACGCCGCAACAGCCAATCCCCTGGAAATCCTGCAGCAGCGTTTCGCTCGCGGCGAGATCGACACGGCTGAGTTTGAGGAAAAGCGACGCCTCATCATGAACGCCTGATCCTGCTCACGACGTCGCACCTCGATATCGTGGATGATTAGGCGGCTGGCGGCGAACGCGAATAGCGTTCGTCGCCAGCCCAACTACAACACCGTATCGGTCCGAGTGCTGGAGATATAACCGGCCTCGGGGGGCAGTAACTGCGTATTGCGAGGAATCACCAATTGGCGCTCCGGCCAGATGAGCACCATGGCCTCTAAACGCTGAGACCGGCCAGAGGGCCCGGTGCCAATACGGCACGCGATCACAAGATCGCGGGCCTCGCTTTTGTCGGCCTTTGTGCCGGCGCCGCTATTCGACCATAGCACCGCGCATGCGCATCCTACCCCCCATCATACCGCCGCCGTTTTTCATCATAGCCTCATGCGCCGCGACCATTCCGCGTTGGGCAAAATCGGTCACCTGTGCGGCGTGATCCTGGAGAGCCTTGACGACGGTCGCGTCGGTCGAAGTCTGGACGACGACGATTCCCTTCGCGGTCGTCTCATAGGCGGTCTTGATTTTGTCTTTGTCTCGAAAGATCGAGTGCAGCGCTGGGCTCTCGATCGGTAACCCTGGGTCACGTCCTTCTTCGACCCGTTTTCCCATTTCCGCGACGTGTTTCTTGATCGTCGTCGCAACCTGCGGATCGTCCGATTCCGTGACCGTGCGGATGCCGTCAGGGAGGTTCGTCACGGTACGCTTAATGCTTTCATGGTTGAAGAACAGATCGCGAATGTCGCTATGCTCCGCCGCGGTTGCGGAGCCGCCGTTCATCCCCATCATTCCGGGGCCCATACCCATCATGCCGGGACCCATGTGACCCCGCATGCCCGGTCCCATTTGACCGTGCATTCCCGGGCCCATCTGGCCTCGCATGCCCATCATTCCGCCTGGACCGAAGTTGCCAGGGCCATAACCTGCTGGCTGCGCAAAAGCCCAACCGCCGACCAGCAAGGTGGCGGCCGCGATGCCGCCGATCACAAATACTCTCTTCTTCACGACTGTCTCCAATGGCTAGGCAACGGACAAATCCGTTGGTGTTCCCATTAAGCAGCCGGATGTCACGGAAGTTTTTCAGCGGCCCGGTTTTCTGTAACAAAGTGTTTCAGGCGCGCGGATGTCTGCTTCGGGTCATTCACGTCATAATCATCGCAGGACTTTAATCCGCGATGTCTGCTCTTGCTCCAAAAGCAGAAGTGAAATCAGGCAAATGGCATCTGCCTTGATGGGCCTTTGTGGGTTGATGGCGTCGCCCAGCGCGTGATTCAAGCTCCCAAACTGGAGCCTCGAATCATGCGCTACGAACTCACCGACTATGAATGGGCCGCCATCAAGCCGTTCCTGCCGAACAAGCCGCGCGGCGTTCCGCGTGTAAATGACCGCCGCGTGCTCAATGGCATCTTCTGGGTCCTGCGTTCGGGCGCGCCGTGGCGCGATCTGCCGGACAACTTTGGCCCATACACCACCTGCTACAATCGCTTTGTTCGCTGGCGCAGGGCTGGCGTGTGGGACCAGCTCATGAATGCGTTGGCCGCAGGCCATGATGCAGCCGTGCAGATGATTGATACGTCCATCGTCCGCGTGCATCAGCACGGAGCCTGCATCGCTGGCAACAGTGAACAACTGATGGGTCGGTCGCGCGGCGGACTGACGACCAAGATTCACGCAGTCGTCGATACCAGTGGGCTGCCTGTTCGCCTCGCGCTGACCACTGGCGAAGCCCACGACAACCGTCTTGTGCTCACCCTGCTGTCTGCGCTGAAATCGGGAGCCATGCTGCTTGCTGATCGTGGGTTTGACGCTGATTGGATCAGGACGTTTGTGAGCGAGCACGGCGCATGGGCGAACATTCCGCCGAGACGAAACCGGACGGAGCCGATCTGCTTCAGCCGCCACCTCTATCGTGCGCGCAATTTGGTCGAGCGGTTCTTTAACAAGATAAAGCAGTGTCGGCGGGTCGCAACGCGCTACGACAAGCTCGCCGCGAATTACCTCGCCTTCATCCAGCTTGCGTCAATCCGGCTATGGCTGCGAGTTAATGAGTCCGCGCCCTAATCAAGCCCGAGAAATTTAAGTACGGCGTTGGGGCCACGATTGATAGCAATTTTCCAATCGCGCTCTAACTCACGCTGCAATTCGGCTTGCGAAGTGCCCGGCGCCTTTAATTCCACAAGTTCACCCTCTCCCTTTTTCAATGCCGCTACCGCAGCCCTCGCGTCCACCGCATGGACAGCCCAAATCTCCGTTCGCTCCGTCACCAGTGTTTCAAGTTGCTTGTTGGCAAACGCTCGTGCAGCCGGCAGAGCCGAGAAATGCTTAAAGGGGTGGGGATCATCACAGTCGCGCGAATAGACGACATAGCTTGGTTCGTCCATGCCCGCCTCCACGTAAACAAAGCAAAAGCCCGGTTTACTTCCGATGCCGGGCCCCCGCCGATGGCTGCCTATGCCGCAGCCAGCAGTTTTAGGAATGCATCAGGTGTTCCGCTGGTGTGGACTTGGAACGCGTTTTCAACATGTCCCACAAGTTCGCCAGCCAGAGAATAGAGATCGCCATCGCGCAACGTCGCGACCTGCTTCTCGCTGTTTACCTCGAAAACCTTGCCATTTTCGACCCATGCGAGGTGACGACCGGTGGTTGCCTCAAAAATATTGTCGTTCATGACCGGCCTCGCTTTGCCGTTAGGTACTGGCCCAGAGTGATGTACCCAAGATTGTAAAGGCGTGCGGCCTCGTTCTCTTGCTTAGTACGTGGCCGATTGTTCATTTCGATTACCATCCGCAGGACAGGTGAGATTTCATTATTCTGCATGTTAGGTACCCTAATGTGTGGGCGCTCAAAGCACATCGGGACCATCCCGCCGCGAAGCAATACCCAAAAAACATTCTACGCCCCCGAACGCATGGTGAACAAGTACCGCTTTTCATGTGCCAAGCATGTGACATGGACTAGCCACCACGCGACAACACAGGTTGGGAAAGCGTTGATCTTCATAGCATTACCTAGAATGAACCGTGCGGGGGGCAAATTTCGCTCTTCGGCCAAGGAAAAGCCCGCTAACGCTTTGGCGTCGCGGGCTTAAATTTGGTTGCGGGGGTAGGATTTGAACCTACGACCTTCAGGTTATGAGCCTGACGAGCTACCGGGCTGCTCCACCCCGCGTTAATCCTTGGCTAGCGGGTTGCTCCGCCGAGCGTCAAAATGCGAAGCGCGGGGCAAGGCCCGCGCGTTTCGAGGGCTATGTAGCAACGGCAGGTGGCAATGGGAAGGGCAGAAAGCGGCCGATTTCATCAACTTGTCATCAAGCCGCGGCAAAACGCGCCCATGGAGGGGGGGTCTCCGGATGACGGCGGTTTCGGCGACGGCTTGGTGGCTGCCGCGCAGTCGATTATCGCCGACGCCCGCCAGGCCCTGACCGACCCCAAGCTCAGCGACCCCGAGGCGGTGCATGACGTGCGCAAGGCGCTCAAACGCTGGCGCGCCCTCATGCGCCTGCTTGCGCGCCCCCTCGGCCAGCCGGCCGAACAGATGCGGGCGGAGGCGCGCGAACTGATGCGGGCGCTTACCGGCGCGCGCGACGCCCAATCGGCGCTCGATGCCCTCAACGACCTGAAAAAAAGCGACGTGCCGTTCTCCGCCACCTCGGCGGAGACGATCCGCAAACGCCTCACCGAAATGCGCGATGCCGCAGAGAAAACGAGCTTTACCGAGGAGATGCGCGAGCGGCTGGCGCGCTATCTCGATTACGCCACGCTCTCGCTCGAGCGCTGGCCGCTCAAGACGATCGAGTTCGACACCATCGCCGACGGACTGATCGCGACTTACCGGCGCGCGCGCCAGCTCATCCCCGACGACTGGCCGAGCGTCGAGCCCGAGCACCTGCACGACCTGCGCCGGCGCGTGGTCGAGCACCGCCACCAGATGGATCTGTTCGAGCCGCTGTGGCCGCGGCTCGGCAAGGTCTGGGCCGAGGAAGCCCAGCGATTGCGCAACCAGCTCGGCGCCTGCCAGGATCTCGCGGTCTTGAGCAACCTCATGGCGCCGCATCATCCGCTGGCGCCTTGGCGCTCGCGGATGACGCCCTTGATCGAGGGACGCCGCGCGACGCATCTGAAGAATGCGGCGCGTCTATCCGGCCGCCTGTTCGCGGAAAAGCCGAAAGCGTTTCGCCGCCGCATCGCGGCGCTGTGGGCGGCAAGACGGACGCGCAGGGGCTAAAAACACGCTTGCGGCAGCGCGTTGTAGCAATATTTTCTCCCTTTCAAATAACGCGATTGCGATGGCGTGCCGGTTTTTTCCGTCTGCAAAGACGTTTCCCGTCGGCTAGACTGCGCGCAACCGCTACCCTCAACACGAAAACAAATGGAAACGCTCAGGCCATGGACCCGACCCTCACCGA
>CAWFEO010000009.1:0-40000 GCA_963814885.1 uncultured Alphaproteobacteria bacterium | reverse complement strand
CGCAGACCGATCACGGCAGGCCGCGGCCGTCGAACTCGGCAATGAACCACCGCTGTCGGTCGACGGCGGCACCGGCGGCTTCGTCGACCGCCGCCGCATTTCGGTGCAGTGGTTCGCCGGCACCATCCTGACCGCACTGTGCGGCGCTGCTCTCATGGGCGGCGCCGTTTTTACATCGCTTGACGGCGAGACCAACTTTGCGGCGCTGCCGGAACGCGTTGAGCTCGCGCTGCGCGGAGCGCTCGGCACCGCCGGCGACAGGCTCGGCGTGTCGCGCAAGAGCGACCGGCTGCCGACGGTGGAAGAACCTTCCTATACGCGCCAGCTCATTCGCGTCTCCACCATCTCGCGCCAGGGCAATCACGAGGTGGTCCGCGTGCGCCCCTTCCTGCGCATCGCCGGCAATTTGTCGCTCGCAGCTCCCAGTCTCTCCGCCGATATCCCGACTTTCAATCCGCAGCGCCTGCTCGCCGAGTCCGCGCCCGGCGGTGCCCCGTCCGAAAATCCACCCGCCGCCCAGCCGGATGCCGAAGTGGCGTTCGTGATGCGCGATATCGCGCCGATGATGCCGAAGCTCAGGATCGCGTTGCTGACGCCGAAGGACGAAGTCTTGGCACGCGTCAAGGAGACCGCCGATTGGAGCGCGAAAGCCGCCAGTCAACTTCCGACCGCGGCCAACGTCACCGGCATCAAGTTGGCCTATGCCGGTGCGGGAAACGTGGACCCCTATGCCGGTTTCGAAGCGCGCGTCGTGCCTGAGAATATCACGCTGCTGCCGAAGACCACCGAAGAGACGACCGGCGGCAATCCTTTCAACGAGCGGGTGATCGTGGCCAAGAAAGGCGACAGTGTCGCCAGCGTGTTGAAAACACTTGGCGCCACGCCCGAGGAAATCGCGGCCATTGCCAATGCGCTCGGCGGCTACGGCCAGACCGGCGGCATCTCGGAAGGCCAGAAGCTGCGCGTTCTGCTCTCGCCCGTGCCCAATTCCAAGCGACTGCAGCCGGTGCGCGTGATCGTCGCCGATGAAGGCGTGATCGACGCCGTCGCGGCGCTGTCCGATACCGGGCAATATGTTTCGGTCGACGCCGCGAACGTCGACACTGAGGTGGCCGACAACGGCGACCGCGGCATCGACCAGGTCGCCGCAACCGGCGTCGACCTCTATCATAGCGTCTACGAGACCGCGCTGCGCGATCAGGTTCCGCGTCAGGTCATCGAGGACCTGATCCGCATCTATTCGTTCGACGTGGACTTCCAACGCAAGGTGCAGCCGGGCGACTCGTTTGAAGTGCTCTTCGGCGGCGGGGACGAAGATCAAAAAACCGACCACCGCAACGACGTGCTTTTTGCGGCACTCACCGTCGGCGGCGAAACCAAGAAGCTCTATCGTTTCCAGACCCCGGACGACAGCGTCATCGACTACTACGACGGCGCCGGCAAGAGCGCGAAGAAGTTCCTGGTGCGCAAGCCGGTGGCGGAAGGCATCATGCGCTCCGGCTTCGGCCTGCGCCGCCATCCGATCCTGGGCTACGTCAAGATGCATACCGGCGTCGACTGGGCGGCCCCGCGCGGCACGCCGATCTACGCCGCCGGCAACGGCGTGATCGAGAAGGAAGGCCGGGAAAAAGGCTACGGCAAGTTCATCCTGGTACGCCACCACAACGGCTACGAGACCGCCTATGGCCATATGAGCGGCTATGCCCGCGGCGTGCAGGAAGGCGCGCACGTGCGCCAGGGCCAGTTGATCGGCTTCGTCGGCTCCACCGGCCTGTCGACCGGCTCGCATCTGCACTTCGAGATCCGCATCAACGACCGCTTCGTCGATCCCATGCGCATCAAGCTGCCGCGCGGCCGCGAATTGCGAGGCTCCATTCTCACCGCCTTCGAGCAGGAACGCGAGCGCCTCGACAGCATCATCGCGCGTAAGCCCGCGCGCGTGGCGACGCGGTGATCCAAACGCCGCTCATTCCCGCGCAAACGGGAATCTAGCCTCCTCACGAGAAGATAGAACTCGGTCCCCGCTTTCGCGGGGACGAGCGGTTGTTGAGATTACGCCGCCTGCGCCAGCTTGCCGTTGAAGGTGAGGCCCTGCTTGCCGGCGGAGACCGCGACCTTTTCGCCGTCCTTGACGGTGCCGGCGAGGATCATCTCGGCGAGCGGGTCTTGCACCGACTTCTGGATCACCCGCTTCAAGGGCCGGGCGCCGTAGGCCGGATCCCAACCTTTGTCGGCCAGCCACTCGCGCGCGCGCGGCTCGAGCGTGAGCACGATCTTGCGGTCGTCCAACAGCTTCTGCAGCCGCTCCATCTGGATGTCGACGATGCGCGTCATCTCGGTCTTCTTCAGCCGGTGGAACAGGATGATCTCGTCGACGCGGTTGAGGAATTCGGGTCGGAAGGCCGAGCGCACCACGCCCATGACCTGATCGCGCACCGCGTCGGTGTCCTCGCCTTCCGGCTGGTTGACCAGGAAATCGGCGCCGAGATTCGAGGTCATCACGATCAAGGTGTTGCGGAAATCGACGGTGTGGCCCTGCCCGTCGGTCAGACGGCCATCGTCGAGCACCTGCAACAGCACATTGAACACATCCGGGTGCGCCTTCTCGATCTCGTCGAACAAAATGACCTGATAGGGCCGGCGCCGCACCGCTTCGGTGAGCGCGCCGCCTTCTTCATAACCGACATAGCCGGGAGGCGCGCCGATCAGCCGCGCCACCGAATGCTTCTCCATGTATTCCGACATGTCGATGCGGATGAGCGCGTTCTCGTCGTCGAACAGATAGGCGGCGAGCGCTTTGGTCAGCTCGGTCTTGCCGACACCGGTCGGGCCCAAAAACATGAACGAGCCGATCGGCCGGTTCGGGTCCTGCAAGCCGGCACGGGCGCGGCGCACGGCGGTGGAGACGGCCTGCACGGCCTCCTTCTGGCCGACGACGCGCTTGGAGAGCTCGTCTTCCATGCGCAGCAGCTTTTCTTTCTCGCCTTCGAGCATGCGATCGACCGGCACGCCGGTCCAGCGCGAGACCACGCCAGCGACGTGATCGGCGGTCACGGTCTCCTCGACCATGGCGCCGCGGCCCTCTTCCGTCGTTTCAGTATCCTTGAGCTTCTTTTCCAGCTCGGGGATGCGGCCATAGGCCAGTTCGCCGGCCTTCTGGTACTCGCCCTTGCGCTGGGCAATCGCGAGTTCGTTGCGGGCATCGTCGAGCTGTTTCTTGAGCTCGGTCGCCGAGCCCAGTTTTTCCTTTTCCGACTTCCAGCGGCTGGTGAGATCGGCCGATTGTTTTTCCAATCTCTTCAATTCGCCTTCCAGATTCTTCAGCCGCTCCTTCGAGCCGGGGTCGCTTTCCTTCTTAAGCGCTTCCTGTTCGATCTTCAGCCGCACCACTTCGCGGTCGATGGTGTCGAGCTCTTCCGGCTTGGAATCGACCTGCATCTTCAGCCGCGCGGCTGCCTCGTCCACCAGGTCGATGGCCTTGTCGGGCAGGAAGCGGTCGGTGATGTAGCGGTTCGACAGCGTGGCGGCGGCGACGATCGCGGAATCGGCAATGCGCACGCCGTGATGCTGCTCGTATTTGTCTTTCAGCCCGCGCAGGATCGAGATCGTGTCTTCCACCGTCGGCTCGGAGACGAACACCGGCTGGAAGCGGCGCGCGAGCGCCGCGTCCTTCTCGACGTGCTTCTTGTATTCGTCAAGGGTGGTGGCGCCGATACAATGCAGCTCGCCGCGCGCCAGCGCGGGCTTCAGCAGATTGGAGGCGTCCATGGCGCCGTCGGCTTTGCCGGCGCCAACCAGCGTGTGCATCTCGTCGATGAACAGGACGATGCCGCCGTTGGAGGATGTCACCTCCTGCAACACGGCCTTGAGCCGCTCCTCGAACTCGCCGCGGTATTTGGCGCCAGCGATCAGCGCGCCGAGATCGAGCGCCAGCAGCTTCTTGTCGGCCAGGCTCTCCGGCACGTCGCCGTTGACGATGCGCTGGGCGAGACCTTCGACGATGGCGGTCTTGCCGACGCCGGGCTCGCCGATCAGCACGGGATTGTTCTTGGTGCGGCGCGAGAGCACCTGCACAGTGCGGCGGATTTCCTCGTCGCGGCCGATCACCGGGTCGATTTTGCCGTCGCGCGCGGCCTGGGTCAGATCGCGGGTGTATTTCTTCAGCGCGTCATAGGCGTTCTCGGCGGACGCGGAATCGGCGGTGCGGCCCTTGCGCAGCGCTTCGATCGCCGCGTTGAGGTTCTGCGGCGTGACGCCGGCCGCTTTCAGGATCTTGCCGGCGTCGCTGTCCTTCTCGATCGCCAGCGCCAGGAGCAGGCGCTCGACGGTGACGAAGCTGTCGCCCGCCTTCTCGCCGGCCTTTTCGGCGGCGTCGAACACGCGCGCCAGCGCCGGATCGAGATAAACCTGGCCGGCGCCGCCGCCGGAAACACTGGGGCGCTTGGCGAGCGCCGCCTCGACTTGCTGCAAGGCCTGCCGGGAATTGCCGCCGGAGCGGTCGATCAGGCCGGCGGCCAGCCCTTCCGGGTCGTCGAGCAACACTTTCAGGAGGTGGTCGGGGGCGAACTGCTGGTGGCCCTCGCGCAAGGCCAAACCTTGCGCCGATTGCACGAAACCGCGGGCGCGGTCGGTAAATTTCTCGAAATTCATGCGTCAACTCCCTCGGCCCATAAGGCACCGGTCCAAAAGGCGGGTCCCCGCAGGCGGCCCGTCCCGAAGCATATATTGGAGTTCTTATCGCAGTTTGAAGAGCCCGCCGGCTTGATATAGGTCAGCTTTTCGCCCCCCGGGAGCCCCATGGCCGCGCAGCCCGCCGTCAAAAGCCTCTACCGCTACCCGGTCAAGGGCCTCACGCCGCAGGCGCTGACCCGCACCCGGCTCGAGCCCGGCCAGACGGTGCCGGCCGACCGGCTCTATGCCGTCGAGAACGGCCCCTGCGGCTTCGACCCGGCAACGCCCGCCTATTTCCCCAAAATCCGCTTCCTGATGCTGATGCGTAACGAGCGGCTGGCGGCGCTGCGCACCGACTACGACGAGGCCAGCCATACCCTGGTTATTCACGCGGAAGGCCGCGCGGCCGCGCGCGGCGACCTGCGCACCGCGGAAGGCCGCGCTGCCATCGAGTCATTCTTCGCCGCCTACTGCGCCGACGAACTGCGCGGGCCGCCAAAGGTACTGTCCGGCGGCGGCCACAGCTTCTCGGACGTCGCCAAGAAGGTGGTATCCATCATCAACCTGGCCTCGGTCGCCGACATCGAGACCCTCGTCGGCGCCCCGGTCGACCCGCTACGCTTCCGCGGCAATCTTTATGTTTCGGGTTGGCCGGCCTGGCACGAATTCGATTTGCTCGGCCAGGAGCTCAAAGTCGGCAACGACGTACGGCTGAAAGTCGTCAAGCGCATCGTGCGCTGCGCGGCCACCAACGTCGATCCGGCGACCGGCACCCGCGACCTGAACATTCCAATGACGTTGCAGCAGAATTTCAGCCACGCCGATTGCGGCATCTATGCCGAGGTGGTGGCGGGCGGTGAGCTAGCGGTCGGCGACGCAGTTTCCCTAGCCGCATAACCCTCTCCGAAAGCCGGCTCCGATCGTCGCATTGGCGCTGACGCTGGTGTCAAAAAAAATGCGCCCCGCTTCGCCAGCGGGGCGCTGTTTTCGACAATGCGCGGCGGCGTCAGCCGCCGGGCATCACATAGGCCGAAATACGCGAACGCGGATAGACCGACTCCGCCACCGTGTGATTGTGGTTGCCTGACACGATGATCGGATTGCCGTTGGCGTCGATGCCGCTGACCACGCCGACGTGGCCGCCGCCGCGGCGGCCCATCACCGCGATGGCACCGACCTGCGGGCCGGAAATGCGGCGGCCATAGTGCGAATAGCCGCGCGCGAGATTGCCGCCGCCGGAATGGCCGGTGCGCTTGAGCACCATGTCCATGAAGGCGCCGCACCACAGGCTGCGACGCCCGGTCGGATTGGTGCCGATATATTTGCGCGCCTCCGCCACCAGCGAATTGCTGGTGAAGCCGCCATAGGCCGAGTTCGCGTGCGACTGCGCCGCAGCGCGTGCCTGCGCAAGGCTACGCGTGCCGGAGGCCGCGCTGTGCTGGACGCGCCGGCCCCGGCGCTCGCCCCGCGCCTGCGCGGCCTGCTGCTGGAAGGTGTGCAACTGGTCACCGGCCGCCATGGCCGGCCCCGCCACGCCCGCGGCGTGATGGCGATGCACGGGTCCTGCGATAGCGGTACTGGCGAGCGCCGCCACCGCCACCGAACACAACAATAACGTCGCCCGTTTTTTCGTAAGTCTCATCAGGTTTAGTCCCCGTTTCGTAAAAGCAACGCTGCCAACCCGGATAGAGTCGGAGGCGCGTGACGGGTCCTAGAGGCCGTCAGAGCATGGCCATTTCGTGATGAATGAAAGGTCTTTCTATGTAACGCATAGCGGGCATGCCGCATTAATGCATATGACGAAGAGAGTTATTCGCACAACTACGCAATGAATACTTCATATTATTTGTTGAATACAATAATAGTTGCGGAAATTACTCAATTTACAAGTCGTTGTGCAATTGCAACAAAGTTAAGTTGCAGTGCAACAATGTGGCAGCGGCGCTGAGCCGCCAAAGGCCGGCGCGTCAGCCCTTGCGGCTAAGCAGAAAAACGGCCTGCTCCCCAAACAGGTTCCAGAACCACCAGGGCGCATTCAGCCGCAAGGGGCTGCCCCAGGCGTTGAGCGCCACCGCCTTTTCCATCTTGACCCCTGTCTCGGCGCAGAGCTGGACGAAGTCCTTGATGGTGCAGTGGTGGATGTTGGGCGTGTCGTACCAGTTATGTGGCAGGATGTCGGTCTGCGGCATCTGCCCGTACAACAGCAATTGCAGCCGCACCCGCCAATGACCGAAATTCGGAAACGACACCACGGCGCGGCGGCCGATGCGCAGCATGTGCTCGAGCACAACGCGCGGATGGCGCGTCGCCTGCAGCGTCTGCGACAGGATCACGTAATCGAAGGCGTCGTCCGGGTAATCGGCGAGATCGGTGTCGGCGTCGCCCTGGATCACCGCCAGGCCCTTGGCGACGCCTTCGTTGACGCCCTCGCGCGAGAGCTCGATGCCGCGGCCATCGACGCCGCGGCTCTCGCTCAACAGCTGGAGTAATTCACCGTCGCCGCAGCCGACGTCGAGCACCTTGGCGCCGCGCGCAACCATTTCGGCGACAAGCACCAGGTCGACGCGGGCGCCGCCGGCATTGCGCGCGATATTGGCGACCGTCAGGTCCGGATTGGCGCGCTTGAGCATGCTCATTTCGCCTTGGCTCGCGCCGCCAGGCCGCGCGCCTTGCCGGCGCCGTCGAGGAAGCCGCGCACGATGTCGAACAGTTCCGGCTCCTCGAGCAGGAACGCATCGTGCCCCTTGTCGGTGACGATCTCGGCGAACGAAACGCGCGCGCCGCCGGCATTGAGCGCGTGCACGATGGCGCGCGATTCCACGGTCGGGAACAGCCAGTCGGAGGTGAATGAGATCACGCAAAAGCGCGTCGGCGTGCCCTTGAAGGCATTCGCCACCATGCCGCCGTAGTCGGCGGCGAGATCGAAATAGTCCATAGCGCGTGTGAGATAAAGATAGGAATTGGCGTCGAAACGCTCGACGAACGAAGAGCCTTGATGACGCAGATACGATTCCACTTCGAAATCCGCGTCGAACGAAAACGTCGGATTCTGGCGGTCCTGGAACTTGCGGCCAAATTTGCGGTGCAAGGCGGCGTCGGACAGATACGTGATGTGCGCGCCCATGCGCGCGACCGCCAGCCCGCGGCGCGGGTTGGTGCCTTCCAGGTGATAGCGGCCGCCGCGCCAATCGGGATCCGCCATAATCGCCTGGCGGCCGACCTCGTGAAACGCGATGTTCTGCGCCGAATGGCGGGTGGCGCAGGCGATCGGCAGCGCCGAGAACACGCGGTTCGGATAGCTCGCCGCCCATTGCAGCACCTGCATGCCGCCCATGGAGCCGCCGGCCACCGAGAACAATGATTCAATGCCGAGATGGTCGAGCAGCATGGCCTGCGCCCGCACCATGTCGCGGATGGTGATGACGGGAAATTCCAGGCCCCACGGTTTGCCGGTCGCCGGATTGGTCGACGACGGACCGGTGGTGCCCATGCAGGCGCCGACCACGTTCGGGCAGATCACGAAATAGCGCTCCGTATCGATCGGCTTGCCGGGACCGACCATGGTTTCCCACCAGCCCGGCTTGTCGGTCACCGGATGCACGCTCGCCACGTGCTGGTCGCCGGTGAGCGCGTGGCAGACCAGCACCGCATTGCTGCGCGCGGCATTGAGCGTGCCGTAGGTCTTGTAGGCGATCTGAAAGGGGCTGAGCGCGACGCCGGCGTCGAGCGCCAGCGGCTTGTCGGCGCCGAAATGGGCGACAAGCGACTCGTGCGGATTGTCGGCTTCGCGCGGCGCACCTTTTTTGCCGCGCGGGCTGCTCAGATTGGCCTCGACCATGTCGCTTCAAGCGCTCCCGGTGCGCTGTTAACCGGGAAATATAGCATGTTCCGGTCGCGGGCGTTTAGGGAGATGGGGCCTGACTGTCAACCGGCCGGACGCCGGCCAACGTTTTCTTTGATTTCAAGCCCCGGCCCACCTATCAATGCCGCTATGGCGAAGCGACCCGAAACGCCCTCGTTGGACGATCTGCGCAAGGAGATCGACCGTATCGACGAGGCGATGCACCAGCTCCTGATCGAGCGCAGCGAGATCATCGACCGGCTGATCGCGGTCAAGCGCAGCTCGGAAACCGGCTCCGCGTTCCGTCCGGCGCGCGAGGCCGAGATGATGCGCGGTCTGGTCAAGCGCCATAAAGGCATTCTTCCGCTCGATACCGTCGAGAGCATCTGGCGCGTCATCATCTCGACCTTCACCTTTATCCAGGCGCCGTTTTCCGTGCATGCCGACCTGTCGGCGGGCGACGCGCTGATGCGGGACTCAGCCCGCTTTCATTTCGGTTTCACGGTGCCGTTCGTGGCGCATATGGGCGCGGCCGCGGTGGTGGCCGCCGTCTCCACCTCGAAAGGCGATCTCGGCCTGGTGCCGGCGCTGGCCGTGCCGGGCGCCGGTGCGTGGTGGAGCGCGCTCGAATTCGATTCCGCGCCCAAGATCATCGCCCGCCTGCCCTTCGTCGAGCGCGCCGATCATCCGGCAGCCATGCCGGTGTTCGTGCTCTCGCGCGTCGCCGCCGACGCCATGGCGACGGAAGCCGCGGTCTGGAGCGTGCGCGTCTCCGGCTGGGGCGCGACGCCGGCCGAGGCACTCTCCATGCTGGCCGATTTCATCGCCGTGCCCGACCGCGCCTTCGACGGCGCCGCCCTTTTGGTGACGCTGCCCAAGGGCGTGAGCCTCGAAACCATCAGCGCGGCCTTGGTTAAGGCCGGCGCCACGGTGCGTTCGGCGGCCCTCGTCGGCAGCCACGCAACCCGCTATACGGTTGCCGCCGATCGCGCATGATCCCGAAAAGCCGGAACCGGTTTTCGGACAAGATCATGCGCAATGAATAAGAGCTGACCGTTCGGAATTATCGAATGACCGCGACCCGACCGCAACCGCGACCCGGCGTGCTCGATATCGCCCCATACGTGCCGGGCAAGAGCACGGCGCCGGGCGTCGCCAAGGTGCACAAGCTTTCCTCCAACGAGACCTCGCTGGGGCCGAGCCCGCACGCCATTGCGGCCTATCGCGCGGCCGGCGATTACCTGCACGATTATCCGGACGGCTCGGCTTCGGCATTACGGGAAGCAATCGGCGAAGCCTTCGGCCTCGATCCCGACCGTATCGTCTGTGGCGCCGGCTCCGACGACCTGCTCAATTTGCTGGCGCGCGCTTATCTGAAAGATGGCGACGAAGCGATCTACACCACCCACGGTTTCCTGGTCTACCCGATCGCCACTCTCGGCACCGGCGCCAAGCCGATTGCCGCGCCGGAGACGAATTACACCGCCGACGTCGACGCCATCCTCAAATGCGTGTCGCCGAAGACCAAGCTCGTGTTCCTGGCGAACCCGAACAATCCGACCGGGACTTACGTGCCGTTCGACGAGGTCAAGCGGCTGCAACGCGCGCTGCCGGCGAGCGTTCTCTTGGTGTTGGACGCGGCCTATGCCGAATATGTCCGGCGCAACGACTACGAATCCGGCATCGAGCTGGTCGCCACCACCGGCAACGTGGTGATGACGCGCACCTTCTCGAAGATCCACGGACTGGCGGCACTGCGCCTCGGCTGGCTATATGGACCGGCGCATGTGGTGGACGCTGTCAACCGCATCCGCGGACCGTTCAACGTCAACGGACCGGCGATCGCGGCCGGAATCGCCGCCATCCGCGACACCGCCCATGTGGAGCACTCGCGCGAGCACAATACGAAGTGGCTCGGCTGGCTCTCGGAAGAAATCGCCAAGCTTGGCCTTACCGTGACGCCGAGCGCGGCGAATTTCGTGCTTATCCACTTCGCCGACGAGAAGACCGCCAAGAACGCCGACACTTTCCTCACCAAGCGCGGGCTCGTCCTGCGCCAGGTCTCCGCTTACAAGCTGCCTCATGCATTGCGGATGAGCGTCGGCACGGAAGAAGCCAACCGGCTGACGGTGAAAGCGCTGGCAGAATTTTTGGGAAAGACAGCGTGAGCAAACCGGCCGCCCTCTACAACCGGCTGGCGCTGATCGGCGTCGGGCTGATCGGCTCCTCGATCGCGCGCGCGGCGCGCGCGCAAGGCGTCGTCGGCTCGATCGTCGCCACCGCGCGTTCGCCCGAAACGCGCAAGCGCGTGGCCGAGCTCGGCCTCGCCGACCAGGTGGTGGAGAACAATGCCGCCGCGGTCGAAGGCGCCGACCTCGTCATCCTGTGCGTTCCGGTCGGTGCCTGCGGCGCGGTCGCCAAGGAAATCGGCCCGCATCTGGCAGCCGGCGCAACGGTTTCCGACGTCGGCTCGGTCAAGGGTTCCATCATTCGGGACATGGAGCCGCACCTGCCGAAGAACGTGCATTTCGTGCCGGCCCATCCGGTGGCCGGCACCGAATACTCCGGGCCCGACGCGGGCTTTGCGGAATTGTTCGTCAACCGCTGGTGCATCCTGACGCCGCCGAAGGGCGCCGATCAGAATGCGGTCGACAAGCTCACGGAATTCTGGCGCCTGTTCGGCGCCAATGTTGAAACCATGACGGCCGAACGCCACGACCTGGTGCTCGCCGTCACCAGCCATTTGCCGCATCTGATCGCCTTCACGATCGTCGGGACTGCCGACGAATTGCAACACGTCACGCGATCGGAGGTGCTGAAGTTTTCCGCCGGTGGCTTCCGCGATTTCACCCGCATCGCGGCCTCCGATCCGACCATGTGGCGCGACGTGTTCCTCGCCAACAAGGACGCGGTATTGGAAATGCTCGGCCGCTTCAACGAGGACGTTTCACTGCTGACCAAGGCGATCCGCAACGGCGACGGCAAGGCGCTATATGAACATTTCGCGCGCGCGCGCGCGATCCGCAAAGGTATCGTCGATATCGGGCAGGATTCGGCCTCGCCGGATTTCGGCCGCCCTCACCCGGACCTGCCTCAAACGGCGCTGCCGAAGCCTTACGCGTCCGACGAGTGACTGCTAAACCCTTTCCGTCGAGGGGACGAAGCCAGCCATGAACGCATTGAAGCCTAGCCTGTGGTGGGGAGCCTTTACGGGATTCTACAAGCCCGGCGTTCAGGACATCCCCAATCTGGACCGCGTGGCGCTGTTTCTCTATGCCGCGCGCAGCGTCATCCTCGTCATTTCCGCCCAGGCCGCGGTTATCGCCGGTCTCTTGGCCGCGGACGCCGGCCGGTTCGATTGGGTGAGTTTCATCGGCGTGCTGGTCGGATTTGTCGTCGCCCACATGATCAGCAACCTGAGCAACGACTATTTCGGCTTCACGCGCGGGCATGACACGCCGGACTCGCCTCGGATGCGCTACACCGTGCACCCGCTCGCCAGCGGCATGCTGGACAGCCGCACGCTGCTCACGGGTCTTGCGCTGCTTGCCGTCATCGGCCTCGGCATTACGGCATACTTTATTTTCGAACGCGGCTGGATGGCGGTCGCATTCGCCGTCGCCGGCGTCTCGCTTCTGTTCCTGTATGACGCCGCACCGACGCCGCTGAAGAGTATCGGCCTGGGCGAAGTCGCCGTGTTGCTGGTGTGGGGCCCGCTGATGATCGGCGGCGGTTTCGCGATGATTTCCGGTCAACTGTCGACCGACGCGATGCTCGCCTCGCTTCCGTATGGATTGGGCGTCATGTCGATCCTGACCGGCAAGCACATCGACCAGATGAGCTTCGATTCTCCCAGGGGCATTCGCACCCTGCCGGTGTTGATCGGGGAGCGCGCCGCGCGCGCGCTGAACCTCACCGTGATCTGCGCGATTTACGTGATCGTCGCCATCCTGATCGTTCTTGGACGGCTAACGCCATTTGCGGCGCTGATCGTCCTTGCCGTTCCCCGCGCGGTTCACGCCATCAAGATCATGAGCCGGCCGCGCCCGGCGGCGCCGCCGGACGGCTATGTCGGTTGGCCGCTCTGGTATCATCGCGTCTGTCTGCAGCACGATCGCATGTTTGGCTGGGCCTATATCGGCGGACTGGCCGCCGGCGCGATCTGGCATCACGTCAGTGACCTGACGGCCTAGAACAGCGCCGGCGTCGAGCCGAGCGCGATCGGGCCGAGATAGGCCGTCCCCTCCTTGAAACGCAGCGGAAGGGTGACCGCGTTGCGGCCTTCGAGCGTGGCCGGCTGGCCGAGCATGCTGATGCCGAGCGAGAGATTGGCGCCGGCCTGTTCGCGCGCGACGTCGCCTAAGCCCGGCGCCAGGCGGTCGAGCATGCCGGCGACCTTGTCCATCTTCGGCGATTTCTGCACGGCCTTCGCCGCACCGATGGCGACGAGAAACGGCTCCAGCCCGGCAACGGTGACGTTGAGCTTTCCGTCGAGCTGGCCGTTGGGATCGATCGACAGGCTGCCGCTGGCGACGGCCAGCGTCTCGCCTTGGCGTACGCGCGCCCGCGTGATGTCGATGCGCCCGCCCTTTTTCTGCAGTTCACGGAAGCGCTCGCGCCACGGCTTGGGGGAGAAATCGCCCAGGCCGCGCAGGACACCGGTGATATCGGCGTCGACCGGGGCCACCGTCGCTGGATTGAAGGCGGGCGCTGAAGCGTGATCGAGCCGGAAAACGATTTCGATGACCGGGTTGTCGGCGGCGGAGCCCGCGGCGATGCGGCCGTGCGCCGCGATGCGTTTGGCGCGCAGCAGGTTGATCGTCTTGTCGCCGTTCACCAGGTCGACCACCGGTTCATCGAACACTAGCGAGACGCGCTCGGGCGATTTGGGCGTGCCGCGCACGCTCGATTGCCCGAGCTTCCAATTGGCGATGATCTTCGGTGCCTGGCCTATATCGGCAATCGTGAGCGGGCCGTTGATTTCGCTGATCAATAGTGTCGGGTCATAGACCTGCGTGGCCACCAGAATGCTGCCGGTCTTGACCTCGACCGGCGGCTGGTTGCTGCGGAACTCCGCCGAGGCCTTGTCGCAATTCACCTCGAAGCGGAACGGATAGCCGCCGGTGGTCTGCGAGCCGCAATTATAGACGCGGCCGGCTTTGGCTTCGCGCGCGCGCCAGCCCTCGACCGCGACCTGCGCCTTGCCGGCGGCGAAATACCAGAACCAGCTCCAACCGCCGAACAGGGCGGCGACCAGGATCATCAGCGTGATGTATCGCCACATGCGCCGGCGCGGCATGGGAGTGCTATCCATGACGGCTGTAAACTGCGCGAATACGGCGTTTCTACGCCCTCACCCCTGGTCGTCGAGTTGCACGGGGGCTCGGCGCTTGTTACAGGCGCCAGCCGCCGGGCCCTGTGCCACCAATGAGGGCCGATTTCCACCGCCGATGCAGACACCCATCGACCAAACCGGCGCCGATCTGTGGGTCTTCGCCTACGGCTCGCTGATGTGGCGGCCGGGATTCGACGTCCTGGAGCGGCGCCATGCCCGCCTGG
The DNA here is from genome assembly GCA_963814885.1 of uncultured Alphaproteobacteria bacterium. Classification (GTDB taxonomy): domain Bacteria; phylum Pseudomonadota; class Alphaproteobacteria; order Rhizobiales; family Xanthobacteraceae; genus Pseudolabrys. The sequence continues at coordinate 25,929 of CAWFEO010000009.1, read as the reverse complement.
TCGGCGCCCACCGGGCGCTCTGTGTCTATTCCTTCGTCCACCGCGGCACGCCCGAAAAGCCCGGACTGGTGCTCGGCCTCGACCGCGGCGGAAATTGCCGCGGCATTGCCTACCGGGTGGCGGGCGACAGGCGCATCGAAACGATCGCGTATTTACGCGCGCGCGAGCAGATCACGCTCGTCTATCGCGAAACCCAGCGCGCAATCTGGCTCGACGATGACCCGCAGCAGAGCGTGCACGCGCTCTGCTACATGGTCGACCGCGGCCACCAGCAATATGCCGGCCGGCTGCCGCTGGAGCGGCAATTGCACCTGGTGCGGCAAGGCCACGGGCGCTCCGGCAACAACCGCGACTACGTCTTGGCCACCGTAAAGGAAATCGAGGCGCAGGGTTATCGCGACGAGGAACTGCACCTGCTGGCCGAGCGGCTCCGGGGCACGCACGAGTCCGATTAGGATGTCTTGCCTTCGGCGAGCAGCCGGGCCGTCGCGTCTTCGATAGTGCCGCGCAGCCGCTCGAAAAACGCATCCTTGTCGAGGCCGGGCGCGATCGGATCAAGGATTTCGACGATTATCGTGCCGGGCCGGAGCAGGAGCGAGCGGCGCGGCCAGAACAGTCCGGAATTCAGCGCCACCGGCAAGCAGGGCACGCCTTCGGCCGCATAAAGATGCGCGACGCCGTATTTATAGCGCGGCTCGGCGCCGGCCGGGCGCCGCGTGCCTTCCGGAAAGATGATGAGCTGGCGGCCTTCGGAAAGTTCGATGCGGGCGCGCTCGGTCATGGCAATCAGCGCCTGCGAGCCGGCGCCGCGGTCGACCGGCACCATGCGGCCCTTGCGCATGAGCCAGCCGAAGATCGGAATCCACATCAGTTCGCGTTTGACGATGAACAGCGGATTGTCGAAAAGCGGCAACAGCGCGAAGGTCTCCCACGCAGACTGGTGCTTTGACGCCACGATTATCGACCCGCGCGGAATTTTATCACGGCCGCGCACCTCGCAGCCGATGCCGCCGACCGTGCGCAGCAGCACCAGATTCACCCGGCTCCAGGATTTCGCGATCCAGATGGTCGCGCGATACGGCAGGAAAAAGGTCGGCAGTCCCAGGATCAGCCAGCAAGCCGTGTTCAGGTAGAACAGCGCGTTGAAGACGATGGAGCGCACGAGGTTCAGCACGATGGCGCGCTCCGTCAACTGTCGGTATCGATGTGCATACGCGTCAATGCGAGCAGGTATTTCAGATATTCCGCGAACAGCAGGCGCGCGGTCGTGAGGTTCGACCACCAGGGATCTTTTTTCAACTTCGCCGAAATCACCGGATAGGGAATCAGCGTGACCTCGGGCAGCTGATGCCCGAGTTCCGCCATGGCCCGCGGCATATGCCAGTTCGAGGTCACGACGATCAACGAATTGAAGTTGTGTTCGTGCGCCCAGCGCTTGGTCTGGAGGGCGTTGCCGAAGGTGTTGAGCGCCGAGCGATCGAGATCGATGCAGCAGGAGAAGAATTCTGAATAAAGCGGCGTGATCCGCCCGATTTCGCGCGACTTGGTGGCGCGGTAGACGCCGCTGATCAAGAGCCGCTTGCCGCGCTTCTCCGCCAACAACTCGATGGCGTCGGGAATGCGCGCGGCGGCACCGGTCAGCACCACGATGCCGTCGGCCCTGCGGTCGAGTTGCACTTCTTCGCCGGGGATGAGCGAGACGAACCAGAAGAACCCGCCGGCCAGCAGCACCGCGCCGGCGGCGGCGGCCATCATGGTGAGGAAGCCGATCCAGCGTGCGAACGCGCCCAGCATCTCAGTCGATCGCCTCCAGCGTGCGGTTGACCGTATGCCGCGAAGTCACGGCGGTGACCACCGCGATCAGCACCACCTGCCCGAGTACCGCGGCATAGCCGCCGATCCCGATCGAGAACGAGCCGAACAGCGCCGCCGTCTGATCCGTGCCGGCGCTGCCGGTGAACCAGCGGCTGACGACGCCGGCCAGCGCGAACAGCACGATGGCAACGCCGCCGCCGACGGCGCCGCCTTGCAGACCCAGCAGCAGGAAATGCCGCTGGAAATGTCCGGCGATGTAGCCGTTCTTGGCGCCGACAAAATGCAGAACTTCGATCACCGGCTTGTTGGTCGCCATCGCGCCGCGGGTGGCGAAGGTCACCGAAAGCATGGTGGCGGCGACCACCAGGATCAGGATGAACACGCCGGCCGCCACCGCGGTGCCGGCCATCGCGCGCATGCGCTCGATCCAGCCGCGATGGTCGTCGAGCACGGCGCCCGGCACCTGCTCGGTCAGCATGCGCCGCAGTTGCGGGATGTCGGGCGCAGCGCCGCCGGCGATACGCACCACGATCAGCCGCGGCACCGGCAATTCGTCGAGCGAAAGACCGCTGCCGAGCCACGGCTCGAGCAACGCGGTTGATTGCTCCTTGGTATAGGGCCGCACATCGGCGATACCGGGAAAGGCGCGCGCGACGGAAGCCGCCTTGGTAACCGTCGCATCCATGTTGCGGCCGGGCGCCGGGATCACCTGGATGGTGACTTCGCGCGCCACGTCCGACTGCCATTCGCTCGCCGACGTGCTCACCAGGATCACAGCGCCGGTGGTGAGCGAGGCCAGGAACGTCATGATGGCGACGACGGCAACCAGCGCGCGCCCGGATATCGAGTTGCGCGGCACCAGCGCCGTATCAAAGCGCGGCATCGGCGCGCCTGGCATGCGCGGCGGCACCGTCATTTCGCCCCTCGCGGTGTCACTCATCGTCGGCCTCAGTCGTAGGTATGCAGTCGGCCTTCGTGCAGCACCAGCCGACGCGCATCGTACTGGTCCATCAGCGCGATGTCGTGGGTCGCGATCACCACCGATGTCCCGGATTTGTTGAGCTCGATGAACAGCCGCAGCAGCCGCTGCGCCAAGCTCGGATCGACGTTGCCGGTCGGCTCGTCGGCGAGCAGCAATTGCGGCCGTGCGATTACCGCGCGCGCGATCGCGGCGCGCTGTTTCTCGCCACCCGAGAGCACCGGCGGCAATGCCCACATCCGCTCGCCGAGGCCGACCCAGCTCAACAGCTCGACCACTTCCTCGCGATAGCTGTCCTCGGGCCGCCCCATGACGCGCAGCGGCAGCGCGACGTTCTCATAGGTCGTCATGTGATCGAGCAGGCGGAAATCCTGAAACACGATGCCGATACGGCGGCGCAGCGTCGCCACCGCATCCTTCGACAGGGTGGCGACATCGTGGCCGAACTGGGTGATCAATCCGCGCGTCGGCTTGAGCGACAAAAACAGCAGGCGCAGCAGCGAGGTCTTGCCGGCGCCGGAGGGACCCGTGAGAAACTGAAAGGAATGCGGCTCGATGCGAAACGAAAGGTCGCGCAGAACCTCCGGCCCCAGACCGTAGCGCAAGCCTACGTTCTCGAATCGGACCACGCCCGTCTCCGACAAATGGCCTTTTGGCCCGTGGGTGACCCTGGCTGGCACCCCCCGCGGATTCGCCCTCAGAAGCCGTCCGCGGCCCGTGGCCCAGCCGAGAACTGCGCTTTTACAGGAATAATAAGGCGCTGCCAGTGCCGATGGGGCGGGAAAACGCGAGTTTTCCCCCGGGCGTAAAGGCCGCCATGGTTTCCAATCCATTAACGGACGGCTGCTACGGTTGCGGGACGAATATGCCGCGGATGCCATGCTGATCGTCTGTCCAAGCTGCGCCACGTCCTACACTGTCGACCCGGCCACCCTCGGCCCGGCCGGGCGCACGGTGCGTTGCGCCCGCTGCAAGGTGACCTGGTTTGCCGGCGGATCGACGCCATCGCCCGAACTGACCGAATTCGTCGACGACATGATCGCGGAGACCGAATCGCAGACGGCCGGCGGCGGCCATGCCGAGCCGCCACGGCCCGCGGCCGACGACCCGGCGCCGCCCGAACCCGCTCCGGCCGCCGAAGACAATTTCGGCACCGAAGACGATTTCGGCGCAGAATCCCTGGTGCCGATCGGCGCCGTCGAGCCCGAGACTGCAGCCGGCGACGGTGAAGCCGATCTGCCCCAGCCAGCCCCGGCGCCGGAAACGGTCGTCGATGCACCCTCATTGGTGCCGCCAGCCGAGCACGAGCATCTGCCCGATGCTTTTATTGACGAGACCGAGAACGAAGACGTCGAGAGCTATGCCGCCCGCCGCCAGCGGCTGGCCGCGCGCCGCAAGGAAAAGCGCCGCTCATCGCGCTGGACCGCGCTCGCGCTCGTGCTATTTGCGATCAACGTGGCGGTGATCGGCGCGCGTGATGAAGTGGTGCGCACGCTGCCGCAAACCGCTTCGTTTTTCGCGGCCATCGGCCTGCCGGTCAATCTGCGCAATCTCAAATTCGAGGACGTCAAAATTTTGAAGGACGCGCAGGACGGCGTCAACGTTCTGGTCGTGCAAGGGACGATCGTCAGTACTACCAACAAGCCGGTCACGGTGCCGCGCCTGCGTTTCGCCGCGCGCGACGCCGCGGGGCAGGACATCTACACCTGGACCGCGTTGCCGAGCCGCAGCATCCTCGGCCCCGGTGAGCATCTGGAATTCCACAGCCGGCTTGCTTCGCCGCCGGCGAACGCGCGCACCGTCATGGTGCGTTTCGTCAATCCGCAAGACGCCCCCGTCGCCGGAGCGGAATAACCCATGGCGAAAATCCTGATCGCCGAGGACGACGACTTCATCCGAGAACTCGTCGTGCGCGCGCTCAGCGAGGACGGCCATGAGTTGACTGCCGCAGCCGACGGCGCCGCAGCGCTCGATGCGCTCAGCCGGCGCGACGGAAGCTTCGACCTGCTGCTGACCGACGTGAAGATGCCGGTCATGGACGGCATCGCGCTCGCGCTCGAAACCGGCCGCCATCACCCCGACGTCGCGATCATGATGATGACCGGCTATGCCGATCAGCGCGAGCGCACGCACGAGCTCGACGCGCTGGTGCACGACGTCATTGCCAAGCCGTTTTCGGTCGAACAGATAAAAGGCGCCGTGCGCGAGGCGCTGGTGACGCGCCACTAATTTACGCGGTCAGTAGCCTTGCAGAAGCCGCTCGATATAATCGAGCTCCATCTGAGGCCGGAAGCTCTCGCCGTAACGCTTGCGCAGCTCTTCCAGGATCCGGCGCGCACGCTGCGCGTCGATCTCGCCCGGCACTTTCACCGTGACGTCATCGCCGTATTCGCGCCCGTGCATCGGCCGGCCGAGCGGATCGGTATTGCGTTGCGCGCGCTGTTGGCCGCGGCCAGGCCGGCCATTGGGGTCGGGGCCCCGGCCGCTCTGCTGCATCTGCTGCGCGAGTCCCTGCGCGCCCTTGCGCATGGCTTCGAGCGCGCGGCCTTGGGCGTCGACCGCGCTTTCGGCGTCGCCCTGGCCGAGTTCGCCCGCGGCCTCGCCCATGGCCTTGCCGGCCTCGCCCAGCTTGCCTGGCTGATTGCCTTTTTGGCCCTGGCCGTTCTGGTTCTGCTGCGGATTGCCGAGCCCGCGCTGGCGCAATTGTTCAAGCAGCTTGTCGAGTCGCTCGCGCAGCGCCTGCTGGTCCTTGCGCAGATCGCCCAAGGGCCGCTGGCCGCGCTGACGGTCGCGCCGCATGTCCTGGCCCTGCTTGAAGGTTTTGTCGCGCAATTGCTGCTGCTTGCGGATCATGTCGCCCAGTTCGTCGAGCGCCGACATCATGTCGTCGTCGCCCTCGTCCATCTGGCCGGGGCGCGCCATCTGCAGGTTCTCCAGCATCGCCTGCATTTCCTCGAGCAGCCGGCGCGCGGCGTCCTTGTTGCCGTTGCGCGCGAGACGCTCCAGCCGGTCCATCATGTTCTTGAAGTCGCGCTCGGTGAGCGTACGGGTATTGCGGTCGAGCGGACGGGATAGCTGCTGCGGGTTTTTCCGCATCTGCTCAGCCAGCGCCTGCAGGAACTTGTCCATCGCGGCGCGCAGCTGGTCCATCAGTTTCTTGAGCTCCTGGTCGCTGGCGCCGCGTTCGAGCGCCTGGCGCAAGGCGTCCTGCGCCCGGCGCAGCGCCTGCTCGGCTTCGCTGACATTGCCGTCCTCGATATGCACCGCCATGTCCCACATGCGCGCCACCACCTCGCGCATCGCGTCGTCGCTCTTGGCCCGCTTGAGGTCGAAATAGATCGAGCGCAAGCCGAGATAGACGCTCGCCTCGGGCGTGAAATGCTCGGGCGCGATGGTCAGCGCGTCGAGCGCGGTGAGCACCAGCGGCTTTTCATTGGCGTCGAGCGCCAGGTTGCGGCGCTGCTCGATCAGCGCGCGCGCCAGCGGCTTGGCAAAGATGCGCTCCGGCAACTGGAATTCGTGCGGTTCGCTGCGGCCTTCGTTGCCGGCCTCGTCGCGCGCGACCAGCGTCATCGCGACCTCGGCGCCGGCCCACGGGTGCTCGGTGAGATCATGGATGGTCTGGGCGGCGCCGCTGCGGGTACGCGCGTGCGGCAGCGCGAGCCGGAATTCGGGCGCCGAGAACAGCGGATGGGTCTTGCCCGTGACGTCACGATCCTTGAGCGCGAACGTAGCCTGCCCTTCGACCACGCCGTAGTCGTCTTCCATCTTGTAATCGACCCGCACCGAGCCACGCGCCTGGCGCTCCGGCGGCTTGATCAGCGCGATCGTCGGCGCGCGGTCTGGAATGGCCTTGAAGGTCCAGGTCAGCTTGTCGCCGACGCCTTGCAGCGCCGCCGAGCTGTCGCCCTTGATCACGAAGCGGCGCTCCGACGTGCCCTTGGGCAGCGGCGCTTTCAGATCGGCAGCGGCAACCTCAAGCGCGCCGTCGCGCGCGACCTCGAATTGCACGTCGCCGGTGCCGCGCACCACCAGTTGGCTGCCGACCGGCACCGCCACCGGGCCCGCTGCCGTAACGGTCTCACCCGGGCGCAGGCCCGGCAACATCACCGGCGGCCGGCCGGTATAGACCGGCGGCGTAACCCAGGCGTCGATGCGGAAATTCGCCGGCGTCACCACGCCGTGCCAGTCGAAGGCGGCTTCGATGCGCTTCATGCGCTCGCCGGTGGCGGCGAAGAAGCTGGCGGTCACCAAGATGAGCACGAGCGCGCGCAACGCGATTGGGTCGCGCATGGCCAGTCGCGGCGTCGGCCAGCCGGCCTTGAGCTTGCGCGCCGACATCAACGCGCGCTCGACATGGGCGCGCCAGAGCGCCTGGGCGACCGGATCGTGCGGGTTGGCGGCAATTTCGTCGGCCACCGCCGTCGCGGGGCGGTGGGTTTCGCCGCTGCCGCGGTCGAGGCGCCGCAAGCCGTCCGATATGCTGGGCAGCCGCAGCCACAACAAGGGCACCGCCGCGGCGAGGGTAACGAGGACGAAGACGAACAGCCCGATGGCGCGCGCCAGCGGCGGCAGCACCAGCCAGAGTCCGGCCCAGGAGAAAGCCAGGAACAGGCCGAACGCGGTCGCCAGCAAGGCCAGTGCCGGCCACAGCCGTTCCCAGAACATACTGCCGCGCGCGCGCTGAAGCGCCCGCGCGAGCACCATCCGGGTGGTCTGCTCCCGCCTGTCTGGGCCCTCGCCCGATGTGTCCAAGAGTTGCTCCGTCGCCTAAGGCTCAGAGAATCTGCTTGTTAACAAGCTAACACGCGCCGAATTCCCGAGCCACGCATGTATTTATGCATCTACAGCCAAGCCGGCATGCGATCGAGCGCAATCAATTGGTCAACTTCAAGGCGGGGCCGTACCAGTGCCCATTCCGCGCCATTTACAAGCACTTCCGGCACCAAAGGGCGGCTGTTGTAGGTGCCCGCCTGCACCGCCCCATAGGCGCCCGCCGACATGACCGCCAACAGGTCGCCGCCGGCCGGCTCCGCCAGTTCGCGGGCGAGCGCCAGGAAATCACCGCTTTCGCAGACCGGCCCGACCACGTCGGCGCGGATGCGGGCCGCCGCGCCGGCCGTTTCCTTGACCGGCCAGATCTCGTGGTGCGCGTCGTATAACGTCGGGCGGATCAAATCGTTCATGGCGGCGTCGACCACGACGAAATTCTTGGCCTCGCCGTGCTTCACGAACAAGACGCGCGTGACGAGGATGCCGGCATTGCCGACGATCAGCCGGCCCGGCTCGAAGATCAGCCGGCAACCGAGGTCGCGCGTGGCGCGTTTGACCACGTCCGCATAGGCGTCCGGATGCGGCGGCGGTTCGTTGTTGTCCTGGTAGGGAATGCCAAGTCCGCCGCCGAGATCGACATGGGAAATCGTGTGGCCGTCGGCGCGCAATTCCCGCACGAATTCGGCCAGCAGCGTGAAGGCGCTGCCGAACGGATCGAGGTCGGTGATCTGGCTGCCGATATGCATGTCGACGCCGGCGACTTTGATGCCCGGCAGCTTGGCCGCATGCGCATAGACGTCGCGCGCGCGGCTGATCGGAATGCCGAACTTGTTCTCGGCCTTGCCGGTGGCGATCTTGTGATGGGTCTTGGGATCGATGTCGGGATTGACCCGCACCGAAATAACCGCGCGGCGTCCCTTGCCCGCTGCAATCGCCGACAACATGTCGAGTTCGGGCTCGGATTCGACATTGATGCAGAGAATGTTTTCATCGACCGCGAGCGCGAGCTCTTCGGCCGTCTTGCCGATGCCGGAAAACATGATCTTGTCGCGCGGCACGCCGGCAAGCCGGGCGCGCATGAGCTCGCCGCCCGACACCACGTCGGCGCCGGCACCGAGCTTGGCGAGGGTGGCAATCACCGCCTGGTTGGAATTTGCCTTCATGGCGTAGCACACAAGCGCGTCCACGTCGGCGAAGGCGCCGGCGAACACGTTGTAGTGCCGCGTCAGCGTCGCAGTCGAATAGCAGTAGAACGGCGTTCCCACCGCCGCGGCGAGCGCGTCAAGTCTGACCGCTTCGGCGTGAAGGACGCCGTCGCGATAGGCGAAGTGATGCATCGGAGCACGCGCGTGTTCAATTGAGCAGGACGTCGAGCGGAATATGTTTATCCGGACCCGGCGGCGCAGTCGGCCGGCCCTCGCGGCTCATCACCGGCGGTCCGCCATTGTTTTTGGCAGCGCTTTTATCGCCGGCGAGCGAGGCACCGGGCGGCGGGTCGAGCGGCCCTTTACGGCCGCACGCGGCCAGGCCGAGCGCGGCGGCGAGCGCGGCGATCATGGCCAGGCGAAGAAATGGGCGGTCGCAAAGTCGGCTCACGTCAACAGCTCCTTGCACAGGGCACCCTAGCAAAACGCACAAACAAGGCGAAGTCAGGATTTGCCTTTTTCAAGTTTTCTCAGCCATTTCCTCGCCTGCGCGCGCACGTTTTTCGGCGCGGTACCGCCGTAACTGGTGCGGCTTTTCACCGAGCGGTCGACCGACAACACCGTAAAGACGCCGTCGCCGATTCGCGGCTCGACCGCCTGCATGGCGGCAAGCGGCAGCCGGTGCAGCGCGACGCCCTCATCCGCCGCCTTGGCCACGATCCGGCCGGTGATGTGGTGCGCCTGGCGGAACGGAATCTTCAGGCTCCGCACCAGCCAGTCGGCAAGATCGGTGGCGGTGGCATAGCCTTCGCCGGCCGCCTTCTTCATGCGTGCAACGTCGGGCTCGAGGTCGACGACCATGCCGGCCATGGCTGCGACCGACAGCGAAAGCGCGGCGAGCGCATCCATGGCGCCTTCCTTGTCCTCCTGCATGTCCTTGGCATAGGCGAGCGGCAGGCCCTTCATCACGATGAGCAGCGCGGTGAGCGCAGCGGTCACGCGTCCGGTCTTGGCACGCACCAGTTCGGCGGCATCCGGGTTGCGCTTCTGCGGCATGATCGAGGAGCCGGTGGTGAATTTGTCCGACAGCCTTGCCAGCCGGGTGAGCGGCGAGGTCCAGAACACGATTTCCTCGGCCAGCCGCGACAGATGCACCGCGGTGATGGCGGCGGCGGCAAGCGTCTCTATGGCGAAGTCGCGGTCGGACACGGCGTCGAGCGAATTGGCCATCGGCCGCTCGAAGCCGAGCGCGCTTGCCGTCATGTCGCGGTCGAGCGGGAACGAGGTGCCGGCGAGCGCTGCGGCGCCGAGCGGCGATTCGTTGAGACGCTTGCGGGCATCGGCGAAGCGGCCGCGGTCGCGCGCCGCCATCTCGACATAGGCGAGCAGATGGTGGCCGAAGGTCACCGGCTGCGCGGTCTGCAAGTGGGTGAAGCCGGGCATGACGGTGCCGGCATGCGCCAGCGCTTTTTCGGCCAGCGCGCGCTGGTAGCCGGCAAGCGCCGCATCAAGCAGGTCGATCGTGTCGCGCATCCAGAGCCGAAAATCCGTCGCCACTTGGTCGTTGCGCGAGCGCGCGGTGTGCAGCCGCCCGGCCGGCTCGCCGATTAGCTCCGCGAGCCTCAACTCGACATTCATGTGAATGTCTTCGAGCGCGCGGCTGAACGAGAATTTGCCACCCTCGATTTCTGACAGGATCGTGTCTAGACCGTGAGCGATCTTTTCGGCGTCATCCGCCCCAATGATGCCTTGCTTGGCCAGCATGTCGGCATGGGCCTTGGACGCGGCGATGTCCTGGCGGTAGAGATGCCGGTCGAAATCGATGGAGGAATTGATCTCCTCCATGAGGGCATCCGGGCCGGACGCAAAGCGCCCGCCCCACATCTTGTTGCTCATGTTCCGTCTCTTGGCACAACCATTGAGGTTTCGCCGCTCATGACCGATCCCACGCGTCCTTCGTCCAGCTCGGGCAATAAGCGGCTTGCCATGATCTTGGCGGGCGGCATTGCCGGCCTGACCGTCGGGCTGGCCGGGGTATACGGGTTTTCGGCCCTGACGCGCAATGCGGGCGGCGATCCGGCCTGCCGGCCGGCCGTGGAATTGGCGAAGAAAGTGGCGCCTTTCGCGCGCGGCGAGGTGGCCGCGGTCAACGTCGCCAAGGGCCCGCTCAAGATCCCCGACCTCGCCTTCACGGACGCCGCCGGCAAGCCGATGAGCTTGGCCTCCTTCCGCGGCCGCACGGTGCTGCTCAACCTGTGGGCCACCTGGTGCGTTCCCTGCCGCAAGGAGATGCCGACGCTGGACGCGCTCGAAGGCGCGCTCGGGGCTAAGGACTTCCAGGTGGTGGCGGTCAATATCGACACCCGCGACCCCGAAAAGCCGAAGCGCTTTCTCAAGGACATCGGCGTGCAGAAGCTTGTCTATTACGCCGATCCGAGCGCCAAGGCCTTCCAGGACCTCAAAGCCATCGGCCGCGCCTTCGGCATGCCGACCACGATCCTGATCGATCCCAAGGGGTGCGAGATCGGCACCATGGCCGGCCCGGCGGACTGGGCGAGCCCGGATGCGGTCAAGCTGATCAAGGCGGCGCTGGGCAAGAATTAGCCGCGGCGCGGCGCAATCAAACGCTGATATTGAGGTTTTGCCCGACGCCGGCAGCGACGTTGCCGAGGCTGGTCAAATTCTGCTGGGCCGCCTCGAGCACCTGCGCGATCGAGGCCGCGTTGTCCGCATTCATGCGGATCATCTTGGCGGCCATGGCCATCTGTGCGGCGCTTATTTGGGCGCCGGCCAAGGCCGCTGCGAGGGTTGCCGGGTTCATAGCGTCCTATTCCTACGGCCAAATGGTCAACAAACGGCAAATGGGCCCCCCGACATTGACACCGCGCCGCGCGCGTCTATACTTAACCATATGGTTTACTATTTATCCGCTCTCGACCGCACCTTCGCCGCGCTCGCTGACCCGACGCGACGCGCGCTGCTGGCGCGGCTGAGCAGAACAGACAGCGCTACGGTCAGCGAACTCGCCAAGCCGTTCGCCATGTCGCTGCCGGCAGTGATGAAGCATCTCGACGTTTTATCGGATGCCGGGCTGGTGGCGCGCGAAAAGAACGGGCGCGTCGTCAGTTGCGCCTTGCGGGCCAAGCCGATGCAGGAAGCCAACGAATGGCTTGAGCGCTACGCGAAATTCTGGAACGAGCGCTTCGACCACCTTGCAGCTTTTTTGGAGGAAGACACATGTCCATCACCGCCACCAAACCGAGCCTCACCATCAAGCGCCGCTTCAAGGCGCCGCCCGCGAAAGTCTTCGCGGCCTGGACCGACCCGCAAAAAATAAAGGGCTGGATGGGGCCGGGCGAAGTCAAGGTTCTGAGCGCGGAATGCGATGCGCGCGTCGGCGGGCGCTACCGTTGGCTGATGCAAACGCCGTCGGGCGAGGAGCACGACGTGAGCGGCGTCTATCGTGAAGTTGTGCCGAACGAAAAGCTGGTCTTTACCTGGGCTTGGAAGTCGACGCCGGAGCGCGAGTCGCTGGTAACCGTCACAATAAAGAAAGACGGCGATGGCACCATTATGACGCTGCTTCACGAACGGTTCTTCGACGAGGCGGCGCGCGATAGCCACCAGGGCGGCTGGAACGGCGCGATGGACAAGCTGGAAAAGTATCTCGCCTGACATAGGAGTGACACACATGCCGCAGGCTTGGTCACATGGAAAATTCTTCTGGAACGAACTGATGTCGCGCGACACCGAGCGCGACAAGAAGTTCTACGCCGATACGCTCGGCTGGAGCTACGATGCCATGCCGATGCCGGAAGGCGGCACCTATTGGGTGGCAAAGATGGGTGAGCAATTTGTCGCCGGACTTTTTCCGCTGACGGGACCGCAATTCGACGGCGTACCGGAAGGCTGGATGTCGTATATCGCCGTCGACGACGTCGATGCACGCGTGAAGAAAGCGCAAAGCTGCGGTGCCACCCTGATGAAACCGATCTTCGACATTCCCGGCATCGGGCGCATCGCCATTCTGAAAGAACCGGGCGGCGCCGGTATCGGCTGGATAACGCCGGCGAAAGCCTGACCGGCTAGCGCGTCGGCATCGGCTTGTCACCGCGACGCCGAACTCAATCACTTCCCCAGAAATGCGACCACCCGGCTGATGGCATCCTGCCGCGCCACCGGGTTCGTGCCGGTATGGGCATTGCCCGTACCGCTCCCCGTATAGGCGAGATGTTCGTTGATATGGACCGGCAAATTCGGATGATCGAAGTCGTGATAGGCGCCGGGATAGACTTTGATCGACACCTTCTCACCCGCCGCCGCAGCCTTTTCGGCCATCGCTTCGCAAGGTGCGGCGGGGGTCCAGTCGTCCGCCGCCCCGATCAGGATGAGCAGTGGCAAGCGGGCATGCCAATCGCCCCGTTTGGCGGGGACACGGCAGCCAGGATAAAATGCGACCGCTTTGGCGAAATCCGGTTTGCCATCGTGAGGCGCGCTGCGAGGTCGCACGGCATAAAGCACTGTTGAACCGCCATTCGACCAGCCGAGCAGAGATATCGCGCTGGCGCGAATGTCCGAGCGGCTTTGGAGGTAGGCCTTGGCTGCCAGCACATCCTGAACGCGTTCGCGCCACGCACGCGCCACGCGATCGCGTGTCCGGCATTGTGATCCGGCGCCGCGTGAGCCGAAACTGTCCGGAAACAGCACGACATATCCGTTCGCGACCAGCCGGCGCGCCCAGTCGGCATGCCGCTGCGACAACGCACCGGACTTTCTATAAGGGCCACCACAGCCATGCAGCGCGACGACGGCCGGAAACGGACCCGTGCCGGCAGGTGCGATGAGAATGCCGCTCAACGTCACGCCATCGCCTTGAAACGTCACAGTCTCGGCGCTGGCGGCGTCCAACCTGCCGAAAGCAGCAGCGATGAGGACCGCCGCCAAAGCAAGGCGAAACAGATACATGTCAGCCCTGGCTGATTATCGCGTCGGCACCGGCTTGTCGCCGCGATAGTCGTAGAAGCCGCGCTGGGTCTTGCGGCCGAGCCAGCCGGCTTCGACGTATTTTACCAGCAGCGGGCACGGCCGGTATTTTGAGTCGGCGAGGCCCTCGTACAGCACCTGCATGACCGACAGGCAGGTATCGAGCCCGATGAAGTCGGCGAGTTCGAGCGGCCCCATCGGATGGTGGGCGCCGAGCCGCATGGCGGTGTCGATCGACTCCACGTTGCCGACGCCTTCGTACAGCGTATAGATCGCCTCGTTGATCATCGGCAGCAGGATGCGGTTGACGATGAAGGCCGGGAAATCTTCCGACACCGCGATGATCTTGCCGAGCTTGGATACGAAGGCCTTGCTGCTCTCGAAGGTAGCGTCGTCGGTGGCGATGCCGCGGATCACCTCGACCAGTTCCATCAGCGGCACCGGGTTCATGAAGTGAATGCCGATGAAGCGCTCCGGCCGGTCGGTGGAGGACGCTAGCCGCGTGATCGATATCGACGACGTGTTGGTGGCGATGATGGCTTCGGGTTTGAGACCCGCGCACAGGTCCGCGAAGATCTTGCGCTTGACGTCTTCCTTTTCGAGCGCGGTCTCGATCACGATATCGCAATCCGACAGCGCGTCGTATTTTTCCGCCGGCTTGATCAGCGCCAGCGCGCTCTTGCGCTGATCTTCGCTGATTGCGTCCTTGGCGGCCTGGCGCGCCATGTTGCCGTTGATAGTCGCCATGCCGGCCTTGATGCGCTCGCCCGATACGTCGTTCAGCATGACGGGAAAGCCAGCCAGCGCGCAGACATGGGCGATGCCATTGCCCATCTGTCCGGCGCCGATCACCCCGACACTTTTGATATTGAGCGCCATAATCCGTTTCCGTCGATGCGAAGACCCAGCGTCCCGGCTGCGTCTAGGTTGCCTCGTGTGCCCTTCTACGACGAACCGCCCGGCGGCACCACGCCCGGGCAGGCTATTTCGCGGATGTGGTCAACGCCCGAGCTTGCCGAGTTCCGTCGCCAGTTCCGGTAGCGCTTGATAAAGATCGGCGACCAGCCCGTAGTCGGCGACCTGGAAAATCGGGGCCTCCTCGTCCTTGTTAATCGCGACGATGACCTTGGAATCCTTCATGCCGGCCAGATGCTGGATGGCGCCGGAAATGCCGACCGCGATGTAGAGTTCGGGCGCCACCACCTTGCCGGTTTGGCCGACTTGCCAGTCATTGGGCGCATAACCGGCATCGACGGCCGCGCGCGAGGCGCCGACGGCCGCGCCCAATTTATCCGCCACCGGCTCGATGTATTTGGTGAAGTTCTCGCGGCTCTGCATGGCACGGCCGCCGGAGATGATGATCTTGGCGGAAGTCAATTCGGGCCGGTCCGATTTCGACAATTCCTCGCCAATGAAACTGGAGAGCGCCGGATCGGCCACCGGCGTGGCGTTCTCGATCGGCGCCGCGCCGCCCTCGCCCGTCGCCTGAAAGGTCGAGGTGCGCACGGTGATGACTTTCTTGGGATCGGACGACTTCACGGTCTGAATGGCGTTGCCGGCATAGATCAGGCGCTCAAACGTGTCGGGCGCAACCACCTTGGTGACTTCGGAAATCTGCATCACGTCGAGCAACGCCGCTACCCGCGGCATCACGTTCTTGCCGGTGGTGGTCGCCGCCGCGACCACGGCGTCATAATCGCCGGCAAGCGAGACGATGAGCGCGGCCAACGGCTCGGCGAGCTGGTGCTCGTAGGCCGCGTCGTCCGCCATCAGCACCTTGGCGACGCCGTCGAGTTTGGCCGCGGCGTCGGCGGCGCCTTTGCAATCCTTGCCGGCGACCAAAACGTGGACGTCGCCGCCCAGCGCCTTGGCGGCCGTGAGCGCCTTGTTGGTGGCGTCCTTCAGGGTCTTGTTGTCGTGTTCCGCGATCAGAAGCGTGGTCATTGCAACACCCCCGCTTCGTCTTTGAGCTTGCCGACCAGCTCGGCGACCGAACCGACCTTGACGCCCGACTTGCGTCCCGGCGGCTCCGTGGTCTTCACGATCTCGAGCCGCGGTTTGATGTCGACCCCGTAATCTCCCGGGGCCTTCTCCTCGATCGGTTTCTTCTTCGCCTTCATGATATTGGGCAGGCTGGCGTAACGCGGCTCGTTCAGCCGCAGGTCGGTGGTGATGATGGCCGGCGCTTTCAGCTTCACCGTCTGCAAGCCGCCGTCGATTTCGCGGGTGACGGTGACGCTGTCGCCGTCGATCGCAAGCTTGGACGCGAAGGTCCCTTGCGACCAGCCGAGCAGCGCGGCCAGCATCTGACCGGTCTGATTTGAATCGTCATCGATCGCCTGCTTGCCCAAGATGACCAGGCCGGGCTGCTCGGCGTCGACGATGCTCTTGAGTATCTTCGCCACCGCCAGCGGCTCGACCGCTCCGTCGGTCTTCACCAGGATGCCGCGGTCGGCGCCCATGGCGAGCGCGGTGCGGATGGTTTCGGAAGCCTGTGCCGGACCGATGGACACCGCCACGATCTCGGTCGCCTTGCCGGCTTCCTTCAGGCGTATCGCCTCCTCGATGGCGATTTCGTCGAAGGGGTTCATCGACATCTTGATGTTGGCAAGTTCGACGCCGGAACCGTCCGCCTTGACGCGGATCTTGACGTTGAAGTCGACCACCCGCTTCACGGGCACCAGAATTTTCATAATCCCCCAACCCAGCTGAGTGCATAAGGAAAGCGGCCGGAAGCTAAAGGCCGCGCCGTCGGCATGTCAACGTTTATGCTGCGGCGCACAGAAAGCCGGTTTTTAGGCTACCTGTTCTGCCCGGGGGCCCAAAGCACATCGCTTGCACCCTTGTCGTTGGCGTAGCGGCCGGCGACGAACAGGTAATCCGACAGCCGGTTGACGTATTTGAGCGAGGGTTCCGTAACGCCCTCACCTTTCTTGTCCTTGAGCGCGACCATGAGCCGTTCGGCGCGCCGGCATACGGTGCGGGCGAGATGCAGGTAAGCCGAGGCCGGGCTGCCGCCGGGAAGAATGAAGGATTTCAACGGCGTCAGTTCGGCATTGAGCCGGTCGATCTCGCTTTCCAGCCAGGTCACCTGGGCGTCGGTCACGGTCAGCCGCGCGCCGCCGGGCCCTTTCTCGGCCAGGCACAGGTCGGCGGAGACGTCGAACAAATCATTCTGGATACGCGCCAGGGGGGGATCGAGCGCCGCACCGGCGGTATGCAGCCGGACCAGGCCGATCGTCGCATTGACCTCATCGACGGTGCCGTAAGCCTCCACCCGCAAGTCGTATTTCTTACGCCGGGCGCCGGTGCCAAGGGCCGTGGTACCGTCGTCGCCGGTACGGGTATAAATGCGGTTGAGCACAACCATGGCGACCTCTCTCTAAAGTGACTTCGCACCGCCGCCGGTTTGCGGTAGTCTTGCCATGTTAGCCGATTTTGCCAGCCCATGAGGGATGACATGACGCGCCTTCTTATGATCGCCGGAGCCGCCGCGTTTTTGGCGTTGCCGGTCGCGACCCCGGCCCTCGCCTGCGGCGCCCACGCGAACCACACGGCGTCCGCGGAAGCGAGCACGGTCGACCTTGCCGCCGCGGCCAAGAAGGCCTTGGCGCCGGCCCAGACCGAAAAGGCCGTCGATACAAAAGCAGCGCCGGCGAAATAACGCGGCGCCTAGCGGCCCATTACCCAGATTGTCGCCATGATGACAATGGTGGCGACGAATTGCAGCAGCGCGCGTAGCCGCATCAGCTTTTGCGAGCGGTTGGGCGAGCCGCCGCGCATCATATTGATGAGGCCGAGCGGTAAAACGTTCGCCACCGCGCTGACCGCAACAGGCATCGCTTAATGCGACATAAATCCCGCCGTGGCGGCCTTCGCGGGCCTTTCGCCCTGGCGGGGAATTGGCTTAGTCTGTCGCCCTATCTTATCCGGTTTTGGACTCAAGTTTTGGGGGGACACACATGCGATTTCTCGTGATCGGACTGGCCGCGGGCCTGCTGGCGCTACCGCTGACCGCCCCGGCCAGCGCCTGCGGCGTCCATGCCGTCTCGGCCGAAGCAGCTGCGGCCGACCTTTCGGCCATGACCAAAAAGCCAACGAAAGCGATGGCCAAAAAGAAGAAGAAGAAAGAAAAAGTCGAGTATATGCGGGCGGTGCCGGTGAAATAGCGGCACGAAGTTTCGCTGCACCCAACGCCGTCAGCGGCCCAGCCTCAACGTCCCATAACCCAGATTGTCGCCATGATGACGATGATGGCGACGAATTGCAGCAGCACGCGCAGCCGCATCAGCTTTTGCGAGCGGTTGGGCGAGCCGCCGCGCATCATGTTGATGAGGCCGAGCATCAATACGATTGCCACCGCGATGATCGCGGCCGGCACCATATAATGCGACATAAATCCCGACATTGCGGCCTTCTAGCACCAACATTCACGCCCGGCCAATCGCGGCCGCCAATGCCGGGCGCGCGAGTCCTCAGCCCCTCCCGGCCATATTTCAAACTCGCGAATTGGTTGTAGCAACGCTACGATCTGCTGAAACGTGTGGGCACAGGTGGGGGTATGGCGTTTGCCGCGCACGCTGGAGCCGCGTTGCTCCGCTCGGAGGCTTCCTTTGGCGAAAACGCCGAGAGCCCCTCGATCGATCCATGGGCGCTTGCATTCGGCGCCGACGGGGAAGCCCCCCGTTTTCCGGAAATAGACTGTCTGCGCTCCGAGATCGCCCCCGGCACGCTCGCCGCCGCCGAGGACCGTGCCGCCACCCTTGCCGTCGGCGCCGACCGCGTCTTGATCGCCGCCGGCACGCTCAGCGAGGAGGCCTATCTGCGCACCCTGGGCAAGCACCTCGACCAGGCACGGCGGCAGAGCGGCGAAGACCTCCAGCAGCTTCAAACGACTGACACGCTTGCGGATCACCACCGCGCCCGAACTATCAACCCCGTGCACTTGGAAGACCGACTTCGCAATATCCAGACCAATCGTGCTAACCTCGCCCATGGACGGCTCCCCTCGATGTGGTTTGCTACAACGCAGCCACCCTAGGGCACTCTGATGCCGTAAGAGCGGGCGCCGTCCACAGCATCATTAGCGGACAAACGATCACAGGCCAAAATCGAATTCTGTCCGCTATTGTCCATAAGCGGACTCATGCACCGCAGTAATATCGGGTTCGTCCGCCGGACAGTTAATAGCAGCGAGTGACTATCCTGCCGTAGGCGTCGACAACCTGAACACAGCCTCTTCCCGGCGCATAGGCAGCCGCCGCTCCTGCCGCCGCACCGTAGGCGACAGCTCTACGCGTCGTTCGCCTTGCCACGCCCGCATAGCTGAGCGGTGTAAGTGGCCGGCCGATGCGCGCGGACGCCGTGGCGACGAAGGCGCCGGACGTGATTGAGGGGATGCCGCCGACGGATAGTGCACCGATGCCCACGATACTGGCGAGAACAATGCGAATGACGGGCACTTTCAGATTTCTCATTTTTTCTCTCCTTGCACTGCACCCGCCGGCACGCCGGGCGGCACTTCGTCGATGTTAGAAAGTCGTTTAAACTCGACCTTCTTTGAACCTACCGGCGGCTTGAAGGCAAACGCGTTAGTGCCAGTGGAAACGTCGGTTTTCCAATCTCGAATAAGAAGCGTATATTGAGGTGCGCTCGCAACCGTCTTGCTCGTAATCACATACTTGCGCGGAATCGGCTTCGAACCGGCCTCAATCCAAATCTGCCAATCGACGTCATGATCCCGGAAGGCAAGATGCTCGCACTCAGCGCCGTCGATTACGGCACGTCCAATGTGTTTCGCATCAAGAACGCCAGCCATTAGCTGATTGTAAGGATGCGAGACGAGCAGATCGGCGCCGGGAGCCTCGACGGAAAAATCTGTTCTCAGTTTCGTGACCAATTGGTCGACGGAGGTTGTCGAAGTTGACTGCGCAAACGTGTTGTCAGCTTTGTCAAAAACGGTAAATGTCTTTCCGTCAAAGATGAATTCGACGTCAGCGTAGCCACCTGTGCGCGTAACCCAAAGCTTGTCGGGGCGATCCAGCATCAACTTTCCCGAGGCATTGAACTGAATTTTTTGCAGTTCGGGCGTAATAACCTCGATGCTGGAATTGTATGAAAGCGAGATTGTCTTTTGTTTGGTTATGTAATCGGACATCGCTTTCAGGATTTTACCGGCGTCGTCACTTTGGGCGTGAGTGGCCGGCGCAAAACCAATCAGTAGGGCGCAACTAAGAGTTAGCGCCGCCATCAACAAAAAAAGCGACCTCGTTATCGTCCGCATTGTAATGTGTCTCCTTCTGCTCCACGCGTAACATTCTTCGAAGTTCGAGAGCGCGCTTTGGTTTGATCTACCTAGAAATTGATCAAAAGACGGCCGCCCGGTATCTGAGCACCGGCGAACAAAAATATCAAAATCGTTCCAGAACCTTGATCTGCATCGTGGGCTCATAGGCGTTGTAATAGCGGTGCCCAGCAAGACGGTGCCCGGCCAAAGGTCGGATATGGGTCACGTGTGGACGGCGCCTTGGCAAGAACTTTCTGACGGTTTTGCAGCATTGGTCGGGTGCGGTCACGTGTCCGGCCTGTTGATGCGGCCGGTGTGGCCGCTGGCCCTAATGCTCTGCGCGGATCGGGTCCCAATCGTTAGCACGCACTTTTAGAGGTGTGCGATGACCCAAACGGGCTCTCCCGATCCCCGGAACGACCGTGTCTGCATTACGTCGTCATGCCCTCGCCAATCGATGTTGCCGATCTGCCTGCTGGCGTCTGTCACGCCGCCATCAGCAGCGTCGGCTCCTTGTATCTCTCGCCACGGACCATGACGGCCCAGGCCATGCGGGCAATCTTGTTGGCCAGCGCGACGGCAGCCACCTTCGTGGGTCGGCGCTCCATCAACCGGCCGAGCCATGGCCGCCTCTCGGTGCCGTGCTTTTGCGCGTAGCGAATGACCGCCATGGCGCCGGCAACGAGCAACCATCGCAAGTAGCGATTGCCCTGCTTGGTGATGCTGCCGAGCCTGTTCTTGCCGCCGCTCGTATGCTGCTTCGGCACCAACCCGATCCAGGCGGCAAGGTTGCGTCCTGAGCGGAACTCCTGCCAGTCACCGACCTCGGCAACCAGGGCCGTGGCAACGATTGGGCCGATGCCCGGGATCTCCTCCAGTCGCCGGCTTGCCTCGCACGAGCGATGCCAGGCCAGGATACTCTTGTCGATTGATCCGATCTCGGCACCGAGGGCGCTGTATTGCCGCGCCAGCACATCGAGAATGCCGCGGGTGGTCGGGGCGATCCGGTTATCCGCGCCATCCGCGATGATCCTGAGCAACTCGCCGATCCCATTACGGCCCTTGGCCGACACGATGCCCAGCTCCGCCAGGTGCCCGCGTAGTGCATTGCTCAACATCGTGCGCTGACGCACCAGCAATTGCCGGGTTCGGTGCAGCATCAAGGCCGTCTGCTGCTCCTTGGTCTTGATCGGCACAAACCGCATCGATGGCCGCGTCACCGCCTCGCAGATCGCGGCCGCATCGTTGGCGTCGTTCTTGCTGCGCTTGAGATAGGCCTTCACGTAGCTCGGCGGCATCAACCTCACCGTATGGCCAAGCGCCTGCAGCTCACGACCCCAATGATGCGCTGACGGACAGGCTTCGATCCCGACCAGGCACGACGGCAGAGCGCGAAAATACTCCAACACCTTCAAGCGACTGATGCGCTTGCGGATCACCACCGCGCCAGAACTATCAACCCCGTGCACCTGGAAGACCGACTTCGCAATATCCAGACCAATCGTGCTAACCTCGCCCATGGACGGCTCCCCTCGATGTGGTTTGCTACAACGCAGCCACCCTATGGCACTCTGATGCCGCAAGAGCGGGCGCCGTCCACAGCATCATAAGCGGACAAACCATCGCCGGCCAAAATCGACCCTTGTACGCTATGGCCCAAGAGCGGACAAAAACGGGCGCGGGTCCTTTCTCCGCTTAGTGCCATGTGTGGACGGCTCCGAGTTGGCAAGAGCTTTCTTCACGTTTGCAGGATTGGTCGGTGCAGCCATGTGTTCGGCCTTTAAGTGCGGTTCACATGACCGCTGGCCATAATGCCCTCCGCGGATCAGGTCCCGGTCATTAGCACGCATTCAAGAATGCGATGGCACTAGTGGGTTGTCCTGATCGCCGGATCGACCGGCTCTGCATTACGTGCTGTTCGCCCTCCCAACCTTCACATCACGCCGGGTGTCCGACGCGATCTCGTTTACGCCGCCAGAGCGACCGGGGTCTTGTAGCGCTCTCCCTTAGCCATCATGGCCCAGGCCATCCGAGCAAGTTTGTTGGCCAGCGCAATGGCTGCGACCTTGGTTGGCTTTCGAGCTAGCAATGCCGTGAGCCACGGCCGATGTTTGGTGCCGTGGATCTTGGCATAGCGGATGACGGACAGCGCACCGGCCACGAACAGTCCGCGCAGATAGCGGTCCCCTTGCTTGCTGATACTGCCGAGTCTGTCCTTGCCTCCGCTTGAGCGCTGCTTCGGCACCAGCCCGATCCAGGCTGAGAAGTTACGCCCTGATCGGAAGGCCTTCGGATCGGCAACGCTGGCAACCAAGGCCGTGGCCAACATCGGGCCAACCCCGGGAATGTAACGAAGGTGCCTGCTCGTTTCGTCGGATCGGTGCCAGACCATGATCATTCGGTCGAACTCTAAAATCTGTTTTTTAATGCTGAGCAATTGAGTGCCGAGTGCGGCCAGGCACGCGCGGGCAACATCAGTCACCCGTTTGTCGCTCGGATCGGCAACAACATGGAGCAGTTCCATGACTCCTTTGCGCCCGACTGGGGCGACAATGCCAAACTCGGCCAGGTGAGCTCGGATCGAGTTAATCACAGCGGTCTGCTGGCGGATGAACAGATGGCGTGTGCGGTGGAGCATCAGGCAACTCTGCTGCTCGACTGTCTTGGTGGGCACGAACCGCATGTTGGCCCTCGTGACAGCCTCGCAGATCGCCTCCGCATCGGCGGCATCGTTCTTCTGCCGTTTGACATAGGGCTTCACGTAGGCCGGCGGCATCAATCGCACGGTATGGCCGAGCGCCTTGATCTCGCGCGACCAATGGTGCGACGAAGCGCAGGCCTCAATACCAACGAGGCATGGTGACAGCTTCTGGAAGAACTCTAGGATCGCACGACGCTTCAACTGACGGCGAATGACCACCTGGCCAGCAGCATCAACCCCGTGGACCTGGAAGACTGACTTGGCGATGTCGACACCGATCGTCGTAACCGTTTGCATGTTTGGCTCCTCCATATTGTGGGGGCCTTAACAGCACCCACTTTCATGGCACTCACGTGCCGGTGGAGGAGCCGTCCACAGCATCAACAGCAGACATTGCACGTTTGGTTCAAAATGAACGATGCCGCCAACCGGGCAGCATCTAGTTATTTTGGATTTTGATGGCGTCGCTCACTTACGTAGCACGCCGATCTTTGCCTGAACGCCGATCTATGCCAGTTCTTCGTTCGCCTTGTAAACGCTTTTTGTCTTCTGATCGCGTATCGATTCCAGAGCGACGATCATTTCCAGATCTCCGATTAGATCCAGATCGCATGTCCGTCTTTCCATTTGTATTTTTAGCGGGCATAGAGTTACCCCGAACCGGATGCTGAAATGCTACGTTTCTTCCACTAACAAACCCTTAATGGTCTAAATGTGCTTTCGATGTTTGTAGATATGGCAAAACAGTACCTCGGACTACTCGACTTTGAGGGTCAACTCCAGCAGTGTTACATAGATTTCAATGCTGCCGGAGGCCCGGCACTAGGACGCGGACTTATAAACGCGCAACCATAGCCTGATTGACGCGAGTTGAACGAACGCAAGATAGTTCGCCGCCAGCTTGTCGTAGCGCGTTGCAACCCGCCGACAGTGCTTGATCTTATTAAAGAACCGTTCGACCAAATTGCGGGCTCGATAGAGATACGGGCTGAAGCAAATCGGCTCGCTGCGATTGCATCTCGGCGGGATATTGGCCAGTGCGCCCTTCCTCGCGGCAAGGGCTCTGATCCAGTCGGCGTCATAGCCACGGTCAGCCAGCAGCATTGATCCTGACTTGAGCCGAGACAGCAGTTTGTCCGCGAGCCTATTGTCGTGGGCTTCCCCGGCGGTCAGCGCGAGCCGCACCGGCAGACCGTTGGTATCGACCAGAGCGTGTATCTTGCTGGTCAGCCCGCCGCGCGATCGCCCCATGGACTGCCTTCGGTTCCGATTTATGCAGGCCCCGTGCTGATGCACGCGGACAATCGAAGTGTCGATCATCTGCACCGACCCATCATGGGCGGTGGCCAGTGCGTTCATGATCCTGGCCCAGACACCTGCCCGCCGCCAGCGGACGAAGCGGTTGTAGCAAGTAGTATACGGCCCGAAGTCATCGGGCAGGTCGCGCCACGGCGCTCCGGATCGCAACATCCAGAAGATGCCATTGAGGATGCGCCGGTCGTTGACCCATGGCACGCCACGCGGCTTGTTCGGCAACATCGGCTTGATGTCCGTCCATTCGTGGTCGGTGAGTTCGTAGCGCATGATTTCGAGCCCTCGCTTTCGAGGCTTGAATCATGATCCCAGGGCTGGCCTCAACGGACCTTCAATCCGTCGCCATTTACGTCCAGGGCGTCGCTTTTGGGGCAACCCGCACATCAACTGGCTGACAAAGTCGGCTGAATCGGTCGAAAATGACCCGTTCCCGACCTTTCAACTCGGATGCTCCATTGCCACTGTTGGCCCACTGGTGAGGTCGTCCTGGCTGGTCGCTCGTCGAAGATGACCGCGCGATCTTCGCTTCCGGCATCGCTGGTCAAGCCTGCAGCCGCACGATCATGACAGTGAGCACGATGCACAAGTAAATAATAAACAGCGCCCGCTGCAGACTGATTGAAAGAAAATGCGAAAGCCAAACACCGAATGGCGAGCCAGCGAGAGCCCCGATGGCGATGCCGGCAAATGCCGGCAGATAAAGGTACCCCAACGCTTGAGGCGGCAAGCCGGCTTCATTCAATCCTCCAGCGACATAACCCGCGCCCGCGGCAATGCCGATAATGGCAGAAAGACCGGCAGACAGCGCCGAGGCCAACTGGATGCTATGCCCACGCTGGGTCAGAAAAGGCACGGTGATAATGGCTGCACCCGCGCCCAACAGCGCACCCACGATGCCAGTGGCAACACCGTGCACAAGAAACGACAGGCGGCCTACGCGGAACCTTGACGGCTGTCTGGTCCCTCTATGGTGAACCCATATCGGCCGTAGCCAATACTTCCAAATATCGCGCAGGATTGTGATGGCGACGAAGGCGATGAAGATCGCGCGTAGAATTGTCCCGTCAAGCGCATCACCAACCGCCGCTCCAATGGCGCCACCCAATCCCACCAACGATGCAAGCTTCCAGAAGAGTGGCCAGTCAAAATCGCCTCGCTTGTGGCGCCACACGGTCGTCACCGCCGCCGTAAAGATCATGATTGCAAGAGAGGTGCCGATAGCCATGTGCATGATGTGCCCCGGCGCCACTCCTTCGTAGGGCAATGCAAGAACCAGTGCCGGCACGACTGTCAGGCCACCACCGACCCCGAACAGCCCGGAGACGAGCCCTGCTGCCAAGCCGGCCGCAAGGTAGATGGCAACGCTTTCCATGGGCAGCTTTCGCTGAAGGGCGGGGTGGGAGACGGAACACCAAATACCTTAACCGCGTCTCGTAAGACCGCAAATGGCACATCGCGTCGCGTTGCATCGCCGCATAATTTAGATCGCAATCGGGAAGAAGCGGACATTCAGCGAGCCGCGCTGACTATGCCAGATTTATGAGCACACGGCCTAGATCAATTGTAAACATTTTTCCGATAGGATTTTATTTACGGTCGCTTAACAAACGGCGCAGAAGTGCCTCAAGCATGTCCCCAGTAGGGCGCAATCGATGTATCACCACCCGTCGCTCATTTCCGAGCTTGAAGACGCCGTCAGGCGCGGCATCCCAGGAAAACGGATAGAAACTCTAAGACGCGTTACCAATCTATTTCTCAGTGAAAATGAACAGCTCAATGAGGAGCAAATCCAGGTATTCGATGAGGTATTGGGCCATCTCATCACGCGGATGGAGTCAAACGCTCTCATCGAACTCAGCGAGCGTCTTGCACCGATCAACAATGCGCCGATTAAGGCTGTCAATAATCTCGCGCAAGATGATGAAATAGCCAT
>CAWFEO010000008.1:0-54619 GCA_963814885.1 uncultured Alphaproteobacteria bacterium | reverse complement strand
AATCGCGCAGACATCGGCTGGCGCGTCCCGAGCAGAGTTCGGCGCGCCGTTTCTGTGTCCACGCTGCAGGCGTGTACTCATAATAACCAGCCGCATGTCCGCTTTGCCCCCGAAATCGGACATTAGATCGCCGATCTGGGATGTCCGCTTAGGGCCAAGAGCGGAAACTCCGTAACCGACATCTCTGCAAGTCCTGCTCTTTTGGTTTTGAAAACCTTTTATTAAGCACACCTCTAAACCTTTTGTTTCAACCAGAGCGAGTAGATTTTGCGAATGAAGCAGGTTGGCTCCACTCAAGACCGTCGGAAGGCGTCACGAAAGCAGTTGCAGTTTCCTGCTTGGGTCGAAAGTGTGCATAGAGATCCGCTGGAGTGCGTGGTGATCGATATGACACTCAATGGCGCACAACTGCGGGCGCCGAACGTAGCCTTACCGGATGAGTTCACATTGCTGCTGGATAATAATTCGTCGCTGAAGCGGCGCTGCAAAGTGATCTGGCGCAAGGGATTCACCGTCGGGCTGAAGTTTGTTCAGGCCTAGCCAGACGCGCCGCAGCAGCCGGACGCAGAACGCGAAAAAGCCTAGAAATAGAAGCGCGCGCTCGACCCCAACAGCTAAGCATTATTGGATATCGCATGCCTTTAGTCCGCTGCGCAGGGTTAAAAGCAGACATTGCTGCGTGAGTTTGTGATGTCCGTCTCACGCCCAGAGCGGACTTTCGGCACTGCAACGTGCATGTCCGCTTTGGGTCACGTGTGGACGGCGCCTTGGCAAGAGCTTTTTTGACGTTGCTGCAGCATTGGTCGGGTGCGGTCACGTGTCCGGCCTGTTTGATGCGGCCGGTGTGGCCGCTGGCCCTAATGCTCTGCGCGGATCGGGTCCCAATCGTTAGCACGCACTTTTAGAGCAGTGCGATGACCCAAACGGGCTCTCCCGATCCCCGGAACGACCGTGTCTGCATTACGTCGTCATGCCCTCGCCAATTGATGTTGCCGATCTGCCTGCTGGCGTCTGTTATGCCGCCATCAGCAGCGTCGGCTCCTTGTATCTCTCGCCGCGGACCATGACGGCCCAGGCCATGCGGGCAATCTTGTTGGCCAGCGCGACCGCAGCAACCATGGTCGGTCGGCGCTCCATCAACCGCGCGAGCCACGGCCGCCTCTCGGTGCCGTGCTTTTGCGCGTAGCGGATGACCGCCATTGCGCCGGCGACGAGCAACCATCGCAAGTAGCGATTGCCCTGCTTGGTGATGCTGCCGAGCCTGTCCTTGCCGCCGCTCGTATGCTGCTTCGGCACCAACCCAATCCAGGCGGCAAGGTTGCGTCCTGAGCGGAACTCCTGCCAGTCGCCGACCTCGGCAACCAGGGCCGTGGCAACGATTGGGCCGATGCCCGGGATCTCCTCCAGCCGCCGGCTCGCCTCGCACGAGCGATGCCAAGCCAGGATGCTCTTGTCGATTGATCTGATCTCGGCACCGAGGGCGCTGTATTGCCGCGCCATCACATCAAGAATAGCGCGGGTGGCCGGGGCGATCCGGTTATCCGCGCCATCCGCGATGATCCTAAGCAACTCGCCGATCCCATTACGGCCCTTGGCCGACACGATGCCCAGCTCCGCCAGGTGCCCGCGTAGGGCATTGCTCAACATCGTGCGCTGACGCACCAGCAATTGCCGGGTTCGGTGCAGCATCAAGGCCGTCTGCTGCTCCTTGGTCTTGATCGGCACAAACCGCATCGACGGCCGCGTCACCGCCTCGCAGATCGCGGCCGCATCATTGGCGTCGTTCTTGCTGCGCTTGAGATAGGCCTTCACATAGCTCGGCGGCATCAGCCGTACCGTGTGGCCAAGTGCCTGCAGCTCACGGCCCCAATGATGCGCTGACGGGCAGGCTTCGATCCCGACCAGGCACGGCGGCAGAGCGGCGAAGAACTCCAGCAGCTTCAAACGACTGACACGCTTGCGGATCACCACCGCGCCTGAACTATCAACCCCGTGCACTTGGAAGACCGACTTCGCAATATCCAGACCAATCGTGCTAACCTCGCCCATGGACGGCTCCCCTCGATGTGGTTTGCTACAACGCAGCCACCCTATGGCACTCTGATGCCGCAAGAGCGGGCGCCGTCCACAGCATCATTAGCGGACATGTGCGCTGCCAAAAGCCATGTCCGCTTTACCCCCGAAAGCGGACATTGATCAGTAGTTCTCGCATGTCTGCTTTGGGCCAAATCCGGAAGCCAAAGAGAGGCCGCGAACGATCGAGCCCATGGACCGTTCTCGTCTCATACGCCATTCCGCCGGCTAGCGGATCAACGAGCTGTTCCAGACGCGGAATAGCAGCTCTTTGAGCTGCGCAAAACGTGCGGGCCCGAGCTCAGCACTCCATTCGCGCTCGATGTCGCGGAGTACGTCCACCATTTTCGAGTACACGGCGCGTCCGCGTTTGGTAAGGCGGATCATGCGCGCGCTGCCCGCATCCTTTGCGTCGGATCGGACGATATAGCCAAAACCTTCGAGGCTGCCGAGGAGCTGGTTCATGGCCTGTTTGCTCATGCCGGCTCGTTCGGCGAGCGTGCCCGGGCGAACCCCGTCCGGACCAGGAAACTGCAGCACCGCTATATGCGGCAGGCGCAGCTCCTCAAAACCGGCGGCGTTAAGCTCCTTGATGAGACGGCGATGGATTGCCTGAGCCGGGACGCGCAGCAATGCGCCGATGAGCATATCCTCCATTTTGGCCGGTGGATTTGTCTGTGACGGGGGCATTGACATTCAAGTAAATGGCATTTACCACTTAATAGTAAATGGAGTTTACCACCAGGGAGGCGGCAATGCAACAGCATGATATCGGTCTTCGCGTTAGTCCCAAGGAGATGGCGATGCAACTGAAAGTGAGCGGCCTCCACGTTAATCCGTCCGACGAGACTATCCGTCTCGGGCCGCTCACGGTGCGCTTCTTGATCACCGGAGAGAACTCGAATGGCAGCGTCGCGGCTTTTGAGGTCGGTGTCCCGGCCGCGCAGCGCCTGGCGGCTCCGGCGCATAGCCACGACCATTATGAAGAGACGATTTACGGCATTGACGGCGTGTTGACCTGGACCGTCGATGGAAAACAATTCGACGTCGGGCCTGGGCAGGCGCTATGCATTCCGCGCGGCGCCGTTCACCGGTTCGACAACAACGGAAGCCAGGACGCAAAGGTGCTTTGTGTGGTTTCGCCAGCCGCGATAGGTCCGCAGTATTTCCGCGAGTCGGCCGACGTGATCAACGCGGCGATTGGTGGTCCGCCGGACCGAGCAAAGATGGCGGAAATCATGCGACGTCATGGCCTCACGCCGGCTCTGCCTCAGACGTGACGGTTGAGTGCGTCAGAGTGTGGACTACGTGCCGCCGCCGTGTCGCGGTGGGCTGGTGATCTACCCGATGTCGCTTATGGGTCATTGGCGGGCATCGCTCAGTGTCCACACCATGTCCTCTTTTGGCCAATAAGCGACATCGCGATCTTATTTTCGAAATGACGGAAAGGGAGCTCAACTCTTGTATTTTTCGCGTAGCTTCTGAAGATCTGAAGCGGACTCCACCCACTCCTCGGAGTACCCGCAGTGATCGCAAACGTATCGAGTGACCTTGACGCTCGAAAAGATTGTCTTCCCCAACGGGATATTGTTGCCGGAACCAAACGCGCCTGTTTGTCCACGAATTCGTAAGATGCCAGACGACTCGCACTTTGTGCATTTGCCAGTGGTTTTCATGATGCGATCATTACACTTAAATTAGATCACGCCACGATACTCTTTGTGTCTTTCTAAATACACACAGGATGCCGCTGCGACGACTTTGGTGGCCCTGACAGGACTGCTTTGGGTCAGTAGCGACCATTTCCCGAGGTCCCCGCGATGTCCGGTCTTCACCCAATAGCGGACATTAGCCAGCGGTTAGCGACCGTCCGCCTCGGCTGTCGCGATGTTTGCTTTTTTGGTCGCTAACGGGGGAATAGCAGACATTCGCTGCAACGCCGCGAACGGTAGCGATGGGCCAAAAGCAGACATGGCACTGTCGACTCCGACCTCCGGTGCTAGGAGATGGGGCATACGACCGCCTGCCCCCATGGCCCTCGGCAACATGCGTGCCAACGGCTTCCATACGCTCGCTGGGAGGTGCGGCGGCCGGTGGTGCAATCACGAAATGTAATAGGTAGCGTACGACCATCGCGTTGACACAACCCTCCCAGTTGCTAGTAAGCTCAATTTGGGGGGTCATCTTGAAGCCCCCAAGTTTAACCCATTGGGAGATTACTGTGAAAAAGATCATCATAGCGCTGTCGCTTGCCGCCTTCGCAATGAGCTATGTTGTTCCTGCTTACGCGGCAAAAGAAGTCGCCTGCAAACCTGCAAAGAAAGGCTACCACATGGTGGGCGGCAAGTGCGTTGCCGTTAAGAAAATGAAGAAATAATCTCGCGGCACTGATTTAACATTAGGACGGCAGCTTTCAAACGGGGGCTGCCGTCACGATCCCTGGCCAAAATTGACCTTTGTCTGTTTTGGGTCAAAAGCAGAAAATCGATTTCCAGCTAGAAATGATATTTGTCCCATGTCCGCTTTGGGTCATTCGCGACCAAGTCATCAAATGCCAAAATCTAATTTTGTCGGCTTTGCCCAAAAGCGGAAATCGAGCGGTGCATCCTAAGCTGTGATTGGCACGTCGTTTCCGCGTCTACGCCATAGGCGTGTACTCAAAATAGTCTGCTGCATTTCCGCTTTACCCCCAAAAGCGGACATTAGTCGGTACGCTGGGAATGTCCGCTTTGGGCCACAGGCGGACTCATGCACTGCAACATGACCGACACAAATAGAAAGACCGCCGTGCGCAGGTCTCTCCGCATTACTGGATTATTTTGGTCGCTCAGACGGCAGCCAACACTGCGTTTTTCTTCCGCCCCCTGCGCCAGCCAAGCAGGCCCATCGCGCCTAAGCCGGAGGCGAAGAGAGGGAGTGCGGCCGGCAATGGACTGGGCCGAATGGGCGCCGAATACGCATAGGGCCCCGTCCAGCCGATTTGAAAATCGGTACTGGAGGCAAATTGGAAGAGCAATCGGACTGTAAGCGATGAAGCTACCAGGTCGCCAGGACAGTTCGGGTTAGAGCTAAAACATACTCCTATCTCATCCAATCCCGGCCATACAAACCCAGAACCGTCATAGGATGTTTCAAAGTCGGCCGCGAAAAGCTGATAGCCATAAACTAAAACAACTCCAGTGTTTGGATCTATCGTATATGGGGCGCTCCAAATAAAATCGGCGATCGTCACAGTTCCGAAATCCGCGATGTCTCCAGCGTTGAAATGATAGACCGCTGTTTGATACCCGCTGGGTCCGCAGGACGCGTGGTAGCAAACGCTTGATGGGATAGACCGCGCGGTACCGGGCACACCGCCTGGCGCGAAAGCATCGAGAAAGAACGTCGCGGCTTCACATTGCACAGCGTTTATCGTCAGAACTAGTGTTGCAGTGATCCATATCGCTAGTCGCCTCCACAACTCGCCACGGATTATCGTAGTCGCTCGTTTGAACGGCGCATTGTCGTCCGCAATCGACAATTTCTGTTTCATTGCCAAGTCCTCCGACTTAATGCCGTCGCGAAACTTGACTGATGATTTGCCCTCCGCCTCCTGCGCAAGCCGAGTAAACCCAACGCGCCGAGGCCGCTGGCGAACAGCGGAAGGGCGGTTGGGAGAGCGGTCGGGGAAGCAATAGGTGATGTCCAGGTTCCTGGGTTAGAATTATTAGGGGGTCCGAGCCCCGAACAGGAGCCACCAGCACAAGTGTCGAAGATGTCTCCGCTTGTCGTTATCGCTCCAAATATACCGGGATAAAAAATCGATAGGTTCCAGTCGACGACAAGACCAGAAGAATCCAACGTCAGATAGCCGTCAGCTAATGCTCCTGGAAAGCCTGGATAGTAGAAGTTGAAATATTCAATGCCGAGCACGACATAAGTTATCCCGAAGTCTACTGAATATGTGCCGGCCGCACATGGGCCCACACAGTTCAAGTCAACAGAAGCATTAATTGGTGCATGATTGTGTCCATAAATATCAAAAAGATCATTTCCACTATATGTGTATGTTGCTGCTATGGCCTGCATTTCGGTGAATAAAACCATCACTAGCGCAGCCACCAAAGCGTAAATTCCCGAAACGTTAGATGACGGTTTCATTGCCACCTCCCCCTACTCAACGTCCCGAATGATAGAGTTCGCCTCTCGGCTATGCTGCGACGTTTCGCAATTCGTTGCAACCACAGATAGATCATGGAGCGGCGCTATCTCGATTGCCTAAATAGGTATGTGTTTTGATGCGAATCAAACGAACAATGACGAGGCCGACTAGCTGCTTATGTCCGCTTCGGGTCATTCGCGGCCGAGTCATCAAACGCCAAAAATATTTAATTGTGTCGGCCTTCGCCCAAAAGCGGACATCGAGCGGCGTATCCTCGCCGCTATTTGGCTCACCGTTTTTGAGCGCACTTCCTAGAGCGACGCTTTGCGCTGCTTGGCGAGCGCCTCGACCGCCGACCGGAAGTCGGGACTAAAGCGGCCATTGACGGGGCCGTGATAGACGCCGGCCTCGCGCATCAACAGTTCCAACTGCTTGCGAAACTGCGCGCTGTAAGCCGCAGGATTGTCGGTCATCTGCTTCAGCGAAAACTCGCTTCCCGCCTTGATGGCCTTGAACATCCATTCCGCCGCCAGCCGCCGGTCCTGCTCCACGCCGCGGCCGCGGTCATAGGCGATCGCGAGGTTGTGCATGGCGGGCGAATTTCCCAAGCGCGCGGCGGAGGCGTAATAGGTCGTCGACTTTGCGTAGTCCTTTGCGCGCTCATACGTCAGGCCGACATAGAAAAGGCCCACCACATTGCCCTTGTCGCCCGCCTGGCGGAACAACCGCAAGGCTTCGGCTGGATCGCGCTTAACGCCGCGGCCTTCCTCATACATCAAGCCGAGCGCCACCATGGCATAGGGATGGTCACGGTTGACCGCCTTGCGGTACCAGCTCACGGCTTCGGCATCGTCCTTCGTCCGGCCGTGACCGGTCTCGGCCATGACTCCGAGCCGGTACATGCCGCCGGAATGATTTAGGTCCGCGGCCTTGTGATACCAACTGGCGGCCTGCGCATAGTCCCGCGTTACGCCCTGCCCGGTCTCGTACATCCAGCCGAGATACGACATCGCGGCCGGATTGTTTATCGCGGCGGCCTTGCGATACCACACCACCGCCGCCGCGCCGTCTTTGGCGACGCCGTTGCCGTTGGCATAGAGCTGTCCGAGCGCCACCATGGCCGGCGAATGGCCGCCGTCGGCGGCTTTTTGGTACCAACGCACGGCCTCGCCCAGGTTTTTGTCGACGCCGGTACCGCTCGCATACATCCGGGCGAGCGCGTACATCGCGTTGGTATCGTTTTTCTCCGCCGCCTTGCGGAACAGATCGGCGGCTTGCGCCACGTCCTGCGCCACGCCGCGTCCGCCGGCATAAAGATGGCCGAGCAGATTGAGGGCGCGGGCGTGACCGTGCTCCGCGGCCCGCAGGGCCCAACGCGCGGCCACCGCATCGTCGCGCAGCAGGTTGTTATCGGTCCAATAAAGCCAGGCGACTCCGTAGGCGGCATCGTCGTCGCCCTGCTCGGCACGGCGCTGTAGTTGGCCGGCGAGTTCGGCCGGGTTGCCGCCCAGCCGCAACAATGTCACGCGGACCCTGCTGCCGGGCGGTGTCGCGCCGGCCACGAACAGCAGGTCGGTCCAGCGTGAAATATTGCGGCCGTCGAAATTCACAATGACGTCGGTCGGCGCGATGCCGGCAAGCGCGGCCGGGCCGCTCGGCACGACGCTGGTGACGAAGGCCCCTTGCGCGCCTGCAAGGCCGAGAATCTTCGCGATGTCGGCGTTCAACCCCGCCACTCTGATGCCGAGCAGTCCGCGTTTTTCGGGCGACGCGCCGACCTCGACCGTCACCGTCGTGCGTAGCGGCGCGCTCGGCGCGGACGCGGGCAAGGACTGCGGTTGCGCCGTCAAGGAGCGCGTCGCGGCGGACTTCAAAGGAGACCTCAGACGAGACCTCGATGGCGGCTTCACCGGCGCATCCTGCACGGCGATATCGGCGGATCGTGAAGCGACGCCGATAGTCGACGAGAGTGAGGCATCGGATGCCGCCAGCGGCGCCGAAGGGTTGCCGGCAAAGTAGATTTCCGAAAGCAGCGAGGAAGCCACCCACGGCACCTGCTGCCCGGCGGAGGCGCGCGAGACGCTGACGCGGGCGCGGTTAAAAATATCCTCCGCGCTCAGGCTCGTGGCATGGAGCTCCTTGATCAGTTCGGAAGCGAACAGGCTGTTGCCGCCGGAATTCTTGTCGTCGACCATCTTGCCGAGCGCGGTCGAATAAAGAACCAGCGTGCCGGCCGGCGTTTGGAGCGGCGCAAGTCCCGCGGCCACGGTTCGAATGCGGCGCTCGAATGGATTACGGCGCGCCGCATCGATGATGATGATCTTTGTTCGCGCGCCCTTGCTCTGCAACTTCGCCAGAAGCGCGTCGACGCCGACGCCGTCACGGCGTACGTCGGCTTGGTTCCAGATCCGCGCATTGACGGGAAGCAGATAGCTTTGCCGGTTGACCTGCAGCCCGAAGCCGCTGAAGTAGAAAAGCGCAATTGTCCCTTTCTTGATCCGGCCGGTGAAGGCCTCGATCGTCTTCTGCATGTCCTCCTTGCTCAGATTTTTCTTGAGATCGACGGAGAACTTCAGCCGGCGGAATTCCTCCGCAATCGAACCGGCATCCTTGAGCGCGCTGGGCAGCGGCGCCCCGGCGGACGGATAGTCCGCGTTGGCGATGACGAGCGCGATGCGCGTATCGTCTTGCGTGGCGGGCGCCGCGCCCGCCGGCGTCATCGCCAGGGCAAGCAGACAGAGGCAAGACAGGAGCCGAAAATTTCGCATGGCGCGCGAAGCATCCGTGGCGTGGGAGAGGTCGAATCCTAATGGTCCGCGCCGCGCTTGGAAAGGCGGCGGCCGCCCTGCACGCCACGCATGCCGCCGGTATCGCCCGCTCGGTTTAAGACGAGCTTTCCCGGAACAGCGCCATCTTGCCGCACGTCGCCGCCGAGCATCGCCCCTTCTACGAACATGAACCGCCCGCCATGCGCGCCCCGCATGCGCCGGCCCAGCAAAATCGGGGCCCGCGCTAGCGGCGCCTTGGCGTCCGCGAATAGGAATTGTTTCCCGTGAAACCCCTGCGGCGGTCTATCTTCGGTAACCTTCAGCCCCTATATTCAAGGGGCCGGGGCAACCCGGCTATGGCGATAAACGGCCGTCGTAATAAACCTTTCGGACCCGGGGGCAGTACCCGGCGGCTCCACCCAAGCCCAGGCGCGCCCTGGGTTTCGGGGGGCCGAACTAGGATCGACGAGGGCGTAAAGGACGGACTTTTGCTCGGCATGGTACCGCCGTTATCGGGCCGTCTCATAGTTGCAAACGACAACTATGCTCCGGTTGCTCTGGCTGCGTAAGCAGCTCCAGTAACCAAGCCTACAAGCCCTAGCCGTCTTAGCAGCGGCTAGGCGGGGTTCGGAGGCACCTGGCAACAGAAGCCTCCACTTTTCCTTTCCGGTTGCCCGTTCCATTTGTGACAAAGCGGCCTTTCAAGCCCCGCAGGGATGGATTTCGC
This sequence comes from uncultured Alphaproteobacteria bacterium, assembly GCA_963814885.1. Classification (GTDB taxonomy): domain Bacteria; phylum Pseudomonadota; class Alphaproteobacteria; order Rhizobiales; family Xanthobacteraceae; genus Pseudolabrys. The sequence continues at coordinate 44,910 of CAWFEO010000008.1, read as the reverse complement.
CGCCAGCCGCGTTAGCATCCCCGGCAAAGCCGAATACAACGCCGAATACCCGCATGGCCGACCAAATCCGCTACGATCTCCTGACCCAGCAGGCGCTGCGCGGGGTGGTGCGCAACGTGCTCGCCGACGCCGCCAAGAAGGGCCTGCCGGGCGACCACCATTTCTACATCTCGTTCGACACCCGCGCCGACGGCGTGCGCATTTCCGACCGGCTGCGCACGCAATACCCGGATGAAATGACCATCATCCTTCAGCACCAGTTCTGGGATCTGAAGGTCGGTGACGACGAATTCGAGGTCGGCCTGTCGTTCGGCGGCATTCCAGAAAAGCTGACGGTGCCGTACGAAGCGATCAACGGCTTCTTCGACCCGTCGGTGCAGTTCGGCCTGCAGTTCGAAGAGGTCACCGAGGGCGAAGAGCCCCAGCCGGTGCCGACGCTCACGCAAGACAAAGCCGCCGGCAAGAAGCCGCGCGCGGCGTCACCGGCGCGCCCGCCGGCGGTGGCCGCGCCCGGACAGGAACCGGCCGCGGCTGCGCCGGAGCCTGTGCCCGACAAGCCCGCCGGCGGCGGCGAAGTCGTCCGCCTCGACCGCTTCCGCAAGAAATAAATGGCAAAAGCGCGCAAAGCCCGCGCCAGCAAGACCCGCGTCGAAAGCGACGCCTTCGGTCCGCTCGCTATCCCCGCCGACCGGCTGTGGGGCGCGCAAACCGAGCGCTCGCTGCACAATTTCCGCATCGGCTCAGAGCGCATGCCGATCGAGATCGTGCGCGCGCTCGGCCTGATCAAGCGCGCCGCCGCCGAGACCAACCGCCAGCTCGGCTCGCTCGACCGCCGGCGCGCCGGCGCCATTATCGCCGTCGCCCAGGACATCGCCGACGGCAAGCTGGACGCTCACTTCCCGCTGCTGGTGTGGCAGACCGGCTCCGGCACCCAGAGCAACATGAACGTCAACGAGGTGATCGCCAACGCGGCCAATCTGGCGCTGGGCGGTGAACTCGGCGCGAAATCGCCGGTGCACCCGAACGACCACGTCAATATGAGCCAGTCGTCCAACGACGCGGTTCCCACCGCCATGCATATCGCGGCGGTCATCGCACTCCGCGATCAAATGTTGCCGGCGCTCAAACACTTGCAGGTCGCACTCGACAAGAAAGCCAAGGAATTCGCCAAGATCATCAAGATCGGCCGCACGCATACGATGGATGCCACGCCGGTCACCTTGGGCCAGGAATTTTCCGGCTATGCCGCGCAGGTGAAATCGGCAATCGCACGGCTGAAGCTGGCGCAAGCCGAGCTTTATCCCCTCGCCCAAGGCGGCACCGCAGTCGGCACCGGCCTGAATTCCAAACCCAAATTCGCCAAGGCCTTCGCACGCCGCATCTCCGGGCTGACCAAGCTGCCGTTCGTCAGCGCGCCCAACAAATTCGAGCACATGGCCGGCCACGACGCCTATGTGTTCGTGCACGGCGCCATCAATGCCGCCGCCACCGCCTTGTTCAAGATCGCCAACGACATAAGGCTGCTCGGCTCCGGTCCGCGCTCCGGCTTAGGTGAATTGATCTTGCCGTCGAACGAACTCGGCTCCTCGATCATGCCGGGCAAGACCAACCCGACCCAGAGCGAGGCGTTGACCATGGTCTGCACCCAGGTGTTCGGCAACCAGACCACCATCACGATCGCCGGCAGCCAGGGTCATTTCGAGCTCAACGTGTTTAAACCGGTATTGGCCTATTGCATGATGCAGTCGATCGCGCTGCTCGCCGACGCGGCACAATCGTTCACCGACAATTGCGTCGTCGGCATCAAGGCCAACGAAGCCCGCATCGGCGAATTGATGCAGCGCTCGCTGATGCTGGTGACCGCGCTCTCCCCGCATATCGGCTACGACAGAGCGGCGCAGGTCGCCAAGGCCGCGCACGCCAACGGCACGACGTTGCGCGAGGAAGCGGTGCGCCTCGGCTTCATCACCGGACCCGAGTTCGACCGCCTGGTGCGGCCCGAGAATATGGTGCGGCCGCGCTGAAGTTGGCATTTCCTTTCGCGCGGCCCTCGGTCGCGCCGCTTGCCCTAAAGCAATATTGGTAAAGAAAAAACACATGCACAAAGTCTAATGTAATCAAGCCAATATAAGAACCCGGTACTTTACTACCGTGGGCGTGTGCAATTTTCACGGCGTGAGAAAAACTTCATATGGTTGTCACATGGTAATTCTTGAAATTACCCTAGAATTCTTTAGATACGCAAAATATACATCCGAACTTCAGATATAGTTACAATAATTACAGCGCCACAGATCAGTAGTATTCGTCTATTTCACGTGCAACAATTCTTGCGAAAACCAACTCTGTATTGGACAAGTCCAGGCAACGCTTGCACTATTGTCTTGCAACATTGTCGGCAAAGCCTCCGCCACGCCGTTGCGCCATCGGAGTGTCGCTGTTGGCGGCAATGCAGAGAAGCTCCATAGGACTTGGCTATATCGTGGCCTTGAATGACTGAAGTGATCAACCTTCGTGCGGCCCGCAAGCGCGCCGAGCGTCACCAAGACGAGGCGCGCGCCCAGGCCAATCGTCTGACGCACGGTCAACCAAAGTATCTGCGCCGGATCGAAGCGGCAAAGCGGACCAAGAATGATCGGGAGTTCGATCGGCACCTGATCAAAAAAATAGAAAAGGGGGACGCCTGATGAAATCACCGGTTGTCAAACGCTCGATCGTGGTTGCCGGTCACAAAACGAGCGTCAGTCTGGAAGATGCGTTCTGGCAGGGATTGAAGGACATCGCAAACGGCCGGGAGATGACACTCTCCGACCTTGTGGCCACGATCGACACCGATCGCCACAATGGCAACCTGTCGTCGGCGATCCGTTTGTTCGTCCTCGACCACTTTCGCGCGCAGACCGGCAATCCCGATCAGCGTAAGGCAGGCCGCACGATGAGCAGCACAAGCCGGGCAGGTTCAGTTCTGGGGGCCGACTGCTGAGGCCTCGGGCCTGATAGCACCGCCGGGCACCGGCAACGGGCTGATCTCGACCGGCGCGGGCAAAGCGGGTGCGCGGCTGCGCTTTCGCACCGGGACCGCGGGGCGCTTCGGCGGAAGCACAAGTTCAATGCGCGGCACCGCCGCGGTTTCATTTTTTTGCGCAGTTGGTGGCGTACTGCCGACCGCCGCCGGTGCCGGCGCCAGCACGCTCTCGGGCGCCAACCCGCTCTTCGCCGGCAATCCACTTTTCGGCGTTGGCGTTTCGATCGTCGGCGGCGGGCTCGGTTGCCGCGATGCTCGCTCGATTTCGCGCTCTCGCTCGATTTCACGCAACTGCTTCGCCTGGTTTTCCACCGCCCGCAGCGTCAGCCAACCGGTCAACGCCGATACGTCGATGCTGCGCGCCGGCGCCGTCACTGGGCCGTCCAACGCCATGAAGATGTCGGGCCGTGCCCCGGACTGCTCTTGCGACCCCGAAAGCACGAGGTGCGCGCTGAGCGCCCCGTCGGTCAGATCGAGGTTGCCGGTGAGCGACAACTGAGCGTCCCTGCTGTCTGCGCTGAATTTGTTCAGGCGCGCCTGGCCTGAACTCAGCGCAATTATCGCCTGCGCGTGCTGAACCGAAAGCCGGCCGCTCTGCAAGGCCTTGCTGACGATGTCGGAAATGCGTGCCGGTTCCACGTTCAGCCCCTGATCGACGGCACGCGTCACGGCATCGAAGGCGCGCGGATCAAGGCCGGCGAGTTGCGCGTTATTGAGCGCCAGGTTTCCCGAACCTTGCAACGAACCGATCAGCGCGACCGGACTCAGGCCGGAGCCTTCGAGCCCGCCCGAAAAATCGAGCGTCCCGGTCACTGGCGGCCGCGCGCCGGAGGCAAGCAGCGCCGTCGCCTCGGCGCCGAGCAGCGTGACCTCGGCGCGCGCATTGATCCCGTCATTGGTGGAATTAAACGACAGCCGCGCCTTGAGGTGGCCGCCGGCCAGGTCGCCGCGCATGGCATCGAAGATGAACGCATTCTTGTCGAATCTGAGCGTCGTGCTGAATTCGCGCGCGGTCAGTTGCGGCATCAGGTCGATGCGCCGCATCGTGAGTTTGACCGCGCCGGCAAAGTCGCCGAACACGCCCGCCTTGAATGGCTCGCTCGACAGCGTCCAGGCGGCACCTTTGTCCTGCGCCGACAGCGGCATGCCGATCGCGGCCGCGACGAGCACGGGACCGTCCACGTAGTCACCATCGATCTCGCCTTGCAGGCGATGCGGCGCTGCCAGCGCGAACCTCAGTTTTCCGCGCAAGTTTGCGCCTGCAACCTTGGCGGCGATATCGCTCAGCAAAACATCCTGGCCGGCAATCGCAACGCGCCCGGAGAAAGCGACTGGCAACGCACCGCCTGCGGCTCCGCGCAAAGGCGCGGCATCCGCGCGCACGATCGCGGCTTGCAGAACTGCGGAAGGATGATCGGCAAACGGACGGGCGATGCCGCTGGCATTGGCCGCGAGACCGCCGGCGCTCAGCTTACTGTCGACATGCCAATCGCCGCGCAGGGGTCCGCTGGCGTCGAGCGTCAGTGCGCCCGGGCCGGCCATTACCGCCACCATGCTGTCGAGGCCGAGCATGCTCACCACCGCCTTGCCGTCCTCGGCGGTGAGCTTACCGGCAAGACGCATGTCTCCGGACTTGAAGGTCATCAGATCGGCATTGGTCTCGCCGTTGAGCGCGATGCGCGTCTTGCCCAGGGTGCCGTCGACAGCAAATTTGGCCTGCGCCGCCGGTGATGCGCCTTCCATAGTCAAGGTTGCGTGCAACTTGGCAGGCGCCATGGCCGACGCACCGCGCTGAAGCGTCTGCGCCGTCCCCGGCGCGATGCGCGCCAGCAGCGCCAAGACCGGCGCCATATCCGGTGCATTGAGATCGACGCGTATGCTGCCCTGCGGTGGCGACGACGCGGTGTCGATGCGCCCGCTCGCAGAAAAGGCAGCGCCGCCAAGATCGGCCACCGAAAGCTTGTCGATCTGCAGTCCGTCGGCATCGACCTTCAGTCGCGCGCTCAAGTCGCGGGCTTCGAAGCCCGCCACGGTGGCGTGGCCGATATCCGCGGCGATGGTCATGTCGTGCGGCCGCGCGATTTGCGAACCGGCCAGCAGCGCCTTGCCGAAGCCGAGCGCCGTGTCGATATCGAGCTCCGGCGCATGAAGCGCGGCATCGAGCCGCGCCGGGCGGGTGCCCGCGGCGAAGGCATAGGCGAAGCGGCCGGTGACGGTCTTGCGTTCGAATTCGGCGGTGAGGCGCTCGACAGCGATCCGGTCGCTGGCGAGCGTGAGCTGCCCGCGCAAGTTTAGCGGCTTGAGATCGCCTTTCTTGGCGTCGGTGCGCCCTTCCAACCAAGCGGCCAGGACCTTCGGGTCGCTGGCCTTGATTTCGGCCGGGCCGGTGAAGGCGACGCGGTCGTCGCCGACCGCGAGGCGGCCACTGACGCGAACCTGGGTGAAGCCGGGCGCGCGAAACTCGAAGCGGTCCAGGTTCCAGCCATGGGCGCCGGTGCTGATGTCGCCGCGCAAGTTCTGCACGGTATCGCCGCCGAGCGTGAGTTGGTCGATGCCGATGCCGATCTGGATCGGGATCGCGGGGCGGAAGGCGCCACCGGCCATTAACGCCAGCTTGCCGATGGCAGCAGCGGGCGACGCTTGTGCGCCTTCGCCGCCGAGCACACGATCGAGATCGATCTGCCGTCCCGACAGCACGCCATCGAAGCGCGGCCGCTTGCCGAACTTGAAATCGGCAACGCCGGTGAGCTTGAGCCCGCCGTCTTGCGAGCCATAGTCGAATTCGAAATTCTGCATCAGCGCCGATGCCGCCGTGACCTTGACCTTGCCGCTCACGCGCCATGGCTGGCTGACGTTTCCGGTTCCATGCGCGGCAATGGCGACCGGCCGTGTCATGTTTACGCTGCCGTCGAAGTCCGGTTTGCCGCCAGCGAGCGCCAACATGCCGTCGACTTCGACGCTAAGCGGGTAGCCGACCGGATCGACATTGACATGAAGCTTGAGTTTGCCGTCGACGCCGTAGCGGCCGACGGCAATGCGAAACGGATAGAGATCGCCGCCGACGGTGGTGGCGCCTTCGCCGTTGAGCGGTCCCAGCAGCGAGCGTGCTTCGCCGTTGAACCACAGCTTGTCGAGCGTGACGCTGGCGCCATTGGCGGCGTCGGTGAGTGTCAGTTTGCCGTCCTGGATGTTCAGGCGGTCGATGGCGAGCGCGTCGGGGTTGAAACCGACGGTCAGGCTGGGCGCCCGCACGTGGCCGGCGGCATCGATACCGACGCGCAGTTGCGGGCCGACCAGCCGCAACTCGGCGGCGCGCCATTCGCCGCGCATCAGCGGGCCGAGCGCGAATTCGATATCGAGCGAGCGGGCGCGCAGCTCGTCAGCGCCGTCGCGGCCGATCTTGATGTCATGCAAGGTCAATTGCGGTGACGGCAGCAGACGCGCGTCGATGTTGCCGGTGACCCGCACGTCGAGACCGATGAGATGGCTCGCCTCGGCCTCAAACGCCGCGCGATAGCCGCCCCAATCGATCAACAGCGGACCGACCAGCGCCGCCACCAGCGCCAGGATGATCGCTATCGCCAAACCGAGAATGGTGGTCTGCAACGCTTAAACTTCCGGTTCCGCCGGGCTTACCCGCGCACGTTTATTGGTATGAATGTAGGCTATTCTTGCCTGTTCTTGTCGGCAAATATATGTCGGCTCAGCCGCCAGAACCGCCCTGCGCGCTCAGCCAAGTGCGACGATCTTGCCCGGATTCATGATATTTTGCGGGTCGAGCACGCGCTTGATCGCGGCCATGGCGGCGAGCGCCGGGGCCCCATGCTCCGCCAGCAGATATTTCATCTTGCCCTGCCCCACGCCGTGCTCGCCGGTGCAAGTGCCGTCCATGGACAGCGCCAACTCCGCCAGCCACTCCATCAGCAGATTGACGCGGCGCACTTCGTCGTCGTCTTCGAGATCGACCAGCAGGATGAGGTGGAAATTGCCGTCGCCGACATGGCCGAGGATGGGCGCGACCAGATTGAGCGCGGCGACTTCGCGCTGGGTCGCGTTGACGCATTCGGCCAGCCGTGAAATCGGCACGCAGACGTCGGTCGAGAATGCGGAAGTGCCCGGCCGCAGGCGGCGCGCCGCAAGGTAGCCGTCATGGCGTGCCTGCCAAAGCCGGTTGCGGTCCTCCGCCTTGGTCGCCCATTCGAACGGACCGCCGCCGAACTCGGCAACAATCTCGCCGAAGCGCTCGGACTGCTCGGCGACGCCAGCATCGGTGCCGTGAAATTCGACGAACAGCGTGGGCACTTCCGGCAGCGTGAGCTTGGAATAGGCGTTGCTGGCCCTGATCTGAAGGGCGTCGAGCAATTCGATGCGCGCGACCGGAATGCCGGACTGGATGGTGAGGATGGTCGCCGTGCAAGCGGCATCGACGGACGGGAACGGACAGACACCGGAGGCGATCGCTTCCGGAATGCCGGAGAGCTTGAGCGTCAGCTCGGTGATGATGCCGAGCGTGCCCTCGGAGCCGACCATCAATCTTGTCAGGTCGTAGCCGGCCGACGACTTTTTGGCGCGCCGCGCCGTGGTCATCAGCGCGCCGTCCGCCATCACCACTTTCATGGCCAGCACATTGTCCTTCATGGTGCCGTAGCGCACCGCATTGGTGCCCGACGCGCGCGTCGCCGCCATACCGCCGAGGGAAGCGTCGGCGCCGGGGTCGATCGGGAAGAACAGGCCGCTGTCGCGCAAATGCTCGTTGAGCGCCTTGCGGGTAACGCCCGGCTCGATCACGCAGTCGAGATCCTCGTCGTGCACCGCGAGCACCTTGTTCATGTCGCGGAAATCGATCGACACGCCTCCGAACGGCGCGTTGACGTGGCCTTCCAGCGAGGTACCGGTGCCGAAGGCGATGACCGGCGCCGTGTGCACGGCGCAGATGCGCACGATGCGCTGCACGTCCTCGGTCGTCTGCGGAAACACCACCGCGTCGGGCGGCTGGTTCGGCACCCAGGTGAGCGTATTGCCGTGCTGCTCGCGCACCGCCTGCGACGTCACCACGCGGTTGCCGAAGGCGGCGGCGAGCTCCGCGATCGCCTTCTGAATGGCGGCCGGGTTGCGGCGAATTTCAGCGGCGGCGTCGGCCAGGGCCATAAAAAATCCTCTGCTACGTCTCTGGGGCGGACGTTAGCAGAGGAGGTCGCGGAGGTGAAACGGGCCGGCTGTGTCGGCCCTTCAGCGAACGAGCGAGGCCGCTACGACTAGTCCCCACAGCATCAACACACCGCCGGCGACCTGACCAAGCCGCCAGCGCGCCGGCGCTACTTTTTCGCCGAGCATGAACAGCGTGAGCGCCGCCATCCAGACGAGGTTCATCGCGCCCACCACGAACATCACCGCCATCAACGCCCAGCAGCAGCCGACGCAATAACTGCCGTGCTTGAGCCCGAGCACCAGAGCGCCGGTGTTGCCGTCGCGCCATTCAGCGAGAAAGAAGGCGAATGGCGTGCGGCATTTGGTCAGGCACGCATCCTTGAATGCGGTGAATTGAAAGGCGCCCGCCGTCAGAAGAATGACGGCACTGAGCACCACGCTGGCGCTTTGCAGCATCGGGGTAAGCAGCGCCGCGCGAGAGAGCGCGATCTGCCCCGCCGCAGCCACGATCGAATATCCGGTCCAGGTCGCGATGTAGCCCACGACGAATAAGCCGGTCGATGCCGTTGTATGTGTCTGCATGGCGCGCCGGCGCGCCAGATTGCCGAACACCGTGACTGCCGGCAGCGCGGTCGGCAGCATCATCGCCACCATCATGATGCTCCACATGACGGCCGCGGCGAGGAATTGCTCGGGCAAGCTCGGTGCCATCGCCGGCATCATCGCCGGCATGGCCATATGCGACATGCCGGCATTCATGCGCACGAGGTAAAACCAGCTCAGCGCAATCGTCGCGCCGAGTGCGCCGACGGCGAGGAAACGGCTTCGCCATCTCCCCGCGTCGATTTGCATTTCGGCCTGCGGCATGACGCTTACGCCGAATAGGCGAAGTTGGACAGGAAGCCGTTGCGCCCCGAAAGCTTCCAGTCCATCCCGAAGTCCGAGAAGGTGAAATGCTTGGAGCGGCCCACCGTCGCCGGCGTGCCGGGCGCGATGCAGAGCGGGTGGTTGGCAATGGTGATCGGCTGGCCGCCCTGGCCTTCGAGCGTCTCGATCTCGGCCTCGGCGATTCCCGGGATCGTCAGGCTCGCCTGCTTGCCGTTGGCCTTGTACTTCATGGGCACGTTCTTGGCGCCGACGATCTCGCCAATGAACGAGGCCAGCATGGCCGGATGCCCGCCGGCTTTGCCGCCGAAAATCGCGTGCAGTGCGTCGTTCTGCGCGGCGTTAGCCTTGTCGTCGAAATAAGCGGCAACCTTCCATTTGGTTTCAACCATGTTGCCGGGCGCGTGCACCGCCAGCGCAACGTTGAGTCCGTCGAGCTTGACGTCGCCGTACTGGCCCTTGTCGATGTGCCAGGCGACCAGCGCGGTGCAGTCGCCTTCCGTCGGCGGACTGGTGAACACGCATGGGCAAGCTGCCTCACAGTTGCAGGTCTCGAAATAGGTCCCGTTGAGATTCCATTTCGTCATAGCGTCCTCCTTGAGTTGCAACTTCACTCACTGGTCCGCGAGCGTCTGAGGGATATCCTCGGTTTTGTCTGCGACTCCTGGGCGCAGGATGATCGCGGGACCGCCGAAAGGCTTTGACTGGCGCTTGATTTACCCGTGAGATGACCTTGTTTATTGGTCCAGAGGCATCGGGCCCCAACGCCCGCTCGGGCGGGCCGGAGGGGAAATTTGCTATATTGTTTCGAGGCTTACGCACTCGACACGGGCACGCGTGAACTCAGGCGCGGAACACAGTTGATCCCGCTCGAGCCGCAGGTATTCGACCTGCTGGTCTTCCTGATCGAGAATCGCGAACGGGTGGTCAGCAAGGACGACCTGATGGCCGCTGTCTGGCAGGGCCGCATCGTCTCGGAATCCACCCTCACCAGCCGTATCAATGCCGCGCGCAAGGCGATCGGCGACAGCGGCGACGAACAGGTCCTTATCCGCACGATCGCCCGTAAAGGCTTCCGTTTTGTCGGCGCGTTAAGCGACGGGCCGGCGCCGGCCGAGCCCGCCGCATCCGCCCGCCCCACCTTCCCAACGTCCGAGCGGCCGTCGATCGCGGTGCTGCCGTTCGTCAATATGAGCGGCGATCCCGAGCAGGACTATTTCTCAGACGGCATCAGCGAAGACATCATCACGGCGCTGTCCAAGCTGCGCTGGTTTTTCGTGATCGCGCGCAATTCCTCCTTCACCTACAAGGGCAAAGCGGTGCATTTGAAGCAAGTCGCCGAGGATCTCGGCGTGCGCTACGTGATCGAAGGCAGCGTGCGCAAGGCCGGCGACCGCGTGCGCATCACCGCCCAGCTCAACGACGCCGCCACCGGCAGCCACCTATGGGCCGAGCGCTACGACCGCGATCTCGCCGACGTGTTCGCGGTGCAGGACGAGATCACCGAGGCGATCGTGGCGGCGATCGAGCCGCAGCTCTACGCCGCCGAAAACTTCCACGCCCAGCGCAAGGCCCCCGAAAGCCTTGACGCCTGGGACCTCGTCATGCGCGCGCTGTCGCACTACTGGCGGGTGACGCGGCAGGATTACGTGGTGGCGCAAGCGCTGCTTGAAAAAGCCATCAGCATCGATCCGAACTACGGCCAGGCGCTCGGCGTGCTAGCCACCAGCTACATGTTTACCGCGCATATGGGCTGGATGGATATGGCGACCGCCATGGCCAAGGCGGAAAGTTCAGCCCTTGCCGCCATTCGCGCCGACAGCGAGGATCCCTGGGCGCACAATGCGCTCGGCCATGCCTACCTGTTCGCGCGACGCTTCGACGACTCGCTGGCAGAGTTCGAGACCGCGCTGCGGCTCAATCCGAACTTCGCGCTGGCGCAGGGCTTTTACGGCCTGTCGCTGTCCTACAATGGCCGCTGGCAGGAAGCCGACGAAGCCGCGCGGCGCGCCATCCGCCTGAGCCCGCGCGATCCCTATCTGGGCGTTTATTACGGCGTCGTGGCTTATGCCCAATTCATCGGCCGCAACTACGACGAAGCCATCAAGTGTTCGCGCGAGGCCATCCGCCAGCGCAGCGACTTCGTCGGCGGCCACCGCGTGCTGGTCGCGGCGGCCGGCATGGCGGGCGACAAGGCACTCGCGAAAGCCGCGCTCACGGAGGTCAAGCGCGCGCAGCCGAACATTTCGCTGGCCTGGATCGCGGCAAACATGCCGATCCGGCACGAGGCCGAGCGCGAGCATTACCTGGACGGATTCCGCAGAGCCGGGCTCAACTAGCGGCTGCTCAGGCGGAGTCGGCGCGATATCGGCAATGCGTCAGGCAAAGATTATCCAGGTCGGCGGGTCGACCTGCGGTTTGGGCGCCTCGCTGTTGGCGAGCGACAGGGCAGCGTATGCCGCGACCATTCCCGCGATAATGCACAGATATGCGCCCCGGGCGATCTTGCCGATCATAGCCTCGCCTCCCTTGCTTTTTGTCAGGATAGTCGAGGAATTCGCGCGGGTCCGCCCATAGTTAATTTTTGGTTAACGCGTGGACGTGCAAAACGCGCTGGCGTAGGTTTCCCCGCGTCCTGTCCCGCTTAAGTCATGGAGTTCGCTATGGCCGGCCCCGTCATCGCAATCACCGAGAACATTTTTCCAACCCTCGATCCGGCCAAGGCCGCGCTGGCACGGCTCAATCCGACTTTCCGCATGGCGAAAAGCACCAGCGCCGAGGACGTCCTGGAGGTCGCGCGCGACGCCGACGCTATTCTTGTGACCTATGCCAAGTTGCCGCGCGACCTGATCATGCAGCTCACCCGCTGCAAGGCGATTGGCCGCTTCGGTCTGGGCGTGGACAATATCGACCTGCCGGCCTGCAAGGAGAAAGGCATCGCCGTCAACTACGTGCCGGACTACTGCATCCACGAGGTGTCCGACCACACGATGGCCATGCTGCTTTCGCTGATCCGCAAAGATCCCGCTGTCCCACAATGTGGTGCAGGCCGGCCGCTGGGAGATGCCGGTAGTGGTGCCAATCCGGCGCATCCAGGGCTCGGTACTGGGGCTTTTGGGCTTCGGCAATATTCCGCGCCTGGTGGCGCCAAAAGCAAAAGCATTCGGCATGAAGGTGATCGCCTTCGACCCCTACGCCAAGCCCGAATTGTTCAAGGAGGCCGGCATCGAGAGCGTCGATTTCGACACGCTGGTGGCGACCTCCGACTACATCTCCGTGCACGCGCCGCACACGCCGCAGACGCGCGGCATGATGAACGCCGCGGCCTTTGCCAAGATGAAGAAAGGCGCCTATATCGTGAACACCGCGCGCGGACCGCTGATCGATGAGCCGGCGCTGATCGCCGCGCTCGATTCAGGGCAAGTCGGTGGCGCCGCGCTCGACGTGGTGGCGGTGGAGCCGCTGGCCAAGGATTCTCCCCTGCTCGGCCGCGACAATGTCATCATCACGCCGCACACTGCCTTTTACTCGATCGAGGCGCTTGACGAATTGCAGAGCAAGTGCGCCTCCGACGTGGCGCGCGTGCTCAGCGGCGAGAAGGCGGTGTATCCGATTTCGGCTTGACGACGTCCATGGACGCGCCATTCGTCTCCTCGCTGATGCGTATCGAGCCGGCCTGGATCGACTACAACGGCCATCTTAACGTCGCCTACTACAACGTGCTGTTCGACCGCGCCGTCGATGAAGTTTACGAACTCATCGGCCTCGGACCCACCTATCTCGAACGGCACAAGCACTCGACCATGGTTGTCGAAGCGCATGTGCGCTACTTACGTGAATTGCGCGAAAGCGACCCGGTACGGGTCACGGTGCAACTGCTTGCCTACGACGCCAAGCGTATTCACCTTTTCGAGCAGTTGCTCCACGCCGACGAAGGCTGGGTGTCGGCAACCAGCGAGAACATGACCCTGCATGTCGACATGACGGCGAAGAAAGTGGCGCCGTTTCCCGACAGCGTCATGCGCGCGTTGGCGGCGATGAAAGCGGCGCATGCGCATCTGCCTGTGCCGGAAGGCGTCGGGCGGACCATCAAGATGCCGGGGAAGGCCTAATCGATGCTTCCGCCGGAAAATCTTCGCCCCGGCACGGTGAGGAAATAGCCGACCGCCTGGCCGCCGTCGGCGCCGACCACGCTGCCCGTCGTGTAGCGCGACTCGTCGCAGGCGAGGAACACCGCCGGACCTGCAATATCCTCGCCGGAACCGACGCGGCCCATGGGCACGCCTTTGCGCCGCCCTTCGTAAATTTCAGGATCGGCATACATGCCTTCGGTGCCGGGCGTGCGGATGTAGCCGGGCGTGATGGCGTTGGCGCGAATGCCGTAAGGCGCCCATTCCATCGCCTGCAACTTGGTCAGCATGATCAAGCCGGCTTTCACCACGCTGTAAGCGCCGGCCCAGTTGTAGGGAAACAAGCCGGCGATGGAGGCGATGTTGACGATCACGCCGGACTTCTGCGCGATCATGTGTTTCGCGCAAGCCTGGCTGGTGAGGAACGCACCCTTCAGGCCGATATTCATGGTGGTGTCCCAGGATTCCTCTGGCAACTGCTCCAGTTTGCCAGGGACGATCTTCATCGCGTTATTCACGAGGATGTCGACGCGGCCGCGCTCTTTCACCACCGTATCGACGAGGCGGGCGATGTCGGCGGAGCTGGCGACATCGGCGACCACGGCGAGGCTTTTGCTGCCGCGTGCAGCAGCAGCAGCAGCAGTCGCTTCAGCAGTAGCCGGATCGACGTCGTTGATGACGACATGGGCGCCCTCTTTGGCGTAGGCGAGCGCGATGTCGCGGCCGATGCCGCGGCCGGCGCCGGTGATGATGGCTATCTTGTCCTTGAGGCGCACGGCGGGTTCCCCCTGAATTGTTGTGAAAACGCTGGAAATTCGACGCTAAAGCGGGCGGAAGCAGGCTACAAGGCGGGTTTCCACCCTCGAATTTGGGGCGCATGGATGCCATCTTTGGCCTAGACACAGAATCACCCATGGCCGAGCCCAAGCGTCATTCACCCGCGCCCGCGAGCCCGCCGCCCGTTGCCGGCGGCATCGCCGCGCGTGCGCTGGGCGCGCGGCCGACGCCCTATCTGCTTGAACTCAATCCGGAACAGCGCGAGGCGGTGGAGACGCTGGACGGGCCGGTTTTGGTGCTGGCGGGGGCGGGAACCGGAAAAACGCGCGTCCTGACCACGCGGATCGCGCACATCTTAAACCTCGGCCGGGCGCGGCCGGGGGATATCCTGGCGGTGACGTTCACCAATAAGGCCGCGCGCGAGATGAAGCAGCGCGTCGGCATGATGGTCGGCCAGATTGTCGAGGGCATGCCGTGGCTTGGCACGTTCCACTCCATCGGCGTCAAGATTTTGCGCCGGCATGCCGAGATGGTCGGTTTGAAGTCGAATTTCACGATTTTGGACGTCGACGACCAGATCCGGCTGATCAAAATGCTCCTGGAAGCGGAGAAGCTCGACGACAAACGATGGCCTGCCCGGGTGTTCGCCATGATCCTCGACGGCTGGAAGAACCGGGGATTGACGCCCGACCAGGTGCCCGCCGGCGAGGCGGCGGGCTTCGCCAACGGCAAGGGCAAGAAGCTTTACGTCGCCTATCAGGAGCGGCTGAAGACGCTCAACGCCGCCGACTTCGGCGACCTGCTGCTGGAATGCATCCGGCTGTTCAAGCAGAACCCGGACGTGCTGCGGCAGTACCAGGCGCGCTTCAAATACATCCTGGTGGACGAGTATCAGGACACCAACGTGGCGCAGTATCTGTGGCTGCGGCTCTTGGCGCAGCCTTCCTCTGTCATTCCGGAAGCCGCGAAGCGGCTGTCCGGAATCCATACGCCCGGCGCCGGAGACGAAGGCGAGACAGGGGTTATGGATTCCGGGCTCCGGCCTTCGGCCGGCCCCGGAATGACGGAAGGAAGTACGACGCGCGCCGAACCCAGCAACGAGAAGCAACCCAAAAACATCTGCTGCGTGGGCGATGACGACCAGTCGATCTATGGCTGGAGCGGGGCCGAGGTCGATAACATTCTGCGCTTCGAGCATGATTTTCCCGGCGCCAAGGTCATTCGCCTCGAAAGGAATTACCGCAGCACCGGACATATCCTCGCCGCCGCCAGCGACCTGATCGCCCACAACGAAGGCCGGCTCGGCAAGACGCTGCGCACCGAAGACGTGCTGGGCGAAAAGGTCAGCGTCACCGGCGCCTGGGACTCGGAGGAAGAAGCCCGCGACATCGGCGAGCAGATCGAAAATCTCCAGCGCCAGGCGCGCGAGCGCGGCGAGGGAAACCATCCGCTCGACGAGATCGCGCTGCTGGTGCGGGCCTCGTTCCAGATGCGCGAATTCGAGGACCGCTTCATCCAGCTCGGCCTGCCCTACCGCGTCATCGGCGGGCCGCGCTTCTACGAGCGCATGGAAATCCGCGACGCCCTCGCCTATCTGCGCGTGATCGCGCAGCCGGCCGACGACCTCGCCTTCGAGCGCATCGTCAACACGCCCAAGCGCGGCCTCGGCGACGCCGCGCTGCAGATGATGCACGACTTCGCGCGCAAGAAGCGCATCCCGCTCACGGAAGCCGCCGCCCTGCTCTCCTCCACCGACGAGATGAAGCCGAAGCCGCGCGCGAGCTTGCGCGCGCTGATGGACAATTTCGCGCGCTGGAGCGCCATGAAGGACTCAGCGCCGCACACCGAGCTGGCCGAAATCGTGCTCGACGAGTCGCGGCTACACCGACATGTGGCAGAAGGACCGCTCCGCCGACGCCGCCGGCCGCCTGGAAAACCTGAAGGAGCTGGTGCGCTCCATGGAGGAATTCGAGAACCTGGCCGGCTTCCTCGAGCACATCTCGCTGGTGATGGACCGCGACTCAGGCCGAGGGCGAGCAGGCGGTCAACATCATGACGCTGCACTCGGCCAAGGGGCTGGAATTCGACACCGTGTTCCTGCCCGGCTGGGAGGAAGGCCTGTTTCCGCATCAACGCTCGCTCGACGAGCAGGGCCGCGCCGGGCTGGAGGAGGAGCGCCGCCTCGCCCATGTCGGCCTCACCCGCGCGCGCAAGCGCGCCAGCATCTATTTCGCCACCAACCGGCGCATTCACGGGCTGTGGACCTCGACGGTGCCCTCGCGCTTCCTCGACGAGCTGCCGGCGGAGCACGTGGAGGTGACGCAGGCCGCGGGCGGCGCCGGGGCTTTCAGCATGTCGGGCTACGGGCCGAGCCGCTTCGACGAGATGGCGTCGTTCGGCTCCAACTACACCACGCCCGGCTGGCAAAGGGCGCAGGGACGGAAAGGACGTGGGGGTTTCAGCGAGGACGGCAAGCCGCGCTATGTGCCGGACGGGGTGTTCGACGACGTCAACCAGGATCACGGCGGCGAGGCGGATTCGGATCACCTCTCCCCGCGCGCGGGGAGAGGTCGCGCCGAAGGCGCGGGTGAGGGGGCGCGTAAGAAGGCCCCTGCCCGCGCGAAACGCGCGCCGCTCACCATCGAAGGCGAGCTGATCGCCAAATCCACCGGCGCCGCCTCGTCATTTTCGGTGGGCGAGCGGGTGTTTCACCAGAAATTCGGCAACGGCAACGTGACGGCGGTGGACGGCAACAAGCTCACGATTCATTTCGACAAGGCGGGCGAAAAGCGGGTGGTGGATAGTTTTGTGGAGAGGGTGTGAGGGTTGTTTAGAAAATCAGTAGAACTAACGCATTGATAAGCGTTAAAGTAGAAAGTAGCATGATTTGAGCGGCGTTTGGGGGAGCTCGATCGTGCCAGATTGGTTAGTAACCCAGTACAATGATATTTCGCTCGTTTATCTAAAGCTCCCTCTAACAACCCAATGGGCAGTTACATTATTGGTTGTTGCCGGAATTATTGTTCACGTCTTTTCCTTTAATGATCGCACTGTACACGACGGACCATCAGTATTTACGACTGCCGGAATCTTTTTCACGTTTCTTGGAATAGCCCAAGGCCTATACAATTTCGATGCTCAACAAATAGAAGCTAGTGTTCCAAATCTCCTCGAAGGTCTAAAGACAGCATTCGCCGCTTCAGTTTTCGGCGTCGGCATCGCTCTTTCCATCAAATTAAGATTTGCATTGCTCTTCAATCGAAACGAAAGCTTCAAAACAAAAGAGAAATTCATCAGAGATTTTTCACTAAGTGGTTTTTTTGAGGAATTTGACCGTTCCCCTGTTTGGGCGATACCACACTATGACTCAACGCATGCGCCAACAAATATTTATAGCGTAGACTTTTACAAAATTAGCAAAATGCTCAAAGAACGTAGAGGTTACATTTGCGAAGATCCAACTTGCAGGCGGGATTTGTCAAAATATGAAAATCAGAGGTTCTTGCACGCTCACCATTTAAACGGCAATAAAAGCGACAATCGACAATCTAACATCAAGCTTTTGTGCATTCGCTGTCATTCGAAAGTATTCCAGCACGCTCAATTGCGCGAGTTGGATGATTATAAGGAATATTGCAAACGCTTCAGATTAGAATAACACCCACTTCGCCAAGTATACGGCTAAGCCCCTACTTCTTTCCGGAAATTCAACTGCCCCCTCTTCCACACCACTCTTTGCGCCCTAAGGGGCAAAGCGCGCCAGCAGCCAGGACAGCGCCACCGCGACCCACGCCCTCGGCGCCGCCGATAAAGCCGCGCGCCGTTCTCAGCCAGCGCCAAGGGCCGCGGTCCGTCGTTAAAATGCGACCGAATGCATTAATCCGGACATAGGGACCGCACGCCTATCCTCGCGCCCATCAAGGGTCCGCACCAGCGGCGCCGACGTTTGATCGGCACCGGCGCGGGCAACGCAGAATGTCTCCGGAATTTTGACGGGAGAATTCGGCTGAAAAATCTTGCTTTGTGGGCACTGATCGTCGGCGTGCTCCTCACCATTGCCCTGTCCGGCGGTGTGCCGATCGCGGACGTCAGCGGCGTGTCGAACGCCGGCGCGCCCGCCGCCTATGCCGGCGAATGCATGTGCCATGGCTGCGGCTGCAAGGGCGGTCCGGGCTGGCGCGGCCCGAACGGGCAATGTGTGTCGAACCGCGCAATGCGCGAAGTGTGCGGGACGCCGCCGGGGAAACGCTGCCGCTATGAAGGCGCGGCGCAGGTCTGCCCCAGCTCAGGGTGACCGCGCACGCCATCGCGTCCGCTTGGCCGCGACTGCTCTCGCCCTCGATCGCAACAGCGACCGCACCGCGCGCCCGGCGCCATCGACAAAGCCACACGCCCACCCCGCGCGTTTCGCCGCGTAACCTTGCCGCATAACCTTAATGCCGGCGGCGCAAAGCGCGCTGTTTGCGCGGGTTCCGGCGCGCGACGGTGCATAGCTCCCATGGCGCCGCGGAAATGCCCGCTCCGCGCCCTATTCTCGTCACCTCGCCCCGCTCTACAGGCCCCCGTAACGTCAACAAAGCGGGACAAATTTTCGATGAAGTTGATCGCATTAGCGGGCGCGCTCGCGCTCACCGCCGGCCTCATCACGCTCACCGCCGCGCAGGCGGCGGGATGGGGCTCGGTTCATAAATACGTCAAGCCGTCCGGCAAATGCGCCGGACAGGAAGTGCTGGCGAGCCATTATTCCTCGGGCAAGCGCACCGCCAGCGGCGAAGCCTTCGACGCCAACGGCAACACCGCGGCCGCGCGCACCTGGCCGCTCGGCACCAGGCTGACCGTGACCAACCCGAAGAACGGCCGCTCGGTCACCGTGCGCATCAACGACCGCGGGCCTTACGGCGTCGGCTTAGCCGCCGGCGCGCGGCTCGACCTGGCGCGCGGCGCCGCCCGGCGCATCGGCATGAGCGGCACGCAATATGTCTGCGTCGGGTGACGCGCCCGCGTCGTTCGACCTGAAGAGAACGTACGGAGATGGCCGCGCCTGTGCGCGGTCATTTCTTTTGCGGCGGCACCGGCCCGCGCCGGCGGACCGCGCCTAGCGCCGCTCGCGCGCGGCCTGCACCGCCGGCAGCAGCATCGCCGCGCCCTGCGGAAGCACCGTCGCGGCAAAGCCGGTCGCGGCGGGCAACGCCGCGCCGCCGTGCTGGTCCAGCAGCCCGCTATCGTGGCGGCCGAAGTGGCCGGAGACGGTCGGGCGCACCGACAGCGTCACCCCGAAGTTATCGTAGTGGACGGTCTGGCCGCGCGGCCCGGCAGTGAGCCGGCGCCGCGGCCGCCGCGCAGAACGCCGCGGCCAAAGTTGCAAGGATCGCGCGCTTGCCTGTCATGTCGGCCTCCTCATGGCTGCGGCGCGGGGCAGCGCCCGCGCCTGCTTGTTGGTCGCGGCGGCGGGCCATCCGGTTCGAGGCGATAAGCCGGCGGCCCTGCGGCCGCAGCGCCCGGACCGACGGCGGCCGGCGCCGGACGCCTTGCTTAAGAAACCGGTAATAGAAAACTGCAATGATTAGTCCGCATTTTTCATGTGGGTCATGCACATGCCGGAGCATCGCCGCTCGCACCGTTTCGAGCCGAAGGGCCTGGTCGCGAAGACCGGGCAGATTTTCCTTTCGCCCAGCGGCAATCCGATCGAATGCAGCGTCGTCGACCTCTCGAGCGACGGCGCCTGCCTGGAATCCGCGGCGATGCTCGATCTGCCGAACAGATTCGAATTCAGGCACGGCGGCGTGCGCCGGTTCTGTACGCTGGCCTGGCGACGCCGCTTTCGCTTCGGCATCACGTTCGAAGGATCGCGGTTCCGGTCGGCCGGCTCGCTGAGCCGCCCAAGCGGCGCGGGTTTTTCGAAATTCCGCTAAGCGGCGCGGTCTGCGCCAGTCCAGGATGACCGCACACCCAATCGCATAAGCTTGGCCGCGCCGCCTTAGGCATGGGGTTCATCGCCGCGGCCGCCTGTGCTTAACTGTCCCCGGGAGGCGACGTGCAGCGTGGGGAGTTAGCCGTTGCGACATTCAACAATTTTACTCATCCTGATCGGCGCCCTCGGTTTGAGCGCGCCGTCCTTCGCCCGCGACATCCATCTGCACAAGACCAGCGTCGAGGAACTCAAGGGCGCCTGCGAAAAAGCCGGCGGCTCGTTTTCGCAGGACAAGGGCGGCTACGGCTGCGCCACCAACTGCAACGGCGGCGTCGGCAGCGACTGCATCGTCACCTGCAAGGCCGACAAGGGCTGCGTCGCCCAGGTGATCGGCGGCCGGCGGCCACACAATGTGGCGCAGGCCCTGACCAAGCCGCAGCGGCACCAGCGCTGAGGCGCGCGAGACGCGGCCCGGGCACCTTGACGGCCCGGCCCGCCCTGTGGGCATATGGTTAATGGCGGAGCCGGGGCAGAATACGGCAAACGGGCGTTCCTGAGGGGACGCCCGTGCTGGTTGTGGCGCTCGCGCAGGCTGAGCTTCAAAAAATAACGGACACCAAAAAGAAAAGACCGCCTCGCGGCGGTCCTTCCGAATGGCGATTTGCGCGCCGGGCTTAAGGCTTAACGCGCGACCTTGCGCTTGCGGCGCCAGCCGAACAGGCCCAGCGCGCCGAGGCCGGTTGCGAACAGCGGCAGCGCGCCTGGCAGCGGGACTGCGCCACCGGCGTCGACTACGGCCCGAAGCGACGCCGTGACGAATTCGGTGTTGTCGAAGTTGTTCGAGTCCCAATAGAAGAACGCGAGCGTGCCGGTCGCATCGGCGACGCCGGTGTAGGACGTGCCGATCAAGAAATAAGCGCCGGAGCCGACCCGGCCGACCAAGCTGCCATAGGGGGCGCTCAGACCGTCCTGCGCGTAAAGCCCGAAATTCTGGCCGATCAGGGTGCCGAACGCCTCGGCGCTTTCGTCTGTCCCGGTCGCAAACAGGTCGTGGGTGAGCCCGTCCGCATTCGACCAGCGCGGCAGGGCGCCGGCGCTCCACAGATCGTCCGGGTCCACGCTCACGCTGAAGGACTGGCCGAGCGTCAGGCTGATGGTGCTGAGGCCGCTGCCGCCGCTGCTGCTGTTGGCGAGCGCATAGACGTCAAAGGTGGCCGCGGAGGCCGGGGCCGTGCCGAAGCACGCCATTGCCAGCACGGCGGCCGCTAGCAAACTCGGTTTGAATTTCAAAGTACCCCCCACCCTCGGCAAAACGCCCAGGCAACAACGCCACGGGTAAAAAGCTACGGGGGCGACTGGCGCGGGTCAATGGCCGCATTGCAACTTTTTCGGGATTCGGCCAGGTTTTCCCCGGCGCAGCGCCGCCCGAAATTCGCTAAAATCCTGCGCCGTTATGGGCTTTCGCCGCCGACAATTTTGCCGCCGATCGGGGACTTGCCGCCATGATGACGCGCCATCAGTCCGCTCGCCCGCTCCCGCTCCGCGCCTGGGGGTTGGCTGCTTGGGTCGCCCTGTTTTCCACCCCCGTCCTCGCCATGGATCTCAACTCCTACCGCGCCGCGCACGGCCGGCCGCCGCTGGCGCCCAGCGGCGTGCTGATGGGCATCGCCTATGCCCATGCCGTCGACCTGGCGCGCCGCCGGCACCTCGACCACCGCGGCTTCCGCCAGCGCATGAACGCGGTGGCCTCGACAGCGGCCGAGAACGTGTCCTACGGCTGCGCCAGCGAAGACTGCGCCATCCGGCAATGGGCGCGCTCGGGCGGACACCGCCGCAACATGCTGATGGGCGGCGTCAGCGCCTACGGCATCGCCTCGGCGCTGGGGTCGAACGGGAAACGATACTGGGTGCTGGAACTGGGGAATTGATCGCGGCGATGCATGTTAGGCTCGCCCCGCCATGATGAAGCGCGAGACCTTCGCGGTCGAAAAAATTTACGTGCCGACCGCGCGGCGCAAGACGCTCGATCCGGCGCGCGTGGACGAAATCGCCGCCAGCATGCTGGAGAACGGCCAGCAGACGCCGATCCTGGTGCGGACGGACGGTGCGCGTTTCGTGCTGGTGGAGGGCTTGCACCGGCTGGAGGCCGCCAAGTCGCTGGGTGAACAAACCATCGTCGGCTTCCGCGTCGAAGCGCGCAAGCATTGAGCGACCGCGCCTTTTTTTCGCGCGCGGCCATGACCGCGCGGCATATCCGCTCACCCGGAATTAACCGTTATCGGCGCTTCTCTCCGCCGGCCAAGATGATATTCTGACTAGGGGATTATTTGGGGGTTAGAAGTTTGGGGTTCGGGGTTGGAGGTTTGTCATGCGTCGTCTCCCCGGCTTGCTCGCCGCCTTTGCCACCGCCGGCCTGTTGGGCCTGGTTCTGACCGCGCCTGCGCGCGCCGACCTGCTCATCACCGTCGACAAGAACGCCCAGCAGATGACCGTCACGGTCGACGGCGACCCGCGCTACGTCTGGCCGGTGGCCACGGGCATTGCGCGCTACGACACGCCGGACGGCCAATTCCAGCCGTTCCGCATGGAGCGCAAGCATTATTCGCGCGAATGGGACGACGCGCCCATGCCCTATTCCATCTTCTTCACCAAGCAGGGCCACGCCATCCACGGCACCAACCACAAGATCAACGGCGCGCCCGCCTCGCACGGCTGCGTTCGACTATCCGTCAAGCACGCCGGCCAACTGTGGGCGCTGGTGCGGGAGCACAAGATGGCCAATACGCGCGTCGAGCTCACCGGCGAAATCCCCAGCAAGCAGGAGCTGATGGCCCGGCGCGCGGCCGGCAAGGATGAGGACGACGGCAAGGCCGCCGACACGAAAGTCACCAACAATAAGGTCGCCGCCAAATCGGCCGACGTGACGGCCGACGACGATGCCGGCGATATTCCGCGCGTCGGCAACGGCTGGCGCGAATACCGCGAGGGCGGCCGCACCTATTACTACCGCACCGGCCCGAACGAGGTGCGGCGCGTCTACCGGCGCGCCTATCGCGTCTACCGCCGTTCCGGGCGCGGCATTTTCTGGTGAGGCGGCCGGGCGGCGCCGAGCGCGTCGCTGGGCAACGCGCCAACGGTTCCTGGGACGCCGCCCAATGGCTGGCTAAGAAGGCTCACGCGCATCTAGCGCGTGTTCTCACAAATCACGATTAGTGAGCAGCGGCGGATCAATGTCCGCTTTACCCTCGAATGCGCGGGCCGCTGTGCCTGGCGGAGACCTATTTCGTGCGCTGCACCACATTACAGGCTACGCAGGTGTAGGTCGGCAGGCCAAACACGATTTCGTTGTCGCGGAAGAAGCGCTCGTACGGGATGTAGTTGCCGCCGACCGTTCCCACTGGTGTGCCAAAATACGACACGCGCACCGACGACATGATCTCCGCACGTTTCCCCGCGGCTTCGACGAGTTCCGGCTTGGTGCAGGAGCCGTCGAGCGCGCGCAGACACTCCTGTGGCGGTTGCGGTTGTGCGGTGACGGATATCTGGGGCGGCGGTGCGGTCGTGCGCGTCGGCGGGCTTTGCGCGTAGACGGCGGCCGGCGCCAGAATGAGCAGCATTGCGACGGAGCCAACGATCAATGTGTTTTTTCGCATCGGGTTTACATCCCTTTCAAAACCGGACGCTGCCGGTCACCGACGCCATCCAGGAATTATAGGTCAATGCCGGCGGTATGATGGCGACTGAGAGCGGCACGAGAACCACAGGCAGATAGGCGCTATCGTTCTGATGGATCCACGAATAGGAGCCCCGGAATTCGAGCAGCGCGCCCGGCGCAAAAGCCCACGTCGCCGAGGCGCCGGCCGTATGCTTGATCTTGGCCGGAATAAAGCGGTCTTCGAACTGGTCGTAGTAGTTCTCGTCACGCCAGAGAAAGCTGTAATTGACCGCGAGCTTGAGCGTATCCGTCGCGATGTAACTCGGCTCGATTGATCCAATGACCACATTGCTATTCGAGTTCTTGGGTTCCGTCCCGAAGCCGCCGCCGGGCAGGACGATCTCGTTTTTCTCCTGGTAGCTCCAGGAACCGTTGAGCACGACCGCCCATCGCTGATCGATGGTCTGCGTGGCGGTCAGATTGGCCGTATAACGCCCGCCGGCGCGTCCGCTCGCCACGCCGTCGATCGTTGCTTTCGATTCCGACATGTAGGCGAACGTTGCAAGCACCACGAGCTTGTCGATCTCAGTACCAAACCTTAGCAGATCAAAGCTTCGCTTGGCGGGACATTGAAATGTCCCCTTGCAGAAGGGTCGTACGGCGCATCGTCGTATTCATACCAGGGCGCATCAAGTAAATTTCATCCGATGTCAAAGCACGATCAAGTAATTCTTTTACATTGCCGTTTAGGATACATTAGGCTCGCCCTGCTTTCTAGTGCCCGCTTAGCGAGCGTTCATAGGTGTCCCTTGGTTTTAGCTGGGCAGTCTTGGGGTACGGCCTCAGACGGGTTTCAAGCGCAGTTATCGAGCAAGATCGGCAATAACGCTTTGGGCCAACAGCGGACTTCGGGGAACCCGCAGACAATGCCCGCTTGAACCCACCCGCCAAAGGCAGACATTGGGCGGTGTATCTACATCAGTATTTGGCTGCCAATTTATGAGTCCACACCCTAGAGAATGGACGTCTGGTGGCTGACAGCCTTGAGACCGAGAAGCTGCTGAACAGCCTCGGCTCGGTGTCTGTGCATATCGGCGGCGATCGTTTTCGGGCCAAACCGCGGCGCGACATCCCGGAAAGCGAGAAACCGACGCCGGCCATGCGGCGTGCGCAGGCCGTCAACATCATGAAGGCGTAGGCAGCAGGACGGCGCAAGCGCGGAACCAAAGCGCGCGGGCGAGCTTGAAGGCAACAGGCAAGCGCGGAGGATTGCGATGATCCGCAAGCTCAAACCCGGCAAGTGGCGGCTCTATTCGCGCAAGGTGAACCCGAAGACCGGCAAGCGGCGCAATCTCGGCACCTTCACCAGCAAGGCGGCGGCGCTCAAGCACGAGCGCGACATCCAGTATTTCAAGCGGCACTAGTTCGGCGCGCGCGCCGCAATGGCCGCATCAATCAGAAGTGCTTGACACCGATTGCGGCCTCGCCGCGGTCGAGGATGAGCGGCACGATCAGGTCTTCCTCGTCGTCGAGATGGCGGATCAGTCCCTTGAGCAGCGCGGCGCTGGCGTCGGCGTAATCGTCGCCGCAGCGGCGCAGGCGGTCGGCGTCGCCGGAAAGCGCGCGCAACAGCGCGTTGGCGGTCTCCGCCGTGCGCGCCATGTCGGTGTGGATGGCGTGGTGGTCTTCTTCCAGCACGTCGAAGCCGCGCGCCAGCCGTTCGTCGGCGGCGCGCAACAGCGGGAAATGGTGCAGGTCCTCGATCTGGTGATGCACGTCGAGCTGCGACAGCAGGAACTGCAGCCGCGGCACGAACAGGCGGGGGAATTCCGCCGGCGCCAGCGTGCCGGCGCGGAACTGCGTCTCGATGTCCCGGATCATGCCCGCCAGTTCGCGGAACATGTCGTGGCGCGACAGCCAAAAGCGCGCCATCTCGCCCAGATTGGCGTGGCCGGCCCACTGCTCGCGCGGGTAACGCGCCATCAACACGCGCAGGTCCTCCGGCCAGCCGTTGCGGCGAGCCAGGTCGAGGATTTCACCGTCGGTCGAGGTGGGACGTTCGAGGCTCATTGCGGACCGGATATAGCCATTGCCAGCGGTTTCACCAAACGCTGTAAATTGCGGCCATGACCACCACCGTCGCCCGTCTTGCCTGTGACGAGCCGGTCGCGCGCCGGCTGCTGGCCGCGCTCGGCGACAGCCTGGACGCCGACGGCTGCGTCTGCGCCGCCTTCGAGGATGCCGACGGACAATGGCAACTGACGATCCATTTCCGTGAAGCGCCCGACGAGGCGGCGGTGCGGGCGCAGGTCGCGCACGCGGCCGGCAACGCGGCGGCGCGCGCCCTCACCTTCGAAGCGGTCGCAGACGCCGATTGGGTGGCGCAGAGCCTGGCCGGCCTGCCGCCGGTGCGCGCCGGCCGTTTCGTCGTGCACGGCGCCCACGACCGCGCCCGCGTGCCGGCCAATGCAATCGGCATCGAGATCGAGGCCGCGCTCGCCTTCGGCACCGGCCATCACGGCACCACACGCGGCTGCTTGCTGGCGCTGGATGCGTTGGCCAAGCGCAGCCGCGTCGGCTGCGTGCTCGATGTCGGCACCGGCTCCGGCGTGCTGGCGATCGCGGCGGCGAAAGTGTTCCGCACGCCCGTTGCCGCCTCCGACATCGACCCGGTTGCTGTTCAGGCCGCGCGCACCAATGCGCGGCTTAACCGCGTCGCTCCCATGGTCAGAGCCGTGCGGGCGGCCGGCGCCAAAACCCGCGCCATCACGCTTCGCGCACCTTACGATCTGATCGTCGCCAATATCCTGCTCGGGCCGATCCTGCGGCTGGCGGTGCCGCTGCGCGCGCTGAGCCGGCCGGGCACCCGTCTCGTGCTGTCGGGGCTGCTGCCGGCGCACGCTAACGCGGCGCTGGCGATCTATCGCGCGCAAGGCTTCTTTCTCACGCGCCGCATCGTACGCGACGGCTGGGTGACGCTGGTGCTGCGGCGCGGCGTTTGAGATCAACGGCAAATTTCTCGCAGCCGGCAGCGTCCAAGCGAATCGCAAAGCTGACGCTGCTCGCATTTTTGCGCCCCAGGCTTGTCCGCGCCGGCGTCCGGGACGACTTGCGGGCAGAGCGACGGCGCGCAAGCCGGGCGTCTATCCGAAGTGCTGTCGCACAGGGGCACCACCCGGCCGCCCACGCATTGACAGAAGCAGCGCGCATGCCCGGGAGAAGCAATCGCCAGCGTGATCGGAAGAGCCACCACAAACGCGAAGAGCCTCAAGCCGGGTGTGCCCATGTGCAAACTTTAGCGTCCGATTGGCGGCGCCGCGTGAGGCTTGTGCTGCGGCGCGTGCCGCCTAGGCGCCGGCCAACGCCTGCGCGACGACGCTACCGACGAACAGGCCAAAGCCGAAAGACAAATGGCTGGTGAAATCATGCGCCATCGCGGCCGATTGATGCGGGGTCTTGCTGGCCATAGCGCCGGCGCCGAGCATCGGCTCAATGACAAACCACGTCATGCAGACCGAGATAGCGCCGAAAACGATCGCCGAAACGAAATCCGGCGGCGAGCGGACAATGAACCACATAAGGAACAGATAGACCACCGCATAGCCGATGCCGACCGCATAATGGACGAGCCAACCGAGCGCGAGTTCGTTGGCGACCGGCGGCGCCTTGCCGATGTCGTCGTAAACAAGCCGCCCCTTGGGAATGCCGGCCGCCCAACGGCCGATCATGGCCCAGTTGGTGATCGGCGCGCCGAACAACAGACGGTAAATTTGTTGCCAAAGGTCGAGTGCCACCGTGGCAATGACGCCGGTGATTAGAATCTCGATGGCTGCCATGGTCATTGCCCTCCCCGGGCAGGCAAAGGCACGTCAAAACAAGCATTGACCATGCCCATCAGCGTATAGAAGCCGCAGAGCGTGACGATTTCAATCAGGCCGGGCATGCCGAAGCGGTCGACGCCCCTGTCTTGCAAGGCCGGCGGAATCGAGCGAAAGGCAAAGGCGCAGTCGGTAATCTCGCTGACGATGTCAAAAGGCGCAGCAAACGTTCCCGTCCCGCGCTTGATCCCGTCGATGATATCGGCCGGCAGGCCGGCCGCACGCGCGGCGACGACGTGATCGTCCCACACAAATGTAACGCCCGAACGCTTGGCGAGAATCAGGACGACGAACTGATAGACATCGCGCGGCAGCGACGATTCGTACTTATAATAGTAGCCGAGGCCCTCAATGCGTTGCGCTAGCTCGGGATGGTTGAGCAGCGGAATATAGGGACCGAGGTGTTCGACTCCTTTGGCTTTCCGCCGGGCGAGGATGTCATCATAGATGCGGCGGCCATCTCCGGTCAGCGTCGTAGTTGGGTCGGGGAGACTCGCCATCGCTGCCCTCCTCTCATTCGTGATAGGACCAGGCGGCCTTGTTTTCAGCATACGGCTCCACCGGTGTGGCGGCGGCGCGGTCCGTCTTCACATCGATAACGCAGGTCTTGTTAGCCGCAAGTGCCTTTTCCAGCGCCGGCACGAGTTCCTCCGCCTTTCTGACGGTCGCGCCTTCGGCGCCCACGATCCGGGCGAAACCGGCCCAGTCCTGCTCCGGCGTCTCCGTCAGATGCGCCGGCACCGGCCCGGACGTGTGCACCCGCAGCCACACGTTGCCGAGAGCCCGGTTGTTGCTGACCACGTAAATGACCGGCAGCCCGGCGCGTACGGCGCTTTGTACTTCCATACCGTGCATGCGCATGCAGCCGTCTCCGGTAAAAACCACCACCGGGGACTGCGGCCGCGCCGCCTTGGCACCAATTCCGGCCCCGATGGCCCAGCCCATCGGACCAAGCCCGGAAGCGGTGAGGAATTGACGCGGCCCGTAGCTGTCCCAGTATTGAACCGCGAAGGCGCGATGGGCGCCGCTGTCGACCAGCGCGACGGTGTCGCGCGGCATGGCTTTGCGGGTATCCGCCACCATCCGCGCCGGATGGATCGGCGTCTGGCCGCTGGCCGTGTTCGCATGGTCGTAGTAGCGCGGCTTGGCGCGGATCGCCGCCAGCCATTGCTTGCGGGCCGCGATCCCGTCGACGAGTGGCTTGGCGATGTCGTCGCTGGCGCTCGCCAGCCAGCGGGCGAAGGCACCGCCGTGCCCGCCGACGAAGCTTTCATTTGGCACATGACAGCCGCCATGAAGAGCGGAAATATTGACCGAGAACACACCCAGCCTCGGTTTGAGCTGGGTCGACCAGTACATCGAGTTGCGCACGTTGAGGGTGGCGCCGAGCACGATAAGAAGATCGAGATCGCCGTTGAGGATGGCCTCAGTCGCGTGGTGCGTGCCGGCGTAGCCAAAGACGCCGAGAGACAGCGCGTGGTCCTCCGGGAATACCCCTTTGGCATGCTCGGTGGTGGCCACCGGAATTTGAAACCGCTCGGCCGCCTTCACGAGCGCCGCGGAAGATTCATCGGCGATGACGCCGCCACCGACGAGAATGGCAATTCGCGGCGCCGGACCGGCGCCGTCGAGCAACGTCCACAATTTCCCCGCCGCTTCTGAATCGAGCGGTTCCGAATGGAGGAGGTCCGCAGCGAGCGGCATAGGGTCAATGTCTATATCGCCGGTCTGAAGGTCATGTGGGACACTTAAGTGTACCGGCACGCGCACGCCATCGAGCATGCGCTTCACCGCGCCGCGCATCCTGTGCGGAATAAGCCTTATGTCGGGGATGCTGTAAGACTCCGCCGTCACCGGCGCGAGGATCAGGCTGTCATTGTAAGTGCCGGCGCTGGCGTCCTGAAAAAGCCCGAGGCCCTGCATGTAATTGGCGACTTCGCCGGTGATCAGGAGCACCGGTGACTCGTCTGTCAGCGCGGCCGAGAGAGCGGTTACGGTATTGGTGGCCCCCGGCCCGCCGATGCATAGGCAGGCACCAAATTTGCCGCTCGCCCTGGCATAGCCGTCCGCCATATAGGCGGCACCACCCTCTTGCGCGGCAACGACTGGAGTGAGTTCGGAAACCCGTCCAAGCGCGGGCAAGAACGGGTCGACCAAACCGCCCGGGACAAGGAAAAGGTGGTCGATGCCGTCGGCAACAAGCGAACGCAAAATGAAGTCGGTGCCAATCATCTTGCCGCCTCCGCTTCGTTGCAGATCTGGCGACCAAGTATGCGGCAGGAGCAGCGCCAAAGAAACTTGAATCGATGTCGGCCAAGGCGGCAAGCCGACCGGTTACGGACATGGTCAAAATGCGGTTTATGTCTCTGAACAACCACCCACGTCGATATTGCGACCAAAAACGAAACCGCCCCGGGCGGGGATCACCGGGGCGGCGTCGCTGGCGAAAAGCCTGACAATCACCAACCGCCGAACGGCATGTCCTGCGGGTGGGTCTTGACCAGCCGGTTGCCGCGCTCGTCCAAGCTATAGGGCAACAGGTGGACGTGGCGCGCGACCTCGCGCCGGGCTTGCTCGGTGCGCGCTTCGATCAGCGCTTCCATGAAGCGCACGTACCAGGGCTTGCGCTGCGCCGCCGTCGCCGCGCGTGCGGCCTTGGGGGCGGCCTTGCCGGTGGCAACGCGGGCAACGTCATACGTGACGGCAACCATGCTCTCGTCTCCTTCTCGTGACCGGGGCCGAGCGAACGTCCCGGAGTCGTCGCTCGCTGTTGCGACGCAACATAAACCGGTTCGCCCTGACGCACATCCCGTAGCAATGCATGGAAGCCCCGTGTTGCAAGCATAAATGAGTTAATCAACGGGCAGAATGGATGTCGGCAATGTGTCAAATCTATTGCGCTGCACAAAATTGAATCAGAACGCGATTCGTTGCCGCATCGCGCGTCAGCGCGCGCGGAATTTTCCGCCGATCGGCCGCGCGCGTGACGCTCATGCTGCGTCCGCGCTGCGCGCATGCCTGCATTGCTACGCCGGGCGGGCACGTTAGAGTGCGCGCCATGTTCGAGGCCCGGTTCCAATCCTTCGACGATTCGAGCGAGCGCGCGGCGAGCGCTGACCGCGTCGCGGCATTGCGCGCCGAGCTCGCGCGCCGCGGGCTCGACGGGATGGTGGTGCCGCGCGCCGACCGCCAGCAGAACGAATATCTGCCGGCGAGCGAGGAGCGGCTGGCCTGGCTCACCGGCTTCACCGGCTCGGCCGGCCTGGCGATCGTGCTCAAGGAGGGCGCGGTGCTGTTCGTGGACGGCCGCTACACGGTGCAAGCGGACGCCGAGGTCGACAAGGCGATCTTTTCGATCGAGCACTACGTCGACAGTCCGCCGGAGCAATGGCTGGAGCAGAACCTGAAAGATGGCGGCAAGCTCGGCTACGATCCCTGGCTGCACACCACCGAAGGCGCCGAGAGACTGAAGAATGCCTGCGCCGCGGCCGGCGCGGAGCTGGTGGCGGTGGACGGCAATCCGATCGACGCGCTGTGGCGCGAGCGCCCGGCGCCGCCCGCCGGCAAAGTCGTCATCCACGACGTCAAGCTCGCCGGCGAAAGCGCCCCCGGCAAGCTCGACCGCATTCGCGCCGAGCTCGCCAAGTTGCGCGCCGATGCGCTGGTCATTTCCGATCCTCAGAACGTGGCCTGGGCGTTCAACATTCGCGGCGCCGACGTGCCGCATACGCCGCTGGTCCTCGCCTTTGCGCTTATTCCGCGTGAGGGCAGGCCTTCGCTCTATGTGGATGCGGCCAAACTCACGAACAATGTACGGCACGCGCTGGAGGAATTCACCGATGTGCGCGCGCCCGACGCGCTCGAAGCCGATCTAGGCAACCTCAAGGGCAAGACCGTACGGCTCGATCAGGCGAGCGCGGCAGACGCCCTCACCCGCCTAATCGCGGACAGTGGCGGCAAACCGGCGCGCGGGCCCGATCCGATTGCGCTGATGAAAGCCGTGAAGAACCATGACGAGATCGCAGGCGCGCGCGCCGCCCACAAGCGCGACGGCGCGGCGCTGGCGCGGTTCCTGGCCTGGCTCGAGCGCGAGGCGCCCAAGGGCAAGCTCACCGAAATCGACGCGGTCAAGGCGCTGGAAAGCTTCCGGCGCGACAACGGCCTGCTCAAGGACATTTCGTTTCCGACCATCGCCGGCGCAGGGCCGAACGCGGCCATCGTGCATTACCGCGTCACGGAAAAATCGAACCGGCGCATCGGCATGAACGAGTTGTTCCTGGTCGATTCCGGCGCGCAATACGAGGACGGCACCACCGACGTCACCCGCACGGTCGTCATCGGCACCCCCACCGACGAGATGCGCGACCGTTTCACCCGCGTGCTCAAGGGCCACATTGCGATCGCCACCGCGATCTTCCCGGAGAACACCAGCGGCGCCCAGCTCGACCCGCTGGCGCGCACGGCGCTGTGGCAGGCGGGGCTCGATTTCGACCATGGCACCGGACATGGCGTCGGCAGCTATCTGTCGGTGCACGAGGGGCCGGCGCGCATCTCCAAGCTCGGCAGCGTGGCGTTGCGGCGCGGCATGATCCTGTCCAACGAGCCCGGCTACTACAAAACCGCCGCCTACGGCATCCGCACCGAGAACCTGGTGCTGGTGATCGCGGCGCCGGAGCCGGCGGGCGCCGAAAAACCGCTCGAATGTTTCGAGACGCTGACGCTGGCGCCGATCGACCGGCGGCTGATCGAGACGCGCATGCTGACGGCGAAGGAGCGCCACTGGATCGACAGCTATCACGCGCGCGTGCGCGAGGTGCTTTCGGCCCTGCTCGATGCGCCGACGCGCGGCTGGCTGGAGGTGGCGACAGCGCCGCTTTAGAAAATTCGTGCACGACGTTCAAACCAAGAATGAGCAACGCGCCGCCACGCCCTGGCGGCTGCTGGCGCTGTTGATCGCGATGACCGCCATCGGGCCGGCCACGCTCAACATGCTGGTGCCGGCGCTGCCCGGCCTGGTGGAGCAGTTCGGCACCGATACCGGCACCGTGCAGCTCACGCTTTCGCTCTATCTCCTGAGCCTCGCCGGCGCGCAGCTTGTGCTCGGGCCCTTGTCCGACCGGTTCGGCCGGCGGCCGGTGGTGCTGGCGGGATTGGCGCTCGCCGTCGTCTCGTCGTTCGCGGCCATGGCCGCGTCCTCGATTAACGCGCTGATCGCGGTGCGCATCGTGCAGGCGATCGGCGCCGCCACCGGCGTCGTGATCGGCCGCGCCATCATCCGCGATCTGTACGAGCGCGACCGCGCCGCCGCCATGATCGGCCTGGTCACCACCGCCATGGTGATCGCGCCGATGGTCGCGCCGCTGATCGGCGGCATCCTCGACACCGCCTTCGGCTGGGAAGCGATCTTCCTGTTCATCGCGCTGTTCGGCGCCGGCGTGCTGGTGTGGGCGGTGTTGTTCTTGCCGGAGACGCGGCCGGCGGTCGTCGCGGGGGCGCCCACGATGCTGTGGCAGCATTGGCGCGCCCTGCTCGGCAACGCGAAATTCCACGGTTACGTGCTGGCCGGCGCGCTCGGCTCGGCGCCGTTTTTCACGTTCATTGGCGGCGGGCCGCATGTGGTGGTGACAATGATGGGGCGCACCTCGGCCGAATACGGCCTGTGGTTCGCGGTCACCTCGCTCGGCTATATGAGCGGAAATTTCACCGCCTCGCGGCTATCGCAGCAGCTCGGCGTCGACACCATGATCATGGCCGGCGTGGGGTTCGAGCTCGTCGGCGCCAGCCTCACGGCCGCACTGGTGGCGACCATACCGGATGCCGGCCCGGCGATCATCTTCCTGCCGCAGTTCGTCATCTCCTACGGCAACGGTCTGCTGCTGCCCAACGCCATTGCCGGCGCGGTCAGCGTGCGCCCGCAGGCCGCCGGCGCCGCTTCCGGCGTCGCCGGTTTTACGCAGATGGCGCTCGGCGCGGCCTCGACGCAACTGGTCACGATGGCGTTGGCCGGCGCCACCACCGCCATGCCGATGGCCTGGATGATGGTGATCGAAGTGGTGGCGACCGGACTGGTGTTTTTCGTGCTGGCGCGGGGCCCGCGTTACGCCGACCCGGTATAACGGCTAGCCGCCCACCAGCTTCAGCCACTCGTCCTCGGTCAGGACCGCGACGCCGAGTTTCTTGGCCTCGTTGAGCTTTGAGCCGGCGCCGGGGCCGGCCACCACGAAATCGGTTTTCTTCGACACCGAGCCGGCCGCCTTGGCGCCGAGGCGCTCGGCCTGGGCCTTGGCTTCTTCGCGCGTCATCTTTTCCAGGCTGCCGGTGAACACCACGGTTTTGCCGGCGACTTTAGAGTCGGTCTTGGGCTGCGCGACGTCGAGGATTTTCACCTCTTTGGTCAGCCGCTCGACGATGCCCTTGTTATGGCTCTCGCCGAAATAGGCCTTGATGCTCTCGATCACGGTGTCGCCGATCTGGTCGAGCGCATCCATCTCGGCGATGGCCTCCTCGTCGCCCTTGGCGACCTGCAGGCAGGCGTCGTGGAACGCCTTCCAGGAGCCGTAGCCGCGCGCCAGCGCCAGCGCCGTGGTCTCGCCCACATGGCGCATGCCGAGGGCATAGATGAAGCGGTCGAGCGAAATCTCGTGGCGTTCGCGGATTGCCGCGAACAGGTTACGCACCGAGGTTTCGCCGTAGCCTTCCTGCTCTTCCAGCTTGATCTTGCCGTTGCGCGCTTCGAGCGTGAAGATATCGGCCGGCTCCTTGACCCAGCCCTGCGCGAAAAACAGTTCGACCTGTTTTTCGCCCAGCCCTTCGATGTCAAAGGCGCGGCGCGAGGCGAACAGTTTCAGGTGCTCGATCTTCTGGAACGGACAGGCGAACTCGCCGGTGCAGCGGGCGCGGGCGCCCTCCTCGCCGGTCGCCGTGGTCTCGCGCACCACGGGTGTGTGCAGATGGCAGGGGCATTTCTTCGGGAAGTGGTAGGGCTTGGCGCCGCGCGGGCGTTTGTCGATGACCACGTCCACCACCTGCGGGATGACGTCGCCGGCGCGCTGGATGATGACGGTGTCGCCGATGCGCAGATCGTGGCCGCCGCGCAACTCTTCGCCGTCGCCGCCGATGCCCTTGATGTAGTCCTCGTTGTGCAGGGTGACGTTCTGCACGATGACGCCGCCGACGCCGACCGGCTCGAGCTTGCCCACGGGCGTGAGCGCGCCGGTGCGGCCGACCTGGATCTCGATGTCCTTCAGCACGGTGATGGCGCGCTCGGCCGGGAACTTGTGCGCGATGGCCCAGCGCGGGCTGCGCGAGACGAAGCCGAGCCGCTCCTGCCAGTCCAGCCGGTCGACCTTGTAGACGACGCCGTCGATGTCGTAGTCGAGGTGCGATCGGCGCTGCTCGATGTCGCGGTGGAAGGCGAGCAGTTCTTCGAGCGAATGGCAGGTTTTGGTCAGCGGATTGGTGTCGAAACCGCAAGCCTTGAACCACTTGACCATGCCGGACTGGGTGTCGGCCGGCATCTCGCTCATCTCGCCCCAGGCATAAGCGAAGAAACCGAGCGGGCGCGAGGCGGTGACGGACGGGTCCTTCTGGCGCAGCGAGCCGGCAGCGGTGTTGCGCGGATTGACGTAAAGTTCACCGCCCGTCGCTTTCTGACGCTCGTTTAGTTCAAGGAACGCCTGCTTGGTCATGTAGACCTCGCCGCGCACCTCGCAGACGGCCGGCACGTTCTTGCCCTTGAGCTTGTGCGGCACGGCCTTCAGCGTCCTGATATTGGCGGTGACGTCCTCGCCCTCGCTGCCGTCGCCGCGTGTGGCGGCGGTGGTCAGTTCGCCGCTTCTCGTAGCGCAGCGACATCGACAGGCCGTCGATCTTGGGCTCGGCGCTGAATGTGATTTTTTCGTCGTCGGCGAGTTTGAGGAAGCGGCGGATGCGGGCGACGAAATCGACGACGTCCTGTTCGGCCATGGCGTTGTCGAGCGACAGCATCGGCACCGCGTGGCGCACCTTTTTGAAGCGGCCGGTGGGCGCGGCGCCGACTTTCAGCGACAGCGATTCCAGCGTGCGTAGATCGGGAAAGCGCTCTTCAATCGCGTTGTAGCGCTCGCGCAGCGCGTCGTATTCGGCGTCGGAGATGACCGGCGCGTCCTGCTGGTAATAGCGCTTGTCGTGCTCGGAAATTTCCTTGGTCAGCCGCACGTGCTCAGCCTTCGCCTGCTTGGCGGTGAGCAGCTCGACCGGTGTTTTGTCGGTTTTGACTTTCGGCATATTCTTCTTCGTCATTCCGGGGCGCGGCTGAAGGCCGCGAGCCCGGAATCCATACTCCGCAGCTGCCAATGTATTACGTATACATCACCGCGAGTAAGAAGCACGGGACACTCTACCTCGGCGTCACGAACAATTTGGTCCGGCGTATCCATGAGCACAAAACTAAAGCGGTTCCCGGTTTTACAGCTCGGTACAATGTCGCGCATCTGGTCTGGTTCGAAAGCCACGACGATCCAACGAATGCAATCGCGCGTGAAAAAGATATCAAAAAATGGCGCCGCGATTGGAAGATTTGTTTGATCGAAGAAGAAAACCCTGGGTGGCTGGACTTGTATCCTTCCATCACACGATAGGCTGCGGCGTATGGATTCCGGGCCCGGCGCTTCGCGCCGTCCCGGAATGACGATAGAGGCTAGCTCGCCTGCTTGATCAGCCGCTCGGCGGCGGCGCGGGCCTCTTTGGTGATCTCGGCGCCGGCCAGCATGCGGGCGATCTCCTCGCGCCGGCGCTCGGCGGCCAGCGCCTCCACGCGGGTGGCGACCCGCCTGCCCTTCTCCAGCGCGTCCTTGCTGATGAGAAAATGCCGGTCGGCGCGCGCCGCCACCTGCGGAGCGTGCGTCACCGCCAGCACCTGCACGCCTCGCGCCAGCTTGGCCAGCCTGACTCCTATGGCATCCGACACCGCGCCGCCCACGCCGGTGTCGATCTCGTCGAACACCAGCGTCGGCGCCGAGCCGCGGTCGGCCAGCACCACTTTCAGCGCCAGCAGAAAGCGGGCGAGCTCGCCGCCGGAGGCGACCTTCATGAGCGGCCCCGGCCGCGTGCCCGGATTGGTCTGCACCCAGAACTCGACCCGGTCGATGCCGTTGGGCCCGGCCGCCGTGGGGTCTGTCTCGATCTGGGTGGAGAATTTCGCGCGCTCGAGCTTGAGCGGCTTGAGCTCGCCATTGACCGCCTTGTCGAGGGCGGCGGCCGCCTTGGCGCGCGACTTCGACAGCGCGTCGGCGGCCTTGCGGTAGTCGGCCTCGGCCGCGCGCGCGGCTTCCTCCAGGCTTTTAAGTTTCTCCTCGCCGGCATCGATCAGCGCGATGTCGGACCGATAGCGCGCGGCCAGCGCCGCCAATTCGTCCACCGGCACGTTGTATTTGCGCGCGGCGGCGCGCAAGGCGAACAGCCGCTCCTCGATGCGCTCGAGTTCGGCCGGATCGAAATCGGCGGCGCGCAGCGCGGCTTCCAGATGGCCGCGGGTTTCTTCCAGCGCGGTGAGCGCGGCATCGAGCGATTTCACCGTCGGCTCGATCAGCGCCGGCGCCTGCGTGTTGCGCCGCTCCAGCCGGCGGATGACGCCGGCGAGCGCCGGCACGTTCGAATTGGCGCCGGCGATCACGTCGTGGGCGTCGCGCAGATCTTCCGCCACTTTCTCGGCCTGCATCATGGCGCTGCGCCGCCCTGCCAGCGTGGTTTCCTCGGCGCTCTGGGGGGAGAGCTGGTCGAGCTCGTCGACCGCGTGGCGCAGCCAGTCGCTCTCGCGCCGGGCGCGCGCGACCTCCGTGCGGTGGGCGGCGGCTTCCGCTTCGGCCGCGCAGCGCGCCTCCCACAGCGCCGCGACCCGGGCGGCGTAAGCCTCCAGCGTGCCGAAAGCGTCGAGCAGGCGGCGGTGGGTGGCGGCGTCGGTGAGCGCGCGCTCGTCGTGCTGGCCGTGAATCTCGACCAGGGCCTCGCCGAGCTGCTTCATCACCTGCACGCTCACCGGCTGGTCATTGACGAAGGCGCGGGTGCGGCCGTCGGCAAACTGCACGCGGCGCAGGATCAGTTCATCCTCGACGGCGATCTCGTTGGCCTCGAGCAGCGCATGCGCCGGATGGTCGGTCGCGACCTCGAAGGCGGCGGCGACCTGGCCCTGCTCGGCGCCCTGGCGCACCAGCGTCTGGTCGCCGCGCGCGCCCAGGGCCAGCGCAAAGGCATCGAGCAGGATCGACTTGCCGGCGCCGGTCTCGCCGGTGAGCACGGCGAGCCCGGCGGCGAAATCGATGTCGAGCCGGTCGATCAGGACGATGTCGCGGATCGAAAGTCGGGAGAGCATGTGACCTATCCTGGACCGTCATCATCCGCGAAAGCGAATGATCCCGTAATCACCTCAAAGGGAGATTCTCACAAGAATTGCAACGGCCGCAATGTACTGGATGCCCCGCCCGCGCGGGGCACGAAAAGGGGGCCCGTGCGGCCTAGCCCAATCCGACCGACTTGAAGGCCTTGCTGATCCAGGAGCCCTTGTCCTCCGACGGCTCGAGCCCGCCGGACTTCACCAGCGTATAGGCGTGCTTGTACCAAGTGCTGTCGGGGAAATTGTGCCCGAGCACGGCGGCCGCGGTCTGCGCCTCGCCGGTGATGCCGAGCGCCATGTAGGCTTCCGTCAGCCGCTCCAGCGCCTCCTCGACCTCGCGGGTGGTCTGGTATTTCGTGACCACGACTTTGAAGCGGTTGATGGCGCCGGTGTAGTCCCTGCGCTTGAGGTAGTAGCGGCCGATCGCCATCTCCTTGCCGGCGAGCTGGTCGCGCGCCACCTGGATTTTCTGCTTGGCGCTCTCGGCATATTCGCTGGTCGGATATTTGCGGATCACCTCGTCCAGCGTGGCGAGCGCTTTCTGGGTGCGCGTCTGGTCGCGGGTGACGTCCGGTATCTCGTCGTAATAGGACGAGCCGATCAGGAATTGCGCGTAGGCGGCGTCCGAACTGCCGGGATGGAGCGTGATGTAGCGTTTCGCCGCGCCGACACATTCGTCATATTCGCCGGCCGTGTAATAGGCGTAGGCCGACATGATCAGCGACTTGCGCGCCCAATCCGAATACGGGTGCTGGCGGTCGACTTCCTCGAACTTCTTCGCCGCTTGCGCGGGATTTTTCTTTACGTTGAGTTCGTAGAGGCCCTCATTGTAGAGGCGGTCGGCGGGCTGGTCGACCGTGACTTCTTTCTTACCGAAAAAATCGAAGCCCTCGAAGCTATCGCTGAGGCTGCTGCAGGCGCCAAGGCTCGCTGCCAGCAACAGCATCGCCAGCGCGCGCGCGCTGCGGGCGCGGCCGGCGCGCGGCCATGTCCGTGCCGGCGGCGTCATGGGTGGCGATGCCATCGGCGCGATATCCTCACGAACGCAATGCTGCACGAAAAACCATCCCAAGCATTCGTGTCCGCTTCCCCCCAGGGGCCTCGCGCAATACTCGCGGCCCGGTCCCCGTCCGCGCTGGTGTAAACGAAAAAAGGCGGACAGGCCAAGCGTTTAAGCCGACATTCGGCCGGGATTAAGGCGGACGGTTAAGCTGAAATCCTGACGATTTTCAGGACACTTCCGGGCCAAAGGCCGGGGCCACCAGACCGGTGGCAACAGCGGCGTGGCCGCGCGTGCGGCGCACCGGCTCGGCCGCCTCCACCACCCGCCAGGCGCTCGGATCGGCCATCAGCGCCGACAGGACCGCGTGGTTGAGCTTGTGGCCGCCGCGCACCGTGCGGTAGGCCGCGAGCAAGGGCTGGCCGGCCAGCGCCAGATCGCCGATGGCATCGAGAATCTTGTGACGCACGAATTCGTCGGCAAAGCGCAGACCTTCCGGATTGAGCACGCGGTCCTCAGTGACGACCAGCGTATTCTCGAACGAAGCGCCGAGCGCATAGCCCGCGCCCCATAGCTTGGCGACGTCCTTCATGAAACCGAAGGTGCGCGCGCGCGCGATCTCGCGGCGGAACGAGTTGGGTTCGATGTCGAGCGCCAGCGCCTGTTTGCCGATCAGCGGATGCTCGAAATCGATTTCAGCCTCGACGCGGAAGCCGTGCTCGTAGGGCCGCAACTCGCCGAAGGCGTCATTCTTGCTGACGCGCACCGGCTTGATGACTTCGATGTAGCGGCGCGGCAGCGCACGCATGGTCAGGCCCGCCTGATCGATCGCATCGACGAAAGGCGCGGCGCTGCCGTCCATGATCGGCACTTCCGGTCCGTCGATCTCGACGCAGACGTTGTCGACGTTGAGCCCGCGCAGCGCGGCCAGCAGATGCTCCGCCGTCGAACAGAGCGGGCCGGTTGCGTCGCCCAGAACGGTCGCGAATTCGGTGGCGGTGACCGCGCGCACGTCGGCGCGAATCTCGCGCGCGATCGAGCCGTCGGCAGTGACTTGCTGGAAAACGATGCCGCTATCGTCGTCGGCGGGATTGAGCGTGAGGGTGACAGGACGGCCCGAATGAACGCCGATGCCGGTGAGGGCAATCTGGTCGCGCAACGTCGTCTGCTTAGCACCCTTCATCGAACCCGTTTCCGCCAGCCCGCAAGC
This sequence comes from uncultured Alphaproteobacteria bacterium, assembly GCA_963814885.1. Classification (GTDB taxonomy): domain Bacteria; phylum Pseudomonadota; class Alphaproteobacteria; order Rhizobiales; family Xanthobacteraceae; genus Pseudolabrys. The sequence goes on along the minus strand of CAWFEO010000008.1, from coordinate 4,922 downwards.
GAGCCGCACGGTCCCCTACCCAAGCCCCAACGGAGCCTTACTTTGGCCCTCAACTCGGTGACTACCCGCAGGTCGAAATGGCAGCCCCCAAGGACCGAAAAGTCCCTTGCACGGCGGAAACTTAGGCCATACCTCCGCCCCTCTCCAACTCACGCTTTCTTACCGACTGTTACTCTTTTTTGCCGCAATTACCGCGGCCGGGCGCCCCCGATTACCGCATTCGAGCCTATTGGCCGCTTGCGGGCCCGCAACATTTTAGCTGCCAGAAACAACCACGCGCCAGAAAATATGCACTAATTCAATGACTTAATCGTTTACGCCCGATGACAAACGGCCCCGGTCCAATTGCTTGGACCGGGGCCGTGCCGATTTTTTTTCGCGCGTCAGTTGGCCTGGCGGCGCAGGAAAGCAGGAATGTCGAGCTGGTCGTCCTCGCCCGGATTATGCACAGGCGCGGGGCGGCCATGGGGATCGAGCCCTTGGGGGGCCGATCGGCGGGCATAATCCGACACCGGCGGCGTGGGCCGGCCTTCCGGCTGGCGGGCCGTCGGCCGCGGCGGCGGCCGCTCGAATTGCGGCATCGGCTGCGCGGTGCGCGGCGCCGGCGGCGGCTCGGCTTCCTCGCCCCGGCGGCCGCCGAGGCCGACCGAAGCCAGCCGTTGCATCAGCGACATGCGGCGCTTCTCGGGGTGATCCTCGTCGAGCTCGCCGCGTTGCGCCTTGAGCTCGTTCTGGGCCGGAAGCGGCAGTTCGTCGATGCGCGGCATGCGCGGAACCCGGGGCGCCAGCCGTTCGGGCTCCGGCGGAATGAAGGCTCTCGGCATCGGCGCTTCGACCGGCGCCGGTTCGATCGGGGCCGGCTCGAACAATGACGGCTTCATCGGCATCGGCCGGATCGAGACGTCCGTATTCCCGCTCGGCGGCAGGAGGGCGGCGGCGACGGCCGCGTGGGCCGCCGATTCGATCGACGCGGTTGCGGCCGCCGGAACCGCAGCCGGCCTCGCCGCGGGCGCAGGCGCCGTCGGCGTGCTGCGCTCGATGCGGTCGGCGATGCGGCGGGTATCGTTGCGCAGCTTGCCGGCGAGTTCCTTGAGGGCGTTTTCCGCCTGGCTCGGCTGATTCTGCTTGATGGCGGCATGGTCGATGCCGGTGGCCACCACCGAAACGCGGATGATGCCTTCCAGGCTTTCGTCGAAGGTCGCGCCGACGATGATATTGGCGTCGGGGTCGACCTCCTCGCGGATGCGGGTGGCCGCTTCGTCGACTTCGTAGAGCGTCAGGTCCTTGCCGCCGGTAATCGAGATCAGCAGGCCCCTGGCGCCTTTCATGGAAGCGTCGTCGATGAGCGGATTGGCGATCGCGGCCTCGGCCGCGGTCAGCGCCCGCTTCTCGCCGCTCGCCTCGCCGGTGCCCATCATCGCCTTGCCCATCTCGCGCATGACCGCGCGAACATCGGCGAAGTCGAGATTGATCAGGCCTTCCTTGACCATCAGGTCGGTGATGCAGGCGACGCCCGAATAGAGCACCTGGTCGGCCATGGCGAAGGCGTCGGCGAAAGTGGTCTTCTCGTTGGCCACCCGGAACAGGTTCTGGTTCGGAATGATCAGCAGGGTGTCGACCACGTTGGCCAATTCCGCAATGCCGGCTTCCGCGAAGCGCATGCGGCGCTGGCCTTCGAAGTGGAACGGCTTGGTGACCACGCCGACGGTGAGGATGCCGATGTCGCGCGCGACCTTGGCGATGACGGGCGCCGCACCGGTGCCGGTGCCGCCGCCCATGCCGGCGGTGACGAAGGCCATGTGGGCGCCGGTGAGATGATCGCGGATCTCGTCGATCACCTCCTCGGCCGCCGCGCGGCCAACCTCGGGCTGCGATCCGGCGCCGAGCCCTTCGGTCACCTGCGCACCCATCTGGATGATGCGCTCGGCCTTCGACAAGGTGAGCGCCTGCGCGTCGGTATTGGCGACCACGAAGTCGACGCCCTGCAAGCCTGCCGTGATCATGTTGTTGACGGCGTTGCCGCCGGCGCCGCCGACGCCGAACACGGTAATGCGCGGCTTCATCTCGCGAATGTCGGGAATCTTCAGATTGATCGTCATGGGTTTGCCTCATTATTGCACGGGCAGCAGGTTCCCTTGCGCGCACGAATGGCGTGGACGCAGATGAACGCCGCCGAACAGAGCCGGTCCGCCACCGGCCGTTGCCTCGTTCTGGTCATCGGGATCAGAAACTTTCGCGTAGCCATTGTCCGACCCGTGCCATGTAACCGCCCGTTCCTGTCATCAATTGCCGCGTTCGCCGCGGTTCGAAGTGTTCAAGATGTGCCGCCTGCGGGTAAACCAGCAGGCCCGCCGCCACCGCGAAGGCCGGACCCTTGGCGGAGTCGGGAAGCCCGGCGATGCCAAGGGGACGGCCGATGCGCACCGGCCGCTGCAAGATTCGAGACGCCAGATCGGCGATGCCCGCGAGCTGGCTCGCGCCGCCGGTCAGCACCACGCGCCCGCGCGGCTCGGCCGCGAAGGGCGAGGCCTTGAGCCGGTCGCGCACCATTTCGAGGATCTCCTCGACGCGCGGCTTGACGATGCGCACGATCCCCGCCCGCGAAACGAATTGCGGCGACTCGCGGTCGTCTTCCCCGACTGGAGGTATGGTGATCATGTCGCGCTCATCCGATCCGCCGGTCAAAACACTGCCATAAATCGCTTTGATTCGCTCAGCATCGGCGATTCGGGTATGGAGGCCGCGGGCCAGATCCATGGTCACGTGCGCACCGCCGAGCGCGAAACCGTCGGCGTGGACGAATCGTCCACCGGAAAATACCGCCAGGGTGGTCGTTCCGGCGCCCATATCGATGGTGGCGGCCCCCAAATCGGCTTCATCGTCGGCCAGCGCCGCCAGCGCGGCCACATAGGGCGTGGCCACCATGGCCTCGACCGAAAGGTGGCTGCGCTCGATGGTGAGCATCAGATTGCGCACGGTCGCCACGTCGGCGGTCACCATGTGCATGTCGACGCCGAAGCGGCGGCCGAGCATGCCGCGCGGCTCGCGGACGCCGGTGGCGTGGTCGAGCGCGTAGCCGATGGGCAGCGAATGCAGCACCGCGCGGCCGTCGCGCACCGAATGACGGCTGGCGGCCGCCAGCACGCGGGCGATCTCGGAGTCGTTCACCACGCCGTTGGAAAGGTCGATCCCGGCGATGAAGCGCTCGCTGCCGACGCGGCCGCCGGACAAAGATACCACCACCGATTCGAGCTGCACGCCGGCCATTTTTTCGGCGATGTCGATCGCCTGGCGCACCATATCCTCGGCCTGCGCCAGATCGACCACGCTGCCGGCCTTCATGCCGCCGGCGGCGATGTGCGAGAATCCGAGAACGCGCACGCCGTGGCTGCGCCGGTGCAGCGCGTCGCGCGGCGCCTGCGGCTCGAGCCGCGCGATCATGCAGACGATCTTGCTGGTGCCGATGTCGAGGGCCGCGACCGCGGCGGCGCGCCGGGGCGACACCGGCTTCATCTTGGGGGTGAGGCCGAAGCGCAGAACCGTCACGCGTCGCCCTCCTTGCGCTTGGTCTTCTTGTTCTTCCCGGAGGCGCGCAATGTTTCCTCGCGCACCGCCGCGGCTGCATCCGACAGCCGCACGGTGACGCGGTCGGGCAGCCGCAGATCGACCGTAATGATGTCGCGCGAGAGCAGTTTCTTGGTGCGGTCGAGCTCGGACAAAGTCTGCAAGGCCCGCTCCGGATCGTTTTCCGGCAACAGCACTTCGATGCCGCTCTTCAGGTGCAGGCTCCAGCGCCGCTCGGCGATCAGCACCGAGGCTTCGACCCGGCGCGCGAGCGCCGGATGACGGTTGACCACCTCAAGAAAAGCACGGCCGGCACGTTCGGCGCCGCGCCCGACTAGCAGCGGCAGCGTGGAGAAACGCGCCGGCACGTAGGGCGCGAGCACGGTGCCGTCGGTGGCGATCAGCGAAACCTCGCCGTCCTTCTGCCAGAGCGCGAACGGTTTGCGCTCCTCGATGCCGATGCGCAGGCGGCCGGGATAAAACTTGAGCACGGTGGCGTCGGCGATCCATGGATCGGTCAAGAGCCGCGCGCGCGTCCGGGCGGCGTCGAGGAACAGCAGCGAGGAGCGGCCGGTGATACCGGCCAGGCTGAGAATGTTCTCGCGGCTAACTTCATGCTGGCCGGCGAGCGCAATTTCGGAAATGCCGAAGCCGAGGCCGTTGGCGGCGGAGTCGCAGATGTCCTGCACCTGCGCTACGATCATTTCGGAATGGCCGCCCTTGATCACGCCGTAACAGGTACTCGCCAGCAGCAGCAGCGCGGCGGCGCTGGCGCCGGCCCCGCGCGGCGGATCGAGCGCTATGATGGGCGCGAGCAGTCGCTGTATGGTGCGCCGCCAGCGCACCAGCGGCGACGTCCAAGCCCGCACGCGCCGCCGCGGCGCATCTTGCGCGGCTTTCGGCTTCAGCGATTGAGCAAAGCGTCCGCGACCGTCCATCGCACCATTTCTTTTTAAGTCATGCCCGTATGGGGCATCGGCGAGCACGGGCACGCGCGAGATTTCGGTCGTGCCCGGTAGGCATCTGGCCTTCAGTCCCCTTCGGGCCAATCGTCAGCGGTGATCCCGCACGCATGACTTGAGCGACGCGTCAGCGCCACGGGACGCCGCGTTGCGCCTAGTCTTCGGGCCAGTTGGTAAACAATTAGTAAAGTTTGAGGGATTGCGCGGGTTTAGGCGCAAGATGCGGCGGGCGTGGCAAAGGGGTCACGGTTAGTTCATTGACTAGCCGCATGCCCGAACGCCCTACCCGACCGTTCAAAACCGCTGCAACGATCCGACAGCATCGGCGCCGACGGCGGACCTTTCAGCGGCCTCGAAATTCATCAATTATCGCTTCGAGCCTCGTGAAGCCCCCGG
>CAWFEO010000007.1:0-30798 GCA_963814885.1 uncultured Alphaproteobacteria bacterium | reverse complement strand
CGGTGATACCGGCTCGGCCGCACGCTGCGACAAGGTCTCCGGCAACAGCCACCAGACGATACCCGCACCGGCAACACCGGCCGCGGTCAGGGTAAAAAACACCGAACGCCAGCCAAAGCCAGTCTGCAAGGCGCCACCGGCGATCGGCGCCAATACCGGCGCCAGCGCCATCACCGCGCCGATCACCGACAATTCGCGCCCCGCCCGGTTGCCGGAATAAAGATCGCGCACCATGGCGCGCGCCAGCACGATGCCGCCGGAACCGCCGAGCGCCTGCAAGGCGCGCGCCGCGATCAGCATGTGGATCGACGTCGCCAGCGCGCAGGCAAGGCTTGCCGCGCAATAGAGCGCGATGGTCGCAAGCAGCACGGGCTTGCGGCCGTGCCGGTCGGACACCGGACCGTAGATGACCTGCCCGACCGCAAAGCCGATCAGATAAGCGGAAATGGTGAGCTGCACTTGCGCGGTCGAGGCATCGAGCGCCCGCGCGATGTCCGGCAGCGACGGCAGATACATGTCAGTGGTCAGCGGACCGATCGCGCTCAACGCAGCCAGCAGAGCGGTCAGCGCGAAGGTGCCGGGACGCAGCATGAATGTTTACTTCCCTCGTCATGCCCGGCTTTGTGCCGGGCATCCCGATTAGGAAAGCACTGCGTCCCCAAGCGAGATGCATCGCAACTCGGGCCTACCCGAGTTGCGCAAGTTTATAACGTCAAAAGTCGCGTAAACGCGACTTTTGATGACAAGCCCGGCCATGACGGCGATGCTTATATCAGACGTCCGCGCAACGCTAGCGCCGGTCGCCCGCCAATCCGTAGCGATGCAGGTTGGAGCCGTGCACGTCGAGCCAGGTCTTGGCGCGGGTGACGTGCGGGCAGATGCGCGCGACCACCCGCCAGAACCGCCGCGAATGATTCATTTCGATCAGATGCGCAACTTCGTGGGCGGCGAGATAATCGAGCACAAAGGGTGGCGCCAGGATCAATCGCCATGAATAGGACAAGACGCCGGTGGTCGAGCACGAGCCCCAGCGGCTCGACTGATCGCGGATCGACACGCGCTTGACCGCGACGCCGAGTTTTTCGGCCGCGCGCCTGCTCGCCGCTTCCAGATCGCATTTGGCCTCGCGCTTGAGAAAATCCTTGACGCGCCGCGCCACATGCGGCTCGGCGCCGGCGACGCACAGCACGGGTTCCCTGCCGGCGTTCTCGATCCAGACCGTGCCGCGCTTTTCCTGGCGGTGCACGATGCGGTGGTCGACGCCGCGCAACGGCAGCATCGTGCCATGCGCGAAGGGCGCCGGCGCCGGCAGCCGGTCGAGCCGCGCCGCGATCCAGGCGCCGTGCTTCTGCGCGAAGGCGCGCGCCTCCTTGAGGCTGCCGCGCGGCGGCATGGTGAGCACCACTTCGCGGGTGGCGGAATGGATGCGCAGTGTGTAGCGGCGCGCCTGGCGGTGGCGGCGCAGGCGCACCAGGTAGACTTCGCGATCGAAGACGATGTCGATCGCCGTCGGTTCGCTCGGCCGGCGATAAAGCAAGGCGCGCAGCGGCATGGCCCCAATCCAACCCGGCGCAGGCCGGGAGGAAAGTGTGCCATAACCGGCGGGCGGCGCAGCCCCCTTGTGGCCGAAATTCGGCCGGCTCAAATGGCTGGGGATGTTGCGCTGGCGAGCCACGAGATGTTGGGCCTTTTTGCAGGTCGAATCCGGGAGCAAGGGTGGGCGAGCCCCTCCGCACACCACCACGACTTACGGGCAGGAAACCTGATTCGCGCGACGCGACTATAGCCGCAGGCGCGTTTTATTCGGCGGCCGTCTTGGCGACCGTCTTGGCGGCCGCGACGCTTGCAGCCGGCTTGCGGGCGCCGTTATGCGACAACACGAAATCGGAGATGCGCGGGGCAATCTCGGAGCGGAAGCGCGAGCCGTTGAACACGCCGTAATGGCCGACCTCCGGCTGCACGTAGTGCGCCTTGTCTTCGGCGGGAATGTTGACGCAGAGGCGGTGCGCGGCCTCGGTCTGGCCGAGCGCGGAAATGTCGTCGTTCTCGCCCTCCACCGTCATCAGCGCCACGCGGGTGATCGCGGCAGGATCGACGGGGCGGCCGCGATGGGTCATCTCGCCTTTCGGCAGCGCGTGGCGGATGAACACGGTATCGACGGTCTGCAAATAGAATTCGGCGGCGAGGTCCATGACCGCGAGATATTCGTCATAGAACTCGCGGTGCTTTTGCGCGGAATCGCCGTCGCGCTTGACCAGATGCAGGAACAGGTCGTGATGCGCCTTGAGATGGCGGTCGATGTTCATGCTCATGAAGCCGTGCAACTGCAGGAAGCCGGGATAGACCTCGCGCATGAAACCGGGATGCGGGAACGGCACCTTGGTGATGACGTGGCTGCGGAACCAGTCGAGGCCGCGCGATTCGGCCAGGTCGTTGACCGAATTCGGATTGATGCGGGTATCGATCGGCCCGCCCATCAGCACCATGGAATGCGGAACGTAGGGATCCTTGGCGGTCTCCATCACCGAGACCGCCGCCATCACCGGCACCGACGGCTGGCAAACCGCGATGACATGCGCGTCGCCGCCGAGCACATGCAGCATGGAAATGATGTAGTCGATGTAGTCGTCGAGATCGAAGCGGCCTTCGCTGAGCGGCACCATGCGCGCGTCGATCCATTCGGTGAGATAGACGTCGTGGTTGGGCAGGAAGGTTTCCACCGTGCCGCGCAGCAGCGTCGGATAATGGCCCGACATCGGCGCGACGATCAGCAATTTCGGCTGCGGCCGCCGCGGCACGTGGCGGAAGGCGCGATCGAAATGCAACAGCCTGCAGAACGGGCGCTCCCACACCGTGGTCACGTGCACCGGCACACGGTCGCCGCCGACGGTGGTGTGATGAATATTCCATTCCGGGCGGCGGTAGCGGCGCGTCGAGCGCTCGAACAATTCGGCCGCCGCCGCCACCGACTTGCCGTAGGTGGTGTGCGCGAGCGGATTGGCCGGGTTCTTGAAGAACAGGCGGGTGGCGTCGGCCAAGGCGCGCGACGGATTGAGCGCGGCCAGGCTCATCTCGTAAAGCCAATAGATCGGCGAGACGAACAACGGCGCGGTGTCGCCGGACAGCGTTGCCGCCCCGTCGAATTCACCGATCACCGTCGACTCTGTCCCCGGCCCCTGCTGCACCGCGGGAGACTGTCGTTTTTCCGTCATGGGGTCAACATTACAGATAAGTTCTTCGCGCCCGGTTTACAACACGGCCGCATCCGCCAACCTTAAGATATCATGAGGTTTTTCGGCCTATTCGCCGGCCTGCAGCAGCGTGCCGTGAACCCGCGCGCTGCGCAGCAGCTTGGTGAAAGCGAATGACGCGGCCGCGAACAACACGACGTTGAAGGCGAACGCCTCGAGCATCAGGTCGGCGCGGAACACGCGGTCGATCACCAACGCGCGCATGCCCTCGAACACATAGGTCGGCGGCAGCGCCCAGGCCACGTATTGCAGCCAAACCGGCAGCACCGCGACCGGATAATAAACGCAAGTGAGCGGCAGAAACAGAAACATGATGGTCCAGGCGAGACTCTCCGCGCCCATGCCGTTGCGCAACAACAGCCCGGCAACGAATATGCCGATCGACCACGAGGTCAGCATCAGATTGGCGAAGAAGGCGACCAGCGCCAGGCCCAGCGTCCACAAATTGAAGCCGAAGAACGCGATGGCGAGCAGGCTCACCGGTATCATGCCGATTGCAAGACGCACGACGCTCATGATCATCAACGCACTGATGAACTCCGCCGGCCGCAATGGCGAAATCATGATGTTGGCGAGGTTGCGCGACCACAATTCTTCCAGGAACGAAATGGAAAAGCCGAGCTGGCCGCGGAACAGGATGTCCCACAGCAGCACCGCGCCGATGAACACGCCGCCGGCGCGCGCGAAAAATCCGGCGTTCTGCGCAACGTACATCTGCAGAAAGCCCCACATCAGCATCTGCACCGTCGGCCAATAGATGAGATCGAGGATGCGCGGCCAGGACGAGCGCAACAGATACCAGTAGCGCCGCACCATGGCGGCAACGCGGTTGAGGGAGAATTCGATGCCGCGGTCGCCGGCGATCATTGCGCCGCCTCGCGCTGCTGGCCGCGCCCGCGCGCCACGTCGAGGAACACCTCTTCAAGCGTCTGCCGGCCGTAGCGGGCGAGCAGATGCGCCGGTGTGTCTTCGTCCTCGATGCGGCCGCGCTTCATGATGATGACGCGCTCGCACAGGCGCTCGACCTCGTTCATGTTGTGGGAGGCGAGCAGCACGGTGGCGCGATGGTCGCGGGTATAGTTCTCGAGGTGCGAACGCACCCAGTCGGCGGTGTCGGGATCGAGTGAGGCCGTCGGCTCGTCGAGCAGCAGCACTTCCGGCTTGTTGAGCAGCGCCTTGGCGAGCGAGACGCGGGTCTTCTGCCCGGCCGAAAGCTTGCCGTTGGGCCGGTCGATGAATTCGGTGAGATCGAGATCGGCGGCGAGTTCGGCGATACGCGCTTCGATTTCGGCGACGCCGTAAAGCTGCGCGAACACCGACAGGTTCTGCCGCACCGTCAGCCGCGTCGGCATGTCGACATAGGGGCTTTCGAAATTCATCCGGTGCAGCACGCGGTAGCGCTCCTTCGGCATCTGCGCGCCCAGCACCGTGACGCTGCCGGCGGTGGGTATCACCAGGCCCATGATCATCGCGATCGTGGTGGTCTTGCCGGCGCCGTTGCCGCCGAGCAGCCCGGTTATCGTGCCGGCGGGCAGACGAAACGAAATGCCGTCGACCGCCGCCACGCCCTTGTAGAGCTTGACGAGGCGATCGACGCTGACGGCGGTGGTGTCGCTGGCGTCCATGCTGCGGTGAGATGTGCCGCCGCGCGTTGCGAAGCGCAAGCCCCACGGCGACCGTCAATTTTACGGCGCCGGAGCGCTGGCTTACACTGAATTCATGCCCACGCTCGGCCTCGCCCAGGATCATCCACGCCGCAACGTGCGCCTCGACACGCTGGTGCGGCTGCGCTGGCTCGCGGTCATCGGGCAAACCACGGCGGTGGTGGGGGTCTATTACGGGCTCGATTTCGCGCTGCCGGTCTATGCCTGTCTGGCGGTGATCGCGCTTTCGGCCTGGCTCAACGTGGCGCTGCGGCTGCGCTTCCACATGACGCAGCGGCTGGAGCCCGACCGCGCCGCCTGGCTGCTGGCCTTCGACGTCGCGGAATTGGCGGTGCTGCTGTTCCTGACCGGCGGACTGCAGAACCCGTTCGCGTTTTTATTGCTCGGCCCGGTGCTGCTGTCGGCGACCGCGCTGCCGCCGCGCTACACGGTGCTGCTCGGCGGTTTCGCGGTCGCCTGCGCCACCGTTCTGGTGTTCGTGCATTATCCGCTGCCGTGGGACAGCGACGATCCGCTGCAATTGCCGCCGATCTACATGATGGGCGTCTGGCTCTCGATCCTGCTCGGCATGGGATTCATCGGCGCCTATTCCTGGCAGATTACCGAGGAATCGCGCCAGCTCGCCGACGCGCTCGCCGCCACCGAGCTGGTGCTGGCGCGCGAGCAGCATCTCTCGCAGCTCGACGGCCTGGCGGCCGCCGCCGCCCACGAGCTCGGCACGCCGCTGTCGACCATATCGGTCATCGCCAAGGAACTGGTCAACGCCATCGCCGAAAACGCGCCGCATGGCGACGACGTGCGGCTGTTGCGCGAGCAAGCCACGCGCTGCCGCGACATCCTCGCCAAGCTCACCGAATTATCGTCCAGTGGCGGCGAGCCGTTCGAAAACATGCCGCTCACCGCGCTGATCGAGGAAGTGGTAGCCCCGCACCGCAATTTCGGCGTCACCATCGACGTTGCCCTGCCGGCCGAGCACGCGCCCGAGCCGGTCGGCGCGCGCAATCCGGCGATCCTCTACGGGCTGGGCAATCTTCTGGAGAACGCCGTCGATTTCGCGCGCGAACGCGTGGTGGTCGACGCGCAATGGGGCGCGGACGCGGTCGCGGTGACCATCGCCGACGACGGCCCGGGCTTCGCGCCCGAAATCATGGACCGCATCGGCGAGCCCTACGTGACCAGCCGCCGCCACAATCCGGACGAAGCCGACGAGGTGGCGGCCGGCCTTGGACTGGGCTTCTTCATCGCCAAGACGCTGCTTGAACGCTCGGGCGCGACATTAAATTTCGAAAATCGCAGATCTCCCGAGCGCGGCGCCATTGTGCGTGTGCGCTGGACCCGCGCCGATTTCGAGCGCCCATTAACATTCACAGCAACTTGAGTTGGCGTGCCGCGATCACCATGTTGATTATACGCGCGGCAACGTTAAAATACGCATCGCGTTAATCAAAGGCGGGTGACAGCGTGGACATCGCTATGAACGACGTCGCGGAGCCAGCGGCGAACCAGAAAGTTCCGAGCGAACGAACCTTGCTGATCGTGGAGGACGACCGTTCCTTCCTGCAGCGGCTCGCCAAGGCGCTCGAAGAGCGCGGCTTTGCCGTTACCACCGCCGAATCTGTGGCGGACGGACTGCTACAGGTGGAAAGGTCCACCCCCGCCTTCGCCATCGTCGACATGCGGCTCGGCGACGGCAGCGGCCTCGACGTGATCTCCGCGCTCAAGCGCCGCCGCCCCGATGCGCGCGGCATCATTCTCACCGGCTACGGCAATATCGCCACCGCGGTGAATGCGGTGAAGCTCGGCGCCGTCGATTATCTCGCCAAGCCCGTGGACGCCGACGACGTGGCGGCCGCGCTCCTGGCGTTGGATAGCCGCAAGATCGAGCCGCCGGAAAATCCCATGTCGGCCGACCGCGTGCGCTGGGAACACATCCAGCGCATCTACGAATTGTGCGGCCGTAACGTCTCGGAAACCGCGCGCCGCCTCAGCATGCACCGCCGCACGCTGCAACGCATTTTGGCCAAAAGGGCGCCGCGCTGAGCGGAGACCGCCGTAAAAGAAAATGCGCGCGCCGCGCTAAGTCACCGCAATATTCTGCGCTGTCATGCCCCGCGCAGGCGGGGCATCCAGTAACCCCGGTCTCACGCTCTCGCATAATCTGTGCGTACTGGATCGCCCGCCTTCGCGGGCGATGACAGCTGAAGTCACCCCACGTCCCCGTATGGCCCGTTCGGATCGGCCAGCGATTGCAGGCGCAGGGCGGCCGCGCGCGCGAACAGCAGCATCATCGCTTTGCGGGTGGCGGCCGGCAATTTGTGCTGCGGGGCTTCGCAGACGAACTGGGCGCCGAACGCATCGGCCACGATCAGCCCGGTGTCGGGCGGGAATATCTCGCACGGCACTTCGAGCGTGGTGGCAAAGAACAGCCGGTCGCAATGGGCACGGTAGTCCTGCCATTTCTGGTCGGCACGGAAATCGGCGACCGACGACTTGACCTCGACGATCCAGAGCTCGCCGCCACCATCGAGCGCCACTAGGTCGGCGCGGCGGCCCGACGGCAGCGGCAATTCGCTCACCACGCAGAATCCGTGGGCGTGCAGCAAGCCGGGCGGCGCCGCGCGCCACCGCCAGCGCAGTTTCCGACTGGCGGCCGTCGACCGGCAATTCAAGCGGTTGTCTGCTGGCGAGCGTCATGGCGCAACCTTATCACGGTTTGCGGCGCGTTCCGGAAACGCCGCACCGAGCGATTCGCCGCTGGCCGCGATCACGCCGCGCTCGGTGATGAGCCCGGTGACGAGGCGGGCCGGCGTGACATCGAAGGCGTAATTGGCGACGCCCGTGCCGTCCGGAACGAGCTGCACGGTCTCGATGCGGCCGTCGGCAGTCTTGCCGCTGATGCAGGCGACTTCGTCGCCAGCGCGTTGCTCGATCGGGATCTCCTTGAGCCCGTCGCTCACCGCGAAATCGATGGTCGGCGACGGCAGCGCCACGTAGAACGGCACCGCGTTGTCGTGAGCGGCCAGCGCCTTCAGATAGGTGCCTATCTTGTTGCAGACGTCCCCAAGCGCCGTGACGCGGTCGGCGCCGACGATCACCAGATCGACTAGGCCGTGCTGCATCAGATGTCCGCCGGTATTGTCGGGGATCACCGTGTGCGGCACGCCGTGGCGGCCTAGCTCCCACGCGGTCAGCGCGGCACCCTGGTTGCGCGGCCGCGTCTCGTCGGCGAACACATGCACCGGCAGACCCTTGTCATGTGCCAGATAGATCGGCGCCGTGGCCGTGCCCCAGTCCACCGTCGCCAGCCAGCCGGCATTGCAATGGGTGAGCACATTGACCCGCTCACCATTCTTTTTGGCGGCGATCTCCTCGATCAGCGTGAGGCCGTGACGGCCGATCGCCTGGTTAATGGCGATGTCCTCGTCGCAGATGGCACCGGCGCGGCGCAAGGCGGCCTCGACGCGCTCACCGCGCGGCCGGTTGCGCACAGCGGCCACCATCTCGTCGAGCGCCCATTTCAAGTTGATTGCGGTCGGCCGCGTCGCCATCAGCGTGGCACAGGCGCGCTCCAGACTTTCGTCAGAAGCATCCTCGCGCAACGCCAGCCAGACGCCATAGGCCGCCGTCGCGCCGATCAGCGGCGCGCCGCGCACCTGCATGCTCTGGATCGCGCGCGCGGCGTCGGCGAGCGTCTTGAGCCGCGCGGTGACAAAGCGATGCGGCAGTTGGGTCTGGTCGATGATGCCGACGCTTTGCCCGTCGCTCTCGAGCCAGATCGTGCGCGTGTCCTTGCCGTCGATCTTCATAGCGCTTTCATAACGCTCTTTCCGGAGAGCGACAAATTGTGGCCGAGCGCAGGAGGGAGGACCAAAGCCGCCGCATATCGGCCGGCGGCCGGCCCCAATTCCGGCCCGCGGATGACGCGATGAGCAAAGATGATTCTCCAGTCTGAGAAAATTCTATCGGAGGGTGAACTCATGCATGTCCATCTCGCGAGGGCCGCGGCTCTCGCCTTTCTTGTACTGCCATTCGTCTCGCCCGTTGCCGTGGCTGCCAAAGCCATCGCCGTCAAGCCCGTCGTCGAAGTCGCCTTCGTGCTCGACACCACAGGCTCCATGGGGCCGCTGATCGACGGCGCCAAGCGTAAAATCTGGTCGATCGCGACCGCGATCGTCGACGCCAATTCTGACGCCGAGATCCGCATGGGGCTCGTCGCCTACCGCGATATCGGCGACGTGTACGTGACCAAGCGCTTCGATCTCACCACCGACATCCAGGATCTTTACGCGAATTTGCTGGAGCTGCGCGCGCGTGGCGGCGGCGACTGGCCGGAAAGCGTCAATGAGGCGCTCGACGTCGCGGTGACGAAATTATCCTGGACGCAGGGTTCCGAGATTTGCCGCATCATGTTCCTGGTCGGCGACGCCCCGCCGCATATGAACTATGCGCAGGACACGAAATATCCCGAGGTCCTGCGCACGGCGCGCGAGCGCGACATCCTTGTCAATGCGGTGCAGGCGGGCGGCGCCCGCGACACCGAGCGGGTCTGGCGCACCATCGCCCAAATGGGCCATGGCCGCTACCTACCGATTCCACAGAACGGCGGCCGGCTGGTGGTGATCGAAACGCCATATGACGGCGAGATCATTGAGCTGCAAAACAACATCAACGGCACCGTTATCCCGTACGGACCGCGCGAACGGCGCGGCGACGTCGAGCAGAAAACCCGGCAGGCCGCCGCCGCGCCGCGGTCGGTCGCGGCTGAGATGGCGGGTTATCTTTCGCGGAACGCGGCAAAGTCCGCGGGCGCAGCCATCACCGGCGCCGGCGATCTGGTCGCGGACGTCAAGACCGGACGACAAAAGCTCGCCCAGGTGAAGCAGGAAGACCTGCCGGATTCGCTGCGCGGCATGTCCGCGCACGAGCGGCAAGCCTTCATTGACAAGCAGATGGCGAAACGCAAAGCGCTCAACGAGCGCATGGCCGCGCTCGTCAAAAAGCGCGACCAATACGTGCGCGAACAGGCCGCCAAGGCACCCACGCGGACCGCCGATTCCTTCGACCGCGCGGTCGAGGAAACGCTGCGCGCCGAGATCAAGCGTTAGCCTTGCTGCCGCGGCCGCTATGCCGCAATCTCCCGCCGGGCAAGACCCGGCGGGAGAAAGCTCATGGCCGATGGGGCGACGCCAACAATCGATTACGAAAAAGAATTCGACAACCGGGCCCGCGTTCCCGAACACCAGGAGATTTTCGATCGATGGACCCGCGAGGGGGCGGCCTTTCGCGCGGCCGCGCCCGACGCCACGCTAGGGCTGAAATACGGCCCCTCACCGCGCCAGACCATCGATCTGTTCCCCGCCAAGGATGACGACTCCTCGACGCCGCTCGCTTTGTTCATCCATGGCGGCTGGTGGCGCTCGCTCGAGCCTGCGATGTTCAGCCAGATGGCGGCCGGGCCGAACGCCAAGGGCGTCACCGTCGCGGTCGCCGGCTATGATTTCTGCCCGCAGGTGAGTATCGCGACGATCATCGAGCAGATGCGCGCCGCCTGCCTGTGGCTGTGGCGCAAGCAGCGCAAGCGCATCATGGTCTACGGCCATTCCGCCGGCGGGCATCTCGCCGCCTGCATGCTGGCGCAGGAATGGAAGGCGTTCGCCGCCGATGCGCCGGTCGATCTGGTGCCGTGCGCCTATGCGATTTCGGGCGTGTTCGATCTCGCGCCGCTGGTCAACATCTCGGTCAATGAGGACCTGCGGCTCGACGACGCCGAAGCGCGGCGCGTGTCGCCGCTGCATTGGCGCGTGCCGGCCGGGCACGCGCTCGACGCCGTGGTGGGCGCGCTGGAATCGGGCGAGTTCCTGCGCCAAAGCCGCGCCATCGCGGAAACATGGCGGCAAAGTATGACACCGACCCGCTATGAAGAGATCGCCGGCGCCAACCATTTCACGATCGTCGATCCGCTGAGCCAGGCCGGCAGCGCGATGACGCGGCGCGTTTGCGACCTCGCCCACAGCGTCAACGCGATCGCGCTCTAAAATCCAATTTCCGCATGCGGGGATCGCGCGCTAGAACCAATAGCGCCACGCGAAAAACAACGTCAGCAGCGCGCCGATCACGACCACCGCGACCCGCATGATTTCGCGCGGCATCACGCGGGCGAGCGAAGCACCCGCGAGGCCGCCGGCAATTGTTCCCGCCATCAGCGCCAGCGTCTGCGGCCAGATCACGGTGCCGCGCACGATGAAGACCGTCGCGGCGGCCGCGCAATTGAGACTGGTCACCAGGTTCTTGACGACGTTGGCGGAGCGGTAATCGCCGCCAGTGGCGACCGACATCACGCCCAGGACCAATACGCCCAAGCCAGCGCCGAAATAGCCGCCGTAGAAAGACACCGGCAGCAGCATCTTCAGGCTGGTGACGTTGAACGTGATGTCGCGGCCGCGCCGCCGTGCGCGCGCGCGCAGCCAGTCGCCGGCGCGCTGCGCAAACGCAAACAGCACCGTGGCAAAGCCGAGCAGGGCCGGCACCAGGATCTCGAAGAAGCGCTCGGGTGTCGCCAGCAACAGCACGGCGCCGGCGCCGGCGCCGATCATGGAGACCAGCGCCATGCCGAAGAAGGCGCGGTTGAATGGCGGCAATTGCTTACGATCGCTGAGCGCGGCCAGGAACGCGCCCGGAAAAGCAGCGGTGAGATTGCAGGTGGTGGCCGGCAGCGGCGGAATGCCGGCGGCGATCAGCGCCGGATAGGTGATGATTGCCGCTCCACCGACCATCGCGGTCAGCATGCCGCCGGCGATACCGGCGAAAAACAGCATCAACATGGTGTGAAGCGCCATGGGCTAGAACCAGTAGCGGCGGGCAAGCCCGACTGAGAGCGCCGCCCCCACGAAGACGACCAGCACGCGCACCACACGGGGCGGAATAACGCGCGCCACATAGGCCCCGATCAACCCGCCGACGACGGTGCCGACCATCAGCGACAGCGTTTGCGGCCACAGCACCGCACTCTGCGTGGCGAACACCAAAGTCACGGTCATGCCGTTGAGGCTGGCGACAAAATTCTTGGCGACATTGGCGGAGCGGTAATCGCCGCCGGTCGCCAGCGAAAACACGCCGAGCAGCATGATGCCGGCACCGGCGCCGAAATAGCCGTTATAGAAAGACACCGGCAGCAGCGCCTTCAAGCTGGCGACGTTGAAGGTGATGTTATGGCCGCGGCCGGCCGCGCGCGCGCGCAGCCAGGCGCTGATCCGCACGGAAAAGGCAAACAGCAGCGTTGCAAAGGCGACCAACAGGGGAATCAATTGCGCGAACACGCGCTCGGGCGTCAACACCAACAGCGAAGCACCGATACCGGCGCCGACGGTCGAGGCGAGGATCAAGCCGAGAAAGGCCCGGTTGATCGGCGGCAATTGCGAGTGGTCCGAAAGGGCGGCCAGCAGAGCCGCCGGCGCAATGGAAGCGAGCGTACAGACGATGGCGGCTTGCGGCGGCACGCCGACGGCCAGCAGCGCCGGAATGGTCACCACCGCGCCGCCGCCGACCATAACGCCGACGATGCCAGCCAGCATGCCGGCGCCAGCGAGCGGCGCGATGTGAATGAAGTCCATGGAGGTTCGCAATAAATTTCAATCCGTCATCCCGAGGTGCGCTCCGAGGGAGCGCTTCGCGGGATGACGGCGGAAGGGCGGCGACTGCGTAATCAGAAGAATGCCTGAATTCCGGTCTGCGCGCGCCCCAAAATCAGCGCATGGATGTCATGCGTGCCCTCGTAGGTGTTGACCGTCTCCAGGTTCGAAAGCACGCGCATCACGTGATATTCCTCGGAAATGCCGTTGCCGCCGTGCATATCGCGGGCCATCCGCGCGATATCGAGCGCCTTGCCGCAATTATTGCGCTTCATCAGCGAAATCGACGGCGGCGCCGCCTTGCCCGCGTCCAGCATGCGGCCGAGGCGGAGCACCCCGGAAAGCCCGAGTGCGATCTCGGTCTGCATGTCGGCGAGCTTTTTCTGGACGAGTTGATTGGCGGCGAGCGGGCGATCGAACTGCTTGCGGTCGAGCACGTATCGGCGGGCGGCGTGCCAGCAGAACTCGGCGGCGCCCATGGCGCCCCAGCAAATGCCGTAGCGCGCATTGTTGAGACAGCCGAACGGGCCGGCCAGTCCCTTGACGTTGGGCAACAGATTGTCTTCCGGCACCACGCAATCGGCGAGCACGATCTCGCCGGTGACGGAGGTGCGCAAGGAAAGCTTGCCTTCGATCTTGGGCGTGGAGAATCCTTTCATGCCGCGTTCGACCAGGAAGCCGCGGATGACATTGTCGAGCTTGGCCCAGACCACCGCCACATGCGCGACCGGCGCGTTCGAGATCCAGGTCTTGGCGCCGTTGAGCTTGTAACCGTCGGCGACTTTTTCCGCGCGCGTCGCCATCGAGCCGGGATCGGAGCCGTGATCGGGTTCGGTCAGGCCGAAGCAACCGATCATTTCTCCGGTGGCGAGCTTGGGCAGGTATTTGCGCCGCTGCGCTTCGGTGCCATAGGCGTAGATCGCGTGCATCGTCAGCGACGATTGCACCGACAGCGTGGAGCGGTAGCCCGAATCGACGCGTTCCAGCTCGCGCGCGATCAAGCCATAGGCGACATAGCCCAGGCCGGCGCCGCCGTATTCTTCCGGGATCGTGGAGCCGAGCAGGCCGAGCTTGCCCATCTCGGGCAAAAGATTGGGATCGTATTTCTCGTCGCGGAAGGCTTCGATGACGCGCGGCATCAGATAGGACTGCGCGAAGGCGCGCGTTGAATCGCGCACCATGCGTTCTTCTTCCGACAGCTCGTCTTCGATGCCGAGCGGATCCTGCCAGTCGAACGCCGTGTCCTTCAGCATCGCCGGCTTGGCGCCGCGTTTTTCGGCCGCTTGCGACATGGGACCTCCTTGGGAACCTCCTGGGTCTGGCTCGCCGGTCATTATAGACCGGCCGTTCCTTCCGCGTCATTGCCGGGCTTGGCCCGCGTAGGACCCAAATAAAAACCCCGCCGGAGCCGGCGGGGTCTTCGAAACCAGATCGCGCCGCTCAGATCGCCATCTTCAGGTCCTTGGAGGCGCGGAAGGCGACTTTCTTCGAGGCCTTGATCTTGATGGCCTCGCCGGTTGCCGGGTTGCGGCCCATACGGGCGGCGCGCTTGCGGACCACCAGGATACCGAGGCCGGCGATTTTCACCCGCTCGCCCTTTTTCAGGTGCTTGGTGATCATGCCGATGAGGTCCTCCATCATCTCCAAGCCCTGCTTCTTGGTCAGCTCATGCTGCTCCGACAAGGCGGCGGCGAGGTGGCGGGTGGTTACGGGTTTTGGCTTGGCTGCGGTCGCTGCCATTGAAATCTCTCCTTGCGCGCCCAGTGCGCGAGCCCCCAGCACTAAAAGATTCGTGTGGCGGCGCAAGGCGCTAACTGGCCCGATAGCGGGCTTAATCACAGAAACATAAGGCCGGCGGCGCTTTTTGATCGAACTTGTTGATCGAACTTGCCGGCGTTGCCGGGTTTTGCCGTTTCGTCTATGTCAGGGTTTGCGCAGGCGCCCGTAGCTCAGCTGGATAGAGCGTTGCCCTCCGAAGGCAAAGGTCAGAGGTTCGAATCCCCTCGGGCGCGCCATTTTTTTCGCAACGCGAGATTAGGCGCCGGCGCCTTCAGCCGGCCTTTGGCAGTTCGCTCAGCGCCGGCACACGGCGCGGTTCCGGCACATAATATTTGCCGAGTTTCACCATCGGCCGCGGCTTGACCACGATCGACATCAGGCGGTCGCCGAGCGCCTTGGGCGAGGTCGGCTTGAGCAGGAATTCGTGCGCGCCGCCGCGCAAGGCCTCGATCACGGTGGAGCGCTGGGCACGGTTGGTCAGCATGATGATCGGCAGATTGGGGCGCGGGAACACCCCGGGCGAGCGCACGATGCGCATCACCTCCATGCCGTTGAGCACCGGCATATCCCAATCCAGGAACATAACGTCCGGGTCGCAGGTGCGGATCGCCTCCAGCGCGGCCAGCCCGTCGGCGGCCTCGACCACCGACTTGGCGCCGAGATTCATCAGCATCGTGCGGGTCAGCCGGCGCATGTAGAAATTGTTGTCGACGATCAGGATATTGAGACCCTGAAGCATTTGCTCGATCGACTTGTTGGTCAGCGAATGCGACATATTAGACATAGAATGCGCCACGGTTTGCATCGATGTGGTGCTCACGCTAGTTCAAAGGTTCTGCCATATTACTAAGATCGGCCGGTCAATTTTTCGCAAACGTGAAACGGGGAATGCCGGAAACGGTTCGCAATCGGCGCTCGGCCGGTTGTTTTACTTGGCTAACGCGGGGTTAAAATGCACAGCAAGGTAAGACCTGTAATAGAGCCCGGCCCCGACCATCCCATCACAATCGCGCGCAACGCCGGGCGTGTGCGCGTCAGCTTCGCCGGCAAGGTGATCGCCGACACCACGCAAGCACTGACACTGAATGAGGTGGGTCATCGGCCGGTCCACTATATCCCGCGCGCCGACACCGACATGAGCGCGCTGCAGGCGAGCGCCCATCGCACTTATTGTCCCTACAAGGGCGACGCCAGTTATTTCACGATTCACGCGGGCGGCCGCAGCGCCGACAACGCCGTGTGGAGCTACGAACAGCCGTTTCCGGCGATGGCCGCGATCAAGGACCACCTGGCGTTTTATGCCAGCCGCGTCGACAAGATCGAGGAAAGCGAGGCCTGACGGGGCCGCTCAACGATTTGGCAAGCATGCCGTGTTAGCGAAGGCCTGCGCCTTTCATGGCGCGGGAGCACGCGCATGGCCGAGCCGAATTCTTCGACCGCACGCTCGTCCGACTGGATCCTTTGGGCGATCGGCATTGCCTGCGCCGGCGGCGGATTTTATTTGGTGCTGGTTGGATTGGGGTTATTCAGCCCGCCGAGCCGCATCAACGGACCGAACTGGCTGGGTTCCGCCGCCGGGCTGGTGTTCCTCGCAGCCGGCCTTGCGTTGCTGGTGCGCGCCTGGCTGCACGTTCCCGACAAGCAAGCGAATTTGCCGGACGATGCGCCCGCGATCGCGGTGGCGATCCAATGGCTGGCGACGCTGACCATCATCGTCGCGCTCGCCAGCATCGGCACCTGGATCGCCTTCGCGCCGGGGCCCCGCCAATTCTCGACGTCGTTGCCGGTTTGGGGCACACTGGCTGAAATGATCGGCCGCGCGATGTTCGGCTTCGGCGCCATCATCACCTGGCTGATGGCGGCGTTCATGGCCTATGCCGGCGTGATGAAGATGCGCGGCAAAAAGCCCTAGTGTAGCCGCGGCGCTTTCAGGAACTTGGCGCGTTCGGATGAATTGACGCCCACGTCGAAGGTGACGCCTTCGCGGTAGAGCGTGAGCGGCACTTCCACGCCGGCATCGCCGAGCGACCAGACTTTGCGGTAGAAGGCAGCCAGGCTCGAGACCTGCTCGCCGGCGACCGACAGTACGACGTCGCCGCTTTTTAATTCGGCGCGCGCCGCCGGCCCCTTGGGCGCGATGCCGACGATCACGATCTTGTCCTCGATTTCAGTTGAATAAAGGCCGAGCCATGGCCGCCTCGGCTTGTCGACGCGGCCGAACTTGCGCAGGTCGTCGAGGATCGGCTTGGCCCGATCGATCGGCACGACCATGTTGAGGTTCTCGCTGCGGCCCTCGCGCATGCGCTCGACCTGCAGCGAGCCGATGCCGATCAACTCTCCGGCCGGCGAGATCAGGCCGGTGCCGCCCCAGTTGGGATGCGCCGGATAAGTGAAGATGGCCTCGTCCAACACGTATTCCCAATAGCCGGCGAATTCCTGCTTGGCGGCGATGCGGCACGCGAGCGAGCGGGTGCGGCCGCCGGCGCCGCCCATCACGAGGCGCTCGCCGACCTCGACGCTGTCGGCCGAACCGAGCGGCAGCGACGGCGCGTCCATGCGCTCAAGCGCCTGCACCAAGCCGAAGCCGGTCTCCTGGTCGACGCCGAGCACATGGCCGGGCGCCACGCGGCCGTCGCCGTAGTGTAGCCAGACGGTCTCGGCCTCGGTGACCAGATAGCCGATCGTGAGCACCAGCCCGTCGTCGATCAGCACGCCATTGCCGGCGCGCTCGACGCCGAGGGTGTCGGCGGTGAAGGCGTCGGCGGGGACAAGGGAATGCAGCCCCACCACCGCCGAGAGTGCGCGCTCGAGATCATAGGCGTAGTCTTCCGGACGCGGCTGCGCCGACGGCGGAACCTTCCATTCGAGCAACGAGGTCATCGGCGCACTCTCCTTTCGCCCCTTCCAGCTTCACATCATACGCAGATCGGCACGCGAGAGAAGCCGCCGCCACCGTGGTAGAATAACGCATGATCCCGCTTTCGGTCCTCGACTTGTCGCCGGTGTCGGCCGGATCCACGTCCGCGCAGGCGCTGCGCAATAGCCTCGACCTGGCGCGGCTCGCCGACCGGCTTGGGTTTACGCGCTATTGGGTGGCCGAACACCATAACCTGCCGGCGATCGCCTCTTCCGCCCCCGACATCATGATCGGGCAGATTGCCGCGGTGACGGACCGCATGCGCATCGGCTCCGGCGGCGTGATGCTGCCCAACCACGCGCCACTGATGGTGGCCGAACGCTTCAAGGTGCTGGAGGCGCTCTATCCCGGCCGCATCGATCTCGGCCTCGGCCGCGCGCCCGGCACCGATCCGGCCACCTCCTACCTGCTGCGCCGCCGCCAGGGCATCAGTGAGGAGGACGATTTCCTCGAGCGCTTCCAGGAACTGATGCTGCTGGAGACGCGCGGATTTCCGGATGGGCACCCGTTCCACAAGGTGCGCGCCATGCCGGCGGACGTACCCTTGCCGCCGATCTTTCTGCTCGGCTCGTCCGACTATTCGGCGCAACTGGCCGGCCAGATCGGCGCGGCCTTTGCGTTCGCCCACCATTTCGCCACCTTCGACGCGGTGGAGGCGATGAAACTTTATCGCGACAACTTCCGGCCCTCGCTTTCGCACGATGCGCCCTACGCCATCCTGGCAACCCATGTGGTGTGCGCGGACACGGATGCGGAAGCCGCGCGGCTGGCGACCACGGTCGAGTTGAATTTCGTGCGCCGCGCCAAGGGCGAATACCTGCCGCTGGCCTCGCCCGAGGAAGCAAGCGCCTATGACTACACGCCGGTCGACCGCGCGCGCATCGCGCAGAACGCAAGCCGGCTCACCGTCGGCGCACCGGCGACGGTCAAGGCGCGGCTGGAGCCGCTGGTCGCCGCCAGCCAAGCCAACGAACTCATGGTCACCAGCATGATTTTCGACCACGCGGCGCGCAAACATTCCTACGAATTGCTGGCGCGGGCTTTTTCCGATTAGCGGCACGCGGCGAGCAACTATGACCGACACGATCTCTACGAGACTGGCAACTGTCTCGGAACAAGCAACGCTTGAGGCGTTGCAATGGCGCGCGTCGCTCATGTGGGAAGAAGACCGCGACGCGCTTCTTTCTCATACCGACGCGATCGAAATTCCCATCGCACAGCTCCGCGAGGGGCGCGTGATTGTCGCGGAGATAAACGGCACAATCGCAGGGTTCGCGGTGGTCCTGCCGCGAAAGGACGAAAATGCAGAACTCGACGGATTGTTTGTCGATCCGGGCCGTTGGCGCACCGGAATAGGCACACGGCTGATCCAAGCAGCCACGGCTAAGGCCGTGGCGGACGGCGCAGATTTTCTTTACGTGGTCGGCAACCCGCGTGCCGCCGAATTCTACTACGCCCGCGGCTTCGTGCAGACCGGCCGCGAACAAACCCGTTTCGGTATCGGTCTCAGCATGCGAAAATCGTGCGGCGCGCAATCGTGACTGCGGACGAGACGCCGTGCTAAAACCCCGCTGGGCGCGAGCCGCGTTTACGCAATCGATTGACAAAAATGGGAGGCAATCTTGGGCCAGCAATTCAAACTCACCACCACCGACAAGCATTCGCTCGGCGCCTACCGCGCCGATCCGCAGGGCAAGGCGAAGGGCGCCATGGTCGTGGTGCAGGAGATTTTCGGCGTCAACCACCACATCCGCGCGGTTTGCGACCGGCTGGCCGCGCTGGGCTATTCGGCGGTGGCGCCGGCGGTGTTCGACCGCTTCGTGCGCGACTTCGAGTGCGGCTACACGCCGGACGAAATAGCGAACGCGCGCAGCTATCTGGGCAATCTCAACTGGGAACACATGATGGCCGACGTCGCCGCGGCGGCTGAGAACCTGAAGGGCTCAGGCCCGCTCGGCGTGATCGGTTTCTGCATGGGCGGCACCGCGTCGTTCCTGGCGGCCTGCCGGCTGCCGGGCCTTGCCTGTTCGGTCGCCTACTACGGCGGCATGATCGGCAAGTTCGCCGACGAGAAACCGAAATGTCCGCTGCAGATGCATTTCGGCGAGAAGGACGAGAGCATTCCGATGGACGTGGTGGCGACGATCAAGCAGAAGCAGCCGCAGGCGGAAACCTACACCTATCCGGGCGCCGCGCACGGCTTCTATTGCGACGAGCGCGGCAGCTACAACAAGGATGCCGCCGCGCTCGCCTGGAGCCGCACGCAGGAGTTTTTGGGCAAGCACATGAAATAAGAAGCGGCTTGGCGGAAGCCCTTGCCATGTCATGCCCGGCCTTGTACCGGGCATTTCATTGAAGGACGCAGTGCGCTGGCTCTAAAAGCGAAATGGCCGGGCTAGGCCCGGCCATGACATTCGAAAGTGTCGCGTTCGATCAGGCTAAAACCACCGCTCCTTGACGACGACGGTATCGCCGGGGCGCAAGGGATAATTGAGCGGCACGTCGCCCTTGAATTGCTGGTCGGCCGCATTGCGGGTGAGTTCGACCGTCCCCTTCTTGGCGCGCGGCGAAAAGCCGCCGGCAACGGCGACGGCGTTTTCTGCCGTCATGTTGGGAACGTAAGGATACTGACCGGGCGTGGTAACCTCGCCGAGGATGAAGAACGGCCGATAGGCGTCGATCGTCACCGTCACATGCGGCTCGCGCACATAGCCCTGCTTGAGCCGCGCGCCGATCGACCTGGCGAGATGCTCGGCGGTGACACCGCGCGCGCGCACCGTACCCGCCAGTGGCAGGCTGATATTGCCGCCGGCGTCCACCAAATAGGTGCCGCTGATGCCTTCCTGACCGAACACCACCACGCGCAGTTTGTCGCCGGAATCGAGCGTGTAAGCCTGTTCATGAGCGGGCGGCGCATAGGCATAGCTGGACGGCGCAGCCGCGTAAGGACCGCCGACGGCTTTCGGCGGATGATATTGCAGCACATAGGATGGCTGCGGCACCGGCTGCGCAGCTTGCGCCTGCGCCTGCGCGCGCCGCGAATTGAACAGGCCGCGGCCGATGCTCGGCGCATCGGGCACGTATTGCGGCTGCGCGTCGCTCCGCTGGTAATCCTGCTGCGCGTATTGCGGCGGTTCGTAAGCCTGCTGGGCGGCCTGCGGCGAGGCGAACATCCCGCGGCGGCTGCCGCTTTGCGCATATTGCGGCGGCGCCGTTTCGGGTGCCTCACCATATCGCTGCACCACCGGCACCGGCTGGCCGGTCTGCGGGTCGGTGACGTAGGCGGTCTGCTGGTGGCGCGCGCAGGCGGCGGCTGCCAGCGCGACCAGCATCGGTACCAAAATTCGGGCTACCCGCATGAAGACGAATCCGGGCCGGGTGGCGGGAAAGTGAGGCCCGATTAACGCTTTATATGGTTAACAAATCCTCACCGGGCGGGCGCCTGCGACGCCCGCCGGTGCGATAAAGCCGCGGGCGCCCACCGGGGGCGCCCGGTTTATTTTGGCTTGGAAAGACCAGCGCTTAAGCGGTCGCCAGCTTGGCGCCGGTGCCGATCGGGCACGACACGCCGGTGCCGCCCAGCCCGCAATAACCGAACGGGTTCTTGGCCAGATATTGCTGATGATAGTCCTCGGCGAAGTAGAACTCGCCCGCATCGGCGATTTCGGTGGTGACCGGCCTAAAGCCCTTCTTCGTCAGTTCGGCCTCGTACATCGCCTTCGACGCCTCGGCGGCTTTGCGCTGGGCGGCGTTGAAGACATAGATCCCGGAACGATACTGGGTCCCGACATCGTTGCCCTGGCGCATGCCCTGCGTCGGGTCGTGGTTCTCCCAGAAGGTCTTGAGCAGCGTCTCGTAGGAAATCTTGGCCGGATCGTAGATCACCATCACCACCTCATTGTGGCCGGTGCGCCCCGAACAAACTTCCTCATAGGTCGGATTGGGCGTGGTGCCCCCCGCATAGCCAACGGCGGTGACATGAACGCCGTCGCCCAGTTCCCAGAATTTGCGCTCGGCGCCCCAGAAGCAGCCGAGCCCGAACACGGCCTTCTCGGCTCCCGCTGGATAGGGACCCTTGAGCGCGTGGTGATTGACGAAATGCTCGGCGGCAGTGGGGATCGAGTCGCCGCGGCCGGGCAGCGCCTCGCCCGGCTTGGGCATCGCAATTTTCCTAAATCCGAACATGTTGGTTCTCCTGCAATGGATGGCAGGAATATAGGTGCAACGAAGCCTATCCGAAATGCGCCGCGCGATCACGTCTCGGACAGGGGCGCACACTGAGGCTTCACGCCCGCGCGAGGCGCGCTTGGCTCAAGGCCGGGCGTAACCGATCAGCGGCTTTTTTTTGCGGCCGAGCAGGACGAGGATAATGCCGAGGACGCCAAATACGCTCCAGCTCGGCGCCGCCAAAAAAGCAAGCATCAGCGGGTCCCACAGCACTCCTTTGGCGTAGGGTTGGATCAACGGCTTGAGCTCGGCCAGGCTGCCGGCATTGATCAGGTCCCACAGCTCCCGCACGCTGGTCAGATAGAGGTTGTTGCCGGCGATCGACTTGGTGCCGTCATAGATCAGCAGGATAAAGGCCGCGGCCAGGCACAAAACGCCGATAAAGCGAAATAGGAAACGGATCATGGTCAGCCGGTCTTCTCACGCGTCTAACGCGCACCGTTAACCCGCGCCGCGCCTTCGTTCAACCATGCCCGCCGCCCAATCGGCTTGCCTTGAGCAAGCGCGCCCGCTTCCGCTAGGGTCGCCCGCGCCGGGCACCCCGGTTGCGTATATGGAGTCAAAATGGCCGCCAAGCCCCCCGCCGGCCCGAACCGGCCGACTTTCACCGACCAGGAAGCCCTGCAATTTCATAGCCGCGGCCGGCCCGGCAAGCTGGAGGTCGTGGCGACCAAGCCGATGGCGACCCAGCGCGACCTTTCGCTCGCCTATTCGCCTGGCGTCGCCGTGCCGGTGCTCGCCATCGCCGAGGATGCCACCCGCGCCTACGATTATACAAACAAGGGCAATTTCGTCGCCGTCATCACCAACGGCACCGCCATTCTCGGCCTCGGTAACCGCGGGGCGCTGGCGGCCAAGCCGGTGATGGAAGGCAAGGCGGTGCTGTTCAAGCGCTTCGCCGACATTGATTCGATCGA
The DNA here is from genome assembly GCA_963814885.1 of uncultured Alphaproteobacteria bacterium. Classification (GTDB taxonomy): domain Bacteria; phylum Pseudomonadota; class Alphaproteobacteria; order Rhizobiales; family Xanthobacteraceae; genus Pseudolabrys. The sequence goes on along the minus strand of CAWFEO010000007.1, from coordinate 8,415 downwards.
TCTCGAGGTCTCCTCCGAGGACCCGGACGAAATCATCAATTGCGTGCGGCTGCTCGGCGCCGGCTGGGGCGGCATCAACCTGGAAGACATCAAGGCACCCGAATGCTTCGTCATCGAGCAACGCCTGCGCGAATTGATGGACATCCCGGTGTTCCACGACGACCAGCACGGCACCGCGATCATCTCGGCGGCCGGATTGATCAACGCGCTGCACCTCACCGGCCGCGAAATCGCGCAGACCAAGCTGGTCTGCAACGGCGCCGGCTCCGCCGGCATCGCCTGCCTGGAATTGCTCAAGGCGATCGGCTTCAGGCCGGAGAACCTGATCCTGTGCGACACCAAGGGCGTGATCTACCAGGGCCGCACCGAAGGCATGAACCAGTGGAAGTCGGGCTATGCGGTCAAGACCTCGGCGCGCACGCTCGCCGACGCGCTCAAAGGCGCCGATGTATTCTTCGGGCTATCGGCCAAGGGCGCGATGACGCAGGACATGGTCAAGTCGATGGCCGACAAGCCCATCATTTTCGCCATGGCCAATCCCGATCCGGAAATCACCGTCGAGGAAGTGGCCGCCGTACGCGACGACGCTATCATGGCGACCGGGCGCTCGGACTACCCCAACCAGATCAACAACGTGCTCGGCTTTCCCTACATCTTCCGCGGGGCGCTGGACGTGCGCGCTTCCGCCATCAACATGGAGATGAAGATCGCCGCCGCCCGCGCACTCGCGGAGCTCGCGCGCGAGGACGTGCCGGACGAGGTGGCGTCGGCCTATGGCGCGCGGCCGAAATTCGGGCCCGACTACATTATCCCGGTCCCATTCGACCCGCGGCTGATCTCCTTCGTGCCGCCGGCGGTGGCGAAAGCCGCCATGGAAACCGGTGTCGCCCGCAAGCCGATCGTCGACATGGAGGCCTATGGCGAGCAATTGCGCTCGCGCCGCGATCCGATCGCGGGGACGCTGGTGCAAGTGTTCAACCGGCTGCGCCGGCAGCCCAAGCGCGTGGTGTTTGCCGAAGGCGAGGAGGAACAGGTCATCCGCGCCGCGGCGAGCTTTGTGCATCAGGGACTTGGCAGCGCGCTGCTGGTCGGGCGCGAGGACCGCGTGCGCGATTCCGCGCGCGAAGCCGGTATCGAACTAGGCGAGGGCATCGAGATCATCAATGCCGCCGTATCGACCCGCAACACCATCTATACCAATCACCTCTACGAGCGGCTGCAGCGGCACGGCTATCTGTTGCGCGACTGCCAGCGGCTCGTGAATCAGGACCGCAACCATTTCGCCGCCTGCATGGTGGCGCTCGGCGACGCCGACGCCATGGTGACCGGCGTGACGCGCAATTTCTCGGTCGCGCTCGAAGACGTGCGCCGCGTGATCGATCCCAAGCCGGGCCACCGTGTGATCGGCGCCTCGCTGGTGGTGGCGCGCGGCCGCACGGTGCTGGTGGCCGACACCGCGGTGACTGAGATGCCGACCGCCGAGGAACTGGCCGAGATCGCGATCGAAGCCGCCGGCGTGGCGCGCCGGTTCGGCTATGAGCCGCGGCTGGCGCTGCTGGCGTTTTCCACCTTCGGCCACCCGGAGGGCGAGCGCTCGGCGCGGGTGATCGAGGCGGTGAAGATCCTGGACAGCAAGCGGGTCGATTTCGAATATGACGGCGAGATGGCGGCCGACGTCGCGCTCAATCCCGAGCTGATGACGCCCTACCCGTTCTGCCGCTTGTCGGGGCCGGCTAATGTGCTGGTGATGCCGGCGTTCCACTCGGCCTCGATTTCCACCAAGATGCTACAGGAACTGGGCGGCGCCACCGTGATCGGGCCGTTGCTGGTCGGGCTCGACCGCCCGGTTCAGATTGTCCAACTCGGCGCCAAGGACAATCAGCTCGTCAACATGGCGGCGCTGGCGGCCTACAATATCAGCGGCTAGCGCGTGATCCCGAAAAACGGGTCCGGTTTCGGGCGAAATCTTACGCAAACCGAAATAACAGACGGAGAACTCACCTGAGCAAGACCCTTTCTGGCGTGATCGCGGCGGTTGCCACGCCAATCGAGGAGAGCGGCGCGCCCGATCTCAAACGGGCGGTGAAGCTCGCGCGCTCCCTGCTCGACAACGGCTGCGACGGCCTCAACGTGCTCGGTACCACCGGCGAGGCCACCTCATTTTCGCGTGAAGAGCGCATGGCGGTGATGAACGCCTACAAGGCGCAAGCGATGCCCTTGGACCGGCTGATGGTCGGCACCGGTGCCGCCGCGCTATCGGACGCGGTCGCGCTCACCCGCCACGCGGCCGAGCTCGGCTTTGCCGGCGCGTTGGTGCTGCCACCGTTCTACTACAAAGGCGTGCCGGACGACGGGCTCGCCGCCTATATCGGCGCGCTGGTGCAGGCAACGACCGACATGCCGATTCCAATCTATCTCTATCATTTCCCGGCCATGTCCGGCCTGTCCTGGCACGTGATGCTGATCAAGCGATTGCTGGAATTGTTCCCGACCCGCATCGTGGGGCTGAAGGATTCCTCCGGCGACATGGCTTACGCGCGCGCCGCGGCGGCAATCTCGCCCGACTTCGCGGTATTTCCGTCGACGGAAGCGGCACTGCTTGAGGCGCGCGGCGGCGCCTTCGCCGGCTGCATCTCGGCGACAGCCAACTGCAATGCCGATCTGTGCGCGCGCGCGTGGGCCGAGGGCGACCAGGCGGCGCTCGATGCGGCCGTGACCATTCGCAAGCTGTTCGACGGCAAGCCGCTGGTGTCGGGCGTGAAGGCGCTGCTCGCCCATATCCACGGCGATCCGGCGCTTTCGCCGGTGAAACCACCGCTGGCGCCGCTGTCGGCGGCCGATCGCGCCGCAGTAACCGCCGGCTACGACACGGTCCGGGCCAAACGGGTGGCTTGAGCCATCAATTGCCGGCGTTGACGCCCGCGCGCGGCCTCACTATAAGCCTCAGCCTTGGCGGTGGGGCTTCTCACCGCCGTGATTTTTTGCAAAATCAGGCCGCTTTCGTCGGGGATTTCCGCGTTGGCGCCACGTTCAACGAGAGTCTCATGGCCAATACCAAGTCCGCCCGCAAAGCCACGCGCCAGATCGCGCGCCGGACCGAAGTCAACAAGGCGCGGCGCACGGTGCTGCGCGGCTCCATGCGCAAAGTCGAGGAGGCAATCGCCGGCGGCGACCGCGCCGCGGCGTCCGCAGCCCTGAAAGCAGCCGAGCCGGTGATCATGCGTGCTGCGCAGCGCGGCGTCGTGCATAAGAACAATGCCAGCCGCAAGGTTTCGCGCCTCGCCCACCGCGTCGCCAAGCTCGCGAAGTAATTGTAATGCATTACGACACCGCCCGGCGGTTTCGCGGGGCGTTTTTTCGATTGAAATCGGATGAAAAACGGTCGAACGTCGGCGTTCCGGGCGCGCGACGCGTACGCCGTTGTGAAACCGTCATTGCCACGTCAAAATCATTTGCTCGCCGCGGTTTTGATTGACTTGCCGCAGCGTCGGCACGCGAGAACTTCGGTGCGGCACGGGTTTCCGCGCGAGGGCTAGGCTAAACAATCGCGCAAGAATCTGTGCGCCACGATAACGACTTAACCTCAAAGCGTCGGTGAGGACTTGGAAATGCCTGCGTGACAGGGGTTTCTGATTCATAGCGTCCGAATATATTTTACCGCCTCGGTATGCGCGCCACAGCCACTCGCTTGTGAAAAACTGCGCGAATCATCAACACGTTGACATGCGATTCTCAGGTGGCGATACCGCCCATGAGACGCGCGTTTGGTGCTGTATCGCAACGGCATATGCGAAATTCATTGCCGCCGCACAATGCTTGTGTTTTTTTAAATGCGCGTTCGGAACTTTCCGGACGTCATCAGAAAAAGTTTCTACCCACGCTCATCAGCGGATGAGGACGGCTACCGTGCGCCTGCTCCCGGGATTTTTCTGTTGTTCGATGTGTTGGGCCGGGGGGATTGCGTTCGAAGTCGCGTTTTGGTCGGGGATGAGAGGTGCAAGACAAAAGAATTGACATAATCGACGGCGCCAATGCGCCGGCATCCAAGCAAAACGCGCGTCACAGGATCGAGCGAAATCTATAACGCTATAAAGGGGGGCTATTATGACAGGAGCGGGAAGAGTGGGCATCGCCGGTGTCGCCGAAGGCACAGCATCCGTTGCGGGGGCATTCTCCGCAGTCACCCCTCCTGCCCGCGCTTGCGTCGGAATTTCATCCGGTGTGCTTTGCACGAATTTAAGTCCGTCCGCGTTCACGACCGGAGTTCGAGGCGCCGTACCCCCGCCCGCGGGGTGAGACGCAGCTTCCTCGAACTGTCGATGTCGTGCCGCATCGGCCCAAGGGACCTCCCGGGTCGAAGTCTCCGCCCACGACATCATTGACTGAGTGACGTTGCGTCCCGTTCCCGGCGCGTTGGCGACGAAATCGCCGCCAGGCCGAGCAAACCGCGTCCGTTTCAACCATTCAATCGGATCGAGAACAAAAAAATGTCCAACGCGGATCAGGATAGCTGGTCACGGGTCAAAGAACGCCTGCGCGTCGAAGTCGGCGACGACATCTATTCGAGCTGGTTTGCGCGCATGGATCTGGAAGCGATCGATGAGGGCACCGTGCGCCTGTCGGTGCCGACGCGCTTCCTCAAGAGCTGGATCCAATCGCACTATGCCGAACGGGTTCTGGCGTGCTGGCAAGCACAAGCGTCCAAGGTCGGCAGGATCGAATTGATCGTTCGCTCGGCGGTGCTGCGCTCGGCGGTGGCCAAGCCGAAACCCGAGCTTGAGCCCGCCGGCAATGGGGCCGGCCGTTTCCCCAGCAGCAATGGGTCCGGCAATGGCCGGCCGATGCTGGCCGGCGATCCCGGCGTGCACGAGGCACTCGGCGGCTCCCCGCTCGATGCCCGCCTCACCTTCGAGAGCTTCGTGGTCGGCCGCTCCAATACGCTTGCCCATGCGGCAGCCAAACAGGTGACCGCCGCCAAACGATCCGACCCGGTGATGTTCAATCCGCTCTACATCCACGCCGGCGTCGGTCTCGGCAAGACGCATCTGTTGCAGGCGATCACCTGGGCCGGAAACGCCGCCGGCGAGCGCAAGGTGCTCTATCTCACCGCCGAGAAATTCATGTACGGCTTCGTCTCGGCGCTGCGCACGCAGACCGCCCTCGCCTTCAAGGAGGCGCTGCGCGGCATCGGCGTGCTGGTGATCGACGACTTGCAGTTCCTGCAAGGCAAGTCGACGCAGGCCGAGTTCTGTCACACGCTCAACGCGCTGATCGACGCCGGCCGCCAGGTGATCATTGCCTCCGACCGGCCGCCCTCGGAGCTCGAAAGCCTCGACGACCGCGTGCGCTCACGGCTGGCTGGCGGGCTGGTGGTGGAAATGGGCCCGCTCGGCGAGGAATTGCGTTTCGAGATCCTGAAAGCGCGGGTGACGGCGGCGCGTTCGCATCATCCGAGTTTCGACGTGCCGCTGCCGGTGCTCGGCTATATCGCCAAGACCGTTACCCATAACGGCCGCGATCTCGAAGGCGCGCTCAACCGCCTGCTCGCCCATAACAAGCTCACCGGCCATGCCGTCACCTTGGAGATGGCCGAGCGCGAGGTGCGCGACCTGATCCGCCCGCAGGAGCCCAAAAGGGTCAAGATCGAGGACATCCAGCGCGTGGTGGCGCGGCAATACAATGTGAGCCGCTCGGACCTGTTGTCCTCGCGCCGCACCGCCAATGTGGTGCGCCCGCGCCAGGTGGCGATGTATCTGGCCAAGACCTTGACGCTGCGCTCGCTGCCGGAGATCGGCCGCAGGTTCGGCGGCCGCGACCACACCACGGTTTTGCATGCCGTGCGCAAGATCGAGGGCCTGGTCGGCAACGACATGGCGTTGGCCGAGGAGATCGAGGTTCTCAAGCGGCAATTGCAGGATTAGGCCGCCCGGCCGGAGTGGATTTATCCGATGCCCGGCCTCGCGGCCGGGCATCCGCGTCCTCGGGCTCCTGTGGACGCCTTGGGGATAGAGCCGGCTTAAGCCCCGGCAGGCTTGCGATTTTCGCGCCGGCGCGCCACCTTTGCTCCCCGGCCTCGCATGCCGCGAGCCCGGCTTGCCGTAGCGCCTCTCTTTCAGGGTCCTTTTTCAAAGGCGCCGAAGCGGGTCTCCCCCATGAAGGTTACCGTCGAGCGTGCAGAGCTCTTGAAGTCGCTAGGCCACGTGCACCGCGTGGTCGAGCGGCGCAACACCATTCCGATTCTGGCCAACGTGCTGATCAGGGCCGACAAGGGCAAGCTCAGCCTGAAGGCCACCGACCTCGATCTCGAAGTCACCGACTCGATCGCCGCCGAAGTGAGCCCAACCGGCGCCACCACCGTGCCGGCGCACATGTTCTACGAGATCGTGCGCAAGCTGCCCGAGGGCGCGCAGATCGTGATCGAAGGCTCCGGCGACCGCGCCGTACTGTCGATCCGCGCCGGCCGCTCGCGCTTCACCTTGCAGACGCTGCCGGAGAGCGACTTTCCCGATCTCGCCGCCGGCGATATGAGCCATTCCTTCAAACTGCCGGCGGCCGACTTCAAACGGCTGATCGACAAGACCCAGTTCGCCATCTCCACCGAAGAGACGCGCTACTATTTGAACGGCATCTATCTGCATACGGCCGGCACCGCCAAAGCCGCCACGTTGCGGGCCGTGGCGACCGACGGCCATCGGCTGGCGCAATGCGAATTGCCCTTGCCGGACGGCGCCGCCGGCATGCCGGGCATCATCGTGCCGCGCAAGACGGTTGGAGAAGTGCAGCGGCTGATCGAGACCGGCGAAGGCGAAGTGGCGATCGAGCTCTCCGCCGGCAAAATCCGTTTCACCATCGGCAATGTCGTGCTGACCAGCAAGCTGATCGACGGCACCTTCCCCGACTATGCGCGCGTGATCCCGGCCAACAACGACAAGCTGCTGACCGTCGACAAGAAGGATTTCGAAGCCGCCGTCGACCGCGTTTCGACGGTGTCAAGCGAGCGCGGCCGCGCGGTCAAGCTTTCGATCAGCAGTGGCCGGTTGGTGCTGTCGGTGACCAACCCGGATTCCGGCAGCGCGACGGAAGAAATCGAAGTCGACTACGATGCCGATGCGCTCGATATCGGATTCAATTCGCGCTATCTGCTCGACATCGCCGCCCAGATCGAGGGCGAGGTCGCCGTGCTCAAGCTCGCCGACCCCGGCTCGCCCACGCTGATCCAGGACAAGGACGCCAAGGGCGCGCTCTACGTCCTGATGCCGATGAGGGTATAAGCTTCTCCCGGCAAGCGAGAGGGTGGTAAGGCTCGTCAATGACCGCCGCCTTGCTCCGCCGCCTGACGCTGACCAATTTCCGCAGCTATCACGCCGCGCAAGTTGAATTGGCGCGCGCGGGACCCGTGGTGCTGACGGGCGCGAACGGCGCCGGCAAGACCAATCTGATCGAGGCGATTTCGCTGCTTGCGCCCGGCCGCGGATTGCGCCGCGCCACGCTCGAGGAGCTGGCTTTCTCCGAAGGCGACGGCGCCTGGGCGGTCAATGCCGAGATCGAAGGCATGCTGGGGCTGGCGACGCTCGGCACCGGCATCGACCCGCCGGCGGCCGAGAATGCTTCGCCCACGCGGCAATGCCGCGTCGACCGCGAGGCGGTCAGTTCGGCGACGGCTTTCGCCGATCACCTGCGCGTGGTGTGGCTGGTGCCGGCCATGGACCGGCTGTTCAACGGTCCGGCCTCCGAGCGCCGCCGTTTCCTCGATCGTCTTGTCCTGGCGGTCGACGCCGCGCATTCCAGCCGCGTCGCCGCGCTCGAACGTTCATTGCGCTCGCGCAACCGCCTGTTGGAAGACCCGAAACGCGACGCCCATTGGCTCGACGCGGTCGAGCATGAGACCGCCGAGGTCGCGGTCGCGGTGGCAGCGGCGCGCGCTGAGACGGTGGCGCGGCTGGCGGCGGCCTTGGCGGGCGGACGCGACCAAGCGCCGGAATTTCCGCGCGCCGAGGTCGCGCTCGACGGCTGGATGGAGCAACTGTTGCCCCGGCACAGCGCCACCGAAATCGAGGACCGCTACCGCGTCCTATTAAGAGAGAACCGCGCGCGCGACGCCGCCGCCGGCCGCACGCTTGACGGCCCGCATCTGTCCGATCTCAAGGTCACGCATGCCAACAAGGGGTTCGCGGCGGCCGACGCTTCCACCGGAGAGCAGAAGGCACTGCTGATCCGCCTGGTGCTCGCCCATGCCGGCTTGATCAAGGACATGACCGGCTTTGCGCCGGTGCTGCTGCTCGATGAGGTGATCGCCCATCTCGATCCGGCGCGGCGCGCCGCGCTCTACGACGCGCTCGCCGGCCTCGGCGCCCAGGTATGGATGACCGGCGCCGATCCGGCGGCTTTCGGCGACATTGTCGGCCGCGCGCAAGT
>CAWFEO010000006.1:0-50017 GCA_963814885.1 uncultured Alphaproteobacteria bacterium | reverse complement strand
CGGACCGCGGGCGCGACCTAGCCTATGGGCTCCCACTCGATAAGGTGATGCTCGATGTCGGCGCCGCGGTTGCAAAGGTGCAAAGCAATCGTGGGGTTTCCGTGCTCGGGTTCTGCTGGGGCGGCGGCGTCATCATACGCGCGGCGGCGGAATTGGAACTTCGCGGCGCGATCGCGTTTTACGGCACGCGACTGCCGACATATCTCGACCTGAAGCCGAAATGTCCCCTGCTGTTCCACTTCGCCAAGACCGACCCAAATTCGACGCCGGAGATCATCGAACAGGTGCGCAAGGCGTTTCCGTCCGCAGAAACCTACATCTACGAAGCCGGTCACGCCTTCGCCAATGAGGTGCGCCCGGCTTATAATGAAGCCGCAGCCACAACGGCGCGCGCGCGCACGCTTGAATTTCTGGAAAGCCGCCACAAAGCCATGAGCTAAAATTGAGAGCGGGCGGTTGTCGTCGAATTCCGTGACACCCCGGCCCTTACAAATTTTTATAGACGGTTTTAATCTGCTGCCTCAACCAGACGTGTTTTTTGTCGCTATCGTTGCGATGATGCCAAACCATATTTGTCGATATTTTTCCAACATTAATCGGCACCGCGCGCTTGGCTAGCCCAAAAGATTTCTCGAAGACATTGGAAGCCAGCTCGGTAAACACGCCGATCATATCGCTGCGAATAAGCAGGTGTGGCACAGCAGTGAAGTTCATTACGGCCACAAGCGCGTGACGCCGCAGTCCGTGTCGCAACAGCAGGTCGTCGAAGATCGCCGTCCGCTGACCCGTGGCGCTGACAACGAGGTGAGGGAAAGATAGGACTGACGCAATATTAAATTTCGTACGCGGTTTCAGAATGGGGTGGTCACGCCGGAAAACGCAGAACAGGCTCTCCTCCATCATGAACTCGGCAATCAAATGGCTTGGCTTTTCGTCCAGCCAACCGATCGCAAGATCAGTACGGTCCGCGTCGAGCAGGTCGAGCGCCTGCTGGCGGTCGGCGGTCTGTACTTGCAACGCCATATTCGGGGCCAGCTTCCGCAACCGGGCATACAATGGCGGCACGACCACGAGGCTTAGCCGGTCCGGGGTGCTCAGCCGGAATACGCCGGTTGCACTGCCTGGATCGAATTGAGATTCCTCGGCCAGGCAGCCCTCGACCAGCGCGATGGCTTCGCGCAACGGTTCGCGGATCGCCTCGGCGCGCGGCGTCAGAATGAAACCCTTCGGTACGCGCACGAGCAAATCGTCGCCCAACAATACGCGCAGCCGTTGCAACGCGTTACTGATGGCGGGCTGCGACCGTCCCAGCCGCTCGCCAGCACGTGTCACATTGCGCTCGGTGATCAGCGCATCCAGCACTTTCAATAAATTGAGATCGACATTGCTGAGATTCATGGCAGTTTACCGGCAGGCATTCGTGACGTGAATGCCTTGCATCTTTAATATCAATTTTGAAAATAGAGAAGCCCTTCCTAGTGTGGCGGGCAAAACCTGGGTGCGTCATGGATTGCCTTTCCATGCGGCAATTGCGGCCGTGCGGTGGGGCACCGGCTACACGCCAGGACAAGCGGGGGAACTCCATGGTGGAGGGATCGGCACGGCAAGGGCCCGGGCGCAATATCGCGAACGGCGGGCGGACGACCAAACCGTTGTTCGTCGTCACGTGGCCGCGCCCGTGACTTATACCAAGCGGGCAGCGCATGTCGCCGCGGCGCTTGCGACACTATTTTGCATTCTTTGGCATGCCGGTGTTTCGTCGTGGCTTGGCGTTGCCGATAAGACGGAGCAATACTTGGCGCTGATCCTGGGCTTGAGCCTTTGCGCCTTGTTCCTCTCGACGCGCGTCCCGCGTGCCAAGTCGCCCGATAGTGCGCTTAGCTCAAGGCCAATCTTAAGCGGACTGGCCTACCCGAACCGACGACCAACATTGTTGAGATTCCATGGTGATGGTCACTAGCAAAGATCATCCGACGCGACAAAGTAAAGCCAGCACCGACAGCGAGCGGGCGATAGACGAACTCGTATACGCGGCTGTCGCATCGTTCAAAGATGCTGTGCAGGAGTAATCTTTGGAAACCGTAGCAAGCATCGACAAGGTAATTCGCATTCTTATTGCGATACTTGCCGTTACGATGACGGTCGCTTGCATGTTGTGGAATGTCGAGGCCCCGACCCGGTTGGGCTTCGCGGTCCTTAAACAGCAATACATGGCGCTGCAGCTCGGCCTGGCGCTGACGATCGTATTTCTTCGGTTCAATTGGAAGGGTGACGTCAAACAAGGTCTGGGCTGGATCGATGGCGCAATCGCGCTCATCGTGTTCTCGGTTTTGATGTACGCCGCTTGGGACTTTTCGTGGCTCTTGGAGGAACAGGCCTACCGTCCGTGGCAGATCGTCATGATCGGGACCGTCGTAACGATTGCCGTCATGGAGGGCATCCGACGCCGTACCGGTTGGACGCTGTTTTCTATTGTCGGCGTATTTCTCTTGTATGCCTTGGTTGCCGACAAGGTGCCGGGACGGCTCATCGGCAAAGCACTCAGTCCGATCGGGCTCGTTCAGTACGTTGGATTTGATCCGAGCGCGGTCTTTTCAACGCCGCTGGCCGTCGGCTCAATAATCGTCCTGTTGTTTGTTTTCTTCGGTAATTTGCTGTTCGCCGCCGGCGGTGGTGAGTTCTTCACCGATCTCGCCATGGCCGCAACCGGGCGCACGCGTGGGGGGAGCGCGAAAATCGCGATCGTGGGATCCGCCCTGTTCGGTTCGATTTCGGGAAGCGCGGTTTCCAACGTCGTCACGACAGGTGTCATCACCATCCCTTTGATGCAGCGCGGTGGGTATTCGAAAACCGATTCCGGCGCCGTTGAATCCGTGGCCTCGACAGGCGGCCAGCTCACGCCACCGATCATGGGGGCGGCCGCGTTCCTGATGGCCGAATTTCTCGATATTTCATATCAGGCCGTGGCGGCTGCGGCCGTGTTGCCTGCACTCCTTTATTACCTGGGTGTGTTCGTTCAGGTCGATCTCATCGCGGGACGAGATCGCATCCATCCGACCGATATTGAAGGCCTGACGACAAGGCAGGTGCTGGCCGACGGGTGGCACTTTGCATTTCCGTTTGGAATTTTGATTGCCGCGCTTTTCTGGTGGGATTTCGATCCGGAAGATGCGGCGTTGCTGGCGTCTGTCGCCATTGTCATTGTCGGATTCTTGCGCGGCTACAAGGGCAACCGCCTGACCCTGGCGACCTTGGGGAAGGTCTTTGTCGACACAGGCGTTGGTATGGTGGATCTGATCCTCATCGTCGCCGCGGCGGGATTTGTCATCGGCATTCTCAATATAACGGGATTGGGATTCGCGCTCACGCTGCTTCTTGTCGATTTCGTCGGCTCCAACTTGATCTTTCTACTTCTGATCTCGGCGTTGGTTTGTACCGTTCTGGGCATGGGGATGCCGACGTCCGGCGTCTATGTGCTGCTTGCGGCATTGATCGCGCCCTCGCTTGTTCAAGCAGGTATCCACCCGATCGCTGCGCATATGTTCATTCTCTACTTCGGCATGATGTCGATGATCACGCCGCCCGTCGCGCTTGCGGCTTTCGCCGCGGCGACGATCTCGAAGGCGGATCCGCTCGCAACGGGCTGGGCGGCCATGCGCATGGGGTGGGCGGCTTTCATTCTTCCGTTTGTGTTCGTGGACTCCCCGGCTTTGCTGTTTGAAGGAAATCCCGTGGAGATCGTCACGACGCTGGGCTTATCGGCGGTCGGTATTGCTGCGGTGACAGCCGGCATTGTCGGCTTCTGGTCACGCAAGCTGGGGGTTCTTGCCCGCGCCGCGTTTGTCGTGGGTGGCGCGCTCACCCTGCCGCTTGGGTTTGTGTCGTTCGATGAGCTGGTGCACTTCCCCGCGGCAATCGCGGTCGTTGTGCTGGCGATCGCTCTGATGGTCCGGCGAACCCGATCCATAGACGAGCAAACCGCCTCGTGATTTTCCGGTACTTAATTCGCAATTCAACCAAAGGAGGAACAGACATGAATGCAAGGCTTATGACCGCTGTGATCGGAGGCGCGTTTGCGCTTTCGCTCGGCGCATCGGCTGCAACGGCGCAGGTCGTGACCATCGCAACGGGCGCTCAAGGCTCGCTTGCCTATAATTCCGGTCAAGCCGTGGCAAAGGTCCTGAACGACGCCAAAATTACTGCGCGCACGCAGCCGCTTGTCGGCTACCTGCCTCTGATCAATTCCGGCGAAGTCGACTTTGGATTTTCCAACGGCGTCGAAGCAGCTTTTGCCATGACCGGCACCGGCAACTACGACCGCAAGAACCCGAATATGCGGCTGGTGGGAACGATGTTCCCGCTGGCAACCGGTCTCATGGCGCCCTGCGATCTGGGCCTCAAGACGGTGGCTGACCTGAAGGCGAAGGCCAAGGGTTTGCGGATCGCATCCGAGTACAAGTCGTCGACCATCATTCCGTTTTACATCCGCGGCGGCCTTGCGAACGGCGGCATGAAATATGCGGATTTCAAGCAGGTCCCGGTGGCGAGCTTTGTCGGCGGTATCAAGGCCCTTGGCGATGGTCTCGTCGACGTTGCGCTCGTCAGCCTTAATGCAGGCGCGGGCAAGCAGGCGGCGGTGAAGCTCAAATCTCATGGCGGGCTGTGCTACATTTCGCTCGATAATTCGGCCGCTGGGCAGGCCGCATTCAAGAAATTTCTTCCGGCCGGCAAGATCGTCTCCTTGAAGCAGAATAAGAACATCAACGGTCTGCAGGATTACGACGCCAACATCATGCAGATTCCATGGATGATGCTGACCAGTTCGAAGGTGTCCGAGAATCTCGTCTACAAGGTGACGAAAAAGATCGCCGAGAGCAAAGACGCGCTCAAAAATTCCTTCGGTGCCTTTGGTCGCGCCAAGCGTGAGGACATGGCGCCTGCCAACCAAGTGCCCTACCACCCGGGCGCGCTGAAATATTACAAAGAAGCCGGCATCAAGGTCGGCAACTAGTCTGATCTCAGGTTGAGGGGAATTCCCCTCAACCTGTCCCCCATTCGGGGTGCATCGATCAGCACGCGAGTTGGACGTCAATATTCTGCGTTGAGCGGAATTGGCCGGTGGTGGCCGTGATTGGAGAGATCAGCCTCAATGAGTGAAGCCCTGCCGCAGGGTGCGTGCGACTGTCATTGTCATGTCTTCGGTCCTGCTGCGCGATTTCCTTACGCGGAGCCGCGCAGCTATACGCCGGACGATGCGCCGTTCGACGCCTATCTCGCTTTGCTCGACCGGCTAGGCTGCGAGCGTGGCGTATTGGTGCAGCCGAGCGCCTATGGCCGCGACAATCGGGCGATGCTTGATGCGCTTGCCCGCGCGCCGCAACGCCTGCGCGGCGTGGCAGTGGGCGGCGCCGAGCTCTCCCGGGAAACCTTGAAAGAATGGCACGCAGGCGGCATACGCGGCTTGCGCGCTAACGAATTCCGCCGCGACGGCAAGCCTTATTACAGCAATGGCGTTCGGCTCGCCGACATCGAGCCGTTCTACGGCGCCATGGTCGAGCTTGGCTGGCATCTGCAATTGTGGATCGATGCGCGCGACCTGCCAGAATTAGCACCGGCGCTTGCGCGGGTGCCGGTGCCGATTGTGGTCGACCACATGGGCCGTATGGAGCATCACCACGGGACAAGCCATCTCGGCTTCCAGGCGCTGCTGCGGGGCGTGGGCGAAGGCCGGTTGTGGGCGAAGCTTTCCGGGATCTATCGGCTTGGTGCGACGCCACCTGACTACATCGAGGCAAAGTCCTTTCATAGTGCCTTGCTCGCCGCTAATCCCGAAAACCTCGTTTGGGGCAGCGACTGGCCGCATCCGCGCCCGGAAGGGCCGACGCCCGATGCCGTGCAGTTGCTGAAGGTCTTTCTCGATTGGACCTCGCGTGAGCAGGATCGGCGCGCCATACTGGCCGACAATCCCGCGCGCCTGTATGACTTCTAGCCTCTGATTGATCAGGAAGCCGAATATGTCTGAGAAAAAAACGGGACTAGTGATCACCGCCCATCCGGGCGATTTCGTGTGGCGCGCAGGCGGCGCCATCGCCCTGCACGCCAAGCGCGGGATGAGGGTCAAGATCGTCTGCCTGTCTTTCGGCGAGCGCGGCGAGAGCCAGTTCGCCTGGAAGGAGCAAGGCGCCACCCATGAAAAGGTCAAGGCCGGCCGCAAGGACGAAGCCGAGCGCGCCGCCAAGCTGCTCGGCGCCGAGATCGAGTTCTTCGATTGCGGCGACTATCCGCTCAAGACGACCGAGCGGGATTTCGACCGCATGGTGGACATCTATCGCGAGACCAATCCGGCCTTCGTGCTCACCCACGCGCTCGAAGACCCCTACAATTTCGATCACCCCAACGCCGCCCATTTCGCCCAGGAGACGCGGGTGGTGGCGCAGGCCATGGGCCACAAACCGGGCGCGCAATACAAATATTCGGCGCCGCCGGTCTATCTGTTCGAGCCGCACCAGCCGGAGATGTGCAACTACAAACCCGATCTCATTTTGAAGATCGACGATGTGTGGGAGCAGAAATACGAAGCCTTCAAGATCCTCGCCGCGCAGAAGCACCTGTGGGCCTATTACGAGCGGGTCGCGCTCAACCGCGGCATGCAAGGCGCGCGCAACACCGGCGTGCCGATGACTTACGGCGAGGCTTATCAGACGCTGTTCCCGAGCGTCGCAGAAACGCTGGGCTGAGTTCGGAGGAAACACAATGAAACCCGTCGTCGTCCGCAACATCAAACGCGCCGATTCCAACGCTATCGGCACGCTCGGCGCCGCCGGCGTCTCGACTTCACATGAGGCGCTCGGCCGCTCCGGGCTGATGAAGCCCTATATGCGGCCGATCTATGCTGGCGCCGCGATGGCGGGACCGGCGGTCACCGTGCTGGCGCAGCCGGGCGACAACTGGATGATCCACGTCGCGGTCGAGCAATGCCAGAAAGGCGACGTGGTGGTGGTCGGCTGCACCGCCGACAACACCGACGGCATGTTCGGCGAATTGCTGGCCACCGCCTTGCGCGCGCGCGGCGTCATCGGCCTGGTCATCGACGCCGGCTGCCGCGACGTCAAGCCGCTCACCGAGATGGGCTTCCCGGTCTGGTCGCGCGCAATCTCGGCCAAGGGCACGGTCAAATCCACGCTTGGCGCGGTCAACATCCCGGTGGTCTGCGCGGGCGTCAATGTCGAGCCCGGCGACGTGGTGGTGGCCGACGACGACGGCGTGGTGGTGGTGCCTAAAAAGCTCGCGGTCGAGACCGCGCAGCAGGCGCAGAAGCGCATGGACGACGAAGACGGCAAGCGCAAGCAACTCGAAACCGGCGAGCTCTCACTCGACATGTACAACATGCGTGAGGGACTGAAGAAGGCGGGCCTGCGCTACGTCGACAATCCGGAAGACGTTTGATCGGTCCGCGCCGAACCGCGAGCAGCGATTAGCGTTCCTTGGCCGCGATTTTGATCCAGATCATGGCGCGGCGCGGCGCAATCCTTACGTTTTTGCGGAATTGGGAGACGACGGAATGGCAGACGAGCCATCGCGCCAAATTTACCTGCAAGAAATGATGCAGCGGCTCGGCATCGACCCGGCGAGCGGCGTTCTGCCGCAATTCAGTCTCTCCTACATGACCGCGCTGCACCGCTGCCAAGCATGTTCCGCCAAGGGGACCTGCCGCCATTGGCTCGACAGTACGCCGATGTCGGTGCGCTTTGCCCCGCAATTCTGCCCGAACGCCGACATCCTGTTTGAATTGCAAGTCGACAAACCGGATCACACCTAGGCTGCGTAATCCTAAGGCAGTGCCGTTGACATCCGGGTCGCAATCACCGCCATCGTGAACGCTCAGGCGCCCCGCTCAACGCATTGCCGCTATGCCGGCAGCGACGGACCGGGGCGGAACCGGACCGCCGCCAGAAGGCCGAGCACGACGAAAAATGCCAGCGCCAGACCTTGCGCGATCATGAATTGGAAATTTTGCGGTTCGGGGAACGGCGGCCCGATCTGTGGCGCATGTGGATTTATCAACGCGACTTTCTCGAATGACTGCACGATCAGCACAAACACATTGAACCAGAGCGCGCTGGAGGCCGTGACAACGTAGATCCAGCGCCAGGCGCCGGCAAGGCGCTTGCCGTAAAGCGCGATCAGCGCGACCGCCAGCACCAGTAGCGACACCACCCCGACCCCGAGCGCCGGCGTGAAGCCGTGGATCGGAAACAGGAAGCCGGTCGCGCTGGTGAGGATGGTGGCGATCAGGAACAGCGCGGTCCAGCCGGGCAGCCGGCGCGAGCCGAGCATGCCGAACAGCACAACCAGGCCGCTCACGATCGCGATCAGGCTGATGATGACGTGCAGCACCGTGAAATTGGCAAGCGACAGCCCGAGAATCATCTTCCTGCTCCCCCAGAGCCTTGTGACCTTGCGCCGTAGCGCAATGCAATCCTAGGCCGAATTCAGCCGGCCAACGACGGGCCCCGCTTCCTATCTTATACCTCCAACCCGTTACGGATCGACCGCCGCCGCGAACAATACTCGCGCGCCCCGCATATCGAGCCACAGCCCCGCCCGCGTGTGCGTGAGGCGAAGCAGGGCGGTGTCGCAATGGGCGCAACGCAGGATCGCACCCATCGTGCCGCCATAGTCCGGCACGCTGCCGACCGCGGCGACCGCACCGCAACCGCCGCAAGTAATTTGTGCGCCCGTCACGTCGATTGCGAACAATTCGCGCAGCAGCCCGCCGGCGGCATTGCCGTCGAGCGTCAGGTCGGCTTGGCGATCCGTGTTCATGATCCTGCGTCCTTCATACTAATCCCGTCGGTCCGAACCGTTCGGTCTTGATCAAATGCGGCGCATGGCCGATATCGCGCAACGCGCGCGCGACCGCTTCCACCAGGGGCGTTGGCCCGCATACGAAACAGCGCGCGCCGGCGTCGGGCGGAAAGCCGGCGTCCTCTAACATGGCGCGGTCGATGCGCCGCGTGAAGCCGCGCCAGCCCGCCGGCATTTCGCGCGTGAGCGTGTGCACAACCTTGAGCCCGCCGCCCTGCCCCGCCAGCCGCGCCAATTCGGCGGCGTAGACAATGTCACCGTCAGTGCGCGAGGACAGCAGCAGCACCGCAGGCGCCGTGCTCCTGGCGGCCGCGCGGTGGCGCAGCATGGCCATCAACGGCACGACGCCGGAGCCGCCGGCGACGAGCAATAACGGCCCGCCGAGCGCCGCGGTCCAGACGAAATAGCCGCCGATCGGACCGCGCAATTCGAACCGGTCGCCGGCGCGCACCTCGCCCGCCAGATAGGGCGACACTTCCCCGTCCGCGATGCGCTCGACCGTCAGCGTTAGGCCCGCCGCTTCCGGCGCCGAGGCGATCGAATAACTGCGCTGCGCCTGGTAGCCGTCCTCGGCGGTGAGCCGCACGTCGACGTGTTGGCCCGCGCGGTGCCCGGGCCAGTCCGGCACGTCGAGGACGAGACTGCGCACGCGCGGCGTCTCGTCGATCACCTCGCGCACCGTCGCGGCCATCCATTGCAGGCGGCGCGACGGCGCCGGCCTCGCCGCAGCGACAGCTTCAATCGCCGTCATATCGCTGCTCGCGCCAGGGATCGCCGTAACTGTGGTAGCCGAGCTCTTCCCAGAAACCGCGCTGGTCCTCGTCGAGGAATTGCAGGCTGTGCACCCATTTCGCGCTCTTCCAGAAATACAAATGCGGCACCAAGAGCCGTGCCGGACCGCCGTGTTCGGGATCGAGCGGCTCGCCGTCAAACGCGGTCGCGATCATCGCCTTGCCGTCGACCAGATCTTCGGACGGCAGGTTGGTGGTGTAACCGCCCTCGCAATGGGCAAGCACGAACGGGCCCGCCGGTTCGGCGAGGCCGGCGGCCTCCAGCAGCGTGTCGATTAAGACGCCGCGCCAATGCGTGTCGAATTTCGACCAGGTGGTGACGCAATGGATGTCGACGGTGATTTCGGTCTGCGGCAGCGCGTTGAATTCCGCCCAGCTCCATTGCCCGAGCGGCGAGGCACCGTCTTCGAGCGTGAAGCGCCAGCCGGCGAGGTCGGGCTCGGGCGTGGGCCCGGCCGAGAGTACGGGAAAGTCGCTCACGAGGTGCTGGCCCGGCGGCAACCGCGCGCTCACGCCCGCGCCGCCGCGACGCCCGCGGAAACCTCGCGTAATCGGGGGATCGCTCATGGCACTTTGGCCTCGCCTTCCCGGCAGGGCCTAAGTGTCGCGCGCGTCTATGACGAAGACAATACGCCTTTAGCGCATTGGCGGTATCGGAGCGCTCACCGGTTGGCGTGGCTCCAGGGCGCGATGCGGCGCTCCAGCCATTTCAGGCCGGAGGTGAGCGAAACACCAAGCGTCATCAGCACGATCACCGGCACGAAGGTCTTGTCCATCTCGAAATTGTTGGCGTAACGCGTGATCATGTAGCCGAGACCGGTGATCGTGGTGTAGAACTCGGCAATCACCATGCCGACCAGGCCGCGGCCGATGGCGAGCCGCACGCCGGCCGCGATATAGGGCAGTGCGAAGGGCAGCAGCACGTCCTGCCACACCCGCCGCTCGCTGGAGCGGAACGAGCGCGCGACCTCAAGCATGTTCTTGTCGCATTCGCGCACGCCCTGATAGGTGTTGATCAGGATCGGGAACACCGCGAACAGGAACACCACGATAATTTTGGCTTTCAGATAGATGCCGAACCACAGCACCAACAGCGGCACGATCGCGACCAGCGGCGTGGCGTAGAGCGCGTTGATCGGGAAATCCAGCGCCCAATCGAGCCAACGCACGCGCGCCATCAGCACCGCCAGCGGTATGCCGACGACGATCGCCGAAAGCAGGCCGTAGAACATCACTTCCAGGCTTTGCGCCAGGTAATAGGGCAGTTCGCCGTTGATGGTCAGTTCATAGAAAGCGACGGCGATCTTGGTCGGATAAGTAAAAAAGATCGGGCTGATGAACGGCCCGACGATCTGCCAGACGATCAGGATCAAGGCGAGGAAGCCGTAGCGGAAGACCGCGCGGTGCTCCCACCAGGGCGTAGCCTTCGGCGCCGTCTGCTGGCCGGCGGCCATTGCGCCGGCGTGAACCTCGTTGGCGACGCTCATTGCATTATCTCCCGGGCGCCCTGCCCGTTTTGCTGCGGTCACTTGAGAGATCGCGGGCGGACGCCGCCGTCAACCGGCGGCACCCGCCCCCGAACGGTTTGTCAGTCGCCCTCAGCCTAGAACGCGGCGGTCGGGCAGACCGGGCCTTTCCAGACGCCGAGCTTCTTGAGCGCCTTGTCGGCGAATTCCTTGTCGACGATCTGGTCGTAGGTCGGAGTCTTACCCTTGGCGATATTGCCGACCTTGGTCATCAGGTTGGCGGTGAAGTTGACGCGTTCGGGCGAGAGCCCGGTGTTGGCGTCCCAGATGCAGCTCTTCACCAGGAAGTCGTAGGTCTGCTCCACGATCTTCGGCGGATAGCCGGTGCGCTTGATCATGATCGGCAGCACCTTGGCCTTCTCGGTGTACATGATGCGGGTCGCTTCGATCACCGAATCGACGAAGGCTTGCAACGCCTTCGGATCTTTCTTGATGAGCTCGTCCTTTACCGCGTAGTAAGTGTACATCTGCTTCGGCGCCAATTCCCACATGCGCGCGACCGCGTGCAGGCTCGGCACTTTCTCCTTGGCCAGCATTTCCTGCTCGACATGCAGAATGGCGGTGTCGACCTGGTTGGCCACCAACGCCGGCACGTCCTCGCTGGCGATGCTGACGAAGTTGACGTCCTTGGGGCTGATCTTGGCGGCGCGCAACACGTTCTTGCTCAGGATGTCGGCGAAGCCGCCGGGCTGCTGAATGCCGATACGCTTGCCCTTGAGGTCGGCCATGTTCTTGACGTTGTCGCGCACAACCATCGAGGCTTCAAATTTGTACAGCGTGCCGAGGATGGCCTTGACCTTCGAGCCCTTGGAGATCGCAATCGAGGTGACCGTGGCGGGCGACTGCGCGATGTCGAGATTACCTGCCAACATGGCGCGGAACACCTTGACGCCGCCTTCCAGCGCCACCGTCTTCACTTCGATGCCGTTCTTCTTGAAGATTCCGAGATCGCTGGCGATGAGCACCGGAAAGTGCACGATGTTCGGCGGCGTGGTCGGCATGCCGACCGTGAGTGTAGTCTGCGCGTAGCTTGCGCCCGGCAGCGCCAACGCGCCGGCAGCCAGCGCCGCCAGCATCAGAGTGGTCTTGCGCATTATGATCCTCCCTAGATCTTTTCGTCGTTATCGGCTTTCGGCCCGGCGGCACCCCCGGACCAAGCCGAATGATGCGTAAGCCGCGCTTGACGTTGCAGCCGGTGTTTCGCCCTTGGTTGGGCAGGCCGCAATCGTCCCGCCGAATGGGATTTTGCCCCATCCTTCCGGTAAAAACAACGAAGCCGGCTCCTATAGTCCGGCCTCGTCCGGCCGCGGCAATTCATCTTTGACCCGTAAGGGCGTACCGTGGCTAGTTGCAGCCCCTTTTCGCAATGCGCCCATTTGCGACCATGGCCGAATTCAACCTTGAATACGGAAAAAAAGGCAAGCCGGCGGAGCCCGATGGCCGGCTCGCGGTCGCGGCCTTCCGGCGTAACCACGAAGCCATCTGGCAGGCGATATCGCAATATTTGAATACGACAACCGGCAACGTGCTGGAGGTCGGCAGCGGCACCGGCCAGCATGTCACCGAATTCGCCCGCCGCGCCCCGCACCTCACCTGGTGGCCGAGCGATATTTTCGATTCGCATCTGGCCAGCATCGCCGCCTGGCGAAAACACGCACAGCTCGACAATCTGCGCGACGCACAACGCATCGGCCTCACCGATCTCGATTGGACCTGGCAAGGCGACGGCGGCGGCGAACTGGCGGCTATCCTTTGCATCAATGTGCTGCACATCGCGCCTTGGCAGGTGTCGCAGAATCTCATAGCCGGCGCCGGGCGGCTGTTGCGCGACGGCGGCCGGCTGTTCGTCTACGGCCCGTTCAAGCGCGACGGCGCCCATACCGCAGCCAGCAATGCCGCCTTCGACGCGAGCCTGCGGGCGGAGAACCCGGATTGGGGCGTGCGCGATATCGGCGAGCTGAATACGTTGGCGCAGGCGGCCGGCCTTTCGCCGGCTGAAATCACACCGATGCCGGCCAACAATCTGGTTCTGGCCTTCGCGCGCGACGTTCGGCACAATTGAACAAACGACAACACGCCCGGGTATCAATGCAAAAAGAACCGATCTACGACATCGCCCATCTCGGTCATCTTGAAATGCTGACGCCGACATTCGAGGCGAGCCGCAAGTTCTTCATCGACGTCATGGGCATGACCCAGAGTGGCGAAAAAGGTGACAGCGTTTATTTGCGCGGCTGGGACGACTATGAGCGTTACTCGCTCAAGCTCACCGCCTCCAAGACCTCAGGGATGGCCCATGTCGCCTTCCGCACCCGCTCGCCGCAGGCGCTGGAGCGGCGCGCGGCGGCGCTGAAAGGCTCCGGCTTCGACGTCGGCTGGAGCGACGGCGATCTCGGCCACGGCAAGACCTTTGTCTGCAAGGACCCGGACGGCCACATCATCGAGCTTTATTACGACACCGAGTGGTACGACCCGCCGCCCGACAAGAAACCGGCCTTGAAGAACCAGGCGCAGCGCTATCCGGCGCGCGGCTGCAACGTGCGGCGCATCGACCACTTCAACGGGCTCGCCGCCGACATCAAGGCTAACCGCGAATTCTTCGAAAACTATCTCGGCTTTCGCCTGACCGAACAGATTGTGCTCGACGACGGCAGCGAAGCGGGCCTGTGGATGACCGCCACCAACAAGTCCTACGACTTCGCCTATACCCGCGATTTGACCGGCGCCAAAGGCCGCTTCCACCACGTCACCTACGCGCTCGATAGCCGCGAGGACATTTTGCGCGCCGCCGACATCTTCCTGGAGAACGGCGTGTTCATCGAGACCGGGCCGCACAAGCACGCCGTCCAGCAGACATTCTTCCTGTACGTCTACGAGCCCGGCGGCAACCGGGTGGAAGTGGCGTGCGCCGGCGCGCGGCTGGTGCTGGCGCCGGACTGGAAGCCGATCACCTGGACCGAAGCCGAGCGCAAGAAGGGCCAGGCCTGGGGCCTGCAGACCATCAAGTCATTCCACACCCACGGCACACCGCCGGTGCCGGGGGTGGCGGACTCCTGACGCATGACCCGCCGCAACACCCCGCGCATCTCCTTCATCGGCTTCGGCGAGGCCGGACAGGCGATGGCTTCGGGCTTGCGCGAGAGCGGCATCGAGCGCATCGCCGCCTGGGACATTCTTTTCCCGGAGGCGGCCGGCGAAAAGCTCAAAGACGCGGGCGCGCGCATGGGCGTGCGTTGCGCGGTCTCCGCCCAGGACGCGGTAGCGGAAACCGACATGGTCATTTCCGCGGTCACCGCGGCCTCCAGCCTGGAAGCGGCGCGTTCGGTCGCGCCGCATCTGTCGGGCAACCCTTATTATCTCGACATCAATTCGGTTTCGCCTGGCCGCAAGCAGGCAACCGCCGAACTGCTGGACGGCAAGGCGCGCTACGTTGACGTGGCGGTGATCGCGGCCATCCACCCGGCGCGCCATCGCACGCCGTTGCTGATCGCCGGCCCGCACGCCGAGACCGTCTCGCCGCTATTGCGCGAACTGGAAATGGAATTGCGCGTGGTGGGCGACTCAGTTGGCGGCGCGGCAGCGATCAAGATGATCCGCAGCGTGATGATCAAGGGCATCGAGGCGCTCACGCTCGAATGTTTTTTGGCCGCTGCGCGCGCCGGCCTGCTCGACGAAGTGACCGCCTCGCTGAAGAACAATTACCCCGGGCTCGATTGGCCGACCATGTCCGAATACAACCTGGAACGTATGGCCAGCCACGGCGAACGACGGGCGGCGGAAATGGAAGAGTCGGCGGCAACCCTGCGCGAGCTCGGCCTCGATCCACTGATGGTGGATGCCACCGTCAAGCGCCAGCGCGAAATGGGCGCCATCGGCAAGGACGCTGCTGTACGCGCGTCGCTCGAAAAGGGCCGCGCGGCCATGCTCGAGTCCATCAGCGCCGCCAAGAAAGACAACAAAGACAGGTAGTTCTGCGCCCTGCTTGAACACAGGTTCAGGTCTATGAACGCGTGTGCAGGCTTTTTTGTTGTCAGCATCCTGCCGCGCACCCTACACTCGTGCGTTTATCAGCTTATGGGGGAAACGTTCGATGCTAAAGAAACTCGGATACGCTGCTTTGATCGCATTGGCCGCCGCCGCGTTTGTCATCGGTTCGGCCGCCACCGGCGAAGCCAAGGCAAAGAAGAAGGCGGCCGCGTCGCCGCCGCCGCCGGTAGTCTGCCTGTTCGATTACAAGCCGGTCTGCGGCGCGAAGGGCAAAACCAAAGCCACGTGGGCCAACGCCTGCTTCGCGGCCAAGAACGGCGCCAAGGTCGTTTCTCAAGGCGCCTGCAAGGTGCATAAGGCCAAGGCCAAGAAGAAGAAAGCCGCGATGAAAAAGAAGCCGGCGCCGAAAAAGAAGGCCGCGATGAAAAAGCCGGCCGCGAAAAAACAGATGAAGAAGTAAGCCGCGCTTCATCACACGCATACACAAATAAGCGGGCCGCTGCCAGGCAGCGGCCCGTTGGCGTTTGATGCGGCTTAGCCGCCGATCTTATTTCTTCATCGTCGGCGCATCAGCGGCGCCTGCCCTTGGCGCGTTGGCGGGTTTTGGCCGCGCGCCGGCGCGCCGCCTTCCTCGGCAGCGGCGGTAGCCCGCCGCCGGCCTTTTTGGACTGGGGCGGCATGCCACCGGCCTTGGCGACCCGCATGGCCCAGTATTCCCATGAGCGGGTCAGCCCGGTGGTGACATTGATAATGTTGGCGCAGAGATCCAACTCGCCGGGGGTAAACGGTTCGATCGGCCCGAGCGTCATGGCGCGCACCTGAAATTCCGCGTTGCGCGACGCCATGATCGAGCGGAAGACGCATTCGCGCACGCTCTTGCCGGCGACGGTCACGCCGTGCCGGTTCATCAACACCATCCAATGCTGCGCAAGCGCGCGGGCAAGCGAAGCGCCCTCCGCCGGCTTGACCACCAGCAAATTGGTATCGCCGAATTCGTTGCGCTGATCCCAGAATGGCGGCTTGCTGCCGCCGATGGTGCCGAGCGCAAAGACCGGCTGATAGTCCGTGCGGGTGGCGAGCAGCGGCATGAAAGCGGCTGCATGGTGATGGCACACCGACATCACGTCCGGCCGCGCCTTGTAGATTTCGCCGTGGATCACCCGCTCGGAATATTGCGGCACGCCCGGCTCGCGCACCGGCCGCGAGTCGAGGTGATATTCGATGAAATCGTCCGCCGTCACCAGTTCGGGCGCGCGCGAGCACGACAGAAAATAGCGGTTGGGATTATCGGGATGGCGCATGCTGACATGGCCGAAAGCGTCGAGCACGCCCTCGTTGGCGACGATATTGTTGGCGAGCGCAAGCTCCCGGCGGGCTTCGGCAAGATCGGTCACGGCGTTTCCTCTCCAACAGGGACGGCTTGTTTTCCGGCATTATAGGACAACCTTCACGCGGCGACAGCGCCGATGGTGCTTGACAGATTGCATCCGTTGGGGAGGCTGCATCGGCCATGGCCGGTCCATCCCAAATCGTCATCGACGGCGTCAGTCACACCTATCGTCCGCCGCGCGGGCGCGAACTGCTGGCGCTCGACAAGGTGTCGCTCGAGGTCAAAAACCGCGAATTCGTTGCGCTGCTCGGGCCCTCCGGCTGCGGCAAGTCCACGCTGCTCTATCTGCTCGGCGGCTTTCTCCCCGTGGAAAGCGGCGCCATCCGCATCGACGGCGAGCGCGTCGCCGGCCCCGGCCCCGACCGCGGCATCGTGTTTCAGCACTTCGCGCTGTTTCCCTGGAAGACGGTGCGCGGCAACGTCCTCTACGGGCTCGAACGCCAAGGCATGGCGAAAGGCGAGCGCGAAAAGCGCGCCATGGATTTCATCGAGCTGGTGGGCCTGCACGGCTTCGAGGACAGCTATCCATCGCAATTGTCCGGCGGCATGAAGCAGCGCACCGCGATCGCGCGCACGCTCGCCTTCGATCCGAAAATCCTGCTGATGGACGAGCCGTTCGGCGCGCTCGATGCGCAGACGCGCGGCCTGATGCAGAGCGAGCTGCTGCGCATTTGGCGGCATACGCCGAAGACCGTGATCTTCGTCACCCACGACGTGCAGGAAGCGGTCTACCTCGCCGACCGGGTGGCGGTTATGTCGGCGCGGCCGGGCCGCATCAAGACTATTGTCGATACCAAGTTCAAGAAAGACGACCTCAACATCTTCAAGGAGAAAGCCTTCGTCGAGAAGGTGGACGAGATCTGGCATCTGGTGCGCGAGGAGGCGATCAAGGCGCAGCAAAGCCGCAGGCCCGACGCGCCGGGGAGCGCGTCATGACGCGCACGCTGTGGCGCTATTCCCCGTTGCTGCTGCTCGCCG
This sequence comes from uncultured Alphaproteobacteria bacterium, assembly GCA_963814885.1. GTDB lineage: Bacteria > Pseudomonadota > Alphaproteobacteria > Rhizobiales > Xanthobacteraceae > Pseudolabrys. The sequence continues at coordinate 32,477 of CAWFEO010000006.1, read as the reverse complement.
TTGCCTGGGAGCTGGCCGCGCGCCTGCATCTTGTGTCGTCGGACGCGCTGCCGCCCTTGTCGGGCGTGATCGCGGCCTGGATCGAGATGATCAAGGACGGCGAACTCGTGAGCAACGGGGCGTCCTCGCTCTACCGCGCCGCCGCGGGCTTGGCTTTGGCGATCCTGGTCGGCGCCACGCTGGGCATCGTCATGGCCTGGTGGAAGACGGCGAATGTGCTGCTCAGCCCGCTGGTGGAGATTTTCTATCCGCTGCCGAAATCGGCGCTGATCCCGGTGACGGTGATCTGGCTCGGCTTCGGCGACGGCTCCAAGATCCTGCTGATCTTCCTCGGCTGCATGCTGCCGGTGACCGTCGGGGCCTTCAACGGCGCGCGCGCAAGCGAACAGGTGCTGGTGTGGTCGGCGCGCAGCATGGGCGCCAGCCGCACGCGCATGTTGTGGGACGTGGTGGTGCCGAGCGCCATGCCGGAACTGCTCAACGGCATCCGTACCGCGCTAGCGCTTTCGTTCATTCTGCTGGTGTCGTCGGAATTGATCGCGGCGCGCCAGGGCTTCGGCTATCTGATCGGTTTTCTCGGCGCCAACGGCTCCTACGCGGCGATGTATGCCGTGGTGCTGACGGTGGCCTTCCTCGGCTTCGCCGCCGACCGCGTTTATCTCGTCATCACCCGGAGGACGCTGGCATGGCGCGACTAGCGCGGCTTCTGCTGTCCGGCTTTATCCGGGTGTTTTCCATTCTGTTGCTGCTGGCGGCATGGGAACTGCTGGCGCGCAGCGGGCTGTTCACGCATTTCCAATTGCCGGCCCTGAGCGACGTGCTGGTCCGCATCTGGGAGGACGCCCGCTCCGGCGAGTTGGCGCTGAATACCGGCCTCACCCTCTACCGCGCCCTCACCGCCTTCCTGATCTGCGCCGTCGGCGGCGTCGTTATCGGCATGGCGATGTCGCGCAATAAAATCGCTGACTGGTTTTTCGATCCGATCATCTCGGTCGGCTTTCCGATGCCGAAAATCGCCTTCCTGCCGGTGGTGATCCTGTGGCTGGGAGTGTTCGACGTCGCCAAGATCACCATCATCGTCATCGACGCCATCTTCCCCGTTATCGCCGCCACCGTCATCGCCATCGCCGGCGTCGAGAAAGAACTGATCTGGTCGGCGCGCAACATGGGCGCCAGCAACCGCGAACTGCTGACCCAGATCGTGCTGCCGGCGGCAAGCCCGCAGATCATGACCGGCCTGCAGGTGGCGCTGCCCTTGTCGCTGATCGTGGCGGTGGTGGCGGAGATGCTGATGGGCGGCTACGGCCTCGGCGGCGCCATGATGACGGCCTCGCGCTTTGCCAATTCCACCGGCGTGTTCGCCGGCATCGTGGAAATCGCGGTGGTCGGCTACGTTCTGGTCAAGGCGATGCAACTGATCCGCAGGCGGCTGTTGCTCTGGCACCAGGAGGCGCACGCGCCGAGCACGGTATAAACGCGGCCCGGGCGAGGCTTGCCAAAAACCGTTGGATTTCCCACAATCTTAGCGTTCGCGACGAGACGCTTGCCGAGACAAAGCGCAAGCCCGGCGAACCCAGGGAGGGAACGATGCGCTTTCTGAAACTCGCGCTGGCCGGCGTGTGCGCGCTCGGCCTTTTCGGTCTCGGCGCCGCCAAGGCGGAGCCGGTGAAAATCCGCATGTCTTGGGTGGCGCCGGTCGCCAACTGGGCTTCGATCATTTCCTACAAGAAGGATTTGGCCAAGCACTGGGGCAAGTCCTACATAGTCGAGTCGATCCGCTTTCGCGGCACGCCACCGATGATCACGGCGATCGCCAATGGCGAGCTGGAAGTCTCCAATCTCGCCTATTCGTCGCTCGCCATCGCCATCGGCAATGCCGGCCTCGACGACATCGTGGTGATCGCCGACGAGTTCCAGGACGGCGTGCCGGGCTATTTCAGCGAACAGTACTACGTCCGCAAGGACTCAGGTATCAACAAGGTCGAGGACCTGAAAGGCAAGGTCGTCGGCACCAACGCCGTCGGCTCGGCGGTCGACGTCGCCAGCCGCGCCATGCTGCGCAAGCACGGCCTGGAGGACAAGCGCGACTACACCGTCGTCGAGGGCCCGATGCCGGCGATGCCGGCCTTCCTGCTGGAAAAGAAAGCCGACCTGATACCCGCCGTGCTGCCCTTCGCGCTCAATCCCAAGCTCCGCAAGGAAGGCAAGGTGCTGTTCGAGCAGAGGGAGGCGCTCGGCGTCACGCAAATGATCATGTGGACCGCCCGCCGCTCGTTCATCGAAAAGCACCGCGCCGCCATGGTCGACTTCATGGAGGATATGCTGACCATCACGGCCTGGTTCAAGGATCCGAAGAACCACGACGAAGTGGCCAAGATCGCGTCGAAGGTCACCAAGGCGCCGCCGGAACGTTTCGGCTGGCTGTTCACCAAGAACGACACCTATCGCGCGCCCAACATGATGCCAAACCTGGAAGCCTTGCAGCGCAACGTCGATACCGTGCACGACCTCGGCTTCGTCAAGAACAAGATCGACATCAGCAAGCACGCGGACACGAGTTTGATCAAGGATGCGATGGCGCGGATGAAAAAATAGAAAGATACAATCGGGCTCGAATCGAGCGCTTCACCGATACCTTGCAACTCCGGCTCCGGAACAGCCCGCTGCGGGCAAGCGGGCGGAGCGGTTTCTTGTTGGCGCCGGCCATTGTCCCCTGCCGCTCGCGCATAAAGCCGCTACAATGGCGGCCAATCGCAGGTCGCAATGGACGCAAAAAACCGCATTGTCCGAATTCCGCCGTCGGCGCCGCGCGAGCCGCTTGGCGCGGCGCGCGACGACGCGGCCGGCGCCGACCAGGCGCCTTCGGTGGTCCTGCGCGTGGACAATGTCGTGCCATTTGTCGCCGGCCGATCCAGCGGCAGCGCTGCGCGCCGCCTGCCGTCCGCACCGGGAGCCGGTTGGCCTGAACACGGGTTTGCTGTCGACCTGACGGCCGCGCGCGAAGCCTTGCCGCGGCGGCGGCCGGAGCGGCTGCGCTGGCTGGCTTGTCTGGCACTCGCGCTCACTTTCCATGCCGCCGTTGCGGCGGCCCTCGTGCAGTATTGGGGCGCGGCGGACGACCAAGTGGCGGGCGCGCCGCTGATCCTGATCGAATTGGCGCCGCTGCCGGTGGCGCCCGCGGTGACGCCGAGCGAGGCACCGCCGGGGCCGAAGCTGGTGCAAACAGCCGCGCCGCCACCGGAGCCGCCGGTTGCGAAATCGGAAGAGAAGCCGGAACCGAAACCGGAACAGCCGGTCGAGGCGACCGAGACCGTAACAATACCACCGGCGCCGCAAGCCGATCAGGCGGACGCCGTGCTGCCGCCGTCAAAGCCGGCCGCGCCGCCGAAAGAAAAAAAACGCCTTTCGAGCCGCGAGCGTCAGGCCAGTGCGCCCAGCAATGCGGCCCATCGGGCGAGACGCGCGGCGGCGCCGGCGCCGGGCGCTTCCGCGCGCAATCCCAATGCGCTGCCGAACTGGAAATCGCGGCTGGTGGCCCGGCTCGAACGTTACAAGCGCTACCCGGAACAAGCGCGCGCACGCGGCGAGCGCGGCGTGGCGCAGGTCGCCTTCAGCGTCGACCGCAGCGGCGGCGTGCATAGCGCGCGCATCGTGCGCTCCTCGGGCTCGCACGCCCTTGACGACGCGACATTGGCGCTGGTCGCGCGCGCGCAGCCCTTGCCACCACCGCCGCCCGAAATCCGCGGCGGGCGGATCGCGATCGTGGTCCCTATCAGTTACAACTTCCGCTGATATGGCGCTCAGCCGTGGCGGCGCGCGGAATCGAGGCTGAGCGCGCCGTGCTTGGTGGCGGCCACACGCCCGAGCACCACCAACAACGGTCCGGGCAGGCCGGCCCGCGCCAGGTGATTGGGCAATTCGGCAATGGGCGCCGCCACCGCCGCCTGATCGGGCCGCGTGGCGCGTGAAATGGCGAGCGCCGGCATCGCCGGATCGAGGCCTTCGGCGAGCGCGCGCTGGACGAGCGCGGCAAGCGTGCGGGTCGGCATGTAGATCGCGGTAGTGGTGGCGGGATCGGTCAGGCTGCGCCAGTCGATATCGCCAGGCAGGCTGCCGTCCTTGGCGTGGCCGGTGACGAATTGCAGCCGGCGGGCGTATCCGCGGCCGGTGAGCGGCAGGCCGAGTCGGGCGGCCGCCCCCTGCACCGCGGTGATGCCGGGCACCACCTCGACCGGAATGTCGGCGGCGGCGCAGGCGGCGATCTCTTCGCCGGCGCGCGCAAAGATCAGCGGGTCGCCGCCCTTGAGCCGCACCACGCGCTTGCCCTGCTTGGCCAGCGCCACCATCAGCGCATTGATGTCTTCTTGCTTGCACGACGGCCCGAATCCGGTCTTGCCGACCAGCATCTTCTTTGCCTCGCGGCGGGCGAAGTCGAGCACCTCGCCCGAAACCAGATCGTCGAACAGGATCACGTCGGCCGCTTGCAGCGCGCGCACCGCGCGCAGCGTCAGCAATTCCGGATCGCCGGGTCCCGCGCCGACCAGCGTCACGGAGCCGTTTTCCACGGCCGCGCCCTGCCCCGCCACCTCGGCGACAAAACGATCGAAATCGTCCTGGCCCGGCTCGCTGTCGGGATTGGCAACGGCGTGCGCGGTGAACAATTGCCAGAACTTGCGGCGGCCGGCGAAAGACAGCCCCGAGTCCTTGACCGCCGCGCGCCAGCGCGCGGCCGCGGCGGCCCAATCGGCAAAGCCCTTGGGCAGCAATGCTTCCAGCTTGGCCCGCACCGCTTGCGCAAACACCGGCGCGGCGCCGTCGGTGGATATGCCGATGATCAGTGGCGAACGATTGACGATGGCGCCGAAGGCGAAATCGCAATAAGCCGGCTTGTCGATCACGTTGACCGGGACGCCGGCGGCGCGGGCGGCCTTGGCGAAAGCGGCGGCGCTGTCATCGTCCTCGAAGGCGCCGATAGCGATCGCAGCGCCGTCGAAATCCCCGAGCGTCCAGGCGCTGCCGCGCACGACGATGGCGCCGCGCGGCGGACCGGCGATGAGCTGGCGCAGCTCGTCACAAATCGCATGGGCGTAAATGTCGACCCGCGCGCCCGCCGCCGACAGCAGCTCGGCCTTCCAGGCCGCCGCCGGACTGCCGCCGGCCAACAGGGCGCGTTTTCCGTCGAGGGCGAAGAACACCGGCAGCCGCGCCAGCGGACCCATGCGTCCGGGCGGTGTTTCGGCAGGCGTGCGGGAGACGTTTTCCATTGTGGGCCCCTAATAGACGTCCGCCTGGTAGCGGTCGTTCTTTTTCAAGTCCTCGACATAGCGCGCCGCGTCTTCCAGGCTGCGCTTGCCGTGCACGGCGATCACGTCGATCAGCGCGCGTTCGACATCCTTGGCCATGCGCAGCGCGTCGCCGCAGACATAGATGTGCGCGCCGCGCTCGAGCCAGGCCCAGAGATCGCGGCCGTCGTCGCGCATGCGGTGCTGCACATAGATTTTTTCGTCGCTATCGCGCGACCAGGCGAGCGTCAGGCGCGTGAGATGGCCGGACGCGCGCATCTCCTTGAGCTCGTCCTCGTAGAAGAAATCGTAGTCGCTGCGCTGGTGGCCGAAATACAGCCAGTTGGGGCCCGGCGCCTGGGTCGCCAGCCGCTCCTGCAGGAAGGCGCGGAACGGCGCGATGCCGGTGCCCGGCCCGATCATGATGATCGGCTTCGAGGGATCGGCAGGCAGCGCGAAATGCTGCGCCTTCTGCATATAGACCCTGATCGGATCGCCGGGATTGACCCGGCCGGCGAGGAACGTCGAGGCGACGCCGAGCCGCGTGCGGTCGTTCACCTGGTAATGCACCGCGTCGACCGTGAGCGCCACGCGCCCCGGATTGCTCTTCAGCGAGGACGAGATCGAATAAACCCGCGGCTGCAACGGCTCGAGCGACTCGATGAAGGCCTCCGGGTCCGGGCGGATGCCGGGAAATTTCTGCAAGGCGGCAAGCACGTCGAGCACGGCGGCGTCGCCGTCCGGATCGCGGCCTTCGGCCAGCGCCTGCGCCTTTTTGCGGCGCTCGCCGCCGGTGATGTAGGAAATGAGCTGGAACAGCATGTCGGGCGCTGGCGACAGCGAGACGCCGTCGGCCAGCACTTCGCGCAGCGTGCGCCCGCCGATGGGAAAATCGGGCGGCGCGTCGAGCGCCGCGATCACCGCGTCGACCAAGCCGGGATCGTTGGCGGGGAACACGCCGAAGGAATCGCCGACCTCGTAGTCGAGGCCGCATTCGGCAAGATCGAACTCGATATGCCAGGTTTCCTTTTCGGAGCCTTCCTTGTTGAGGCGGCGGCGCGAGAGGAAAGTGGCGCTGACCGGATTGTCGCGCGAGCGGCCGGGCTCGCCGAGCGGCGCCGGCGCCGCCTCTTCCGGCGCGGCGTCGGTTTTGGGCGCGCCGATCTCCAGCTCCTGATAGAGCTGCTTGAGCATGCGGGACGTGTCCTTGCCGCCCGGCACGCACAAGTTCAGCCGCTTTTCTTTTTTGCTGAACAGGACATCAGCATAGTCCTTGCAATTATAGCCGCACTGACCGCAGTCCTGCTGCGCCATAGCCGCCATCATGCGCCGCGGCAGCGGCCGGCCTTCGGCGAGCTTCATGCGATCCGGCAATGGCGTCGCCGGATCGTGCCAGGGCGCGCCATCGTCGGCTTCTTCTTCCGCCTCGGCCGGCGCATCGATGAGGCCGGGCAACAGCTTGGCCACGTCCTGCTTCGACAGCGGCGTCACCCCGCCTTCCAGGCCGAACACGCCGGCGAACAACCCGTCGAGCCAGGCGCGCTGCTGCGGCGTGAACGGCGCGGTTTCCGGCAGGAACGAGGGGATCGGCGGGCGCGGCGTGATGCTCATGCGGCCCCCGCTTCGCTCATCGTCTTCAGCGCGTCGATCTCGTGGCGGCGGGCGAAGTCGATGAAGCTTTCCTCTTTCGACGCGCGGTGCGCGATATAGGCCTTGAGGATGCGCTCGATTGTGCGCGGCGCGTCCTCAGCCTTGACGTCGCGATAGAGCTCGCGCCCGAGCGCGGCGAAGGGGCCGAAGCCGCCGCCGATCAGCACGTGATAGCCCTCGACCTGGTCGCCGTCCTCGGACACCTCGACCTTGCAGGCGAGCAGGCCGATCTCGGACACGAAATGCTGGGCGCAGGAATGATGGCAGCCGGTGAGATGGATGTTGACCGGCGTGTCGAGCGCAACGCGCGTCTCGCACCAGGCGGCAATCTCCTCGGCGTGGCGCTTGGTGTCGGAAGCAGCGAACTTGCAGCCGGTATTGCCGGTACAGGCGATGAGCCCGGCGCGGATGGGATTGGCTTCGATGGCGAGGCCAAGCGCTTCGATCTTCTCCTGCGCGGCTTTCACCTTGTCGTCGGGCACGCCGGAAATCAGCAGGTTTTGCCAGACCGTGAGCCGGATATCGCCGTCGCCCAGTTCGCGCGCGATATCGGCGAGGCCGCGCATCTGCGCCACCGTCATACGGCCGACCGGCACCCAGACGCCGAGCCAATTGAGGCCTTCCTGCTTCTGCTTTTGGATGCCGATATGGGCAGTGCGCGAAAACGGCGGACGCTCGGCAACGGCACCGGGCACCGCGCGGGTCAGCTTGCGGCCGAGCTTTTCCTCCACGAGCGCCAGCACCTGCTCGACGCCCTTGCGCTCGAGCACGTATTTAAGCCGCGCCTTGGTGCGGTCACTGCGGTCGCCGGTATCGATGAACACGCGCACCACCGCGTCGGCCACCTTGCTGGCGTCGGCCGGCTGCACCAGCACGCCGGTATCGCCGGCGAAGCTCTGGTGCCCGGTCAAGCCGCCGAGGCAGAGTCGGAACCAGATGCCGGGCGCGAGCCCGAAGCCGTCCTTGACCTCGACCGCCTGGAACCCGATGTCGTTGGTGTCCTCCAGCACCGGGATGATGCCGGCGCCGTCGAAGGCAACGTTGAACTTGCGCGGCAAGCCGTAAAGCCCGCGCTCGTTGAGGATGTGGAAGTGCCATTCGCGCGCGTAGGGTCGCGTGTCGATCAGCTCCTGCGGATCGATGCCGGCGGTGGGCGTGCCGGTGACGTTGCGGATATTGTCGGCGCCGGAGCCGCGCGAGCACAGGCCCAAATCCTGCACGCCCTCGACCATGGCGACCGCGTTCTTGGCCTCGATCTCGCGGATCTGGATATTGGCGCGCGTGGTGACATGCGCATAGCCGCCGCCGTAACGCTCGGCGAGGTCGGCGAGGCCTGCGAACTGCGCCGCTTTGAGAATCCCGTTCGGAATCCGCAATCGGCACATATAGGAGTTCTGGTTCGGCGCCACGTAGAACAGACCGTAGAAGCGCCAGCGGAAATTGTCGGGCGGCTTGGGATATTCGTTGCGCGAACCGAAATCCTTCAGCCGCTCATAGGTATCGAGCGGATTTTCCTCGCGCTTGAATTTCTCGGGGTCCGAAAGCTTGCCGCCGGCAGCGAGCACGCGGTCCTGCGCCTTCAGCGCCGCTGCATCGGGACCGACCGGCTCAGCCGTAGACGCGCCGGCAACGCCAGGCGCAGCAGCGCCCGCGCCGGCCAGACCCTTGGCCGTCTTGGCAATCTGCAAGCCGGCGACGAACCCTTCGAGATAACGCTTCTGCTCGGGTTCGAAATCGCCGGTTGCCGCTTCGCCTGCCAGCTTGCTGCCGGCTTCCGTCGTCATCCGTTTGCCACCTGACTGCGCCCACCCAAGCACGATCTCGCAACGACCGTGCCAAACGTTAAGCGTATGATGTCGTGATGTTTTTCTGCGATTTCCAAAAGGCGCTGCATCTAAATTGATCAGCAGCGATGGGATTTTGTGCAGCGCAAAATCGCTAGCGAATCGATTTGCGCCTGGCGGACGATCGGCGTCGTCAGCGCCAATCCCGCAAGCAAGCATTTCGCCACCGAAAACATAGCGCGCGCGCGATCGCGCGCGGCCGTGTCCGCAATTGGCATGCCGATTGCTGAGGATCTCTTCGAGGCAGCAACGAACGTAACAGGAGGTCCCGTGTCTTATCTCGTCCCTTCGGAATTCGTCACCAAGATGATCGATGCCGGCGAATTGAAAATCTTCATGTCGACCAGAGACACACTCGTCCGCGCCTTTATGGCCGGCGCAATTCTGGCCTTGGCGGCCTGGTTCGCGATCACGATCAACGTGAAGACCGGCCAGCCGCTTGCCGGCGCGATTCTCTTCCCGGTCGGATTTTGCATGCTGATCCTCTTGGGCTTCGACCTCCTGACCGGCGTGTTCGTCCTCACGCCCCTGGCCTGGCTCGACAAGCGGCCGGGTGTGACGATCATGGGCATTCTGCGGAACTGGGGTCTGGTCTTTCTCGGTAATTTTGCCGGCGCTCTCACCGTCGCCTTTTTCATGGCGTTCACGACGACATTCGGTTTCACGCAACCACCCGACAAAGTCGGCACTGTCATCGGCAACATCGGCGAGGCGCGCACGCTCGGCTACGCGGCGCACGGGGCGATGGGCATGGTCACGCTCTTCATGCGCGGCATGCTGTGCAACTGGATGGTGTCGACCGGCGTCGTCGGCGCCATGATCTCGACGACGGTGCCGGGGAAAATCCTGGCGATGTGGATGCCGATCCTGGTGTTCTTTTACATGGTCTTCGAGCATTCCGTCGTGAACATGTTCCTGTTCCCGTCGGGGCTGATGCTCCATGCGCCGTTCGGGGTCATGGACTACTTCATCTGGAACGAGATCCCGACCGTGCTCGGCAACCTGTTTGGCGGCCTGACATTCACCGGGCTCACCCTGTACGCGACCCACGTGAAGACCGCGCCCAAGCGCGCCGCCGCCCTCAAGCGCGTCGCCTAAGGCGAATTGCCTGCTACCATAGAGCCTCAACCCACCCGGGTTGAGGCTCTTTGCTCTGGTCCTCAGCATGTCAGGCCATCTCGCCATATCGATCGGGCAGTACTCCGACAAAGGCCGAAAGGAGGCCAATCAGGACTTCCATGGCGTGTTGATTCCGGACGAGCCGCTCGTGAGCCTTAAAGGCATCGCTATCGTGCTTGCCGACGGGATCAGCAGCAGCGACGTCAGCCGAATCGCCAGCGAATCCGCGGTCAAAAGCTTTCTCACCGACTATTACTGCACGTCCGATACCTGGTCGGTGAAAATGTCGGCGCAACGCGTCATCGCGGCGGCCAATTCCTGGCTGCACGCGCAAACCATGCGAAGCCAGTATCTCTATGACAAGGACAGAGGATACGTATGCACGCTCAGCGCGATGGTCATCAAATCGACCACGGTGCATATTTTTCATATCGGCGACGCGCGCATCTACCGGATCGTGGGAAACTCCCTCGAACAACTCACCGAAGATCATCGGGTCATCGTCTCCTCGGAGCAGAGCTATCTGGGCCGCGCCCTCGGGGTGAACCAGCAGGTCGAGATCGATTACCGGGCGCTCCCGGTCGAAAAAGGCGACACCTTCGTTCTCGCCACGGACGGCGTCTATGAGCACGTCGGCGCGCGCTTTATCGCCGACACGCTTAATCACGGCGCCGGTGATCTGGACGGCGTCGCCAGGACCATCGGCGAGGAGGCGTTCCGGCAAGGCAGCCGCGATAACCTGACCGTGCAGGTCGTCCGCATCGACGGATTGCCGGTCAGCGAGGCGAGCGACATCATCGGGCACGAGGCCGACCTGCCGTGTCCTCCCCTTTGGGAAGCGCGAGCGATCGTCGACGGTTATCAGATCGTCAGGGAAATCCACGCCAGCAGCCGAAGCCACATCTATCTGGCTGCCGACACCGCCAGCGGCGCAACGGTCGCCATCAAGACGCCGTCGCTCGATCTGCGCGGCGACCCGGCCTATTTGCAGCGGTTCAGGATGGAAGAATGGGTCGCGCGGCGCGTCGACAGCGCGCACGTCCTCAAGCCTCTCGTTCCGACGAGACACCGGAGTTACCTGTATGTCGTGACGGAATATATCGAAGGGCAGACGCTGACCCAGTGGATGATCGACAACCCTGCGCCCAGCCTCGACACCGTGCGCGACATCATCGAGCAAATCGCCAAGGGCCTGCAGGCGTTCCACCGGATGGAGATGCTGCATCAGGACCTCAGGCCCGACAACATCATGATCGACCGGACCGGCACCGCGAAGATCATCGATTTCGGCGCGACGCGCATCGCCGGCATCGCCGACGACACGGATCTTGTTATCGGCAACGAAATTCTCGGAACGGTACAATACACGGCGCCGGAATATTTCCTGGGCGAAGGCGGGTCGACAGGTTCCGACATTTTCTCCCTCGGGATCATTGCCTATCAGATGCTGACCGGGCGGCTGCCCTATGGCGCTCAAGCCGCGAAAGCGCGCACGAGATCGCAGCAGCGGAAGTTGCGATACAAATCGGCGCTCGACGACGAACGCGCGATGCCGGCCTGGATCGACGGCGCGCTCAAGAAGGCCGTGAATCCCGATCCGTACCAGCGGTACACCGAGTTATCGGAATTTGTTTTCGATCTGCGGCACCCCAATAACAATTTGCTGCAATCGTCGCCGACGCCGCTCATGCAGCGTAATCCGCTGTTGTTCTGGCAATGCCTTTCCGGGATTCTGTTGCTTATCATTTTGATTTTGCTTTTCAGCCAATACGCCATTCACTAGCGCTTTCGTCGGCGCAGTTGCGGCATACGCCGATCCCTAAATCGTCGCGCCGCCCGCGCCTACGGCGGCATGGAAGTCACGACCGTTGCCGGTGGCCGCCACAAAGCCCGCGCGGATGGTGAAGTCGCCGAAGCGCTCGCCCTTCTCGCGCCCGGCGGCATAGGCGGCGAAAATGGGATCGAGCGCGGCGAGGATGCCGGCGTGATCGAGACCCTCGGCATAGAGCTTGTTGAGGCGGGCGCCGTTAAACGCGGCGCCGAGATAGAGGTTGTAGCGGCCGGGCCCCTTCCCGACCAAACCGATCTCGGCGAGGTAGGGCCGTGCGCAGCCGTTGGGGCAACCGGTCATGCGGATGACGATGTCGTCGGCGGAGAGCCCGTGGGCGGCGAGGCTTGCATCGAGCGCGTCGAGCAGTTCGGGCAGATAGCGCTCGCTTTCGGCTAATGCGAGGCCGCAGGTCGGCAGCGCCACGCAGGCCATGGCGTTGCGGCGCAGGCCCGACGAGGGCGCCAGCAGGCCGGCCTCATTCGCCATCCAGTGAATTTCGGTCTGCCGCTCAGCCGCGATATTGGCGACCATCAGGTTCTGGTTGGGCGTGATGCGCAATTCGCCGTCGTGGATTTGCACGATCCGGCGCAAGGCCGAAAGTTGCGCCGCGCCGGCGCGATCCGCGAGGCGGCCGTTTGGCACGAACAGCGTGAGATGTGCCTTACCATCCGACCCGTCGCTCCAGCCATAGCGGTCGCCAGTGGTCGTGAATTTGAACGGCCTGGCCGGCTCCAACAGCACGCCCGCGCGGCGGACGACTTCGGCACGAAAATAATCAAGCCCGCGGTCCTCGATGGTGTATTTCAGCCGCGCGTGCTTGCGGTTCTTGCGGTCGCCCCAGTCGCGCTGGACGGTGACCACGGCTTCCGCGATCGCGACCGCGTCCTCGGTTTTGCAAAAGCCCAGCACGTCGGCGGTGCGCGGATAGGTGTCCGGCTCGCCATGGGTCATGCCCATGCCGCCGCCGACCGTGACGTTCCAGCCGGCGACCTCGCCGCTGTCGTCGAGGGCCGCGATGAAGCCGAGATCGTGGGCGAAGACATCGACGTCGTTTGACGGCGGCACCGCCACCACGGTCTTGAATTTCCGCGGCAGATAGGTCTTGCCGTAGATCGGCTCCACCACCTCGTCCTCGCCGCCGGCGATACGTTCGCCGTCGAGCCAGATTTCGCGGTAGGCGGGCGTGCGCGGCGTCAGATGGTCGGAGACGGCGCGCGCCAGAGCGAGTCCGGCGGCGTGGGCCCGGCTTCGCTCCGGATTGACGTTGCACATGACGTTGCGGTTGACGTCGCCGCAGGCCGCGATCGAATTGAGCAGCGCGGCGTCGATTGCGCGCATGGTCGCCTTCAGGTTCGACTTGATGATGCCGTGCAGCTGCACGGTCTGCCTGGTGGTCAGCCGCATGGTGCCGTTGGCGTAGGTGCGCGCCACCTCATCGAGCGCCAGCCACTGCTGCGCGCTGAGCACGCCGCCGGGCACGCGCACGCGGATCATGAAGGCGAAGGCCTTCTCCATCTTTTTGCGCGTGCGCTCGGGCCTAAGATCCCGGTCGTCCTGCAGATACAGGCCGTGGAATTTGACCAGCTGCTGATCGTCTTCGACGATGGCGCCGGTGATTTCCTCGGCCAATCCTTCCGCGAGCGTGCCGCGCAGATAGCGGCTTGCTTCCTTGATGCGCTCGTTGCGCGAGACGTCGTCGGTCATGACTTCAGTCCAAAGGCAGGATCAATAAGTGTCCTGCAGGTAGCGCTTGTCGCGCTCCAGGTCGCTCACGGCTTGCTCGGCCGCCTCCGGCGTAAGCTGCTTCACGTCGGCAAAGGCGCGCGCAAGCGTTGCGCGCACGTCCTTGGCCATGGCCTTGGCGTCGCCGCAGACATAGAAATGCGCGCCGTTGTCGAGCCACGCCACCAGCTCGCGGCGCTTCTCCCACAGCTTGTGCTGGACGTAGACCTTCTCGGGCGTGTCGCGCGAGAAGGCGACGTCCATGCGGGTGAGCGCGCCGTCGGCCAGCGCCTCCTGCCAGTCGAGCTGATAGAGGAAGTCGTGGGCAAAGGAACGGTCGCCGAAAAACAGCCAGCTCTTGCCGCTGGCGCTGGTCGCGCGGCGCTCCTGCACGAAGGCGCGGAACGGGGCCACGCCGGTGCCGGGGCCGACCATGATGATGTCGCGGCCGGGATCGGGCAGCGCGAAATGCTTGTTGGGCTTGAGTTTCACCCGTACGCGGTCGCCGCGCTTGAGCCGCTCGGCAACGAAACTGGAAGCGACGCCCTTGCGGGCGCGGCGGTGGGCGTCGTAACGCACGGCGGAAATCAACAGATGCGCCTCGTCCTCGAATTCGCGGCGCGAACTCGCGATCGAATAGGCGCGGGGGCTGAGCGGCCGCGTCAGCGCGCGCAGATGATCGGCGGTCAGCGCGATCGGGAAGTTGGAGATCAGGTCGATGAGCTGGCGGCCGGCGATCCACTGCGGCGCTTCGCCCTGCGCGAGCAGCGCCCTGACATATTGGTGACCGGTTTTCTCCACGTAGGTTTCCAGCGTCTTGAGCGAGAGCGTGGTGACGTCGCGCGTCTTCAGGAATTCGTCGCGCAAGCCATCGTCCTCGACGCCGGCGAGCGCGAGCAATTCGTCGACATAGGCCGGGTCGTTCTCGGCATAAAGTTCGAGTGAGGCGCCGGGCTCGTAGGCTGGCGCGGCGCCGTCGAAGCTAAGCGCGAGATGAAAGGTCTCCTTGCCCGAGCGCGAGGAATTCAGGTTTACATGCTCGACGATCTCGGCCTCGACGATGTCGGTGTTGGGCGACGCGGCAGGCTTGGCGCTGAAATCGACCTCGATCACGCGACCGCGGCCGGCGTCGGGCGGCGCCAGGACTTTCAGCGCGCCGCCGATCCAATCCGCCGCCGGCTTGGCGAAATCGAGATCGCAATCCACGCGCTCGACCGCGCGCTTGGCGCCGAGGGCTTCGAGGCGCTCGTCGATTCTTTTGCCGATGGCGCAGAACTCGGCATAGGCGGTGTCGCCGAGCGCCAGCACGCCGTATTCGACGCCGTCGAGGCGCGGGGCGCCCTCGCCCATTAGCTCGCCGTAGACGCGCGTGGCGCGGGCCGGCGGCTCGCCCTCGCCCCAGGTGGCGGCGATCACCACCAGCCGCTTGGTCTTGGTGAGATCGGCCAGTTCCAGATCGGCCATGTCGATGATCTGCGGCTTAAAGCCAGCTTTGCGCGCTTGTTTGGCCACATCGCCGGCAAGCGTCTCGCAATTGCCGCTCTCGCTGGCGAACACGATGGTCAGCGGCTCGGCGGCCTGCGGCGGGCTCGCCGCCTGCGCGCCGCCGGTGGCATGCTCGACGCCGGCCAGAAAGCCCGCCAGCCAGGCGCGCTGCACCGGGCTCGCCGGGGCGACCACGCGGTTGAGCAGCTCGACATCTTCCTCGGAAAATGGCGCGGTCTTGGGAATGGCGGCGAATGCGGACGACATGCCCCTAAATAGAAACTTATTCTGTTTGAAGGCAATAACCGGGGTAAAATAAGAAGAAAATACCCACGTTTGGCCAATTCGAAAGAGCAAATTCTCTCCGCGGCCACCTGCGGGAGAACGCCCAAACCTGTGGAACCAGCGCTCCTGCGCCTTCGCCGCCGCCGCGATGCGTCTAGATTGCGCCGAGCATGCCCAGTCCAGCCTACCGCAAGCGCTTGCGCGCGCTGTTGACGCCCGCCGAGCACCGCGTGTTCGCGCGCCTCGACACGCCGCAGAAGATTCAGACCTTCATCGAGAAAATGCCGCCCAATTTTGAGCTCAAGGGCGACACCGCCATGTCGCCGCGCACGATGCTGAAGGCACATATCTGCCATTGCTCGGAAGCCGCCTTCTTCGCCGTTGCGGCGCTTGCCTATCACGGCAAGCCGGCCTGGCTGATGGATATCGTCGCGCTGCCGAGTGACAAGGATCACATCGTCACGCTGTTCAAGGAACGCGGGCTGTGGGGCGCGATCAGCAAGACCAACCACGCCGTGCTGCGCTGGCGCGATCCAATCTACGCCAGCGCGCGCGAGCTGGCGATGACCTACGCGCACGAATACAATCTTAATGGCGGCAAGAAATCGATGCTGTCGTTTTCGCGGCCGTTCTCTCTTGCGCGCTACGCGCCAAGCCGCTGGGTGATCGCGCCCGACGATCTCGACTGGCTGCTCTATGCGCTCGAGCTGTCGCCGCACGTGCCGCTGGCGCCCACGCACGTTTTGCGCAAGCGCCGGCGCATGACCAGGGTCGAATTGAGATCGCAGGACGTGACCGAATGGCCGGTGCCGCGCTCGCGCCGGGTCGCGCGCACAAAATAGATTGACGCGGAGCGAAGACGTGCCCTCTTTCACCGTGCGCAGGCAGTTGACCATCGAATGGGGCCACTGCGACCCGGCCGGCATCGTGTTCAATCCGCGCTTTTTCGAATTCTTCGACGCCAGTTCGTGGCTGTTGTTCGAGTCTGCGCTCGGCGTGAAGGCAGAAAAGTTGATTACGGTCTACGACTTCTTCGGCATTGCGCTGGTCGGTGCGCGCGCCAATTTTCTCAAACCGGTGAAATTTGGTGACACGGTCGAAATTGCATCCAGGGTGAGCGAATTCCGCCGCACCAGCTTCGACGTCGAGCACCGCCTGTCGGTAAACGGCGCGCTGGCGGTCGAGGGTCGCGAAAGCCGCGTCTGGGCGGTGCGCGACCCGGACAATCCCGAAAAGATCAAGGCGGCGCCAATTCCCGCCGGGGTGATCGCTAAATTCGGTTAAGTGGCATGGTGCCGCGCCACCCTCCGCTCATTCCCGCGTATGCGGGAACCCAGCCTAAAGCTATGCAGCGATGTTCAACCCCAGGGTCCCCGCTTCCACGGGGACGAACGGCTGCAGTTCGCCCGCAAAAACTCCCCTAAGCGTCGGCAATCTTCACGTATTCGAAATCGCCGGGCTTGTTGTCGATGCCGACCTTGGGCGGGGCGATCCAGCCGGCGAACCTGCCCACCTCGAACTGCGGCTGCATCAGGCTTTCGATGAAGTCGCGGTCCTGGTCGGAGGGCAGAAACTCGCCGCGGCGTTTTTCCCACGCGGCCTCGCTGAGCTGACGGCCTTCGCTATCGGCCTTGATGCTGGAAAACTCGCCGATGTGGCGGTGGAAGGCGACGTGCGGCAGCTTGATCTCGAACGGGACGCCGGCTTCCGCGATCACCTTGTTCCAGCGCCCGACCCCCATGTTGCAGTCGACGACGTAATCGTCGCGCAGCCGCATGTTGAGCGCCGCCAGCGCCGGAGAATCTACGTTCTGGATCTTGCCGTCGATCAGCCGCAGCACCGGGTAGGTCGCACTTTCCAATTGATGATCGTCCTGGAGCCGGTCCTCGCGGTAGCGGCCCTTGAGGCCGGCATGGAATGAATTGGCGGCATTGGTCGAGATCTCACTGCCGAACAGGTCGAGACTCAGCGAGAAATGCAGGTTGGCCTTCTTCTGGACGGCCGGCAGATCGATCACCCCCAGCTTGCGCACGGCTTCGACATCATAGGGATCGCCGATGCCCGCTTCCTTCATCGCCTCGCAGGTGCGCTGAATGACGCGGGTGACGCCGGTCTCGCCCACGAACATGTGGTGGGCTTCCTCGGTCAGCATGAAGCGGCAGGTGCGCGAGAGCGGATCGAAGCCGGATTGCGCCAGCGCCTCGAGCTGCATCTTGCCGTCGCGGTCCGTGAAGTAGGTGAACATGAAGAACGACAGCCAATCCGGTGTCTTCTCATTGAAGGCGCCGAGCATGCGCGGCGTGTCGGGATCGCCGGAGCGGCGCTGCAGCAGGGCTTCGGCCTCCTCGCGGCCGTCGGCGCCGAAATATTTCTGCAGCAGATAGACTATCGCCCACAGATGGCGTCCCTCCTCGACGTTGACCTGGAACAGGTTACGCATGTCGTAGAGCGAGGGCGCGGTCTTGCCGAGATGACGCTGCTGCTCGACCGAGGCCGGCTCGGTGTCGCCCTGGATCACCATCAGCCGGCGCAGCATGGCGCGGTATTCGCCCGGCACCTCCTGCCAGGCCTCTTCGCCCTTGTGGCTGCCGAAGGGAATCTTGCGGCCCTCGCGCGGCGGCGCCAGCAGGACGCCCCAGCGATACTCCGGCATCCGCACATAGTCGAACTTGGCCCAACCCTTGGGATCGACGCCGATGGCGGTGCGCAGGTAAACCAGCGCGGTCTGGAAGCCTTCCGGCCCCATGTCTTTCCACCAGTCGATATAGCCGGGATGCCACTTCTCCAGCGCGCGCTTGACGCGCACGTCGTCACCGAGCGCGACGTTGTTGGGGATCAAGCCGTCATAGTCGACCTGTGTCATGCTCATGACTAAACCCTTTCCTTGCCGAATGTCGGCGAGACCCCGCTGCCGTAGAGCTTGAGCGCGCCCTGCTCGCCGATCGCGTTCGGCCGCTGGAAAATCCAGTTCTGCCAGGCGGTCAAACGTCCGAATATCCTGGTTTCCATGGTCTCGGGGCCGGCGAAGCGCAGGTTCGCTTCCATGCCGGTCATGGCGTCGGGCGAGAAGCTCAAGCGCTCCTCCAGCATGACACGCAGTTCATCGTCCCAATCGAAGTCTTCGTAGCCAACAGTGACGAGGCCGAGTTCGGCCGCCTCTTCGCCTTCGATTGGCACACCAATTTTTTCCTTGAGCATGGGGAGCGTCTCCGGTTCGCCAAGAAAGCGCGTTTGCAGACGCGTCAGCCCGTTGCCCATGGGATAGAAGCCAAAATTCGCTTGGCCCAGCGTGACCGCTGCGGCTTTTCGGTTGTCGCCTTCGCGCGCGCCGATCAGCATCAATGCGCGGTCGGCTGCAAATGCCAGTTCCGCCAGCGTGCCGGCAAAGCAGGAGCCCGGCTCGATCAGCGCGATGAAGCTTTTAGCGGTCACGTCGACGCGTTTGAACACGCGTTTGAGATAGATGGCGGATTTCGCGCATCAGCCAGTCGCCGTTGGCTTTGGCGAGAAACGCGTCGTGCTCGAGTACGGCTTGCGCATTGCCGTCGGTGCGCAGCAGCACCACGCCGATGGACTGCTCGTTGGTGCGCAGATGCAAAATGGCGTCTTCCAGCTCGCGCGCGACAGTGAGCGGCCAGAACTTGTCACCCAGCGCATGCGCGGCTTCGACCGAGGCCGGCAGGACTTGCGACGGCCCGCGCACGGTGACGGTGGCGAGCCCGCGCGCGCGCTCGATCTCGATATTCACGTGCGAGTAGGTGACACGGTCGTCCGCGACCGTGCGTGTCAGCGGCGTCAGCGCGATACCCTTGGCGCCGGCCGGGCGGTCGGAGCGCGCGGCAATTTCATGGGCGCGCGCGGAAACCGTATCCTGCCATTTCGAATTGGGCACCACCTCGTCCACCAGCCGCCAATCCACCGCTTTGCTGCCGCGGACGCCTTCCTCGGTGGAGCAGAATACGTCGGCGCGGTCGCGCCGGACCTTGCGCTTGTCGGTCACGCGCGTGAGCCCGCCGGTGCCCGGCAGCACCGCCAAGAGCGGCGTCTCCGGCAGTGCGACCGCCGAACGGCGGTCGTCCACCAGCATGATGTGGTCGGCCGCCAACGCCAGCTCATAGCCGCCGCCGGCGGCGTTGCCGTTGATGGCGCAGAGGTAGATTTGCTTGGAATTCTCCGATGCGTCCTCGATGGCGAGCCGCGTCTCATTGGTGAACTTGCAGAAATTCACCTTCTGCCCGTGCGTCGCCTGGCCGAGGTAACGAATATTGGCGCCGGCGCAGAACACATTGTCCTTGCCCGACTTGATCACCACGCAGCGCACCTCCGGGTGCTCGAAGCGCAGCCGCTGCACCGCGTCGTTCAATTCGATATCGACGCCGAGGTCGTAGGAATTGAGCTTGAGCTCGTAATCGCCGAGGCCGCCGGCCTGGTCGACATCCATGATCAGATAGGCGAGCTCGCCGTCCGTCTCGATCCGCCAGTGGCGGTAGCGCGCGGGCGCCGTCTGGTAATCGATGACAGTCATTATACTTGAGCCTTGCGCCTGCCTGGGGCCGCCGGCATAACACCGCCCGCAGCTTTCTCCCCGCTATGCATTATTTTTCATAAAACTAACATTTCAATCGCGCGGCCACAACAATGTATTGATTGAGGGTACCCTATTGCCTTAGCATTATAATGCATGTTAGCCGATCGCCTATGAAACCCGCCAAACCGCCCGCTCCCCGCGACAGCGACGCCTATCTGCGCCGCCTCGGCGAGCGCGTGCGCACCCTGCGCCACCAGCGCGGCATGTCACGCAAGGCGCTGGCCCAGCACGCGCGGGTGTCGGAGCGCTATCTGGCCCAGCTCGAGACCGGCAGGGGCAATTGTTCGATCGTGCTGCTGCGGCGGATCGCGCGCGGCATCGGCCTGCCGGTCACCCAGCTTGTGCAGGACGGCGCCGAGCCGCCGCTCGACCGTGCGCTGCTGTCGCAATTCCTCGACCGGCTGGCACCGGAGGCGCTCAGCGACGCGCGCGAGCTGCTGCTGAAGCATTTCGGCGAGCCGACGGAGAAGTTGCGGCGCCGGCGCGTCGCGCTGATCGGCCTGCGCGGCGGCGGCAAGTCCACGCTCGGCCGCCTGCTGGCGGACAGGCTCGGCGTACCCTTTATCGAGCTCGACCGCGAGATCGAAAAACGCAGCGGCGCCTCGTTGAGCGAAATCTTCGAGCTGTTCGGCCAGGAGACTTTCCGCCGCGCCGAGCGCGAGGCGCTCGACAGCATACTGAGCCAGCACCGCTATTTCGTGATGGCTACCAGCGGCTCGATTGTCACCGATCCGGCCAGCATGGAATTGTTGTTGTCTTCATGCTTCACCGTCTGGGTGCGTGCGAACCCGGAAGACCATATGCAGCGGGTCATTGCGCAGGGCGACTTGCGGCCGATGGCCAACAGTGGCCGCGCCATGGAGGACCTGATCGCCATTCTCAAGAGCCGGGAGCCGCTCTACGCCAAAGCGGATACGGCCCTCCTCACCACCGGCAAGACGCCCGAACAGTGCCTGGCGGGGCTCATGCGCATCATCCCGGCGGCGAAGACTCGCACCCGCGAGCCGGCATGACGCCTGCATCACAATGTATAAGGAACCGGCCGTAGCCGGGCAAAGCGAATGAGCGACACGATCAAGACCGACGTACTGATTATCGGCGCGGGGCCCGTCGGCCTGTTCGCGGTGTTCGAACTCGGCCTGCTCGACGTCAAGGCGCATCTGGTCGACATTCTCGACAAGGTCGGCGGCCAGTGCGCCGAGCTCTATCCGGAAAAGCCGATCTACGACATTCCCGGTATTCCTTACATCACCGGCCACGGCCTGACCGAGGCGCTGATGGAGCAGATTAAGCCGTTCAGCCCGACCTTCCATCTCGGCGAGATGGTGACGACGCTGGAAAAGATCGGCGAGCCGGAATTTCGCGTCCGCACCGACTCCGGCAAGACTTTCGAAGCGAAATGCGTGGTGATCGCCGCCGGCGGCGGCTCGTTCCAGCCCAAGCGGCCGCCGATCAACGGCATCGAACCTTATGAAGAACAATCGGTGTTCTACGCCGTGCGCAAGATGGAAAATTTCCGCGACAAGCGGCTGCTGATCGTCGGCGGCGGCGATTCGCACTCGACTGGACGCTCAATCTGCAGCCGCTCGCCAAGCGGCTGACGCTGGTGCACCGGCGCGACGAATTCCGCGGCGCGCCCGACAGCGTCAACAAGATGCGCGAACTAGTCGCCGCCGGCGGCATGGATCTGAAAATCGGCCAGGTGACCGACCTGGAAGGCGACGGCGGCAAGCTCACCGCCGTCAGCATCAAGGACAAGGCGGGCGCGACCGCGCGCGTCGAGATCGACGCCATGCTGCCGTTCTTCGGCCTCACCATGAAGCTCGGCCCGGTCGCCGACTGGGGCATCGAACTGAAGGACAACCTGATCCCGGTCGATACCGGCACCTTCGAGAGCAATATCCCCGGCCTGTTCGCCATCGGCGACATCAACACCTATCCGGGCAAGCTCAAGCTCATCCTCTCCGGCTTCCACGAGGCGGCGCTGATGTCGCAACAGGCCTATCACTACGTCTATCCCGACAAAAAGCTGGTGTTCCAATACACCACCTCCTCGACCAGCCTGCAGAAGAAGCTTGGCGTCGCCTAAATTCGATGCCGAAGATCACCTTCATCGAACATGACGGCACCGTGCACACGGTCGAGGCCGAGATCGGCGCGACCGTGATGGAAACGGCCCAGCGCAACGACGTCGCCAGCATCGTCGCCGAATGCGGCGGCTCCTGCACCTGCGCCACCTGCCTGGTGCATGTGGACGAAAAATGGTTCCCGGTGGTCGGCCCGCCCTCACCCGAGGAAGAAGACATGATCGACACCGCCTTCGAGATCACGCCGACCTCGCGGCTGTCCTGCCAGATCAAGGTGACGGAAGCGCTCGACGGCCTGGTCGTGCGCACGCCGTCCTATCAGGGGCGCTGACCCTTTCCCCTCTTGCTTTGCATCCGGCTGTGCTATGAGCGCCGGCAACAAAAGCAGATCACGGGGAGGCAATCATGGATCTGGGCATCAAGGGCCGCCGCGCCATCGTTACCGGCGGCTCCAGCGGCATCGGCTTTGAAACGGCACGCCAGTTCCTCGAAGAGGGCGCGCGGGTACTGATCACCGGCCGCAATGAGAAAAAGCTCAACGCGGCGCGCGACGACCTCGCCAAGCGCACCGGCGGCGAAGTCCATGCGGTGGTCGCCGACATGACCAAGGAATCCGACATTACGAAAATGGTCGAGACCGCCCGCGAGAGGCTCGGCGGCGTCGACATCCTCGTCAACAACGCCGGCCAGATGTATTCCGGCCGCTTCGCGGTGCTCGACGACAACGAGATGAAGAACCAGCTCGACACCAAGCTGTTCGGCTTCCTGCGCGCCATCCGCGCGGTCTATCCGATGATGAAGGCGCAGAAATGGGGCCGCATCGTCAACACCATCGGCGGCGCCGGCAAGGAACCCGATCCGTACATGTTCGGCTCAGGCATGACCAATTCCGCGCTGCTCAACCTCACCAAATCGCTGTCGACCGAGTTCGGGGAAGACAACGTGCTGGTCAACGCCATCTGCCCGGGCTGGGTCGCCACCGACCTGTGGGTGCGCAACACCGAAGGCATGAAGCAGGAATTCGGCGTGAAGTCGGAAGACGAAGCGCGCAAGGTGGCGGCGAAGAAGAACGCGCTCGGCCGCATGGGCAAGCCGGAGGAACTCGCCAACGCTACCGTGTTCCTGTGCTCGGAGCGGGCGAGCTACATCACCGGCGTGTCGCTCAATACCGACGGCGGGCGGCTGAAGGGGCTGTGGTAACGGGGGCGGCGCTCGTCAGGCTAATACGGCACAAACCCGGCGAAGCCGGATTTCGACAGCGACGTCGGGTAAAAAGATAATTGGCGCGCGTGTTACGCTTGGGAGCTTGGACCCACGCGCTTTAAAAATTCCCACATCGGCACCGCCGTAGCGCCGCCGACGACACCGCTGAGATAGCTCGGCATATCGGTATTGAAAATCCCATGCCAGAGCAGACCGGCAATGAAGCTCGTCAACAACATGGTCACAAGCGTAATGCCCAATCGCTGCCAAAGCGGCATAACGTCCCTCCCTGAACCTCTTCGCGACGAGCATAGCACGACGGCAAACGGTTGCGCCGAGCGGACGGGTCCTCGGCACGGCCCCATTTGGCGGTAAATTATTTCAAGCCATCGCGCGGCCGTGCCGCAAGGCTTTGAACCACATCAAATTTCGCGGAATTTGGAATCCAGCCGCGCGCTGACGTCTTTACAGCTTATTCCGCCGGTTCAGCCTTCTCGCCCGCTACGCGGCGCACGGTCGCGCCCGCCTCGTACCAGCCGCGGGTGCTGTTGACGATCTTAACCACCGACAGCATCACCGGCACCTCGATCAGCACCCCGACCACGGTCGCTAGCGCCGCGCCCGAGTTGAAGCCAAACAGGCTGATGGCGGCGGCAACCGCCAGCTCGAAAAAGTTGCTGGCGCCGATGAGCGCCGATGGCGCGGCAACGCAATGGGCTTCGCCGGCGGCGCGATTGAGCAGGTAAGCCAGCCCGGCGTTGAAATAGACCTGGATGAGGATCGGCACCGCCAGAATCGCGATGATGAGCGGCTGTGCCAGAATTTGCTCGCCCTGGAAGCCGAACAGCAGCACCAGCGTGGCCAGCAGCGCCACCAGCGAAACCGGCTGCAGCGTGGACAATAACCGCTGAAGTCCGGCCTCCCCGCCGCCGGCGAGCGTGCCGCGGCGGACGATCTGCGCGATGATCACCGGCACCACGATGTAAAGCACCACCGACAGCAGCAAGGTCTCCCACGGCACGGTGATCGCCGACAGACCCAGCAGCAGTCCGACGATCGGCGCGAAGGCGAACACCATGATCACGTCGTTGAGCGCGACCTGGCTCAGCGTGAAATGCGGTTCGCCGTCCGACAGGTTGCTCCAAACGAACACCATGGCCGTGCAAGGGGCCGCCGCCAGCAGAATGAGCCCGGCGATGTAGCTGCTGATCTGGTCCGGCGGCAGATAGGGCCGCAGCAGCCAGCCGATGAACAGCCAACCGAGAAAGGCCATGGAGAACGGCTTCACGGCCCAATTGATGAGCAGCGTGACGCCGATGCCGCGCCAGTGCTCCTTGACCCGCGACAGCGCCGCGAAGTCGATCTTCACCAGCATCGGGATGATCATCAGCCAGATCAGCACCGCCACCGGCATGTTGACCTTGGCGATCTCCGCCGCACCGATGACGTGGAACACCGACGGGAAAATGTGCCCGAGCGCAATCCCGACAACGATGCAAAGCGCCACCCAAAGGGTGAGGTAACGTTCGAAGGTCGACATGGTTTAAGTCCGCTGGTTCGATCGCCTGTCAGGCGGCGGTTTCCGGCGTAGCGGCGTCCCTGGCCTTGCCGATTTCGTCGAGCTTCTTTTGCAGGCTCAAGCGGTCGAGCTTCTCGAGCGGCAGGCTGACGAAAATATTGATGCGGTTGGTGAGCATGCGCAGCGCATCGGCGAAGGCGAAGCGGATTTCCGCTTCGGTGCCGGTGGCTTCCGCCGGATCCGGCACCCCCCAATGCGCCGTCATCGGCTGGCCCGGCCAGATCGGGCAGGTTTCGCCGGCGGCGTTGTCGCAGACGGTGAAGACGAAATCGAGCTTGGGGGAATCGGCTTGAGCAAATTCCAGCCAGCTTTTCGAGCGCGCGCCGCTCACGTCGTAGTGCAGCTTGCGCAGCAGATCGAGCGTGTAGGGATGAATCTTGCCCTTCGGCTGGCTGCCGGCCGAAAAGGCGCGAAATTTCCCCTGGCCGGCGCGGTTGAGGATGGCCTCGGCCATGACCGAACGGGCGGAATTGCCGGTGCAGAGAAACAGAACATTGCGTTGCATGATGACACCCTAACAACAGGCTGACGCGGGTTTCTTTTCGGCGGCGGCTTGCGGCGCGCAGCAGGCATTAGCGTGCGCGATCTGCGCGCCTTTCTGCACGCTGGTGCCGTAGTCGGTGGATTCGCCGGTGGTGTGGAAGGCTTCCCAGGAAATGCCGGCCGGATCGTCGATCCAGGATTTTTCCGACTGCGCGTAGCAGCAGGTGGTCTGGCCCTCTTCGAGGATGGCGCCGCCCGCCTCGCGCAGCCGGCCGTAAATGTCCTTCAACTCGTCGGCGCTCTCGACCTGGATGCCGAGATGATCGAGCCCGGGTTCGCGCCCGCGCGTCGAAATCGCGAAGTTGACGCAAGGATCGTCGAGCATCCACTTGGCATAGTCGTCCTTGAGGACGCCGGGCTCGACGGCGAACAAGGCTGAATAGAAGCCGACCGCCTGGCTGAGATCGGCGACCGAGACATGCACGTGCATACGCTTCATGGCGTCCTCCCGTTCAGGACACGAGGTTTTTGCCGCGCGTCGATTTTGACGATTTGGATTTGGCGGGCTGGCAGACGGCCGGCGCGCATTCTTCCGGCGAGCCTTGGCAGCAGTTATCGGTCAGAAAGCCGAGCAGCGCGTTCATGGTTTCGAACTGCGCGGCGTAGATCATCGAGCGGCCCTCGCGGCGCACGGTGACCAGGCCGGCCAGCCGCAGCCGGTCGAAATGAAAGGTCAGCGTGTTGGGTGCGAGGCTCAAGCGTTCGGCCACCTGCCCGGCCGGCAGGCCCTCGGGCCCCGCCTGCACCAGCAGGCGGAAGATCGCCAGACGGTGCTCCTGCGCCAGCGCGGCCAAAGCCGCGACGGTGTCTGTCGTTTCCATATTTCAACGATTATTGAACAATCGTGCAAGAGTCAAGCGGCCCGGGCCCGGCGCTGCCGCGCGCCGGATCAGACCGACATTTGCGCCGATGTCAGGCCGGCGCCAGTTTGAGAATGGCGCGGGCTTCCTGCGGGGTGGCGGCATGGCGGCCGTATTGGCCGCAGAGATCGCGCAGGCGCCCGACCAGCTCGGCATTGCTCTTGGCCAGGCGGTCGCGGTCGAACTTGATGTTGTCTTCCAGGCCGGTGCGCAGGTGGCCGCCCAATTCGAGCGTCCACGTGTTGATCTCGAGCTGATGGCGGCCGATGCCGGCCGCCGCCCAGGTCGCGTCTGGCATGATGTCTTTGAGCTCCGACACCAGGAACTCCAGCACCTTGCGGCGCGCCGGCAGCGCGTTGGGAATGCCCATGACGAACTGCACGTGCAGCGGCTTCTTGATCAAGCCGCGCTCGGCCAGATCGCGCGCGTTGTAGAGCATCGCCAGGTCGAACGCCTCGATCTCCGGCTTGACGTTGTAATCGAGCATCGATTGCGCCAGGCCCTCGACCAGATCGGGCGCGTTCTCGTAGATCTGCTTGGCGAAATTGACCGAGCCGGTGGCAAGCGAAGCCATGTCCGGCTTGAGGCTGAGCGAAGCACCGCGTTCGTTCTGGTTGCGGCCGCGCCCACCAGTGGAAAATTGGATGATCATGCCGGGGCAGTGCTTCTTTACGCCCTCCTGCACCTGCGCAAACAATTCCGGAGCGGATGACGGGCTTTCGTCCTTGTTGCGTACATGGATGTGCACCAGCGCGCAGCCGGCTTCGTAGGCTTCATGCGTCGATTCGATCTGCTCGGCCGGCGTCACCGGCACCGCCGGTGTCTGCGCCTTGCGCGGCAACGCGCCGGTGATCGCGCATGTGATGATGGTCGGTTGGGTCATCGTCGCTCCTTAAACTATATGGCCGCGATCTCGGCGAGCAGCGCGTCCGTCACCGTAACACCTTCGCGCTCGGCCTTGGCGCGCGCCGTCAGCCGCCGCGCACCCGGCAGCCGCGCGCCCGGTTGCGCCTCGATCGACGCGGCGAGCGCCGCGAAATGATCGAGCGACCCGCCGAATCCACCGGGATCGAACGCGATCAGCAATTGCCCGGTTCCGGGCGGCGGGCCCTTGGCGTCGAGGAATGAAGAAGCTTCGGCGGCGAAGTGTGCATTGGTGAGGCCGGCGGACAGCAATTCCACCATCAGCGCCAGCGCGGTGCCCTTGGCGTCGCCGAGCGGCAGCATGGTGCCGGCGAGCGCGGCGGCCGGATCCGTGGTCGGCTTGCCTTCACCGTCGAGAGCCCAGCCGTCGGGAATTTTTTCGCCCTTCTGCTTGGCGGCGAGGATATTGCCACGCGCGACTTTCGACAGCGACAGGTCCACGACGATCGGCGGCTTGCCCGGCAGCGGACAGGCAAAGGCGATTGGGTTGGTGCCGAACACCGCTTTGGCGCCGCCCCAGGGCGCGATCGCCGCCGGCGTATTGGCAAACATCAGCGCCATCAGGCCACTTTGCGCCAAATGCTCGACCGGGTGACCGACCACGCCGCAATGGTGCGAGCGGGTGATGGCCGCGGCGACGATCCCGTGCATTTGCGCGGCCTGCGGCAGCGCAGCGAGCGCCAGGTCGATCGCGGGATAGGCAAAGCCGTTCTTGGCGTCCACCACCGCCGCCGCCGGCCGCCGCCATTCCAGCGCAGGCTTGGCAGCGCCGTCGACCTTGCCAATCTTGGCTTGCGCCGCATAGGTCGGCAGCCGCGACAATCCGTGGCCCTTCTGCCCTTCCGCCTCGGCGCCGACCAGCGCGCGCGCAACGCTTTGCGCGTTGGCCGCGTCGGTGCGGCAGCGCGTCAGCGTCTCGGTCACCAGCGCCTCGGCCTCGGCCAGCGTCATTGTCGGCATCAGCTTGATCCTGCCAGATGATCGCGGATCTTTTCCGCCACCAGGCGCGACACGCGCACATTGGATTCCACGGTCAGCCCGGCGATGTGCGGCGTCAATATCAGGTTGCGGCAGCCGGTGAAAACCTGCGCGCGCTCTTTCGACAACGGCTCCTGCGCGAACACGTCGAGCGCGGCGCCGCCGAGCGCGCCCGCTTTCAACGCAGCGGCGACCGCGGCCTCGTCAAGCACGCCGCCGCGCGCGGCGTTGATCAACACGGCGCCGGGTTTCATGCGAGCAATATTCCCGGCGTCGAGCAGGTTGCGAGTCGCATCGGTGAGCGGCACGTGCAGCGACACGACGTCGCTCGTCTTCAGCAAGGCATCGAGCGCGAGCGGCGCGACCTTGCCCCAGGGCTGGTCGCCGACGGAGATATGCGGATCGTAGGCGCAAATCTCCATGCCGAGCGCCGCGGCGGCGGCACCGGTCTTGCGGCCGATGGCGCCGAAACCGATAAGCCCCAGCCGTTTGCCGCCGGCCTCGCGGCCCAGCAGTTCGGTGCGAGGCCATTCCCCGGCAATCACCGCCCCGGTAGCGGCGAATGCGCCGCGCAGCAGCGTCAGCATCGTTCCGATGACATATTCCACCACCGCGGCGTCATTGGCGCCGGTCGCCGGATAGACGGCGATGCCGCGCGCCTTGCAGGCGGCGACGTCGATATTGTCGAGACCGACGCCGAGCCGGCCGACGGCTTGCAGCTTCGGCGCTTGCGCCAGCAGATCGGCATCCACCTTGGTGCGGTTGCGCACGATCAGCGCGCGCGCCTCGGAGAGCGCCGCGACCAGGTCGCCGCGGCGGTCGACCAAGGCGGCGTCATAGAGCACGTCATGGCCGGCGAGGATGCCGGTGACGGCATCCTCGTCCATGAACTCGCAAATCACGATCGCGGCCATCGTCCGCGCGAATTTATCAGGCGCTGCGATAAAGCTTGGTGATCACGAATTCCCGGTGGCCGAGCGTTTCCGCCGCGGTCAACCGGCCGTTCGCGGTGCGCATCACCATCTTGATCAGCGCATCGCCGGCTTCCGCGATGGTCATATCCCGCCGCAATATGCCGGTTACGTCGAGATCGATGTGCTCGGACATGGTGCGCACGGTGCGCGGATTGGCGGAAATCTTGATCACCGGCACGATCGGGTTGCCGACGATGTTGCCCTGCCCAGTCGGGAAAGTGTGCACCGCGTAGCCGGCCGCCGCCATCAGCGTCACGCATTCGGCCGCCGCCGACGAGGTGTCCATGTAGTAAAGACCGGGTCCCTTGCGCGGTGTCTCCGCCGGCTCCAGCACGTCGATGAATTGGCACTTGCGCCCGATCTTCTCCAGATTGCCGAGCGCCTTTTCCTCGATGGTCGTGAGACCGCCGATGATGTTGCCTTTGGTCGGCTGCGAGTCGGAAAGGTCGTCGACCTTATGCGCCTGGATGACCTCGTCCTCATAGGCCTGCCAGACTTTCATCCATTTCTCGCCGACCGCCGGGCTGATGGCGCGCGCCTTGGCGATATGCTCGCCGCCGGTGATCTCGGAGGTCTCGCCGAAC
The DNA here is from genome assembly GCA_963814885.1 of uncultured Alphaproteobacteria bacterium. Classification (GTDB taxonomy): domain Bacteria; phylum Pseudomonadota; class Alphaproteobacteria; order Rhizobiales; family Xanthobacteraceae; genus Pseudolabrys. Next base: position 2,939 of record CAWFEO010000006.1, on the reverse strand, counting down.
ACGCCGGTGATGCCCTTCGGGATCAGCTTGTCGTACATGTTGCCGACGGTCGGGCACGAACCGAGTCCGGTGGTGGTGTCGCTTTCACCGCATTTGGTCGACACCCACAATTCGGAAATGTCGCATTCCTCGCGCTTCAGCTCCGACGCCCATTGCAAGTAATCCTTGGCGACGCGGCTGGCCTTCTCCACCGTCATCAGGTCGCCGGTGCGCTCGATGCCGAAGCCAGTGACCGGCTTGCCGGTTTTCTTGATGCCATCGACGACGCGCTTGGTCCAGCCTTCCTCGATGCCGATCACCACGACCGCGGCGACGTTCGGGTTGCAGCCGGTGCCGATGATGGTGCGGAAAAACAGATCGAGATCCGCGCCGAACTGCAAGCGGCCATAGGCGTGCGGGATGGCGAGCGTGCCCTTGATTTGATTGGCCACCGACTCGCAGGCGGCGTTGGAAATGTCGTCGAGCGGCAGGATGACGACGTGGTTGCGCACGCCGACGCGGCCGTTCTCACGCCGGTAGCCCATGAATGTCATATTCGATTTGCGCTTTTTTGCCATGTCACCACCGCTTGGTCTTGAGATTGTGCACGTGCACGTGTCCGCCCTTGGGGATATCGGCGACCGCTTTGCCGATGTCCTGGCCGTATTTCCAGACGGTGTCACCGTTCTTGATGTCGGTGAGCGCGACCTTATGGCCGATCGGGATATTGGCCTTGGATTTCAGCCGCAGGGTCGAGTTGTTTGAGGTGTTCACACCCATCATCTGCGTGCCGGCCTTAAGGCCCTCAATGACGATCACGCCGACCGTGTCTTTTTTGTTGTGCACCAGGAATTGCGGAATGCCCATGGTACGTCCCTCGTTTCACTTTCTTGCTAAAGTCCTCTATAAGACATAAGAGTGAAGAGTCAATGTGGGGCCTCGCAGGGGGCGCCGCGTGGAGAGACGGCGGGCATGGACGAGCCACGGATCGAGCCGCGGACGCTGCGCGCGGCAGCACGCGAGCCACTCGGATTCCGCCCGCTTTATCGGCAGGCCCGCGATCTCCTGGTCAAACGCATCGTCGATGGCGAATGGCCGCCGGGCGCCGCGCTGCCGAGCGAATCCGAGCTGGCCGGCGATCTCGGCGTATCGCAGGGCACCGTCCGCAAGGCGCTCGACGAGCTGGAAGCGGAAAAATTCGTGGTCCGGCGCCAGGGCAAGGGCACCTTCGTTGCCCGCCACGACGAAGCGCGCATCCTGTTTCAATTCTTCAAGCTCATTCCGGACAGCGGCGAAAGCGAATTTCCGGAAAGCCAAATCTTGAGTGTCGAGGCGGCCACCGCCGACAAGCGCGCGGCCGCGGCGCTCGCGCTGCGCCCCGGCGCGCGCATCGTGCGCATCGAGCGGTTGCGCTCGCTCGCCGGCCGGGTCTGCATTGTCGAACGCATCTTGCTGCCGCGCGTGCTGTTCCCGGGTATCGAGAAACGCGCGCTGCCCAATAATCTGTACGAGCTCTACCGCTCCGATTTCGGCGTCACCATGGTGCGCGCGTCGGAAAAGCTCAAGGCAGTCGCCGCCACGCCGCGCGATGCCAAGCATCTCGGGTTGCAGCCGGGCGCGCCGCTGTTGTCGATCGACCGCACCGCGATTGCGGCCGACGGCCGGCCGGCGGAATGGCGGCTGTCAATGTGCCGCACCGATACGCTGCACTACTGGTCGGATCTGAGATAAGCGGCGTGCGCTCAGTCGAGCCGAAAACCTTGCGCCCGCACGAACGCGCCGAAATCGGCGCGGGCGGGCGTCGCGTATTGCCGCGCCTTGTCCTCCGACCAGCCGTAAAACTCCGCGCGGCCGAAGCGCGCGACATCGCGCTGATTGCGAAAAGGGCGCTGCCCAGCGCGCCGGCGGTCATAGGCGTCGATCTCAGCGGCGAGATCGCTATCGGAGAAACGCTCCGCGTGCAGCGTCGTCGCCAGCGACAGACGCGGCGAAATCCCGCCCTCTTCCGCCGGCCAGCCCACGCACATGCCGGCCACCGGCACGACCTTCTCCGGCAGCGCCAGCAATTCACTTACCGCGCGGGCGTGATCGCGGATGACGCTGATCGGGCAGCAACCGAGACCGGCCGCATCGGCGGCGCGCAGGAAAGTCGCGAGCACGATCGCCGCGTCCACGGTCGCATTGAAGAAAAGATCGAAATGGTCGTTGGGAAACGGCTTGTCCCGCATCTGCGAAATTTTCGGCACGCGGCTCCCGTTGGCGAGGAAGACCAGAAACACCGGCGCCTCGCGGACCCACGGCATGCCGGACAGCAGATCGGCAATGGCCCCGCGCCTTTCGTTGTCCCGCACAATGAGAATGTCGGCCTGCTGCAGATCGCTTTTCGACGGCGCGCTGAGCGCACAGGCGCACAGCAGACGCAGCAGCTCCGGCGCCACATCGCGCGCCTGATAGCGCCGGCGCACACGGCGAGACGCAAGACGCGCCAACTCGTCAAGCCCGGGCAGGCTTTCATCCACCTCGAAGCGCTCGCCGAAGCGCTCGAACAGCGCATTACGGATCGTCTGGGCGGCTTGAGACATCGGCGGCTCCTTGGCGAAAATGGCGGTTGCCACGCTATCGCAAAATGACGCACGATGGGTGAAGAGCGAGAAGCGAAAAGAATCGAACCAATTCGGACCTCCAAGATGAGACAAGATCGCTATAGCCGCACGGTCCATCGGTGGGGCATGCAGCGATGACGGCCGCAACCGCCGGGGACGCCGCGCTCGGCGTCGATATCTGGCGCGGGACCGAGAGCGGGCACTTCCAGCACTTCTCCATTGCACGCCGCACCCACCAGACCGTGCTCGACGTGGTGACCGAAATCCAACGCGAGCACGACCCTACCCTCTCCTACCGCTTTGCCTGCCGGGTCGGCATGTGCGGCTCCTGCGCCATGGTGGTGAACGGCCGGCCGC
>CAWFEO010000005.1:0-10233 GCA_963814885.1 uncultured Alphaproteobacteria bacterium | reverse complement strand
CTCACGCGTAGCCGCCGAAGCCCAGGTTGATGTGCTCGATGCGCCGGCGCGTGCGCCGGAACACGCCGACGCCTTCGCGGCCGCCGTTGTCGTTGGTGTTGCCCTCGATCGTCTCCAGCAGGCCGTTGACGTTGTCGGCGACGATGCCGACGTGGCCGTGCGAATGGCCGGTGTCGATGAAGAACACCATGCCCGGCTTCACCAGCGCCGGGTTGCGTTGCGCGGCGGAGGCCGTCACCAGCGTCACGCCCGGCTTGTCGTGGGACTGGCCCCAGGCGCCGTGCACGCTGCCGCTCTTCGGCACGCGGTTGGGCGCGTTGACCTGTTCGGTCGCCTGCTTGTGGCACCAGTACACGAAGCACATGCACCACGGATAGCTGTCCTGGCTCGGGTCGAGCCCGACGGCGCGGATGTAGGCGTCGACCTCGGGCCCGCGGTTGGAGCCGAGCGGCTGCTCGCGCACGCCCACCTGCTCGCCGGCGATGTCGAGTAGCGCGGCCGCCAGGCTGTTGGCGGGCGGCGGCGGCGTGTCGGGCACGGAGGTCGTGCCGGGCGTGAACATCGCGGCCCAGGTCTTCGGCCCGACGATGCCGTCGATCTCCAGCGGCGCGCCGGTCTCGTCGGCCGAGCGCGCCTGGAACAGCCGCACGCCGTGTTCGGTCAGTTCGCCGAAATCGCCGTCGATGGGGCCGGGTTCGATGTTGAGGTCGCGCAGGCGCCGCTGCAGGATCTCGACATTGTTGTCGTTCTCGATGCCGCGTTCGAGATAGTAGCCGGGATAATGCGGCGCGCTCGGCGGGGCGGGCTGCGGTTCCGGCGGCGGCGCGTGCCCCTCCGTCGGCACGGCGATGGTGCCCTGATCGATCAGGTAGCGCAGCATGATCATGGCGCCGCACTGGTCGCTGACCGCGGTTTCCGACCAGCGGCCGTCGGCGATGTATTTGCCGCTGGTGTAGATGTTGCCGAAGCTCCACAGGTACGGCGACTTCACATGGGCGTGGTGGTTGCGGTAGCCGAAGCCGTTGTATTTCTCCAGCTCGTAGGCGATGCGCTCCACCGTCCACGGCGAGATGTTGGTCAGCTCGTCGTATTCGAGCGCGTCCTTGGCGCTGTCCTCCCAGGTGAAGGGCGGACTGCCATGCGGCGGCCGGTTTTTCGGCACGTGCCGCGTGCGCGCCGTCAGCGGATCGCCGTTGTGCAGGTGGCAGTCGAAGCGCCGCCCGGCTTCGAGATTGTGGATGAGCGCGATGACGTACCAGGGCACGCCGGTAGCGGTTTCCACCGCCTGATAGCGCGCCTTGGCCGCGGGGTTGGTGAGCTTGCCGAAAATGTGCTGAACTTCGGCCGTGCGTTGCGTCCGGATCTGCAGCGTGTTCCAGAGCGCCAAATATTCCTTCTTCAGCGCCGTGAATGAATTTGCCATGGTGTGCGCCCCTGACTGATCGAGGGCGCCTAGTCTAGCCGAGGCGGGAAGCTTCGCAATCAACGAGGGAACAAGTGCTTTCCACACTTTTAATGCACGGGATGCGGCAAATCCGCGCCGCCGACAGGTTCCGCTGGCTTAGGCCCGCCCGCAGAGGCGATGCTGCCATGGCCATGACCGGACGCCTGCTCGCGGCTTTGCTGATCGTGTCTGCGCTGGCGGCGCCGGCGCAGGCGGCGAAATGCGGCGGCAATTTCAACACTTTCCTCAACGCCATGGCGCGCGATGCGCAGGCCGCCGGCATCTCGCTCGTCATCATCAAACAGGCCTTCGCCGGCCTCACCCCCGATCAAGCAGTGCTGAGCTTCGATCGCCGCCAGGCCCACGCCTTCCGCCGCCATGGCAACTTCGAAAAATTCATCAAGACGCGCGTCGGCGCCGCCCGCGTCAAGCGCGCCGCCAAGCTGATGCAGCGCAACGCCAAGCTTCTGGCGCGCGTCGAGCGGCAGTTCGGCGTGCCGAAAGAATTGCTGATGGCGATCTGGACCATGGAAAGCGACAACGGCTCAGGCGACATGGGCAAGCGTCCGGTCATCCGCACGCAGGCGACGCTCGCCTGGGACTGCCGCCGCACCGACTTGTTCCAGCGCGAACTGATCGCGGCGTTGCGCATTCTCCAGCGCGGCGACCTGCCGCAGCGCGATCTGGTCGGCGCCTACGCCGGTGAAATCGGGCAGACGCAGTTTCTGCCGTCGTCCTATATCAAGTACGGCGTCGACTACGACGGCAACGGCCATGTCGATTTGCGCCACTCGGTGCCGGACGTACTCGCCTCCACCGCCAACCTGTTGAAGGTGAACGGCTGGCACGCCGGCCAGCCCTACGCCCTGGGCACCGCCAATTTCGAGGTCATGCGCGAGTGGAACCGCTCGGAGATCTATCGCCGCGCGCTGGTGCTGTTTTCCGAGCGGCTGGGTGGGCGGCCGTGAGGGGAAGACAGTAGCTTATTCCGCCTCATCCTGAGGAGCGGCGCGTAAGCGCCGCGTCTCGAAGGATGGGGCGGCCTCATGGTTCGAGACGGCGCTTCGCGCCTCCTCACCATGAGGTCGGGCGAATCGGTCACACGCTGACGACCGCTCCGTCAGCCCACCTTCATGATCTTCTTCGGCTTCGCCCCGACGCGCGCGATGGTTTTGATCTTCAGCGGCGCCCGGCCGGATTTCTCCGCGATCTCGCGGTCCTGCTCGATGATGAAGCCGCGCGCCGGCTCGTCCTTCTCCAGCCCGCCCAAGAGCTCGGCCGGCACACGCCGGTTGGAGCGCTGCGAGCCGTCCTCGTAGACCACGTCGAAGAACACGAATTCGCCTTTGGGATTGGTTCCCGGTTTCTTGGCCATGATTCTGATCCTGCGCGCGAACCTATAGGAAAAAGAAAAACCCCGCGCAAGCGCGGGGTTCCTCCAGCCATGCAGTCGTCAGGCCGCTTCGAGATTGGTGGCGGCGGACTTGCCGTTCTTGCGGTCGGCCTCGACGTCGAACGAAAGCTTCTGGCCCTCGTTGAGGTTGCTCATGCCGGCGCGCTCGACCGCCGAGATGTGAACGAACACATCCGGGCCGCCGTTGTCCTGCACGATAAAGCCGAAGCCTTTTTGGGAGTTGAAGAACTTAACGATACCTGTGGCCAAAGTGGCCTCCTTTTGAAAACGCAACGTGCGCGTCAAATGCGTGGTCTGCAAAAGCCGGAACCGGTTTTGCGTCCGAACGCGCTTTCAACACGAAGATGCCCCATGCGAACCATTCGCATGGGCCTCATATCCGGATTTTTGCGAGTTCTTGGGAAAGGGCCCGTGGGCCGAAACGGCAAGGTCAAGCTCAATCGGAAGGCCGTTATATAGGCATGCGGCCGGTCTTGCGCAACCGGGCCGGAAGCGCTTGCGCCTGGCGGCCATGCCCGCCGCCGTCGCGCTCCTTGCTCCAGCGCCATGATGGCCGAGCCCATGGCCACGCTGCCGAAAGTCACCACCAGCCCGAAAAGCAGCAGCCCGAGCGCCACCGCGCCCATGCGGTCGGCGAGGATGAGCGCGCGCAGGTTGCCCGGGTTGAGCGTCAACAGCCCGCCCAGCATCAACAGCGCCGCGGCCACGCCGGCGGCGCAATTGATGGCGAGCAGCCGGATCAGCGGCTGGCGTGCGAGCGCCTTCAGCGTCATTCCTCGCCCTCGATGATGCGCAGGTCGCGCACGGCACCGTCGCCGAGCGCTTTGAGCGCGGCTTGATAGCCGGGCGAATCGTGCGCGGCGATCGCCTGTTCCAGGCTGGGGAATTCGGAGATCACGATGCGCTCCTTCAGGCCGGCCTCGTGGGTCACCTGCGGCACGCCTTTGCAGAGATAGCGGGCGCCGAAGGGGATGGTCGCCTTCGGCGCCATCTCGGCATAGGCCTTGAGCTTGGCGGGATCCTTGATCTCGCGATAGGCGGAAATCCAGTAAGCTTTCTTGGCCATGACGGAGGGCTCCTTGGGCTAGGGCTTTTTATTCGGGGCGGATCGTAGCGCGGGACGCCGCTGGCTGTCATGCCCAGGCCTGCCAGGCCGTGTGGGCGAGATTTGAGATTGCTGGGCCGTTACCCTTCGCTCACCATTTAGGCGCTTGTGATTTGAACGCGAAGGCCGGGCACGGCATAAGCTCGCCGATGCGCTGGCTGTTTCCAGTCCTTGTCGTCGTCGCGCTCGTGTTCGGGGCGTCCCACGCGGGCAGGCTGATCTATTGGGTCATGGGCCCATGGAACGCGACCGCCGTCGAGCAGGACGGCAGCCTCTCCCACATGCAGTTCGGTCAAAACCTGCCACGGCCGGAATGGGTGCCGGTCTATCCCGGTGCCTGGACGGTGCAGTCGAGCACGGTCACTTCGCAGCGGGCGCCGTCGGGATTTCATTCGCTCGAGATCGGAACCCGCGCCCCGCTCGAAGACGTCAAGCGCTTCTACACCGAGCGGCTGAAAGCCGCGGGCTTCGAGGTCACCGATCTCGGCACCATGTCGCTCAATCCGGCGACGGCGGCGCCGCTCGGACTGGACGGCGCACTTTCGGCGCGGCGTGCTTCGACCGACGAAATGATCGATATCCAGATCCGTACGCCCGACGGCATGATCCCGTCGCGGCTTCTTCAGATCCATTGGCACAAGATCAGCGAATATCCGCTGGCGGTATCCGCTCGTTCCCGCGCAAGCGGGGACCAGCATTGACGCGAGCACAGCGCGCTCCCTCCCCTCAATAGGGAGAGGGTTACGCCGAGTTTGCCGCGCGCGCGTTCTGCTCTAGCATCCGCGCCCATCAACAAAAACGCGCCCTAAGGAGGCCGCCCATGAAACTGCCCAGCCGCATGCTCGACATCTCGATCGCGCTCGACAACGAAACGGTGCTCGATCCGCCCTTCATGCGGCCGAAGATCGACTACAAGACCGGCAAGGAAAACGCCTGGACGCTGCTCGAGGCTTTTCCCGGCCTGAAAGCCGAGGACCTGCCGGACGGCGAAGCCTGGGCGGTCGAGTTTGTGTCGCTCGCCACCCACAACGGCACCCACATGGACGCGCCTTATCACTTCCAGTCCAAGGACATCCACGGCAACCGCATGATCACCATCGACGAGGTGCCGCTCGACTGGTTCTTCCGCCCCGGGGTGAAGCTTGATTTCCGCAAGCTGCCCGACGGCCACGTGGTCAGCGCGGCCGAGGTGGAGGCGGAGCTTGCGCGCATCGGCCACGTGCTACAGCCGTTCGACATCGTGCTGGTCAACACGCGGGCCAGCGAATGCATCGGCACCGACGAGTATCTCACCGCCGGCTGCGGCATGGGGCGCGAGGCCACGCTCTATCTGACCTCGCGCGGCGTGCGCGTCTGCGGCATCGACGCCTGGGGTTGGGACGCGCCTTTCGCGCATACCCGCAAGAAATGGGAGGCGACCCACGACCCCGCCATCATCTGGGAGGGCCACAAGGCCGGCCGCGAGATCCCCTATTGTCACATGGAGAAGCTGTGCAATTTGGAACAGCTCCCCCCGGACGGTTTCACCGTCGCCTGCTTCCCGGCCAAGATCAAAGCCGCCTCCGGCGGCTGGACCCGGGCGGTGGCGCTGTTCGATTGAGCGGCATGATGAGTTATGATGCAGGCGCATCACTGAATCGTCATATTTCTGACAAATCTGTGACCTGCCCGGAATGAGTCTTTATTAACGGTGAGTAAAGCATGCGTGTAATGCATGGGGTGCATGCTTTGTCCCCGGTACCTAAACCGTCGAATCTGGATATATTGCAGTGCAACAACAGCAAAAACGTTAAAGCGGAGGGGAAGCGCCGGGGAGCCGAAAGGAGAAGGTTTCCATGGCTTACGCTCAATCCGCCCTTGCCCCGCGGCTTCACGAAATTCCGGCCAAAACTCCGGCCAAAACTCCCACCAAGGCGCAGCGCGCCAAGCGCAGTTTTTTCCAGCGCCTGATCGACGCCATCGAGGCGCACAGCCGGCACAAGGCCGAAGCCCAGATCGCCCGCTTCCTTGGGCCCGGGCACAAATTCACCGACGAATCCGAACGCGAAATCGAGCGCCGGTTCCTGTCCAACCTCTAACGCTGAAGGCGCAGGTATCTGACCTGCGAAGAAGGTGACAATGATGTCAACATTTGCAATCCGAGCTTCCCATTCGCCGAAGGCGCAGGCGCTGTTTGGCGGCTTCGCGCGCGTCTTCTTCATCCTGGGGGAGGTGCTCGACGTGTTCGCCGAGGCGCGGCAAATGGCCTACGAGGCCAATCGGCGCTATCCGTTCATGGCCAGCTGAGTCTGAAGCGGGCCGAGGCCTGCGCCGGCCCGCTCAGGCGGCCCCTTCCACCACGCGCATGTCGCGTTCCACGTTGCCGGTGCCGAGCGCCTTGAGCGCTTCCTTGTAGCTGGGCGTATCGTGGGCGGCGATGGCCTGGTCGAGACTGTCGAATTCCACGACAACAACACGCTCATTGAGCCCGGCCTCCCAGGTCTTGGCCGGCTTGCTGCGCATGATGAAGCGCCCGCCGGCGGCGTTGATCGCCGGCGCCGCCAGCTTGGCATAGGCCTGCCAGGCGTCCGGATTCTTCACCGCGCGGTAGGTCACCACCCAATAGGCCTTCGGCATTGTCGTCCTCCCCGTTTCTGTTTGTCACTACAGTCTAGCTTCTGATCTCGCCGCCGTCGCTTGGCGGCGGCGGGTAGTCTTCCGGCATCACCACCGAAGGATCCGATGGATCGAGCGTCTCGCCGGTGACCATGGCGCCGACCGGTGCGGTGGCGGCGAGGTCGAAGGTGGTCTTCTCCGGTTCGCTCACCGCAGCCTGCACGGTGGTGCGGTAGAACACATAGACCGCGAGCGCGCCTTGCACCACCGCCGTGAACAGGAACAGCGCGCGCGGGCCCTGTAGCGCCATGGTGACCGAAGCCAGCAGTGGGCCGACCGCCGCGCCGAAGGCGTTGGCGAGCAGGATGGTGGCGGCGGTCGGCACCATGTCGCTCACCGGCGTTTTGTCATAGGCGTGCGCTGCGGCGAGCGCATAGGTCGGCAGCGCCAGCGCCCCGAACAGAAATCCGAAGATCAGCAGCAGCGTGCTGGTGGTTGCGAACAGCCACAAGATCACGCCGGTTGCAGCGGCCGCGATCAGCAGCAGCAGCAGCACCAGGCGGCGGTCCACCCGGTCGGAGAGCCGGCCCACCGGCCATTGCGCCAACGCGCCGGCGAGCGTCGCCGCGCCCATGAACACCGCCACCTCGGCGACGCTGAATCCATTGTCGGCCGCCGACAGCGGGCCGAGGGTGAGGAATGATCCGTTGGCGGCGCCGATCATCAGGCTCGCGACCAGGCCGACCGGGGCCGCGCGGTAAAGCTGCATCGGGCGAAAACTGACGATGGTGATCGGCGCCGGCTGCGCCGAGCGGGTGAGCGCCACCGGAACGATGGCGAGTGAGGCCAGCATGGCGGCGAGCATGAAGTCTTCGGCTGCCTTGATGGGATAGAGCGTCACCATCAATTGCCCGACCGTGAAACCGGCAAAATTCACGATCACGTAGGACGACATCACCAGCCCGCGGTTCTGGTTGGTGGCACGGTCGTTGAGCCAGCTTTCGATGACCAGGTAAAAGCCGGCGATGCAGAAGCCGTTGATCACGCGAAACACGATCCAGGCGGGAACGGCGGCCGCCAGCGGATAGGCGAGCCCGACCACCACCGCGAGCGCGACCAGCGCCGCGAAGGCGCGGATATGGCCGGCGCGCAGGATCAGGTAAGGCGCCAGCAGGCAGCCGCTGACGAAGCCAACGTAATAGGCCGACCCGATCACGCCGATGGCAAAGTCGCTGAAGTCTTCCACGTTGCCGCGCAATGGCAACAACGTGAATTGCAGGCCGTTGCCGGCGAGCAGGAAGGCAACGGCCAGCAGCAGCGAGGCGATCGGGCGCAGGTTCGACTGCATGAAGTACGGCCGCTCCGTAAGGCCCCGCGCTCCGACAAGCGCCGCGCGCGGATGGCGCGCGCTTGGGCATAACGGGAAACGGCCATCCCGCCAAGACCCGGGTCAAAAGTCCCGCCTCAGCGAGCAGTGCTCCGGCTCGCGCCGACGACGCGGCGCGTCGGTTAACGTCTACGAATTCGGCCGGTGGTGCGAATAATAATCGGCCCAGGCCAAGGCCGCGGCGTAGATCACGAAGGCCGCAACGATTGCTGCGATGATGACGGCGGTTTCAGTCGGCATGGCGAGAGTCCCTCTTCCAATAAAATAGATGCTAGGCCGCCGGTTGCCGGCGATTTTGATTTGCATCAAGGCGCGTCAAAACCGCGGACGCGGCTGTGGAACTCACGCATTAGCTTTCCCGGTAACAGCATGAATCAATTCGTGATGAGCCGTCCTGGTATCAACGTCGTTGCGCCACAAACCCGCCGGAGTTCGCCGCGAGAAACCGGCATCCCCAGTATGTGCCGCGTAGAATTCCGTCAGCAATGGAGCCGACATGACTCGCAAACTGTCACTCGCCACGATTCTGATCGCGCTCGCCGCTCTCGCATCACCTGTTTCGGCGCAACACCGGCATACCGCATCGCTTGACGCCAACGGCAATCTCGATGCACTCATTGCCAGCCATGCCGCCGCCAACAACCTGCCCGAGAGCCTGGTTCGCCGTGTCATCCGGCGCGAGAGCGGCGGCAATCCGCGCGTCGTCCACGCCGGCAATTATGGTTTGATGCAAATCCGGCTCGGCACCGCGCGCGCCATGGGCTATCGCGGCAGCGCCGCCGGCCTGCTCGATCCCAACACCAACATGACCTATGCGGTGAAATATCTTGCCGGCGCCTATCGCGCCGCCGGCGGCAACGCCAATCGCGCCGTACATTATTATGCGGCCGGCTACTATCACGCCGGCAAGCGCAAGGCTCAGTCCCACAAAAACGCGCGCAAGCCGATGAGTGTCTATGCCTCGGAAGGCGGCGTGGTCGCGCCGGTCAGATAAAGCGCAACGGCAGGGAGCGCCGCGCCGAACGTCGACGGAGCGTGGACTTAGCGGCGGGGCTTGCCCGTTTGCGGGTCGACATTGAAGCTTTTGAACAACACTTCAAATATATTGAACTGGAATGGTCCAGGCGGATTGGCCGCTACCCGCGCGCGGCGGCTGTGATGCACCGTTCTTTTCCGGCGTTCAGGCGGCGGGCTGGCGGGCTTGGGCTCAGGCTCAACGTTCAGACTTTCATGTTGCGGCCGGATGCGCTGCGGCGTCCGGATCACTGGCGGCTTTTCCTCTTGCGGTATCACCGGCAATTCGAACGACGAGGCTTCGCCAATGCCGACCGGCATCGCCGCGTCCGGGAATTGTGGGATCGTCCCGGTCACGTCCACCGGTTCGGCGTCGTCGCGACTGAGCGGCACACCGGCAACCGCGGGCGCGGTTGGCGTGTTTCCGATTTTCGCTCGGTCGGGCTCGGTGATTTCGACGGGGAGCGTCTTGCCGGGTAGTTGGCGAAGCTGGCCCAGTTCGTCGGCACGGCGCAGCGCGGCTTGGATGATCAACTGCCGCCATTCCGGATGATCGGCGCGCGCGATCAACGCGCCGCGCGCCGGCATCATGGTCCGCGTCAAAGGCGGACGCAGACCTCCCGGCGGGCTTAGCGCCAGCACCAGGATCGCAATGGCGAGGGAAACGCCGCCTACTGGAATTATGCGTAGAATTGGCAGCATAGCCTGTGAATAACTGAGTTGGCGTGAAACCCAAAGCTGTTCTCTGCTCGGTGTGAAACCCCCGCTACACGCAAAGCGAGTCCGCGAGGTGTACGGCACGGCCAGGCCGTGACAGGGGGGGCCGGCGTTGGTAGGAAGCGGCCTCAAAACATCGCGGGGGAAGCGCCATGATGACGAAGCCGAACTGCCCGATCATCGCCATCGAGGAGCATTATTGGGACCCAGAGCTGTCCAAAACCTTCGCGGGCGCCGAGGCCAGCCTTCCCGATAAGACGAAAACGCTGATCAGCGATGTCGGCGCGGTGCGGCTGCAGCAAATGGACGAGGCCGGCATCGACATCCAGGTGCTTTCGCATGGCGCGCCTTCGACCCAGCAGCTTCCCGCCGACGTCGCCGTCAAGCTGACCGCCGGGGTCAACGACCGGCTTGCCGAGATTTGCGCGGCCAACCCGCGGCGCCTGGCCGGTTTTGCCGCGCTGCCTACCGCCGATCCCAAGGCTGCCGCCGACGAGCTCGAGCGCGCGGTTACCAAGCTCGGCCTCAGGGGCGCCATGATCCACGGCATGGCCAAT
>CAWFEO010000004.1:0-11714 GCA_963814885.1 uncultured Alphaproteobacteria bacterium | reverse complement strand
GCCGGTGAACAGGCGCCGGCCGGCTTCGATTTCGCTGCGGGTGAAGTCGGTCATTGCCTGAGGCTTTCCCTCATCCAGTAGCTTGTGCTCAGCCATGGCAACACACTCCGCTCGTTCCCGCGAAAGCGGGAACCCAGCGCTTGGCCAAAGAACTGGGTCCCCGTTTTCGCGGGGACGAACGGAACTGCAAATGGCTCACCATCAGGAGCACATGCGAGCCGGGTGTGGCAATCACCGCCGCCGTTGCCGCCGGCCCGACAGCCCGCTCAGCTCGCGCAAGGTGCGCGTCAGCGCTTCGAGGGCGCGGGCGGTCTTGGCCTCATCGTCGGCATAATGCGTCCCCTTCGCGATGCGCGCGAGCGCCTGCTGAATGGCCGGCAGCACGGTGGTGACCGCCTCTTGCAGGGCGGGCGCAAGGAAGGGGGCAAGCGGGCCTGCGTCGCCTGCGGTGGCTTGCAAGGCGGCGACGGGGGACGCGGCCCCAGACCCGTTGTCCGCCAGCGCAAGCGTCGAAGGCTTCGCCACGATCACGGCCGTGCCGGACGGCGCGATGGTCCCGTCCACGACCAGAAACGCCGGCGGCCCTTCGCGCGGGATGGGCTTTCGCCGCCGCGTCCAGTGCCAGCGCCGCATGCGGTCGCGCAGCGTGCCGGAGGAGATGCCGTAATCCGCGCAAATGTCCGCGACCGGCCGGTCGGTGTGCTCGTAGGCGTATCGGATCTGCGCCCAGGCTTCGGGGGTGAGGGCGGGCATGGGTGGTCCTTGGACGTTGGCGTGCGGTTCAGCGGGCGGGGCGTTGCATCTCGTGCCCTCTCCCCTTTGTGGGAGAGGGCATCTTCGGCATGCCCGCGTGCACAAATCGGGTGAGGGGGCTTTACCCCCTCACCCAATCTTTTCCGCTGAAGCTCCGAGTTGCCCTCTCCCACAGGGGGAGAGGGCGCAATAACGGCGGCTGCCGGCGCGGAGCGCACGCTTTGCAGCACGCGCAATTGGGAGAGAATGCCCGTTTGCTAGCCGGGCAGCGTCACGCTGTCAAGGAATATATTCTGGTCATTCAAACAGCGCGCTTCAAATTACGCCGCTCTTTCAGCTTGCGTTTGATGCGTGCGGCTGCAGTTAAAGGGTGCTTCTTGATCTGGCGCTCGCCGAACCGCAACACCGACCACCCGTTTCGCCGGAGCTTACGGGCGACCTGCCGATCACGCTCCATATTGCGTCTGATCTTCTTTCGCCAGAATGGGCTCATCCGATCAGCGAGAAGTTCGTAGTTGCGTCCGTGCCAGAAATCACTGTCGATGAAAATGGCCAGCTTGAATTTGTGAAAAGCCACGTCCGGCGTACCAAAAACGTTGCGGCAATGTTTTCGGTAGCGGTAACCTAGCGGATAAAGTTCGGCGCTCATGAGACGCAAGAACTTTATTTCGAAGTTGGTGTTGCGGCTGCGGACTAGCGCCATGTGGCGGCTACGCTGCTCTTTTGACATTATATCAGGCATGGTTGAATATTGAGCCAAATAACCCCCTGATTGCAAAAACAATATTACGAATCATGCAGACAAATGGCCCCCGATTCACAGAAACGCTCGAAGCGCTGAACCTCCAAGGCACTGAGCGGGCGGACACGCAGCGCAATGCCGCTGACATCGTAGCGGCAATCATCGCGGCATTCGGAACCCGCGCAGATGGTTCACTTGACACGAGGCGCATTCCGAACGCGCCAATCACCGGCTTGGTGTACGGAAGGATTCAAAGCGGAAAGACGCGCGCAATGATCGCCAGCACGGCGATGGCATTTGACAATCAATTTCGAATTTCAGTGGTGATGACTAGCAATATCAACGACCTTGTAGCTCAAACGCACATGGATTTTTCGACAGGCCTGCCTGGGCTAAAAATTCTCACGAAGGATGACGCGCTTGATCGAGAAATCGATGACGTCAAACTTTATCTTGGGAAGACCGACGGTTGCCTTCTAATCGTCTGTTCCAAAGGCACCAAGAGCCTCAACAACGTGGCACGCTTCCTTACTTCCATCGGGGGAGCGGACTATCCGACAATCATTTTCGACGACGAGGGCGATCAGGCTTCGCTCGATACCAACACGCGTAAACGATCGAAGTCGGCGGTCGCGGTCGGGCCGAGCAAGATAAACGACATTATCCAGAATAAACTGAAGCCGGCGGTACGGCGCCATGTATATGTCAGCGTCACGGGTACTCCGCAGGCTGTGCTGCTTCAAAGCGCTGACTCGACCCACAGACCGTCGTTCATCAAGATGCTGCCTGCCGGAGCGTCGTATGTGGGCGGCGAGCAATTTTTTGATCAAGACGAGCCGGAGGACAATCAACGGCTGATCTCGCTGGTTGATCGCAACGAAAAAGCGCAACTTCTGAACCCTCGCGCCCCGATTCCGACAGGCTTTCGGGAATCAATTCTATTTTTTCTCGTGGCGGCAGCGGCGGCCATCAAGAACATCGGATTGCGTCAACACGGATATTCGTACCTGTGCCATCCCAGCCTCAAAAACGACGAACAAGCCAGGGCCGAAGCTCGCATCGGAAAATTCTTGACGGCAGTTCTAGACGCGCTGCTCAACGACCGTGATGGGGACATCATCCAGGGCTTAAACGCCGCTCACGAGCAGCTTGCCGTAACGCTTGGCGACAAGACGCCTACATTCGACGAAATCAAGGAAGTGCTAAAGCAGTATCTGCCATTAAAGAAAATCCTCGTTATCAACACGAAGGTGAAACGCCAAGGCATTGCCTACGGTAGAGGCTTGAACTTTTTAATCGGCGGCAACACGCTCGGCCGTGGCATCGCCATCAAAGATCTGCTGGTCACATACTACGTCCGCGAAGCCAAAGTATCGCAGATTGACACCATGCACCAGCACGCGCGCATGTACGGCTATCGAAGCGTGACTATAGAGTACACGCGACTGTTTATTCCAAAGCATCTCTATTATCGATTTCGCGACATTTATCGGTCAGATGAAGATCTGCGAGCATACATCAGAAAATACGAGGCGATGCCCGCCACGTTCCCGATCGAGTACACCTTTGGTCTTCGCCCGACGCGGACCGGCGTGCTTGACGTTAAGAAAATCGACACGCTCCTTCCTGGAAAGCAACTTTACCCTAATCATATCGTTCTTCCACAAAACCAAACGAGCTATCGAAAAGTTCTCGACTTGGTCCGAAAAAATTTTGGAATGACTGCCGGCATCACGTCCGATCAGATGGAAGATGAAGGCAAAGATGGCGTGCTGATCGACGTTGCGCGCGCCGTTGCACTTGCCAAGCCGATTAAAACGCGATCTCGTAACATCTGGCGAGACAATACAATTGCGGATGTTATCGCGAAAGTTGCTGAGAAATTTGGCGGACAGGTGATGCTGCGGATGCGCACCGCAGAGCGGAGAGTTGAAGCGGAGGGCTTCATCTCGCAAGGTATATTGTTCGGTGGGAGTTTAACAGCCGCAAGACAAGCAAATGTCCCGACGCTTTGGATTTTCGCGGCAACGACGACGGCCGAGAGCGAAGGCGGGCCGGGACAATTGTTCGTCTATCCGACATTCGTCATCCCCGACAGCTATCCAACGCTGTTCATGTTCAATCGGGGGCAGTGACGCATGGCGGCGAAGAAGAAGAAGCTAACGCGTCGCAAGCTCGCTTCTGTGCCAAAGAAGCAAGTCAAGGTCGTGGATTTGTATTGTGGAATTGGCGGCCTATCGCACGGGTTGTTGCTTGAAGGGTTGGATGTCGTTGCAGGTGTCGATAATGACAAGACGTGCAAGTATGGATTTGAAAAAAATAATGGCGGGAAGTTCATTCACAAGGATATTTCGCGGTTCACAGTTAAGGAGCTTCTGAAGTTATTTCGCGGAGCATCAATCCGGGTACTGGTCGGTTGCGCGCCATGCCAGCCGTATTCGTCGTTGAATTGTCGTAAGTTGAGCAAAAAGGAAGAGCGCCGTCGATGGTATCCGATGTATCGCTTCATGACACTTGTGAAGCGCGTGAAGCCCGAGGTCGTCTCGATGGAGAACGTCCCCGACTTGGCAGATACGCAAAAATATCCGGTATTCGATGAGTTTGTGCGAGCTTTGGAATCGCTTGGATACAAGGTATCGTACAAGAAGGTAGACGCTTCGAAATACGGCGTTCCGCAGAAACGGCATCGCCTCGTCCTGTTGGCCTCGCGCCTTGGGCCGATCTCGTTGATTGCGGAGACACACGCGGACGAGGACGTGATAACGGTCAGGGATGTCATAAGAAAGTTGCCGCGCCTAACCGACGGCAAAGTGCATCCTTCCGATCCGCTGCATCGTTCAAGCAAATTGAGCGATATCAATCGACGACGCATCGCAGCCACGCCCAAGGATGGCGGCAGCGCGACGAGCTGGCCGATTCACTTAATTCCCAAGTGTTATCGGAAGCGTTCCGGACGGTCCTACATGGTGACCGTGTATGGACGCATGCGCTGGGACAGTCCAGCGCCGACCATGACGACGCAATTCATGACGCTGGGAACAGGACGCTTCGGTCATCCCACGCAAAGTCGCGCGGTATCCTTGCGCGAGGCGGCGATTTTTCAAAGCTTTCCATCGTACTACAAGTTTTCGCCAGGCAATGATGTGACGATAAAGCATGCGGCTAAGCATATCGGAAATGCTGTGCCTGTTCTGCTGGGCCGTGCCATCGGCAAAAGCATTAAGAACCATATCAGGCATCATATCTAACTTCGTGCTCAGGAACGCACTATTCCCGATGAACTGCTTAAAGGCCGGACTATGAATTCCAGGTTGGCAGACCTTGCCCGCGCCTTGTAGTGGCGCGGAGAAGTCTATTCCTGCGTCTTCTTTTTAACAAACATCCCCTTGATATTGTCGAACAACTCGATCTTCGCCCCGTGCTTGCGCATGATGATGCTCTGCTGCGCCACCGACAGCGAGTTGTTCCAGGCCCAGTAGATCACCAGCCCGGCCGGGAAGCCCGCCAGCATGAAGGTGAAGATGATCGGCATCCAGTCGAAGATCATCTTCTGGGTCGGATCGGGCGGCGCCGGGTTGAGCTTCATCTGCGCCCACATGGTCACGCCCATGATCAGCGGCCAGGCGCCGAGATGCAGGAAATGGCCGATCACCGGAACCACGGTCGGGTCGAACGGAATGAGGCCGAACAGATTGAAGACGTTGGTCGGGTCGGGCGCCGAGAGGTCGTGGATCCAGCCGAAGAACGGCGCGTGCCGCATCTCGATGGTGACGAACAGCACCTTGTAGAGCGAGAAGAACACCGGAATCTGGATGGCGATCGGCAGGCAGCCGGCGAGCGGGTTGATCTTCTCTTTCTTGTAGAGCGCCATCAACTCCTGCTGCTGCTTGGCCTTGTCGTCGGGATAGCGCTCGCGCAGCGCCTGCATCTGCGGCTGCACCGCCTTCATCTTGGCCATCGAGGCGTAGGACTTGTTGGCGAGCGGGAAGAACGCCAGCTTGATCAGCACGGTGACGATCAGGATCGCCAGGCCGAAATTGCCGACCAGCCGGTAGAAATAGTCGATCACGACGAACAGCGGCTTGGTGATGAAATAGAACCAGCCCCAGTCGATGAGCAGATCGAAGCGGTTGATGTGGTACTTTTCTTCGTAGGCGTTGATGACGTGCTGTTCCTTGGCGCCGGCGAACAGCCGTGCGTCGACGGTGGCGGTGGCGCCGGGGGCGATGGTCTTGGCGTCGAGCAGGTAGTCGGTCTGGTAGGTTTCCTTGTCGCCCAGCTTGCCGGCCGAAAAATGCGCCGTGAGATGCGCCTTCGGATCGGGCAACAGCGTCGCCGCCCAGTATTTGTCGGTGATGCCGAGCCAGCCGTTGGTCACGTTGAAGTTGATGACCTTCTCTTCCTCGATCTTCTTGTAGGTGTATTCCTGCAGGCCCTTGTCGCCGAGCACGCCGATCAGGCCCTCATGTAAGATGTAGTAGCCGAGCGTTTTCGGC
This sequence comes from uncultured Alphaproteobacteria bacterium, assembly GCA_963814885.1. Taxonomy (GTDB): domain Bacteria; phylum Pseudomonadota; class Alphaproteobacteria; order Rhizobiales; family Xanthobacteraceae; genus Pseudolabrys. The sequence continues at coordinate 5,723 of CAWFEO010000004.1, read as the reverse complement.
GTGCCGTGGCGCGAGATCAGCCCGTAAGGATAGAGCGTGACCGGGTTCGCGCCCTTGTTCGCCACCTCGTCCTTGATGGTGAACAGGTACTTGTCGTCGACGGAAATGGTGCGGCGGAATTCTAGCCCAGCGCCGTTGTCGTAGGTGAGCGTCACCGGATGGCCGACGCTGAGCGCGCCGGAGCCGCTTTGCGTCCACACGGTATTGGCAGTCGGCAGCGTGAGCTTGGCGTCCGGGGCGCCGGTCCAGCCGAATTCGGCATAGAACGGCGTGGGGCTGCCGGACGGCGACAGCAACTCGATCGGCGGCGACTTCGGATCGACGGTCTCGTGATACTTGGTGAGCGCCAGATCGTCGATGCGCGCGCCCTTGAGATCGATCGAGCCTTGCAGGCTGTCGGTCGCAATCTGGATGCGCGGCGAGGTCTTAAGCGCCGCGGCGCGGCTGACGGGGCTGCCGGCCGGCGCCTGCGCGGTTTGCCCGGGCGGCTGCGGCGGCGCGCCCGGCTGGGCCGAAGGTTGCGCCGGCTGCGTGGTCTGGCCGGATGGCGCGGCCTGTTTTTGCTGCGGCTGCTGCTGTTGCTGCTGCGTTTTAAGTTGTTCCTGCCGCGCCTTTTGCTGCGGCAGCCCGACGAAAAATTGCCACGCGATCAGCACGACGGCCGACAGCACGATGGCGACGATGGTGTTCTTGTTGTCGGTCATCGGGATTCCGTCTTGCCGTTACGCCCCGCATGCACGCGGCGCAACGCGCCGTCGAAGTCCTTGGCCATCCGCTCGAACGGCGCCTTCAGCGCGGCGCGCCGGCCGACTAGCACATAATCATGACCGGCTCGCGTCCGGCTGCCGGCCGCCAGCCGCACCATCTCCCGCAAGCGGCGGCGTACACGGTTGCGCTCGACGGCATTGCCGACCTTCTTCGACACGGTAAAGCCGAATCGCACCGGCCCGTCATCCACCCGCCGGCGCGCCTGCAACATGAACGCGGAGGCGGAGACCTTGGTCCCGGACGCCGCGGCTAGAAAGTCCGCCCGTTGCTTCAGTCGTTCCATGAAAACAAGCGCTGCGGATCTCTTTCCCGCCCCCCGTCAGGCGGAAAGCCGCTTGCGCCCGCGCGATCGCCGTGCCGCTACCACCTTGCGTCCGCCCTTGGTGGCCATGCGCGCGCGGAAACCGTGACGGCGCTTGCGTACAAGCTTGCTCGGTTGATAGGTCCGCTTCACGATTAAGTTCTCCGCTGGTCGCGCCGTGGCGGCGAGAGTGCCAAGCAACCCCGCAATTCGCCATGAAAATCCGCGGGAACGGCGGATCGGCACGCGATTTGCGCGGCTTATAAGGGAGGGGCTAGGGCGCGTCAATGCGACCGCCGGCGGGGCCGAATGCGGCGTCTGGCGGTCAAAAACCCTCACAAGCAGGTGATGGCGGCCCTGTTTCGCGAGCGCTCGTGTATATAACGCGCATGGCTGAAACCGCTTCTGGCTCCGCGCCGCTGGCCCGCCGGCTGATCCCTTTAATCGTGATCGTCCTGCTCGCGGCTGCGGCGTATTTCACATTCGGCCGTGGCATGATCTCGCTCGAGGCGCTGGTCCAGCACCGCGCGGCGATCGACGCCTTCGTGACGGAACACCGCGTTCTGGCGGTGCTCACCTATATCGCGCTTTATGTCGTGGCGGTCGCCCTGTCCCTGCCTGGCGCGACGTTCCTCACCGTGACCGGCGGCTTTCTGTTCGGTCTGGTGTTGGGCGCCTCGGCGGCCGTGATCGGCGCCACCCTTGGCGCCACCGTCATCTTCCTGGTGGCGCGCACCGCGCTGGGCGAGCCGCTGCTCAAGCGCGCCGGCCCGCGCGCCAATCAACTGGCGCAGGGGTTCCGGGACGACGCCTTCAGCTACCTCTTGTTCCTGCGGCTGGTGCCGGCCTTTCCATTCTTCCTGGTTAATCTGGTGCCCGCCTTCGCCGGGGTGAAGCTGTCGACCTTCGTTGCCGCCACCGCGCTCGGCATTATTCCCGGCGGCACCGTCTATGCCTTCGCCGGCACCGGCCTCGACAGCATCATCTCCGCCCAGAAGAGCACCTACGACGCCTGCATGGCCGCCGGCCAGGCCGACTGCCACCTGACCTTCAATGCCCGAGGCATCCTGACGCCGGAACTGATCGGCGCGCTGATCGCGCTCGGCGTGCTGGCGCTGGTGCCGGTGGTGGTGAAACGGCTGCGGGCGCGCTCGCGCGCGACGATGTAATCTATGAGTTATTGTCGCGCGGCGAGAGCGAGGGGGCATGGCTGAAACACTGACACCCGACATATGCGTGATCGGCGGCGGCTCCGGCGGCCTGTCGGTCGCCGCTGCCACGGCGGCCTTCGGCGTTTCCTGCGTGCTGATCGAAAGCCACAAGATGGGCGGCGACTGCCTCAACAGCGGTTGCGTGCCATCGAAGGCCTTGCTGGCGGCGGCCAAGCACGCCGAACTCGCGCGCAGCGCCTTGCCGTTCGGCGTGGCGGCGCAAACGCAAATCGATTTCGCCAAGGTGCACGACCACGTGCAGCGCGTGATCGCCGCCATCGCGCCGACCGATTCCGTCGAGCGCTTCACCGGGCTCGGCGTGCAGGTGATCAAGGGCCACGCCAAGTTTGCGGACCGCCGCCGCGTCGTCGTCGGTGACGCTTACGAGATACGCGCGCGACGCTTCGTCATCGCCACTGGGTCGACCGCGGGCGTACCGCCGATCCCCGGCATCGAGACCGGCCCGTATTTGACCAACGAATCCATTTTCACGCTCACCGAGCGGCCGCGCCATCTCGTCATCATCGGCGCCGGCCCCATTGGACTTGAAATGGCGCAAGGGTTCCGCCGGCTCGGCAGCGAGGTGACCGTGCTGGAAGCCTTCGCACCGCTCGCCAAGGACGACCCGGAAGCGGCGGCCATCGTGGTCGCTCAGCTCGAACGCGAGGGCGTCGTCATTCGCAGTGGCGTGAAGATCGCGCACATCGGGCATTCTCCCGGCAGCGTGACCGTCACCCTTGCGGGCGAGGGCGACGAGGAGACGGTCGAAGGCAGCCATCTGCTGGTCGCCGCCGGGCGCAGGCCGACGGTGGACGGGCTCGATCTGGAAGCCGCCGGCATCCGCTATGACCGCGCCGGCATCGCCGTGAACAAGCGGCTCAAGACCAGCAATGGGCGCGTCTATGCCATCGGCGATTGCGCGGCGAAACAGTTGCAGTTCACCCACGCCGCCAATTATCACGCCGGTCTGGTGATCCGGAACGCGCTGTTCCGGTTGCCCGTGCGCGTCGACAACGACGTCATCCCATGGGTGACCTATACCGAGCCGGAGCTGGCGCAGGCCGGCATCTCCGAGGCCGATGCGCGCAAACGCAAGATGAAAATCCGCATCCTGCGCTGGCCCTATCACGACAACGACCGCGCCCAGACCGAACGCGAGACCCACGGCCATATCAAGGTCATCACGAACAAGAAGGGGAAGATCCTCGGCGCAACAATCGTCGGCGCGCAGGCCGGTGAGTTGATCGCGACCTGGATTCTGGCGATCTCGCAGGGCTTGAACATCCGCGCCATGACCGGCGTCGTGCTGCCATATCCGACGCGGTCGGAAATCGGCAAGCGTGCGGCCATCGACTTTTTTACGCCAAGTTTGACGAGCCCTTGGGTGCGGCGCATCATTGCCTTCATGCGAATCTTTGGTTGAGGCGAACTTGCAGGCGGGAAACGAGCCAACGGTCGAGCAGATCATGCCAGGGCCGCAACCTGCGGCGCGCGGCCCGCGCGTCGGCCTGTCGGGCAAGCTGCTGTTCCTCACCATCGTGTTCGTGATGGTGGCGGAAATCCTCATCTACGTACCGTCGATCGCCAATTTCCGGCTCAACTGGCTGAACGACCGCCTGGCCGCCGCGCATACCGCGGCGCTGGTGCTCGATGCCGCGCCCAGCGGCATGGTGCCGGAAAGCCTCGCCAAGCAGATTCTGGCAAGCATCGGCGCGCGCGCGGTGGCGGTGAAGATGGGCAATGAGCGGCGCATGCTCGCTGCCTCCAACGTACCGGCCAAGATCGCGCAGGACATCGACATGCGTGACCTGCGCTGGTGGCACGCCATCATGGACGCCTTCAGCGCGCTGCTGTTCTGCATGCCCGACGACGTCATGCGCGTGGTGGGCCCAGCGCCGATGGCGCATGGTGAATTCCTCGAGATCGTTCTCGACGAAGCGCCGTTGTGCAAAGCGATGTGGTCCTTCTCGGTCAACATCCTGCTGTTGTCGTTGGTGATCTCCGGCATCACCGCGGCGCTGGTGTTCCTGGCGCTCAACTATCTGCTGGTGCGCCCGATGCGGCGTATCACCGACAACATGATCGCGTTCCGCGCCGATCCTGAAAATCCCAGACGCATCATCGCTGAATCCGGCCGCGGCGACGAAATCGGTACCGCCGAAGAGGAGCTTGCCGCCATGCAGCGCGAGCTTGCCTCCATGCTGAATCAGAAGAACCGGTTGGCCGCGCTCGGCCTCGCAGTGTCGAAGATCAATCACGACCTGCGCAATCTGCTGGCCTCGGCGCAGCTATTCTCCGATCAGCTCGCGCACGTGCCGGACCCGAAGGTACAGCGCTTCGCGCCCAAGCTGATGCGCGCGCTCGAACGCGCGATCGCCTTCTGCCAGTCGACGCTGTCCTACGGCGCCGCGCATGAGCCGCCGCCCGAGCGCAAGACCGTCGCGATCGAGCCGCTGGTCGAGGAGGTGCACGAGGCGCTCGGTCTTTCCTTCGACGTGCCGATCCGCTGGATCATGTCGGTCGAGCGCGGGCTGACGGTCGAGGCCGATTACGATCAATTGTTCCGGGTGCTGGTCAACGTGGCGCGCAACGCCGTGCAGGCGCTGGAAGCGCGCGGCGCCCGCGATCCGGCGCGCGACCAGATCCGCATCACCGGCCGGCGCGAGGGCAGCGTGGTGGTGCTGGAAGTCTCCGACACCGGGCCAGGTGTGCCGGAGAAAGTGCGCGTCAATCTGTTTAAGGCCTTCCACGGCTCGACCCATGCCGGCGGTGCCGGCCTCGGCTTGGCCATTGCCGCCGAGCTGGTGCGTGCCCATGGCGGCGAGATTGCCCTGGTGCCGGGAACCATCGGCGCCACCTTCCGCATCACCTTTCCCGACAGCGCGGTCGATCTGAAATCGCGGCGCGGCGAGCGCGCGCGGGCTTAAGGCGGTCACGGCTATGTGATTGCGCGGCTTCGTGAAACGCCAATGAAACATCGCTTGCCGGTGTTCTCCCCTGAGGGCAATGACCCGAGGGACATCCATGGCGCCGCAAACGGTAAACCTGCTTTCGCTCGCAACGGCGCTGCCGCCGCATGAAATCGAACAAGCAGAGGTGGCGGCCGCATTGCGCGGCATCTATGCACGCTCGCTTGCGCGCTACCCGAAGCTCGCCGACGTATATCGTAATGCTGGAATCGAGAAGCGTTATTCCGTGCGCCCGCTCGACTGGTTCTTGGAGCCGCGCGGCTGGCCGGAGCGCACGCAAGCTTTTCTCGAAGGTGCCGGCGCACTGTTCGTGCAGGCGGCGCAGCGCGCGCTGCGCGGCGCCGGACTTGTAGCGCGCGACGTCGACGTCGTCGTCACCGTGTCATCAAGCGGCATCGCGACGCCAAGCCTGGAAGCGCATGTCTTATGCGAAATGGGATTTCGGCAAAACGTGGTGCGGGTGCCGGTGTTCGG
>CAWFEO010000003.1:0-100141 GCA_963814885.1 uncultured Alphaproteobacteria bacterium | reverse complement strand
GTCTTTCCGCATTGCGTTTCCGGGGCGTGATTTATATGGGGCTGCGCACCGGCGCCACAACCCGGGCAAATACTAGCACGTCGACATGCGCGGCGCCCGCCCGCAGCAAGGCGCGCGCGCAGGTGTCGACCGTGGCGCCGGAAGTGAGCACGTCGTCGACCAGCACCAGCCGCCGGCCGGCGACGCTGATCTTCCGATCGGCCGGCACGCGGAAGGCGCCTTGCACGTTTTCGGCGCGTTCCGGTTTCGACAGGCCGACCTGTTGCGGCGTGGCGCGCACACGCTTGAGGGCGTCGTGCAGCACCGGCACTCCGCAAATCCCGGAAATCGCCGCCGAGAGCGCCGCCGACTGGTTGAAACGCCGCGCCCAAAGCCGGCGCCAATGTAGCGGCACCGGCAGCAGCGCGTCGGCATCGCGCGTCAATTCATGGCCGGCGCGCGCCATCCAGCGGCCCATCATGCCAGCGAGATCGAGCCGGTCGCCGTATTTGAAGCCGAGCACCAATGCGCGCGCGATATCGTCGTAGCGCACCGCGGCGCGCGCGCGGTCATAGGCCGGCGGATTGGCGATCGCTTCCATCGACAACAGGCCGGGGCCGGGATCGTAGGTGAAGGGGATGCCGAGCCGCGCGCAATAAGGCGGCTCGATGAAGGAGAGTTTCGACCAGCAGGCGGCGCACAAACCGACGCCGTCGCCGAGCGGCTCGCGGCAGGACGGGCACAGCGGCGGCAGCGCCATGTCGAGCGCGTGGCGCAGTATGTTATGCAAGCCGCCGCGAACCCTCGCCAAGTTCGACGGTACGGCGTCCTGGCTTGCCGAGACGGTTTCGTTCATGCTGCAAGGCTATCACAAAGCGCGGTGAGGCGTGACAGGGTAGAGCCATGTCGTCGAGCCCGAGCATTTTCGACCGCCATCTCCTTCGCACGCGCCAACAGCGCGCGCGGGCGCTTGGCCCCGCGACCTTTTTGCTCGACCGGGTGGCGGAAGAGCTGGCCGAGCGGGTCTCCGTGGTGCTGCGCCGGTTCGAGCGCGCCGTCGATCTCGGCACGCCGGCCGACGCGGTGGCTCAGGCGCTCATCGCAAGCGGCAATGTCGCAACCGTCATGACTGCTGCGCCCGACGCGGCACGGCGTGGCGGCGCGTTCCCTCGCCTCGCCGCCGACGAGGAGGCGCTGCCGTTCGCCGATGGCGCGCTCGATCTCGTCGTTTCCGCGCTGGCGCTGCAATTTGTCAATGACCTGCCGGGCGCGTTGATCCAGATTCGCCGCGCGCTGAAACCCGACGGCTTGCTGTTGGCCGCGCTGATCGGCGGTGAATCCTTGAGCGAGCTGCGCGAAGCCTTCGCGCAGGCCGAAAGCGAGATCGAAGGCGGCGTCTCGCCGCGCGTTGCGCCCTTCGCCGACCTGCGCGAGTTTGGCGCCCTGCTGCAACGCGCGGGCTTTGCTTTGCCGGTCGTCGATTCCGACCGGCTCACCGTGCGCTATGAAAACGTGTTTGCGCTGATGCACGATCTGCGCCGCATGGGCGCCACCAATGTGCTGAGCGAGCGCCGCCGCGCGCCGCTCAAACGGGCGATGCTTGCCCGCATGGCGGAGATTTATGCCCAGCGCTTCGCCGATGCCGACGGCCGTCTGCGCGCGAGTTTCGAGATTGTGTGGTTGTCAGGCTGGGTGCCGCACGAGAGCCAGCAGAAGCCGCTCAAGCCCGGCTCGGCCACGCAGCGATTGGCCGACGCCCTCGGCACACGCGAGATACCGACCGGCGAGAAGCCCGGTCGCTGATCGCAATCCTTAATTCAACGTGGTGGAGACGCTTTGGTACTTGGTCTGCAGCGTTGAGCCCAAACTCGTGACCGCAATGATGATGGCGCCGGCAATTCCGGCTGCGATAATCGCATATTCGATCGCTGTTGCACCGCTGTCATCGCGGACGAAGTCCCAGAAGCTGCGCATCGATATGAGCGTTTTCATGGACACAGGTCCTGTCGGGTCATTGATGGGCCGATCGTCATAACAGCGCGGTCAGATGCGAAATCAGCGGCACGTCCGCCGGCGGCATTTCGTAGTCCCGCAGCCGGTTCGGTCTTGCCCAGGCCAGTTGCTGCCCTTCCGTGGCGGTGACCGTTCCCTCCCAGCGCCGGCAGACATAAAGCGGCATCAGGAGATGAAAGTCCGGATAGGTGTGGCTGGCGAAAGCGAGGGGCGCGAGACAGTCCTCGCTGACGGTTATTCCCAGTTCTTCCTTGAGCTCCCGTATCAATGTCTGCTCGGGCCGTTCGCCGTCCTCGATCTTGCCGCCGGGAAACTCCCACAAACCCGCCATCGGTTTACCGTCGGGGCGCCGCGCGATCAGTACGCGGCCGTCGGCATCGACGAGGGCGCAGGCGGCAACAACAACGAGTTTGTTCACAGCCCAATACCCTCGACGCTAAGCGGGCCTTGGTTAAGAGGCCTACAATGGTGCGGCGGAACCCGCCGCTTCTACCGCGACGGTAAACGAAACCTTTACGAGCGGTAGTCGCCGTTGATGGCGATGTATTCCTTGGTGAGATCGCAGGTCAGCACACGGTCGCGGCCCTTGCCCAGCCCGAGCGCCACTTTCAAGTGGATCACCGGCTTCTTCATCAACGCGCTCACTTCGGCCTCGTCATAGCCGGGATCGCGCGCGCCCTTGTGGGCGACGCGGATGCCGCCGAACCAGATCGACAACCGGTCGCGTTCGGCGGGCTCGCCCGCCTTGCCGACGGCCATGACCACACGGCCCCAATTGGCGTCCTCGCCGGCGATGGCGGTCTTCACCAGCGGCGAATTGGCGATCGATAGAGCGATGCGCCGGGCCGACGCTTTCGACACCGCGCCTTCCACCACGATTTCCACCAGCTTGCGCGCGCCTTCACCGTCGCGGGCGATCTGCTCGGACAGATCCGCCATCACCGCGTGCAGCGCCTTTTTGAAAGCCTTCAGCCGTGGATCGCCGGCGCGTGCGATGCGCGGGCATCCATCTGCTTTTCCGGTCGCGAATATCATCAGGGTGTCGGAGGTCGAGGTATCGCCGTCGACGGTCACCGCATTGAACGTGTCGGTGACCTGCTCCTTCAGCAGTGCCTGCAATGCCGGCGCCGATATCGCCGCATCGGTGAAGACGAAAGACAGCATGGTGGCCATGTCGGGCGCGATCATGCCGGAACCCTTGGCGATGCCGTTGATCGTCACCATCGCCTTGCCGATCTTGGCGGTCGCCGTCGCCACCTTCGGAAAGGTATCGGTGGTCATGATCGCCTGCGCCGCCGCGAGGAAGTCGCCGGGCTTAGCGTTCGCCACCAGGCCTGCCATCACGCCGTCGAAGGCCTGGGCGTTCAGCGGCTCGCCGATCACCCCAGTGGAGGCGAGAAAGATCTCCGACGCTTTGTAGCCCGCTTCCTTGGCGGCGAGATCGGCGGTCAGCTTGGTTGCCACCCGGCCGCTCTTGCCGGTGAAGGCATTGGCGTTGCCGGAATTGACCACCAGCGCGCGCGCTCTACCGGCCTTGAGGTGCGCTCGGCACCACTCCACGGGCGCCGACGGGCATTTCGAGCGGGTGAAGACGCCGGCTGCCGTGGTCCCGGGCGTAAACAGCACCAGCAGCACGTCGGTGCGTCCGGCATAGCGGATGCCGGCTTCCGCCGTCGCCAGCCGCACGCCGGCGATCGCCGGCATGTCGGGCACGTGCGTGGGGGCGAGGGGGGAGATGGTGGTGTTCATCGGCGCGGCGCCCAGTGACCTGTCATCGCCGGGCTTGTCCCGGCGATCCCGATATATTGGGCAAAGTGCCTACCTAAGCGAGATGGAACGCGCAACTCGGGTCTACCCGAGTTGCGCAAAAAATTAGTATGCGCCGCAAGTCGGGTAAACCCGACTTGCGGTCACAAGGCCGGGCATGACGCGGAATGCGAGGCGCGAGCGGGCGGCCTATTGCTTCTTCGCCGGCTCATCCGTCTTGGCCGGCTCCTCTTTCTTTTCCGGCTCCGGCGGCTTGTAGAATTTCTCGAGCTTGTTCTCAGCGCGCAGCTTCTGCACCATCTCGGCCTGCGCCTTGCGCACCACGAACTGCTCGATCTGCGCCTTGACCTCGTCGAACTTCGGCGGCGGCTTTACGCGCTTGTCCTCGACCTTGATCACGTGCCAGCCGAACTGGGTCTTCACCGGCTCGGATATCTTCCCCTTGTCCAGCTTGAAGGCGACGTCGGCGAATTCCGGCACCATCTGCGTCTTGGTGAAATAGCCGAGATCGCCGCCATTGGTCTTGCCGGACGGATCCTCGGTTACCTCCTTGGCGACTTTCTCGAAATCTTCGCCCTTGTTGAGGCGGACGATCACCGCCTCGATCTTCTCCTTCGCCGCCTTGTCCGCCTTCTCGTCGCCGGCGGGTGCCCGGATGAGAATATGCCGGGCGTGCACTTCTTCTTCTTTGCCCAGCTGCTTGATCGCGTCCTCATAGACCTTTTGCATGGCCTCGTCGGTGAGCGCCGCCTTGCCGACCGACTGCATCAGGTTGGACATCAGCAGCTTGCGGCGCTCGAATTCCATTTTTCGCTTGAATTCGTCGCTGTCGCCGATTTTCTTGGCTTCGGCTGCCTTCGACACCAGGATCACGTCGGCCATGAACTGCACCAGATAGTCCTTCTTGGCGTCGGCCGACATCGGCGGAATTTTGCCGGCCTCAGCTTCGGCGACGGCGAGGTCGCTCTGGTGAATCTCGACGCCGCCGATCTTGGCAACCAGCGGGTCCTTGGCATCCTCGGCGCGTAGCGGCCCTGGCGCAGCCAGCAGGACCGCCAAAATACCGGCGAAGCTGGCGGCGAAAATGCCGGCCGGGCGCGGGAGGGCCGGGCAACCGGCGAAAAATGAAGTCATCATGGCGCTGTCCTTGAACAGGGAGTGGTCCGCCTGCGAGGCGGAGGTCGGCGGACTTGTCACCCAACAACCGTGGCTTTGCAATGGCGGAGCCGGCCGCCGGGCTGAACTCTGCGTGACCCAGCGCATGACCCCGAAAAGCGGGAACCGGTTTCCGGAAAAGATCATGCGCTGGCAAAATGTTAGGCTGGCTGGCCGGTGCATGCGAACAGGGCCTCACCCTCGCTAACGCCCGCGGCCGGCCGCCGATTGACAATAATCCGACCCCCTCCTATCTCTCGCTCAACCTCGGCCGGGTCACTTTGCAGGCCGCGTTCGCGTCGAATTCGCCCGAAAAGTGCCGCATTTCCGGAGCGCCGGAAGGTTAAATCCGGCTGCGGTGGCGTGATATAAGCGCCGTCACAATTTGAGGAGCTTCCCGCATGATCGGCGCCGTTGCCCGCAAGCTGTTTGGCTCCGCCAACGAACGGCGGATCCGCAGCTACCAGCCGCGGGTCGATGCCATCAACGCCCTCGAAAAAGAGGTGGAAGCCCTCTCCGACGAGGCGCTCAAGGCGCGTACCGCCGACTTCAAGAAGCAGATCGCCGACGGCGCCGACCTCGACGACATTCTGGAGCCGGCTTTCGCCACCGTGCGCGAGGCCGCCAAGCGCACGCTCGGCCAGCGCCATTTCGACGTCCAAATGACCGGTGGCATCATCCTGCACGAGGGCAAGATCGCCGAGATGAAGACCGGCGAAGGCAAGACGCTGGTCGCGACGCTCCCCGTCTATCTCAACGCGGTCAGCGGGCGCGGCGTGCACGTCGTCACCGTCAACGACTACCTCGCCAAGCGCGACTCCGAATGGATGGGCCAGATCTACGGCTTCCTCGGCCTCACGGTCGGCGTCATCGTCCACGGCCTCGACGACGAGGAGCGCAAAAAGGCCTACGACTGCGATATCACCTACGGCACCAACAACGAGCTCGGCTTCGACTACCTGCGCGACAACATGAAGTACCGCATGGAGGACATGGTCCAGCGCGGTCACGTCTACGCCATCGTCGACGAAGTGGACAGCATCCTGATCGACGAGGCGCGCACGCCGCTGATCATTTCCGGCCCGCTCGAAGACCGCTCCGATTTCTACAACACCATCGACGCCTTCATCCCGAAGCTCGACAAGACCGACTACGAGGTCGACGAGAAGCAGCGCACCGTCACCATGACCGAAGCCGGCATGGAAAGGATGGAAGTGATGTTGCGCGACGCCGACCTGCTCAAGGGCGGCAAGCTCTACGACGTCGAGAACGTCTCGGTCGTGCACCACGTCAATCAGGCGCTGCGCGCGCATAAGCTGTTCCAGCGCGACAAGGACTACATCGTGCGCAACGGCGAGGTCGTCATCATCGACGAGTTCACCGGCCGCATGATGCCGGGCCGCCGCTTTTCGGAAGGGCTGCATCAGGCGCTGGAAGGCAAAGAACACCAGCCGATCCAGCCGGAAAACCAGACGCTCGCCTCCATCACCTTCCAAAACTACTTCCGCATGTACGATAAGCTCGCCGGCATGACCGGCACCGCCATGACGGAAGCCGACGAGTTCATGGACATCTACGGCCTCGAGTCGCTCGAAGTGCCGACCAACATGCCGCTCATCCGTATCGACGACGACGATGAGGTCTACCGCACCGCGGCAGAGAAATACCGCGCCATCACCACGCTGATCGATGACTGCAAGCAGCGCGGCCAGCCGGTGCTGGTCGGAACGACGTCGATCGAGAAGTCCGAGCAGCTCGCCGAATTGCTGCGCAAGCAGGGCTGGCAGCAGCACGATTTCACCGATCCCAACGCGTTTGCCGCGCTCTATTCCGGCGACGCGGGCGCATCCAAGACGAAGGTCTTCGCCATCCTCAACGCCCGCTACCACGAGCAGGAAGCCTATATCGTGGCGCAGGCCGGCGTGCCCGGCGCCATCACCATCGCCACCAACATGGCCGGCCGCGGCACCGACATTCAGCTCGGCGGCAATGCCGACATGCGCATCCGCCAGGAGATCACCGACATCGAGGATTGGGCGACGCGCGACAAGGATCCGCGTGCCGACGAGATCCGCCGCCAGGTGGCGCGCCTGAAAGATAAGGCGCTCAAAGCCGGCGGGCTCTTCGTGCTCGGCACCGAGCGGCACGAGAGCCGCCGCATCGACAACCAGTTGCGCGGCCGCTCCGGCCGCCAGGGCGATCCCGGCCATTCCAAGTTCTTCCTGTCGCTGGAAGACGACCTCATGCGCATCTTCGGCTCCGACAAGCTCGACGGCATGCTGCAAAAGCTGGGGCTGAAGGAGAACGAGGCGATCGTCCATCCCTGGATCAACAAGGCGCTGGAGAAAGCGCAGCAGAAGGTCGAGGCGCGCAACTTCGACATCCGCAAGAACGTGCTCAAATACGACGATGTGATGAACGACCAGCGCACGGTGATATTCAAGGAGCGGCTCGATCTGATGCGCGACGAGGCGGTGGACGAAACCATCGCCGACATGCGCCATTCGGTGATCGAGGATCTGGTCGCCAAGCACATTCCCGCCAACGCCTATGCCGAGCAGTGGGACGTCGCCGGCCTCGACGAGGCGCTCAAGGGCGTGCTCGCGCTCGAACTGCCGGTGCAGGATTGGGCTAAGGAGGAAGGCATCGCCGACGAGGAAGTGCGCGAGCGCATCGCCCGGCGCGCCGACGAGTTCATGGCGGGCAAGGTGGCCAAATGGGGCCCCGAGGTCATGCGCTATGTCGAAAAATCGATCCTGCTGCAGACGCTCGACCACCTCTGGCGCGAGCATTTGATCATGCTGGAGCACTTACGCCAGGTGATCGGCCTGCGCGGCTACGGCCAGCGCGACCCGCTCAATGAATACAAGGCGGAAGCCTTCAGCCTGTTCGAGGCGATGATGGCGCGCCTGCGCGAGGCGGTCACCGCCCAGCTCATGCGGGTTGAGATCACGCAGCAGCCGCCGGACGAGGAAACAGAGCAGCTTCCCTATATGGAGGCCCACAAGGTCGACCCCCTGACCGGCGACGATGAGATGGCGCTGGCGCCGGCACAACTCGCCGCCGCGCTCGCCGGCAACGGCAATGGCGCGCAGGCAGCGCGCAATCCCAACGATCCGGCGAGCTGGGGCAAGGTCGGCCGCAACGAACCGTGCCCCTGCGGCTCCGGCAAGAAGTTCAAGCACTGCCACGGCAAATACGCCTGAGCCGCAGCATCGTTCAATGCGAAACGCCCGCTCCGGCGGGCGTTTATTTTTTCAGGCGTTGCGCCAGCTTCTTCCGGAACACGCGGTCGCGCTTCAAGTGCCATTCGCGGCTCATGGCTTCACGCCGCGTCGGAAACCATTCCGAATGCAAAAGCACCCATTTGCGGCCGCGCGTGGTGCGTGCGCCTTTGCCGGCATTATGCAGCGCGAGCCGCCGCGTAATGTCGTTGGTCCAGCCGACATAGGTCAGGTGGCGGTGCTTGGCGACGGTGCCGAGGACGTAGACGTAGCAGTCCATTGATTGTCCCGGCGGGGAGGGCGCGCGTGGCGCAGGTCAGCGCAGGGCCGTCCTGCTGAAGGTGCCGGCCGGCATCACCGGTTGCGCGCCCGACAACAGACCGTTGCCGCTCGCCGAAGGCGCCGCGAAGGCGCTGCGGATTTGCGGTTGCGGCGCGGGCGCCGCTTTAGGCTTGGCGACTTGAGTTTTGGCGACTTGTGTCCTGGTGATTTGTTTGGCGCGCGGCTTTTCAGTTTTCGTCGGCTGCCTTGCCGCCTGCCTCACCGGCTGCTGGTGCGGCTTCGCCGCCGGCGCCACTGGCGCCTTGGGCGCGGGTGCGGTCACGTTGTGCGCCACCGCCATGGGCTTGGGCGGCGCGGCTTTATGCGGCTTGGGATGGTGCTTGATTGGCGCCGAGGCCGTTTGCACAGGGGCGGCGCGCGTGGGCTTGGCCTTGGGCTTGGCCGCCATCTCGGTATTGGTGCCGCGCAAGCCGACCGGCACGCTTGCCGTCGTCGGCTCGTTTTCCGTCGGCGTCGCAGCCGCGACGTGAGTTTCGCTTTCCGCGCGCGAGCCGCCGAATATGTTGCCGAGCAGGCTTGCGATCGTGGTCGGCTTGGCCTGCGGCACTTGGCCTTCCTTGGGTAGCGGCGCCGGTTCAGGCACCGGTACGCTCGCCATCACGACGGGCTGGCTAACCGGCTCCGGCTGGGCGGCAGGCTGTGGTTTCTTGGCGGCCGCGGCCGGTGGCCGCCCGACCTTCGGGATCGTGGTGCCCGGCGGATTGGGGACGCGCGGCAGCGCGCCCGGCACCGACGAGGTGCTGGCGACCTGGAATACGGCGCCGTCGTATTTGCTGGACGGGAACATCGTGCCGGCGAAAACCGGGTTGGTGCCGCCGTCGCCGACATGGGGCGGCGCGGTCGCGACGTCGCGGGCGATGTAATTGGCCATCTTGACTTGCTGGTCGCGGCGATAGTCGAGCACCGTCGAGGCGATGGCGGGATCGAGCTGGTAAACGGGGCACTTGCCGCTCGGGCTGAAATGCAGCGACCCGCTGCCGTCGCGCGGCGCCGCGTCGAACACATAACGTTTCTCGCAAACGGCGACCTTCGGCGCCAGATGGGTTGCCTCGAAGTGGTCGTAGCCTTGCTTCAGCATCTTCCAGAACGCGAAGTTCGGATTGTTGCGGTGCTTGGCCATGTTCAGCGCCGTCATGCGGAATGGAAAAGCCTCGAACTGGAATTCCTTCTGGCCGCCGAAGAAGCTCTCGCGCGCCAACGCGTAGATCTCCAGGATTTGGGCGTCGGTCATGGCGTAGCAGCCGCGCGACGAGCAGTCGCCGTGCACCATCAGCTCCGAGCCGGTGCGGCCCCAGGCGCGGTCATAAGCGTTCGGATAGCCGGTGTTGAAGGCGAGGTAGTAGTTGGAATTCGGATTCATCTGCCCGGGCGTGATGGTGTAGAAGCCCTCGGGCGCCTGGCGGTCGCCTTGCTTTTTCTTAGGCCCGAGGTCGCCCGACCAGCGGCAGATCGGATAGGTCTTGAGCAGCGCGTATTGGCCGCTGCGGTCCACTTTCCAGACCTCCAGTTCCGCTTCTTGCTTGAACACGCGGACCAGGATCGGGGACTCCTTGTCCATGTTCTTGGAGTTGATCAGAGCCACGGTTTTTTCGGAAAGCGGAGCCTGCGCGCGGCCGGCCGGCACGATGCCGTCGGCATTGCAGCCGGCAAGCGCAATCGCGGCGGCAACTGCCGCTGGCGCCAGCAGTGCGCGTACCACGGGATTAGTCAAACGCCATTACTCCCCGGAGAGGCGGGCCCACATTCAATAATCGTTAGCCATAAGATGTGGCATGCGCAAGGCAAACAACGCCGCCACCTGCTACCGCTAAGCCTATGGTAAAGCGAAAGTAAATGGCAAGGCCGGGCTAGCCGGCGGCCCGCCCCATGGCTAGGAACTTGTCGCGCCGCTGCTTGCGCACGGTCTCGCGGTCGAGCCCGCGCAGCTCGGCCAGGGCCTGGGCGATCGCCTCACCGGTGGCGGCGATGGCGGCCTTCGGGTCGCGGTGGGCGCCGCCGGTCGGCTCCGGGACCACGCTGTCGATCACCCCGAAGCGAACCATGTCCTGGGCGGTGATCTTCATGTTGGTGGCCGCCTCCTGCGCCTTGGCGGTATCGCGCCACAGAATGGAGGCCGCGCCTTCCGGCGAGATCACGCTGTAGATGGCGTGCTCGAGCATCAGCACGCGGTTGGCGGTGGCGATGGCGATGGCGCCGCCCGAGCCGCCTTCGCCCAGAATGGCGGCAACGTTCGGCACGCCGAGATTGAGGCAGGTGTCGGTCGAGCGCGCGATCGCTTCGGCCTGGCCGCGTTCTTCCGCGCCGATGCCCGGGTAGGCACCCGCCGTGTCGACCAGTGAGATCACCGGAATCCCGAAGCGGTCGGCCATCTCCATCAGCCGCACCGCCTTGCGGTAGCCTTCCGGTCGCGCCATGCCGAAATTGTGCTGGATCCGGCTCTCGGTGTCGGAGCCTTTCTCGTGCCCGAGCACACAGACGCTCTCGCCACGGAAGCGGCCGAAGCCGCCGACGATGGCCTCGTCTTCGCCGAACTTGCGGTCGCCGGCGAGCGCAACGAAATCGGTGACCAGGCCCGCGATATAGTCGAGGCAATGCGGCCGCTGCGGGTGGCGCGCGACCTGTGTTTTTTGCCATGGGGTGAGCTCGGCATAGAGCTCCTTGAGCGCGTCAGCCGCCTTGGTCTCGAGCCGGCTGATCTCTTCGCCGACGGCGACGGCGTCGTCGCTCGTGCCCATGGCGCGCAATTCTTCGACCTTGGCCTCCAATTCGGCCACCGGCTTTTCGAAATCGAGATAGCTGCGCATGGAAATCCGGCTGCCGTGATGATCGGGGCGAGGTGTGACGCGGGCGACGCCTTGAAGTCAAGCAATCGGGTTAATACCGATTTTAGGCGGGTTTTGGCTCGCCGTCGGCCAGTGGGTGCAGGTCGCGCACCAGTGTCTTCAGGCGCTCTTCCAGGACATGGGTATAGATCTGGGTTGTGGAAATGTCGGCATGCCCGAGCAGGGTCTGCACCACCCGCAGGTCAGCGCCATTGTGAAGCAGATGGCTGGCGAAGGCGTGGCGCAGCACGTGCGGGCTGAGCCGGTCGCCGGCCAGGCCGCAAGCCGCGCCCAGCGCCTTCAACTCGCGGGCGAAGTGCTGGCGGGTCAGATGGCCTTGCTCGCCGAAGGAGGGGAACAGCCACTTCGATTGCGTCTTGTTTTTGCCATCCGTTCGCAGCGTCAGATATTCCGCCATGGTGCGCTTGGCCGCCTGGTTGAGCGGCACCAGCCGTTCCTTGCCGCCCTTGCCGCGCACCACCAGCATGCGTTGGTCGCGGCGCGCGGCCGACGCCGGCAGCGCCACCAGTTCGGACACGCGCAGGCCGGTGGCGTAGACTACTTCCAGCAAACACAACAATCGCGCCGCGCGCAGGCGCTGGGCCGCCGGCTGCCCGGCATCCTCGGCGTTGGCGCGCGCCTGCGCCAGCAAGGTATCGACCTCGGCGATGGTGAGGACTTTCGGGACGCTGCGCCCGCGCTTGGGGCCCTCCAGCACTGCGGCCGGATCGTCGTTGCGTTTTCCTTCCGCGTAGAGAAAGCGGTAAAGCTGGCGCACCGCCGACAGCCGCCGTGCCAGCGACGAAGTCTTGAAGCCGCGCACGGCGAGGCTCGCGAGAAATTCGCGCAGGTCGTCGGTGCCCGCATTGGCAATGGCGCGGCCAGCGGCGCCCAAATGCGCTGACAGGTCGGCGAGGTCGTTGCGGTAAGCGGCCAACGTGTTTTCGCCGGCGCCGCGTTCGGCCGCCTGCATGTCGAGGAACAGTTCGATCAAGCTCTTGTCGGATGGTGCCGCCCGGCGGGCCATCGCCTTGCCTTGTCCGTTCAGTAGCGCTGCTTGACGAATTTGTCGGACGGAACGGTCACACTGATCTCACGCGGGTGCGGCTGGACGAAATTGGCCAGCGCGAACACGCCGACATAGGTCAGACCGCCAATCACGCCTAAAAATACGAGAAACCTGAACAGGCTCGGCATCGTCTAATTTCCGGCAACGCCCCTGCGGCCTCAAGCCGCGAGGCCGATTTCACGCGTCAACCACCATTCCCAATACCCGTGATAAGACCCCGCCAATGCGGTTGTCTCGCATGCCGGTATATGGAACCGTGGCGCTGATTTGGAACTGTAGCATGGCCCATACGGTCATTCAAAAACCCGCGGAAAACGACGTGGAATCGGCTATCGCCAACGCGCTCGGCCGCCGCTCCATCGTGCTGGTCGGCATGATGGGCGCCGGCAAATCGTCGATCGGCCGCCGGCTCGCCGGGCGCTTGGGGGTTCCCTTCGTCGATGCCGACAGCGAGATCGAAAGCGCGGCCGGCATGACCATTGCGGAGATTTTCGCCAAGCATGGCGAGCCGTATTTTCGTGCCGGCGAGGCGCGCGTGATCGCACGTCTGATGGAGAACGGTCCGCAGGTGTTGGCCACCGGCGGCGGCTCCGTCATGAACCAGCAGACCCGCGATTTGATCCGCATCAAGGGTATTTCGGTATGGCTCAAGGCCGATCTCGACGTGCTGCTTAAACGGACCAAGCGACGCAACGATCGCCCGCTGGTCGAGAAGATCAAGGACCTGATACCGCTGCGCGAGCCGATCTATGCCCAGTCCGACATCATCGTCCAGTCGCGCGACGAGCCGCACGACACCATTGTCGACGAAATCATCGCCGCGCTGCCGCAACAAGTCGGCCTGACGCCGGAGCACAAGCCATGACCGCGCCGTTGCGCTCGGGCAAACCCATCGTGGTGCAGGTTGCGCTGGGCACGCGCGCCTACGGGATCGTGATCGGGCGCGGCCTGCTTGCCACGCTCGGTGAGCGTATCAAGGCGCTACGGCCGGGCGCTCGGGTCGCGATTGTCACCGACCAGACGGTCGCCCGCCACCATCTCCCGGGCGCCGAGGCCGCGCTCAAATCCGCGGGCATCGAGAGCGCGCGCATCGTTGTGCCGGACGGCGAGGGCTCCAAGAGTTACGCCACTTTCGAGACCGTGTGCGAGGCGATCATCGCGGCGCGCATCGAGCGCGGCGATCTCGTGGTCGCGCTCGGTGGCGGCGTGATCGGCGACCTTGCCGGATACGCGGCGGCGAGCGTGCGGCGCGGCGTCGACTATGTGCAGGTGCCGACGACTTTGCTGGCGCAAGTCGACAGTTCGGTCGGCGGCAAGACCGGCATCAATTCCCGTCACGGCAAGAACCTGATCGGGGCCTTCCATCAACCGATCATGGTGGCGGCCGACACCGCGCTGCTCGACACGCTGCCGAAACGCCAGTTCGGCGCCGGCTACGCCGAAGTCGCCAAATACGGATTACTCGGCGACGCCGCGTTTTTCTCGTGGCTGGAATCGAACTGGCAGGACGTCTTTGCCGGCGGGCCCGCGCGCGAGCACGCCATCGCGGTGTGCTGCCGCGCCAAGGCGGGCGTCGTGGCGCGCGACGAGCGCGAGACCGGCGAGCGCGCGCTGCTCAATCTCGGCCACACTTTTGGCCACGCGCTGGAAGCGGGCGCCGGCTTCTCCGACCGGCTGCTGCACGGCGAAGCCGTGGCGCTCGGTATGGTGCTGGCGTTCGAATTCTCCGCCCGCATCGGGCTGATCGGCTCGGCCGACGCCGAGCGCGCACGCGCTCATCTTGCAGGCGTGGGCTTGCCTACCCATTTGAAGGATATTCCCGGCGGCGCGCCGGGCATCGATGAATTGATGGACCTGATCGCCCAAGACAAAAAAGTTAAGCGCGGCACGCTCACCTTCATTTTGGTGCGCGGCATCGGCCAGGCATTTATCGCCAACGACGTCGATGCGGCCCAAGTGCGCGTGTTTCTTGCTGACAAGTTAGCCGAGCGATGACCGCGAACGACTGGCTGTCTCTCGTCGTCGTCCTGATCTGCCTGCTGCTGTCCGCGTTCTTCGCTGGCAGTGAAACCGCGCTCACCGCCTCCTCGCGCGCCAGCATGGCGCGGCTGGAAAAGCACGGCAACAAGCGCGCGGGCATCGTCAATCGGCTGCTGGAAAGCCGCGAACGGCTGCTTGGCGCGCTGCTGCTCGGCAACAACGCCGTCAACATCGCGGCTTCCGCGCTCGCCACCGGCATCCTGCTCACCTGGTTCGGCAAGGCCGGCGTCGTCTATGCCACCATCGTCATGACCGTCCTCGTGGTGGTGTTTTCGGAAGTGCTGCCGAAAACCGCGGCCTTCAACGCGCCCGACCGACTCGCCTTGCTGGCGGCGCGCCCGATGAGCATCGTGGTCAAGCTGCTCGGCCCGGTATTGATGGGCATCGAGCTGCTGGTGCGCTGGATCCTCAGGTTCGTCGGCATGCACGTCGGCGATGATCAACAAGTATTGTCCGCGCGCGAGGAATTGCGCGGCGCCGTCGATCTGTTCCACCGCGAGGGCGGCGTCGAGAAGCTCGACCGCGACATGTTCGGCGGTGTGCTCGACCTGCGTGAGCTGGCGCTTTCCGACGTGATGATCCACCGCACCAACATGATCAGCCTGAACGTGGGCGAGCCGGCCGAAGAACTGGTCAACGCCGTGATCGCCTCGCCGGTGACGCGGCTGCCGCTTTGGCGCGGCAATCCGGAGAACATCGTCGGCGTGCTGCACGTGAAGGATTTGCTGCGCGCGCTGCATGCGGTCGACGGCGACGCCGCCAAGGTCGACGTCGCCGCGCTGATGACGCCGCCCTGGTTCGTGCCCGACACGCGCTCGGTGTCGGAGCAGCTCAAGGCCTTTCGCCGCCGCAAGACGCCGTTCGCGCTGGTGGTGGACGAATACGGCGAGGTCGAGGGACTGGTGACGCTCGAGGATATTTTGGAAGAGATCGTCGGCGACATCACCGACGAGCACGACGTCGCCATGCCCGGTGTGCGGCGCCAGCCCGACGGCTCGGTCAATGTCGACGGCGCGGTCTCGATCCGCGACTTGAACCGCGTCATGGACTGGAGCCTGCCGGACGAGGAGGCGACCACCATCGCCGGCCTGGTGATCCACGAGGCGCGCTCGATCCCGGAAGTGGGCCAGAGCTTCACCTTCCACGGCTTCCGGTTCAGGGTGCTTCGCCGCGCGCGCAACCGTATTACCGCGCTGCGCATTCAGCCGCTGTCGCGCAAGCCAGCGGAGAAGGTGCGCTAGGCCTAATGGCGGCGCGCTTGCTGCCGTTCACTGCCGAACAGGTCTTTGGCGCGTTCGCACGCTACCCGGTTAGGGGGCGGCTGGCGCGAATCGTGTCGGCAAACCACTTCGCCGATGTCTTGGGTGTTCGCTGCTGCGTTTCATAATCGACGCGAACGATGCCAAATCGCTGGCTGTAACCGGCGTTCCATTCGAAATTGTCCAGCAACGACCAGACAAAATAGCCGCGCACGTCGGCGCCGGCCACGATGGCTTCGCGCATGGCCGCTACATAGGCGTCGAGATAGGCAATGCGGTCGGTATCTTCGACTTCTCCATTGTCGCGGATAAGGTCATTGTTCGCGGTGCCGTTTTCCAGCACGTAGATCGGCAGGCGATAGGTGCGAGTAAGCATCAACAACGTATCGCGGAACGCCTGCGGCTCGATCGGCCATCCGATCGCGGTACGCGGCACAGACGCCGGTGTCGGGCCAAAGCTACAGCCGATGACCGAGCCGGATTCCGCCTTGACGTAGATCGGCGAATAATGATTGAGCCCGAACCAGTCCAGCGGTTGCTTGATGACGCTCATGTCGTCACCGACGATCAGCGGACCGATGGCTTTGGCGAGCAGCGGCGTATAGCTTCCCTCGATCTGCGGATCGGGAAAAGCGTTGTTCCAATATTGCCCGAAGGTCAGCGCCGCCTCGCGGTCGGCGGCAGAGTCGCTTGCGGGCACGCATGGCTGCACATTATGCACGTTGCCGATTGACGCGTCGGCAACTGTCGCGCGGATGACTTCGACGGCGCGGCCATGCGCGCGATTGACGTTGTGGATGACCTTGAGCAGTGCCTCGCGGTTGGTAAGCCCGGGCGCATGGCTCCCGAACGCGAAGCCCAGCAGCGAAAACACCGACGGCTCATTAAAGGTGGCGAAACGCTTGACGCGGTCGCCATAGCGCCGCGCCACCAGGCCAGCGTAGTCGGCGAACCAATCGGCGCTTTCCCGCGCGGTCCAGCCGCCGAGATCTTCGAGCGCCTGCGGCAAGTCCCAGTGATAAAGGCACAGCCAGGGCTCGATGCCGGCGGCGAGCAGCGTGTCGATCAGCCGGTCATAGAATAATAGACCGGCCTCATTCGCGGTGCCGCGTCCCTGCGGAAGCACGCGCGGCCAGGCCACAGAGAAACGATAGGCATCGATCCCGAGCCCGCGCATCAGCGCGACGTCCTCGCCATAGCGGTGGTAGTGGTCACAGGCGACATCGCCGTTGTCGTTGTTGGTGACCTTGCCGTTGTGGCTGAACGTGTCCCAGATGCTTGCGCCGCGGCCGTCTTCTCGGGCGGCGCCTTCGATCTGGTAACTGGAAGTTGAGACACCCCAGACAAAGCCTGACGGCATGATGCCGGATGCGTCCTTCATGGCTGTTATGGTGCCCCCTCAGTTGTCAGCCCGCGGATAGCCAGCGGTGCGGCATCCACGCGGCATTTGAAAATCTGTTATTGAGACCGCGCCCTAGGCTACCCCGCCTTCGCCCGGCGCGGCGGCGTGGATGGCAAGCGCGTGTACACCGCTCGCAAGTTCATCCGAAAGGCTATCATTGATCATGCGGTGGCGCTCCAGCCGGGTCTTCCCTTTGAACGCCTCCGACACGATATAGACGCGGAAATGAGTTTGCCCGCCCGGCCGGTGCCCGGCATGGCCTTCGTGCTGGTGGGATTCGTCCAGCACCTTGAGGCTTTGCGGCGTGAAAGCCTCGGTCAACTTTTTCGTGATTATATCCGCCGTTTGCATGCCCCTCGACTTAAGGAGGGGCGGCAGGCCGGTCAATGGCTGCTTCGCGGCGGAATTTATCAGAAACCGTTGCTGTCAAGTCTTGAACGCGTCATCGGCAAGAGCGCATAGTGTTCGGTCATGAAATTCAACTCGCCCCTTTTTGATCGTATCCGCGTCAAACCGGATAAGGATCGCCGGCCCAAGACCGGCGGCCCGGTTTGCGAATGGGCCGGCTGCAAGGAGAAGGCTACCCATCGCGCGCCCAAGGGCCGTGGCCGCGAAAAGGACTATTGGCGCTACTGTCTCCGGCACGTGCGCGAATACAATCAGGCCTATAATTTCTTCAAAGGCATGAGCGATGCCTCGGTCATGGCCTATCAGAAGGATGCCCTGACCGGACACCGCCCGACCTGGAAGATGGGAACCGGCAAGGGAACCGTGCGGCCGGACTTCCAGGCCTTCGCCGGTCAAACCGACCCGTTCGGCCTGTTCAGCGAGGGGGTGCGCGCCGAACAGCGGGCGCGGGCGGAGACGCGCCCGATCCGCAACGCCGAGCGCAAGGCGCTCGATACCCTCGGCCTGGAAGTGGGGGCGACCGCGGTGCAGGTAAAAACGCGCTTCAAGGAGCTGGTAAAGCGCCACCATCCCGATGCCAATGGCGGCGACCGCTCCACCGAGGACCGGTTGGTCGAGGTCATCCAAGCCTACAACTACTTGAAATCGGCGGGTTTCGGCTAAGCGGCCGGTTATCGTGGCTAGCAACCCAGCCCCGCCTTTCGCGCAGGTGTGAAGCTACTTATCTTATTGAAAACATTGATGGGGCTATTCGCGGGGGCCGGGTTTTTCGGCCGCGCGGCGTCTGCTAAGTTGGCGCCATCAGCCGGACCGTACGCGTCGGACCGCATTTGAAGGCTTCGGGCGTCCTGAAGCCACGGAGGATCAATGACTGCCGCAGTAGAAGAAGTCGCCGGCCTGCCGGACATGAAAGTGTCGATCCGGCAGGTTTTCGGCATCGACAGCGATATGGAAGTTCCGGCCTATTCGACGCCTGATGAGCATGTGCCCGACGTCGATCCCGACTACCGCTTCGACCGGCCGACCACGCTCGCCATCCTCGCCGGCTTTGCCAAGAACCGCCGCGTCATCGTCACCGGCTACCACGGCACCGGCAAGTCCACCCATATCGAGCAGGTGGCGGCGCGGCTCAATTGGCCCTGCGTGCGCGTCAATCTCGACAGCCACATCAGCCGCATCGACCTGATCGGCAAGGACGCCATCGTCATCAAGGGCGGCCAGCAGGTCACCGAATTCCGTCAGGGCATCCTGCCCTGGGCGCTGCAGAACAACGTCGCGCTGTGCTTCGACGAATACGATGCCGGCCGGCCCGACGTGATGTTCGTGATCCAGCGCGTGTTGGAATCCTCGGGCCGGCTGACGCTGCTCGACCAGAGCAAGGTGATCAAACCGCACCCCTGCTTCCGGCTGTTCGCCACCGCCAACACGGTTGGCTTGGGCGATACGTCCGGCCTCTATCACGGCACCCAGCAGATCAACCAGGGCCAGATGGACCGCTGGTCGATCGTCACCACGCTCAATTATCTGCCGCACGACAACGAGGTGGAAATCGTGCTGGCGAAAGCCAAGCACTATCAAAACGAACAGGGCCGCGACACCGTCAACAAGATGGTGCGGGTCGCCGACTTGACGCGCAATGCCTTCATGAACGGCGACATCTCGACCGTGATGAGTCCGCGCACGGTAATCACTTGGGGCGAGAATGCCGAGATCTTCAACGACATCGGCTTCGCCTTCCGGCTCACCTTCCTGAATAAATGCGATGAGCTGGAACGGCCGATCGTCGCCGAGTTCTATCAGCGCTGCTTCGGGGTCGAACTGCCGGAGAGTTCGGTCAACGTGGCGCTGTCGTAATCCGCCTCTCCCCGCCTCGCGGGGAGAGGGAGATGAACCATGGCCTCCAACATCAAGACCAAGCCGTCGGCAAAGGAATCTCCGACCGAACCGTTCAAGCGGGCGGTCACCGGCTGCTTGCGCGCGCTGGCGCGCAAGCCGGAGTTGGAAGTTTCTTTCGCGGCGGAGCGTCCCGGCCTGATGGGCGGCAAGGTGCGGTTGCCGGAGCCGCCGCGCAAGCTTAGCAAGGCGGAGGCCGCGATCGTGCGCGGCAACGCCGATTCCATCGCGCTGCGGCTCGCTTGCCACGACGCCGGCGTGCATCGCCGGCTGCAGCCGGCCGGCCAGCAGGCGCGCGCGGTATTCGAGGCGGTCGAGCAGGCCCGCGTCGAGGCCATCGGCGCGCGCCGCATGGATGGAGTCGCGCTAAATCTCACCGCCATGCTCGACGACCGCTTCCACCGCGGCAAATTCGACCAGATTACCGAGCGCGCCGACGCCCCGATCGAGGAGGCGCTGTCTCTGATCGTGCGCGAGCGGTTGACCGGCATGGCGCCGCCCGCCGCCGCAAAGAAGCTGGTGGACCTGTGGCGTCCGCTGATCGAGGACCGCGCCGGGCGCGATCTCGACAAGCTTGAAGACCTGGTCGAAGACCAGCGCCAGTTCGGCGACGCGGTGCATGACCTGCTGGACGCGCTTGAAATGGGCGATGATCGCAGCCACGATTCCGAGGACGAAGAAGACGAAGGCGACGAGGACCGCCGCAAACAGGATTCGGGCGAGGACGGCGAGACCGCCGATTTAGACGAGATGCAGCGCATGAGCGTCGAGGACACGCAGGCGTCCGCCGACGACATGCCCGACGCCGCAGCCGAGGCGGTCGATGCGCCCACCTCCGACATGGCCGACGACACCGACATGGGCGACGCCGAGACGCCGGGCGAGCCGCAGCGGCCGCGCCAATTTGGCGCCAACGAGCCGCGCGGCCCCGACTATCGCGCCTTCACCATGAAGTTCGACGAGACCATTGCGGCCGAGGAACTGTGCGAGCCCGAGGAACTGGATCGTCTCCGGGGCTATCTCGACAAGCAGCTCTCGCATCTGCAAGGCGTGGTGGCCCGCCTCGCCAACCGTCTGCAACGCCGGCTGATGGCGCAGCAGAACCGCTCCTGGGAGTTCGACCTCGAGGAGGGCCAACTCGATCCGGCGCGGCTTTCGCGCATCGTCATCGATCCGCTGCATCCGCTCTCGTTCAAGGCCGAGAAGGACACCGAATTCCGCGATACCGTGGTGTCGCTGCTGCTCGACAATTCCGGCTCCATGCGCGGACGTCCGATCACCGTCGCCGCCACCTGCGCCGATATCCTGGCGCGCACGCTCGAGCGCTGCGGCGTCAAGGTCGAGATCCTCGGCTTCACCACCCGCGCCTGGAAGGGCGGTCAGTCGCGCGAGCAGTGGCTCACCGCCGGCAAGCCCGCCAATCCTGGCCGGCTCAACGACCTGCGCCACATCATCTACAAGGCGGCCGACGCGCCCTGGCGGCGCGCCCGCAAGAATCTCGGCCTGATGATGCGCGAGGGCCTGCTCAAGGAGAACATCGACGGCGAGGCGCTCGACTGGGCGCACAAGCGTTTGTTGGGGCGTCCCGAGCAGCGTAAGATCCTGATGATGATCTCCGACGGCGCGCCGGTCGACGATTCCACGCTCTCGGTCAATCCCGGCAACTATCTCGAGCGCCACCTCCGTTGGGTGATCGACGAGATCGAGACCCGCTCGCCGGTGGAGTTGATTGCCATCGGTATCGGCCATGACGTGACGCGTTACTACCGCCGTGCCGTCACCATCGTCGACGCCGAGGAACTGGGCGGGGCCATGACCGACAAGCTTGCCGAGCTGTTTGAGGAACACGCCGCCGTCGAGCAGCCCGTTACGAGACGCGCGCGGAGGCGCGTGGCTTGACGCGCGCGCGCCGCCGCTCGCTTGCGGCCGGCACACTTATTGCCGCGCTGTTGCTTGTTGTCGGTTCGTTGGCGATCGCCCAGACGCAACGCTACGCCGACAAGCCGACCCGCATCTCGATTCTCGCCTCGCCGATCCCGTTTTTCGACAACCAGGATCCGACGCGGATTCGCTTCGGCCAACTCGAATTCCGCGGCGGGCTGGTGCTCGCCTCAAAATCGAACGCCTTCGGCGGTATCTCCGCCATTCATGTCGAGCGGGACGGAGCGCATTTCCTCAGCGTGACCGACAAGGGCTCCTGGCTGCGCGGTCGCATTGTTTACCGCGCTGACCGTCCCGCCCGCATTGCCGACGCCGAGATGGCGCCACTGCTCGGGCACGATGGCATGCCGCTGGCCACGCACGGCCGCTACGACGCCGAATCGCTGACCGAAGGCGACGGAAAGTTTTATGTCGGCATCGAGCGCGCTCAAGAAATCTTCCGCTTCGACGTCGGCCGCGACGGCCTCAAGGCGCGCGGCGAGCCGATCGCCGTGCCCGCCGATTTCAAGACTCTCAGCCGCAACAGGAGTTTGGAGTGCCTGGCGATCCCGCCCAAAGGCGCGCCGCACGCCGGCGCGCTGATCGCCATCACCGAACGGAGCCTCGACGCCGCCGGTAACATTCGCGCCTTTGTCATCAAGGGCGACCGCGTCACGCGGTTTGCGGTCAAACGCAGCGGTGAATATGACGTCACCGATTGCGCAATCCTGCCGCCGGCCGACCTTTTGCTGCTGGAGCGGCGCTATTCGCTCGCCACCGGGCTCGGCATGCGCATCCGCCGTATCGCGCTTGACGCCATCAAGTCCGGCGCGGAGCTCGACGGCCGCCCGCTGATCGAGGCCGACCTCGCCCATCAGATCGACAACATGGAAGGCATGGCCGTGCATCGCAATGCGCGCGGCGAAGTCATCATCACGCTGGTTTCGGACGACAATTTTTCACCGATCCAGCGCAACCTGCTGCTGCAATTCGCGCTGGTGGGTGACTAAACGAAAATGCCCGGCGCGCGGGCCGGGCATTTCACGAACTTCTTGGCAAACGTCAGCCCGCGGCGGCGGCTTTCTTTTTCTCGATCGCGCGCTTGAGCTCGCGCATCTTCGGCGCCAGTTCGTCGTCCTTGGCCTTGAGCAAGAAGGCGTCGAGCCCGCCGCGGTGGTCGACGGTCTTGAGCGCGTTGGCCGAGACGCGCACCCGCACCTTGCGCTGCAGCGTGTCGGAAATCAGCGTGACGTTGCGCAGATTCGGCAGGAACCGCCGCTTGGTCTTGATGTTGGAGTGGCTCACTTTATGGCCGACCAGGGGCTTCTTGCCGGTCAGCTCGCAACGCCATGACATGGCCTGTTCCTCGAAAAGCGCCGGCGCAAAGCGGCGCCGGTCCGGTCATTCATCTCGGATAAGACGGCCGGACGTATAGAGAGAGGGCCGCAGGGCGTCAAGCCGACGCTGGATGGCGCCGGTTTCATGCGTCATGGACCTGCCCCCCGCGTTCCCGGCGTTAATTCAGGTCGGGGCCGCTCCGATTCCTCCGCTGCCGCGAACACAGATTCGACGTATTCCGCGGCGACGAAATTACTGACGCAGCCGATCGGCCCCGATTTCTGTGGGGCATTTACCCCACCTGCCGAGCGGGTCTTGCCGGCGCTATTGCGCTGGCCGTTATATGCCGCCGCCTGGCCACGGAATGTCCGCCGGTGGTGGCGCGCTAAGGATGGAATCTCGTGCTGGCCATGCGGCGAACCATAGGAAGCATGTTGCTGGCGTGTGGTGCGCTCGTCGTCGCCGTGCCGGCCCCTGCCTGCGCGCAGGGCAAGCTGGAGGCGCACTATCAGGTCACGCTTGCCGGCATTCCGATCGGCAAGGGCAACTGGGTCGTCGAGATCAACGGGACCCACTACAGCGCGGCGACGAGCGGGACCACCACAGGCCTGATGCGCGTACTGACCCATGGCGAGGGCACCAGCGCCGTGCGCGGCGAGCTCAGGGACGGCCAGCCGGTGCATTCGATCTATGCCTCCACCATCAGGAGCCGCAAAAAGACCGACATGCTCCGGGTCACCATCGACGACGGCGACGTCAGGGACTTCAGGGCCGATCCGCCGCCGGACAAGGTTCACGAGCGGGTGAAGATCACCGACGCGCAGCGTCGCGGCGTTGTCGACCCGCTGACGGCGTCGCTGATGCGCGCGCCGGGCACCGGAAAGGCGCTTGCGCCGGAAGCCTGCCAGCGCACGCTGGCCATTTTCGACGGCCGGCTGCGCTACGATCTGCAACTCGCCTTCAAGCGCATGGACGAAGTAAAAGCTAAAAAAGGCTACGCCGGCCCGGTCGTGGTCTGCGCGGTCTATTTTTCGCCGATCGGCGGCCATATCCGGTCGGCGGCGACCATCAAATACATTTCCAAGTTGCGCGACATGGAGATCTGGCTGGCGCCGGTCACCGGCACCCGCGTGTTGGTGCCGTTCCGCGCGCAGGGACCGACGCCGATCGGGGACGCCGTGCTCGAAGCCACGCAATTCGTCTCGGTCGCCACCCCGACCCGGGCGTCGGCCGATAGTCCGAATGTCCACTGACCGCCGTTAGGGCTTGACTCTTTGCGCGAAGGCGACTCCGGCCGGCCGTTAACGTTTGGAGAGGTCTGAAAGCCCTTGAATTGCCGTACGGCCACTCGATCTTGTAGCCAAGGAAGCAAAGCGCGCCAGATGTCGCCGTGAACGAATCCATACAGGGCCGGAGTTAGCGATTCGGGCGCGGTTCGTTCCAGACTCGTTCTAAAGCTTAACCGGTGGCATGACCGTCGTCGCATTGTGATACAGAAAGCCGGCGGCGGGGCTCCCCGCCGCCAGTTTGGACGCGTAATGACCCTCACTTTCTCCCCGCAGCAGAGCCGATCGTCGCGTGCCCGCGGCGCCGGCGTGACGGCGGTGCTCGGGCCGACCAATACCGGCAAGACCCACCTCGCCATCGAGCGCATGCTGGCGCATTCCTCCGGCATGATCGGGCTGCCGCTGCGGCTCTTGGCGCGCGAGGTCTATAATAAATGCGTCGACCGGGTCGGGCCGGAGGCGGTGGCGCTGATCACCGGCGAGGAGAAGATCAAGCCGGCCAACCCGCGCTTCTGGGTATCGACCGTCGAGGCCATGCCGCGCGACC
This sequence comes from uncultured Alphaproteobacteria bacterium, assembly GCA_963814885.1. GTDB lineage: Bacteria > Pseudomonadota > Alphaproteobacteria > Rhizobiales > Xanthobacteraceae > Pseudolabrys. Next base: position 75,677 of record CAWFEO010000003.1, on the reverse strand, counting down.
TCGACGTGGCGTTTTTGGCGATCGACGAAGCCCAGCTTGGCGCCGACCTCGACCGCGGCCACGTGTTCACCGACCGCATGCTCAACGCCCGCGCGCGCGAGGAAACGCTGGTGCTGGGCGCCGCCACCATGCGGCCGATGGTCGAGAAGCTTCTCCCCGGCGCGCATATCGTCAGCCGGCCGCGGCTGTCGACGCTCACTTACGGCGGCGACAAGAAGCTGACGCGGTTGCCGCGCCGCTCCGCCATCGTCGCGTTTTCCGCGGAGGAAGTTTACGCCATCGCCGAATTGATCCGCCGCCAGCGCGGCGGCGCCGCCGTAGTGCTGGGCGCGCTCTCACCGCGCACGAGGAATGCGCAGGTCGCGCTCTACCAGTCGGGCGACGTCGAATATCTGGTGGCCACCGACGCCATCGGCATGGGGCTCAACCTCGACGTCGACCACGTCGCCTTCGCATCCGACCGCAAATTCGACGGCTATCAGTTCCGCAAGCTCAATCCGGCGGAACTGGCGCAGATCGCCGGCCGCGCCGGCCGAGCCTCGCGCGACGGAACCTTCGGCACGACTGGGCGTTGCGATCCGTTCGAGCCGGAATTGGTGCAGGCGCTGGAGAGCCACGCGTTCGAGCCGATCCGCATGCTGCAATGGCGCAATTCGACGCTCGATTTTTCATCACTTGGCGCGTTGCAGGCGTCTCTTGCGATGACTCCGACCGAGCCGGGGCTTACCCGCGCGCCGACGGCGGAAGACATTCTCGTTTTGGAACATGCCGCGCGCGACGAAGAGGTGCGCACCCTGGCGCAAAAATCGGCAGCCATCGAGCGGTTGTGGGATGCCTGCCAGGTGCCCGACTATCGCAAGATCGCGCCGGCGACACATGCCGAACTTGTGGTGACCCTCTATGGATTCCTCATGCGAGAGGGTAACATCCCCACCGACTGGTTCGCTCGTCAAGTTGCCCAGGCCGACCGAACCGACGGCGACATCGATACCCTTTCCAACCGGATCGCGCATGTCAGGACCTGGACTTTCGTCGCTAATCGCCCGGATTGGCTTGCCGATCCGGAGCATTGGCAGGGCGTCGCCCGCGCCATCGAAGACAAGCTGTCTGATGCGCTTCACGAACGCCTGGCAGAACGCTTCGTGGACCGCCGCACCAGCGTGCTGATGCGGCGCCTGCGAGAGAACGCGATGCTGGAAACCGATATTGGAAAGACCGGCGAAGTGACCGTCGAGGGCCATGTGATCGGCCGGCTCGATGGATTCATGTTTGCGCCCGATTCTTCCACCGACGCCTCCGAGACCAAGGCGCTCAACGCCGCCGCGCAAAAAGCCTTGGCGGGAGAGATTGAGGCGCGCGCCACCAGGCTGTCGCAGGCCGCCAACGACCAGATCGTGCTCGCCAACGATGGCGCCATCCGTTGGCTGGGCGACGTGGTCGGCAAGCTTAACCCCGGCGATGATACTTTGCGGCCGCGCGTTCGTATCGTCGCCGACGAGCACTTGACCGGACCGGCGCGCGAAATGGTGCAGACCCGCCTCGACCTCTGGCTCAAGACGCAGATCGAGAAACTGCTGGCGCCGCTGTTCTCGCTCTCCGCCGCCGATGACGTCACCGGCATGGCGCGCGGCGTCGCGTTTCAATTGGTCGAAGCGCTCGGCGTGCTGGAACGGCAGAAGGTGGCGGAGGAGGTCAAGGGGCTCGATCAGCCGGCGCGCGCCAGTTTGCGTAAATACGGCGTGCGCTTCGGCGCCTATCACGTCTACCTGCCCGTGCTGCTCAAGCCGGCGCCGCGCGCGTTGGCGACCCAGCTCTGGGCGCTCAAGAACGAAAGCCCGGACGCCAAGGGCGTCACCGAATTGCTGCACCTCGCCGCCAGCGGGCGCACCTCGATTCCCATGGATAAGGAAACGCCCAAGGCGCTCTACCGCACCGCCGGCTATCGGGTGTGCGGCGAGCGTGCGGTGCGCGTCGACATCCTGGAGCGGCTCGCCGACCTCATCCGCCCGGCCTTGTCCTGGCGCGAAGGTGCGACGACGCCCAAGCCGGACGGTGCCGTCGACGGCCGCTCGTTCACCGTGACCGGCGCCATGACGTCGCTCAGCGGCGCTTCCGGCGAGGACTTTTCCTCGATCCTACGCTCACTCGGCTATCGCATGGACCGGCGGCCCAAACCGGCGGAGCCGGCCGAGGTCAAGCCGCCGGAACCGGCCGCAACACCGGCAGCAGAGATAGCGGCGCCGGTAGACGCCGAAGCGCCGCAGGCTGCGGCGGCCGAGACACCGCCGCCTGAAGTGCAAGCCGAGTCACCTGATTTATCGTCGATTGCCCTGTTGCCGGAAGCCGAGTTGCTCGCGCAGGCAGGCGAGCCGCCGGTGGCCGACACTGCGGCGGCCCCGGCGGAGACGCCTGCCGAAACTCCGGCCGAGCCCGCGCCAGAACAATCCGCCGCTACCGTGGAGGCTGCCCTGGCGGATTCCACACCGACGACCGAAGCCGCCGCCGAAGCGGCGCCCGAAGAACCCGCTTTCATCGAGGTCTGGCGGCCGGCCGGGCGTTCCGAGCGGCGTCCGCATCGTCCCCGGCGTCCGCCTCGCTCTCAGCAAGCAGCACCTGCAGCAACGCCCGCCGAAGGCGGCGAGGCGACTGCCGCTGCCTCGGCTACAGAGGCTGCCGCGCCGGCCGTCGAGGGCGCCGAGCCCTCCGGCCAACCGCAGGCTCGGCCCGATCGCCCTGACCGTCAGGCCCGCCGTGCCCGTCACGACCGCCAGCAGCGCGCCGATCGCCAGCAGCAGCGCGGCGAGCGCCAAGGCGATCGCCAAAATAGCGGTCCACGCCGCGATCGCCCGCGCCGCAAACGCGACGACGGGCCCGACCGCGCCGAACGCGAGCAATATTATGCCAAGCCCTATGGCTCCGGCGGCGACCGCCGCGACAAGCAGCCGGATCCCAATTCGCCCTTCGCCAAGCTCGCCGCCCTCAAGCAGCAGCTCGAGCAGAACGGCAAAGAGCCCTCTTGAGTCCGGCGCCGCAGGTTCAGGACCGTCAGCGCGTCGACAAATGGCTGTGGCATGCGCGCGTTGTGCGCACCCGCGGCGACGCTGCCGCACTCGCGCAAGCAGGCTATGTGCGCCTCAATGGCCAGCGCATCACTACGCCCGGCCAGCCGGTGCGCGTCGGCGACGTGTTGACGCTGGCACTCGACCGCAGCGTGCGGGTGCTGCGGGTGGAGGGTTTTTGCGACCGGCGCGGGCCGAGTCCCCAGGCCCGCGCCCTATACCGCGACTTGGCACGCGACCTGGCACAGGGCGATGACGCAGGTGATTCGCCTGCGGCCATGCCCAAACGGCTGGCAGAGTAGCGCAAGAGTCCATGGAGTCGACGCGCCTTGCGCCCTATTTATCAATACGATAGGCAGCGCTGCTGATTTTGGCCGGAGCTTTGGATGACCTATATCGTCAATGAAAGCTGCATTAAGTGCAAATACATGGACTGCGTGGAGGTCTGTCCGGTGGATTGCTTCTACGAAGGCGAGAATATGCTGGTGATCCACCCGGACGAGTGCATCGATTGCGGGGTCTGCGAGCCGGAATGCCCGATCGACGCGATCAAGCCCGATACCGAGCCCGGCGCCGAGAAATGGCTGGAATTGAACGCCGAATACGCCAAGACTTGGCCGAATATCACGACCAAGAAGGAGCCGCCGGCTGACGCCAAGGACTGGGAAGGCGTGTCGGACAAATTCAAGGAGTTCTTCTCGCCCAATCCGGGCGAGGGCGATTAGAAGCGCCGCCCCGGCAGCCGATTACCGCCAGAGGCGCTTTTGTTGGCCGGCTTGTTAACCGATCGGCAAAATTACAGAATTTTTATCGCGAAAAGACGGTTTTGCGCCGCCATAAGGCTTTGATTTTGGCCAAAAATGTGCTATATAAGCCAAATCATGAAGGATATTGCCGCCAAAGCGCTCCCCCTTTCGGGAGCCTTATTTTTCGCGGCAGTTTCACCGGTCTTAGATAAGAGGGCGTGCGATCCACGCGTGAGCAGTGGCAGGAAAATCGCGTCATAAGTCAAAGAAAGGCTCCGCCGGTTCCGGCCGGAGGGCCAAAAAGTCTGCCGGAGCGCGGCGGACCTCTCATGCCTCGCGCGGCAGCGTCCGCCCGGGGACCTCTGCAGCGAAAATGACCGGCAGCCGCAAAGGGGCCGGTGAAGGAGTTCTGCCCGGAATGTCCACCAATAAGAAGACTACCCAGCGACAAGGCTTCAAGACCAACGAGTTCATCGTCTACCCGGCCCATGGGGTCGGGCAGATTTTGGCCATCGAGGAGCAGGAAGTTGCTGGCGCCAAGCTCGAACTGTTCGTCATCAACTTCGTCAAGGACAAGATGACGCTGCGGGTTCCGACCGCCAAGATCGCTTCGGTCGGCATGCGCAAGCTGGCGGAACCGCCGCTGGTCAAGCGGGCGCTCGACACGCTCAAGGGCCGCGCGCGCATCAAGCGCACCATGTGGTCGCGCCGGGCGCAGGAATACGAGGCCAAGATCAATTCCGGCGACATCGTCGCTATCGCCGAGGTGGTGCGCGACCTGTACCGCTCGGAGACCCAGCCGGAGCAGTCCTATTCCGAGCGCCAGCTCTACGAGGCAGCCCTCGACCGGCTGTCGCGCGAGATTTCGGCGGTGCAGAAGATCACTGAGACCGAGGCGATCAAGGAGATCGAGGCAGCCCTTGCCAAGGGCCCGCGCCGCGGTCCCAAGCCCGCCGACGAGGCCGCCAACGACGAGTTGGCCGAGGAAGAGGCGGCGTAGGCCCCACTTCCCACAAACCGAATACGCGAAAGCCCGGCGGAAACGCCGGGCTTTTTTGTTTTCCGCATGCCGCGATGGTGATTGGATGGCGCGGGTTGCCCGAAAGGCCAAGCCCGTTACAATGTCCGGCAATCACGCAATCGGCGATTGAGGGAGCAAACGGTGACCGCCATTCGCGGCTATGTCGCGCCGACCACGGAGGCCGACGCTCTCGGTGTGCATTCGCTCGACCAGTTCGTGCTGGCCGTCCCCGACGCCAGCGTGGCGCAGGATTTCTACGGCAATTTCGGTCTCGACGTGCAGGCCAAGGGCAATACGCTCGAGATAAAAACTTTCGGGCATGATCATCGCTGGGGTTCGGTGGTGGAGGGCGTCAAAACCAAGGCGCTGCATCATCTCTCGTTCGGCTGCTACGCCGACGATCTGCCACAGCTGAAGGCGCGCATCGAAGGCAACGGCGTCAAGTTGATCGATCCGCCGCCCGGCTTCGAGAGCAACGGCTTCTGGTTTCGCAATCATGAAAATTTGCTGATCGAGGTGAAAGTCGGCCCCAAGGTTTCGCCGGACAAGAAGCCTGAGAGCCAATTTATTACGGCGCCGGGCGGCACGGCCGGCGCCGCCACGCGGCAGAAATCACCGCCGGTACGGCCGCGGCGGTTGTCGCATGTACTGACCTTCACCCGCGACATCGACGCCTCGATGGAATTTTACGCGCGCAACCTGGGCCTGCGCCTGTCCGACCGCGCCGGCGACCTAGTCGCCTTCATGCACGGCATCCACGGCAGCGATCATCATCTGCTGGCACTGGTGAAATCCTCCGCACCGGGATTCCATCATTGCAGCTGGGACGTGGGCAGCCTCAACGACATCGGGCTCGGCGCCATGCGCATGGCCGACAAAGGCTACACCAAAGGCTGGGGGCTCGGCCGCCATGTGCTCGGCTCCAACTATTTCCACTATGTGCGCGATCCCTGGGGCAGCTTCTCGGAATATTCGTGCGATATCGACTATATCCCGAAGGACGAGCGCTGGCCGACCGCCGATCACAAACCGGAGGAACTCGTTCTATCTCTGGGGTCCGGACGTGCCGCGCGAGTTCACCGTCAATTACGAAGGCGGCGAGAGCTAGTTCCGCTCACTCGACGATTTTGACCTTCTCGCCAGGCTTCACCCGGTCATGCGGGCCGAGCCCGTTGAGCACGCGGAAAAGGCTAGTCGCATGATCGGATATCGCCATGCGGCGCGCCAATTTGGCGACGGTGTCGTGGGCGCGGACGGTGACGATTTTCACGTGCAACGGCTTGATCTCGCGGCTTTCCTTCAGACTCATACGCCGGAAAGACAGAATCGACTCCCGGAACGCATGGTCGGCCTGCGGCGTCATGTTCTTGGCCGCGAAGATGAAGCGATAGACGTCGCTGCCGAAACGCACGGCGAACAGCCGGAATGACCATCGCTGGCCCTTTGCGGTCGCGGTCGCGGCCGGGAAACCGTTGACGGTGAATTCCGCGACGCTTGCCGGATCGACATTCTCCATCCAGCCTGAGTTCAAATAGGCCGGCAGCGATTGCTCGGACGGCACGGTCACCACGTCGAGCCGCATCGCCTCGCCGCCGCCGGCTTTCAGGCCGAGCACCGCCTGCGCGGTGTTGTCGAGTGAAAACCCCGGCGGCGCCAGGAAGGTGAAGCCGAGTTTGGGATGCAGGAAGCGCCGGCCGCGCACGAACCCCTCGCTCGGGTCCTCGCCATAGACCATCCCCTGTAGATCGCTGAGATATTCGTTGCGGTCGCGTTCGCCGGTGCCGGGGCCGCTGAACTGGCGGGCGTTGACGAGCGCGTTCTTCACCCGCTCCGGCGTCGAGGGATGGGCCGCAAGGAAGTCGGACGCATAGGGATCGCTATTGTGCTTGCCCGATTTTAAGTCGGCATTGCGCTGCATGTCGGTGAGAAAGCGCGAAGCGCCATACGGATCGAAGCCGGCGCGTGCCGAGATGCCGACGCCGATACCGTCGGCTTCGAATTCCTGCGCGCGCGAGAAGCTCGCCATCGCCAGCTTCGATTTGGCGAGTGCCAACGCCCCCATTTGCGGATCGCTGAGCACTTCGCTGACCACGTGGCTCACCAGGGCGGCCTGCCGCGCCTGCTCCTCACGGATCGCGGCATGGCTCGCAATGACGTGGCCCATCTCGTGCGCCAGCACTGAGGCAATCTCCGCCTTGTCGTTGGCGAGCAAGATCAAGCCGCGCGTGACATAGAGATGGCCGTTCGGCAGTGCAAAGGCGTTGATTGCCGGCGAATTGAGCAGCGTCACCTCGTATTTCAGGTTCGGCCGCTCCGATGCCGCCACCAGCCGGCCCACCATTTGGCTGATCATCGCGTGCAGCTGGGGATTCTTGTAGACGCCGCCATACGAGGCGAGGATGCGCGCGTTCTCACGCTGCTCCGCCGACGGCTGCTCGACGCGCGCGGTTGCGTGCGGCAGCGCGAGCTGTGGCAGTTGCAGCGAGATCTGCTTGTTGTCGGGCGTGCTGGTGCAGGCCGTAAGCCACAGGGCAAGCGCGATCGCGACGCCGCGCGCCAAGCCCGCCGGGTAGCGCGTCATTTTTGCCCTCATGGCCGCGTCTCTTGGCTGTGCCGCATGCTGTCGCCGGTAAGCTCGATCTGCTCGGGAGCGTCGGCCTCGATGATCGGGCCGCGGCGCTGCTCAATCCAGCCGCGCACCCGGATACGGCGGCCGGCGAGCTGCTTGAGCTCGATGCCCGCCGCGGTAAACGCGTGTTGAAAGCGCCGCGGAATGACGATGCTGAACCCCTCCGTCCAGCGCCGCCCGAAATTCATATAAAGTGTGCCGCCGCTCACGCGGACCGACAAGACCTTGCCCTCTACCAACGCAAATTGACCCCGTTCACCCTTAAGGCGAGCGGGATCTTGCGCCGGTAAAGGGGCAAAATTGGGATCGCTCCAGAGCCCGCGGCCGGCGGCGCGTGCCTTCCCCTCCGCCGCCAAAAGCGCTTCGGCGCAGGCCATGTTGCCGACGCGCGCCGAAACCCGTGCTGCGCCCTGCGCGAGCAGAGTCTGTTGCACGGACTCTTCGGCTTCGCCGGCGAAGACGAAAGCGACGAGGCGGCCGTAACGGTCGTGATCGGGCCCCAGCTTTTTCAGCCGCAACGTCCGGCCGGCGACCAGCTTTTGCAAAGCGGCGCGGCTTTCGGCAGGAACTTCGATTGCTGCCAGCCGCAATGCGCGGCCGTCGGCGAGCATGAGCGTGCGGCCGTCGCGCACCGCGGCGACCGTGGCGGTGCCGATCGGCGCGAGCGGACAGGCCGGTTGCGCCAACGCGCGCGCGGCGAAGGTCAGCGCGGCCGTCGCCAAGATAACGGCAAGCATGCGGTGCCGGTGGCTTGTCATGGCATTGGATTGTCGGAATTCGGTGACGATGCCGTCAATACGGCGCCTCCGAATTCGTGCGCCATGCGCCCGGCTATGCTAAACCGCCCCGCAACGGTCCCGTAGCTCAGCTGGATAGAGCAGCGGTTTCCTAAACCGAAGGTCACAGGTTCGAGTCCTGTCGGGACCGCCACTCTCGCCGAGCGGCGTTGAAGCTCCAGTATTTTAGCCGAATTGTCCCGCCGCCTGGTCCGGTGGCGCTATTCCTGTCTGCGATTTGCACTTGGCTATCGCGGCGCTAGCGAGTTTCCCCTGCCGGGCGGCGCGGGTGTAGCGTTCGACTTCTTCGAGGGAGCAATGGCCGGTGATCGCCGTGGTCTCATGCGCGGTCGCGTCGCGCTTGGCGAACCGCGCGCGGCTTCACGGGCTTGCTACGGCTTTTCATCGTCGCCGGCGATGGCGGCGTGAGGTCTGCCGGCTTCACAAGTAGGCGTTTCCCTAACACCCAATTCATTCTCAATACCCACGATCGCGAAGTGGAATTTGGATGACGTGAAGACTGCTATTGCGACAATGCGGGCAACAGCACCTGCATCGATTTTCCGGCCAGATAAATTCGTTCGCATCTCCACTTGATTCGTCATCGTCGTTAGCCGTTAATGGATTCACTGTGACGGCGCTCCGGAACCGCCGCAGATCGAGATAGTCAAAATCTCGCAGATCGAGACAATCAGAATCTCGCAGATCGAGAAAATAAAAATCCGGAGCAGGGAGGAGACCGAAGCACATGCGCGTTATGGCGTGGCTGCGAGAGCTATGGCGCGGCGAGAACGCGCTGGCGTTTCTTTTCCTGCTGCTGTCGCTGATTTATCTGGCGTACGCGACAACGCTGCGCGGCGGCCTCATGTCGGATCTAGTGGGGCCGCGGACTTATCCCATCCTGTTGGGCATCCTCGGCTTAGGGTTATCGCTGCTGTTCTTTTTCCGGAAGCTCGGTTCACTCATGGTGGCAAGGCCGCCACGGGAACGAACGCGCACGCTACGCGGTGAGATGCGTGACCTGCAGGGCCTGGCCCTGATCATCGGTTACGTGCTGCTGATGGATAAGCTCGGCTATCTCATTGCGACGATCCTGTTCGCAACCGTGACCGTAAAATGGCTCGGCCAGCCGACTTGGCGAGCTTCCTTGCTGTTTGCCGTCACCCTGACGGCGGTGACGTTTTCGCTGTTCACCTGGGCATTCAATGTCCAGCTCCCCACCGGAGTCATTCTTCCGGCCATTCGTTAGCGGCGGAGCCACCGATGCAAGTCGACATTCTGCATGAGCTGGGACAGGGCTTCCTGATCGCGCTTACTCCGAGCATGCTGATGTATTCGGGCATCGGTGCTGTGCTGGGCACGGCGATCGGTGTGCTGCCCGGCATCGGCTCGGCGGGAGCGCTTGCGCTCATGCTGCCGATTGTGACGTCGCTCAATCCGGTCGGCGCCATCATCATGCTTGCTGCTACCTACACGGGCGTCATGTATGGCGGCGGGGTATCTTCGATCCTGCTGAATACACCCGGCGATACATCGGCCGTCATTGTCTGTTTGGATGGCCATCAGATGGCCAAGCAGGGGCGCGCCGGGCCGGCGCTCTGCATTTCCGCCATCAGCTCCTATCTGGCGGGAACCGTGTCGGTGCTCGGTATGATGCTGATCGGTCCGCTGATCTCCCGCATCGCGCTCACTTTCAGCCCGCCGGAATATTTCGCACTCATGCTTTTCGGGCTGACCGCCGTTTCCAGCCTGGCGGGGGACTCGCTTCTGAAGGCGTTCATGTCCGTCTGCTTGGGCCTGATGCTGGCGACGGTCGGGGTAGATGTGGCTGGCGTGCCCCGCTTCGTCTTCGGCGTTCCGGACCTGTTGTCGGGCATCCAATTTCTCTCAATCACGCTCGGGCTGTTCGCGATTTCCGAAGTGCTGATCGGCGTCAGGAACATCCGCCAGGGCGATGTGCCGGAGCTTATCAAGCACAGATTGTTCATTTCATTCCGGGAGATTCGGGAGTGTATCGGCTCGATCTTCCGCGGCGGCATTCTGGGCTTCTTCGTCGGAGTCCTGCCCGGCGCGGGCGCGGGCATCGCCTCGTTTCTCGCCTATTCCCTGGAGACGCAGATAAGCCGGCATCCGGAGCGTTTCGGCAAGGGAGAGATTCGGGGCGTTTCAGCTCCGGAGGCCGCCAACAACGCGGCGAGCGCCGGCGCCATGGTGCCCATGCTCACACTCGGCATTCCCGGTTCCGCCACCACGGCGGTGATGCTCGGAGCCTTCGTCATGCTCGACATCACGCCGGGCCCGCTTTTGTTCTCCCAACGTCCGGACCTCGTTTGGGGCCTCATCGCGGCGCTCTACATCGGCAACATCATGCTGCTGATTCTTAATCTGCCGCTGGTGAACTTGTTTATCCGTATCCTCTATTTGCCGATGCGCATGCTGATCCCGATCATCGTCGTAATCGCGGCGGCCGGCATTTTCAGCGTCAACTACTCCATCCTCGATCTGTTCGAACTCTGCTTCTTCGGCTTGCTCGGCGACTATATGCGCCGCTACGGCTATCCGTTGGCACCCGTGATCCTCGGGTTTGTGCTCGGCAGCCGGATGGAGGAAGCCTTCCGGCAATCGATGATCATGCATCAGGGAAATGCCTTAGAGATCATCGAGCGCCCGATCGTCAGTGTATTCCTGTTGCTGTCTGTCGTTTCACTGGTGCTGCCGCCGCTCATCCGCACGCGTAGTCGTCGCGGGCTCATCACGGGGGAGGCGCCACAGGCTTTGCCCATGGAGGAGTGAATCAATAGGTGCACTTTCAAAAGAATGCGTCGCATGCGTTTTGTCGTGATCCAGGTGGGCACGGCGGCTCGAAGATGTGGCGGCGCGCAACAAGGGGAGGAAGCGAATGAGTACCGTTCTTTCAAGATTTCGAAATGGTGCCATGGTGGCCTGCGCGGCGGTAGCGATTGCAGGCCTCTCATCGGCGTCGGCCCAGGCGTGGAAGCCGACCGAGCAAGTCAAACTGATCATCCATACCGCCGGCGCGACGAGCGACATCAACAATTTCGTTCGTGAAGTCGAGAAGATATTGGATCCCAAGCTGCCCAAAGGCGTCGACGCGATGAACATGCCCGGTGGCGGCGGCGACCGTGCCCGGCGCTATGTTCTCAGCAAGAAGGGCGATCCCAATGTGCTGCAAGGCGTGACGCCGTCGAACATCAGCAGACCGATCCTGAACAATGCAAATTACCGCGCCACCGACTTCACACCGATCGCAATCATGGTGGCGTCGCCGCTCCTGGTCGTGGTGAATGCCAAGTCTGATTACAAGAGCTTCAAGGACATCATCGACGCTGCAAAGAAGAACCCGGGCAAGGTCGTGCAGGGCGGCGGTGCGGTGGGCGAGGTGGATTCTCTCTACAATGCCATGCTTGCCAGCGAGGCACACGTGAAGATCCCGTTCACGCCCTTCAAATCGAAAGGCGTCACCGAGCTGCTCGGTGGGCACGTTGCCCTGATCATGTGCAATCCCGCACAGGCCGACGCTTACGTGAAGTCCGGTGATTTCCGCGTGGTCGCCACCAACATGCCGGTTCCGCTCTATCCCAAGGCGCCAACCCTGCAATCGCTTGGCTATAAGTTCCCGCCACTGCGCCAGTACCGAGGTTTCTGGGCGCCGCCCGGCATTTCGAAGGAGGCCCAGGCGTACTGGATTGCGGAGATGAAGAAGGTCGCCGCCAATAAGGATTTCAAGAACTACGTCGCCAAGCACGACATGCTCAACCTCTTCGTCGCCGGCGACGAGATGGAGAAGATGATCAAGGAGGAGCAGGTCACCTACACCAAGCTCTTCAAAGAGCTGCACCTTATGCAGTAGCGCATCCTGCCGGCAATCAGAACACGCCGCTCCGAGGGCAGATCCCCCGGGGCGGCGTTTTTGTTGCTGCCAGGTTGACTACGACTCCTCGCGCGCCGGGTCATCGGATCAAACCTGGCTCGCGCCGGTGCTCTCGATCATTTCCGTGTCCGACTGGAGATATTCCGCGACACAAGCATGCGCGGCCTCTGCGAATTCTTTCGCCAGTCGAGAGCGGGGTCTGCGCAAGGGGAAAAGCAAACCGTACTCATATTCGAAGGTCGGAGCGAAGGACCGGATGGCGATTCCCAGGTGAGCGAAAGCGCGCGCGGTGAAGGGATCGGTTACCGCAACGCCGAGGCCGGCGGCCACCATCTGGCAGATCGTCATGGGCGTGTGCGACTCCATCAATTGCCGCTTGCGCCGCACGCCCGCCTCATCGAACAGGAGATCGAGGCGCATGCGGGAAAGCGCCTCCGGCAATGGCGAGATGAAAGGCTCCTCGGCGAGATCGGCCGCCTCGATAACAGCCTTTTCGGTGAGGTGGTGCCCGGTGGGCAGGATGCAGACTCCGCGCACCGAGACCAGACGCTCGGATTCGGGGGCCGGGTAGTCGATCGGTAACGTCGAGAGGGCGACATCGAAGTTCTGCGAGTCGGTCACCATCCTGACCTCGCGTCGGAACGCCACCTGCAGGGTTACGCGCAGGTCCGGATAGACGCTGCGTAGGCGCTGGAGGCATTCCGGGACGAGGCCATGGGCCAGGGGAGGCGTCGCCACGATCCTCAATTCGCCAATGGAGAAATGACGGACGTCTCTCGCTGACGTATCCAGTCGATCCAGCCTGGTCAGGACATCCTGAGCCTCGTTAAAGAGCCACTCGGCCTCTTGCGTCGGAATCAGGCGGCCCTTTTGTCGGACGAACAACTGCACCCCGAGCTGGCCTTCCAGTTCGCCGAGGAGGCGGCTGATTGAGGGCTGGGACACGGCAAGCGCGGTGGCGGCGCCGGTCGTCGTTCCAGACAGCATGATGGCGCGGAAGGCTTCCAAATGGTGGATAATCAAGCGACGCATGGCGGCATCCTATTTGGGATACGAATTAGGTTATCAGCTAATTGTGTTTGACTAAATGGGTTTCCGTCGCGATCGTAGGCATAGAGCCGACGCAATCAGCGGCCCGGGTCAGCCCGGGTGGGAAACAATTTGGCCGGTCGCCGCGAGGCGGTCTGAGGGGACAAGCCGGTGAGGCTACGCCCCGCGGAACGGAGTGCGGTGGAGCACCGGCTTGGTTAGAGCCAGGGTTGGGTCGCAACCAAGGCTCGGCCAGAACGAATTCCCTGGATTGCAGAAGCGGCCGAGAAAGTTGCCAGCCGCACCTGCGGCGCAAAGCGGGGAGGAGTGCGCTCTTGACTGAAATGCAGATTCGTCAGTTGCAACCATTCGGTGTTGAGATCACCGGCGTCGATCTGTCTCAGGACATGGATAAAGAGACCTTTGCTCGCATCGAGCAGGCGCTGAACGAAAACGGTCTGGTCATATTCCATGACCAGGACATGAGCCCGGAGGAGCAGATCCGCTTTACCCAGGGTTTCGGAGAGCTCGAGGTTCATGTCCGCCAAGAGTACGCTTTGCCCGGCTACCCCCAGATTCATCTGATCTCCAACATCAAGGAAGGCGACCGCAGCATCGGCAGCGCCTATGCGGGTGACGACTGGCATACCGATCTGAGTTTCATGAAGAAGCCCGCGCGCATGTCGCTGCTCCACGGCAAGGAAGTTCCGCACGACGAAAATGGCGAGCCCCTCGGCGATACGCTCTTCGTCAATACGGCGAACGCCTATGACCGGTTGTCCGAAGAGCAGAAGCAGCAGCTTGCAGGCCTGCGCGGTGTACATCAGTATTTTCGGGCGCAGGAGAGAAAGCGTGCTCAGCGCGAGCATGACCACAAGCGTGCGCCCCTGACCGAGGAGCAGAAGGCCGCAACGCCCGATGTCACCCATCCCGTCGTCCGCAGCCACCCCTTCACCGGCCGCAAGTGCATCTATGTCAACAAGACCTACACGTTCGGGATCGACGGCTGGGACGAGGAGAAGGAGGCGCAGCCGCTCTTGCAGGAGCTCTTCGATCACATTCTCCAGCCGGAACACATCTACTGTCACCGTTGGCGCGTCGGCGACGTGGTGATGTGGGACAACTGCAACACCCAGCACATGGCCGCCGGCGGATACCGTTGGCCGCAGCGCCGGCTCATGCATCGCACCGCGGTGCACGGCTCAGAAACATTCGAGTGACCGGAGCTTCCATCTGGGGCGAGGCGCCGCATCCGTAGCCGGCTGCGCCCGGTTTTCTTCCACCAGGACGGGATTGGTCCCCAGCGCATCGCAACGAGCGTCAGGCGACCGCCGCCGCGCGCGATCGCGGCGTCGATCATGGTGGTCGGCGCGATGTTGTCGCGCGGCTGCCGGTTGATCGGCGGCGGTATCGGCCGGTCGAGCGCGGCCAGCCCGCGCCACAAAATTCCATGACCCACGTCATTCTGCCGCGCCTAAATGCGGGGCAGGAAGCGGGAAGCGGGAAGCGGGAAGCGGGAAGCGGGAAGCCTAACGATTGCGTGCAGTCGTTTCTCGTCCCGCAAGCGGACAAGACCTTGTTTTAGTTGGCCCGGTAAAGCCCGGTCGGGACCGCCAGCCCCCGATCCCTGTCATAAAACTGCAATTGAATTGTCGGTTAGTACGGCGCGCGCCCGCGGATCGATCATCCCGAAAAAAACGAGGCCTACGCCGATGCCGAATGAAGCTGTCGATTTCAGTCTTCTCGCCAAATCCGGGGTGCCGACGCGGCCGTTCAAGAAGGGCGAGACCATCTTCAACGAAGGCGACCCGGCAAACGAGCTCTTTGTCATCCAGAGCGGGCGCGTCGGAATCATGCACGGCAATCGCATGCTTGACACGCTCGAACCCAACACGATTTTCGGCGAGATGGCGCTGATCGACGGCGCGCCGCGCAGCGCCATGGCGATCGCTGCGACCGACGTCACGCTGGTCCCGGTGTCAGAGAAGCAGTTCCTGTTTATGGTCAGCCAGACGCCGTTTTTCGCGCTCACGGTCATGCGCGTGCTGGCGCAACGGCTGCGCGCCTCCAACACTGCAATATAGAAACTGACGGCTAGTTGCGGCTGGCCAGCGCCAGGCCGGCATCAGGTTGCTGCTGCGGCGTCGCGATGGTGAAGGGCGCGCGGTCCTTGCCGCCGCTGCCGAGCGCGAGCAGTGGCTTCACATTGCGCACATGCGCGTCGTTCGGCAACAACATGGTGCGGTTGTCGAGGATGAGCCAGTCTCCTTCGACCCGCGCAGCGACGACCGCGTGGTCTTGTCCGACCAGGCGGTCATGTACAATCACGAGCCGCAGGTCTTCGTCGGCTACGCCGGCCTGGCGCAAGGCCACATATTTGGCAATGGCATAGTCTTCGCAATCGCCGGCGCCGGCGGCGAATGTCATGAGCGGCGTCGCCCACACATCCGCTACGCCGAACCTGGCGAGATCGCTCGCCGGCCGGATCGCGAGATTGACCGCGCGGTTGACTTCGCCGACGCGCGCGCGGCCGCTGCGGGCGCGCGCGCTTTCGACAATGGCCAGGAAGCGCGCCGCGGCAGGCGGACAAATTGCCGGATTGGAACGGCACAGCGCCAATATTTGCGTTTCCATGCGGATGGCCGATTGCAAGCCGCGCCAGCGCGCGGACAATGGGCTGTCCTCGGAATCTGTCAGGCCGAACGGTCCGCGGTACGTCGGCGGCGCGGCATGTTGTGGAACGATTTCCGTCGGGCTCAGCGTGGCGGGCCGCAGTTCCGGCACGGACCGCGCTATCGCCCCGCTGGCACACGGGCCAACGAGACCAAGAACCGCCAGGACGCGCGCTACCGCGCGCAATTGCAACGAAATACGCACTCAGACGCCCCTGCGCGCGGGGCGTGGTGCCGGCCTTCTTGGACCGTTTTCCCCGTCGTGCAGGAGCGACGCTAGGGCGCGGAGCTTTTCGGCCCGGTTAAGCGGGCGCCGATATGGAACCGCTCCATCGGCTGTGGTGAATGGTAGCCTACGACGGTCGTTCAATTTTGAATGAATCGCCGCAGTTTTGGTGACTCATTCGTTAGCGCCGGCCGGCGGCCGGCGAAAATGACGAAACCAGGAAACCCGCGCGACGCCATTGCTTGGCCCGTGCTGGCTTCTGTGGTGTGATTGCGCAGGGACGTTGAGCGGTCCGGGGTAGGGGGCCTGCGGGCATGGCCGTCGAGGCATCGGAAGTTCGCGCGCCCGCCTTGTCGCGATGGCAGCACGACATCGTCGCTGGCCTCATTGTCGGCATCCTCGCCTTGCCGATCTGCCTTGCCGCCGGTGTTCTTGTTTTTGGTCCTTTGGGTCCAGCCTACGTTGCCGAAGGCGCGGCCGCTGGCCTCTACGGCGCTATCGCGGCCGGCACCGTCGCCGCGCTGGTGGCGAAGTCGTCGTTCACGATCACCTGTCCGCGCGGCAGCCCCTCGCTGGTGCTTGCCAGCCTGATTGCGGCGACGCTCGCCAATCCGGCGTTTGCGGGAACTCCGCGCTTGGTCCTTGGCGCGGCGGCGCTGTGTGTGTTCCTGGCCGGCATCTGGCAGATGCTGTTCGGCCTGTTCCGGGTCGCGGGGATCATCAAATTCACGCCGCATCCGGTGTTCGCCGGCTTCATCAACGGCGTGGCGCTGCTGATTATCAAGTCGCAGATCATGCCGTTCTTTTTCGATAGTGCGAGCTCGGCGCTGGCGCTGCCTAAACGCCCGCTCATGCTCGCTTTTATCGTCGCCTTGGCGCTGCTGGCGATCTTTTATCGTTCATTGGTGAATAAACTCGCTTTGCCCGCGTCGCTGGCAAGAATACCGGGAACGATCATTGCCTTCGGGTTCGGCATCATCGTCTACCATCTGGTCAAATGGCTGCAGCCGGCACTTGACCTCGGACCGACGGTCGGAAAGCCGGCGATCAAGCTTGCCTCGCCACTATTGCAGGCATTGCAGCCGGCCAATGCGGCGCAGCTTTGGACCATCGGCTGGCACATCCTGCTGGTTTCACTTGTCCTCGCGCTCGTTGCCAGTCTGGAGAGCTTGATGGCGTTGCGTGTCGCACAATCGGTCTCCGACCAGGAGGTCCGCCCGGTTCGCGATTTGGTCGCGCAAGGATGCGGCAATTGCGTCGCCGCGCTGGTCGCCCCCATCGCCTGCGCCATGACGCCGAACCTGCTGGTGGCGGCCTACCACAACGGCGGCCGCACGCGCATCACGGGCATCACCGCCGCGGCTTTCATTTTGATCGTTGGGGTATTGTTCTCAGACGCGGTGGCGGCGGTTCCGAATGCCGTCCTGTCCGCCGTCCTGCTCGCTATCGGCATCATGATATTCGACCGTTGGAGCTTGCGCCTGCTCGGCCAGGTCGTGCGCAAATCGTCGCCGCTCGGCTGGCAGCGCTCATTGTACGATCTCATCGTAGTCGCCGCGGTGATGGGCATCACCGCGGCGACCACGGTCGTCACAGGCGTGATCGCAGGTTGCCTGCTGTCGGTCATCATCTTCGTCATCAATATGAGCCGGCCGGTGGTGCGGCGCCGATTTTGGGGCAACGAGCGTTTTTCCAAGCGTATCCGCTCGGCCGACGACATAAAATTTTTGCAGCGTGCCGGGGAGCGCCGCGCCGTTCTGCAGCTCGAAGGCGTGCTCTTCTTTGGCAACGCCGAAGATCTTGCACACGAAATCAAAGAACTGTTCGGCCGCGCCGACATGGTCGCTCTCGACATGAGGGCAATCACCGACATCGACGTGTCCGGAGCCAATATTCTGAACAATTTGGTGAGCCGGAGCCGTCAGCAGGGCAAACGCCTGTTCTTCTGCAACGTTCCGGCCGCGCAAATGGCGATTGTGCAGGATTTGTTCGACAGTTCGGAAGCGGCGGAGGCCGCGATCAAGCCAGATCTGGAATCGACGCTGGAATGGATGGAAGACGAGACGTTGCGCGGCAATTCTGATCAGCAGGGCCAGGCCGCCGCGCTCTCGCTCGAGGAGATCGATTTCTTCGACGGCGTTCCCGAGCAGGATTTGGCGCAGCTTCGTCAGGTCCTGAAGCTGCGCGAATTCAAGGCGGGCGAAGCGATCTGCCACGAGGGCGATCCGGGAGACAAGATGTGGCTGTTAGTCAAAGGCAGCGTCAGCGTCCGCCTCGATGTCGCCGATAGTCGCGTAAGCCGCCGGATCACCAGCCTGACGCGCGGCACCGTGTTCGGCGAAATGGCTTTGATCGAGGGGGCGCGGCGCTCGGCCACCATCGTGGCGGACGAGGACGTCACTTGCTATGAGCTTAGTGGTGACGATTTCGGCGTGCTCTCACGCGAGAACCCGGCGATCGCGGCGACGGTCATGCGTAATACGGCGCGGGAGCTTGCGCGCCGGTTGCGCCGGACGTCGGAAGATCTCCGGCACGCCACCAGTTGACCTTTACGCCGGCGCCGGATTGGCGCGGGCCTCGAGCTCCCGCTCCATACGGTCGACGTTCTGCAGCAGCCGCTCGCTGGCGACCCTCAGGAGATAGAATCCAAAAGACGGATTCTGGAAATAAAGCTCCCTCACCTTGTCGTAGGAAATGGCCAGCATCTCAACGTCGTCGAGGCATTCGACCGTTTGGGTGCGCTGGTGATCGGGCGTCAAAAATCCAAGCTCGCCCACCATGTGACCGGGTGGAAGCTCCAAGCCCAGTTCCTTGACGTGCAACCGGCCGCTTACGATGTAGAACATCTCCTCGGCATGGTCGCCCTTATTGAACAGTACCGAGCCCTGCTTGTAGCTGTGCTTGTGCATGAACGGCTTCAGCCAATCCATCGACAGATCGCCTTGCGACGCGGTGCGCACCTTCTTGATGAGTTGAAGCATTTCGTAGAGCCGCAGGGAGTTCAGCGGCACGAGAATGCCGTACAGCGCCAGCGTCGGCCAGGACGGGTACATGGCGCCGTAAACGACGAAGAGCGCGTTGCTTGCGATTTCACAGACCCGCAACGGCACCATGGTCTTCATATAGTGACTGGCGATGTAAAGGATTCCCCCAACAAATCCCAAGCCGACAGTAAAGTCGTGGATATCCATTACGCCTTTCCCCCTCACGCATTGGTTGGGCCGTCCGCGGCGCGGCAAAATACCGTCAATCGCGCAGCGACGCCAGACTCGGGACAGGCCGGGTGCGCGCTGTGTCGCAGGAGAGTCGGCAGTCGCTGCGATCAGATGTCGATGATTTGACCTTCGCGTGCCGCAATCGTGCCGGGCCGCGCATCGTTCGCATCGGCGGCGAGGACATCCATAAAATCGTCATCGTGCGACGGATCGTGATGAAAAAGACATAGCTGCTTTGCGCCGGCTGCTTCGGCCAGGCGAATCCCGCGCGTCCACGTGGAATGCCCCCATCCGCGCCGGGAGGCGATTTCCTCTTCGGTGAAAGTAGCGTCATAAACGATCAGGTCGGCGTCACGGCCGAGCGCGACGAGCTCTTTGTCGTGCTTGCCCGGAAAGCCCTCGGTGTCGCTGATCAGCGAGAACACGCTTCCGCCGTGCTCGAGGCGATAGCCGCTGGCGCCGTCCGGGTGATCGAGCGGCGCGGTTCGTAACGTCACGTCGTCATAAGGGCGCAGAATGTCGCCGGAGCTGAAATCGTGAAACTCGATTGTGGCCTTGAAGATCTCAACCTCGACCGGAAACAAAGGCGAGCTCATCAGCTTTCGCATTACATGTTCGATACTGTCGGCGGGGAGCAAATTTCCCGCCCAGATCCGGACGCGATATCCCTCGGTGAAAAAAGGCGCGAAGAACGGCAGCCCAGTGACGTGATCGAGGTGACAATGAGTGAGGAAAATATCGCATTCGCGAATTGTCTTGTCCTTGATGAGCGCATTGCCGAGCGCCCGCAACCCGGTGCCGCCATCGAAAATCAACGCATGTTTGCCGCAGCGCACTTCGATGCAAGGCGTATTGCCGCCATAGCGAATAGTCTCCGGTCCGGGACAGGCAATACTTCCTCGAACTCCCCAAAATCGGATGCGCATGGCAACTTACCCGGTGTCCAGCATTCTTAAACCATCGGCGCACGGCATTCTATTCCGTGCGCGCGATGAACGCGAGGCAATCAACAGTTCAAGCAAACTGCCTTTGTGACACGGCGGCGAAGACGGCACCGGCGAATCGATCATCGGCGCTGCTTTCCAGGAATTGCCGGCGCGGCCGCGTGCCCGTGCCGAGGCCGTTCTTGAGCTTGCTTTCGGCGTGCGGCCTCGTCCTCGATCGCCTGCGCAAGCTCAGGATGATGCGCGGTGAAGGCGCGAAAGTCGGCAACCTCCAGGATCAGCAAGGTCGAGGGTGTCGTCGTCACCACCGTCGCCGTGCGTGGGCTGCCGTCGAGCAACGCGAACTCGCCAAAGAACGCGCCCGCGCCGAGCCGGATCGGTTGTGGCTCGAGCCTTACTTCAACCTCTCCGGAAGCGATGAAATACATGCAGTCGCCCGGCCGCCCGCGCCGCACTACAATATTGCGCTCCGCCAGATCGAGCCGGCGCAACATGCGCGTCAGCTCGATGACGGAAGGGGCGTCGAGATTGCGCAGGAAGGGCACGCTCGTCACCAGGTCCCAGTTTTGCACGAATTCACGGCGCCGGTGTTCGGCGGCAAAACCGGTCGCGAGAATGCCGGCCCACAACCCGAACACGCCGAGGCCGCAGATCATGACCAGCGCCGCAATCATGCGGCCAAGGAGAGTTTGTGGCACGGCGTCGCCGTAGCCGGTGGTGGTCAGCGTCGCCACCGCCCACCACAGTGAGCGCGGCACGCTGCCGAACTGTTCCGGCTGGCCCGCGCGCTCGACCAAATAAAGCGCCACGGCGGACAACAGGAGAACGATCAGGAAAATGACGAAAACGCTCGCCAGCGGCCGCGCTTCCTGCTCGATGACGTGCCAGAGCAGCGACAATCCCGGGACCACGGGCGCAAGCTTGAGCAGCCAAAGTGAGGCCAACAGCCAGGCTGCGTCGGTCGGCGCTCCGGCCAGCAGAGCGAGCGGGACCGGCAACACCGCCAAAAGGTCGATTATGCCCGGACCGGTGAGCAGATAGCTGGGCGCGGTTTTGGCGTCGGCACGTGGCCAGGATTTGTTCGCCAGTTCGGCGGCGTAAAAACCGAGGCAGCACCAGAGCGTGAGGGCGAGCCAGGTCTCCCAGCGGGCGCCCAGGCCGGGGATTGTCATCGCCGTCATTGCCGCCAGGCCGATGGCCAAAACGGAATACTGCACAATGCCATAGGCACTGCGTCTCAGTGACCCGAACAGGTCAATCAATTCTTCGGTGCGGGGGTGGGGCATAGGAAAGGTTGGCGCTGACGGTTCCCGATTCGGGGCTTTGCGGTGTCCTGAGCAGTTGAGGCGAGACTACGAGACTGCCGCGCCCTCCCGCTACCTGGATTTGCCGCCGCGGAGGTTTGCTCGGCCGGCGGGTTGGCTGCCGCGAGCGGGAGGCGGTGCGCGTTGCTTAAGCGGTAAATGACCGGGTTGCCGCTCAATTGTGCAAAATTTGCGTTGAATCTTTGCTGGCCACAGAGAAAAGTTGAGGCCGGCTCGGCGCGCCCGGCAATTAACAATATGCCCGTAATTTCACATGCTTGCGGCCGTTTTGCGCATTGACTAACCGGTAAGTATCGATAAGAATTCGTTAATTAGCCCGGCCGGGGGGCTCTAAACCCAGAACAACAACAAACTGACCGCTCAAGGCCACAGAGGGACGCGCGCCATGCTGCGAAGCGTAGACGATTTGGATGGTCAGCATTTTGCTTTCCAGGCGCACGACGCCGTAGCGGACGCCGGCAAGACGGTCATTTCGATCGACGACAACGCGAACGGCCCGACGGCGACGATTCCCGACGCGCATTTGCTGTTCAATGCCGAATTCAAGCGCGCCGGATCGGATTTGGTCCTGACCGGCGACGACGGCAAGACCGCCACCGTTCACGATTACTTCGCCTCCGATAAACATCCGACGCTGCTGTCGCCGGAAGGCGCCGCGCTTGCGCCCAACGTGGTGGATGCGCTCGCGGGTCCGCTGGCTGCCGGCCAATACGCGCAAGCCACGGCAACGCAAACGAACGCCCAGGCGGTCGGCCGCGTCGCCGCGGTGAGCGGCAATGCCACCATCCTGCGCAACGGCGTTGCCATCACGGTCGCGTCCGGCGACGCCGTGCTCAAAGGCGACGTGCTGCAGACCGGCAGCGGCATGCTCGGCGTCACCTTCAACGACGGCAGCACGCTCAACCTGACTTCGAATTCCCGCCTCGTGGTCAATGAATTCGTCTTCGACCCGCACGGAACGGCGAATTCGGAAATTCTTAATCTCGTCCAGGGCTCGCTGACCTTCATTTCGGGCCAGGTTGCGCATACCGGCGACATGAAAATCGGCACGCCGGTCGCCACCATGGGCATTCGCGGCACCGTCGGCGGCGTGACGAATTCGAGCGACGGGACGGTGCATTTTTATGTGTCGCAAAGCGCGACCGGCGCGGTCATTCTCGATAGCAACAACAACGTCATTGCCAACGTCGTGCAGAACGGCCCGCTGATCATCGTGCGGCCGGTGGGACCGTTGCAGATCTTGGCCGAGGAAGTGCAAAAGTCGCCGCAGGAATTGGCGACCGAACTCTCCGCGCTCCAGCACATCATCAACGTGCAGGCGATCGGCGAGCAGATACTCCAGCAGTATCAGAACAACCCCAATCCGCAATCGAACGATCATCCGCATACGCAGATCGAATTCACGCTTCCCGCGAACATCCAGAACGCTTCCAACAACGGCGCCGGCGACACAGACGGTAGCGATAGCCCGGACACCTTCACGGTTAACGTCACGACCACCGAGACCAATCCCCTTACCGGAACGACCGAAGAGATATTGTACAGTTTCCCGGTGCCGGAACCGGCCAACCTGCCGCCGAAAATTTTCGCGCCGTTGAATGAGACGGTCCCCGCCAACCAGCCGTTTGATTTTCCTGCCCCCAACGACCCAACCGTCTTCGATCCCGATACGGATGTTCTGACGGTGATGCTCACGGGTGAGCACGGCACAATCAGCCTGGGCACCCTATCCGGACTGACATTTACGCAAGGTGATGGGCAGGACGATCCGGCCATGACCTTCAGCGGGTTACAGATCGATATCAATACGGCGCTTGCCAGTCTGACCTTTAATCCGGAACCAGGCTATTCTGGGCCTGCGTCGCTAACGATTGCGACCAATGACGGTCAAACGACAACCACTGAGATCATCCCGATCACGGTCGAGCACAACAATGAAGTGCCGATCCTCGCCGGTGTTACTTCGTCGCAAGGGACGTCCACCGCAACCTTGTCAGCGGTCGCAGCGGCGTATCTCATTGCCGATCATAATTTGATCAATACGCTGGGTGGGACTTCCGGTTTTGGACAGCCCGTCACATTTCAGCCGGACTATACCGGCGTCGGCGGCAACCAAAGCGATGATGGCTCTTCACTTGCCATCGACATCACCGCGGTATTCGGGACGGGACTGGATTTCTTCGGGCAAACCTACGATACGCTCTACATCAACTCCAACGGCAACATCACATTCGCCGGCCCGCACAGTACGTATACCCCGTTTCAGATCACGGGCGGTGAAAACAATCCGATCATTGCCCCGTTTTGGGCGGACGTGGATACGCGAGGCGGTGCTACGACCGCGTCACCGGGCGGGAATTCGACTGGATCGAACCAAGTTTACTACAGCTTGGATGCGCTGAATCATGTGATGACGATTACCTGGGATGATGTCGGCTCCTATTTTTCGCACACGGACGCCGTCAACGCCTTCCAGATGCAACTGATCGGATTTGGCGACGGCAATTTTGATATCGTGTTCCGCTACGAGGACATCAACTGGACCTCGGGCGACTTTAGCGCCGGAGCAGCGGCGCGCGCCGGTTATTCATCTGGCGATGGCGTTCATTATTTCGAATTAGCCGGCTCCGGCGATCAGAATGCGACGCTTGCGCTCGAAAGCACGTTAGGAAATACGGGCATCGCCGGCGTCGATATATTTCAGGTGCTGTCGGGCAACGTCAGCGCCGCGCCGGTGGCGAATGGCACGATCCAATTCACGGACGCCGATCCGACAGATACGCATACGGCGACCGCGCAAGCCATTGGGAACAACTATGTCGGCGCCTTCGTGCTCGATGACCCCCAAAACGACAACAGCAACGTGACGGAAGGGAATGGCAATACGCCAGGCTCGGTCGATTGGCATTTCAACCTGACGAGCACCGAGCTCAACGGCTTGCCGAATGGCGACACCATCACCCAGTCCTATAATGTCGCCATCGATGACGGCGCGCCGGGCGGGCAGTTGACCCAAACGGTTTCGATCTCATGGGGCAGCGTGGCGGCGGATACCTTCTCGTTCATGCCCGGCATCGGCACCGATACGGCGTTGAATTTCCAGCTCGGCGCGGATTCGATCGATTACAACAACGGTCAAGATTCGGCCCATCTCGGGCCCAACATGACCGCGGATCAGATCAGCCATATTTTGTCCCTGCTGACATCAAACACGACCGGCGACGCGGTACTGGATTTTGGAAACGGCGACACCGTAACGCTCGCGGGCATCTCCGCCACCGATCTGCAACACAGTATTAACCATATTATTGTGTAGCTGCGGCCGCGTGGTCGGCCGTGATGTCCTGGTGATGCTGCATTTATCGGCCGTGATGTACTGATGTCCTGATGAAAAAGTCGCAGCACTACTCCGATAGATCGTCCGAGCTGTCCGCCGCGCTGGCCGCCTGCCGCAGTGCTTTCGTCGGTACGGCGCTGATCAGCGGCATGAGCAATATCCTCATGCTCACCGGCGCGATGTTCATGCTGGAAGTCTACGACCGCGTGGTGCCGAGCCGCAGCATGGCGACGCTGGTCGGCCTGGTGGTGCTGGCCGCGACTCTGTTCGCGGCGCTCGGTATTCTCGACGCCATCCGCGCCCGCATTCTCGCGCGCATCGGCGGGTCGCTCGACGAGGCGCTGAGCAGCCGCGTCTATGAAACGCTGGTGCGCGTGCCATTGCGCGTCGGTCGCCGCAGCGAGGGCAACCAGCCGCTTCGTGATCTCGACGCCATCCGCTCCTATCTTTCCAGCCTCGGCCCGATCGCGATGTTCGATCTGCCCTGGCTGCCGATCTATCTCGCGATCTGTTTCGCATTCCATCCCCTTATCGGCTTTACCGCGCTCGGCGGGGCGATCGTGCTCATTGCGCTGACCGTGTTGACCGAGATGCTTATGCGTACGCCGACCAAGGCGGCAACCGAAGCGGCGATTACGCGCAACAATCTCGCCGAGGCTAGCCGCCGCAACGCCGAGGCGCTCACCGCCATGGGCATGGTCTCGCGCATGGCGAAACGCTGGGGCGAAGCCAACCGCGAATACTTGAGCAACCAGCGCCGGACCAGCGACGTCAGCGGCGGACTTGGCTCGCTCTCGAAAGTGCTGCGTATGATGCTGCAGTCCGGCGTGCTCGCGGTCGGCGCTTATCTGGTCATTCACCAGGAAGCGACCGCCGGCATCATCATCGCCGGATCGATCCTGAGCGCCCGCGCGCTGGCGCCGGTCGATCTCGCCATTGCTCATTGGAAGGGCTTCGTCGCAGCCCGGCAGAGTTGGCATCGGCTGAACGCTTTGCTGGCGGCATTGCCCGCGCAGGCCGCGCCGATGGCATTGCAGGCGCCGGCACACCGGTTGGCGGTCGAAAGCGTCAGCGCCTCGCCCCCCGGTGTGCAGAAGATTGTCGCGCAGGACATTGGCTTCAAGCTTGAAGCCGGCCAAGGCCTTGGCATCATCGGGCCGAGCGGTTCCGGCAAGTCGTCGCTGGCGCGGCTACTGGTCGGCGTTTGGCAACCGGTGCGCGGCAAGGTGCGGCTCGACGGCGCCACCCTCGATCAATGGTCGTCCGACGCGCTCGGTTGCCACATCGGCTATTTGCCGCAGGACGTGGAGCTGCTGGCCGGCACCGTGGCGCAGAACATTGCCCGCTTCGAGCCCGACGCCGATGCCGAAGATGTGCTTGCCGCGGCCAAGGCGGTCGGCGTTCACGACATGATCGTGCGGCTGCCCGAAGGCTACGGCACGCCGGTCGGCGATCATGGTACCGCGCTGTCCGCCGGCCAGGCTCAGCGAGTCGCGCTCGCCCGCGCCGTCTACCGCAATCCGTTCCTGGTCGTTCTCGACGAGCCAAATTCCCACCTCGACTCTGAGGGCGATGAAGCGCTGACCCGCGCCATCCTCGGCGTCCGCGAACGCAACGGCATCATAGTCGTCATCGCGCACCGGCCGAGCGCCATCGCCGGCGTCGATCAACTCCTGGTCATGAACCAGGGGCGGGTGCAGGCGTTCGGGCCGAAAGACGAAGTCCTGTCCACAGTGCTGCAACGGCCACCCACCACGTTGCGGCCGCTGAAGGTGGTTCCCGATAGCGGGAGCGCGGGCGCATGAGCAAGCTGAAGCTTCCAAGTTTCGTCACGCGAATCCTCGGTTGGCCCGCGCGGCTTATGGCACCGGCGCCCGGCAGTTCGCTGGCCTCTATTCGCCGGCATCTATTCGCCGGCATCATCATCGTGCTGTTGCTCGGCGGCGGCGTTGGCGGCTGGGCCGCCACCACCGAGCTTGCCGGCGCGTTAATCGCCGAGGGGTCGGTCGTCGTCGATTCGAACGTCAAGAAAGTGCAGCATCCGACCGGCGGTATCGTCGGCGAGCTGCGCGCGCACGACGGCGATCACGTCAAGGCCGGCGACATCCTCGTTCAGCTCGACGAAACGGTCATGCGCGCCAACCTGGCGATCGTCACCAAGGGCCTCGATGAGCTCATGGCGCGCAAGGCGCGGCTGCAAGCCGAGCGTGACGGCGCGAAAACCGTCACGTTCCCGCCGGAGCTGCTTG
Organism: uncultured Alphaproteobacteria bacterium; assembly: GCA_963814885.1. Classification (GTDB taxonomy): domain Bacteria; phylum Pseudomonadota; class Alphaproteobacteria; order Rhizobiales; family Xanthobacteraceae; genus Pseudolabrys. The sequence continues at coordinate 48,557 of CAWFEO010000003.1, read as the reverse complement.
CTCACGACAATCGCGACGCCGTAGATGCCGTCGACAGCGAGCGCAAGCTGTTCCAGTTGCGGCGGACGGCGCGGCTCGGACAGAAAGCGCAGTTGCAGCAACGGATCGAACAATTGGAGCAGGAAGTCTCCGGCATCGAGGCGCAACAGTCAGCGAAAACCCAAGAGATCGGCCTGATCGGCCGCGAACTCAAGGGCGTGCGCGAGCTTTATGCCAAGAACCTCGTGCAGATAACGCGGCTCACCCAGCTTGAACGCGAAGCGGCGCGGCTCGCCGGCGAGCGTGCGCAGCTGATGGCATCCGCCGCGCAGACGAGGGGCAAGATATCGGAAATTCGCCTGCAGATCATCCAGATCGATCAGGATCTCAGCAGCGAGGTGGCCAAGGAGTTGCGCGATATCGAAAGTAAGATCGGCGAGTTCGTCGAACGCAAGGTGACGGCCGAGGACCAATTGCGCCGCACCGACATCCGCGCCCCGCAGACCGGAACCGTGTTTCAATCGGCGGTTCACACCGTCGGCGGGGTGATCACGGCAGGCGAGCCGATCATGCTGATCGTTCCCGACGCCGACAACCTGCAGGTCGAAGCCAAGGTCCGCCCGCAGGACATCGATCAGGTGCAGATCGGGCAGCCCGCGGTTCTGCGCTTTTCCGCTTTCAATATGCGCACGACGCCGGAAATCAACGGAACAATAACCCGTGTCTCGGCGGATACGACCACCGACCAACGCACCGGCCAGAGCTATTACACCATCCGCGTTACCTTGCCGCAGGACGTGTCGGCCCTGCTTGGCGACGTCAAGCTCTTGCCCGGCATGCCGGTCGAGGCCTTCGTGCAGACCGGTGACCGGACGGTCATCTCCTATCTGATGAAGCCGCTGCGCGATCAGTTCATGCGGACATTTCGCGAGAAGTGACGCTGGCGTGTGGTCGCGGATATCCGTGTCGCGGATATGAGCCGGGATAACGCCCGAATTTTCAAAAGCATCAAGCGCAAGCGAAAGATTACAGGGCCGCAATGATTCAATCGAAACGGATCATGCGCTAGCCCGCAGGCGTGATATCATGGCGCGCCCGGTTTCCGTCATGAACCAATCCGCCGATTTGGCCGCCTGACATGAACAAGCTTTACCGATTGGCGCAGTCGTTCGGCATTGGCCGCGTGGTCTGCCTGTTCCTGTTGGCGGGGCTGGTGGCCTTGCGCATCTGGGACCCCGGGCCGCTCCAATCCCTGCGCGCGCGCACCTTCGATTTCTACCAGGAGCTCAAACCCCGCGACGCCAAGCTGCGGCCGGCCGTGATCGTCGATATCGACGAGGCGAGCCTGGCCGCCTTCGGACAATGGCCGTGGCCGCGGACGCTGCTGGCCGATCTGGTCACCAAGCTCACCAAGCTGGGAAGCGCGGCAATCGCCTTCGACATCATCTTTGCCGAACCCGACCGCATGTCACCAGCCGTCGCGGCGGAAAGCTTCCGCAATCTCGACCCGCAGACCCGCGCGCAACTCCAGAAACTACCGAGCAATGACGACGTTTTCGCCGACGCCATCCACCGCTCGCGCGTGATCCTGGGCGAGTCCGGTCACCACCTGAGCTTGCCGCGGTCCGGCCCGCAGCCGCCGGGCGCCGGCTTCGCCATGATGGGTCCCGACCCGAGCCCCTATCTCATGACCTTTCCGGGTCTGATCCGGAATATCCCGGCGCTTGAAAAAGCCGCCGCCGGCCGCGGCATGCTCAGCATCCGCGCCGAACCCGATGGCATCGTGCGCCGCGTGCCCATGGTGATGAAGGCAGAGGGCAAGATCGTCCCGGCGTTGACGCTCGAAATGCTGCGCGTCGTCACCCACTCCGGCGCCATCAGGATCAAGAGTGATGCCGCCGGCATCCACAGCGTCGCCGTTCCCGGTCTCGACATGCCGACCGACCGCAATGGCCAGCTCTATGTTCATTTCGCGCACTACGACCCCGCCCGCTACATCTCGGCCAAGGATGTCCTGGAGGATCGCGTGCCGGCCGACCGGGTCAACCGCAAGCTGGTTTTGATAGGCACCTCGGCGGTGGGCTTACGCGACATTAAGACGACGCCGATCGATCCAGCGATGTCCGGCGTCGAGGTTCACGCACAGGTGCTGGAAAGCGTGCTGAGCAACGCGGTTCTTGTCTATCCCGACTACGCCATCGGCGCCGAACTGGCCACTACCGTGATTTTCGGCCTGGCGATCATCGCGCTCGGGCCCATTCTCGGCGCCGCGATGATGTTGGTCCTGGGCGGCGCCGTGGCCGCCGTGGTGGCGGCGGGTTCCTGGTACCTCTTCGTCGAGCACCGTATCCTCATCGATGCCAGTTATCCGCTATTGGCGACATTCCTCATCTATCTGACGCTGGTCTTCATCAACTATTTCCGCGAGCAGATCCAGCGCCGCCGTATTCGCACGGCTTTCGGTCAGTATCTGGCGCCATCGCTGGTTGAACAACTCGCCCATTCGCACGATTCGCTCGTGCTTGGCGGCGAGGAGCGCGACATGACCATCATGTTCAGCGACGTGCGCGGCTTCACCACCATATCGGAAATCTACAAGGACGACCCGCAAGGGCTGACCTCACTGATCAACCATTTCCTCACGCCGATGACCAACGCGATCATCGATCACAACGGTACCATCGACAAATATATCGGCGACGCGATCATGGCGTTCTGGAACGCGCCGCTGCACGATCCGGGTCACGAACTCAATGCCTGCGAGGCTGCGCTCGAAATGCTCCACCGCGTCGAGACGCTCAACCGGCGGCGCGAGCAGGACGCCCAAGAGACCGGCCAGCGCTTCATCCCGATCAAGATCGGCGTCGGCATCAATACCGGCAAATGCGTCGTCGGCAATATGGGCTCCGATCTGCGCTTCAACTATTCGGTGCTCGGCGACGCGGTCAACCTGGCTTCACGCCTTGAAGGTCAGACCAAATCATACGGCGTTTCCGTCGTCGTCGGCTCCAAGACGGCGCAATTGGCGAAGGAGAAATTCGCCGTGCTGGAGCTCGATTGCATCACGGTGAAAGGAAAAACCGAGCCCGAAAACATCTATACGATTCTGGGCCGCGAGGACGTCGCCCGCAGCGACAGCTTCAAGCACATTCAGACTGTCTTCGGGGAGGTGCTTGCGTGCTATCGGCGGCGCGATTTCGCCGGCGCCCAAGAAGCGATCCTGCGTTGCCGCGAGGCAAGCCACGGGCTCGGCCTCGGTCATCTCGGCGACCTCTACGCCGCCCGCTGCGCCGCCTTCCAGCAAGATCCGCCGCCGGCGGACTGGAATGGCGTGTTCGCCTTCGAGACCAAGTAGCAGCGTCGCGGCTGCGACCGCATGACGCGAGCCGCCGATCCGCCCAGCGCAAATTACAATCGCGTCTAACGTTCTGGCGGCAAAGGTTTTTTCCGGAGCCGCCGGACCGTTCGCGGAGCCTGCGCGTGGGCAAGCCAGCGCTGCTGTTTGTTCTGGACGGCCCGAAACAAATAGTACAAATTGAATATGTATTGGTCTAGGGAGCCAAACACCAATGACGTTGCCGGTCCTTCGCCGCCGGATTTTTTTCGCGGCCATGACAACCGGGACACCGATCGCAGCGGATGCCGGCCATGCAACGGACGGCGCCGGAGCTCGGCGGCAGTTGGCCGTTCGCCGCGATGCCGTTCGACATCATCAATCATGCGATGCGGTCGTTCGCGCCGCGAACGCAATCGACCAACGACGTTTGCGCGCTCACCGCTTACGTGCTCGACATCAACCATATGATGGGAAATAATTTCGTTGCAGATCGCGACGCTTTGCCTAAAGTGGACAGACTTAACTGCGGCCACTTTAAGTAGCAGGACCCGCGGCCCGATACGTCGGCAAAAGAATACGTGAAGGGCTGTGCTGGTCCTAATAAGAAGAAGATCGAGTCAACGGCGGAAAGAATGTTACTGACGCCGCCGACGGTGAGATCTCTGGATGAAACGATTCCGAATTAGGACCGGGCATAACGGTCCACACGCGCTGGGGAGGAAAAAGGATGGAATTAAGACAGTCGCAATTTGCGCTGGCGGCAATCGCCTGCGGAGTCCTCGGCGCTTTCGTGCTGGGCATGAGTGCCGTATCCGCGGCGCCGTCGGAAGGCGAGAAGCTGGCGTTCGCGCGCAGCAAAGGTAATTGCCTGACCTGCCATGCGATCAAGGGCGGTCCCGACAACGGCAATATCGGTCCGGCGCTCAACGACATGAAGAAGCGCTTTCCGGAACGCAAGGAGCTGATCGCAATCGTTTCCGACGAAACGAAACGCAATGAGCTCACGGTGATGCCGCCGTTCAAGCGCAATCTCATTCTGAACGATAAGGAAATCGAGGCTATCGTCGATTTCCTCTACACCCGCTAACCGCGCGTGTGGGCCAACAAGGAGAAAATGCAATGAAAAGTTTTCCGGACGCGCCCAATTCCGCGCGACGCATGATCCTGAAAGGCGCCGTCGCCGGCGGCCTGGCGGGGCTTGGCCTCGGCAGCTTCCCGTTTCCGGTCTACGCCGAGGACGCCAAGGGGTGGCCGGCGGACGCCTTCAAGCAGAAGAGCGAAGCCGACGTGCTGAAAGCGCTCTACGGCAAGACCGCGACCGCCTCGGATAAAATCGGTCTCGACGCGCCGGAAATCGCGGAAAACGGCGCGGTGGTGCCGATCGCGGTTTCGAGCAACCTGCCCAAGGTCACCGCCATCGCCATCCTGGTGCTGAACAATCCCAATGTGCTCGCCGCCGCCTACAAGATTCCGGAAGGGACCGAAGCCGCGGTGGCGAACCGGCTGAAAATGGCCAAAACCAGCAAGGTCGTCGCGGTCGTGGAGTCGAACGGCAAGCTCTACAGCGCGTCCAAGGAGGTCAAGGTCACCGTCGGCGGCTGCGGCGGCTGATCGGCGTCATCGAACAGAGAGGCGAGAGCAATGGCATCGACAATTCGCGTGAAGGCCGTCTCGAGCGGCGGCAGGACGCAGGTCCAATCGCTGATCCGGCATCCGATGGATTCCGGTTTCGTGAAGGATAGGAAAACCGGCAAGCCCATCCCGGCGCACCACATCGAGGTGTTGCAGTTCGAACTCGGCGGCAAAACGGTGTTTACCGCTTTTTGGGGGCCGGCCATCTCGAAAGACCCGTACCTGAAGTTCAGCTTCAAGGGCGGCAAGAAAGGCGATGAGCTGAAAATCAGCTGGGTCGACAATAAAGGCGCATCGGATTCACTGATGGCCAAGATTCAATAAAGCCCGATTAGTTAAGGGTGACAGGGAGGATTGGTGAATGCTGCGCAATATTTTCGTCGCGGTCGCGATTGTCGTCGGCACGGCGCAGCCTCTACTGGCTGCCAGTGACGTAAACCCCGAAGCGGACAGGAAGGCGTTCCAGAAATATTTCACGGAGCGGTTCCCGAAAGTGCCGCTCAAGGATTTTGTCAACGGCCCCTATTCGATGGATGCGGGCTTGCATAAGCAGTGGCAGGCGAAAGAAGAATTCCCGCCCTACGAATTCGCCGTCGAAAAAGGCAAACAGATGTTCAGTACGCCGTTCAAGAACGGCAAAACCTACGCCGATTGCTTCCCGAACAAGGGCATCGGTATCCGCCAGAACTATCCCATGTTCGACGCCAAGGCGGGCAAAGTGATCACGCTTGAAGTGGCGGTCAACGAGTGCCGCACCGCCAACGGCGAAAAGCCCTACGACTACAAGAAGAACGACATGGCGGTGATCACCGCCTATATGGCCTACACCTCGCGCGGCAAGCCGATGTCTATCAAGATCCCGAACGACCCGCGCGCGCTCGCCGCCTACAAGAAGGGCGAGGAATATTTCTACACCCGCCGCGGCCAGCTCAACTTCTCCTGCGCGAGCTGCCACGTGGAAAGCGCGGGTAAGCATATCCGTACCGAGGTGCTGGCGCCGGCGCTCGGCATTCTCAACGCGCTGCCGATCTATCGCTCGGCCTGGGCCGGCATGGGCACCACCAGCCGCCGCATCACCTCCTGCAACAGCCAGGTGCGCGCGGTGCCGCTCAAACCGAACGATGAGCTCTACAGCGACGTCGAATATTATCTTTCGTACATGGCCAACGGCCTGCCGATCTCGGGGCCGGGCGCGCGCCCATAAAACGGACCCATGTGGAGGAATAACATGCGCACTCGTGTTTTGATCCTGTTGGCCGTTGTCCTTTCGGTCGGTGGCTTCGTGACGGCCGCGTTTGCTGCGTCGGCCGACGACTTCAAGGCGGTCTATGCCAAGGCCGAGGCGGCGAACAAAAAGTCGCTCGCCATGAAGACTGCATGGCTGACAACGGCCAGTGAGCTAAAAGCCGCGAAAAAGGCGGCTGACGCCGGCAAGTTTGACGACGCCGTCAAGCACGCCATGAAAGCCGAGGCGCTGGCCAACGCGTCCATCGCGCAGGCCGAAGAGCAGAAAAAGCTTTGGAAGAACGCTGTCGTCCGCTGATCGGAGCTGGCAGCGTAACCGGGAGACCCGCGCGATGCGTCGCCGCGACCTGTTGAAGGCGCTCACGGCCGCGGCGATATCTGGTGCCATTCCTCGAATCAGCCGCGGCGCGGACGCCGCGGCCGATGATCTTTATGACATCGGCCGCTTCGGCAACGCGCGCGTGCTGCACATGACCGACACCCACGCGCAGCTGACGCCGGTCTATTTCCGCGAGCCGAGCATCTATCTTGGCGTCGGCGCCATGGCGGGCAAGCCCCCGCACCTGGTCGGGCGGGCTTTTCTCGAATACTTCGGCATCGCGCCGAACAGCCGGCAGGCGCATGCCTTCACCTATCTCGATTTTGCTGAAGCCGCGCACCGTTACGGCCGGCTCGGCGGCTTCGCGCACCTCAAGACCCTGATCGACCGCCTGCGTGCCGACGCCGGCAGCGGCAAATCGCTGCTGCTCGACGGTGGCGACCTCTGGCAGGGCAGCGGCGTTGCTAATGCGACGCACGGCGAAGACATGGTGGATGCTGCCAATCTGCTCGGCGTCGAGCTGACGACCGGCCATTGGGAATTCACCTATGGCGAGGAAAAACTGCGCGCCAATCTCAAGCGCTTCAAGGGCGAGTTCCTGGCGCAGAACGTGTTCCTGACCGAGGAAGCGGCGTTCGACGACAAGCCGGCGTTCGACGCCGCCTCGGGCCGCGTGTTCAAGCCGGCAACCGTGAAAGAAGTCGGTGGGCACCGCATCGGCGTCATCGGCCAGGCGTTTCCTTACGTGCCGGTCGCTCATCCCAAGCGCTTTACGCCCGATTGGACCTTCGGCATCCGCGACGACGAGATGCAGAAAGTCGTCGATGGATTGCGCCAAAAGGACAAGGTCGACGCCGTCATCCTGCTCTCGCACAACGGCATGGATGTCGATCTCAAGCTCGCAAGCAATGTCACCGGCATCGACGTCATCCTCGGCGGCCATACCCACGACGTGGTGCCGCGGCCGGTGACGGTGAAGAATTCCGGCGGCCAGACTCTGGTGGCCAACGGCGGATCGACCGGCAAGTTCCTCGTCGTGCTCGATCTCGAACTGGCCAAGGGCGCGGTCAAGGATGCGCGCTATCGCCTGTTGCCGGTCTATGCCGGGCTTCTGAAACCCGATCCCGAAATGCAGGCGTTGATCGATCGCGCCAGCAAGCCGCATGCGGCGCAGTTTTCCGAGAAGCTGGCGGTGGCGGGCGATCTCCTGTACCGGCGCGGCAATTTCAACGGCACCATGGATCAGCTCATCTGCGACGCCTTGCGCCATGAGCTCGATGCCGAATTGGCATTTTCGCCCGGCTTCCGCTGGGGCAATACGGTGTTGCCGGGAGAGCCCGTCACCATGGGCGACGTGTTGTCGGAAACCGCAATCACCTATCCGGAAGTCTATGTGCAGGAAATGACCGGCGCCCAGATTAAGGCGATCATGGAAGACGTCTGCGACAACCTGTTCAATCCCGATCCCTATCGCCAGCAGGGCGGCGATATGGTGCGCATCGGCGGCATGGACTACGCCTGCGCGCCGGCGGCAAAAGTCGGCCAGCGCATTTCAGATTTGACGCTCGACAATGGCCGCAAGCTCGAAGCCGGCAAGACCTATAAGGTCGCCGGCTGGGCCTCGGTCAATCCGCAAGCTGGCAAGCCGGTGTGGGACGTGTTCGCGAACTACCTACGCGGCGCAAAGACCGCGAAGCCTAAGAAATTCAATCAGGTCGCGCTCAAGGGCGTGGCGAACAATCCGGGCTTTGCCGGATAGAGGAACGTATGTCCGTTGCGCTCGCTCGTTTGGCGCGGTTTTCCGCTCTCGTTCTGGCGGTCACGGCCATTGGCTTGTCGCCGGCTGCCGCGCAGACGCCCGCAAGCCCGCCGTCGCCGGACAAGCCGTTCGCCGAACACCATTTGGTCCTGCAACTCTCCGACCGCGCACCGGACAAGCAGGCGCTGGTGCTCAGCGTCGCCAACAATCTGTTGAAGGCCTATGGGACCGACAAGATCGCCATCGAGGTGGTGGCGTTCGGCGCCGGCATCGACCTGCTGCGCGCGGAAAGCCCCAATCGCGCGCGGGTCGACAGCCTGATCTCGCAAGGCGTTCAGTTCGACATCTGCATGAACACGGTCGATACGCTCGAGCGTGAAGGCAAACACGTGAATATCAATCCGAAAGCCGTGAAGGTGCAAGTCGGTGTCGCCCGCATCCTCACTTTGACCAAGAAGGGCTACACGCTGGTACGTCCATAACAAGAAATCGCAAGTTCAACATCGGGAGGAATCTGAAATGAAGCGTTCAAAATACGCAGTGTTGGCTGTCGCCGCACTTGCTCTTGGATTGATGGCGGCGACGCCGGGTCATGCCGACGAAAATATGAAAAAGGCGAGCGGAAAGGTGCACCACATCGTGTTCCAGGTTAGCCAGAACGACAAGGCGAAGATGGCTCTCGCTCTCAACAATGTCGAGAACATAATGCAGGCTTATCAGGAGAAAGGCGAGACGGCGGAAATCGAGGTGGTGGCTTATGGGCCGGGTCTGATGATGTTGCGTGACGACAAGTCGCCAGTGAAGGACCGCTTGGCGAATCTGAAGAAGGTGGCTTTTCCGTCGAAGCTGACCTATTCGGCCTGCCACGTTACCATGGGCAAGATGGAAAAGAAGGAAGGGCATCCGATCAAGATCGTCTCCGAGGCGCGCATCGTGCCCGGCGGCGTGGTGCGCCTGACCGAGCTGCAGGAACAAGGCTGGACTTATATCAAGCCGTAATGCGGGGCCGGCCCGGCTCCGTAACAAGGGAGGCTGAGGTGAAGAAAGGTCTCATGCTGGTTGTCGCCGCCGCGGTAACGATCGCGGCGGCAGCGCCCACCCGCGCCGCGGAAGGCGTCGTCACCTACAAGTCGCTTTCGCCCGACGCCGCCTTCGATCTGGCGCGCGCCGCGATCGTTCAGTGCCGCAAGGACGGCTTCCAGGTCGCCGTGGTGGTGCTCGACCGTTTCGGCACACCACTGGCGAGCCTGCGCGACCGTTTCGCGCCGGCGGCCGCGCTCGATATCGCCAAGGGCAAAGCCTGGACCGCCGTGACCTTCACCCGTGACACCGGCGAGTTCGTCAAAGCGATCAAGGACGGCACGATCGGTTCCGGCCTGACCGGCTTGCCCGGGGTGACGCCGCTGGTCGGCGGCCTGGTGATCCAGGCTGGCGGCGCGCTGCTCGGCGGGGTCGGGGTGGCGGGCGCGCCCGGCGGCGACAAGGACGAGGCCTGCGCCAAGGTCGGATTAGCGGCGGTGCAGGATAAGCTGGAGTTCTGAGCGCTGTTTGCGCCGAAATCGGCCGGAATGCTGCGGAACCGCGATATTTTATGCGGTTGCATTGCCCATTGTGGAACCCATCTTTAGCCGAGGCAGCGATGCGACGACCGTCTCATCGCATAAATTCGTTATGGAACACGGCGAATCACAGGCTAGAACGAATTCATGAAAACGGACATCGAACCCGGCAAGCGGCTGCGTGACAAGGACACCGGCCCCAAGCTGGTCGTGCGCAACGCCATCCCCGGCGATATTCCCGGTATCAAGGCACTCATGGCCAAGGCCTACGCCACGCTGGGTCCGGTCGGGGTTTATTCCGAAGCGCAGCTGCTCGGTCACCAGCACCAGTTCCCCGAGGGCCAGTTCGTCGCAATCTATGAAGACACCATCGTTGGCTATTGCGTCACGTTCCGGATTGCGGGCGAGGTGGCGCTCAAGCCGCATGACTGGGTGACAATCACCGGCCGCGGTTTTGCGTCGCGCCACGACAGCAAGGGCGACTGGCTCTACGGCATGGACGTCTGCGTCGACCCGGATTTTCGCGGCCAACGTATCGGCCAGCGGCTTTACAACGAACGAAAGCGCCTTTGCCAGCATCTGCGGTTGAAGGGCATTGTGTTCGCCGGCCGCATGCCGCAATTGGCGCGGCGATGGAATACGGTCGGCTCGGCGGAAAAGTATCTTGAACTGGTGATCGCCGGAAAACTGCGCGATCCGGTGATCGGCTTCCAGACCCGCAACGGCTTCCAGCCGCTCAGGGTCCTGCACAATTATCTTCCGGTCGACCATGAATCGCGCGGCTTCGCGACGCATATGATCTGGCGCAACCCGCAGGTGCCGGAGGACTCCGTCGTGGTCGCCGGAACGGCGACGCGCGGGCTGCAGACCGTGCGCGTGGCGGCGGTGCAGTATCAGCAACGTGCGCTCACCTCGTTCGAGGAGTTCGCCAAGCAGGTCGAATATTTCGTCGACGTGGTCGCCGACTACAAGGCGGATTTCATTCTGTTTCCGGAGCTGTTCACGCTTCAGCTCCTGTCGATCGACAATAAGCGCATCCCCGCCGCTGAGGCGATCCTGACGCTGACCAATTACACCGAGAGGTTCAAGGAACTGATGAGCCGCCTCGCGGTCAACTACAACGTCAACATCATCGGCGGGTCGCACCCGACGCGCGAGGCGGACGGCGAAATCTACAACATTTGCTTCGTCTGCCTGCGCGACGGCAGCGTGCATCCTCGCAGCAAGGTCCATCCGACGCCGAGCGAGCGCTATTGGTGGAACATAAAAGGCGGCAGCGACGTCAACATCGTGCAGACAGATTGCGGCCCGATCGGCGTGCAGATCTGCTACGATTGCGAGTTTCCGGAAATGACGCGCTATCTGATCGACCAGGGCGCGCTTCTTTTGTTCGTGCCGTTCTGCACCGATTCACCACAGGCTTATCACCGTGTACGCTATTGCGCGCACGCGCGCACCGTCGAGAACCAGTGTTACGTCGTCATGGCCGGCAACGTCGGCAACCTGCCCGATGTCGAGAACATGGACATCCAGTACTCGCAAAGCTGCGTGCTGACGCCGTGCGACTTTCCCTTCGCGCGCGACGGCGTCGCCGCCGACACGACGCCGAACGTCGAAATGGTGGCGATCGCCGATCTTCAGCTCGATTCGCTGCGGGCGTCGCGGCAGGACGGCACCGTGATGAATTTGCGGGACCGCCGCTTCGACCTGTACTCATTGAACTGGGGTAAGGTCTGAGGCGCGCGCGGCCGGATTGTCGGCCGCCATTTCGACCAAGTCCGCTGGGATGCTGGCCTTGCCGCCGCGCAGGTGATTGCCGCGCGAAAGCTCAGCCATTAGCGTTGAGCGCCCGAACAGCGGAGACACAAGCAAATGTCCGATGGCAAGCCAGGCCCGCTCGCCGGCATTCGCGTGCTCGACTTCACCACGCTGCTGCCGGGGCCGATGGCGACGCTGCTGCTCGCCGAAGCCGGCGCCGAGGTCATCAAATTCGAGCATCCGGACGGCGAGAACATGCGCCGCTTCCAGCCGTATTGGGGCAAGGAAAGCGTCCTGTTCGCCATGCTCAACCGCGGCAAGAAGAGCGTGGCGGCCGACCTGAAGGACCCGCGCGTGCGTGATCGCGTCATCGCGATGGCCAAGGCCGCCGACATCGTGGTCGAGCAGTTCAGGCCCGGCGTCATGGACCGCCTGGGGCTCGGCTATGAGGCGCTCAAGACCGTCAATCCGCGGCTGATCTATTGCGCCATCACCGGCTACGGCCAGAGCGGCCCGCGCGCGGCCCGCGCCGGCCACGATCTCAATTATATCGGCGATGCCGGCCTGCTGGCGCTGTCGTCGGGCCCGCCGGGCCAGCGCGTGGTGCCGCCTGCGCTGATCGCCGATATCGCCGGCGGCAGCTATCCGGCGGTGATGAACATCCTGCTGGCGCTGCGCCGCCGCGACGCCACGGGCGAGGGCGCTTTTATCGATGTCAGCATGACGGAAAGCGTGTTTCCCTTCCTGTATTGGGCGATTGGCGCCGGGCTTGCCAGTGGCGCCTGGCCGGACGATGGCGGCGACCGCATCACCGGCGGTTCGCCGCGCTATCACCTCTACGAGACGCGCGACGGCAGGATCGCCGCGGTCGCGGCGCTCGAGCAGAAATTCTGGGAATCCTTCACCGCGGCCATCGGCCTTGCGCCTGAATTCGCCGACGACGAACGCGATCCACCGGCGACGATCGCCCGCGTCACCAAGATCATCGCCGGCAAGACCGCCGCGGAATGGGAACCGATTTTCGACAAAGCCGATTGCTGCTGCTCGATCGTGCAGGACATCCGTGCCGCCCTCGACGATCCGCACTTCAAGGCGCGCGGCCTGTTCGCGGCGCGGCTGCTGAACGAAAAAGGCCAGGCACTGCCGGCGATCCCGGTGCCGATCGACAGGCCTCTGCATCCTGGCGCCGCGGCCGACGCTTCCGCGCCCGCGCTCGGTGCGCACAATGCGGAGTTTGGTTTTTAGGCGCGGGTTGCCTGCTTCGCCGGCGCGCCGAGACCGGCGGCAACGGCGGGCGCGATCTGCGCAGGCGTATCGACCACGACGACGCCGGCGGCTTCCAAGGCTTGGCGTTTGCCCGCATAACTGCCGGCGCTGCCGGTGACGATGGCGCCGGCATGGCCCATCCGCTTGCCCGGCGGCGACGCAGCGCCCGCGATAAAGGCGACCATCGGCTTGGAAACCGTGCGGGCGTAGTCGCTTGCCGCCTCTTCCATGCCGCCGCCGATCTCGCCGACGATCACCACCGCGTCGGTGCCGCGATCTTCATTGAGCGCCTGTAATGCATCGCGCGTCGTCGTGCCGAGCATGGGATCGCCGCCGATGCCGATGAAGGCGGATTGGCCGAGCCCGGCGCGGGTGAGGTTGAGGCACACCAGCGTGCCAAGGCTGCCGCTGCGCGAGATCACGCCGACGCGGCCGGGGGCGAACACGCTGGGCACGAAGGCCGGCATGATGCCGACGAAACATTCGCCCGGCGTCACCAGCCCGGCCGTGTTGGGACCGACGATGCGGGTGCCGCGCTTTGCCGCCGCCGCATGGATCGCCATCACGTCCTGCGCCGGAATGTGCTCGGTCAGCACCACGAGCAGCTTGACGCCGGCCTCGGCCGCCGCCACGCCGGCGTCCTTCGCCATTGGCGGCGGGATGAACATGACGGCGACGTCGGCGCCGACCTTGGCCGCCGCTTCCGCGGTGGAGGCGAAGATCGGCACGCCGACATGGGTCTCGCCGGCGCGCTTGGGGTTGACGCCGCCGACCACGTTGGTGCCGTAGGCGATCATCTTCTCGGTCCAGAACGTGCCCTGCTTGCCGGTGATGCCGAGCACGACCACGCGGTCTTTTTTACGGACGATCATTGTGCGGCCTTTACTGCGGCCTGGATGGCGTCTTCCATGACGTCATACGGCTCGATGGCGAGTTCCTTGCGCACCAGCGCCACCGCCTCATCCTCGCCGGTGCCGTGGATGGAGAAGAACACCGGCACTTTCGGCTTCAGCTTGGCCCAGGCCTTCACTACGCCGTCGGCCATCACGTCGGTGCGCGCGAAAGCACCGCAGAAATTGATCACCAGACTTTTCACGCCGGGATTGGACAGCACCAGATCGAGCGCGATTTCCGACTTGGTATAGGCTTCGCCGCCGATCTCGAGGAAATTCGCCGGCTTGCCGCCGTAATGGCGGATCACATCCATCGTCGTCATGGTGAGGCCGGCGCCGTTGGCGAGCACGCCGACATTGCCGTCGAGCTGGATGAGCTTGAGGTTGGCCGCGGCGGCGCGTTGTTCCAGATCGGTCATGGCGCCGGGCGAGCCGTGGCCCGCAATCTCCGGCTGGCGGTAGGTTGCTGCATCGTCGAGCACGAATTTGCAGTCGAGCGCCACCACGCGGCCGTCGGCGAGCAGCGCCAGCGGGTTGATCTCCAGCAGTTCGGCGTCACGCGCGCGGTAGGCGGCGTGCAGGCGCGCAAGGATATCGGCGATCTGCGATTGCGCCGCGCCCAGATCGAGGCCTTTCAACATACCGGCGATGTCGGCGGCGGAAGGTGTGGCATCGATATCGACCAGCAGCCGGCGGATTGCCGCCGGCTTCTCGGCCGCAATCTCCTCGATATCCATGCCGCCTTCGGTCGAGAACAGGATCAGCGGCTTGCGCGCGGCGGTGTCGTGCAGCACCGCGGCATAGAACTCGCGCGCGATTTTCGCCTGCTCTTCGATCAGCAGGCGCTCGACCGTGTAGTCGCCGATGCGCATGCCGAGGATTTGCCTTGCCACCTGCTCGGCTTCCTTGGGCGTATTGGCGAGTTTGATGCCGCCGGCCTTACCACGCTTTCCCGTCGGCACCTGCGCCTTGACCACGCAGGGGCCGATTTCGCCCGCCGCCTTGGCCGCTTCCGCCGCGCTCGCGCACAGCACACCGCGCGGCACTGCAATCCCGGCCGGCGCCAGGATCAGCGCTTTCGCCGCGTATTCTTCGAAGTTCATAGCTTGGATCTCAGCGGCCGTATTTTTCCCAATAGGCGCCGAACAGTTGCTCTTCGCTCGGCTTGTCCTCGGGAATGGTGTTTACGAGGTGGGTGATGTTGAGGAAGTTTTTGTAGTTCAGGTTGTCGGTGATGGAATTGCCGCCCCAGGTGCCGCAGCCCATGCTGAGCGTGAAGTTCAGCCCGTTGTCGAAGCCGCCGCCGTTGCCGAAGGTGTGCGCCTGGTTGACCAGCACGCGAACGACGTCCGAGCGTTCCGCCAGCGTGCGGCCGCGCTTCAGGTCCTTGGTGTGCAGGCCGACCGAATGCCCGCGGCCCTGATAGGCGAGGATGGCATTGGCGCGCTCGATTGCCGCGTCGAAATCCTTGACGCGATAGATGGCCAGGGCCAGCGACAGCTTTTCGCCTGAGAACGGAAAGTCGCGGCCGACCCCGGTCTCCTCCACCATGAAGAACTTGGCCTTCTCCGCCGCCGTCGGCAGTCCGCAGCCGCGCGCGAACACGTCGGCATCGCGCGCGATCAGCGTGCGGCTCAATTTTCCGTCCGGCCACAGCGCCTGCTGGATGCGCTCCTTCTCGTCTTGCGTGGTGCGGTAACCACCGGCGCGCTCGAGCGCGGCCATGGTCTGATCGTAAACCGCGTCGACGATGATGACCGAGTTTTCCGAGGAGCAGGAGGTGGCGTTGTCGAAAATCTTCGAGGCACAGATCTTGCGCGCGGCATCGTCGAGATCGGCGGTTTCGTCCACGATCACCGGCACATTGCCGAGACCGACGCCGATCGCCGGCGTGCCGCTGGAATAGGCGCGGCGTACATTGTCCTGCGAGCCGGTGGCCACCACCAGGTCGGCGGCCTGCATCAGCGCCCGCGTCATGTCCTTCGACGCCGGTGGCGGAAGAATTTGCACGAGGTCCTCGGGCAGGCCGATCTTCTTCAGCTCGGCGCGCATGTAGTCGACCGTAAGCGTCGTAGTCTTCAGGCCCGCGGGCGAGGCGGCGATGATGACGGCGTTACGGCCCTTGATGGCGAACATCGCCTTGTTTACCGGCGTCGCCCCCGGATTTGTCGATGGCGTGATGGCGCAGACCACGCCCACCGGCTTGGCATATTTGACGATGCCGCGGGCCGGGTCTTCCTCGATGATGCCGACCGATTTGACCCGCAGAAGGTCGCGCAAAGTCCCAAAGGTCTTGCGCTGCTTCTTGATGATTTTGTCGGGGACATTGCCGAGCTTGGTGTCGTTGACCGCCAGGGCGGCCAGCTCCTTGGCGTGCGGCGGGTTATAGAGCGCCCAGGCGAGCGCGGTCACCGCCTCGTCGGTGCGCGCCTGGTCGGCATTGGCGAAGACCGCCATCGCCGCACGCGCGCGCCGTACCAGCTCGTCAACGACCGCGGTGGTGTTTGCATCGAACGGTGATTTTACAGCCACAGTCATCGTCAAACTCCCGAGCTTTCCTTATGCGCTTTGCTGTGGGCGCATGTCTTCGCGCTTGATGCCCGCCACCACCACGGGTGCCTTCATGGCGTCGCGGCGGAACGGTTCGCCGAGCTCCTGATTGAGGATAACCTCGATGAAAGTCGTTACGCCTTTTTTCTGCGCTTCGCAGGACTTTTGAAGCGCTTCCGTCAGCTCGGTCTGCGTCTTTACCGTTACGCCCTCGAGACCGCAACCTTCGGCCACCTTGGCATAGCTGAGATTCGGGTCGAGTTCGGTGCCGACGAAATTGTTGGCGTACCAAAGGATTGAGTTGCGTTTTTCGGCACCCCACTGGAAGTTGTGGAAGATGACCATGGTGATGCCCGGCCACTGTTCGCGCCCGACCGAGGTCATCTCGTTCATTGAAATTCCGAATGCGCCGTCGCCGGCGAAGCCGACGCAAGGGATATCGGGATTGCCGATCTTGGCGCCGATGATCGCGGGGAAGCCGTAGCCGCAAGGCCCGAACAGACCGGGCGCGAGATACTTCCGCCCTTCCTCAAATGCCGGATAGGCGTTGCCGATGGCGCAATTGTTGCCGATGTCGCTCGATATGATGGCGTCCTTCGGAAGTCCGGCCTGGATCGCGCGCCAAGCCTGCCGCGCCGACATGCGGTCGGGCTGACGCTTGCGGGCGTCCGCGTTCCAGGTGGTGCCGTCATCGTCGTCTTCGTGATCCATGCTGGAGAGCGTCTGCAGCCACTTGGACTTGGTCGTGTGGATCAGGGCTTTGCGCTCCTCGCGGCCGGCGTCTCCGGCTGTGGGCGAAAGCTGCTCCAATATGCTCTGGGCGACCAGTTTGGCGTCTCCGCAGATGCCGACGGCGACCGGCTTGGTCAGGCCGATGCGGTCGGCGTTGATGTCGACCTGGATGATCTTCGCGTTCTTCGGCCAGTAGTCGATGCCGTAGCCGGGAAGGGTCGAAAACGGGTTGAGCCGGGTCCCCAGCGCCAAGACCACGTCGGCCTTGGCGACCAGCTCCATCCCGGCCTTCGAGCCGTTGTAGCCGAGCGGGCCGGCGGCAAGGCGGTGACTGCCGGGAAAGCTGTCGTTGTGCTGATAGTTGTTGCAGACCGGCGCGTCGAGCTGCTCGGCCAGCGCGACGCATTCCGGGATGGCGTTGCCGAGCACAACTCCCGCGCCCGACAGAATCACCGGGAACTTCGCTTCCGACAGCAGCTTGGCCGCATCGGCTATGGCATGGGCGCCGCCGGCCGGGCGCTCGAACTCGATGATGGCCGGCAGGCTGATGTCGATGACCTGCGTCCAGAAGTCGCGCGGGATGTTGATCTGCGCCGGCGCCGACAGCAGCTTCGCTTTCGAGATGACGCGATTCAAGACTTCCGCAACGCGCGACGGATCGCGCACCTCTTCCTGGTAACAGACCATGTCGCGGAACAGCGCCATCTGCTCGACTTCCTGGAAGCCGCCCTGGCCGATGGTCTTGTTGGCCGCCTGCGGGGTGATCAGCAGCATCGGCGTATGATTCCAGTAGGCGGTCTTGATGGCGGTGACGAAATTGGTGATGCCCGGGCCGTTCTGCGCGATGCACATCGCGACCTTGCCGGTCGCGCGCGTATAGCCGTCACACATGTAGCCGCCGTTGCATTCGTGCGCCACGTCCCAGAAGGTGATGCCGGCCTTCGGGAAAAGATCCGAGATCGGCATAAATGCCGAGCCAATGATGCCGAAAGCATGCTCGATGCCGTGCATCTGCAAGACTTTCACAAAAGCTTCTTCCGTCGTCATCTTCATAGCTGCACCCTTTTTTCGATCTCGGCCTTCTTCGGCTGTCATTACGGTAATGGTCCGCTCCGAGGGGAGCGGATTGAAGGTGATTTTCAGGACTTGTCCTGAAAGATTTCGGCGATTTCGCTTGCCGCGCGGCGCAGCGCGGGGAGGTGGCCCTGCGCGGTTTGCACGTTCATGCGTGCTTCCGGCGCCTGCATCGCGAGCGCGGCGAGCGTCTCGCCGTTTTTGCCCAGAACCGGCACCGCCATGCAGACCACGCCGACGAGATATTCCTCGCGGTCGAATGAAACCTGGTCCTTGCGGATTTGCCGCAGTTCGGCCTCGAGTTGCGTCCGTTCGGTGATGGTGTTGTCGGTGAAGCGGCGCAGCTCCAGGCTTTGCAGCAAGCGTTGCCGGCGCGGCGCCGGCGCCAGCGCCAGGAACAGCTTGCCGATCGCGCTGCAATGCAGGGGCACGCGCGAACCGCTGGTATAGTGCAGCCGCAGCGGCCAATGCTCGGCTTCAACGCGGTCCAGATAGACCACTTCGCCGTTGAGCAGCGTGCCGATATTGCAGGTTTCGTTGAGCGTGCGCACGAGGCGCTGAAGCACGACATGGGGCGCGTCGTTGCGCATCGAGGCCGACAGAACGCCGAACGCCAGATTGGTCAGCCTGGGACCGACAATCAGGCGCTTGCGGCCCGGCTCGCGCGCAAGATAGCCATGGGTGACGAACCAATCGACCAGGCGGTAGGCCGTCGCTTTCGGCAGTTTGAGCGAGGCAATGATATCGAGCACGTCCACCGGCCCGGGCGAGGCGGCGACGTGATCGAGGATCGCGAAGGAACGCGCGGTGGCGCCGAGCTTCTGCGCGCGGCTCTTGATCGTGGCGCTGCCGGCGACGGAACGGCGCGGCGTTAAGGTCGCGACATTCCCCGGGCCCTCCCTTGCCGGCCGCACGGTGGGGCGCCTCACGCCGATGCCAGGATTCATGCCCATTTTTCTACCTCACAACGCATTACGACAATCGGCGCGTGGCGCGCCGGCCAACAGTGTTTGGCCGGCCCCGCATGGCGGCGTCTTGTGCCATGCGGGGCCGCCGGTTTCCAGCCGCGTTACTTCTTCGTACGCAGCTCCTTGAGCAGCGCCTCCAGGTATTTCGTGCGATCCTGGAACATCTTCTGGACCTGCTCGCGGCTCATGACGCGCAGCGGCGAACCGCCCGCCTTCATCTTCGACATCACCTTCTTGTCGTCGAACATCTTCGGCACGTTCGTGGACAGCATGGCGATGACCGCTGGCGGGGTTCCCTTCGGCACCATGATGCCGCGGAAGTTGACGCTGGAGTTGTCGACGTCGATGCCGCTCTCCTTGAACGTCGGCACCTTCGGCAGAAACTCCTTGTTACGCTCGTTGTCGGCGATCGCCAGGATCTTGAGACGGTCCTGGCTGCGGTAGGCGTCGGACAGGTTGTTGAAGCCCGCCATCACCTTGCTGCCCAGCACCATCTGCATGGCCGGCACGCCGCCCTTGGCCGGCACGTAAGTGAGCTTGATCCCAGCGGCCTTCGCCAGCTGCAGCATGGCGATGTGGTGGCCGATGTAGAGGCCGCCGCCGGACACCGTGATCTTGCCCGGGTTCTTCTTGGCGTAGTCGACGAGGTCCTTCACCGAGTTGAACGGGCTGCTCTTGGGCACGATCAGCACCGCCGGGTCGGCGCCCCAGTTGGCGATCGGCTCGACATTGCCGACGTTGTACTTGGTCTTGAATACGATCGACTGGGCGATGAAGTGCGGCAGGTTATAGGCGCCGAGATCGTAGCCGTCCTTGCTCGCGCTCGATGCGAACCAGTTCCAGCCGACCTGTCCGCCGGCCCCGGCCTTGTTGATGATGACGATGGGCTCCTTGAGGTAATTGCCGGCCATCATCGTCACGATGCGCGCCTGGAAGTCGGTCGCCCCGCCCGGCGGATAGGACACCATCAGCTGCAGCGGCTTGTCCGGATAGTCGGCGGCGAGCGCGCCCGGGGCGGTGAATGCCATGCCGGCAACGAGCGCCATTCCCAGTCTGCATATTAGTCTTGAAGCGATTGTCATTGTCGTCCTCCCTTCGGTCAGAATGCGAAACCATGCGGCAACTGAACGCGAAGCAGCGTCCAGAAGACGAGGTAGAGCACGGTTAGAAAAACAATAGCGATCGGTACGCAGCGCTTGGCCGTTGCCAGGCGGTCGCCGGTCGGCGCGTACAGAACCCCGATCGACGTGAAGGCGAGCCAGGAGCTCACGTAGAAGCCGACCCACTCCGCGATCGCCATGAAGACCACAAGCACGATCATGCCCGGCCAAATCTTGTACCACTGGGTTGGTGGCTCGGCCGCTTGCCGTACGCCGCGACTGCGCAAATCCATGACGAGCATCGCCGCGCCCATCACGACCATCGCCACGGCCAGCATCTGCGGAAAGAAATAGGCCCGCGGCGTGTCGCTGCCATACGCGGTCCAGTACAGAAACCCGCCGAACAGAATGCAGGCGATTGCGGTCAAGCGCGCTGCCATGACTCGACCTCCTGCATCTTGCGCTGCTTTCTCGCCCGCAGCTCGGCATAGGCGCTGTAGCCGATCGACATCACGCACAGGCCGATCAAGAAGAGATTGATCGCGCCGGTGCAGAAATAGGGCAACAGGCCGTCCTGGGTGTTGGCGATCAACTGCCCTTGCAGGAAATTGGTCTCCGCGATCGGACCCAGGATGATGCCGAGCACGACCGGGGCCGGGCTGAAGCCGACCTTGGTGGCGAAATACATGCCGGTGCCCAGCGTCATCATCACCAGCACGTCGGAAAAACTGTTCTCGATGCTGTAAGTCCCGAACACCGCCAGCACGACGACAGCCGCCGCCATGTAATTGCTGGGAACCTGCATCACCCAGCTGCTCAGGCGGCTCAGGGTCAGGCCAAAGACGCCCATCAAGATCTGCCCCAGCAGCAGCGAGTCGATGAAGGTCCAGGTGACCTTGGCGTGGACGGTGAAAAGGTTCGGCCCCGGAAACAGGCCGTGGATGAGCAGGCCGCCCAGCAGCACGGCGGCGGTCGGGCTGCCCGGAATGCTGAGCGTCAGCAGCGGCACCAGCGACGGCCCCACCACCGCATTGTTTGCCGACTCCGAGGCGATCACGCCGTCCGGCTCGCCTTTGCCGAAATTGTCCCGGTGCGAGCTGAACTTCCGGCTCTGGTCGTAGGCGACCAGACCGGCGATCTGGGCGCCGGCGCCAGGGATCAGCCCGACGAAAATCCCAACGACACTGCCGATGACGAGCGTTTTGATCCGCCGCAGGTTGGTGCGCAGCGACTCGAACACGCTGCGGTTTTCCATCTCGAAAATGGTGCCGTGCTGCATGCCTGTCGCGCCCTCGAACATGCCGAACACCTGCGGGAGCGCGAACAGTCCGATCAGCGCGGCGATGATGTTGATCCCGCCTTGCAGATGTTCGGTGAAGACGAACCGCTCGACGCCGTTGACCGGATCGTAGCCGATAGTCGACAGCCACAGCCCGAACACGCCGGCGAACAGGCCTTTCAGCATCGACCCGGAGCCGAGCGAACCGATCACGGTGACGCCCAGCACCGCCGTCCAGAACAGTTCCGATGGCCCGAACTTGAGCGCGAATTCGGCGAGAATCGGCGTGAAGAAGATCAGCACCAAGACACCGAGCACGCCGCCGATCACCGAAGAGATGAAGGCGTAGTGCAACGCCTCGGTGGCGCGTCCCTGCCGCGCCATCGGGTGGCCGTCCAGTACCGTGGCGATGTTGGCCGGCGCCCCCGGTATATTGATCAGGATCGCGCTGACCGCGCCGCCCGCCACCGTGCCGGTATAGACGGCGCCGAGCAGGATCAGGCTGGTCGTCGAGTCCATGTGGAAGGTGAACGGGATCAGCAGCGCCACCGCCATGGTCGGGCTCAAGCCCGGCGCCGCCCCCAGGATCAGCCCGCCGGCCGTCCCCAGCGCCAGCACCACAAGGTTCCAAGGCTCGAAAATCTCCGGCAGGTATCGAATAAAGTCCAAGCGTGCTCTCCCTGCTAGTGCGCGCGTTCACACGCGCGCGCGTGTGCACCCGCGAGGAGGGCGTTCAACCATGTCCAGCGCTTGCGTGAGGCAATAACGGCCGGCAGAGCGTGGCCGCGCGCGCACTGCATGTGGTCCTCCCGTTGCAGCGCCGGCTTGTCGCCGGTCGCCAAAGTCTCATCTAGTGAGACCATCTTTCTTATAGAATAAGCCAAAGTGCATTGCGCCCGCAATGGCGCAATGCGACTGGCGCTCTCACCTGATGAGATTTTGACTCGCTCAGCGACCGCGCTCGGTGATCGGCCGGTAAGCCCGCGCCTCCGGCCCGTTGTAGAGGGTGAGCGGGCGGATCAGGATGTTGTTGTCGAGTTGTTCGAGCACCTGCACCACCCATCCCGGCACCCGGCCGATGGCGAAGATCGGCACGAACAGGTCGCGCTTGACGCCCAGCAGGTGGTAGACGACGCCGGAATAGAAATCGACGTTGACGTTGACGCCGTGGCGGGCATAGGGCGCCATCGCCTTAACCACTGCCTGCAGGATTTCGAACCACTTCGGCTGGCCCATTTCCTTCGACAGCCGCTCGACGCCGGCGCGCATATGGCGCGCGCGCGGATCTTCGGCGCGGTAGACGCGGTGGCCGAAGCCGGTGACGGCCGCGCCCGACTTGCGCATGTCCTTGACGTAGTCTGCCGCGCGCGCCGGATCGCCGATCTCTTCCGCCATCTTCATGACGTCCTCGGCGGCGCCGCCGTGCGCCGGCCCCGACAGCGCGGCAATTGCCGCCGTGATGGCGGCATGAAGATTGGCCTCGGTGCCGATTACCACCCGCGCCGCGAAGGACGAGGCATTCGAGCCGTGCTCGGCGTGCAGGATCAAGTCGCGGTCGATCAGTTGCGATGCGTCGCGGGACGGTTTTTCGCCGCGCAGCATCCACAGCAGGTTTTCCGCGTGGGTGAGCGTTTCGTCGGCCGGCACCGGGTCTTGCCCGGCACGGATGCGCGAATGCGCGGCGACGATCACCGGCACTTGCGAGGTCAGCCGCACGGCCTTGCGCAGGGTGGCATCGCGGGAATTGTCGGCTGTTTCCGGATCGAAAGCCGCGAGCGCGGAGACCGCCGTGCGCAGCACGTCCATCGGATGCGCGTCCTTGATCGAACGCACGATATCCAGCACCGGCGCTGGCAGCTTGCGCGCCGACTTGAGCTGTGCGTCGAAGCCGGCCAGTTCCTGCGCGGTCGGCAGATCGCCGTAAAGCAGAAGCCAGGCGGTCTCCTCGAAGGTCGAATTTTCGGCGAGATCGTGGATCGAATAACCACGGTAGCGTAGTTCGCCGGCCTTGCCGTCGATGAAAGTGCAGGGCGAACGATCGAAATAGACACCCCTGAGGCCGCGGTGAATCTTGATCGCTTCGGCTGTTTCAGTCATTGATGCACCCTTCGGTTACGCATGATCTTGGTGCGAGCGCCAACTCAACGTTTTCCCACGCGGTGAGATGCATGGACTTGATCGGTCGGCTGTTTGATAACGCACGTCGGCGCTATCGCAAAATTGTTTTGCCGGAGGGCGAGGATGCCCGCGTTGTTGCGGCCGCGTTGCGTCTCAAGAATGAGAAAATCGCGCAGCCGATCTTGCTCGGCGCGGCCGACACAATCCGCAGCGTTGCGGGCGAATTAGGCGCTTCGCTCGACGGCATAGAATTGACCGATCCGCGCGGCGACCCGCGGCTCAAATCCTATGGCGCGGCCTGCGCAGCCGCGCGCGGCTCGATGACGCCGGCGATCGCCGCGCGCCTGGTCGCAAAACCCTTGTATTTCGGCGGCATGATGGTGCGCCAGGGCGACGCCGACGCCATGGTGGCGGGCGCCTCCAACCCAACTCGCCGCGTGATTGAGGCAGGCCTGATGACGGTCGGCCTGGCCGAGGGTATCGCGCTGCCGTCGAGTTGTTTCCTCATGGTGGCGCCGGATTTTCTCAAAAAAGGCCCGCGCGCCTTCGTATTTGCCGATTGTGCCGTGAATGCCGATCCAACGGCTGAAGAGCTCTGCGACATTGCCATCACCTCGGCGCGCAGCGCGGAAAGCCTGCTGGGCGAAACCCCGCGCGTCGCGATGCTGTCGTTTTCGACCCAGGGCAGCGCGCAACATGCGCGTGTCGACAAGGTACGCGCGGCGCTCGACTTGGTGCGCCAGCGCGCGCCCTCGCTCGCCGTCGACGGCGAATTTCAGGCCGATGCGGCGTTGGTGCCGAGCGTGGCCGCCAAGAAGCTCAAACAGGCCAGCCCCGTTGCGGGTGCGGCCAATGTCCTTATTTTCCCGGATCTCGATTCCGGCAATATTGGCTACAAGTTGACCCAATGGCTGGGTGGCGCGCAGGCAATAGGTCCGTTTTTGCAAGGCTTTGCCAAGCCGATCAGCGACTTGTCGCGCGGCGCCAGCGAGGACGATATCGTCACCACCTGCGCGGTGGTGTTGGCAATGAGCTAGCGCGGACGCCGCCGGGCCGTATATCCTAAGCCCATGGAACTACGCCATCTCCGTTACTTTCTCGCCGTCGCCGACACGCGCAGCTTCACGCGCGCGGCCGAGCGCCTGCACGTCACCCAGCCCACGCTGTCGCACCAGATCAAGCAGCTGGAATCGATGGTCGGCACCATGCTGTTTGATCGCAGCACCAAGGAAGTCGATCTCACCGCCGCGGGGAAGCTGTTCAAGCCGTATTGCGAGCGCGTCTTGAAGGAGATCGAATCGAGCGCGCTTGCCATCTCCGAGCTCGAGGGCCTGATGCGTGGCACGCTGCGCATGGCGGTGTTTCATTCCTTCTCGCACTCCATGCTGCCGCCGATCATGTCGGAATTCGCGCTGCGCTATCCCGGCGTGCACGTCATCACGCGGCTGGTGCCGCGCTTGGACATGGAGCGCGAACTGATCAATGCCGAGCTCGACATGGCGGTAGCCTATGTCGCCGGCGATAACGATCAGATCGTCGCCGAGCCGTTATTCGCCGAGGAACTGGTGCTGGTGGCCGGCTCCAAGTGCCCGCAGGCCGGCCGCAAATCGATGCCGATGCGCGAGCTTGCCACGCTGCCGCTTATCCTGCTGACGCCGGAATTTGGCGCACGCCAGTTCGTCGACCGTTTTTTTACCGAAACAGGACAGAAGCCGCACGTGGTGCTGGAAATGAACGCGATCGACCCCATCCTGGCGACCACGCGCAATTCGGGGCTGGCCACCGTGCTGTCGTCCGGCGCCATCCTCGACGCCAGTGGATTGCAGATCGTGCGGCTGACAGATCCGGCACCCAAGCGCATGGTCGGCATACTCTGGCGGCGCGACGGTCATCGTTCGGCGGCGGCGCTGCGCATGGCCGAGATGGTCAGGGCGGCCTATGGCCAGAAGGAAAAAGCCGTGCCGCGCGGCAAGCGTTTTCCTGTGCGTGCTTCATAGATGAAATCAATTGCGACGATAACCAGAATACACTTGATCTATTTTGGTGCCGCTCTACGCTTCCCGTAAGGCTCGCCATCTGAATTACAAAGCGAGCATTTTGGGAGGATGCCCTTTTCCGCGTCGCGCGCCGCTGCTGTCGCTTCAGGCAGCGGCGAGAGCCCGTCGGCGGAAAATTCATCGACTCTCGCTGAACGGCGCACCTTGAAGGGGGTCGCATGGCGATGGCGGATACGGCGGTGGTGACGGGTGCCAGTTCCGGCATCGGCGAGGCCATTGCCACCTCGCTGCTCGCACGCGGCATCCCGGTGGTCACGCTGCAACGCTCGGCGCCGAAGCTCAAGCACGAGAATCTGCATTTCCGCCAGATCGATCTGACCGACCTCGCGACAACGCGTAAAGTGGCAAACGATGTCGCCGCCGAGTTTCCCGTTCGTTATCTCGTCAACAATGCCGGCGAGAACGCGCCCAACCCGCTGGAGAAGGCGACGGTCGAGGAACTCAACTACGTCACCACCATCACGCTTGGCGCCGCCCTGGTGCTGATTCAGAGCTTCGTGCCCGGCATGCGGCGCGCGAAGTTCGGCCGCATCATCAACATGTCTTCGCGCGCGATCCTCGGCAAGTCCGAGCGCGTCGTCTACGCCAGCGCAAAGGCCGGACTCGAGGGCATGACGCGCGTGGTGGCGATCGAAACCGGCGCTGACGGCATCACCGTCAATTGCGTGATGCCGGGGCCGGTGGAAACGGCGCATTTCAACCGCGGCCACCCGCACGGCTCGGTCAAGCGGCAGACGGTGATCGACAAGATTCTGGTCAAGCGCATCGGCACGCCGCAGGACGTCGCGCATCTCGCGAGCTTCCTGCTCGACCGCAACAGCGGCTACATTACCGGGCAGTCGATCTATGTTTGCGGCGGCACCAGCGTCACCGGCACGGGAGGCGAATAATAATGGCGCGTATCAGGACGGCGATGATCGGTGTCGGTAACTGGGCGCGCGTGCTGGGCAAGGCGGCGAGCGTTTCCGACAAGATCGAGGTCGTCGCCTGCGTCGGCCGCAGCCCGGAGCGGCTCGAAGCGTTCTCGAAGGATTTCGGCCTGCCGGCGCGCAGTATCGAGGAGGTGCTGGCCGACAAAGATATCGCCGGCCTCGTCTTAGCGCTGCCGAACGAGCTGCATTACGAGTTTGCGCGGCGCGGCGCGGAAGCCGGCAAGCACATCTATATCGAAAAACCGATCGCCAACACCATGACCGACTCGCTGCGCATCGCCGCGCTCGAGAAAAAGCACGGCGTGCGCGTCGTCATCGGCCATTGCGCGCGGCTGCTCTCCGGCGTGCGCGCCATCCGCGCCGCCATGGATGCCGGCAAGCTCGGCAAGGTCAGCCAACTCGAGGCTAATTTCTCCAACGACCGCGGCTTGCGGCTTTCCGCCAAGGATTGGCGCTTTTACCAGGAAAGCTCGCCCGGTGGTTCGCTCAGTCAGATCGGCGTGCATCAGTTCGACGCCCTGCGCTATCTGGGCGGGGATATCGCGGGCGTCAGCGCCAGCGCCGCGCGCCATTCGCCGGTCGGCGCCGAGGTCGAGGATCAGTGGGTGGTCGCGGTGCATTTCGCCGACGGTAAGCTCGGCGTCATGCTCTCGAACTGGACCAGCCCCGGCACCTACAGCATCCGCGCCACCGGCGCCGACGCCTTGATGTTCTATGACATCAACCAGACCTACTGGCCCACCCCCGAACGCATCCACGAGAACGCGACGTTCTATCTGCAGGCGCGCGGCAAGGGTCCGAACGAGCGCGAAATGCTGCCGGTACCGCAAGGCGACATGTTCCGCGACGAGCTGGAAATCTTCGCCGACGCGGTGACCAGCGGCAAGGAATGTGAGTTGTCGACCGAAAACGGCTGCCAGGCGGTGGCCGCGGTCTATGCCGCGATCAAGTCGGCGCGCGAGAACAGCCGCATCGTGGCCGTGAGCGAAATCATCGAGGCGGCGCAAGCCGAGCTTGCCGGCGAAGGCAAGCGCCGCAGCGCGGCCGGCGCGAGATAGGGACGGACCAGGTGGCGGATCAGATTGAAGTCAAGAACGTGACCTTCGAATACCAGGTCGACAAGGGCCGCGTGCTGGCGATCAAGGATATCAATTTTTCGGTCCGCCAGTCCGAGTTCCTGTGCTTGCTCGGCCCGAGCGGCTGCGGCAAGACCACGATCCTGAACATCCTCGCCGGCCTGCTGCACCCGACCGCCGGTGAAATCCGCATCGGCGGCGCAGCGCTCGATACGAACCGGCAGAACCGCGGCGTCGTGTTCCAGGACTTCGCCCAGTTGTTTCCCTGGCGCACCGCCAAGCACAATGTCGAGTTCGGCCTGGAAATGCGCAAAATCGACAAGGCCACGCGCGAGAAAACCGCGCTCGAATTCTTGCGCCTCGTTGGGCTGGAAAAATTCGCCGACGTGTTTCCGCACCAACTGTCCGGCGGCATGCAGCAGCGCGTCGCCATTGCCCGCTCGCTCGCCTACAATCCGCAGGTGCTGCTGATGGATGAGCCGTTCGCCGCGCTCGACGCCATGACGCGCGACGACATGCAGAAGTTGCTGACCGACATCTGGCAGAAGACCAAAAAGACCATCGTGTACATCACCCACAACGTCTCCGAAGCGGTCTATCTTGGCGACAAGGTGATCGTACTCAACGCGCATCCGGGCACCGTCAAGGCCGAGCTCAAGCTCGACCTGCCGCGCCCGCGCGATCCGCTCAGCGAACCCTTCGTCGAGACCCAGCGCGAGATCATGCGCCATTTGCGTCACTGACGGAGAGTGAAAACGGGAAGTAGTTGCAGGAAGAATGGAGTATCTGAAAAGCGCACGGTTTAAAAACGGGAGGAAACCATGACCAAACTTGTGCTACCACGACGCGACTTCTTGACGATCGCCGGCGCCACGCTCGCCACTTCGGCGTTCCCGATGGTGCGTGCTTTCGGCGCCGAGCCGATCAAGTTCGGCTTCCAGAATTCGTCCTGGGGCTCGCTCGGGATGATCGCGGACGCCGAAAATACCTTCAAGAAGGCGGGTGCCGACGTCAAGATCTTCCGCTTTGACAGCGGCAAGACCACCCGCGACGCGATGATCTCGGGCCGCGTGGATATCGGCGTGATCGGCGCCACGCCTTTCGTGATCGGCGCGGCCAAGGGCCAGATGCAGGCGATCGGCCTGGCGCTCTACGGCGCCAAGACCCTGGCGGTCGTCGTCAGCGCGAAGTCGGGCATCAAATCGCTTAAGGACCTCAAGGGCCATAAGGTCGGCTCGCAATTCGGCTCGGCGACCGACCACGTGTTCAAGAGCAAGATCCTGCCGAGCGTAGGCTTGACGGAAAAGGACGTGCAGATGGTCAACGTCCGCTTCCAGAACCATGTGGCGGCGCTGGCTGCCGGCTCGGTTGACGCCTTCGCCGGCGTCGAGCCGTTCGTGTCGGTCGCCGAAGTCAACAAGCTTGGCAAAGCCTTGACCGACTACACTCCCTACGATCTGCAGCCGGTCATCCTCGCCGCCAACACGGACATCATCAACAAGAACCGTAAGGGCGTCGTTGAATTCTTGCGCGGCTATCTCGCCGCCGTGAAGATCTTCAACGACCATCGCGCGCAGGCCACGAAAATCGTGCTTGAGCAGTTTGCCAAGAAAGGCTTCAAGGTCGACGAAACGATCATCAAGCTGATGCTGTCGAAGATCGACGTCGTTCCGGACTTCAAGCCGGAGCTCAAGAAGTATCTGACGGCCCAGTCGGAAGTGTTGGTGAAGCAGAAGAAGATCTCGGCGATTCCGGACTGGAACAAGCTGCTCAATCAAAGCTTGCTGGACACGGCTCGCGCCAAAAGCTGAGCAAGAACTGAGCAAGAGCTGAGCAAGAGACGGGATGAGACGGGCACTGTCGATCGGGCTGCCGTTCGTCACCTTCGCGGTGATCGCGGCGGCATGGGAACTCTTCGTCATGTACGGCGGGTTCTCGCCCAAGCTGGTGCCCGGCCTCCCGGCTATTGCCGAGGCCTTCGTGCGTCTCGCCGGCAATGGCATCATGTTGGCGGCGGCCGTGGCGACGCTCTATCGCCTCGTCACCGGCTTCTTGATCGCCGCCGTCATCGGCGTTGTTGTCGGCATCGCGATGGGGCGGCGGCAATGGGTGGAAGACACCCTGGTCCCGATCGTCACCTTCCTCTATCCGATCCCGGGCCTCGCCTACGCCCCGCTATTCGTCTTGTGGTTCGGACTCGGCGACACGCCGACCATTCTGCTGGTCGGCGTGTCGTCCAGCTTCACCGTCATCATCAATACCTGGAAGGGCGTGAAGGCGGTGAAGCCGATCTGGCTGCGCTCGGCGGAAGTGATGGGGGCGCGTGACCGTGAGTTGTTCTGGCGCGTGGTCATGCCGGGCGCGCTGCCCTACATCCTGATCGGCCTGCGGCTCGGCTTGGCGCAGGCTTGGCGAATTCTCATTGCGGTCGAAATGCTGATGTCGGTGCAGCAGGGCCTCGGCTGGCTGATCTTCGGCGCGCAGACCTTCCTCAACTCCGACGTGATGCTCGCGACCATCGCGGTGATCGGCGTGATCGGCATTGTGCTCGAGCGGCAGGTGTTCGCCCGCGTCGAACGCTACACGGTGGTGCGCTGGGGCATGGTGACGGCATGAAATCCAAACGCTCATGGATCGCAACCGCGCGCGGCGTGGCCGGCGTCGTGGTCGTGCTCGCCATATGGCAAGTGTTTGCGCTTAGCGGCATGTTTTCCACCGCCATGACGCCGCCACTGGGATCGATCGCCGCGACCATGTGGACCATGATGGCCGACGGCACCCTGCTGGACAACACGCTGGCAACCATCACGCGGGTATTTATCGGCCTATCGATTTCGTTCGCCATCGCCATCCCGGTCGGGGTGCTGATGGCGCGCTATTGGGTGGCCGAACGAATCTTCAACCCGGTGCTGAGCGTACTGTTGCCGATCCCGTCGCTGGCCTGGGTGCCGCTGTTCATTTTGTGGTTCGGTATCGGCGACCGCGCCACCATCGTGGTGGTCATTTACGCTTCGTCGTTTCCGATGGTCTACGCGGTGTGGGCCGGCGTGCGCGCGGTCAATCCGATCTGGCTGCGCGCGGCGATCGTCATGGGCGCCGACGAGGCCACGCTGTTCCGCAAGGTAATCTGGCCGGGCGCGCTGCCCTATATCATCACCGGCTTGAGGCTGTCGTTCGGCCGCGCTTGGATCGGGGTGATCGGCGGCGAACTGCTGGCCAGCCCCAAGCTGGGCCTGGGCGAGATCATCTTCAACGCCAAGGAGTTTCTCAATTCCGGCGTGATGCTTGCAACGCTGGTCGCGATCGGCGTGATCGGCGTGTTCTTCGAACGCTTCGTGTTTCAGACGCTGGAGAACGTGACGGTGCGGCGCTGGGGCATGGTGTCGGAGACGCGCAGCTAGCGGCCGGCTATTCGCCGCCGCGGTAGAACGCCGCGGCGTCGCGGCTAAACGCCTTGCGCGAGGCCGGATCGAGATAGAGCATATGCCCGCCGCGGTAGAGCTTGAGCGCAACGCGCCCGGGCGGCTCGACCGGCGGCAGATGGTCTAGCGCGTAGCGCGACATGGCATAGGGCGTGACCATGTCGGAAAGCCCGTGCGCAACCAGCAGGCGGAACGACGGGCTGAACGAGAGCAGCACGCGCAGTTCGTCCTCTACGCTCGCCTGCACCCGGCCGCCATGCCAGTCCCAGTGGCGTGTGACGTCGTTCGCCAACAGTTGATAGGTCATCGGCGTCTTGAAGCCGAGCTCATTGCGTGCGTAAGCCGCGAAGGCGCCGCCATAGGCGCGCGTCAGGCTGTCGAGGATCGGGTCCGGGCCGCGTGCCGACGCGCGCTCAGGGTAGGGGTCGTCGACGGCGAAAGTCGCGTCGTAGCGGCTGACGATCTTGCCGGCGTGCAGTGCCTTGACGTAGGTGTCGCTGATGAACCCGCGCGCCTTCGTCACCGCATCCAGCGGCAGTCCGGTGATCTCGGCCACCTTCTCGTAGAACGCGCGCGCAGCCGGTCCTTGCGGCCGGGGGCCCGCGAGCGTCGTCAGATAATCCGTCATGGCGAATTTTTCTGCGGCGGCCAGCGCCTCGCGGCTGAACGCGCCCTTGCGTTCCAATTCGGTCGCCGCCAGCGACGGCAATTCCAGGGCCGCGCGCAATGCAGACTGGTCGTCGCCGAAAGTGAGCCAGCCTTCCAGCATGGGCGACAGCATGACGATGCCGGCTGCGGCGATGCCTTGTTCTTTTTCCATCGCGCGCGCCGTCATGGCGGCGCGAAAGCCGCCGTAGCTCTCGCCCAGCAGATATTTCGGCGAGGCGGCGCGGTCGTTACGGGCGACGTAAAGCGCGATCGCCTTGGCCATCGCGTTGGCGTCGCTGCGCGCGTTCCAGAAATGCTTGGCGTCGTCCGGCATGCGGGTCCGGCTCCAGCCGGTGCCGATGGGATCGATCAGTATCAGGTCGGTAAAGCGCAGCCACGTATCGGGGTTGTCGTGCAGCGCGGCCTGCGCCGGGTCGCGCCCGATGTCGAGAATGCGCGGGCCGACCAGGCCGAGATGCAGGAAGGCGGACGCTGCGCCCGGGCCGCCGTTGAATGCGAAGGTCAGCGGCCGGTTCTTGCCCGCATTCTTGGCGACGTAGGCGGTGTAGTACACGGCCGCGCTCTGCTCTCCGGACAGGTCGTAGAAGGCAAGCGTCCCGGCGGTCGCCGTGTAAGCGAGTTTGCCTTGCGCGGTATCGATCGCATGTTCGGTGACTGAATCGGCGGGCAGCAGCCGCAAGATGCCCTTGCCGGCGGGCGCCCGGTGCTGGGTTTGGCTCGCCTGGCCGTTTTTGCTTTGACGGTCTTTGTCTTGATGATTCTTGTCTTGCGCGGCGACGGGACCGAAGGCGCCGGCGAAGACGATCGCCAGGGCAAGGACAAGACGGAGCAGAGCGTTCTTTTTCATGGCGGCCCGCTATGGTGCTGCGCTCGGCCGAGCGGCGGCGGGCAATTCGATACTGCCCGTTCGGCGCGGCCCCGTTCGATCTAGCCGGCCGCATTGTGGGATTTGTGGGGCAAGGCGGGCGCAGGGCGTGACATGGAGCCGGAAAACGCCAAATCACCCAAATCGCATCTAGTAGAAACCTTCCACTGGTCGACCGAGACGAAGACGGATTGGGTCGAGATTCTCGCCGCGGCGATCGGGATGGCGGCGCCGATCGTGCTGGGCGCCGCGCTTGGCGAGCTCGCGCTCGGCTTAGGGATGGCGGTCGGCAGTCTGCTGGTCGGCGGCACGGGCGCCGGCCGCGACTGGCGCGCGCAAATCAAGACGCTTGCTGCCGCACTTGTTGCTGCTGCTGCGGCAGCGTCGGTTGCCGTTGCTGTTTCCGGTCATGGTTGGGTGAGCGATGCCTTGGTGACGCTGCTGGCCGGCGCAGCGGCGATTTTGGCCGCAATGGGCCGGCCCGTTGCCACAATGGCGATCCGTTTCATTCTGCTGCTGGTCATCGCCGTCTCCGTGGCCGACGGCATCGCCGGCCGCGGCGGGTTGTTGTTGCTGATCATGGCCGGCGGCCTTTGGACGACGGCGGTGAGCCTTTTGCTCGGTGCGCTGGCGCGCATGCGGCGCAGCCGCGAAGACTCGTCCGCGGACACCGCGCCGGCACCCATGACGCTGCGCCAGCGGTTGGCGCGCTGGCGCCGCGTGCTCGCCCATCTTGCCGGCTGGCAATATGCGCTCAGGCTGGTGATTTGCCTGAGCGTCGCGGGCGCGCTGCGCTGGCTTTGGCCTGACCATCATTTGCATTGGATCGCGCTCACCGTCGCGCTGCTGGCCGAGTGGCAGATCGAGGCTTTTCCGGTCAAGACGACGCAGCGCGCGCTCGGCGCGGCGGCCGGCGTGCTGGCGACCGGATTGTTGCTGGTCTATACGCCGCCGGCCTGGGCGCTGGTCGCCGTCATGGGCGTGTTGGCGGGCCTGCGGCCGCTGCTGCGGGCGCGCAATTATCTCGCCTACACCGTCGCCATGACGCCGCTGATCATCTTGCTGCTGGATGCCGGCCAGCCGCCCGGACTGGGCGTGTTGATCGATCGCCTGGTCGCCACGCTCATCGGCGCCGCGCTGGTGATCGCGACCAATCTGCTGTTCAAGAAAATGATTGGGAAAACGGTCTAGGGCCGCTTTGCGTGTGGGCCGGTCCGCATTGGCTCCGGCAGGCGGGGCAAGCCGCCTGCCGGCGTGCCGTTAACGGCGGCGGAAGTTCGGCCGGCGCTGCTGCGGCGACGGGGGCGGGGCGTCGCCCTTGTGGCGGAAGCTGATGCGCCCGCGCTTGAGGTCATAGGGCGACATTTCCACGATCACGCGGTCGCCGACGCCGGTGCGGATGCGGAATTTGCGCATCTTGCCGGCCGTATAGGCCAGCACCTCGTGCTCGTTGTCGAGCATCACCCGGAAATTGCCGTCCGGCAGAACCTCGGTGACTGTCCCGTCGAATTCCAGCAGTTCTTCCTTCGCCATCCAGTGGTCTCCAATGAAGTCCGTCTACGCGCGGCTGTCCGCGTTGCGGCGCGGGCCGTGCGGGCGCTGCATAAATGTAACATTTCCGATGGCGTTTGGCTCCCCTTGGGTGGCGTCATGCCGGGGGGCCTGTGGGCGGCTGTTCTGATGGCCATTGCGGCTCGGCCGGCCATGCTGGCCCTTGCCGCCGTTAGGTCCGCGCTTTTGCCCGTTGCCATGGTGATGCGGCCGGCCGTTCTTGCGGCTGGCCGCATGCTGCGCCGGCTGCGGGTTCGGCCGCCCGCCGGTGCGGCGGTCGGTTGACGGGATCGACATGCGGATCAGCCGTTCGATGTCGCGCAAGAATGCGCGCTCCTCGTGGTCGCAGAACGAGATCGCCACGCCGTCGGCACCGGCGCGCGCGGTGCGGCCGATGCGGTGGACGTAGGATTCGGGGATGTTCGGCAGATCGTAGTTGAACACATGGCTGACGCCGTCCACGTCGATGCCGCGGGCGGCAATGTCGGTGGCGATCAATGTGCGCAGCTTGCCGTCACGGAAGGCGGAGAGCACGCGCTCGCGCTGGCTCTGCGACTTGTTGCCGTGGATCGCCTCGGCGGCAAAGCCTGCCTTTTGCAAGGACCGCACCACCTTGTCGGCGCCGTGTTTGGTACGCGTAAACACCAGCACGCGCTCGACCGGCTCGCTTTTGAGCAGCTCGGCCAGCAGACCCTGTTTCGACGCCTTTTCGGTGTGGATGACGCGCTGAGTAATGCGCTCGACCGTGGTGGCCTGCGGCGTCACCGCGACCCGCGCCGGGTTGCGCAGCATCTGGTCGGCGAGCCGGGTGATTTCCTGCGGCATAGTGGCCGAGAAGAACAGCGTCTGCCGCTCTTTCGGCAGCATGGCGACGATGCGCTTGATGTCATGGATGAAACCCATGTCGAGCATGCGATCGGCTTCGTCGAGCACCAGCACTTCGACCTGGTCGAGGCGTAGCGCGCGTTGCTGCACGAGATCGAGCAGGCGCCCCGGCGTGGCCACCAGGACCTCCAACCCGCGCGCGACGCCGCGGATTTGCCGGTTGATCGGCACGCCGCCGATCGCCAATTCAATGGCGAGCGGGCGAATGTGGCGGCCATAGGCGCGGAAGCTGTCGGCGATCTGGCCGGACAATTCGCGCGTCGGCGACAGCACCAGCACGCGCGCCGATTTGCGCTCGGGCCGTTGCCGCTTGTTGAAGAGGTGATTGAGGATCGGCAGCGCGAAGGCGGCGGTCTTGCCGGTTCCGGTTTGCGCGATACCGATGACGTCGCGGCCTTGGCTTGCGAGTGGGACGGTCTGGGCCTGGATCGGAGTAGGGGTTTCGTATTTCTCCTCGCGCAGCGCGCGAAGGATCGGCTCTGCGAGGCCGAAATCGTTAAATGAAGTCAAAGAGTCTCTTTCTGATATGGCAAATCGGCCGGCTCGCTCATGCGGGCGGCGGAATCGCGGGTCTCTCAAAGACATCCCGCGTGGCCAGGGTTGTCGGTTAGGTTGGAGAAACGGAAGAGGCGGGGCGAAAATCGTTTTAAGAGTTTTCGTGCACGCAGCCCG
Source organism: uncultured Alphaproteobacteria bacterium (assembly GCA_963814885.1). Taxonomy (GTDB): domain Bacteria; phylum Pseudomonadota; class Alphaproteobacteria; order Rhizobiales; family Xanthobacteraceae; genus Pseudolabrys. The sequence continues at coordinate 12,860 of CAWFEO010000003.1, read as the reverse complement.
CAAACCCGAGATCGGGTCCTTCATCCGTTGCGGTGCATATGACAGGCCGTGATGGTCTTTTCAAGGCACCGGACGCGGCTTTAGCGCGAAAAGATGAATAAAGTGCATGGGCTGCACCCCGGCGGGCCGATGGACAAGCCGCGGAAGATCGGGGATGGTCGGGCCCGAAAGTTCAATTCCAGGCCGTTTTAAGCTGTTCGGAGCGTCGAAATGCCGTTTCACCGGGCATCCCAGGCTCTTTCCCGTTTCACCGTCCTCGACCTGACACGCGTGCGCTCAGGCCCGACTTGCGTGCGCCAGCTCGCCGATTGGGGTGCCAACGTCATCAAAATCGAGACGCCGCCGCACCTGGACAAAGGCGAGGCGCCTGGCGGCCCACGCGCCAATGCCGACTTCCAGAACCTGCACCGCAACAAGCGCGGCATCACCCTCGACCTGAAGTCGCCGCAAGGGCTCGCCGCCTTCAAGCGCATGGTCGAGAAGGCCGACGTGGTGGTGGAGAATTTCCGCCCCGACGTCAAAGCGCGGCTCGGCATCGACTACGAGCAGCTCAAGAAGATCAACAAGCGTATCGTGCTCGCCAGCATTTCCGGCTTCGGTCAGGACGGGCCCTATCGCGACCGGCCGGGCTTCGACCAGATCGCGCAAGGCATGGGCGGGTTGATGTCGATCACCGGTCAGCCGGGCCAGGGTCCGATGCGCGTCGGCATCCCGATCGCAGATCTGTCTGCCGGCCTGCTCTGCGCGCTCGGTGTCATGGTGGCGCTGCTCGAACGCGAGACTTCCGGCGAAGGACAGTGGGTTTCCACCTCGCTGCTGCAAGCGCAGATCTTCATGCTCGACTTCCAGGCCGCGCGCTGGCTGCAAATGCAGCAGGTCGCCAAACAGGCCGGCAACAACCATCCGACCAGCATTCCGACCGGCGTGTTCAAGACTTTAGACGGCCACATCAACATTGCCTCCACCGGCCAGGTCATATGGGAGCGCTTGTGCAAGGCGATCGAGGCGCCCGGTTTGATCGATCATCCCGAGTTTAAGACCAGCGATCTGCGCTCCAAGAACCGCGATGCGCTCAATGCCGAGATCGAGAAGCGCACGGCGAAAAAGCCGAGCGCGGAGTGGATCGACATTTTCAGCAAGGCCGGCGTGCCCTGCGGCCCGATCTATTCCATCGACCAGATGTTCGACGATCCGCAGGTCAAGCACTTGGGGATCGCCCAGAGCGCCAAACGGCCGGACGGCAGCGATCAGACCTTCGTCGGCCAGGGCGTCGCGCTATCGCGCACGCCGAGCAAGATCGTCGCCACGCCGCCGGAACAGGGCCAGCATACCGACGAGGTGCTGAAGGAATTCGGCTTCGCCGCCGACGAGATCGAGGATCTGCATCGCGCCAAGGCGGTGTGACGCCATCACGCGCTCATTAAGGCGCGCACTTCAGGCGGCTTGGACGGTTAGAGAAGGAACTGTGCGATGAATGTAGCGACCAAGACCGACAAAATGCTGTCGCGCAAGGAGGGTGGCGTCGGCATCCTGACCTTCAACAATCCCGAGCGCCACAACGCCGTGTCGCTGGAAATGTGGGAGGCCGCCACCGCCATCCTCGCCGACTTCGCCGCCGACAAGGAGGTGCGCGTGGTGGTGCTGACCGGCGCCGGCGGCAAAGCCTTCGTTTCGGGCGCCGACATCTCCAAGTTCGAGAGCGAGCGCTCCAGCAAGACCGCCATCGAGCTCTACAATGCCATGGTCGACAAGGCCAATACCGCGGTCTACGAGTTTCCCAAGCCGACCATCGCCATGATCCGCGGCTACTGCATCGGCGGCGGCGTCGGGCTGGCGCTGTGCTGCGACCTGCGCATTTGTTCGGATAATTCGAAATTCGGCGTGCCGGCCGCCAAGCTTGGCCTCGGCTACGGTTTCACCGGCATCAAGAAGCTGGTGGACGTGGTCGGACCGTCGTTCGCCAAGGAAATCTTCTTCACCGCCCGCCAATTCACCGCCGCCGAGGCGCTGCAGATGGGTCTCGTCAACCGCGTGCTGCCGGGTGACGAGCTTGAGAAATACGTCAAGGATTATGCTGACACCATCAGCGGCAACGCGCCGCTCACGGTGAACGCGGTCAAATACATCGTCGGCCAGGTGGTGAAGGACGAATCCAAGCGCGACATGAAAAAGTGCGCCGATCTGGTGGCGGAATGCTTCGCCAGCAGCGACTATATCGAGGGCCGCAAAGCCTTCATGGAGAAGCGCAAGCCGGCCTTCACGGGCAGCTAACAAGAAGCAATGCCGGGGCCTAAGCCGCAGGAAGCGGCATCTCCGGTGTTGATAATAAAGAAGGGCCCGTCGTCGGCCCGCGATTTAAGGGGGAGGGAAGTACGTGGCGTCGGTGGAGTTGCGGGGTTTGACCAAGCGCTACGGCGACACCGCGGTGGTCGACGACGTCTCGCTCACCGTTGAGCACGGGCAGCTTGTCTGCCTGCTTGGCCCCTCTGGCTGTGGCAAGACCACGACTCTACGGTTGATCGCCGGGTTCGTCGAGCCAAGCGGTGGTGAAGTCCGCGTCGGCGACAAGTTGCTTTCGTCGAGCGCCGGCAGCGTACCGCCCGAGCGCCGCAACATGTCGATGATCTTCCAGAGCTATGCGCTGTGGCCGCACATGACGGTTGCGGAGAACATCATTTATGGCCTCAAACTGCGCAAGCTCGACCGCAACATTATTCGCCAAAAACTCGACGCTATTCTGGCAACCACGCGGCTGGCGCCGTTGGCCGACCGCTATCCGGGCGAATTATCCGGCGGTCAGCAGCAGCGCGTCGCGCTCGCGCGCGCGTTGATCGTAGAGCCCGAGACGCTACTGCTCGATGAACCGCTCTCCAATCTCGACGCCAACCTGCGCGAGGAAATGCGCTTCGAAGTGCGGCGCTTGCACGACGCGTATCGCTACACGACCGTTTACGTGACCCATGATCAGGCCGAAGCGATGACCACCGCCGATCTGATCGCGGTGATGAATGCCGGCAAGATCGAGCAGGCCGGATCGCCGGAGGATATTTACGATCGCCCGCGCTCGGAATGGGTCGCGCGCTTCATCGGCTCGAGCAACGTCATCAAGGGCAGGGGGCAGGACGAGACCCATATCGCCTTGGCCGGCGTCGTGCTGCGCTGCGTCGGCGCCAGCGTCAAGGCCGGCGCGGAGGCCGCGGTCTCGATCCGGCCGCACGATATCGCGATCTCCTCCGACCGCCTGCAACAGACCGAAAACGTCGTCCCGGCTACGGTAACGAGACAGGTCTTTCTCGGCGACCGCCGTGACTATATGGTTGAAGCCAAGGACGGCACGCAACTTCGGGTCGTTACCGGCGCCGGCGAGAACATCGCGCAAGGCAGCGCAGTCTTCCTGCACCTGCCGCCGGAACGATGCCGGGCGCTGGCCGGATGAGGCTTCAAAATTTCGTTGAATAAGAAAAACTAGATCAAATCATCAAGGAGGGTACGTCGATGAGTGGCTCAAGGTTTACGCGCCGAGGCATACTGATCGGGTCGAGTGCGCTCGCGGCTGGCACCGCTTTCTCCACCCGCGTGGTTTCGGCCGCGCCGCCGCCGAGTGCGATTACGCCGCAGCTAATCGCGGCGGCCAAGAAGGAAGGCAAGGTGGTCTGGTACACCTCGATCGATCTTAAGGTGGCCGAGCAGATCGCAAAGAATTTTGAGAAAAAGTATCCTGGTGTGCCGGTTCAAGTCGAACGCACCGGCGCCGAGCGGCTGCTGCAACGGATCACGCAGGAATATTCCAGCAACATCCACGCGGTCGATCTGGCGAATTCGTCGGATGCCTCGCATCTGGTGCTCTGGAAGAACAAGGGCTGGCTGGCGCCCTATGTGCCGGAAGACGTGGCCAAGTTCTATCCTGCCGATCACAAAGACCCGGACGGCATGTTCGCCAGTTTCCGCATCTTCCTTTGCGTCATCGCCTACAACACCAAACTGGTTAAGAAGGACGAGGCGCCGAAGAGCTTTGCCGAGCTGCTCGATCCGAAATGGAAAGGCAAGATCGTCAAGGCGCATCCGGGCTACAGCGGCACCATCATGACCGCAACATTCCAGATGTCGCGCGATCTCGGCTGGGGTTATTTCGAGAAGCTCGCCAAGCAGAACGTCCTGCAGGTGCAGTCCGCCTCCGTTCCACCGAAGAAGCTAGCGCTTGGCGAGCGCGCGGTGCAGGCCGACGGCGTCGAGTACCTGATCTTCCGCGAGAAGGAATCGGGCAAGCCGGTCGAGCCGGTCTATGCCACCGAAGGCACGCCACTCATCGTCGGACCGAACGGAATCTTCAAGGCCGCGCCCAACCCGAACGCCGCGCGACTGTTCCAGAGCTACTGCTTCACGCCGGAGTGCCAGCAGCTCAACGTCAACCTCGGCGGTCTGCGCTCCGCGCATCCGCATGTCAAGGATAAGCCCGGCCGCGTGCCGCTCAGCAAAATCAAGCTGATGAAAGACGATGCCGCCGGCGTCCTCAAACACGCCGAGGAGATCAAGGCGCACTACGTCAAGCTGTTCCACGTTTGACCTGCGCGGTCGCTTTCCCTCTCCCCGCGCGGGGAGAGGGAGGGCGCCCGCGCGACGCCGCTCCCATGACAACGCTCGCGACCACCGCTCCCCTTGAAAGGCGCCGGTTCGGCCTCGACCCGTCGACGCCGGTGCTGTTGCTGTTCGCTGCCCTGCTTTGCGGGTTGATCGTGCTGCCATTGTCGTGGCTTGCGGTGTACGCTTTCACCGATAAGACCGGCGCCTTCACCCTGGCGAATTTCCAACGGCTGGTAATCGACGCCGCCTATCTCGATCCACTGCTCACCACCTTCGAGCTCGCCACGTTCTCCGCCCTCATTTGCTGTGCTGTCGCCGCACCCATGGGCTGGCTCGTGTCGCGCACCGACATGCCATTGCGCCGTACGGTGCGCCTGCTGGTAACGGCCTCTTTCGTGACGCCGCCATTTCTTGGCGCCATCGCCTGGGAGCTACTGGCGGCGCCGAACAGCGGGTTGCTTAATCAACTCTTTCGCGATCTGGCCGGAGCCGAGCCGAGCGTGCACTTGCTCAACATCTATTCGTTTGCCGGTCTCGTTTTCGTTATCAGCTGCTACACTTTCCCTTATGTCTTCGTCCTGGTCGCAAACTCGCTCGACCGCACGCCCGGCGATCTGGAAGATGCGTCGGCGATTCTCGGTGGTACCACCTGGGACACCGCGCGTCGCATCACCATTCCACTGGCGCTGCCGGCGTTGCTCGCGGGCGCGTTGGTCGCATTTTTGCAGGCGATGACCTTGTTCGGGTCGCCGGCGATCCTGGCGCTGCCCGCCGGCTTTCACACTATGACCACCAAGATCTGGAGCCTGTTCCAGTACCCGCCCAAGCCCGAACTCGCCGCCGCCGCCTCGCTGCCGTTGCTCGTGCTGACCGTCATCCTGCTGCGGGCCGAGCACATGGTGCTCGGCCGGCGCGGCTATTCGGTGGTCGGCGCCAAAAACAGCGACCCGCGCGTCGTGCGGCTCGGGCGCTACAAGTGGCTGGCGCTGGGCGTGAGCATGCTGGTGCTGATGTGCCCGGTGTTCCTGCCCTATTTCGCGCTGCTCAACGCCACCTTTTCCAAGCTTGCGTCGCGCATCATCAGCGTCAATAATTTCACGCTGCAGAACATCGATTTCGTCTTTTTTGAACTATCGGCGACCTCGCTGGCGATCAAGAACACGTTCGTCCTCGGCCTGCTCGCCGCCACCTGCGGCACCATCCTCGCCGTGGTCATCGGCTACATCACCGCGCGCAAGGCGATGACCGGGCATCGCGTGCTCTCCTTCCTCGCCACCGCGCCGATCGCCATCCCGGGCATCGTGCTGGGGGTGGGGTTGTTCTTTAGCTACACACGGCCGCCCTTCGTGCTCTATGGCACGTTATGGATATTGCTGATCGCCTACGTCACATTGGCGATGCCGGCAGCCTATCAACAATTGCAATCGGCCTTCCGCGCCGTGCACCCGGAACTCGAGGATGCCAGTCGCATACTCGGTGCGTCACGGCTGCGGGCGCTCTGGCAGATCACCGCGCCGCTGTTGCGCACCAGCGTGATCGCCACCTGGTGCTTTATCTTTGTCGGCGTGATTCGTGAATTGTCGGCGGCGATCATGCTGTTTACCTCGAAGACAAAGGTTATGTCGGTGCTCATATACGATCTCAACGAAAGTGGGGATCTCGCGGCCATCGCGGTTCTCGGCCTGACCATGCTGCTGATCACCTTCGCCGTGGTGGGCATCGCCAATAGCCTGCCGAAGTTCGGCACGCGGCGCGGCGCCTGACGCTGGTCATGCCGCAATCCCCCTCGCTTGCCGAACGACTGGCCGCGCGCATCGTCGCTCTCGACGAAGCGAAATTGCCGACGGCGGTTCGCGAAAAATGCGAGGACCTGCTGGTCGACGTCGCCGGCCTCTGCGTAACCGCGCGCAACGAGGACTACACCAAAAGCGCGATGGCCGGCCTCGACGACGAAGGTGCCTGCACGGCGATCGGCCACAGGCGCACCTTGACGGCCGCCGGTGCCGCCTTCGTCAACGGCACGGCCGCGCATGGCGAAGATTTCGACGACACTTTCGAAGGCGGTCCGGTGCATGCCGGCGCGGTGGTGGTGCCGGCGGTGCTGGCGGTCTGCGAGCGCCATAAGCCGGACGGCGCCGCCGCGCTTCTCGGGATCGCCGTCGGCGCCGAGGTGATGTGCCGGCTCTCAACGGTGGTGCCCAAAGCCGTGCACAAGGCCGGTTTTCATCCGACCGCGATCTTCGGCGTCATGGGCGCTGCAGCCGGCGTCGGCGCCGCGCTCGGGCTCAACGAAAAACAGATCGTCGATGCGCTCGGCATCGCCGGCAGCATGGCGGGCGGCATCATCGAGTATCTCAGCGAGGGCGCCTGGACCAAGCGGCTGCATCCCGGCTGGGCGGCGCAGTCGGGCTTGCGCGCCGCGCTGCTGGCGCGCGGCGGTTTTTTCGGTCCGCGCACCGTGTTCGAGGGCGTGCATGGCTTGTTTCACGGCTTCGCCCATACCGCCGAGGGCGACTATGACGCGCTGATCGGCGATTTCGGCAGCCGCTGGGTCATCGAGACACTTGCCTTCAAGCCTTACCCTTGCGGGACCATGGCGCACCCTTACATCGACTGCGCCCGGCGGCTGGCCACGCGCGGCATCAAGCCCGCCGACGTCAAGGAACTCGTCTGCGAAGTGGCGGAGGGCACGGTGCACCGCCTTTGGGAGCCGCTAGCTTCCAAGCAGCGTCCGCCCAACGGCTATGCCGCCAAGTTTTCGACCCCCTTCATCCTCGCCAGCGGTTTCGTGCGCGGCGGCGTCGGGCTCGATGCCTTCACCGATGCGGCGGTCCACGATCCGGCCGTGCTCGCGCTCGCATCGAAAGTGCGTTACGTGATCGATCCGGCCAATCCTTATCCGAACGCTTTTACCGGCCACATCCGCGCCGTGCTCAACGACGGAAGGGTGGTCGAGGAACGGCAACCGCATTTCCGCGGCGGCGCGCAGGAGCCGCTGACGCGCGCCGACATTGAGGAAAAATTCATGCTCAATGCGCGCCACGGAGGCTGGGACGAGACGCGCGCGCGCGCCGCGCTCAAGCTGCTGGCGAAGCTTTACGATGGCAAGATCGATCTTGCGGCATTGCGGGGGTAAGTCACGTCATGAGCGATAGCAACGAACTCGCCGGCAAGGTTGCCGTGGTCACCGGCGCCGGACGCAATATCGGGCGCGCCATCGCGCGTTCGCTCGCGCAAGCGGGCGCGGCGGTGGTGGTCAACGTGCGCTCCAACAGGACCGAAGCCGACAAGGTTGCCGGCGAGATCGCTGCAGGCGGTGGCAAGGCGGCGGTTGTGGTCGGCGATGTCGCCGACGCCAAGACCGCGGAGGCGCTCGCATCCGTAGCGCTGAAAAGCTTCGGCCGCATCGACTTTCTGGTCAACAACGCCGCACTGCGGCGTGAAAAGCCGATCGATCAAATGAGCTATGATGAATGGCGCGAGGTCATGGACACGACGCTCGATTCCGCCTTCCATTGCGTCAAAGCCTGTTTGCCGGCGCTGAAGAAGAATGGCGGCACCATCATCAACATCGGCGGCATGAGCGCCCATATCGGCTCGAAGCACCGCGCCCATGTGCTGACCGCGAAAATGGGCCTGATCGGCTTCTCGCGCGCACTCGCGCACGATCTCGCGCCCGACCTTATCACCGCCAATTGCGTGGTGCCGGGCGCTATCGACACCGCGCGCCCGACCACCTCGCCTAAACCCGCGCATCACCTGACCCACGGCACCATCAGCGGCGAACGCGGCAAGCCAGAGGACGTGGCGGCGATGGTGCGTTTTCTGTGCGGCCCGGGCGGGCGCTACGTCACCGGGCAGAGCATTCACGTCAGCGGCGGCGGCTACCTCGGCTGATCAGCCGCCCAAATCACCCACCTAAGAACAGCCGGCTGACGTCGGGATTGGCGAGCAGGTCGTCGGCGCGGCCGGCGAGCGCGATGCGCCCCGCCACCAGGACGTAGCCGATATCGGCGTATTCCAGGCCCTTCTTGGCGTTCTGCTCGACGATGACGATCGTCTTGCCTTCTTTGTGCTGAAGGTCGCCGAGGATCTCGAAGACCATGTCGATGAAGCGCGGCTCCAGGCCGATCGAGGGCTCGTCAACCAGCAGCACTTGCGGCTCCATGACCAGGGCGCGGCTGATTTCGAGCAGGCGGCGCTCGCCGCCCGACAGCACCTTGGCCTGATGCCTGCGCCGCGCCGCCAGCCGCGGATATTTATCGAACACCTTCTCCGCCGCTTGCTTGGCGGCCGCCCGGTCCATCAGATAGGCGCCCATCCACAAATTCTCTTCCACCGTCATGCCGGGGAAGACCGACTTGTCCTGCAGGATGTAGGCGATGCCGGCCGTGTGCAGCTTCTCGCTCGACGAAAGTCGTGTCACGTCCGTCGGCTTCCCGTTCATCTTGGTGACGACCGCGCCCGAATAGATGTCGGTGAAGCCGAAGATCGAATGCAGCACGGTCGATTTGCCAGCGCCGTTCGGGCCGATCATGCAAAGCGCCTGCCGCGCGGCGACGCGCAAGCTGAGGCCGTGCAGAATCTCCATCTGCCCGTAACCGGCGTGCAGGTCGTCGATGCGCAGATACGGGTCATTCCCGGCGAGCGCGTCGAGTTCCTCGATTCTGATCTCCTGGGCTATCTCTTCGGCCTGGCGCGTGACTTCCTCGACGGAGATCGCCGGCGAGATGCCGCCATGGAAGTCGCCCGAGGCCGGCTCAAAGCTCGACATCAGCTCTCTCCGAGATAGGCATCGATGACGCGCTGATCGCGCTGGATTTCGCCGGGCTCGCCTTCCGCCAGCATCTCGCCATGCGCCATGCAATAGATTTTGCTGGCGATGTTCATGATCACGCGCATGTTGTGTTCGATGATGAACAAGGTGATGCCCAATTCGCTGTTCGCCCGCTTTAGGCGGTCGAGCAGGCCGTTGATCAGCGTCGGGTTGATGCCGGCGGTCGGTTCGTCGAGCAACAGCACGGTCGGCTCGTTCATCAAAGCCATGGCGAATTCCAGCAGTTTCTGCTGGCCGAAGGACAGCGAGCCCGCGCGCAGGTAGCGCTTTTCATAAAGACCGACGAAGGCCAACAGGTGGTCGGCGTGCTGGGCCACTTTCCCGGAGGCACGCGAGAACATGTCCGAATACCGATCCTCGCGGTGTGGGACCGAGATCAGCATGTTCTGCATGCAGTCCATCTTGCCGTAGATGCGCGTGGTCTGGAACGTGCGCAGCAGGCCGAGCCGCGCGATCTCCTGCCCCTTGAGCTTTGAGATTTCCTGGCCGTCTAGGCGGATCGAGCCGGAATCGATCGGATGATAGCCGACGATGGAGTTGAACAGCGTCGTCTTGCCGGAGCCGTTGGGGCCGATCAGGCCGGTGATGCGGCCGCGCGGCACGGTCAGCGACACGGCGTCGTTGGCGACCACGCCGCCGTAGGATTTGGTCACCTTGTCGACCGCGATGATGGCGTCGTTCATTCGGCGCCCCCCGGATGCGGCGCAACGCGCACGTCGAGCGCGGTTTCCGGCGCGCGCTTGGCGCTACCACGCGGCGCGAACAATTTTGGATATTTTTCGGCGATCCAGCCGACAATACCCTGCTGGAAGTAGACGATGGTGACGACGATGAGCACGCCGAGCGCAATGAACTGCCAGCCGAGAAAATAGGTCCAGGTCACCTCCTTAACGGTGTGGAAAATCACCGCGCCGATCACCGGCCCCCACAACGTCCCCTTGCCGCCCAGAAGCACCATCACCACCATGAACAGATTGAAGGTGGCGACGGGAAAGGCGATGTCGCGCGGCTCGATGAAGCCGTTCATGTTGCCGAAAATGGCGCCGGCAATGCCGAGGAAGACCGCCGAAAGTGCCCAGGCCGTCCGCTTGTAGCGGTTAGTATGCAGACCCATGGCTTCCGCTTTTTCCTCGTCGTCGCGGATGGCGTTAAGCGCCAGGCCGAAATTGGTGGAATAGAGCCAGCGCACGAAAAGCAGCACCGCGAAAGCCAGCGCGAACAGCAGGAAATAAAAGAATAGCCTCTGCACACCCGGCCCGCCCGGAAACACCGGCATCGAAATGCCGCTGGCGGCGCCGACCAAATCCCACGAGGCCATCAGTTCGCCCGACGCGACGGCAAGGCCCAGCGTGCCGATCGCGAAATAGGGACCGCGCAGGCCGAAGACGATCCAGCCGGCGATGATGGCGATCGCCGCGGCGCCGATGCCGGCCACGACCAAGCCGATCGCGAAACCGGTGAAATATTGGCTGTTAGTGAAAACGATATGGGTGGTGCGGGCGCCCGACGTGTACATGCCCACGTCGTAAAAGAGGCCGATCTGAATGATGGCGCAGATATACATTCCCGCGCCGAAGAACACGATGTTGCCGAGTGAGTTGTAGCCCATCTGGCCGCCCAGGATGTCCCAGGTCGAGGCAAACACGATCATCAGCCAGAGTATGGCGATTTCGTTCATGTAATCGGGGAACAGAAACGGCGCCGCGACGCCCGCCACGAGGATAAGCACGAACGGCAGATTCTGTCGGGACGCGAGGCTCATTGGACCGCTTGTCGTACGCGCAGATACTGAATTTGCCGGTAGGACAGCACAGCCAGCAACAGCAGCACGATCAGCGCCTGCTGGAATTCGGCGCCGAGCAGGAAGCCGCCGAACTGCTCGACGACGCCCATGCCGAATCCGGCGGCGATGACGCCCGGCAGGTTGCCGAAACCGGCGGCGGTGACGATGACGAACAGGCGGATCGAATAGGTGGTTCCGTAGAACGGCTGGATATTCCACACCAGCGCCACCAGGGCGCCGGCCGCCCCGCAGATCGCCGCGTTCAAGCAGAAGGTGAATGAATAGACTTTCTCGGTGTCGATGCCGAGCACGCGGGCGGCGCGCGCGTCCTGCGCGGTGGCGCGGATCGCCTGTCCCATGCGGCTGTTCTTCATGAACAGGATCACCGCCAGCGCCAGCAGGATCGCAAGCCCGAATCCGAGAACACGGGTGGACGGAATGGTGATCAATCCGCTGGCAAACTGCCAGGTCGGCAAGCCGGAATGGGCCGATTCGGTATCGGACCCGAACGCCAGGTTCAGAGTCTGCTGAATAATGATGGCGATGCCGAAGGTCGCCAGCAGCGACGTGAACAGGTCGCGGGTGATGACCTTGCAGATCACCAGCCGATAGATGACCCAGCCGATCCCCCACAGCAGCACGAAGGCGACCGGAACGCCCAATAGCGGACTGATCCCGTGGCGGCCGAGGCTCCAGGCGATGTAGCCCCCCAGCATGATGAAATCGCCTTGCGCCAGATTCTTCACGTTCATCACGCCCCAGACCAGCGCGAGGCCGTAGGCCGCGAGCGCAAAGATCGCGCCGATTAAAATGCCGTCGATCAGCAGCCCGGCGTTGAGCACCGGCGCCGCCGTGAGGATCGAGAGATTGCTTAAGATCGTTTCCATCGTGGATGACCTCGGCCGTGCCGAATCACAGCAGCGGGCGGTCTGGCCGCACCGCGATCGGACCTTGCCCGGCTAAAGTAGAGAAACGGGCGGCAGTGCCGCCCGTTTCCATTGACTATGCTCAATACTGCGCTTCGCGCGGATATTGAATCTTGGCCGCAGCGACCTCGGCCGGCCACACGAGATTGTATTTGTTGTTCTGAATCTGGCGCAGGAGGATTTCCTTGCCGGGGTTGCTGCCGTCCGGGGCAAATTTGACGTTGCCGTAGAAGGTCTTGAGGTTGGTCTTTTTCAAAGCGGCGCGCAGCTTTTCCTTGTCGAGCGAGTTGGCCCGCGCGAACGCGTCCTTCCACACATAGACCGCCGCGGAGGCCTGCGCCGTCTGGTAAGGCACGACCTTGTAGTTGGCAAAGGCCTTCATTTCCTTGTTGTACTCGGCCCCGGTGCCGAACAGCGGGTCTTTCGCCTTCATGGTCTCGTCCCACTGGGTCGGGCAGACGAAACCTTGGGCGACCTTCGCGAAATCCTGGGTGACCTTGCCGGCTTCACAATGCGTCATGCCGACCAGCGGCACCTGCACCTTCAATTCACCCATCTGGCGTGCGGCCGTGACCGCGCCTTTTGCGTGGCCGGACACGATCAGCACGTCGGCCTTGATCGCCTTCACCTTGGTTAGGAAGCCGGTGATGTCGTTCAGGTCAGGCGGCATGCGGTCATCGATGGCCGCTTTCATGCCGTATTTCTTCATCTGGTCGACGACGCCCTGGCGCAC
>CAWFEO010000002.1:0-28509 GCA_963814885.1 uncultured Alphaproteobacteria bacterium | reverse complement strand
GCGGCAGCAGCCGCGGCGGCGGCTTTTTCCTTCGCCGCCTTACGCTCCACCACGCGCACCGACCAGATCGAGCCCTCGAACAGCAAGAGCAGCGGCACCGCCAGCGACATCTGGCTGATGATGTCGGGCGGCGTCAGCACGGCGGCCAGTACGAAGGCGCCGACGATGAAATAGCGGCGCTTGGCCTTGAGCTGCGCCGAAGTGACCAGCCCGATGCGCCCGAGCAGCGTCAGGATCACCGGCAATTGAAACGCCACGCCGAAGGCCAGCACCAGCGCCATCATCAGCGACAGATATTCGCCGACCTTGGGCAGCAGCGAGATCGACGCATCGGTGGTATCGCCCGGCTGCTGCATGTGCAGCGAGAACCGCACCAGCATCGGGAACACCAGGAAATAGACCACCAGCGCGCCCATGATGAAAAAGATCGGCGTGGCGATCAGGTACGGCAGGAACGCCTTGCGCTCGTTGCGGTAGAGGCCGGGCGCGACGAACATGTAGATCTGCGCCGCGATCACCGGAAACGACAGGAACGCCGCCCCGAACATCGCCAGCTTCAACTGCGTGATGAAATATTCCAGAAGCGCGGTGTAGATGAACTTGGAATTCTCCGGACCCGCCACCCAGACGAACGGCCACACCAGCACATTGTAGATGTCTTTGGCGAACACGAAGCAGAGCGCAAACGTCACGCCGAACGCCAGCACCGCCTTGATCAGCCGCGAACGCAGCTCGACCAGGTGATCCATCAAGGGCGCTTTGGTGGCCTCAATGTCCTCGTGGCTCATGCCTTGCCCCCGGCCTGTTTGGGCGGCGGCTCGGCCGGGGCAAGGTCTTGTTTGGCAACCGGCTCGGGCGGCGCTGCCGGCGGCAGGTCAACGTCGGGCAGTTTTTCCGGCTCCGCGGCGGCGGCCGGCGACGCCTCTTTCGTTTCGGCGGATGCCTCCGTCGTTGCCGCCTCGGATTTTTCCGGTTCTGTATCGTCCGGCGTGAGTTTCTCGGGCTCCGCGATGTCGAGATCGGTATCAGTGCCGCCGTCGTTGTCGATATCCGCCATCGGATCGAAACTGGCGGCGTCGGTGACCGCGCTGGTGAGGTCATCGGCCTGCTTCTTGAGGTCGTCCATCTCGGCCTCGCGCAGGGCCTCCTGGAACTGGCCCTGGAATTCCGAGGCCATGCGCTTGATCTTGCCCATCCAGTGGCCAAGCGAGCGCATCACGGCTGGCAGCTCTTTCGGCCCAATCGCGATCAGCGCGACGATGCCGATGACGAGGAGCTCGGCCCACCCGATGTCGAACATGGATTAATGAACTCCAGCACCGCCGCCCCGACGGCGATTGCCGCGAGCGCTATTCGGCTGCGCCGCAGCAGCGAAGCGCTTAAGAGCGTACGCCTTCGGCGGGCTTGGTCTCCGCTTTTTGGGCTGCGCCAGCGGCGGCTTGGTGGTCGATCGTCTTCGGCTCGCTCTTGGCTTCGGTGGTCTTTTCGTCTTCCGCCATGCCCTTCTTGAACGCCTTGATGCCGCCGGCGACGTCACCCATCAGCTCGGAAATCTTGCCTCTTCCGAACAGCAGCAAAACCACGACGATGACGACTAGCCAGTGCCATATGCTTAAGGAACCCATTGGCAAATCCTCCGCAGCGAGCAGCGCAACAGCACGCTCGTCCCGCCCATGTTTGAGTTAGAAACTAGGCCGCGGGGCCCGCAAAAACAAGGACTTCGGCACGTTAAATCGCGCCGCGACGACGGCCAAGTCGCTGTATTTACCTTAATTTTGCCGCCGTCAGCGCTCGCCGCTGTCGGGCGGCGGCGCCAGCCCAAAGTCGAGATCGCCCGGCTCCAGCGGGTCTTCGTCGTCGCGCAATGTGGTGTCGTCGGACGGCATCGGGACCGAGAAACCGGCGGGCATGTGGCCCTCCAGTAGCCCCGCCCCTTTGAGCTCGTCGAGCCCGGGCAGATCGCCCACCTCTTCCAGGCCGAAATGCGACAAAAACACCTCGGTGGTTCCGTAGGTAATGGGACGGCCCGGCGCCTTGCGGCGGCCGCGCGGGCGGATCCAGCCGGTCCGCAGCAGCACGTCGAGCGTGCCGGCCGCGGTCACCACGCCGCGGATTTCTTCGATCTCGGCACGGGTCACCGGCTGATGATAGGCGACGATCGCCAGCGTCTCGATCGCCGCGCGCGAGAGCTTGCGCGTTTCGATCGTCTGCTTGGTCAACAGCCAGGACAGATCGTCGGCGGTGCGGAAAGTCCATTTCCTGCCGACGCGCACCAGATTGACGCCGCGCGTGGCGTATTCGGCCTTCAGGCGCGCCAGCGCGTCCTTCACGTTCACGCCGTTGGGAAGTTGCCGCGCAAGGGTCGCCTCGTCGAGCGGCTGCGCGGAAGCGAATAACACGGCCTCCAATTGGCGCAACTCGTCGGCGCGTGCGGCCGGCTCAGCCGGCTCGGCCGGCGGCGGCTCATTGTTTTGCACAACAACCAGCTTCTTGGCCACGCTCGGCATGGACCCTTTCTCCTTATGTGTTTTCTTGCGCGTCATGCGTCGCAGCACTTCCGTTCGCACCAACCCGCTTGCGCAGGTAAATCGGCGCGAACGACTCTTTCTGATGAATCTCGGCCACCCCCTCGCGCACCAGTTCGAGAGCGGAGGCGAACGAGGACGCAAACACCGTGGCCGCCAAAGACGGCTCCACCACATAGTGGATCAGGAACAGGTCGAGTTGCGCCCAATCCGACGATTGCCCGATCAAGCGGTCGAGCGCGGCACGCGCATCGGCCAGCGACCACACCGTGCGTTTCTTGAGCTGCACCCGCGAGAGGGCGCTACGCGAGCGTTGCGTCGCGTAAGCCGTGAGCAGATCGTAGAGCGTGGCCGACCATTCCGGTTGTTTGATCTCGGCGATCGGTTCCGGCGCGCCGCGGGAAAAGATATCGCGGTTGAGCTGCGGACGCCCCATCAGGCGCGTCGCCACCTCGCGGAAAGCCTCCAGTCGGCGCAGGCGGTAAGCGAGCGCCAGCGCCATGTCCTCCGCGCTCGGTCCCTCGCCCGGCGCCGGTTCCGGCAGCAACAGGCGGGATTTCAGATAAGCGAGCCACGCCGCCATCACCAGGTAATCGGCGGCCAGTTCCAGCCGCAATTTGCGCGCCGCTTCGACGAACGCGAGATATTGATCGGCCAGCGCCAGGATCGAAATCTTCGCCAGATCGACTTTCTGCTGGCGCGCCAGCATCAGCAGCAGATCGAGCGGGCCCTCGAAGCCCTCGACGTCGACGATCATCGCCGGCTCGCCGGTGGCGCGGTCCGCTTCAAGGGTGGGGTCGAATTCTTCGCTCATGAAACTGTCATCCGTTGCGGCTGCTCACCGATCATGCGGGCAAAAATCGCACGCGCCGCATCCGTATCGAACTGTTCCGGCGCCGATCGCTGCGCCAGCGCCTTGTCGGCGCGCGCGGCGGCTTCGCCGGCGAGTTCCGGCACGCTGCCCGCGACCGCGCTCATCTCGGCGAGATCGCCGTTGCAGTGAAGCACGATATCGCATCCGGCGGCGAGCGCGGCGCGGCTGCGCTCGGCCAACGAGCCGGACAAGGCACCCATGGATAGGTCATCACTCATCAGCAGGCCCTGGAACCCGATGAAGCCCCGAATCACTTCGCGCACTATTGTGACCGAAGTAGTGGCCGGTGCGACGGGGTCGATGGCGGAAAACACAACATGTGCGGTCATCCCGAGCGGCAGCCCGGCGAGCGGCCGGAAAGCGGCGAAATCGGTCGCTTCCAGGGTCGCCCGGTCGGTATCGACCACCGGCAGCCGCAGATGGCTGTCAGCTTTGGCCCGGCCGTGGCCCGGCAGGTGTTTGAGCACCGGCAAAACACCCCCGGCCTGCAGCCCCTGGGCGACCGCCCCGGCCAATGCCGCGACCTTTCCTGGCTCAGTCCCGTAGGCGCGGTCTCCGATCACGGCGTCGGCCCCGGCGACCGGTACGTCCGCTAGCGGCAGGCAATCAACGTCAATGCCAATGCTAACGAGGTCGGACGCAATGAGATGGCCGGCGAGCCGCGCTGCCGCCAGTCCGCCCGCCGGCTCGCGGTCGTAAATCGCTCCGTAGCGCGCGCCCGGCGGATAGGCCGGCCAATGGGGCGGCGCCAGGCGCTGCACCCGGCCGCCCTCCTGGTCTACCAAAACTGGCGCCTCCCAGCCGACGACGTCGCGAAATGAGCGAGCAAGTTCGGCTACTTGGTTCGGCGTACTTACGTTTCTCTTGAAGATAATCAGGCCCCACGGCCGGGCCTCGCGGAGAAACGCCCGCTCATTGGCCGAGAGGGTCAATCCCGCCAAGCCAGTGATGAAAGCGCGTGCAGGCATGGTCGCGGATTAGCCCGCGCCCGCCGCAAGGGTCAAGTTAGGACGCGCTAAATCTTCTGGATGAGGCACTGGCCGCCGGCTGCCTTGAGGCTCGAGCACAATTTGCTCGCCTCCTCGGCACTGCCGAAGGGGCCGACCATGGCGCGGTAATAGATGCCCTTGGCACCCAAATCGACACGGCGGATTAGCGGCTGGCGTCCGCCGAGTTGTTGCGGGAATTTGGACTGCAGGCTGTGGAAGGACACCTTTGCGTCAGCTTCGTTATGGCGCGAGGCGATCTGAACGGCATAGCCGCCGCCGCTCGCCGCGGGGGCGATCCGAGCCGGGGCGACGGTCCTGGCGGGCGCGGCACGCGCGGGCGCAACGCTCCTGGTGGGCGCGATCCGAGTCGGTGGCGCCACCGCCGCCGTACGCACGTTGTTTTGCGCGGTCCGGGCCGGCGCGGACGCATTGGGGCTGAGCGATAGCGGGGCGTTGCTCGGCGGCGCTGCCGCTACGCGGCGTGCCGGCGCTTGGGTTTGCGCAACCGGGCGCGGTGCCGGGGCGGCAGCTGCCCGCTGCGGTTTCGGCGGCGCAGCCGGTTGGGCGTGTACTGGAGCGGGCGCCGGCATTGGCGCCGCGTCGGCGGCCGGCGGTTGCACCGATGCAGCGCCGGCCACCTGATTGGGACGGATGGCGATGGTATGGATTTTCTTCGGCTCGACCCCGACCACACCGCTGCCAAGCGCGCTTTGCCGCATCGCGCCGCCGGACGCGCCGCTTTGAGCTTGCGGCAGCACCGCGCCGACGGGCTTGTCCTTGATGTCGACCGGCTGCTCTTCGCGCGAGACGATTTTTTCGCTTTGGCCGCTGCTGTTGACGCGGTCGTAAATCAGTTTGCCCGATTTCGGATCTTTGCTCTGGGCGGCGGGGACGATCTTGCTCGGCTTGGTCTCTGCCTTGATCACCGGCGGGGGGCCGCTGGGCGTAGAAGAACCGAAAAGCGCGCGATAGCCGAAGGCGCCGGCGGTGCCGACCACGGCCAGCGCGAAAACCGCGGCAATGGCAAGAATTCCGATGCGCCGGCGCGGCGGGACGTCGTCGTAGAAGTGCTCTTCCTCGGCGCCGGAGTGCGCGGTGTTCGGATAATACGCCGCTTGCTCGCCCTGCCCGTACGGCTCGGTCGCATAGGCGGCATCGCCAAAGTTCTCGTGGCCATAGGGCGGCGGCGGCGCCGCCGGCGGCGCGAACGAGACGTCCGCCGCGGGCGCCTGCTGATTATCGGCGTATGTTCATCGGCATAACCGGGCACGCCGTCCGCATAGGGGTCGCGCGCGGGGGCTTGCGCGGTGTCTTGCGCATAGACGGCGGGTGCGGACGCTTGCGCAGCACCGCCGTGGCCGCGGCCGTATTCGCCAAAAGGATCGTTCTGCCCGATCAGTCGCGCAAGCTCGGCGAGCGGATCGCTGGGGGAAGACGATGCGGAACCGGGCGCATTGCGCACCGGCGGCTGACTGGCACGGTAGGTTCTTTGAATCTGGTCGTCAGCCATTCGGTCCCCGGAATTGTTCCTTAGAAGCCCGCCCTCGCCCATCCGATCGCAAGGCCGCAAGATGCGCGGTGCAACGGACCCAATTTATCGCATTTCTTGCGGCGCCTCGACCCCGAGCACAGCGAGCCCCGAGGCCAGCACGGTCGCGATACCCTGAACCAGCGCGAGCCGCGCCATGGTTGTTTGTGGATCATTCTGGATAATGAAGCGTAAATGAGGCAAGTCTTTTCCCCGCGTCCAATGCGCGTGGAATTCGCTCGCTAATTCATACAGATAGAAGGCGATGCGGTGCGGCTCATGGGCCGCCGCGGCCGCTTCCACCATGCGCGGAAAAAGCGCAATCCGGCGCAGGATGGAAAGTTCCCCTGAATCGCTCAGGCGGTCGAGCGGCGCTTTTTCGAGCCAGCGCGCCCGCGCCTCCGGCGTCTCGGGCAGATCGGGGATGTCGGCGCGCGCATTGCGGAACACGGATTCGGCGCGGGCGTGCCCGTACTGGACGTAGAACACCGGGTTCTCCCGGCTGTGCTCGATCACCTTGGCGAGGTCGAAATCGAGCACGGCGTCGTTCTTTCGGTAGAGCATGTCGAAGCGCACGGCATCGCGCCCCACTTCGTCGACGACTTCGCGCAGCGTGACGAATTCCCCCGCCCGCTTCGACATCTTGACCGGCTCGCCGGCGCGGAACAGCCGCACCAGTTGGACGAGTTTCACGTCCAACAGCGCCTTGCCGGCACTGACCGCCTTTACCGCCGCCTGCATCCGCTTGATGTAGCCGCCGTGGTCGGCGCCCCAGACATCGATCAGGTTGAGGAAGCCGCGCTCCACCTTGGACTTGTGATAGGCGATGTCGGAGGCGAAATAGGTGTAGCTGCCGTCCGATTTCTTCAGCGGGCGGTCGACGTCGTCGCCGAAATCGGTGGAGCGGAACAGCGTCTGCTCGCGGTCCTCCCAGTCTTCGAGATTGCCGCTCTTGGGCGGCGGCAGCCGGCCTTCATAGACCTCGCCCGACTTGCGCAATGCTTCGATGGTGCGCGCGACCTGCTCGCCCTCCTCGATCAGCGAGCGCTCCGAATAGAACACGTCAAAATGTACGTTGAGCGCGCCGAGATCGTCGCGGATGGCGTCCATCATCAAGGCGACGGCCTTGCCGCGCACGATCGGCAGCCATTCGACTTCCGGCATGGTGGTCAGCGTGAAGCCGTGTTCTTCGGCCAGCAGGCCGCCGACGTGGCGCAGATATTCACCGGGGTAGAGCCCGTCCGGGATGGTGATCGCCTCACCGAGCGCCTCGCGGTAACGCAGGTAGGCCGAGCGTGCCAGCACGTCGACCTGAGCGCCGGCATCGTTGATGTAATATTCGCGTGTCACGTCGTAGCCGGCATGGGCCAAGAGGCTGGCGAGCGCGTCGCCGAACACCGCGCCGCGGCCGTGGCCGACATGCAGCGGGCCGGTCGGGTTGGCGGAGACGTATTCGACATTGACCTTCTCGCCGGTGCCGATCTCGCTGCGGCCGTATTCGCGGCCGAGCAAGAGCGCCTGGCGCAGCTCTTCGCCCCAGACATTTGGCTTGAGCGTAAGATTGATGAAACCGGGGCCGGCGACGTCGACTTTTTCGACGGTCGGCTCGGCGCGCAAAGCCATTGCGATTTTTTCCGCAAGCTCGCGCGGCTTCTTGCCCGCTTCCTTGGCCAGCACCATGGCGGCGTTGGTGGCCATATCGCCATGGCTCGGATCACGCGGCGGCTCGACCACCACGCGCGAGAGATCGGCGGTGGGGCCGACGAGCGGCGCCGACGCCGCCTGCACCCGGGCAAGCATGGCGGCGAAGAGGTGTTGGGGTTGGGCGGTCGCGCTCATTGCGCGCTGCGGGTAGTGGAAATTGGAAGGGGAGTCAAAGTGTCGGCAGCGATCGCGCGGCTGGCCGGGACAAGCCCGATGCAGCGGCGCTCGGTCACCTCACGGCGATGGCGATAAACCCCGCTCAACACATCAGCTTGGCCAGCTCGATATTCACCCTGCACTTGCCGGCGATGGCCTTGACCGCCTTGGTGAAGTCCGGGTCTTTCAGCAAATCCTGCGCCTTCATGCCGGCGACGGCGGCGCGCGACGGCTGCGCGGTATTGAACAGGAGAATGCCGACGTTGAGGGCGGTCAGCAGTCCCAGGACGGTCAAGGCGGCGGCGGTCTTGCGTGACATAATACGTGACATGGGTGGTCTCCCCCTTGCGAGTTGGAAGCGCGATGTTTTCGTGCTTCGGCGGACGGATCAAGTTGCGCTTGGCTCGGCTGCGAGCCTGCCCGACCCGATGGGGTCAGCGCAACTCCGGCGTAGTCGTGAAATACCGCGCGTGTTCCACCAGCGCGTAGCGGTCGGTCATCCCCGCAATATAGTCGGCGACGCGACGCCCGCGCGCAGCCTCGTCGGCGCCATCGATGCCCTCGCGCCATTCCGCCGGCAGGTCGGCGGGGTGGTCCATGAAATGCGCGAACAGGTCGCGCACCACACCGGCCGCGTCTTCCATCACGGCCATCACGCGCGCGTGGCGGTACATGCGCGGATAGAGGAAGCCCTTGATGTCGGCGTCGGCTTTCTCGGTCGCCGGCGAGAACGCCACCAGCGGCGCGGCCGCCTGGCGCACGTCGGCGGCAGATTGCGGCTTGAGCGCGCCGATGCGCCGCCGGCTCTCGGCGATCACGTCCTCGATCATGCGGGTGATCAGCCGGCGCACCGTCTCATGCGCGCGGCGGGTGGCATCGAGGCCGGCATGTTGCGCGTCGATCTCGGCGACGATCGATACCACGATCGGCACGCAAGCAATGTCGTCCAATGTAAACAAATCGGCGCGCAAGCCGTCGTCGATGTCGTGGGCGTCATAGGCGATATCGTCGGCAATAGCCGCGGCCTGCGCCTCGCCGCTGGCATAGGACCACAATTCGAGATCCTGGATGCGTGAATAGGCCAGGATCGGCGCCGGCACGCCGCGCTCGACGTAGCGGCCGACGGCGCGGCCCTGGCGGTCGGTCAGCGGGCCGTTGTGCTTGGTGAGGCCCTCCAGCGTCTCCCAGGTCAGATTGAGACCGTCGAACTGGGCATAGCGGCGCTCGAGCGCGGTGACCACGCGCAACGCCTGGGCGTTGTGGTCGAAGCCGCCGAACTTTTGCGCGCAAGAATCGAGCGCGCGCTCGCCGGCATGGCCGAATGGTGGATGGCCGAGGTCGTGGGCGAGCGCGGTTGCTTCCGCCAGATCCTCGTCGAGGCCGAGCGCGCGTGCCAGCGAACGGGCGATCTGGACAACTTCCAAAGTGTGGGTGAGCCGGGTGCGGTAATGGTCGCCCTCGTGATAGACGAAAACTTGCGTCTTGTGGGCGAGGCGGCGGAAGGCGGCGGAGTGGATGATGCGGTCGCAGTCGCGGCGGAAGTCGTTGCGCGAGGGGCTCGGCGGCCCGTCATAGCGCCGGCCCCGGCTTTGGGCCGGATCGGCGGCACAAGATGCGCGCGAAATGGGCGTGGAAATGGCCATTGTGGTGCCGCATTGACCTGGCGTTCCGGCGCACTTAACTAATTGGTACGGCCCCTGCCAATAGGATCACCGGCAATAATGAGCGAAGCGAGCATCACGGTCAGCGAACGGGCGGCGCGGCGGATCGGCGAGATCCTGAAAAGCGAACCCGCCGGCACCATGCTGCGCGTTTCTGTGGAAGGCGGCGGCTGCTCCGGCTTCCAGTACAAGTTCGACATGGAGCGCGCCAAAGGCGACGACGACCTGGTGATTGCGCGCGAGGGCGCCACCGTGCTGATCGATTCCGTCTCTCAGCAATACATGACAGGGTCCGAAATCGACTTCGTCGAGGACCTGATCGGCGCTGCGTTCAAGGTGAAGAACCCGAACGCGACGGCCTCCTGCGGCTGCGGCACGAGTTTCGCGCTGTAACAGCGCTTCCCCACCCTCCGTTCATTCCCGCGCAAGCGGGAATCCAGTGCGGACTTCAAGCGATTGAATTTGTAGCCCTGGGTCCCCGCCTTCGCGGGGACGAACGGAACATTGCTACTCCGCCGCCACCGCCGGCGGCGCTTCTTGCGGCACTTCCGTGAGCTGCGGCTCGATACGGCGCTTGATCATGCGGTCGAAGCGGTCGAGATAGAGATAGATCACCGGCGTGATGTAGAGCGTCAACAATTGTGAAAGCACAAGTCCGCCGACCACGGCGACGCCGAGCGGCTGGCGCAATTCGGCGCCGGCGCCGGTGCCGAGCGCGATCGGCAGCGAGCCGAAAATGGCGGCAAACGTCGTCATCATGATCGGGCGAAAACGCAAAGACGCGGCTTCGCGGATGGCGGCCTCGGCCGACAGGCCGACACGGCGGCGCCCGATGGCGAAGTCGATCATCATGATGGCGTTCTTCTTGACGATGCCCACCAGCATGACGATGCCGATCATGGCGATCACCGACAGGTCCATGTCGAACAACATCAGCGTCAGGATGGCGCCGATGCCGGCGGACGGCAGGCCGGAGATGATGGTGATCGGGTGGATGAAGCTTTCATACAAAATGCCGAGCACGATATAGGCGGCGAAGATCGCCGCCAAAATGAGGATGCCCTGCCCGCGCAACGAATCCTGGAACACCTGGGCGGTGCCCTGGAAGCCGGTGGCGATGGTGGCGGGCAGGCCCGCGTCGCGCTCTAATTTGGTGATGGCGCTCACCGCGTCGCCGAGCGCAACGCCGGGCGACAGGTTGAACGAAATCGTCACCGCCGGCTGCTGGCCCTGATGGTTGATCTGCAGGGGCCCAACCGTAGGCACGAAATGCGTCACCGCTGAAAGCGGAATCACGGTTCCTTTCGAACTCTTCAGATGGAGCCGGTTGAGATCGTTGGGGCTTGCCCGGTATTGCGGCATGCTCTCCAGGATCACTTCATAGTCGTTGGCCGGCGTATAGATGGTGGCGACCTGGCGGGTGCCGAAGGCGTTGAAGAGCTCCTGGCGCACCTGGTCGACGCTGACGCCGTAGACCGCCGCCTTCTCGCGGTCGACGTCGATCGTGATCTGCGGATTCTTGATGTAAAGGTCGGTGGTGACGTCGAGCAGCCCCGGCAGCTTGGCGATCTTGTCGCGCAATTGCGGAGCCACCCGATAGAGCGCGTCCGTATCGTTGGACTGCAGCGTATATTCATACTGGCTCTTGCTGAGACGGCCGCCCAAGCGGATGTTCTGGATCGGCTGGAAGAAGATCCGGATGCCGGGGACGACATTGGCGTCGCGCCGCAGCCGCCCGATGACCTTACGCAGGGCCCCGCGCTGCTCGCGGTCCTTCAGCGCCACCAGCATGCGCCCGGTATTGCCGAGGCCACGCGAACCAAAGCCGCCGACCGTCGAATTTACATAGGCCACGGCCGGATCCTTGCGCACGATATCGGCGAGCTTGCGCTGGTGCTCGATCATCGATTCGAAGCCGATATCGGTCTTGGCTTCGGTAATGCCGAACAGGAAACCGGTGTCCTCGGTGGGGAAGAAACCCTTGGGCACGATGACGTAGAGCCAGACGGTGGCGACGATGGTGAGCAGCGTAAACACCAACATCACCGACTTGAAGCGGATCACCCAGCCGAGCGATCGCTCGTAGGCGCCGCGCATGCCCTCGAACAGCACTTCGAAGCCGCGCAGCACGATATTCTGCTTCTCCTCGGGGTCGTGGCTCTTGAGCACGCGCGCGCACAGCATCGGCGTCAGCGTCAGCGAGACGAAGCCGGACACAATGATCGCCACCGAGATGCTCACCGCGAACTCGCGGAACACGCGACCGACCATGCCGCCCATCAAGAGCACCGGGATGAACACCGCGATCAGCGAGAACGTGATCGACACAATGGTGAAGCCGATCTCGCGCGAGCCCTTGAGCGCCGCTTCGAAGGGCCGCATGCCGCCCTCGATATGACGTACGATGTTTTCCAGCATGACGATGGCGTCGTCGACCACGAAGCCCACCGACAGCGTCAGCGCCAGCAGCGTCATGTTGTTGATGGAAAAACCGAAGGCGTACATCGCGGCGCAAGTGCCGATCAGCGAAATCGGCACGGCCAGCGCCGGAATGAGGGTAGCGGAAACCTTCCGCAGGAACAGGAAGATCACCATGATGACCAGGCAAACGGCGATCGCCAGCGTCTCCTGCACGTTCCAGACCGCGGCGCGGATCGAGATCGAGCGATCGAACAAGGGTGACATCTCGATCGCCGCCGGCACCTGCGCGCGCAACTGCGGCAGCTTCGCCAGCACTTTGTCGACCACCTCCACGGTGTTGGCGTCGGGCTGGCGATAAATGCCGAGCACGATGGCGCGCTTATCGTTGTACCAACTCGCCTCGTTGTCGTTCTCAACGCTGTCGATGACGTGGGCGACCTGGTCGAGCTTGATAGGCGCGCCGTTGCGATAGGCCACCACCACGTTGCGGTAGTCGGCGGCGTGCTCCATGGCGCCGGTCGCCAGCAGCGAAACCGTCCGGTCTTTGCCTTGCAGCGAGCCGACCGGCGTCGAAGAATTGGCCTTGGCGACCACGCCGCGGATCTCGTCGAGCGAAATGTTGCGCGCGGCGGCCGCGGCCGGGTCGACCTGGACGCGCACGGCAAACTTCTGCGAGCCATAGACCAGCACCTGCGCGACGCCGGACAGCTGCGAGATGGTCGGCGCTATGACCGTCTCCGCGTAGTCATTGATCTTCGACAACGGCAGCGTGTCGGAGCGCATGCTCAGATAGACCACCGCGAAATCGCCCGGATTGACCTTGCGGAAAAACGGCGGCGTGGTCATCTCGGCCGGCAACCGGCGCTGGGCGGTGGCGAGCGCGGTCTGCACGTCGAGCGAGGCGCCGTCGATGTCGCGGCCGAGGTCGAACTGCACCGTGATCTGCGTCGAGCCGAGCGACGACGAAGAGCTCATCGTCGAGATGCCGGAGATGGTGGAGAGCTGGCGCTCGATCGGCGACGCCACCGAGGCCGCCATGGTCTCCGGGCTGGCGCCCGGCAGGCTGGCGGTGATCTGGATAGTCGGAAAGTCGACTGCCGGCAGTGCCGCCACCGGCAACAGCCGGTAGGCGAAGGCGCCGAACACGATCAGCGACGCCGTCAGCAGCGTCGTCAGCACCGGGCGGCGGATACAGATTTCCGACAGGGTCATGGATCAGGTCCCGGCGCGCGCTTTGCGCGGGCCGCCCGCGGGCTTGTTGCCACGCGGGGCGACGCGGGTTCCGTTCTGGAGCCGCAATTGTCCGTCGGTGACGACGGTCTCGCCGGCCACCAGCCCGTGCTTGATCACGGTTTCGTTGGCGAACTGGCGTCCGGTCTCGATGTGACGCACATGGGCGGTCTTGTCGCTGGCGACCACAAAGACGAAATTGCCGCTCTGGCTCACCTGCACGGCGTTGGTCGGCACCACCAGCGCATTCTCGCTGCGCAGCGTCAGTTCCGTGGTGACCAGCGTGCCGGGCCAAAGCGCCTCGTCCTTGTTCGGCATGACGGCGCGAATGGTCGCCATGCCGGTCGAGGAATCCACCGTGTTCTCGATCATGCTGACGGCGCCGTCGGAATGCTTCTGCTCACCCGGAACGACGGCCTCGACGGTCGCGGTCTTGGCGGCCATCGCTTTGCGGATTGCCGGCAGGTTGTTCTGCGGCACGGTGAAGGTGACGTAGGCCGGCGCCATCTGGTTGATGGTCGCCATTGCCGCGGAGTTGGCCTGGCGCACGAAATTGCCGATTTTGACATTGGCGGCACTGATGCGGCCGGAGATCGGCGCGGTGATCGTGCAATAGCTGCGCTGCACCTTGAGATGTTCCAGCACGCCCTCGTCGGCCTTGATGGCGGCGCGATAGACGTCGGCCTGGGTCAAGGCATTGTCGAGAATGAGCTGCGGGGTCGCGTTCTTCGACACCAGATTGGTGTAGCGATTGACGTCGCGCATGGCGCCCTCGAGTTGCGCTTTGTCGCGCGCGATGGTGCCTTCGGTGGTGATGATCTGCGCGTCGGTGGCGCGGCAATCGAGCGTGAACAGCAAGTCGCCTTTGTTGACATGGGCGCCGTCGCGGAAATGCACGCCGACGATGGTGGTTTCGAGGCGCGCCTTGATGGCGACGCTGGCGATGGGGGTCACGGTGCCGAGGGCCTCAATGCGCACGGGCACCTGCTTGCGCACGGCCTTGCCAACTTCGACCGGTACGACGCCGCCGCCACCGCGTTTGCCCTGGGCACGCGCGGCGGTGGCGTGGTCGCCGGACAACATGCCGAGCCACGTGCCGCGGCCGAGCACAGCAACGCCAATCAGGGCAAGCACGGTCACCCCAAAGAGCCACTTTCGCTTGCTCATCTGCAATGTTCGGTCCGGGGGCCTCTCAGGGGCCGCCCGGGCGCTCCCTCATTCCGCGGAAAATGTTTTATCACCCACTTAACAGGCGGCCGCGCTTGGGCTGCCTATTAGCATATAAACGTGTCCAGGTGCATATCCCTGCGGTAAATACCGCATTCCAAAGCCTTAATTCCCCCCGCCGGGATCTTCCCCATGCGTATCGCCACCTGGAACGTCAATTCGATCCGCCAGCGTCTGGACAGCCTGACGGCCTGGCTGGCCGAACGCCAGCCCGACATCGTCTGCCTGCAGGAGATCAAATGCACCGACGATGCCTTCCCGCGCGGGGCCTTCGAAGGGCTCGGCTATAACGTTGCGGTGCACGGGCAGAAGACCTTCAACGGCGTGGCGCTGCTTTCCAAACTGCCGTTCGACGAGGTCACTTCGGGCCTCGATGGCGACGACGGCGACGTACAGGCCCGCTTCCTGGAAGCGCTGGTGTCGACCAAGTCGGGGGCCTTGCGGGTGGTCAGCCTCTATCTGCCCAACGGCAATGGCGGCGACGAAAAATACGCCTACAAGCTCAAATGGATGGAGCGGCTCGCTCGATTTTCAGATGAACGACTTAAACTAGAAGAGCCATTGGTTCTGGCCGGCGACTACAACGTCATCCCCACCCCGCTCGACGCCAAGCGGCCCGAGGCCTGGGTCAATGACGCCCTGTTCCTGCCGCCGACCCGCGAGCGATATCGGGCGCTGATAAACCTGGGCCTCACCGATGCCATCCGTGCCGTCAGCGACGTCGGCAACCTCTATACGTTCTGGGATTATCAGGCCGGCGCCTATCAGAAGAACGACGGCATCCGCATCGATCACCTGCTGCTGTCGCCGCAGGCCGCCGACCGCCTTACCGACGCCGGAATCGACAAGCACGTGCGCGGCTGGGACAAGCCGTCCGACCACGTGCCGGTGTATATCGATCTGGATATTGCGGGGCGATAACGAGCGGCGTTTTTTATTCCCGCCGGCTCTCCATCCAATGCCGCAGATAGACCAGCGCCAGCGCGCGCTCGTCGTCGGTCGCCTGGCGGAAGGCGTTGTCATAGAGCCGGTTGATCCAGTCCCGGTCGGCGGCGGCGTTGTCCTTGGCGGCGTCCTTGGCCAGCGTCAGCCACATCAGGCCGCGCGCCGCCTGGCGCGGAACATGGTCGCCGGTGAACAGCATGGCGCCGAGCATGGCCTGCGCCTTGCACATGCCCTTTTGTGCCGACAGGCCGAACCAGCGCGCAGCCTGGCGCGGATCGTGCGGCGCGCCGACGCCGTCGAGATAGAGCCGGGCCAGGTAATACTGCGCGTCGGAATCGCGGAAATAGGAGGCGGCATAGGCGAACATTTCACGCGCGCGCTCGGGATCGCGCTTGACCCTCGTTTTCGGAATGCCTTGCAGATAATAATGGCCGAGCGCGACGAAGGCGTTGGCGACGAAGCGGGCCTGCCTCGTGTTCGGATTGTCGTCGGCGTGGCTGTCGGCGATGCGGCGGAAATATTCGAAGGCCTTGAGATCGTCCTGCGTCACGCCGTCGCCTTCGGCGTACATGCGCCCGAGCTTCCATTGCGCGATGGCGTGGCCTTTTTCGGCGGCGTATTCGAGCGAGTGAACGGCCTTGGCGGTTTCGCCGGCTTTCAGCCAATGGGCGCCGGAGCGGAATGCCTGCATTGGCGTCGGCGGCGACGGTTTCGCGGTCGCGTCGGTCTTGCTGCCGTCGAGCGCGAAAGCCGGGGCGACCGCAAGGGCAGCCGCAATCACGATCCCACGCAAGAATATCTCAGCTATCCGCATAGCAACTCTTCTCGCCTGCCGCGCCGGGATGGGTGACCGCGCCATTGAGCGCCGTTCCCACCTGCTGGGCGTATTTCCACAAATATCCGGAACCGTATTCGCTCTCGCGCGGCTTCCATTGGCTCTTGCGCTTGGCAAGCTCGTCGGCCGAAAGCTTGACGTTGATCGTGCCCTCCACGGCATCGAGTTCGATGATGTCGCCATCGCGGACGAGCGCGATCGGCCCGCCCACCGCGGCCTCCGGGCCCACATGGCCGACGCAGAAACCGCGGGTGGCGCCGGAAAAGCGCCCGTCGGTGATGAGGGCGACCTTCTCGCCCATGCCCTGCCCGTAGAGCGCGGCCGTGGTGGAGAGCATTTCGCGCATACCGGGGCCGCCCCGCGGGCCTTCGTAGCGCATGACCAGCACGTCACCTTCCTTGTATTTCTTGTTCTTGACGACGTCGAAACAGGCTTCCTCGCTGTCGAAACAGCGCGCGGGACCCGAGAATTTGAGGTGCTTCATGCCGGCAACCTTGGTGATCGCGCCTTCAGGAGCAAGATTGCCCTTCAGGCCCACGACGCCGCCGGTCGCCAGCAACGGCTTATCGGCCGGACGCACCACGTCCTGGTCCGGGTTCCATTTCACGTTCTTCATGTTCTCGGCCATGGTGCGGCCGGTGACCGTCAGGCAATCGCCGTGCATGAAGCCGTGATCGAGCAGGGTCTTCATCAGCAGCGGGACGCCGCCTGCTTCGAACATATCTTTGGCGACATAACGGCCGCCCGGTTTCAAATCTGCGATATACGGTGTCTTTTTGAAGATTTCGGCGACGTCGAACAGGTCGAACTCGATGCCGCATTCATTGGCGATTGCCGGCAGGTGCAGCGCAGCATTGGTGGAGCCGCCGGTGGCGGCAACCACCGCGGCGGCATTCTCCAGCGCCTTGCGGGTGACGATGTCGCGCGGGCGGATGTTCTTGACGATCAAATCCATGATCATCTCGCCCGCCAGCATGCAGAACCTGTCGCGCAACTCGTATGGCGCCGGCGCGCCGGACGAGTAAGGCAGTGCCAGGCCGATGGCTTCGGAGACGGTCGCCATGGTGTTGGCGGTGAACTGGGCGCCGCAGGCGCCGGCCGAGGGACAGGCGTTCTCTTCCAGCGTCAGCAGATCCGCGTCGGACATTTCGCCGACCGAATGCTTGCCGACCGCCTCGTAGACGTCCTGCACGGTGACTTCCTTGCCCTTGAACTTGCCGGGCAGAATCGAGCCGCCATAGATGTAGATCGCGGGCACGTTGAGCCGGCACATGGCCATCATCATGCCGGGCTGCGACTTGTCGCAGCCGGCGACGCCGATCAACGCGTCATAGGCATGGCCGCGCACGGTGAGCTCGACCGAGTTGGCGATGACTTCGCGCGAGGGCAGCGAGGCCTTCATGCCGGCATGGCCCATGGCGATGCCGTCGGTGACGGTGATGGTGCAGAATTCGCGCGGGGTGGCGCCGACGGAGGCAACGCCCTGCTTGACGGCCTGCGCCTGGCGCATCAGCGCGATGTTGCAGGGAGCGGCTTCGTTCCAGCAGGTGGCGACGCCGACGAAGGGCGCATGGATCTGCTCAGCGCTAAGACCCATGGCGTAATAAAAGGCACGATGGGGCGCGCGGTCCGCCCCCTCGGTGGCGTGCCGGCTCGGCAATCGGCTCTTTAAATTGGTCTTGGCGTCCATGGTACTCAGTGCCCCCCGCCCCTGATGACCACCGCTTGGTTTGATGTCGGCGCTATCCGAGGTGTTTTGCCCGGCGGTAAAACCGAAGCCACGCAACGGCTTGCGGCCACCCCGGTTGGGCCTCGGTGTCGGAGAAGGGTATGGCCAAATCGCGGCGCGACGGGCATTCGTGAGGGGTTATGGCGTATTTGTCGTTAATGTGTTGCAGACAGGACACAGGCCGGACATGGCCCCAAACCCCCGATTACGCCGCAGTTTCTTCGACCGTTCGGTGCACGAGGTCGCCCCCGAGCTGGTCGGCGCCAGCCTGCTAATTAACGGGGTCGGCGGGCTGATCGTGGAGGTGGAGGCCTATCACCACACAGACCCGGCGGCGCACTCCTATGGGGGCCGCACCGAGCGCAACGCCGTCATGTTTGGGCCGCCGGGGGCGGCCTACGTCTACCGCTCCTACGGCATCCACTGGTGCCTGAATTTCGTGTGCGAGGAAGAAGGCTCGGCCAGCGCGGTGCTGATCCGCGCGCTGGAGCCGACCCATGGCCTGTCCGCGATGCGGCGGCGGCGGGGCTTAAGCGATCCGCGGGCGCTCTGCTCGGGACCGGGCAAGCTCGCGCAAGCGCTGGGGGTGACGCGCAGGCTCAACGGACTGGCGCTCGGCCGTCCGCCATTCGAATTGCGCGCGCGGGCGGAGACGCCCGCCATCGCGGTCGGCCCGCGCATCGGCATCAGCAAGGCGGTGGAGCATCCCTGGCGCTACGGGATGAAGGGATCGCGGTTTCTCAGCAAGCCGTTCGCGCCGGCGCGCTGAAGACGCTTCCTGAACGTCAGGGATGTTTCGCGCTTTCGCGCCGCGCCCAATTCAACGACACCCAGAACATCACGGCGAACAGCGGAATCGCGATGATCGAGCACCACCATGCGAAATGGAAATAGTCGGTTCGCCAAACGACCAGGTTCGCCAGGCGGCTTATCTCGCCGGAATAATCGAGACTGTGCGGCGCGTTGCAGGTGACATAATAGAAGAACGGATAAGAGACTTCCGAGACAAAGAGACAAGCAACCGCGGCGGCGAGCGACAACAAGATAATTGAGATCGCCAGCCAACGCGGAAAGCCTTGCCTCTGAAAAAGGCCGCCCTTCTCCGCGGCGAACGTGGTGGCGGCGACGATGATGCCGTCGAAGGCAAGCAGCGCCAATCCCTTGTTGTCGAGGATGGTCAATATTTCATAGAACGTGCGCAGCACCTCGCGCGCGTCCGGCGGAATGAATTGCGTCCCGGCCGCGTGCAAAAGCTCGACCTTCTGCAGCAAGTCACAAACCATATCGGTCCCCTGCCATCAGCGGCCGCATAATAATCGATTCGGACGTGGTTGGAGCGGACAACGACCGCCCGGCGTGTCGCAACCGGCGGCTGATTAATAGGAGATCACGAATTCGCAGCCGGGGGCGGTTGAAAACTGGCGCGTGACGCGGCCGGTGGCGAGCGCGAATTCCAGCGTCACCGCGGCGTCGTGGCAGCACAAATAGGCGTGTTCGCCGTCGGCGGCAAAGCCGAAGCCCATGGGCGCCTTGGGCGTGGGAAAGCCGGCGAGCTGTTCGAGGCTCAGGGCGTCGTAGATCGCGGCGTAACTATCGACATGCGAGGAGGCGCAGAGGTAGCGGCCGTCGGGAGAGACGCGCACGCGGCGCAGCTGGTTTTCCTCGCCCGGCGCGCCGTCGATGGCGACCGTGTGATGCAGCGCGTGCGTGCGGGTATCGAAGGCGTAAAACTCGCCTTTGCGGTGCGCGCAGACAAACAGCGCCCAGCCGTCGGGGGAAACCGCGATGCCTTCGGCGCCCTGCGGGATGGTGATGACGTCGATGCGTTTGCGTTGCTCGAGATCGAGCACCGCGACGGCTTCCCTGGTCTTGAACGAGGCGAACAGCTTGCCGGTCGCGTGGCTGACCGCGATCCAGTGCGGCGCGCCGCCGATGTCGATGCGCTCGATCTCGTCGTTGCCCGGTTCGATCGCCAGCACCGCATTGGCCAATTCGGCGGTCGCCCACAGCGTGCCGCCCTCGTCCATCATCACCGAATGGGGCGCGACGTTGCCGCCAACGTCGATGGTGCGGGCAAGCGATTTGGTCGCGAGATCGATGACGGCGATGCGCCGGTCGGGGTTTTTGTTCTGCCCGAAAATGCCGCCGCCATAGATCGAGGCGTAGATCGTGGCGCCGTCGGGCGAGCGCACCATTTCGTGGGTCGAGCCCGGCATGGCGATTTCGGCCGTGAGCGCGAGCGTGCCGGCGTCGAAGAACTGCACCTTGTCGGCGCTCTTGGCGGTGAGGATCAGGTTCGGCCCGCCCGGGCGATTGTTGGGATCGCTCATCGTCTTTCCGCCGCCGCGCTCACGCGCCGGCGAGCGGATCGGGACCATAGTCGTTCGGTCCCGGCTGGCCGACGTGCAGATAGACCAGCGCCATCTGGACGATCAACACGACCAGCGACAGCCCCCAGAGAATCTCCGCCAGCAACCAGAAAAAGCCCAAGCCGGTTATGAAGACCGACGCACCGGTGAGAAACGCCGCCAGCAGCATCGGGATGACATTGAGCAGGCACCACCAGCCGGGATAGCCGAGGTCGTGGAAGCGTTTGAAGCCGATGCAGACCGACGCCCAGGTGAGCGCCAACGTCACAAGCAAGCCGAGAATGGGAATCCAGCCCAGCACGATGCTGCAAACGACGAGCGGCAGCACGCCGTGCAGCCAGAATTGCCGGCGCGAAATGCGCCCCGCCGGCGAGGTGAACAGCGTTATCCAATAGTCCAGCGGCGGGATGGTCGCGGCTGCCGCCGCATAGGGCGACGCTCCGGCGGCATAGGCGGGCGCCGCGGCGCCATAGGCCGCGGGCTGGGCCGCGTCCGGGTGCTGCGGCGGCGGCGCGCTGGGCCGGGCGGGACTGGCCAGGACGAAAATGTCGACCGGCTGGCCCTCCCACAACTGGAAATCGACGCCCTGCCCGACCTGCCCATGGCCATTGCGAACTTCGCTGGTCCAATAGCTGTAGCGCTGCCCGTCCTCGGCGGAGAGCTGCCCGTAGGTTCCGTCGGGCGCAATCGCCAGAATGATTCCGCGCATTCGCTGACCTCTTGCAGGATTTTAAGGGACGATAGCGCCCCGCCGCCCGGCGCTGTCAAGCATCAGGCCGCGCCCTTCACGCCGCGCCCTTGAGCCGCTCCAGCGCCTCGGCGATCTTGGTCTTGCGGGCAAGCGCCTCCTCCCGCTTTTCCTTTTCCTCCTCGACCACCTCTTCCGGCGCGCGGGCGACAAAATTGGCGTTGCCGAGCTTGGCATCGACGCGCGCGATGTCGGCGTCGGCCTTCTGCATCTCCTTTGCCAGGCGCGCGCGCTCGGCGGCGAGATCGATGACGCCTTTCAGCGGCAGCGCCGCCACCTCGCCGCGCACCACCAGTTGCACCGAACCCGGCGGCGGCGCATCGGCCGCAGAAATCTCCGAGACGCGCGCCAGCCGCTTGATGAACTCGCCCCAGCGCTCCGCGCGCTTTTGCGTTTCGGCGGAGACGCCGGCGAGCACCAGCTGGATCGCCGCCGTGATGTTCATCTCGGCGCGCACCGAGCGGATGGCGGTGACCAGATCGACGACCCAGCTCACCTCCTCGCGCGCATCGAGAAAATACGGCTGCTCGGTCGGCCAGGTGGCAAGCGCCAACAGCGTTTGGCGCGGGCCATTGGCCGTCACCTGCCAAAGCTCCTCCGTGATGAACGGCATGAAGGGATGCAGGACTTTGAGAATTTCGTCGCGGATATAGGCGACGGTCGCCTGCGTTTCCTTTTTGGCTTCACCCTCGCTTCCAAGCAGAACCGGCTTGGTGAATTCCAAATACCAGTCGCAATAAATATTCCACACGAACTGATAGATGGCGTTCGCCGCGTCGTTGAAGCGGTAGTCCGCAATCGCCTTCTCGACCGTCGCCAGCGTGTCCGCAAGCAGCGTGATGACCCACTGATTGATGACCTCTTGCACGGCAGACGGATCGAAACCCGGCGCCGTGGCGCAGCCGTTCATCTCGGCAAAGCGCGCGGCGTTCCACAGCTTGGTCGCGAAATTTCGGTAGCCCTCGACGCGCTGGGTCGAGAGCTTGATGTCGCGCCCCTGCGCCGCCATGGCGGCGAGCGTGAAGCGCAAGGCATCGGCACCGTATTCGTCGATCAAGGCGAGTGGATCGATGACATTGCCCTTCGACTTCGACATCTTGGCGCCGGTGGCGTCGCGCACCAGCGCGTGAATATAGACGTCGTGGAACGGGATCTCCTTCATGAAGTGGAGGCCCATCATCATCATGCGGGCGACCCAGAAGAAGATGATGTCGAAGCCGGTGACCAGCGTCGAGGTCGGATAGTAGCGTTTCAACTCGGGCGTTGCGTCCGGCCAGCCCAGCGTCGAGAACGGCCACAGCGCCGAGGAGAACCAGGTGTCGAGCACGTCCTCGTCGCGCGTAAGCGCAGTGTTCTTGCCGTAATGCTTGTCGGCTTCGCTTTGCGCCTCGGCTTCGGTCAGCGCGACGAAAACTTTGCCGTCCGGCCCATACCAGGCCGGAATTTGATGTCCCCACCAGAGCTGACGCGAGATGCACCAGGGCTGGATGTTTTCCATCCAGTCGAAGTAAGTCTTCTCCCAGTTCTTAGGCACGAACGTCGTTTTGCCATCTCGTACGGCGGCGATGGCGGGCTTCGCCAGTTCCTTCGCGTTGACGTACCATTGGTCGGTCAGGAACGGCTCGATCACCACGTTGGAGCGGTCGCCATGCGGCACGACATGGCTGTTCGGCTCGATCTTCTCGACCAGGCCCTTTCCTTCCAGGCGCGCGACGATTTGCTTACGCGCCGCAAAACGATCCTGCCCGTGCAACTTGATCGTCTCGTCGAGATCACCTGACACAGCCACATCGCGCAGGAAGGCTTCGTTGTCTTTCAGGTCGAGCTTGGCGTCGGTGGTGAAAATATT
The DNA here is from genome assembly GCA_963814885.1 of uncultured Alphaproteobacteria bacterium. Lineage (GTDB taxonomy): Bacteria > Pseudomonadota > Alphaproteobacteria > Rhizobiales > Xanthobacteraceae > Pseudolabrys. The sequence goes on along the minus strand of CAWFEO010000002.1, from coordinate 5,719 downwards.
GATCTGCAGCAGATTGTGCCGCTTGCCGACCTCAAAATCGGCGAAGTCGTGTGCCGGCGTGATCTTGACCGCGCCACTGCCCTTCTCCGGATCGGAAATTTCGTCGCCGACGATCGGGATCTTGCGCCCGACCAGCGGCAGGACCGCGTTCTTGCCGATCAGAGCTTTGTAGCGCTCATCGTCCGGGTGCACCGCCACCGCGGTGTCGCCCAGCATGGTTTCCGGCCGCGTGGTGGCGACCACGATGAAGGTGGACGGGTCTTCCGGATTGAAGGTCTTGCCCTCGATCGGATAGCGCAGATGCCAGAGGTGGCCCTTGGTCTCCACCTGCACCACTTCGAGATCGGAAATGGCGGTCAGCAGCTTGGGGTCCCAGTTGACCAGCCGCTTGTCCTTGTAGATCAGCCCCTCGCGATGAAGTTCCACAAAAACTTTAAGAACCGCGCGCGACAGCCCCTCGTCCATGGTGAAGCGCTCGCGCGACCAGTCGCAGGAGGCGCCGAGGCGCTTCAACTGATTGATAATGGTGCCGCCGGATTCCTCCTTCCAGGCCCAGACACGCTTTAGGAACTCCGGCCGGCCCATGGCGCGGCGTCCGGGCTCCTGCCGCTCCATCAACTGCCGCTCGACCACCATTTGCGTCGCGATGCCGGCGTGGTCGGTGCCCGGCTGCCACAGAACGTCGCGCCCACGCATGCGCTCGAAGCGGCACAAAATGTCCTGCAGCGTGTTGTTGAGCGCATGGCCCATATGCAATGAGCCGGTGACGTTGGGCGGCGGGATGACGATAGAATACGGCTCGGCCTGGGCGCGCTCGGGCCGGCCGGCGCTGAAGGCACCCGCCTGCTCCCAAGTCTGGTAAATGCGGCCCTCGACAGCGGAGGGCTGGTAGGTCTTGTCGATCATTGCTGTTTGCTTGATACCGCCGGAGCCGTAGAAAGCCCGCGACGCCTGCCGGAGTCAACGTGTCCTCAGCCTCAGCCGCCCCCGCAGCCGCCGGCGACCGCGCGCTTACCCGTGTCATCGTCCTGATGGCGCTCGCCGCCTTCGCCAGCGGCGCTTCCTTGCGCATCTCCGACCCGCTCCTGCCGCAGGTAGCGCAGGACTTCGGTTCCAGCCTGGGTGCCGCCTCCTCGATCGCCACCGCCTACGCCGTTCCCTATGGGATGACCCAGGCCTTCACCGGGCTGATCGCCGACCGGCTGGGCAAATGCCAGGCGGTGGTGCTGACCTGTACGCTCTCTTGCCTGCTGGTGCTGCTATGCGCGGGGGCGCAATCGGTAACGCAACTGGCGCTCGCCCGTTTCATTTGCGCGCCCGGCGCCGCCATTATCGTGCCGCTCGGCATGGCCTATGTCGGCGACGTGGTTCCCTATGCGCGGCGGCAGACCGTGCTGGCGCGCTTTCTGGCCGGGCAGATGTTCGGCATGATCGCCGGCCAGGTTGCCGGCGGCATCATCGGCGACCTTTTCGGCTGGCGCATGGCGTTCATCGCGCTGGCCGGTGTGTTCGCCTTCGCCGCGCTGGCGCTGGCCAGCCAATTGCGCAGCAACCCTTGGACGCGGGCAACGCACCACGACAGCGGCGTTCGCGTCGGTTTCTTCGCCGGCTATCGCAAGCTGTTCGCGGCGCCGTGGGCGCGCTTCGTCGTGGTGGCGGTATTCATCGAGGCCGGCATCTTCTTCGGCGGATTCACCTACGTGGCCGCCGACCTGCACGCGCGTTTCGGCTTGAGCTTTTCCGCCGTCGGCCTGGTGGTCGGCGCTTACGGTGTCGGCTGCCTACTCTATGCCGGCAGCGTGCAGCGGCTGGTCGGCGCGCTCGGAGAGCGCGGGCTGGCGCTCGGCGGCGGCATCGTGGTGATGATCGGCTTCCTGACGCTGGCCGGGCAGCCGTTCTGGCAGACGGCGCCGCTCGCCTGCGGCCTGCTCGGCTTCGGCTACTACATGGTGCACAACACGCTGCAAACCAATGCCACTCAGATGCTGCCGGAGCAGCGCGGCACCGCGGTCGCGGGATTTTCCTCGGCGCTGTTTCTCGGCCAGAGCGTGGGTATCGCACTCGCCGCTCCGATCGTCGACCGCGCCGGCGCGGTGCCGGTGTTCCTGCTGGTGGCGTTGCTATGGCCGGCGCTGGCGGTGTGGCTCTGGATCAGGCTCGGACGCCGCGGCGACATTTAACGCGGGCGTTACGGCTTGCCGCGCGAAACCCGCTCGATCTCGGTGCGCACGATGCGCTCGACCAAGCTCGGCAGATTGTCGTCGAGCCATGACTTCAACAGCGGGCGCAACATCTCCTTTACCAGATCCTCGAGCGTGCGCGCATTCTGCCCGAACACGGTGTGAGCGAGCGAGTTGAATGCGCTGTCCACCGCCTGGGCGGTGGCGTTCGAGATCAGCGTGCGGTCGGGCTCGGGCGCCGGCGCGGACATTTGCTGCATTTCTTCGTCGGCGCGCGGCGGCGGCTCCGGCGCCCGGTCGGTGAACACCACGTCGGAATCGCCGTCGATAGTGAGGAAGCTCGGCGCCGGCCCCGGTGTCGGCGCCACATTCTCTTCGCTCAGATCGAGCACGTCGCTCGCCGGCGGCGCAGGCGTTGGCGGCTCGGGCTCGGCCTCCGGCGCGTCCGGCGGCGGCATTTCGAGATCGGCGAGCATGGCGTCGATATCGCTCTGACCGTTGACGGCGGCCGGCGGTGGCGCTGGCGGTGGTGCCGGGCGACTGGGCGGGGCGGCCGTCGGCGGTGGCAGTTCGGGCGCCGCCTGCTCGGGCGGCTTTGCTGTCTTGCCGCTATCCTCATCGGCGATGATGCGCCGAATGGAGGCCAGAATTTCCTCCATCGAGGGCTCTTGGACTTTGGCCGCCTGGCTCATTGCGTATTCCCGACCGCAATCTTCAAAAAAGCCGCGCCATTCTCGCGCTATGGCGCGCGGGCGCAGCGAATCGCACCATGTACCATTTATACGCCAGAGCGGTGCCGGTGTGGCAGGGTGGAAAGCCGCAAAATGCCAATGAACTGTGGACACCAGCAACGCTTGAGCCAGTGTCAGCGTCCGTCCGGGTTGCGCACGCCGGCCCAGCTGTCGCGGATCTGCTCGTAGTGGACGACCGGGTTATAGGCTGGCACACGCAGGCCGAGCACCCGTGGCGACAGCCGGCCGACCGCAGCCAGCAAGGTGTAGGACGCCACCACGCGGTCGCGCTGGGCAGTCACCATCGCCACCCGGGCATTGACCAGTTCCTGTTGGGCATTGAGCACGTCGAGAGTGGTGCGCTGGCCGACGCGGGCTTCCTCGCGCACGCCGTTGAGCGCGATTTCGGAGGCCTCCACCTGCGCTTGCGTCGCGTCGATATTGGCCTTGGCGGACTGGAGCTGACCCCACGCCTGCACCACCTGTTGGCGCACTGAGTTGCGCGCGCTATCGAAGTCGAGGCGCCGCTGCGCGAGCGTCTCCTTGGATTGGCGGATGAGCGAATATTCCGCACCGCCCTGATAGATCGGAATGCTGAGCGTGCCGAGCACGGAGGCATTGTTGCTTTTGACGGTGTTGAGGCTGCCCACCGACAGATAGTTCTGCTGGTAGCTGCCTTGCACCGAAACGGTCGGCAGCAGCGCGCCCTCCGCCACTTTCACCGCCAGTTGCGCGACGTCGACATTATATTGCGCGGTCGCCACCGCGGGATGGCTGGTGGTGCCGAGACCGACCGCGCGGTTCATGCTGCGCGGCGAGAAGCGATCGACCGGCGAGGCAGCCGAGAGCTTGCCCGGGTTGGAGCCGATCACCTGGCGATAGGTTGCTTGAGACGCGTTGTAATTTGATTCCGCGAGCAGCACCTGCGAGCGCCCCGAGGCCAGCCGCGATTCAGATTGCGCCACGTCGGTGCGCGTCACTTCGCCGACATTGAAACGGTCGCGGGTCTGGCGCAGTTGCTCCTGCAAGACTTCGACGTTGCGCCGCTGCAAATCAAGGATGGCGCTGTCGCGCAGCAGGTTCATGTAGGCGGTCGCCGCGTTGAGCATTACCGTCTGCACCGCAGTCTGCAAGGTCGCGCGCGCGGCCAGCACCTGCGACTCCGCTTGCCGCGTCTTGTTGGGGGTCTGGAATCCGTTGAACAGCGTCTGCGAAATGGTGGCGCCGTAGTTGAACGGCGTGTTGTAACCGCTCTGCTTCGTATAATAGGCGGGGTTGTAGTTCCCGATGCCGGCCGGCAGTGGGGCCGTGCTGCTCAGGGGATTTGGATTCTTGCTGGTCGTCGACAGTGACTGCTGGCCGCCGGTGGCGGTGACCGTGATCTTCGGCCGATAGCCGGACAGCGCCTGCGGTACGTTTTCGTCGGTGGCGCGCACCGACGCGCGCTGCGCATTGAGCGACGGATTGTTGCGATAGGCCTCGACCAGGGCAGCCTCGAGCGTCTCGCCGTGGGCGAGCGGCGCGGCCAACGGCAGTGCAGCACATGCGATCAAACCGACCGCAAGGCCGCCCGCCCAACCATTATGTCTGCGAGGCCACATCTCACAACCTAACCTGCGCACGACCCGCATAACATGCGCGATTCGCACGACTAATTGACGGAAACCATAGGCGGCCCGGCAGGGGCTTGGAACCCCCTTCCAGCTTCAGCGCGCAAAATCGCCGCCAACTGGGGCTTTCACGCCACGCTTTGCCGCAAAAATTGTCTCAAAACGCGAATTCCGGCGGCTTTACGAAGCCGGGCAAGACCGGGGCCGCGGCGTCGAAAAGCGGCCGGTCGCCGAAATCCCCGCCGCTGCGCTGGTACAGCATGGCCTTGGCGCCCGGACCGGCGCCCAGGACACAGACCAGCCGGCCGCCATCCTTGAGTTGTTGCAACAGCTTTTCGGGCGCGACCTCGGTTGTGCCTTCGAGCAGGATCGCGTCATAGGGCGCGGCCTGCGGCCAGCCATCGTTGAGCGGGCCGGCGGCGACGCCGACATTCGGCAGCGCCGACAGCGCGGCGCGCGCGGCCTCGGCGAGCGCGGCGTCCTGTTCGAGCGCAAGCACCTCCCCGGCGATGCGGGCGAGCACGGCGGCGGCATAGCCGGTGACGCAGCCGACATCGAGCACGCGGTCGGTGGCCTTGATATCGGCCGCCTGCATCAGTTTGGCGAGCACCATCGGCTTGATCAGACGGCGGGAGGACGCGCTCTCGCCGACCGGCACGTCGAGGTCGAGATAAGCGAGCCCGGCCATGGCGGGCGCGACAAATTGTTCGCGCGGAACGTCGAGCATGGCCGCAATTATGCGCAAATCGGTGACGTCGGTGGTCCGCACCTGCCCGTCCACCATATTGCGGCGCGCGGCGGCAAAGTCGGTCATCGCGATCCTCGGGCAGACTGAAGGAATGCGCGGCTTTTGTGCGGCAAGGACGGGCAAAAGGCAAGCCGGAGCGCGGCGTTGTCGGGGGGCGTTTCGTCCTATATAGGGCTTGGGCGCCGGGGCGGCCCGCACTCAATGGCAGTGCCCTGGCCTATGGCCACGTGGCGGAGTGGTTACGCAGCGGACTGCAAATCCGTGCACGCCGGTTCAATTCCGGCCGTGGCCTCCACCCGCCTTCGTGGCGGGCTCCCCCTACGCTTTGCAAATCTGGGGAGCTTTGTTATAGGCCCGTCAGCGCGAAGCGCCGGCTTGTTCCCCGGTAGCTCAGTGGTAGAGCAACCGGCTGTTAACCGGTTGGTCGCTGGTTCGAATCCGGCCCGGGGA
>CAWFEO010000001.1:0-25043 GCA_963814885.1 uncultured Alphaproteobacteria bacterium | reverse complement strand
CCATAGCGGACATTCCGGAAAGACCGCCGAATGTCCGCTTTTGGGGGCAAAGCGGACATCGGAAATTCCGGCTGATATGTCCGCTTATGACCCATACCGGACAGGCTCGATTGGAAAAACTCAACGCGGCCAATTAGTTTGCATAAAGAGCCATGCGGGGCCTGGGCACGTCTTCGTTAGTTAATGCTTTAGATTGTCGGCGTAAAAATTGCCGGGTGTTAGAAAAAGCAACCTGCCCAAAGTGCCGAAACGCATTGCTTTTTGTGACGGCTTTGCCGCATCCAAAAGCACCGCAGATGCGCAAGACGACATTCGTTTGCCAGCCGTGCAATCGGACGTGGACATATCCACTCGCGGCGGAGATAGCCGAGGGTTACGCCGCCGAAGCTCAATTTGAGGCGAGCGCGTAAGCTTGCATCGGTTCGCGGCCGTGCGCTCCCGAATGTCCGCTTTGAGGGGCAAAGCGGGTAACAGCCGATCGATGCTCACCGCATCAATTTATGGGTCCATGCCCTAATTGAAATTAAACGCGTCCGCCTCTTCGAGCGAACACATCAGCTCACGCAGGTCGGACTCTTTCGGGTTGCCGTTGCGGCTTGTTTCCGCGCCGTTGTGCAAGGCCGGCAAATTTCGATGCGGGGTCGGCGGTCTACTGATCTGGCTGGCAAGATGCGCCAGCGACAATTCGGTGCTGACCAGATAGGGATGTGACGCTTTCCTATTGGCCTCGATGACCTCTTTGAGCTTGTCGATGGCCGACAGCAGCATGATCGTGTCCGCGTGACGGCGCCGCCGCGCGTATTCGGACAGGAACCATCTGCCGCGCGCCAATTCCATGATCGCAGACTCGATGGTTTCGTAGTCACTGTCGGTGACTTCGCAATTCGGATTGGTCAATTCACGCCGGGTGAGCGCCATACGCAGTCTCCCAAAAACGCTTAAAGCTGGACCAAATTCGTAAAGCGCCCCTTAACCGCAACGGCCGCGGCCGCGGCCGCTCGCGCGCCGGCGTCATCGCGGGAAAGTTGTGCGGGTTAGCCGAACGTTAAGGTTAATGGGCCATTATCAAAAGGAGCTGAACTCCCTTGGATCAAGTGTCATGCGTCGGTGGGCGGTTGCTTTGGCGGCGATTGGACTGGCCCATGGAGCCGCCGCAGGCGAGCTCAATCCAGAAATTCTGCGCGGCGCGCTGGTCCCAACCTACCGGGTTGTCCAAACGCCGGCGCAGGAGCCGTACCGGTCCGGCGCCGCGGGCGACGAGTCTTACGCGCGCGTCCCACCACCGCCGCAACAACCGAACGCCGCGCCCGCTCAACCGCTCATCGCCGTTCCGATCGCGCCGGTCTGGACCGGGTTCTATATCGGCGGTCATGTCGGCGCCGCCGCGGGCACCGCCGACTTTTCCGATCCGTTCGGTACGTCGATATACGGCGACAAGGTCTCGACTCCGGGTTTCCTGGCCGGCGGCCAGATCGGCTACAATTGGGAAGTGCCGAACTCACCCTGGGTGATCGGCGTCGAAGCCGACCTCGCCTGGCTGGATTCCGACGGCACCAACACCTGTCTGGCGTTTTCCGGCGACTTCGTCTCGGCCAATTGCCAGGCGCGGCCCGATATGATGGCCGATCTGACAGCCCGTGTGGGCTGGGCCTATGGCCGGTTCAATCACAGCCTTCTTTATGCCAAGGGCGGCGCCGCCGTCGTCCATAATCGGATCGATATGGCGACCAACGCCACCGGAAGCTTTGTCGGCCTCGCGCCGCTCGTTTCGAATTCGAGTTTCACGAAAGTCGGCTGGACGGTCGGGGCCGGCGTGGAGCATGCGATAGCGCCCGCCTGGTCGGTGAAAATCGAATACGACTACGCCGGTTTCCCCGCCGAGTCCGTCGCGACACCGATGGGCATCATTCAAACCGTTCCGGGAAACCCCGCGACATATTTTCTCACCGCCGCGAGCACGTCGCGCGTGAACCAGAATTTCCAGCAAGTGAAGCTGGGCCTCAACTACAAAATCGGCGCGGACCCGGCGGCCCGATGGGATTCGGCGCCACCGGACTTTCCGGCCAAGACGCCGGTTTTGGCCGGCCTGTCCGGCTGGGAATTCGAGATCGGCGCGCGCTACTGGTTCAGCCGCGGCAGATTTCAAAAAGACCTGGGAAACTCGACCGATCCGGCATTGTCGAACATTCTCAATTCGCGGCTGACCTATGACACGACGACCAACTCCGGCGAATTCTTCGGCCGGCTGGACACGCCGCTGAAAATCTTCGTCAAGGGCAATATCGGCTACGGCTCGAATTACGGCGGCCATTTGAACGACGAGGATTGGGTCATCTTCTTCGCCAACGTTCCGTACTCGAATACATTGTCCGATCCGGTCAACGGGGAAATCGACTTCGCGACCATAGACCTCGGATATGATTTTTTCCGCGGCCCCGGCTACAAGCTGGGCGCGTTCGTCGGCTACAACTACTATCGGGACGACAAGAGCGCGCACGGCTGTTCGCAGATCGCCAACCCGCTATCCGATTGCGTGCCCCCGATTTCCGACACGGTTCTGGGCATCACGGAAAATAATACCTGGAAATCGTTCCGCGTCGGCATGAACGGCGAAACGATGATAATGGACCGGCTCAAGGTCGGGGCCGACGTAGCCTATCTGCCATACGTGACATTCGACGGAACCGACAACCACGTTCTGAGAAATCTCATATCGCCGGAATCGGCGACGGGAAGAGGGGTGCAGCTCGAAAGCGTCCTCTCTTACCTGGTCACCGATCGGTTCTCCGTCGGCGTCGGCGGGCGCTATTGGGCGATGTGGTCCACCAAGGATGCAATTACCGAGTTTGGCGGCACGCCCTGTCCGTGCCAGACGCTGCCGGTCAAGGCCGAACGCTATGGCGTCTTCCTGCAGGCAGCTTACAGGTTCGGCGGGCTGCTGTAGTTGCGCAGCGGGCGCCTTTAAGCCCACCTCGACAACCGGCGAATTGACGTCAGCGCCCAGCGCCCGCGCCGGCCGGGGCCTTCCGGCCTCGTTTGGCGCCTGAAACCGCCCCGCAACGCCGCCAGCATGAAGCTAATGACGCGGCGGAATTTACATTGTATGTCCACGCAATTCCGGCTTGCAGGTGGAGATCGATGCCTTGCGTCCGTTAAAAATAGCGCGCGCCACCGGCTCAGGCGGCAGCGTTCCAGTGGAATACTGCCAGGTCTGCGGTCACGGGCCGCTCGACGACGTGCTGTCGCTCGGCTACATGCCGCCGGTCAACCAGATGGTGCCGGTCGGGACCGTTCCCGAGCAGCAGCCGTGGTTTCCCACCAACCTCCTGTATTGCCGCAACTGCGAATTGGTGCAGCTCGGGCTGGTGGTCGATCCAGCCATCATCTTCCCGCCGGAATATCCCTACACCAGCGGCACCACCAAATTGCTGCGCGATAATTTCGCCGACCTGCAGCGCGAGAGCGCCGCCATGCTCGGCCTCGGCAAAGACGATCTGGTGGTCGACATCGGCTCCAACGACGGCACGCTGCTGTCGAATTTCAAGGCGGCGGGTATCCGCGTGCTCGGCATCGAGCCGACCGATGTCGGCGACATCGCCAACCAGCGCGGCATCCCGACCCTCAAGCGCTATTTCGGCCCCGAAGTGGCGCGCGAGGTTGCGCGCGAGCACGGTCCGGCGAGCGTGGTGACGGCCGCCAATTGCTTTGCCCATATCGAGGACGTGCACGGCATCGTCGACGGCATCGTGGCCATGCTGAAAGAGGACGGCACGTTCGTTTCTGAATCGCATTATCTCGTCGGCCTGCTCGACACGCTGCAGTACGACACCGTCTATCACGAGCACCTGCGCTACTATTCGGTGGCGAGCCTGAAACACCTGCTCGGCATGCACGGTCTCGAAGTGTTCCACGCGCGGCCGATCCCCAGCCACGGCGGCTCGATCCGCGTCTACGCGGCACGCCAGGGCACCCACACGGTGCAGGACAGCGTGCGGCGCATGCTGTCGGCCGAGCCGCGCGGCGAAGGCATGGTCAAACGCTTGACCGCTTTCCGGCACGACGTGGTGCTCTCCAAGCTGCGTCTGCTGTCGATGCTGCGCGAGTTGAAGGAGAAGGGCCGGCGCGTCGCCGGCATCTCGGCGCCGTCGCGGGCGAGCACGCTGGTCAATTATGTCGGGCTCGACGAGGCGCTGATCGAATACGTCTGCGAGATTCCCGGCTCGCTCAAGATCGGCAAATATATGCCGGGCACGCAAATCCCGGTGGTGGACGAGGCGCGCCTGTTCGAGGACCAGCCCGACTGCGCGGTGATCTTTTCCTGGCATATCGCGGACGAATTGGCGCCCAAGATCAAAGCCAAGGGATTTCGCGGCCAATTCATCACGCCGCTGCCGGTGCCGCGGTTTTTGTGATGAGCGCCGCCTCGCAGGACAAGGCGAAGGAGATCGCCTTCTTCGATGCCCATGCGACGGCCGACTCATATGACGTGTTCACGCCGCAGGCCAATGCGCGGCTGATCGCGGCCTTCGCGCGGCTGACCGGATTGCCGCCGGGCGCGCGCGTCGCCGATCTCGGCTGCGGCTCGGGCGTTTTCACCGAGATGCTGCGGCAGGCCGGCTACAAGAGTGTCGGCCTCGACATCAGCCCGAAGCTGATCGCGCTTGGGCGCGCCAAATATCCCGGCCTGGAATTGCGCGAGGGCGACGCCGAAAACCTCCCCTTCGAGAGCGCAAGCCTCGACGGCGTGCTGCTTTCCGGGCTGGTGCACCATTTTCCCGACCCGCGGCGGCTGGCCGGCGAGGTCTACCGCGTGCTCAAGCCCGGCGGGCACTTCATGGCCTTCGACCCCAACCGGGCAAATCCGTTCATGTGGCTCTATCGCGACCGCGCGTCGCCATTTTATAGTCCCATTGGCGTCACCGAGAACGAGCGCCCGGTCAAGGCCGGCGAGGTGGCGCAGGTTTTTCGCAACGAGGGCTTCCGCGTGCAGACCGATTATCTGGCCGGCCTCGCCTACCGCTACGTGGCTTCGCAGCGCACGCGCGGGCTGCTGCCCGTCTATAATTTCATCGACAGCACGGTGTTCAATCTGCCGGTGATGAAGCCGTTGCGCCCCTTCGTGCTGACCAGCGGAGAAAAGCCGTGACGGTCCGGCCCGCCATCGCGACGCCGGGCACGGCCACCACTGTCGCCAACGCCGACATCACGGTGGTCGGCGGCGCCGGCCATGTCGGCATTCCGCTGGTGCTGGCGTTGGCGGAGGCGGGCCTGCGCGTCAACGTCAACGATCTCAACCGGCAGAGCCTGGACACGCTCGCCGCCGGGGAACTGCCGTTCATCGAGCACGGCGCGCAAAGCGTGCTCACCAAGGCGCTGGCCGCCAACCGGCTGGTCTTCACCGATTCATCCGACAAGATTTCGACCGGCGGGCCGGTCATCGTCACCATCGGCACGCCGGTCGATGAATTCCTCAATCCGGTGCGGCAGGTGGTGCAGGACTGCATCGACGCCATTTTGCCCGCGCTCGCTGACGGCCAGCTTCTGGTGCTGCGCTCGACCGTGTTTCCCGGCACTACCGCCTGGCTGGCGTCCTATCTGCAAGCCAAGGACCGCAAGCTGATGGTGGCGTTCTGCCCGGAACGGGTGGTGCAAGGCAACGGGCTGAAGGAGCTGCGCGAGATGCCGCAAATCGTCAGCGGCTGCACGCCGGAGGCCGAACGCGAGGCCGCCACCCTGTTCGAGCGCATCACGCCGGAAGTGGTGGTGCTGTCGCCGATCGAAGCCGAGTTCGCCAAGCTGTTCAGCAACGCCTACCGCTACATCGAGTTCGCCGCGACCAACGAGTTCTACCTGGTCGCCAAATCGGCCGGCGTCGACTACGGCCGCGTGTTGGCGGCGATGAAGCATAATTATCCGCGCGCGCAGAGCATTCCGCGCCCGGGCTTCGCCGCCGGTCCCTGCCTGGTCAAGGACACCATGCAGCTCAGTGCGTTTGCCCGCAATCAGTTCGGCCTCGGGCACACCGCGCTCCTGATCAACGAGGGGCTGGTGTTGCACGTGGTCGACGATCTCAAGCGCCGTTTCGATTTGTCCAAGATGGCGATCGGCCTGCTCGGCATGGCGTTCAAGGCCGAGATCGACGATACCCGCGCCTCGCTCAGCTACAAGTTCAAGAAGGTGTTGAACGGACAGGTGCGCGCGGTGCTGACCACCGACCCGTTCGTGACCACGGATCCGGATTTGCTGCCGCTCGATGAGGTGATCGCCAACAGCGACATTTTTATTCTGTGCACGCCGCACGCTGCCTACGCGCAAGCCGATTTCAAGGGCAAGCCGGTGCTCGACGTTTGGGGTCATCTCAAAGGTGCCAACGTCATCCGATGACAACTGCTGCGCCTCGCCTCGACATCATAATCCCGGTGTATAACGAGGGCGCCAATATCGTGCCGACGCTTGCTTCGATCGCACAGGCAGTGAAGACGCCGAACCGCGTACTGATCTGTTACGACCACGAGGACGACGACACGCTGCCGGCGATCAAAGACAATCGCGAAGCGCTCAGCAAGCTGACGATCGAGTTCGTGCGCAACCGCGGCAACGGCGCCCATGGCGCGGTGCTCACGGGATTTGCCACGAGCACGGCGCCGTATCTGCTCGTGTTTCCGGCCGACGACGACTACAACGCCGGCATGCTCGACGCCCTGGTGGCCAAGGCGCAAACCGGCTGCGACGTGGTCTGCGCCAGCCGCTTCATGGCGGGCGGCGCCATGACCGGCTGCCCGTGGCTGAAGGCGGTTCTGGTGCGGGCCGCCAATTTCACGCTCTATCATCTGGCGCAACTACCGACCCACGACGCTAGCAATGGCTTCCGCTTGTTCTCGCGGCGTGCAATCAGCCAGATCGAGATCGAATCGACGCGTGGCTTCTGCTACAGCATCGAACTGCTCGTGAAATGCCATCGGCTCGGCTGGCGTATCGGCGAGGTGCCGGCGCAGTGGTTCCAGCGCGCGCACGGGTCGAGCCGCTTCCAGGTGATAAAGTGGCTGCCGGATTATCTGCGCTGGTACCGATATGCTTTCGCCACCGCTTTTCTCAGGCGGCGGCCTGACACCGTGCCCCGCAAGCGCGCGGTGTGACACGGAGGAACGAGCACGATGGCCGGTGACTGGCCGAAGATCAAAGCCCGCCGCACCACACCGGTATCGCCGTGGATGACGATCATCGAACGCGAGGTCGAATTCACGGAAGGCGCCGCGTCCGAGCTTTATCACGCCGTCGGCCAGGCCGATTACATCGCCATCGTGGCGCTGACGCCGGAGGGCAAGATCCCGATCGTGCGGCAATACCGACCGGCGCTGGAGGGCTTCACCTGGGAACTGCCAGCCGGGCTAGTCGACGAGGGCGAGAGCCCGGAGGCTTGCTGCCGGCGCGAGCTGATGGAGGAGACCGGCCTGGCCGCGCTCAGCGTGCATGCGCTGGGCGCTTACGCGCCCTGCACGGCCCGGCTATCGAACCGGCTTCATTCATTCTTCGTCGCGACCGGGCCGGGCGGCGCGGCTCAGCCGGCGGAGCCGGGGATCGCGCTGAAGCTGGTCAGCCCGGCGGAACTTGCAGGGCTGATTCTGTCGGGCGAATTCGTGCTCCAACTCCACATCGGCACCCTTCTGCTCGCCGGTTTACGCGGCCATATCGACCTCGGCACGCTGAAAACCGGCGGCTAGCGGCATTGATCAAAGTCAAGGTGCCGCTCGGAATTTCGGCGATTCTCGCCTCGACAAATACCCTAGAAGGCCTCTAGAAAAGGGGGGTCGCGCGGGGCGGGAAAGTAGTAAAATCACATGGATTATAATCGTTTTTTTGGGGCGGCCCTGGACCAGCTGCGGCACGAGCGCCGCTATCGCGTCTTTGCCGATCTGGAGCGTATTGCCGGCCGCTTTCCGCACGCCCATTGGCATTCCCCGCATGGCACCCGCGAGGTCGTGATCTGGTGCTCCAACGACTATCTCGGCATGGCCCAGCACCCCAAGGTGATCGGCGCCATGGTCGATACCGCCGCCCGCATGGGCACCGGCGCCGGCGGCACCCGCAATATCGCCGGCACCAACCACCCGCTGGTCGAGCTGGAGCGCGAGCTCGCCGACCTGCATGGCAAGCCGGCCGCGCTCCTGTTCACCTCCGGATACGTCTCCAACCAGACCGGCATCCCGACCATCGCCAGGCTGCTGCCGAATTGCCTCATCCTGTCGGATGCGCTCAACCACAATTCTATGATCGAGGGCGTGCGCCAGTCGGCCTGCGAGAAACAGATCTGGCGGCATAACGACGTCGGCCATCTCGAAGAGCTGCTGAAAGCCGCCGACCCCGAGCGGCCCAAGCTGATCGCTTTCGAGAGCCTCTATTCCATGGACGGCGACGTGGCGCCGGTGCACGCGATCTGCGACCTGGCCAAGCGTTACGGCGCCATGACCTATTGCGACGAAGTTCACGCGGTCGGCATGTACGGCCCGCACGGCGGTGGCATCTGCGAGCGCGACAACGCCATGCACCGCGTCGACGTGCTCGAAGGCACGCTGGCGAAAGCCTTCGGCTGCCTCGGCGGCTATATCGCGGGCTCCGCGGAAATGGCGGACGCGGTACGCTCCTATGCGCCCGGCTTCATCTTCACCACCGCGCTGCCGCCGGCGATCTGCGCGGCGGCCACCGCGGCCATCCGGCACCTGAAGACGTCGAGCTGGGAACGCGAGCGTCATCAAGACCGCGCGGCGCGCGTCAAGGCGGTGCTTAATGCCGCCGGGCTTCCTGTCATGCCGAGCGACACCCACATCGTGCCGGTGCTGATCGGCGACGCCGAAAAGTGCAAGGCCGCAAGCGATATGCTGCTTGCCGAGCACGGCATCTACATCCAGCCGATCAACTATCCGACCGTGCCGCGCGGCATGGAGCGCCTGCGCATCACGCCGTCGCCCTATCACGACGACGCCTTGATCGACCGTTTGGCGGAAGCGCTCACCGACGTCTGGGACCGGCTGCAACTGCCGACCCGCGAGCAGGCGATCGCGGCCGAATAGACCGCGTATTCAACTAAGCCCCTGACAAGCCGAAAGATAAAGGCCGCGCAAATTAATGCGCGGCCCCGGCCCCGTCCCCTTGGTTCGGGAGGCAACGTGTGGCGTAACCCCCAAGGCGGGCCTATTCCAGTGTGCGCGGGTTGCCGTTAATATTTGGTGATCAAGGCGCGAGGAAGCGGAAGACCGCGGTGGCCTGGCGATCTTAACACCTCAATGCATTTCGGACAGTGCGCCGGAGTGCGGTCTTTTCTGCTTGCGCCGATCATGTTGCAGCGCAGAAGCCCGCATTTGGCCCAAAGCGGACGTTGGCGATCTTCGGGCGCTGTCGTCAACGCGGAAACCGGCGAGATTTATCCGGCCGAAGGCTCTTCGTTATCGGTAGCCACGATTGCGCGCAGGGGAAACCGAAGCTCGTATCTTAAACCTTGCGGGTTGTAGTCCAGCTTCACGCCCTCACCGAAATGTTTTGCGGAATCGAGCAGGATGGAGCTGCCAAACCCCTTTCGCTTAGGTGCTTTTACCATCGGGCCGCCGGTCTCCGCCCACAGGAACGAGAACGTCCTGTGGCCATTCACCCGCTCGATTCTGCCCTCGATTGAAATACGCCCATCGGGTGCCGACAATGCTCCATGCTTGGCCGCGTTCGTCGCGAGCTCATGAGCAATAAGCGCAAATTGCTGTACCGCCTGAGCGTTGAGAACGATGTCGCATCCGCTAACGCTGACATGATCGGAGAAGCCGGCAAGCTCCTGCCTGATAATTTCATTCAGCGGCGCGCCCTTCCAAGCGGCCTCCGCCAGCATCGAATACGCACGCGCGAGCGCATGAAGCCGCGCGTTCAACACCTCCTTCGCCCGCGAGCGCGAGTCACCCAGGGTGCGGCGGACGATGGATTGAATCACCGCGAACAAGTTCATCGTCCGGTGCTGCAACTCGCGGACCAGGAAAGCCTGGAGCTCTTGCGCCCGCTTGCGCTCAGTGATGTCACGGGCGATTTTCGATGCTCCAAGAATGACGCCTTCCGGCGTCTTAATGGGAGAGATTGTCAGTGAAATATCAACCAGGCTGCCGTCCTTGCGCTGACGAACGGTGTCGTAATGGTCTGTGCGCTCACCCCGCCTGATGCGTTCAAGTATGGTGGGCTCTTCGTCCAGTCGATCCGCCGGAATCAACATCGTGACCGGCTTGCCGATGGCCTCTTCAGCGGTATAGCCGAAGAGCCGCTCCGCGCCTTTGTTCCAACTCGTGATTATTCCGTCGAGGTTCTTGCTGAGGATCGCGTCGCCGGAAGACTCAACAATCGAAGCAAGGAACGAAGCCTGGTCAGGCAACCCGTATGTCATTGTCATGCCCCTCGAAGGGGCGTTTTACCGCGGTTGGGACAAGCGAATCCGGCCGTGAGCACTTTAAAACGACAACCAATGGAGACGCATAATATACCGCAGGTTTCGGAAAGTCGCTATTTCGCCCTTGGCGGACCGGCCGCTCGCGGTCGCGCATGGCTGCTTTCAGGGCACAGCCAAACCAAGCTTTGTTTTTGGGTTCGCACCCTAATCCTGGAACGTCGGCCTTGAATGCGGCTGCTCGAGCGCTTCGGCGCGCGCGGGCGCCATGCGGCCTGAGACCAAGGGCAACAGCACCGACACGAATATGACGCGGCAGACGTGGTGCGCGCCGACATAGACCGGGTCGAGATGCAACGCGAGCGCCAGCAGCATCATGGCGTCGACCGAGCCGGGCGCGTAGGCGATCATCACCTCGGCCACCGGCAGCGACAGCACGACGATCAGACCGACGGCGAACAGCGAGGCAATGCCGACCGTCACCGCAACCGCCCCGAAGGCGGCGGCGAGATAATTCGCCAGCAGCCGCAGCGGCGTATCGGCGAAGCGTGCGCCGACCACCCCGCCGAGGGCGATCATGGCGGCGTTGGCCACCCAGAACGGTATCACGGCATGCACGAGCGACGTGCCGTGCAGGGCCGCCGAAGCAAACATGGCGCCGAACAGCAGGCCGCCGGGAAAGCGGATACGGTGGGCGATCAACGCCACGGCGGCCGAAACAGCCACCAGAATCGCCAGCTCGTCGGCGACCGCAAACGTCATCGGCCCGTTACCGCGGCGCACGGCGTGGCCGGCAAAGCCGAACAGCGCCAGCCCGGTCGGCATTCCGAGCGCGATGATCACCACCCGCAAGCTCTGCACGATCGCAATGCCCGACAGATCGGCGCCAAGCTCGGAAGCGATCACCACCACCTGCGACATGGCGCCGGGCGACGTCGCCAGATAGGCCGACAGTAGTTTCCAGCCGTGCACGAAACGCAGATAGACGGTGCCGGCCAGGCTGATGCAAGCCATCGCCACGATCAACACCGCGATGCTGGCCGGATAGGTGGTTATGCCGTGCAGCGTCTCCGGCGTCACCACGGCGCCCAGCGAGATGCCGATGACGACAAAAATCGAGCGTGTCAGCAGCGTCGGCATCAACAGCGGCCGGCCGGCAAAGGCGGCGGCGGACGTGGTCAGGATCGCCCCCGACAGCCAGCCCGCGGGCAGCCCGAGCATGCCGAAAGTCACGCCGCCAACGGCGGCGATGGCCAGCGTTTCGGCGACACGGCGGAGGGTTCGCAGGCGATCGGGTGATGACGACACGGGACGCGATCAATGGCGTGCGCGAGGCCTTCCGTCAAATCGCAGCAGCTATTCAAAAAAGCAGGTCGCGTGTGAGCGTGTCGAGATGGCGCACGCTCCCGAGCGCGGCGCGCAGCGCCTGGCGCCGGCTGTGGGTGAGCCGCTTGACGGCGACCTTGTTGCTGGGCGGCAGGCCGGCCTGCAGGTCGGCGACCTGCTGATCGAGGATGAGATCGAGGAATAGCGCCTGCGCGGCGCTGAGCGCCTCGAGATCGTGCTGGCCGCGGCCAAGCGCCGCGGCGGCGGCCAGCCGGGCCGGCGTCGCGCGCTCGAGCAAATGATGGCAAACCGCCAACACGCGCGCGATGGACACGATGCCGAACAAGCCGACCAGCTTGAGATCGATGCGGCCGTTTTGGCTGCGCAAGCCGCCGAAAAAATTGAGCCCGGAGGGCATTTCGCCGACGGCGCGCGCCAACAGCTTGGCGAAGGCGGCGTTGCCGCGCGCGGCGTCAAAGCCGCCTTTCCACAGCGCCTGCGCCAGTGTGGTGTCGCCATGGACGCCGACGAGATCGAAGAAGATGTCGACCGAGAGCAGGTCCTCCGGCTTGGAGCGGGCGATCCAGTCGGCGACGCGCGCCTGCCAGGTGGCAAGTGAGCCGCGCCACTGTTCGTTGCGGGCCATCACGCCGCCGTCGCAATAGGGCACGCCCACCTCGTGCAGAATATCGGCGACGATGCCGCCCAGCCGCCCGAACCAGAGATCGGCGGCGCCGCCGGGCTCGCCGTCGGCGAACACGATGGCATTGTCCTGATCCATGGCGAGCATGCTCTCGCCGCGGCCGCCGGAGCCGAGCACGCACAAAGCATAGGCGCACGGCGGATCGCCCTGCCCTTCTTCCTTCATGCGCCGCTCGGCCAGCACGCCGGCGCGCCGGGTGAGCGCGCAGAGCTCGCGCGAAATCACCGCGGCGATGTCGCGTCCGCCCACGTCTTCCGCCAGCAACGCGCCGACGGCCTGCGGCAGCCGCGCCCAGGCCGCGGCCAGCGTCGGCACGTCGTCGGCCCGGTCGAGGCTGTCGCCGAGGATCGTCGCCTCCTGCGCGCGCAGGCGCAGCAGGTCGCGCGACGTGACGATGCCGCAAAGCCCGCCGCTTTCGTCTTCGACGCCGAGGTGGCGAAAGTTGAAACGGCTCATGAGGCTGAGCGCGCGATAGACGAAGCCGGCGGCCTGCACCGCGACCAGCGGCTTGCTGGCAATGGCGCCGACCGGCCGCGCCAGCGCCTCGGCGCCGTGGGCGGCGACCGCGCGCAGCGCATCGCGCTCGGTGAGAATGCCGGTGTCGCGCGCGCGCATCGGGCCGCCTTCATCATTCGCCGGCACCAGCAGCGACGAGATCTTGTCCTGCGCCATGCGTCGCAGCGCGTCGCCGAGCGTGGCGCCCGCGGCGATGAATTGCGGCGGCGCGCTCATCACGTCGGCGACACGATGGCGATAGGGATAGGGATCGATGCGCGCGAGCACGCGCTCATCGCGCAGCGACGGCGCCGTCACCGCGTCGACCCAGCCGGCGCGGTGCTGGTCATCGAGCACGTGGGTGAGCGCGAGGCAGGCCTGCTCGGCTTCGGCCAGGGTGCGGATATTGCCGGCGCGCAGCTTGGAAACTAGCGCGAGGAAAATGCGGCCGGTCACGACGGCGTCGCCGAGCGCGGAATGACGGCCTTCGACCTCAACGCCGAGCCAACTCGCCAGATGCTCGAGCGCGTAACCGCCAAGATCGGGCGCGGCTACCTGCGCCAGCAGCGCGGTATCGAGCGAACGCGGTGCCGTCCATGGCAAGCCGGCGCGCGCGCATTCGCTCTTGAACACCGCGAGATCGAAGCCGATCCGGTGCCCGATCACGATCGCGCCGGAGATCGTGGCGGCGAGGTCCGGCCACACCGCGGCAAATCCCGGCGCATCCGCCACCATCGCGTCGTCGATATGATGAATCTCGGTCGCGGTCGGCGGAATGGGCAGGCCGGGGTGCACCAGCTGCCGCAGCGCGGCTTTTTCGTCGAGCTTGCCGCTCTTGAGCGGCACCGCGGCGATTTCGACGATGCGCGCCTTCGCCGGATCGAGCCCGGTCGTCTCGGTATCGATGACGAAGGCATCGAGCGCGATCAGCGGCGTTGCATTGCTGACTGTTGCCATTGCCCCCCGCCCGGCGGCGTTCCCGGTTTCACTCTCAGGCCCTTGCGGCGCTGCCAGCCTAGCGCAATCAGCCCGTCAAACAGGGCTTTTTGGCTTGGCCCGGGACCCGATCGCCACCCACCGGCCCGGCCACATCCTATGGTGACTTGGCGGGCGATACACTACTTTAGCCGGGGGGCCGGCCGCAGAAGCAGGGCTTAGCCCCGATTCTGGAGCGTACATGCTGCAAGGCTGGGTCGTCATCGCGGTGGCGCTTGCCTATATCGGGCTGCTGTTCCTGGTGGCGAGCTACGGGGACCGCAAGCGCGACTTGCGCAATGACAGCCGCACCCGGCTGCTGATCTACCCGCTGTCGCTGGCGATTTATTGCACCTCTTGGACATTCTTCGGGTCGGTCGGCTCGGCCTCGCGCACCGGCTACGAATTCCTCACCATCTATATCGGCCCGATGCTGATGATCGGCCTGTTCACGCCGCTGCTCGTGCGTATCGTGCGGCTGGCGAAAGCGCAGAACATCACCTCGATCGCCGACTTCATCGCCGCGCGCTACGGCAAGGGCCAGGCGGTGGCGGCGACGGTGGCGCTGATCGCCATCGTCGGCACCGTTCCCTACATCGCGCTGCAGCTCAAGGCGGTGTCCTCCTCGCTGGAGACCATCATCGCGCCGGGCGCCAGCGTGACGCGGCCGCTGCTCGGCGACATCGCGCTGTTCGTGGCGCTGTCGATGGCGGCCTTCGCGGTGCTGTTCGGCACCCGCCATATCGACGCCACCGAGCACCAGGACGGCTTGATGCTGGCGATCGCCACCGAATTGATGGTCAAGCTGTTCGCTTTCCTGGCGGTCGGCATTTTCGTGACGTTCTGGATGTTCGGGGGTCCCAACGCGCTGCTTGAGGCCGCGCGCCAACAGCCGAGCATCGCCTCGATCTTCGCGCGCGAGCCGCCCTTCGGCACGCTCATCGCCACCACGTTGTTGTCATTCGTGGCGATCATCCTGCTGCCGCGGCAATTCCACGTGGCGGTGGTGGAGAACCACAATGAAGACGAGATCAAGCGCGCGCGCTGGCTGTTTCCGCTCTATCTGGTGCTGATCAACCTGTTCGTGGTGCCGATCGCGCTCGCCGGCCTGCTGACCTTCCCGAGCGGCACGGTCGACAGCGACATGTTCGTGTTGGCGCTGCCGCTGCAGGCGGGCTCCAACATCCTCACCATCGCCGCCTTTGTCGGCGGCCTGTCTGCGGCGACCGCCATGGTGATCGTGGAATTGGTCGCGCTCTCGATCATGGTGTCGAACGACATCGTCATGCCGCTGGTGCTGCAACGGCGCGAGACGCTGATCACCGGCCGCGAGAACATCGGCTCGCTGCTGCTGACGGTGCGGCGGGTGGCGATCTTCGCGCTGCTGCTGCTCGCCTACATGTATTACCGCTCGGCCGGCGAGGCGCAGCTTTTCGCCATCGGCATTCTTTCGTTCGCGGCGATCGCGCAGCTGGCGCCGGCATTTTTCGGCGGGTTGTTGTGGCGGCGCGCGACCGCCCGCGGCGCCATCGCCGGCATGACCGCGGGCATTTTGGTTTGGGCTTATACTCTGCTGCTGCCGAGCTTCGCCGACATCGGCATCGTCGGGCGCCACATCCTCACCGACGGGCCGTGGGGCATCGCCATGCTGCGGCCGCAGCACCTGCTCGGGCTGCACCTGCCGTCGGTCGTGCACGGCGTGGTGTGGAGCCTGACGATCAACATCCTTTGCTATGTCGGGTTCTCGCTGCGCCAGGCGCCCTCGCCGATCGAGCGGCTGCAAGCCAACCTGTTCGCGCCCTCCGAGCTTACGCCGATCACGCCGAGCTTCCGGCTCTGGCGCTCCTCGGTGACGGTGGAGGAACTCGCAACGACGGTGGCGCGCTATCTCGGCGAGGAGCGCACGCGCACCGCTATCGAAAGCTTCGCCGCCAGTCAGCGCATCAGCATCGAGCCGACCGAAGAGGCCGATTTCCGCCTGGTGCGCTATGCCGAGCACATTCTCGCCTCCGCCATCGGCGCGGCTTCGTCGCGGCTGGTGCTGTCGCTGCTGCTGCGCAAGCGCACGGTCTCGACCAAGGCCGCGCTCAAGCTGCTCGACGACGCCAATGCCGCCATTCAGTACAACCGCGAAATATTGCAGACCGCGCTCGACCACGTGCGCCAGGGCATCGCCGTGTTCGACAAGGACCTGCAGCTGATCTGCTGGAACCGGCAGTTCGGCGAAATCCTCGATCTGCCGCCGAGCCTGATCCGCACCGGCGTCGGGCTCGCTGAAATCCTGCGCTTTAACGGCCGCCGCAGCGAAATCAGCCAGGACCGCATCGACGAATTCGTGCACAAGCAGCTCGCGGCCTACATCTCCGGCAGCGAGCCGTTCCTGGAGCGCTTCGCCGAGCCCGGCATGGTGATCGAGGTGCGCGCCAACCGCATGCCGGACGGCGGCATCGTCACCACCTTCACCGACATCACCGCCAGCGTGGAGTCGGCGGAAGCGCTGGAGCGCGCCAACGAGACGCTGGAGCGGCGCGTGCGCGAGCGCACCGAGGAGCTCACGCTGCTCAACGCGGCACTGGCCCGGGCAAAAGGCGAGGCCGACGCGGCCAATATTTCCAAGACCAAGTTCCTGGCGGCGGCGAGCCACGACATCTTGCAGCCGCTCAACGCGGCGCGGCTCTACGTCACCAGCCTGATCGAGCGCGGCGGCGGCGACGACCGGCGGCTGGTCGACAATGTCGACGCCTCGCTGGAAGCGGTTGAGGAAATCTTCGGCGCGCTGCTCGACATGTCACGCCTCGATACCGGCGCCATGCGCCCGGAATTCGTCAGCTTCCGCATCGACGAACTCATGCGCCAGATCGAGCTGGAATTCTCGCCGCTCGCAAGCGGCAAGGGGATCGAGCTCAAATTCGTACCGAGCTCAGCCGTGGTGCGCGCCGACCGGCGGCTGCTGCGCCGGCTGATCCAGAACCTCGTCTCCAACGCCATCAAATACACGCCTACCGGCCGCGTGCTGATCGGCTGCCGGCGGCGCGGCGAGGCCTTGCGCATTGACGTCTACGACACCGGCGTCGGCATCCCGCGCTCCAAGCAGCGCGACATTTTCGTGGAGTTTCACCGGCTTGACGCCGGCGCCAAGATCGCGCGCGGCTTGGGGCTCGGCTTGTCGATCGTTGAGCGCGTGGCGCGCGTGCTCGGCTGCCGGGTGGAGGTGGATTCCGCTGCCGGCCGCGGCTCGCATTTCGCGGTCACGGTGCCGCTGTCGGCCGCGGCGCCGGTCGACCAGCCGGCGCGCAACGAGCCCCGTGTCGACCCCGGCCAACTGGCCGGCACCACCGCGCTGTGCATCGACAACGAGCCGGCGGTGCTCGACGGTATGGAGACCTTGCTGCGTGGCTGGGGCTGCGAGGTGATCAAGGCGCCGGATCTCGGCACCGCGCTGGCGGCGATCGCGGAAAGCCCCACCATGCCCAACGGGTTGCTGGTCGACTATCATCTCGACCGCGGCAACGGCATCGACGCCGTCATGGCGCTGCGCCGGCGCTGCGGCGAGGTGCCGGCCATCCTCATCACCGCCGACCGCTCGCCGACCGTGCGCGAGCAGGCACGCGCCGAAGGCATCCAGGTGCTGCACAAGCCGATCAAGCCGGCGGCGCTGCGCGCGCTTCTGGCGCAGTGGCGGGTGCTGCGGGTGGCGGCAGCGGAGTAGAATTTTCGCGGTAGCCTCTCCGCCGTCATTGCCGGGCTTGACCCGGCAATCCATGAGGCGCTTTAGCAATTGCGGTCTTAGGTAAGTCCCTCGCGTGCCGAAACGCATCATGGATGCCCGGATCAGGCCCAGGCATGACGCAGAATTTGCTGCGAGAACGTTAGCCCTCCGCCGTCGCGTTCTGCGGCGACTGGCCAGCTTCGATCTTGGCGGCGGCGATCACCGCCTGGGTGCGGCTTTCGACGCCGAGCTTCTGCAGGATGGCGGAGACGTGCGCTTTTATGGTCGCCTCCGATACGCCGAGCTGATAGGCGATCTGCTTGTTGAGCAGGCCCTCCGACAGCATCATCAGCACGCGTACCTGCTGCGGCGTCAGCGTCGCCATGCGCGTCATCAATTCGCTGATCTCGGCATCGGAGCCGGCGGTGAGATCGACGTCGGGCGGCGTCCACAACCCGCCGTCCAGCACGCCGCGGATGGCGCCGCGCATGGCGTCGACGCCGAGCGTCTTGGGGATGAAGCCGGAGGCGCCGAATTCCATGCAGCGGCGGATCGCGCCCGGGTCGTCGTTGGCCGACACCACGACCACCGGCACGCTCGGATATTGCGCGCGCATATACATCAGCCCGGAGAAGCCGCGCACGCCGGGCATGGTCAGATCGAGCAGGATGAGATCGACGTCGCCGCCGCGCTCGAGCAGTTCGGCAACCTCGTCGAACGTGCCGGCTTCCGCGATGTCCACGCGCTCCAGCAGTCCGGCGACCGCCTCGCGTAGCGCGCCGCGAAACAGCGGATGGTCGTCGGCGATCACCAGGCGATAATTCGTGACCTCGTTCAACCGAAGCAACCTTTCGAACGCGGGGCGGCAGCCATGCGCTCGCCCTCCCGGCAATCTACATACCTTACTTCACTTTCCAGCGCCGCGAGATCGCCGCGGCATTTCTTTGCAGAATCGCGGTGCCGCCACCGACCGCACAGTGTGCAATGCAGCATTAGAATTCAGCCCACGGCGAAAAGTGTGGGCCGCTAATTGTCAAGCCATTTCAGAGCCTTTGTAAAAAATCCTTGTCCGAAAGTCTTATAAGGATGCGGATTACACAATGTTAATCTAAGTTTACTCGGTCCACTCGGTAACGCGACCGGGTGCGACGCGGCGAGCCGGGGGGCGCCGCTACTACTCGCCATCGACTCCCCCAAATTCGAACGACCGATCCGCGCGCCGCGCGAGCTCGGCATGCTTAGGGAGGCGACTGAACGCGAATCGTCCACGCCGCGGTCGATCACCGATCAACACGACGACCGAAGCGGGGGAACGGTACCAAGCGATCCCGGAAAAGAAGCGAACAAGCACGCCGGCCTCGCAAGACCCGATCCCGGATCACATTCGTGTCCGCTCGCCATAACGTGCGAACAGCAGCGGTGCCTTCAATCGCAAGGCACGACTTATGGAGGGAACGACCATGGCTGCAAGCGACGAAACTAAGAGAGAACAACACTGGGCGAAAACGAGGAACCTCACGTTTGTCATTCTATTCTTCTGGGTAATCTTCTCGTTCGTGTTGCCGTGGAACGCGCATGCGTTGAACTCGATGAGTTTCATCGGCTTCCCGCTCGGCTTCTACTTCACCGCCCAAGGCTCGCTGATCGCTTTCGTCCTGATGATCGTTATCCAGAACTGGTTCCAGGACAAAATCGACGACGAGTTCGGCATGGGCGAAGAGTAAAGGGGGCACACCATGGCATTCTTACAAGGCAGACTGGTCGATAACCTCCCGAAGGTCTACGGGATCTACACGGGCGGGTTCATCCTCTTCATCATATTGATGTCCATCCTCAGCAGCATGGGGGTGAGCGCCGCGACGATCGGCATTCTGTTCGTCGCCTTCACGATCTGCATCTATGCGATCATCGGCTGGCTGTCCCGCACCATGCAACTGGACGCCTACTACGTGGCGGGCCGCGAGGTGCCGGCGGTCTATAACGGCATGGCGACGGCGGCCGACTGGATGTCGGGCGCATCGTTCGTCGCGCTGGCCGGCGGCGTGTATTTCGGCGGTTACATCTACATGGGCTTCGTCGTCGGCTGGACCGGCGGCTACGTGTTGGTGAACGCCCTGATGGCGCCGTATCTGCGCAAGTTCGGCTGCTACACGGTGCCGGACTTCATCGGCACCCGCTACGGCGGCAACTTGGCCCGCCTGTGCGCGGTGGTCGTCCTGGTGGTCGCCTCCTTCACTTACGTGACCGCACAGATCAACGCCTCCGGCACCATCGCCGCGCGCGCGTTGCAGATCCCCTTCAGCGTCGGCATCTGGGTCGGCCTCGTGGCCATCCTGATGTGCTCCATGCTGGGCGGCATGCGGGCGGTGACCTGGACCCAGGTGGCCCAGTACATCGTGCTGATCATCGCCTACCTGACGCCGGTGATCTGGATGTCCAACAAGCAGGGCTTCGGCTTCATCCCGCACTTCGACTACGGCGGAGCCGTCCACCGCATTCAGGAACTGCAACCCGCCATACATCTCGGGGCCAAAGCAACCGAGACGTTCAAGGGTCTCAGTATCCTGACGACACCGATCAACGCGACCGGTAGTACACTGGAGAGCTGGAAGTTCTTCACGCTCGCGCTGTGCATGATGACGGGCACGGCGTCCTTGCCGCACATCCTGATGCGTTATTTCACCACGCCGACCGTGCGGGCGGCGCGCAAGTCGGTGGGATGGTCGCTGTTCTTCATCTTCCTGCTGTACTTCACCGCGCCGTGCCTGGCGACGCTGACCAAGCTGCAGCTGATCGATCCAAATCTTCCAACCTCCATCATCGGCAAACCGTTTGCCGCGGTGGCCGATTTGGCGTGGATCAAGAACTGGGCGGCCGTTGGAATGCTCAAGGTTTCCGACAGCAATCATGACGGAATCCTGCAGATCAACGAGTTCTTCATGCGGCCCGACATCGTCGTGCTGGCAACGCCGGAAATGGCCGGTCTGCCATACGTCATTTCGGGCCTCGTCGCCGCCGGCGGCCTGGCGGCGGCCATGTCGACCGCCGACGGCTTGCTGCTGGCGATCGCCAACGCGCTCAGCCACGACCTCTACTACAAGATGATCGATCCGAACGCGGATTCCCGCCTGCGACTCATCGTGGCGCGAATTCTTCTGGTCATCATCGGCGTGGCGGCGTGCGCGATCGCGTCACTCCAGCTCACCGGCATTCTCGGCGCGGTGGCCTGGGCGTTCTGCTTCGCCAACTCCGGCCTCTTCTTCCCGCTCGTGCTCGGCGTGTGGTGGAAGCGCGCCAACCGTGAGGGGGCGATCGCGGGCATGGTCCTCGGCTTCCTCTCCGGTGCCGGGTACCTCTGGTACGTCCAGACCGGCCACGCACCGTGGCTCGGCATCGACGGCCTGCGCTTCGGCATGATCGGCATGCCGGTCAGCCTGATCGCCACCGTGGTGGTCAGCCTGCTGACGCCGGCGCCGGACGCGGAGACGCTGAAGATGATCGACGAGGTGCGTGTCCCGACTGGCGGCACCATCCTCGCCCAGACTCACTGATCGTCTGGCAAGCAAAACGTGGGGGGCGGGAAATTTTCCCGCCCCTCATTTTTTGCCGGGCATGCTAAGAATGCGCCATGACCAATATGCCGATCGCCAACTTCCCGATCTGGGTCATCGCCATCGACTACGTCCTTGGCGTGATCATGTGGACGCTGGTCGGGCGGACCGCGATGGGCTTTTTCCTGCCCGAGGATTCCAGCTTCTTCTTCATGCGGTTTTTCGTGCGGGTAACCAACCCGCTGCTCAAGCTGTTCAGGCCGATCACGCCGAGCTTCCTGCTCGACGCGCTGGTCCCGCTCTATGTCGCCTGGTTCTTCTTCATGATCCGGTTCTACCTGATGCCCTGGCTGCTCGGCTATTCGGTGATGGGCATGCTGTCTTTCCCGCTGGAAGGCGACATCGCCGCCATGATCTATCGCCACCTGAACAAGTAATTCCGCCGCCGCGATTTCCGCTCAGGCCGGCTGCCGCGCCCAGTCGGCGCTGACCGCGTCGGCATCGACGCGCTTGCGGAACTGCTCGCGAACGTCGCGCCAAGAGAATTTTACCGAATTCTCGACGATCTCGCTGTCGAATTTCTTCAGGTTGTCGGCGATGGGGGCCCACCGCAACAGCGCAAGCGGGCTGACCGTGAAGTTTTCCGGCTGTAGCGCGCCGCGCTGCCAGTCGGTCTCGGCGAGGCGGCGATCGAATTCGCCGATGCAATCCTGCACCGAGAATTCGGCGGGCGCGCCGGCGGCGGTTTCGCGCAGGCCCGCCGCATAGCAACGCCGCGCCATGGCCTCGCGGGCATCGTTGCCGACGGGGCGCCCGTGCAGCACCGTGGCGACGGCATAGATGGTCAGGTCGGACTGGCAGGCGGCGAAGACGTGCATCTTGGCGATGTTGAGCGACGCGACGATGTTCTTGTCCTCGAACATGGCCGGATAGCGTGTTCCCATGCGCGTCTTGACGTAGTCGTAGAGCGTCTTCTGCGCGATGTAGGTCGACCGACTCGTGACGAAGCCCTCGAGCGCGGCCACGGTGGCGATGGGCGCCGTGTCGCGCCGGGTCCACAGCAAGCCCGCCGCGCCGCGCAAGAAAGCCCCGGCTTTTTCCCAAAATGAAGTCATGCGGTCGCGCGCTGCGCTGCCATGATTGCCGCCCGTCGGGCGCTGTGCCAGGCGGCAACCGGGCCGCGCTTGTTGCCTATCAAGCGGAGCGCAAGCGAACAAGCCGCCAGCCGGCAAAGCGCGAATTTTAGACGAATTGTCCGCGGCCGCGCCCGGTGGAACCCAACGGCGGCCGCGCGGTTTGTCTCGTGACGTGGCGATGCAGGCGCGGTCTGGCACGGCGCTTGCATTTGTTTAGGGGGTGCTTGGGGGGTGGAGGTCTGAAAGGAGGGCCGATGAACCCCTTTACGCGGTTTGCTTTTTTTACGGTGGCGCGTGACGCCGGCTTCGTGTCGCTGGCCGCCATGCTGCTGATGCTGGCGTTCAGCTTCGAGCTGGCGCTGGCCTTCGCGATCGGCGCGACCGTCGCCCTGGTTTTTTCCGTCGGCCTGCTGCTGCGGGCCTATTTCCTCACCGAAGAGCGGCTCGAACGCAGCGAGGTCTGGCGCGCACTGCCGGAGGAGGAGCGGCCGCCGGGCGACGACGGCCGGCGCTGGGCCAAAAGCCATCTGGAAACGCTGCTGCTGCATTTTGCCAAGGACGCCTCGGCATTCGCCAGCATGCTTTATTGTACGGCCTTGGCGATGGGCGTGGCGGCGGGTCTGGCACAGGCCGAACCGTCACACCAATTCGTGAATCCCGACGCCCCGCAAATCACGCTAAAATAGCGCCCATCGACAAGAGGACAACGAGGCGCCGGGCGTGCGATGGAACGGATGCGCCGCGTCGCATTCCAGACCGTGCTGCGGGCGTGCCTGTTCGGCGCGCTGGCGATTTTCTGCCTCATGGTCGGTTTGTCCTACGAGCTTAATCTCTCGCTCAAGGCCGGCGGACTGCTGACCGTCGTGATGGCGGTGGTGCTGATGTACAAGGCCCACGAGGCGCGCACCAAGCCTTACCGCAAAACCGAAATGTGGCTGTGCCTGCCGAAGGATGAGCGGCCGCCGGCCGCCTATGCGCAGCGCTTGGCCGCGACTGTGTTGCGCGACACCTATCTCACCTTTGCGCTGTGGACCTCCGCCGTCGCGGTGGCGATGTGGACCATCGCGCTGTTGCTCGCGCTCACCGGCCTCGATATCGGCTTGCGTTAAGTGCGGCTGCCGACGAACTGCAAGATGACCTCGCGGCTGTGCGGCCGGCGCCGGTGCTCGACCAGATAGAGCCCCTGCCAGGTGCCGAGCGCCAGCGCCCCGGCCGTCACCGGCACATGCAGCGACACGCCGTTGAGCATCGCCTTCACATGCGCGGGCATGTCGTCGGGGCCCTCGACGTCGTGGATCCAGGGCGCTTGTTCCGGCGCCAGGCGGTCGAGCGCGGCGGTCAAGTCCGTCTGCACGTCGGGATCGGCATTCTCCTGGATGGTGAGCGAGGCCGAGGTGTGGCGCAGATAGGCCAGCAGCACGCCGTCGCCGGCGCCCGCCTGCGCGATGAAGTCGGCGGCATGACGCGTGATGTCGGTGAAGCCCGCGCCCGGCGTATCCACGCGCAGCGTGGCGGTCGCGATCAGTTGCGGGCTCGTCTCGCTGATAGCCGACAATTTTGCTTGGCGCATGATCCCGACATGCCACGCTAGCTTTTGCCACGCTAGCTCTTGCCACGCCAGCTCTTGGCTCGCTAGCTTTTGCGCAACACGTCCTTCTGCCAGTTCTCGATCATCTCGACCAGCCGGTGCCAGGTGTCCGCGATAAAGGCGCGCGCACGGGCAACGTCGTCGGCGGTCGGCAGCTTGATCTGCGCGTCACCGTCTTTGCCGGAATGCGGCGCCGGAGGGGCCGTCTGCGGCGGAGGCGGCGGCGGCGCGTGCAAGCGCGCGACCTCATTCTTCAAGGCCGCCACCTCGTTCTTTATGGCCGACACTTCGCTGTTCGTGGCCGCCATCTCATCCTTCACAGCCGCCACCGTGCTTTTCGCGGCCGCAACCCCATCTTTTACAGCCGCCACCGCGCCCTTCGTCGCCGCGACCTCATCCTTTGCAGCCACCACCGTGCCTTTCGTGGCCGCCAACTCATCCTTTACAGTCGCCACCGCGCCCTTCGTCGCCGCGACCTCATCCTTTGCAGCCGCGATCCCGCCCTTTGCGGCCGCCACCTCATCCTCCATAGCCTCGACCGCACCCTTTATGGCCGCCACCTCATCCTTCACGGCCGCCAATGCGGCTTTCACGGTCGCCGCTTCATAGCGCAGCCGGGTGATCGCCTTGTCCAACGCCGCGCGCTCATCTTGCACGCCGTCACAGACCCAGCCGGTGGTATTCGGTTTGCAGAACGCGACCGTGCCCGACTTGTTGTCGAGGCGCAGCAGCCCGCCCTCGACCCGGTTGAAGGTGTAGCGGCCTGGCACCAGCGGCCGCGCACGATCCTGGCGCCGCGCCTGGCTTGGAATTTGATCTTGAATTTTCGCCGGCGGCTGCGCCTGCGCGGCGGCCGGGGCCTGCTCTTGCTGTTGCGCCTGCACCGGAGCCAGCTCTTGCGGCGGCGGTGCCGGTGCCACGGCCGGAGCCTGGCTTTCGTCTTTGGCCGGCGCTTGTGAGGCCGGCGCCTGATCCAAGCCTTGCTCCGGTGTCGTCAGAACGCGCGCCTGGGCAAATGCGGGCGACGCGGCGCAGGCGGCCGCCAAGGCCAAAACGAGCGTCGCTATCCGCATGGCGTGCCCTCCACGTGCTGCGCGTTGCGGCCGCGAGACTATCATCCGCCACGGCCGCCATTGAAGCCGCGCAGGC